>NZ_LODI01000001.1:0-18755 GCF_001468485.1 Pseudoalteromonas sp. H71
TCAATCGAACTACTGTATAAAAGGCTTTGGTTGCAGCCAAAGCTTGGGCCTCACATTACCCGAACTAGGTTAAAGTATTAATTAATTTATGGGTTTATTATCCATACAAGGCAATTAAATAGCGGACACGTAACAGTTGGCTCGGTTTCGCTTCGCTTCACATTTTAGCCAACTATTACTTAGCCGTTTATTGCGGCGTTATATTTTTCAGAGGTTGTTTTGAGTAAAAAAATAGACTATTCAAAATACTCCTTAAAAGAGCTGTACGAAGCTTTGGATAGCATTGATAGTGAAAAATTTCCTGAGAACTACAGACGGCTTCAAGATGAACTTTCTAAACCAGAAAGGTCTAGTGATGAAGTTCTCAGCGAATTAGAAGCTGAAATGGGCAACCAAGAAAGTGATTTCAAATCTTACTTCATAATTGCTATCGGAGCGTTTTTTGTTCTCTGGTTTTTTTTGGCAGAAGAAAAAGGCATCATTCATAAACATAGAAGCAAAGAAGTATTAGTTACATTGGCAGACAACCCAGATAAATTTTATTTTCACGTTTATTTATCAGCAGGAATTGGAATATGTTTAGTAATTTTTGGAGTGTATTTGCTAGTCAGAAACAGCAAAAAATAACAAGTGACTAAGGTTATGAGTGTCCTCAATTGGCACAAAGCAGCCTGAATGTAATTTGGCTATTTTAATAAAAGTACAGCACTAAATTCTTTATATTTCAATTTACGATGCTGCAAATGTGCTATAAGAACAAGCGAAAGAAAAAACAAAATACGTAACTCATTGATTTAATTGGTAGCCCCTGCAGGAATCGAACCTGCAACTGCCCCTTAGGAGGGGGCCGTTATATCCATTTAACTAAGAGGCCACAGCGGTGTGTTAGGGTTAAATTATAACGGCATCTGATTTTTAATATCAAGGTTTAAATCAATGGGAGTTTGAGTTAATTACTTGATAAATATATGTCTTCTTTGCTTAGCACATAATGCGGAATAAGCTCTCGGCTGCTGGCCACAATCTGTTTGGTGTTAACATTTATAACGCGTGTATTTATCACTACGCCATTTTGTCTGTAAATTAAAGTGCCTGCTAATACATGGCTTGCCATGTGCTCTTCACTTAGCTTTTTAATATTTCGCGAAAACACAAAGTCACCACGTCTGTTTACGTCTATTGTGTTGGTGGTTTTAAAATCAACCACACTGTAACCAAACTTTTGTAGTTGATGAATAAGTGTTTCTGATATTTGGTTACCCAACTGGTTACTTTTATTGAGTGACGAGTCAAGGTTTACCAATGTGCTTACAGCAATATTAACCTGTGTATCGGCTTCTGCGTCGTACTCGAGTGTGTCAACTAAGTCTAATGCCATTTGCTCTACGTAATTAACAAGCGTTTTATGATGCTTTATTGGCTTAAAAGGTTTTGACGCATCGTAATCATTATCTAGCTGCACAGTTTGCTTGTGTGTTTGTGCATCGTAATCACCATTTAGCATGTAGTCGTTACTTGCTTGCGTTGCTGTGTGTGTATTTGAATCATGCACATGGTGGTGTGTTAGCGAGCAACCAGATAGAGCAACGACTAGCCCTACTAGCAAAAGCGTGTGTAAATTGGTGTTTAATGTAAAGCCCATACTCACCTCACTCACTCACTTGTTTTAGCATAATGCCATCGGTACGGTAGTTGCCATTTAATGCATCAATCACTGATTGGGGTAAAAACCCTTGTGCCGAACCAACAACAGCCTTACTGGTTAAGCCAACAATTCGTGCATTTACTAAAACTCCGCCTTGATGGCTTACTAATGTGCCAGCCAATACGTATTGAAAGTTTTGCTCTGGGTCGAGCTCTAGGTAGTCGCGGCTAAATACAAAGTCGCCGGTTTGCGTTACACGAACATAATCGGTGGTTTTAAAATCAATGACCGGTACACCAAAATTATGGAGCTCGTGCATAAAGCTTTCTGCAATTTGATTCCCTAATAAACTGCCATTACTGTAATCGTCGTCTAAAAATACAAAGCTTGATACCGCTAGCGGTGTTTTGTCATTAACGTATTGTAAGTTTTCGACCATGTCTTGCATTATTCCGCGTACATAATGGTTTATATTTTTATGCATTGGCGGCGTCGATTTAGTGTAGTTGGTTTGCTGAGCTAACCCCGACTGAAACACATTATCATGATTCACCGGAGCACTTACTTTACGTTGGCTTGAAGCCAGCAGCGGTGCTTGGTTACTTTGCGCAACCGCTGAGTCGGTGCTAGTTGTGTTCGTTATTTGCGAACAGCCAAACCCTAATGGCAAACATAGCGTGATTAATAAGTTTCTCATTGTGTGCTCCTCGTTAATATTCACTGCGATAAAGTAAACCATCGCGCTGCTGAATTTTTTCATTACCCCACATTACATTGATTGGGATCTCGGTACTGCCAGCAGATAAAACTTGTTTGTTGCTAATGTTAACCATACGCGCATTGACAATGTATGCATGCTGTTGGCGTGTAACAGTGCCTGTAATTATAAGGTCAATATTTTGGCGTTCTCGTAGCTGTTCTAAATTACGCGTTAACGCACTATCGGCGTTATGAGATAAGTGTAGATTATTAGCTAAGCGGTATTCGACCGTGTGATAACCCATTTGCGTCATTTTAGTGAGTATACTTTCTTGTATTTGTTGGCTTAAGCCCGACGCTTGTTGCGTCATTAGCTTAGAATCGAGCGCATCTGCAAAGTAAAAGCTACTAACCCCTATGCGAGTATTGTTGCTTAATGGGCCCTTTAAATGACTTAATTGCACAGTTAAGTTGTGCACGTAGTCACTTACTGTAAAAGGCGCCATTGCTGCTTTTGGGGCATACGTGCTCACACTTGACTCGGGTTCAGGAATTAAAGTGCACCCAGCCAAGTTAATTAATAATAAGGGTAGTAAAAGGCGCATAGTTGCCATCCTCTTGTGATCATACAAGAGACTAAGCAATTATTATGCCTAGAGGGTTGTTTGTGGTTTTTGCTGCGTGTAATAGGTGACAAAACAACTCACTTTTTGCTGTTTTAATGCTTCGCAATCGGTTGTTGCCTGTTTACTTGTTTTATATGCGCCTAACTTTAAACGATAAAATGTATTGGTTTTTATTACTTTAGTTTCAATATTGACCACTAAATTAGTGTTAAAAAACGCAGGTATTTTACGTTTTAAATTAGCCAGTTCCGTGTTTAATTTAGCTTCACTATTAAATGCTGCCACCTGAATAGCAAAAAAAGCCTGATCACTTTTTAAAATACTTTCTGTTGCAGGGGGTGTTAAAGCGGTGTTTTCCTGGGCCACATTGGTCTCGTCAATGGCTTTTAAGCGAGTCGTCAACTTTGAAAGCTGGCCTTCTAATTCAAGCAAATCGTTAACTTTGGGCTCAACTGTTTTCCACTCTTTAGCCGATTGCTTAAGTGCTTGTAAGTCAGTATTTGAAATAAGAACGGTATTTGATGTCGCTAAACTTGGTTGTACCTTTTTTGCTGAGCTGCACGCAGTTAGGTACAACACAAACCCAATACAAAATAATGTATTAATAAATTCCTTTTTAATAACCATACTTTTTACCTACCACCCTTTTGACTATGGTGAGGTATTTTATGGATAAATAATTTTTTAGCAAGTTTCTATTTTAACTACAGCTTTACTGGTTTATCTGTGTAGTTACTGACTATGCACTCGAGCTTGTATACTTTAAATACTTCACAGTCTGCTTTGGCATTTTTTAAATTTTGGTACGATCCTAATTTAAGCCTATAAAACGTTTTTTTATTTATTTTTGCGGTTTCAACATTGGTCAGTATTTTTTTTCTGAATAAAGGTGCGGCTTTAGTATTTAGCTCTTTCCACGCTTTTGCTATGTCTTTTTCTGAATCAACCGAAGCTACTTGCAAAGCAAAAATATGCCTTGGTGTATTAAACTTAACTGTCTGTTTTTTGTTTCTGTATTGGTTAACATTTTGGCTACGTGACCTTGCAGCTTGCTGATTGTGAATTGTTCGCGTGCTGTACGAGTTGCTTTTAGGCTGATTAGACTGAGCTATTGCTTTACTGTTAATAATATCTATGTGATTAACCAGGTAGGTAATTTCTTTTTCTAGCTTTAAAATACGCTCTATACCTGCTCTGGCTTGCTGCCATTGCAATGCTGCATCTTTTAACTGAGCAAGCTCTAATGCAGTAATAGGTACATACACGGGCGAATTGGTTTGCTTTTCAGGTGTGGGGACTGACTTTACTTCAGGTGTAGTCGAGCATGCTGTACCAAATAGCAGTATCAGCAGGCTTAAAAGTAATCCTGTTATGTTTTTATTATTTATTAACATTTATTCGCTGTCCTGAAAGCAGTGTAATAACACTTACATTTCAATTAAACATCCTCTTTAGAAAGCGTTTAACCTTACTTTAAGTTTTCGAGCCATAACCAAGCCCTTTATGAACATAAACGTATTTAATTCAATAGGCTTATGTTTTTTTGACTCCTCCATGAGAACACTTTTCAATACAATTTTAATGCCACTTAAAATAAACATTACAACATAAATTACATTATGTCTGTAAAGTAATCAAAACTATTCTAATTTTTACATTAAAAAAACAAATTATGCAAAAAACAATAAAAAAGGCGCCTAATTAGGCGCCTTTTGCTGATTTAATGTAAACGGTTATATGAGTGTTTTAATAAACGTTTTTAGCTCATCGGCAAATTCATCACGACGAAGTGCAAACTCAATGGTTGCTTTTAAATAACCAATTTTACTACCACAATCGTGGCTTCGGCCTTTCATTGCGTACGCATCTACTTTTTCACTTTGCATAAGCATGGCAATAGCATCGGTAAGCTGAATTTCATCGCCAGCACCCTGTGGAGTTTTTGCAAGTAGCGGCCAAATATTTTCACTCAACACATAACGCCCAACCACGGCTAGGTTTGAAGGTGCCTCGTCAACCGGTGGCTTTTCTACCATGCTAACAATAGGCGAGCTTTCACCTTGCGCTATTTCGGTGCCACCTAAATCCACTACTCCAAACTTATCAACTTCCTGCATTGGTACAGGCTCTACCATTATTTGGCTCTGTTTTGTTTGTTCAAAATGAGCGATCATCTCGGCGAGGTTGTCTTTTTTAAGATCGCTTTCAACGTCGTCTATGATCACATCGGGTAAAATAACCACAAATGGTTCGTTACCAATAATTGGGGCTGCACAGTTAATGGCATGACCTAGCCCTTTTGCTTCACCTTGGCGTACGTGAATTATTGTTACGTCTTTAGGGCAAATGGCTTGTACTTCGGCAAGTAATTGCCGCTTAACACGCTTTTCAAGCGTTGCCTCTAATTCAAAGCTGGTATCAAAATGGTTTTCGATAGAGTTTTTACTTGAGTGCGTTACAAGTACAATTTCTTTTATGCCTGCACATACCGCTTCGTTAACTACATATTGTATTAAAGGACGGTCTACTACAGGAAGCATCTCTTTAGGAATTGCTTTAGTGGCTGGTAGCATGCGTGTACCAAGGCCCGCTACTGGGATCACTGCTTTCATGTTGTTTTCCTTAATCGGTTATTATACTGAAAATGGATATTGAATTGCGTCGTGGCATTGATAGCCGGTTACTTCAAAGTCGTCTCGGGTGACCCAGGTTTCTATGTCTTCTAGTGACTTAATCTTTGGGTTAATTGTAAGCTTAGGCGATTCAAATGGTTCGCGTTTAAGCTGCACATCGCGCATTAACTCGAGCTGATTTTCGTAAATATGAGCATTAGCTATTTTATGATATGCCTTACCCGGTTTATGACCGGTAATTTGAGCGACCAAAGCAAGCAACACAAAGCATTGAATTTGATTAAAACTCAACCCTAGCGGGACATCACAACTACGCTGATAAGATGTTAAGTAAAGCGTATCACCTAATAGTGAAAACGTATGTGTATGCATACAAGGTCTTAGACAACCCAGTTCAAATTCACCTGGGTTATAAAACGTGATTATTTCACCGCGATCATCAATGCCATTTTTTAAATTGTTAATTACTTTTGCTAGCTGATCGAGTGTTGAACCATCAGGGCGTTGCCAACCTCGCCCTTGAACGCCGTAAACGCGCCCCATATCATCTTCACCTTTACGGTTTGGATTATTAAGCCAGGCTTGGTTATCGTTGGCATTAGCATCCCAGGTTTTACAGCCAATATTACGAAACTGCTCTGCACTATCGTAACCTCGTAAATAGCCAAGCAACTCTGCAATGGCCGCTTTATAGTAACTTTTACGCGTGGTGATCATAGGAAACTGATTGTTTGCTACATCGTACTCTAAATCGGCGTTTATAACGGTTAAGCAACGTGTGCCTGTTCGTTTGTTTTCTACCCATTGACCTTCGTCAACGATACGCTGACATAATTTTAAATATTGTTTCATGCTTTTATTATGCCTTTGCTGTTGTTACTTGCTGCGGATTTTTATAAGCCCAAATTAATAACCCTAAACCACCTATAATCATAGGGAGTGACAGTATTTGACCCATAGAGATAAAGTCGGCAAATAAGCCAAGTTGCGCGTCTGGTTGGCGGAAGTATTCAATACCAAACCTAAACACCCCGTAACCTAGTAAAAATACGCCGCCAACACTGCCAGCTGGGCGTGGTCTTTTAATAAACCATAGCATAATTAAAAATAAAACAAGCCCTTCAAAAAAGGCTTCGTATAACTGCGACGGGTGGCGAGCAAGCGGCCCACCGGTTGGAAATACCATAGCCCAAGGAACGTCTGATACACGCCCCCATAGTTCGCCATTTATAAAGTTACCTATGCGCCCTGCTAATAATCCCACTGGCACTAGTGGCGCTACAAAATCGCCAACTTGTAGAAGTGATTTTTTACGTGTCCACGAAAAAATGGCAACGGATGCAATTACACCCAGCGTACCACCATGAAACGACATGCCGCCCTGATCGATGCGGAATAAATACAGCGGATTTTCTAAAAAATAACTAAATTGGTAAAATAATACATAACCTATACGACCACCAAGTATTACCCCTAGCATGCCATAAAATAATAGATCGCTTACCTGCTCTTTGGTCCAGCCAGAATTAGGCTTTGCCGCTTGACGATTTGCAAACCACATCGCAAATGCAAAACCAATTAAATACATCAATCCGTACCAACGTACGCTCAGTGGTCCAATCGAAAAAATAATTGGATCGATTTGAGGAAACTCAAGTGCCATAAAAATAAACCTTTAGCTAAAAACCATTTTAATTGCGATAACAACAAGCAGTACCGCGAAAACTTTCTTTATTGTATTAACAGGTAAATAATGAGTTGCTTTAGCCCCGTAAGGCGCCACAAACCACGATGTAATAACAATACCAAATAACGCAGGTAAATATACAAACCCTGCAAAACCATGTGCTAAGTCGGTTACCTTCCAACCCGCACTAATGTAGCCAATAGAGCCAAATAAGGCGATTACAATGCCCGAGACGGCAGCACACCCAATGGCTTTTCTTATATCAATGGAGAAGTAATTGAGCAGAGGTACAATTAACGCTCCACCACCAATCCCAATCAATCCTGATAGACCGCCCATAATCGCTGAAATACACCCTAAAATAGGCCCTGGTGGGATCGACTTAGTTGATGAGGGTTTATTACGTGATGATAGCGCCATTCTGGCTGCAATAAATACAACACTCACTGCAAATACACTGCGTAGTAACTGCTCTGGTATTAAGCTTGCTGCAAACCCACTAATTAAAGCCCCTATTGCTACACCTGTCATAACCCAAGGTGCAACATGCCAAGGCACATTATCATTTTTATGATGAGCCAATGCTGAAGACGTAGAAGTAAATAAAATAGAGGCCAAAGAGGTCGCAATCGAAATAACCACAACATGTTCTGCAGATGTAACATTAAATAAAATCAGCAATGTGCTCAGTGCAGGCACAATTATTAACCCACCGCCAATACCTAATAATCCTGCTAAAAAACCGACAATACAGCCTAGTAGTGCGCAACATGCGACCAACAAACCTAAGTCATACATAGTTATCTCAAATGCCTTTTGAAGGCTTATATGGTAAAGGATTATAAAACGAATAGCATCTGCGTATTAAAATTAATTAAGTAAGCACCTTTTATTTTGGGGTATAAAATAGGTCACCTAAATTATGCTCTAACATAAAATTGCGCGTTAAACGCAAAACTTGTTTAGCTGTTGATTGTGCTAAGCACTCGCTTAATAACTGTTCCATGTCGGCAACGCTTAAACGCCTAAGCACCCATTTCACTTTATTTAAAGACGATAAGTTCATACTCAGTCGTCTATATCCCATAGCTATTAGCAATATGGCTCCCTCCGGGTCCCCCCCTAGTTCACCACATAAACTAAAGGGTAATTCATAATTTTCACACTCATCGGCTATTTTACTTAAAACCCTAAGCACCCCGGGGTGGTAAGGATTAAAAAGCTCAGCAACACGTGCGTTGGCTCTATCTACCGCCAACAAATATTGTGTTAAGTCGTTACTGCCTACTGAACAAAAATCTACCTTTTTAGACCATTCAGGTAACATAAACACACTGGAAGGCACCTCAAGCATAATACCAATATCGGGGCGATCTATTTGCTGCTCAGGAAAGTGTTCGTTTAGTTCAAAGTAAGCTTGTTCAAATAACCCCAATGCTTCATCTACTTCTTCTGTGCCGCTGATCATCGGCAACATTATTTTTAAATTGCCTAAACCGATATTTGCCTTAAGCATTGCTTTGAGTTGGTCTAAAAATAACTCGGGATGATCAAGGCTAATACGTATACCACGCCAACCTAAAAATGGGTTTTCTTCGGTTATATTAAAGTAGTCGAGCACTTTATCGCCGCCAATGTCGAGCGTACGCATCACGACGGCGTTTGGGTAATAACTGGTGAGCACTTCTCGATACCAATTTTCTTGCTCTAACTGAGAAGGAAACTGGCCTTTTTGCATAAACCACGCTTCAGTACGGTATAAACCGACGCCGTCGCACACATGTGCGTTGTTTTGATCTGTTTTTAATTCTAGCCCTGCGTTTAACAATAAACTGACGTGTTCGCCATCTAAGGTAATAGACTCGTACTCTTGCTCTGCTAAAAAACGATTATTTAACAGGTTATCTTGATGTTGTAAGTCTGCGTACTCGTCTAATAACATTTGCGAGGGTGAGATATACAAACGCCCTGCAAACGCATCTAATATCATTGGTTTACCATCAAATTGAAGTAATGGTAAATCTTCTATCCCCCAAATAGCGGGGATCCCCATTGCGCGAGTCAAAATAGATGCATGACTATTGGCAGAACCATTAACACTAACAACCCCTGCTAAATGCCCTTTTGGTACTTCAGCAAGCATCGCGGGGGTTAATGTATTTGCAATTAATATGGTATCTGCTGGGTAATCTTTTACTGCGTGTTCAGTGTTAACTAAGTGATGTAATACGCGTAAACCAATGTCTTTCACATCAACAGCACGCTCTTTTATGTATGGGTCTTGCATCGCATTAAATTGCGAAATTAGACGCTCAATCACAATTTTAAGTGCGCTTTTTGCACACCATCCCTCGAGTAACTGAACCTCTACATTGTGACCTAAACTTTTAGCATCTAATAACTGTTGATACACATCAAATACGGCTAATGCCTCTTGAGGAATAGAGTCACTCAACGTCATCGAAAGCGTATTAAACTCTTTACGTGTAGCCGCCACGGCTTGCGTAAACAGGCGACGCTGCTCAGTCACATCACTATTTTTTTGGAGCTCAATTGATTTAAAGTCAAGTTTTGGTAAAAGTACAAATGCGGTACCTATACCTATACCCGGCGCACTAGATACACCTTTTAAAACGGATGTTTGATGAGATGACTCGTCTTGGCGAAGTACTTCTTTAATTTCGGCATGAGCCAATTGTGAAGCAAGTTGAGCAGAAAGCGTTATTAAAAACGACTCTTCATCTTGGCTAAATACACGGGCCATTTTTTGTTGAACAACAATAACGCCCAGTACTTTTTTTTGATGAACCACAGGTACAGACAAAAAAGCATTATAGCCTTCTTCGTTTACCTCAGGAGAGAGCTTAAAGCGCGGATGCGATTTAGCAAAAGCTATATTAATGGGTTCTTCGCGTTGAGCAACTAACCCCACTAAACCTTCTGTAAAACCAATTCTGAACTTGCCTACCGCATCAGGGTTTAACCCTTCGGTAGCCATTAATACAAAATTATCTTGGCTGTAGTCGGCAAAATAAATAGAGCAGCACTGGGTTTTCATGGCGTCTTTCACCATTTGCACAAAGCACACTAAAGCAGTGTCTAAATTCGCTTGTTGCGATACAGACTCAGCAATAGATCTTAGTGTTGCCAGCATGTCCTGCTCCTTTATTTTATTATAAAGTTATTACCTTTTACTTCGCCAATGGTCTTTATGGTGTTCTCTTTTATTAAAGGGCATAGCAAAAGGAGCAAACTCCTTCATTACACGTCGGTAAACATCCCGTTTAAACGACACAACCTGCCTAACAGGGTACCAGTAACTCACCCAACGCCAATCATCAAACTCTGGGTGATGAGTTTTAAGTAAATTTACATCTTCATCTTTACAACGAAGTTTCAGTAAAAACCATTTTTGTTTTTGCCCAATACACACCGGACTTGAGTCGCGACGAATTAATCGTTTGGGTAATTTATAGCGTAACCAATGTTTTGAACTTGCGACAATTTCTACATCTTCTGGTCGCAGTCCGACCTCTTCGTGTAATTCACGGTACATAGTTTGTTCTGGTGTTTCACCATCATCAACACCGCCTTGGGGAAATTGCCAAGAGTGCTGACCGTAGCGTCTGGCCCAAAATACTTGTCCCTGATTATTGCAAATTACAATTCCGACATTGGCACGAAAACCTTCGGCATCAATCACCTTAGTGCCTCATTTGTAAGTCGATTTTTGATGATTGTTCCACATTAGTCGCAATACGGCAAACACTATTATAGACAAGCCTACGAGTGAATGACGTTTATGCTTTAACCCAGTAGATAAAACATGCAGATGAGAGCAATAAATTTTAAAAAAATGTGCAAAAGCTATTGCAGTTATTGTTTTACTCTAGTTACTCACAGTTTGTGCATAACTTTTAAAAAACACGTTCATTTTGCAAACAAATCCACAATATAAGATCTAAAACGTGTTGTTCTCCACAGATTCTGTGGATAAACATGTTCATATAGTTGTATTTATCCCATTAACTTTTAAAACGACCAATACAAACAAAACTTACAAACTAAAAAAAACCAAGTTAGTCAGTAACTTAACGAGTTATCCATAATTTTAACTATGTATAAAATTAACACACCACAACAGCGAACAAAAAACACACAAACCTAAAGATATCCACGGCTTAGCTGTTTTGCTATCATGGCAGTGGTATTTATTCAACTAAAATTAATATTATGCGCCCAACTAAACCACTTTCAATTAATGATCTTACTCAACGTGTAAACAGTATTGCTGGCCTTACGCTTGGGCAGCTTGCTGAACAATATAACTTTAAAACCCCTGACGACTTATTAAGAGAAAAAGGCTGGACGGGTCAATTAATTGAATACGTATTAGGTGCAACCGCGGGTTCTAAACCCCTCCCCGACTTTGAAGATTTGGGTATTGAACTTAAAACGCTGCCTATTTCTTATAAAGGCAAACCTCTTGAAACCACCTTTGTATCTGTAACGCCATTAATAAATGTAACAGGCATGACATGGCACACTAGTGCGGTTCGTAAAAAGCTTAACCATGTTTTATGGCTTCCAGTTTTAAGCGAGCGTGATATCGCACCGTTTAATAGAACCATAGGCAGCGGCTTTTTATGGCAACCCACGCCCGAGCAAGATGCAAAACTACAGCGTGATTGGGAAGAACAAATGGAGTTGATTGCGCTTGGTAGGGTTGATGAAATATCAGGCCATTTAGGCGATGCAATGCAAATTCGTCCAAAAGCCGCGAATAGCAAAATTGTGACCGATGCTATTGGCCCAAACGGGCAAATAATAAAAACCCTGCCCCGTGGCTTTTATCTAAAAACCTGTTTTACAGGTGACATTTTAAAACAGCAATTCACTTTGTGAGCGTTTTATTATCAGGGACTTCGTTGAGCACTTTGTTAATAACGTAAAAAAAATGAAATAGACCTAAAAGAATATTCACAAACGTCAAAACCAAACTTATACCTATACTACTTTTAGTATTAGAGTTTTTATTTAGAAAAAAAATAAAGCCTGAAAAAATAAGCAAAAATGGTAAAACGAGAATGTAATAAAAAGATGAGTGAAAATACATTATTTAAAACTCCTAAAAAGGGGAGTTACCCCCTCAATTCGAATTATTGAGCGTTGCGATCCCGCTTTTTTATTGATGTATAAATACACCAAATAAAATGTACAAACCCTGCAGGAAAAAATAACATCGTTAAAATAAAATTAAGCATAACATCATGCTTAATGTTTGTTTTTGATGTCGCTTTTTTTAATAAATAAGCCATTGTTAACGCTATAGGCAATATTACTATTAAGTAACTGTAATCGTTGACATGAATATCCATTTTAATTATAGCCATTAAGTTGTATATGCATTGATAAGGAAAGCGCTGCAGAAAAAATGAAACGTTTTAGCACTACAATTCCCTGTAAATTGAAGCTCATACTAACAAAAAAAAACTACAAGCAACATAAAAAACCCCCGCATTGGCGAGGGTTTTATAGCTTAAAATTTAAAATCAGTCTCTAGAAAAGAATTACTGACCTTTAACTTCTTTTAAACCGTTGTACGGTGCTTTAGCGCCTAATTGCTCTTCAATACGAAGCAATTGGTTGTACTTAGCTACACGGTCAGAACGACTTAATGAACCTGTTTTAATTTGACCTGCTGCAGTACCTACTGCTAAATCAGCAATTGTTGCATCTTCTGTTTCACCTGAACGGTGAGAGATAACAACAGTAAAACCAGCGTCTTTCGCCATTTTAATAGCCGCTAACGTTTCAGTTAGTGAACCGATTTGGTTAAACTTAATTAAGATTGAGTTAGCAATACCGTTGTCGATACCACGCTTTAAAATCTTAGTGTTAGTTACAAATAAGTCATCACCTACTAATTGGATTTTATCGCCCATTAATTTAGTTTGGTGAGCAAAGCCATCCCAATCTGACTCATCTAAGCCATCTTCAATAGAAACAATTGGGTATTGCTGAGTAAGCTCTTGCAAGAAGAAGTTAAATTCTTCAGACGTGAATTTTTTGCCTTCACCTTTAAGGTCGTAAATGTTTGCTTCTTTGTCGTAAAACTCAGAGGCTGCACAATCCATCGCTAAAGTAATATCTTTACCTAGCTCGTAACCTGCGTTTGCTACCGCAACTTTAATTGCTGCAAGTGCCGCTTCGTTAGACTCAAGGTTTGGCGCAAAACCACCTTCATCGCCAACAGCTGTTGAGTGGCCGTCTGCTTTAAGTACTTTTGCAAGGCTATGGAAAACCTCTGCGCCCATACGTAGACCTTCGCGGAAGTTTGCAGCGCCAACAGGTTGGATCATAAACTCTTGAATATCTACTGAGTTATCTGCGTGTTCACCACCATTGATGATGTTCATCATTGGCAGTGGCATAGAATAAACACCCGGTGTGCCGTTTAAATCAGCAATGTGCTCGTATAGTTCTACTTTTTTAGACTGAGCTGCGGCTTTAGCTGTTGCTAGTGATACTGCTAAGATTGCATTTGCACCTAATTTTTCTTTGTTTTCAGTGCCGTCTAAATCTAGCATTACTTTATCAACTGCACTTTGGTTAAGTGCATCTTGGCCAGCTAACGCATCAGCAATTTCTTTATTGATGTAACCAACCGCGTTCAATACGCCTTTACCTAAGTAACGTGCTTTGTCACCATCACGTAACTCTAATGCTTCGCGAGTACCAGTAGATGCGCCTGAAGGTGCTGCCGCACGACCCCAAGAACCATCAGCTAAATGTACGTCTGCTTCAACAGTTGGGTTACCACGCGAGTCCATGATTTCGCGACCAATTACTTTTACGATATTTGACATCTTGTTTCCTCTATATTCCCAAAATGGTGAGTTTTGTTAACTTTACTATGTTTGATATAGCTTAGTCAGTCTTAAAAACAAAAAAGCCGTACAATACATGCACGGCTTTTTATAAGTTACGATGACGCTTTTTGGTGGATATGCGCTGCTGCTACAAACCCTTCAAATAGCGGATGACCATCACGTGGTGTTGACGTGAATTCCGGGTGGAACTGCGCGGCAATAAACCAAGGGTGATCTTTGTTTTCAATAATTTCTACCAGTTTTTTATCTTCAGATAAACCAGAGAATGTTAAACCCGCTTTTTCTAGCTGGTCTACAAAGTTGTTATTTACTTCGTAACGATGGCGGTGGCGTTCTACAATTTCGTCGCTACCGTAAACTTCGTGCACTTTAGAGCCTGGTGTTAAGTAACATTTTTGTGCGCCTAAACGCATTGTGCCACCAAGATCCGATTTTTCGTCACGAACTTCTACTTTGCCTTCGGCGTCTAACCACTCGGTGATTAAGCCAACAACCGGTGCTGCAGATTTGGCATTAAACTCAGTAGAGTTAGCATCAGCTAAGCCTGCTACATTACGTGCATACTCAATAAGCGCTACTTGCATACCTAAACAAATGCCTAAGTAAGGCACTTTATTTTCACGAGCGTATTTAGCTGCTAAAATTTTACCTTCAACACCACGACCACCAAAACCGCCTGGAACTAAAATAGCATCAAGGTGAGAAAGTAATTCTACGCCTTTACTTTCTAGGTCTTGTGAATCTACATATTCGATGTTGATTGTTAAACGGTTTTTAAGACCCGCATGTTTTAATGCTTCGTTAACCGACTTATACGCATCGGGTAATTCAATGTATTTACCAACCATACCAATGGTCACTTCGCCCGTAGGGTTAGACTCTTGGTATAGTACTTGTTCCCACTCAACTAAGTCAGCTTCAGGCGCGTCTAAGTGAAAACGACGACATACAAAATTGTCTAGCTCTTGTGATTTCAATAATGCTGGAATTTTGTAAATACTGTCTACATCAGGTAGTGAAATTACTGCTTTTTCTTCAACATTGGTAAACAATGCAATTTTTGCACGCTCGTTATTAGGTAACTTACGATCTGAGCGACAAATAAGAATATCTGGCTGAATACCAACAGAACGAAGCTCTTTAACTGAGTGCTGTGTTGGTTTTGTTTTCACTTCGCCCGCAGGGCCTAAGAAAGGCACTAACGTTAGGTGAATAAAGAGTGCGCGTTCGCGACCGATCTCTGTGCCCATTTGACGAATTGCTTCAATAAACGGTTGTGATTCAATATCACCTACCGTGCCACCAATTTCAACAATGGCAATATCGTGCCCCTCAGCGCCTTCGTAAACACGCTGTTTAATATCGTTAGTGATATGAGGAATAACCTGAATAGTGGCGCCTAGGTATTCACCACGACGCTCGCGACGTAATACGTCTTCATATACGCGGCCTTGCGTGAAGTTATTTCGGCTAGTCATTTTGGTGCGAATAAAACGTTCGTAGTGACCTAAATCAAGATCAGTCTCTGCGCCGTCTTCTGTAACGTATACTTCACCGTGTTGAATTGGGCTCATTGTGCCTGGGTCAACGTTGATGTAAGGATCCAGCTTTAAAATAGTAACATTTAAGCCACGGGCTTCTAAAATAGCCGCCAACGATGCTGCTGCAATACCTTTACCCAACGAAGAAACAACCCCGCCAGTAACGAAGATAAATTTTGTACTCATGCGAACCCTAGAATATCAGGAATTAAAAGGAATATAACACCCAAAAAAGTGGCTATGGGCATATCATCAAGACGGGGCGAAATTGTACCAAAACACGCTTTAGCAATCCAGCTAAAATTAGCGAATGGGCGATTAAAAAACGCGCGCTATTTTATTTATGTTTTTTAATTGCTTCCCACGCATTATCCATTTCTTCAAGGCTTGCTGTCTCTAGGCTTTTACCTTGCGCATGCAAATATGCTTGTACCTTTTCAAATCGGGCTGAAAACTTATCGTTTGCATTTCTGAGGAGCTGCTCTGGGTCACGTTTAACGTGGCGAGCCACATTAACGGTGGCAAATAGTAAATCGCCAAGTTCTTCTGCTGTGTGATCCGATAAAGGATCGTGCGTTATTGCTTCTTTAACTTCAAGTACTTCTTCGCTTACTTTATCAAGCGCACCATGATAAGTCGGCCAGTCAAAACCCATTGAAGCTACTCGCTGTTGAATTTTTTTAGCCTTGCTAAGACTTGGCATATTTGCTGGAATATCTTGCCACAACAATGATGTATTGGTTAATGCTTTTTCGCTTCGCTCCTGGGCTTTAATAGCTTGCCACTGCAGTGATAATTGCTCATCATTGAGCGCTTTTTTGTCGCCAAAAACATGAGGATGACGACGTGTTAACTTTGCATTTAATTGTTCTATTACATCGTTAAAATCAAACAAGCTTTGTTCTTGCGCTAATTGGGCATAAAACACAATTTGAAACAGTAAGTCACCAAGCTCATTTTTAAGCTCATTTAAATTACCCGATTCGATGCAGTCGGCAACTTCATAGGCTTCTTCAAGTGTATGCGGCACAATTGATTTAAAGTCTTGTTTAAGATCCCAAGGGCAGCCGCCATTGGGATCTCTGAGTGTTTGCATAATACTCAAAAGTTCTGTTAATGCTGAATGGTTAGCCAAAGCTACTGCCCTCGCTTAGCGTGGTGAACACCTTCAATTTGGTGCAATTTAGACAGCACTCGGTTTGTACCCGATAAATCGTGTACTTCTATTTGCATGGTAAATACCGCTAACTGGTCAGCACCCACAGTATTAACGTTCATATTAATTACGTTTACTTTTTCGTTAGCAAGTACAGAACTTATATCGCGAATGAGTCCAGATCTGTCGCTTGCTTCAATTTTTATACTAAGCGCGTATGATCCATTTATATCTTCAGACCAGCTAACTTCTACAACACGCTCTGGATGCTGTTTTTTCAAGTTATTAAATGCATCACAATCATCACGGTGAACGCCGATACCACGGCCTTGCGTAATATAACCAATAATTTCATCGCCGGGCACTGGTCGGCAACATTTAGCTACATGACTCATTAAACTGCCCACGCCATCAACCACTATGCCATTTTTATCGCCCGTTACTTTGCTTGGTGCTTTAAAACGAATAACGGGTTCGTCTTCTGTGCGGTCAGTAACAAAATTAAGCATTTGGTTAAGGCGCACATCCCCCGCCCCTATCGCAACCATTAAGTCATCAAGCTCTTTAAAGTTAAATCGCTTAATTGCTGGAGCTAAATCTTTGTATGTTAAATCAAGCTTTTGTAGCTCATTATCAAGAATTTCTTTACCCGCACTTAAATTTTTATCACGATCAAGTTGCTTGAACCAATGGTGTATTTTGGCCCGCGCACGAGACGATTTAATGTAGCCCAATGACGGATTTAACCAATCTCTACTCGGGTTAGCCTGCTTTTGTGTGAGAATTTCGACCTGATCGCCTGTCGTTAATTGATGCGTAAACGGCACTATTTTGCCAAATACTTTTGCGCCAATACAACGGTGTCCCACATTAGAATGAATGTAGTAAGCAAAATCGAGCGGCGTGGCCCCTAGTGGTAGGTCAAAAATATCGCCACGCGGGGTAAACACATACACTCTGTCTTCAACAACTTGGTTTTTTAGCTCTTCAGCTAAATCGCCGCCATCAACTACTTCTTCTTGCCATTGCAGTAATTTACGTAGCCAGCTAATTTTTTGCTCGTAACCCGAACCACGTCCGGGTAAGGCCCCTTCTTTGTACATCCAATGAGCAGCTACGCCTAGTTCTGCATCCTGATGCATGTCTTGTGTACGAATTTGTATTTCTACGGTTTTACCCTCAGGGCCAAAAACAACGGTATGAATTGACTGGTAACCATTTTGCTTAGGCGTTGCAACATAATCATCAAATTCTTTATTTAAATGGCGCCAGTTGGTATGCACTATACCCAGCGCACCGTAGCAATCTTGCAAGCGGTCAACCACAATACGCATGGCACGAATATCAAAAAGTTGATCAAACTCGTAGTTTTTTTGCGCCATTTTTTTGTAAATACTGTAGATATGCTTAGGCCGGCCATATACCTCAGCTTCTATACCTGCTTCACTTAAACGGCTTTTAACTTGCTCTACCATGTCTTCCATGTAGGCTTCGCGGGCAAGTCGTTTATCATCAAGCTGCTTGGCTATTTTTTTGTAAGTGTCTGGGCGTAAATACCTAAACGATAAATCTTCAAGCTCCCACTTTAATTGGCCAATTCCAAGTCGGTTTGCTAAAGGAGCAAAAATATCCGCGGTTTCTTTAGCGGCAATAACCCGCTCCTCTTCACCGGCGTCTTTCACGTTTCGTAAATGACAAACCTGCTCGGCAAGCTTTATTACCACCGCCCGCACATCTTCAACCATGGTTAATAACATTTTACGAATATTATCAACTTGAACAGTGCCTTTGCCTTGATGCGACAAAGTACTGATAGTCGCCATTTGAGAAACGCCCGTTAACAGCAACGATATATTACTACCGAGCTGCTCTTGA
>NZ_LODI01000001.1:18775-46560 GCF_001468485.1 Pseudoalteromonas sp. H71
AACGGTTTCAAGGGAGACAACGTCATTTAAAAAATAAGGCGTTAAGTAGGCCGTGGCTAACGATTCGGCATCAAGGTTTAGCTCGACTAAAATTTCTACCATTTCGATGGCTGTATTTTGCCAAGCTTGGTTATCACTTTTAACACAAAGCGCTTGCGCCTTATTAAGCAACTGAATCTTTTCTGTAGACAGATCGAGTGCTTTTAACCGTGTAAAAAGATCACCCGTTTCATCTTGCTGATGTGATTGACGTGTCGCTACCATAATGCGCTTTACCTCCGTTGAAATAACGCCATAGTTTCAATATGCCCAGTATGAGGGAACATATTCATTAGCCCAATTTTGTTGAGCTCAAAGCCTGCTTGCAAAATAATAGCGCTGTCACGGGCTAAGGTAACAGGGTCACAAGAGACGTATAAAATTGTTTTAAATTGCTTTAAAGGTAATTGCTCTAATATAGCCATTGCACCAGTACGTGAAGGATCTAGTACCAACACATCTAGGTTTTTATTAAACCATTGCGCATTTTGTATTTTTTGCGTTAAATCGTAACAATGAAACTGCGCATTACTGATAGAGTTAGTTTGCGCATTTTGCGCGGCCATTGCAACCGCAGAAGCAACCCCTTCTATACCAATTACCGTTTTTGCTTTTTTTGCCAGCACGAGCGAAAAGTTACCAATACCACAAAATAAATCTAATATATTTTCATCGCCACTTAAACCAAGCCAATCTACCGATTGTTTTAACATAGCTTGATTAACTTGCGCATTAACTTGAATAAAATTACCTAAACCGAACTCAAATTTTAGTTTAAATTCATCCAAGTAATAATACGGCATAGTAATATTAGCGTGGTCAATCACTTCGCTTTCGCTTTGCCAAATAACTGAGTATTTGTAAGGCATACAGGCTTTTTTAACCACTGCCTTTACTTCATCATTAATTGCTTTAGTGTGACGAATAACCACAAAGTTATGCGTTTCACTTTGGCATAATTGCAGGTGGCTTATACTGTGTAATGACTTATTGTGATTAATTAATTCATCAAAAAGTGTAAAAACAGCTTCATAGGCATCAGTCAAAACTGCACACTTATTGATACTAACAACATTTTTAGAACCGCTCGCTCTATAACCTATACGCATTTTTTTAGCCGCTTTATCAAACATAACCGCTATTCGTGCACTTCGCCTATAATGTGTTGGTTTACTTAATAATGGAGTTTGCCAGTTTAAATTTGCTTGCTTGGCAAATTTTTCGAAAAGCTGCTCAACCGCGGTTTGCTTTTCAACTACTTGTTGATTCACATCTAAGTGCTGTAATTGACAGCCACCACAGTGATTATAATGCTCACAAAAAGGCGCTACCCTTGCTTTACTTTCTTTAATCACTTTGTGTGTAATAGCATTACTGTAACGCGCTTTATCATCAACAAGCGTTGCTTTTACTTGCTCGCCTGGTAATGCACCTGCAACAAAGCATACTTTATTGTTATATTTTGCTATGCCACGGCCTTGGTGATCCATATTTGTTATATCGAGCACCACTGACTTTTGTTGAAGAGGTTTTTTTTTCGCTTTAAAAATTTGTGCCATGTGGCATTACCTTACATTTATTTAGGTTAAAACTCGTTACTAATCACACCTAGGGGAAGCTTTGAGAATAAGCATCGAAACGTATATACTCAAAACATACTAATAATGATAATAATGCTCCCACTATGACCAAATTAGGCTTACGTGATTCTGTTTTAACTTTGACCCTGATCCCTACGGTGATCATTGGATTGCTGCTTGGTGGTTATTTTACAGTAAATCGTTACATTGAGCTTGATGAAATTTTATATCAACAAGGTGCAACTATTTCAGAGCCCTTAGCTATTGCCCTAGAGCAACCACTTCTTGATAAAAATAAAGTATTACTTAATCGTTTAATCAGTTTTACACATAATCGCCACTCACCGTCTATTAAATCAATTGCTATATTTGACACTAACAACGAGCTGTTGATGACGAGTAATTACCACCGCTCATTTGATGAATTAATTAATCAAACGTCTCTTGAATCACTTAAAGTCACTAAAATAGAATCCTCAAAAGATATCATCACGTTTTATACCCCCATTATTGGGCACTCTTCCCCTAAGACTCAGTGGGATTCTTCTGCTTTTCAAACAACATTGGGCACGGTTATTTTACAGCTAAACAAAGATAAAGCCGTGATTGGTCAACAACGCGCCTTACTTGTTAGTGGCATTGTTATTATTTTATCTTTGGTATTGGCGGCAATTATGGCATTTAAACTTAGCCGTATGTTTATGACCCCTTTGAATAAGTTAGTACTTGCAACCGACAAGCTCGTTGAAGGAAAAAGAAGTACAGGCCTTACCGATACCATGTTAGGTGAATTTGATATTCTTCGTGAAGGGCTAAACACGATAGCCGATACCATGGTGATGCAAAAAGACGAAATGCAAAAAAATATTGACCAAGCAACCAGTGATTACCGTGAAACGCTTGAACAGTATGAAACGCAGAATATTCAGCTCACAATGGCAAAAAAAGAAGCGCAGGATGCTAACCGTGTTAAGTCTGACTTTTTAGCAAAAATGAGTCACGAGTTACGTACGCCACTCAATGGTGTAATGGGGTTTACTCGCCAGCTTTATAAAACACCACTGAACAAGCACCAAAAAGATTACCTCGATACAATCATGTTGTCGGCTAATAGCTTAATGACCATTATCAGCGATATTTTAGATTTTTCTAAACTAGAAGCTGGTGCGATGGAACTTGAGTCTATTCAATTTCAATTGCGCGATGCTGTAAACGAAGTCATGACACTGCTTGCTCCAAGCGCCCATGAAAAACAGCTTGAGCTCTCTATTTATATAAACCCGCAAGTCCCTGACGATTTAACCGGGGATCCCACTCGCTTTAAACAAGTACTTATTAATTTACTAAGTAACGCAATTAAATTTACCGAACAAGGTTCTATAAAAGTAGATATTAGCTACCGCTTACTTGATGAAGAAAGTGCCTCTGTTTTAGTGTCGGTAACAGACACAGGTGTGGGTATACCAATGGATAAACAAGATTCATTGTTTACCCCTTTTGGCCAAGCAGATTCGAGCATTACGCGTAAATTTGGGGGTACCGGCCTCGGCCTGATTATCACCAAACATATTGTTGAAGCGATGAATGGGCGCATATCGTTAAACTCAGCGCCTGGTAACGGAACATGCTTTACATTTAATAGCGTTTTTAGACTCCCTAATCACGTATTTACCAACGATCTGCCAAGCAAATCACTCATTGGTAAACGTATTTTATACTTAGAGCCACACGAGCATACGCATCATGCAGTACTGTCGTTGTTGACAGAGTGGCAAGCAAACGTAACGCCATGCTTTAACGAAGCCAGCTTTTTGTCAGCCATAGAAAATACCCAAACTAAATTTGATATTTGTTTAATTGGCCACATGGCATCGGTTGATCACATGCAATTGTTAAAAGGCTATGTAAAAACAGTAAGAGACTCGACCGATTATTTATATTTAATGCTTAATACCGTTTCACATAATATGCGTGAGGCGTTTATTGGCAGCGGTGCAGATGCCTGTTTAAGTAAGCCGCTTAATCATCGTAAGCTATGCGAGGTGCTTGCTGCGCCATATAGGCTCGATCACCCTGTCCATAATATAGAGCAAAGCGAACAAAAGTTATTGCCACTCAAAGTGTTAGTTGTTGATGATAACGACGCTAATTTAAAACTGATATGTACACTACTTGATGAGCAAGTTGAGGTCATTGATACCGCTCATAATGGTTCACAGGCTTATAGTTTAAGTAAAAGCCATAAGTACGATGTTATTTTTATGGACATTCAAATGCCAATAATGGACGGCATAACCGCGTGTAAACTTATTCAAGAGTCGTCGCTTAATGAAGACACGCCTATTATTGCGGTAACCGCACATGCATTGCATAGCGAAAAAGAACAACTACTGAAAGATGGCTTTAAAGGGTATTTAACCAAACCTATTGACGAAGATACGCTTAAACAAATTATTAGCGACCACAGCCCGCAAACGCCAATAAACCGTGACAAAAGCAAAAATGAAATACCCCAAAGCCCAGCGCCTTTTGAGAGTAACCGAATAGATTGGCCGCTCGCATTACAACGGGCTGGTGGAAAAAACGAATTGGCGCTTGAGATGCTCAATATGCTGCTTTTAAGCGTACCAGAAACGCTGAATTTACTTACTAAAGCTATTGATGATGAAGATTGTGAACAAGTGCTCAGCATTGTGCATAAATTCCATGGTGCGTGCTGCTACACTGGTGTACCAAAATTAAAATCGTTAGCTGAAACTATTGAAACTTCACTTAAAAATGAGTGCGTGCTCGAAAATATAGAGCCTGAACTTTTTGAGCTACAAGATGAGCTTGAAAACCTATTGGTTGACGCAAAAATGAATGGTAAAAATAAAAAAGACGCATTGTAATCGCGTCTTTTTTATTTTTGAATACTGACTCAAAATCAGCTGGTATCAGCTACGTCTTAAAAGTAAAGTTTACTATTAAATACGTGCTTCAAGCATCAAGCGCTTCATATCTCGTACTGCTTTATCTAAGCCGTCAATGGCGGCGCGCGCAATAATAGCGTGGCCTATATTTAACTCATAAATTTCTGGCATTGCGGCTATCGGTTTTACATTATGGTAGTTTAAACCATGCCCTGCATTCACAATTAGGCCTAAACTTGCTGCGTATTGTACACCTTGACGAATGTGCTCAAGCTCTTTACTTAAGTCACTATCGTTTGTAGCATCTGCGTAAGCACCGGTGTGTATTTCAACATAAGGTGCGCCACAGGCTTTTGCAGCATCTAATTGTGCAGTATCCGCGTCAATGAACAATGAGACTTTGATACCTGCATCGGTAAGGGTTTTAGTTGCCGCTTTTATTTTGTCTATGTTACCCGCAACGTCTAAACCGCCTTCTGTAGTTAATTCCTCACGTTTTTCTGGTACCAAACAAACATACTCAGGCATTACCTCAAGAGCAATAGCAATCATTTCATCAGTTACTGCTGTTTCAAGGTTCATACGCGTTTGAATTGTTTTTGCCATTACATATACGTCACGATCTTGAATGTGACGGCGGTCTTCACGTAAATGAATGGTAATGCCATCTGCACCGGCGTGCTCAGCAACGCTGGCTGCATGCGCTGGGTCGGGATAAGTTGTGCCTCGTGCTTGGCGAAGCGTTGCAATATGATCAACGTTTACACCCAAAAGAATATCTTTCATTGTTTTACCTGTAAAATTACGTTTATTGAGAGGCCGTAAATAATTCACGACTTTTTAATGGCTTATTACCTAGTAAAGGTTTTAGTAAATAGCGACTTAACTGTTTTGCCATATATAACACATCTTTTCGACTAAAGTCATGATTTGCTATTGCTTGGAGCTGTTCACCGCTAAAGCCAGAGCGGGTATCTTCTTGAATAACAAACCCAAGCTCAGGAAAATAACTATACGTAAGCGCTTCATCTATTGGCTCACCATTGGTATCAAAACTAAAATCAACACCGTAACCCAATAATTCGAGTAATTGAAATTCGTAAGAACGCAAAACAGATTGCAAATCAGCACCACTGTTTAAGTTTTCTAAATGAGATTTATAAAGCTCATAAGCTAGTTCTATTGGCTCATTAACAGGCACTATTCTGTTTGTTAACTCGTTTAAATAAAACCCACAATAAAGCTCATCACCTGATAGAAAAAGTGGTGCGCCGTGCAGCTCAAATTTATTAATGTATTTTAAATCGTACTTACCACTGTAGTGAACAAGTAGAGGTTGAAAAGGCTGTAATTGCGCTTTGTGTTTAGTGGCCTGGCGGCCACTAATTCTTGCGATCATTCTAAGCTGACCGACTCCTTCTACTAGCATATCAAGCATTACTTGTGAGTCACTATAAGGACGTCGGTGTAATAAATATGCGGTATAGAAGTCACTATCCATAAAGTAGGCTACTTACTGTATTAGTCTTCACCGTAGCCTAGGCTTCTAAGGGCACGTTCATCATCAGCCCAACCAGATTTAACCTTTACCCAAAGCTCTAAAAATACTTTATTATCGAGCATTTCTTCTAGATCTTTTCGAGCTTCACGGCCAATCACTTTTAGCTTTTCGCCTTTGTTGCCAATAACCATGCGCTTTTGTGTTTCACGTTCAACTAAAATTAACCCGTTGATATGCCAAACACCGTTTTCTTGCCATTTAAACTGCTCTATTTCAACAGTGACCGAGTAAGGTAGTTCTTCACCCATAAAACGCATTAGCTTTTCACGGATCACTTCGGCAGCCATAAAACGCATCGAGCGATCGGTTACGTAGTCATCTGGAAAATAAAACTCACATGGCGGAAGACGCTTTGTTACTTCATCTTTAATAAGGTCGATATTTTTACCTTGCTTTGCCGAAACCGGCATAATGCTTACAAAGTCAAACTTATCGCCTAATAACTTCATATGAGGAAGCACTAAATCACGGTCTTTTACTTGGTCAATTTTATTAATGACCAACATCACTGGTTTACCGCTTTGCGATACTTTATTTAGTACCATTTCATCATCAGCAGTCCAGTGCGTTCCTTCAACCACGAAGATAATCAGTTCTACGTCACCAATTGAACTAGACGCAGCACGGTTCATTAAACGATTAATTGCGCGCTTTTCTTCTATGTGAAGTCCCGGCGTATCAACATAGACAGCTTGATACTTACCTTCTGTATGAATACCCATAATACGGTGGCGCGTTGTTTGCGGCTTACGAGAGGTAATACTTACTTTTTGCTCAATAATCTCATTGAGTAAAGTCGATTTACCTACGTTAGGACGTCCTACAATGGCAATCATGCCACAAAATGTATCAACATCGCCTTCATGAGGTTGTATTAGGGTATCAAGATTCATTTTTAATTATCTTCAATGCTTTTTCAGCAGCTTTTTGTTCAGCCTTACGGCGTGAGCTACCAACAGAAATTATGCTATCCATTCCATCAACAATACATTCAACCGTGAATGTTTGATTGTGCGCTTGGCCTTTTGTATCAACCACAGTGTAACCTGGTAAAGGCAGTTTGCGACCTTGTAGATGCTCTTGCAGCAGGGTCTTCGGATCTTTTTGGTTAAGCCCTGGTGAAATAGCATCTAAGCGTGATTCGTACCACGATAAAATAAGCTCGCTGCATCGCTCAATACCTGAATCTAAAAACGCAGCACCAATGATGGCTTCTACTGCATCGGCAAGTGTTGATTCGCGGCGGAACCCACCACTTTTTAGCTCACCGGGACCTAAACGTAAGTAATCACCTAAACCAAATTCAACACCAAACTCAGCAAGTGTTTGACCACGTACCAGTGTTGAACGCATGCGGCTTAAGTCGCCTTCTCGTGCCTTTGGAAATTTGGCATAAAGTGCATTGGCAATAACAAAACTCAAAATTGAGTCGCCTAAAAACTCTAAGCGCTCATTATGTTGACCTTTGTGGCTACGGTGTGTCATTGCCTGTTCAAGTAAACCTTGATCAGAAAACTCGTAGCCGATTTTGTTGTATAACTCTGTTACATTTTTTTTCATTGTTACTGAATATTACCTAGGCGTTCAAAGCGAACACCAGTTGGAACCCATCCTGGTAAAACATCATCAGGGCCATTCTCAAATTCAAAACTCATCCATATAAAGACAGCTTTCCCCACCAAGTTTTCTTTTGGTACAAATCCCCAAAATCGACCATCTTCACTATTATCTCGGTTGTCACCCATCATAAAATAGTGGTCTGCGGGTACAACCCACTCATCGGTGCGAGTACCAGCTTGTCTGAAGTAGCGACCTTTTTTCTCTGGAACCTCAGGGTAAATTAAAATATCGTGACCATCTTCTGTGAGCGATTCATTTATTCGAACCGATTCCATGCCTTTTAGCATAAATTCGCCTCTATCTTTCACTTCCATGTCAATCTTGTTGTACTCACCACATTGTAAGTTACTGCGGCTTACTTCACCTTCAGCACACTTTGGCTGAATGTATAGGTGTTTATCGCGGTATACAACCTTATCGCCAGGTAGCCCTATTGTTCTTTTAATGTAGTCAATTGTTTCATTACCAGGAAACTTAAAAACAACAATATCACCACGTTCAGGCTCGTCCATCTCAACTAATTGAGTGCGCCAAACAGGGTCTTTTATACCGTATGAATACTTTTGTACTAAAATAAAATCGCCCACCAATAGTGTTGGCATCATCGAACCTGACGGAATTTGAAAAGGTTCAAATATAAACGATCTGAAAATAGTAATAGCAGCAATCATCGGAAAAATCGATTTTGCAGTTTCAGTTAATACTGGCTCTGGTGCAATTAATGCTGCTGTTTCATCATCTAACTTTGCGCCAGCAGACGTTTGCGCTAACTCTAAACGCTCTTGCCTTTTTGGTGCATACAGTAAGTGGTCTATTAACCATATTAAGCCTGAGCCTAAGGTTAACAGCACCAATAAAATTGAAAAGTAACCAGCCATTTATAATCCTTTGTTGTTATTTGCCAACTTTCAGAATAGCTAAAAACGCCTCTTGAGGTACTTCAACATTACCTACTTGTTTCATGCGTTTTTTACCATCTTTTTGTTTTTTGAGTAGCTTTTTCTTACGACTCACATCACCACCGTAACATTTAGCAATTACGTTTTTACGTAGTTGTTTTACAGTTGTACGCGCAATAACATGCTGACCAATCGCGGCTTGAATTGCGATATCAAACATTTGACGCGGAATAAGCTCTTTAAGCGCATCAGCAAGCTGACGACCACGTGATTGCGCACTGTCTCTGTGTGCAATAATTGCTAGCGCATCAACACGTTCACCATTAATTAAAATGTCAACGCGAACCATGTCTGATGTTTGAAAGTGCTTAAAGTTATAATCAAGTGATGCAAAACCACGGCTAGTAGATTTAAGCTTATCAAAGAAATCCATTACCACTTCAGCCATTGGTAACTCATACGTTACTGCAACTTGCTTACCATGATAAGTCATTTTAGTTTGACTACCGCGCTTTTCTATACATAGAGTAATGACATTACCTAAGTATTCTTGCGGCACTAATATATTTGCCTCAACAATCGGCTCACGAATTTCTACAATGTCATTAACTGCAGGTAAATCAGACGGATTATCGATTTGGAAAGTGCGCTCGTCTTTCGTTACTATTTCGTAAATTACCGTTGGAGCAGTTGTAATCAAGTCAATATCGTATTCACGCTCTAAACGCTCTTGAATAATTTCCATATGGAGCATACCCAAAAAGCCACAACGAAAACCAAAGCCAAGCGCCGTTGAGTTTTCTGGCTCAAAGAATAACGACGCATCGTTCAAGCTTAGCTTGTTAAGGGCATCGCGGAATGATTCATACTCGTCAGACGCAATTGGGAACATACCTGCATAAACTTGCGGCTTAATTTTTTGAAAGCCAGGTAAACGCTGTGGCGCTGCGTTTCTTTGATGCGTAATCGTATCACCAACTGGTGCACCGTGAATTTCTTTAATGCCCGCAATAACAAAGCCTACTTCACCGGTACGTAAAACCCCTGTATTGGTTTGCTTAGGTGTAAATATACCCACTTGATCGGCTGTATGAATGTGCTCGTTAGACATGATTTTAATTTTGTCGCCCGTACGTAGCTCACCGTGCTTAATGCGCACAAGCGATACAACACCTTGGTATGGGTCAAACCATGAATCAATAATTAGCGCTTGAAGAGGCTCGTCTTTTTCGCCGACTGGTGGCGGAATGTCCTTAACGATCATTTCGAGCACTTCGGCAATACCAACCCCGGTTTTAGCACTACACTGAACAGCGTCTAGGGCATCAATACCAATAATTTCTTCAATTTCTTCAGCAACACGCAGTGGATCTGCTTGCGGTAAATCAATTTTGTTTAATACTGGAATTACTTCCAAGTCCATTTCTATCGCGGTGTAACAGTTTGCTAAAGTTTGCGCTTCAACGCCTTGTCCTGCATCAACAACTAATAATGCGCCTTCACATGCAGCTAAAGAACGCGATACTTCATAGGTAAAGTCAACGTGTCCTGGTGTATCAATGAAATTAAGTTGGTATGTTTCGCCGTCATTTGCTTTGTAGTTCAACGTTACACTTTGCGCTTTAATGGTAATACCACGTTCGCGCTCAATATCCATTGAATCTAAAACTTGTTTTTGCATTTCACGGTCGGTTAAACCGCCACAAACTTGAATCAAACGATCTGAAAGGGTCGATTTACCGTGGTCAATATGGGCGATTATCGAAAAATTACGGATATGCTTCATAAACTGAGTTCAATACTTCTTAATTAAAGGACTAAATATGGATACCTAAGTGACTTGCAAATACTTGCTTTAGCATGTTTTTGTTAATTAATTTAACAACATACATAATGACGAAAAATGATATAAACAATCAATAACTGATAACACAACAACTGCACTGGTTAACTTTTATTACACTGCTTTAAATCACGACTTCCTGTATTTCCAAGTTACTTGGGTATAAAGCGCCAATTTTACATTTAATTGGCGTCAATCACCATCTATTTGAGTTAAAGGGATACTAATTGGATGAATTTTTACTACTTTTATATCGTGTCTCAGCGATTTAACCCGTGTTTTAGCAATATAAAACCCCAAAAGCCCCCCCAAAACAGCTGCTAGTATTTGCCAACCTTCGCCCATTATTAATAACTCAGACGTTACAAGTGCAAAAATAAGACTTAAAAACAGCGGCAACATATAAACAGCAAACGCATGTTTTACCATATGGCTATCATCAAGGGATAAAGTGACCTTCTGCCCTATTTCGACAGGAGACTCAAATTTATAAGGAAGTGTTTTTTTTGCAGTACCAAATAATTTACTAAATACCTGAGAGCCACAACGACCGTTGCAGCCAGCGCAAGCTTGCTTTTGCTCGGCTTCTAAATGCGCTGTGTGGCCACTAAGGGCCACGACAGTAAGAGTTTGTTCAATCATAACAATCCTTGCGAATCGTTTATAATGCGCGCGTAACAGATTCGGCTATAGCCTTAGCGGTTAAACTTGGCACATTACCAACAACCGATACATCAAAATTACCGCCATTATGCACATAAACCGTAGTGGCGCCAGAGGTGAGTGCACCACTTAAGCGCTTGCCTGGTAGTGGTCGCTGAATAAACACGGATATCTCAACAAACCCATCTGAATAAAGGTAGTAATCCGTTAACTCATTGTTTAAATCGAGTTTATGCCTGTCAGACTTAAGTAATTCAAAACCAGCTGGTAACCAGCTTATCTCCCAATTAGTTGAAGAACTATCAACTCCTTCCAATTCGTTTTCAGGTAGTGGTGTAGGGAAGTTTCGATTTAATACTTCAAGTAGCATTGGTGCTGGTTGCTCAGTCACACTAATATGGGTTAACTGAAGCTGTTCAAGTGCTTCACCCTGATGGTTAACATACGCAGCTTTTAATAGCAGCGCAGACTCCATATCAAGCCAAATCCAGTAGTTATACTTGTGCTCGTCTTTTGACTCTATGCGCACTAACTGCGCTGCCCTACCTGCAATACGGCCTTTTCCGCCTAATACAAAATCATAGTGTTCACTTAATTGCTGTATATCTTTAAAAAGAACTTCAGGGATAGGGCCTGCAATTGAATCTGTTTTAAGCGAGTAAGGCTCAGACTGTGGCTCAAAATAAGTTACCTGGTCGTTAACTCTAATCATTTCAAGGCCAGCGCCATTGAGCAAACTTAAGTGTTCGAGCTCGGTTTCACCTTGTTTGGCGTGCACCCATCGGTAGGGTTCCATTGATTTACCTTTAACAACAACAAATGAGGCGTCAAAGTTACGATTATGGACAGCATTGGCCATTTCTAATAATAGCGTTTTGGCAGGGTTTGTGTCGTTGGCAACGGCAGTAAAGCTTAGTACCAACGACAGAACAAAAGTAATTACTTTCATTTAATTAGTTTTTTTCCTCTTGCGCTTTTGTTTCATTTTGCGCTGTTTGAAGAGAGTTAGCAACACGTGCTTGACGCTGATGCTCTAACACTAACGCACCAATGCGTTGTTGTTGTAAATCACGCAAACCTTGCTCTGCGTTTTCAAGGGCTGGCGCTGATGAGTAGCTCACTGGTGACGCCATGCCTGTTAACGGTGTGGTTTGAAGTAATGGAATTTCATTTTGCTGTGGATCACTTTGCGGCAAAGTACTCACTCCCACAATCGCAAACATTGCCACGCTTGCAGCTATTGCAAGCTGCGCAACAGGTTTACGCCAGTTAAATGACACTACGTTATTTTGTTCTTTTTTATCAGCTACTTGAGATTGTCCTTTTGACTGAGTAAAGTCAGCGTAAACAGGCTCGCTTTCTAGTGCTAATGCAACGCGTTCGCTAATATCAATATGGATGTCGTGGTTATTTTTTTGAGCACGCATTGCATCACCAATTAACGCATAACGACCAAACGTAGAAACATCTTGCTCTGCAATTTTTGCATCAGCTAGGTGCTGCTCGCCATCAAGTAATGCAGATAACGATTCGTTATCTAACTTGTTAAGGTGTGCTTTTGTCATACTAAGACTCGCCTATTAATGGGTTTAATTTGTTATCAATTGCTTCACGGGCACGAAATATACGCGAACGTACTGTACCTACAGGGCAATCCATTACCACAGCTATTTCCTCATAGCTCATACCCTCAATTTCTCTGAGAGTTATTGCGGTTTTAAGGTCTTCAGGCAAACTATCAATTGTATTAAAAATTACAGCGCGAACCTCTTCACTTAATAAAAGGTTCTCAGGTGATGCGTTTGAACGCATGGAGTCACCACAATCATAAAATTCAGCTTCTTCGGCGTCAATATCATTGGCTGGCGGCTTACGCCCCTGTGCAACTAGATAATTTTTAGCACAATTAACGGCAATACGGTATAACCAAGTATAGAAAGCGCTATCGCCTCTAAAGTTGGGAAGTGCACGGTAAGCTTTTATAAAAGCCTCTTGCGCTACATCAGCAATATCACCTTGGTTTGATACATAACGAGAGATCAAACCTGCAATCTTGTTTTGATACTTCTTTACTAATAGATTGAAGGCATTTTTATCGCCCTGCTGCACTCTTCTTACTAGCACTAAATCCAATTCCTGCTCGCTCATTCGAGCCGGTACTCCTATGTCTGATTTTTGCTTGTTATTCATATTATCGCCATTGTTCACAAATACTCTGACCCCGACATGAATAAAAAGTTCTGCTTAATATTATTTTTATATAAAATAGTTCATAAATAACGGCGCTAAGCCATTAAAATCACTACGTAGTGGTATGGCAAATATGATACAACTACGGATATTAAAAACAAATACTGCTTTATTTAAGCATTGTAACCGCAAAGTACCCCTGACATGAACCAAAATAAACATCACATCGCAGATGTCGCTATTATCGGAAGCGGCGCGGCTGGCTTATCTCTTGCCTTATCTTTAGCTAATTATTGTAACGTGACCGTTATTAGTAAAGGTGCGCTTACCGAAGGCTCTACACTTTATGCACAAGGTGGCATAGCCGCAGTATTTGATAAACAAAATGACAGTATTGAATCGCATGTTGAAGATACCCTCGATGCTGGCGGCGGCCTATGTGACCGTAAAGCAGTTCATTATACAGCAAGTAATGCACACGATTGCCTACAATGGCTAATTGACCAAGGCGTGCCTTTTGACATGGAGTTTGACAGCAAAGGCAAAGAACGTTTTCACTTAACGCGAGAAGGCGGACATAGCCATCGTCGAATTTTACATGCCGCCGATGCTACAGGTAAAGCCGTTCAAACAACGTTAATAAGCCAAGTAAAATTACATAAAAATATCACCCTACTTGAGCAATATAATGCAATTGATTTAATCACTGATAAAAATACAGGCCGAACAGGTACACACGTAGAGGGTATGTATGTGTGGAACAAAAAAGCTAAAAAAGTCGAAACTATATCAGCTAAATTTGTAGCGCTTGCCACCGGTGGAGCTAGTAAGGTGTACTTATATACATCTAACCCTGATGTATCGAGCGGTGACGGTATTGCGATGGCTTGGCGAGCTGGCTGTAAAGTGGCTAATATGGAGTTTAACCAATTTCACCCCACCAGCTTATATCATCCAGAATTACAAAACTTTTTAATTACCGAAGCAATGCGCGGTGAAGGCGCTTATTTAAAACGCCCCGACGGCACCCGCTTTATGAAAGACTTTGACGAGCGCGAAGAGTTAGCTCCTCGTGACATAGTGGCTCGTGCAATTGATTTTGAAATGAAACGCTTAGGTGCAAATTGTGTTTATTTAGATATTAGCCACAAAGATAAAGAGTTTATTATTGAGCACTTCCCTACCATTTATGCAAAATGCTTAAGTGTTGGGTTAGATATTACAAAAGAAGCGATTCCGGTTGTCCCTGCCGCACACTATACTTGCGGTGGTGTAATGACCGACTTCAACGGTAAAACAGATTTAGATAATCTTTATGCCGTGGGTGAAGTTGCCTACACCGGTTTACACGGTGCAAACCGAATGGCAAGCAACTCATTGTTAGAATGCATAGTGTTTGCCCACGCCGCAGCAAAAGATATTTTAAGCAAAATTGAACATGCGCCAGAGCCAATGACCTTGCCACAATGGGATGAAAGCCGCGTAACTAACTCTGACGAAGAAATTGTCATCACTCATAATTGGCATGAGCTACGTCTGTTTATGTGGGATTATGTTGGTATTGTTCGTTCAACTAAACGCTTAGAGCGCGCATTGCATCGCGTTGAGCTGCTGCAACAAGAAATACACGATTATTATGCTAACTTTAGAGTAAGTAACAACTTGCTAGAACTACGTAATTTAGTACAAGTGGCAGAGTTAATAATTAGAAGTGCCATGCAAAGAAAAGAAAGTAGAGGGCTTCATTACACAATTGATTACCCTGATCAAAACGAAAACCCAACTCCCACTATTTTGACTCCTGAGCGCCATTAACAGCGCTCAAAACAGCTCGTTTTAATCGGGCATAGCTTTGCTTATCAACACCATTGGCTGAAATAATAAGCCAATGGTTGTTACTAAATCCTTTTATGAATAGCCACACACTGCCCGTGAACACTCTGCTTTTGGTACTTATTTGCCCTTCTACTTTATAAGCGTGATTTTCGAATCTAAACAAGTTGGGCTCCAAAATAATCACGCCCATGAGCGGTTGGCATACAGTTATTTTACGCCCTACTAAAACCCCAGCGATTAGATTGGCAATAACACAAATTATAATAGACAGGACAGAACTTAAAAATAAGCACATTATTAATGTAAGCACACAAAAAAAGACCACAATGGGTTTGTGGTCTGCTTTATTATTTTTTACTGTGAACCTATACACGAACTCTGTTTAATATAAGTTGAACCATGCTATTTAGTTGCTCGTCTTTACATTTTTCATGCCCCATAAACCATGCAAATAAATCAGGGTCTTCTTGTGTTAACAAGCGCTGAAATATAGCTTGTTGCTCTGCATTTAAAGAATCGTATGCTTCTTCTACAAACGGCATAAACAAAACATCTAGCTCTAACATGCCACGACGACAAGCCCAACGAATACGTGCTTTACTATGAATTTCAACCATTTTAAACCTCATACTGAATTGACTCGAGTTTAACAAACACAAGCCGGTTTAGCAGCTATTAATCAACTATAAAATAAATACCCCCCTGCGGGTGCTTGTCTGTACCATACGTAACAACTGCGTTATTATGTCACTTCATTTGTATTGCAAAGAAGGTTTTTATGTCTAGCGTTTACGCATGTCCGTTATCTCACCAACTTATTAGCCTTACGGGTGCTGATAAATTATCTTATCTGCACGGGCAAATTACTCAAGATCTAAATAAATTAACCACCAGCAATTTTTTATGGACCGGTCATTGTAGTGCCAAAGGAAAACTTTGGGGTGTATTTAAGCTCTTTTCTCACCAAGACAGTTATTACTTATCTGGCAGCAGTGCCGAGGTAGAGCAATCATTAGTTGAGCTAAAAAAATACGCTGTATTTGCAAAAGTAGACATAAGCGCCTCTTCAAAGCGCCTCATTGGTCTTATTGGTGATGACTTATCCGCTACATTAGATGAGCTAAATATTACCTTTAACGAAAACACTTCAGCATGCGATTTTGCAAGCGGTAAGGCATTAAAACTGGCTAATAACCGAGTTCTGCTTATGGTCGATAACCAGTTTGCAGTACCTGACACTGTTTCTACGCTGGATAATGATACCCCATGGCAACAAGCAGCAATTTTAGCTGGCGAGCCACAACTTAACAGTGATGCAATTGGTGAATATGTGCCGCAAATGGTTAACTTACAAGCCATTGGTGGAATCAGCTTTAAAAAAGGCTGCTATACAGGGCAAGAAACTGTAGCCCGTATGAAATACCTTGGTAAAAATAAGCGAGCCATGTACATCGTATCAGGCCAAAGTGAAAGTATGCTGGACGAACCCGAACTTGAAGTACAACTGGGTGAAAACTGGCGTCGTGCTGGTAAGCTTATTGCGCAAAGCTTTGATGAAAAAACAAAGATCTTAACTGGCCTTGTTGTGTTGCCAAACGATACTGAGACAACGCAAGTACTTCGTGCAAAACACGCGCCTCAGGTAGAGCTAAACATTCTGCCTCTGCCCTACTCTTTAGACGATGAATAAATAGGAATGACTATGACCGTTGCGGCAAACAAAGTGGTAAAAATGCATTATTCAGTGATGGATAATGATGGTAACAGCATTGATAACTCGTTCGGTGGTGAGCCGCTACATTTTATTGTGGGTACTGGTTATCTAATTTCAGGCCTTGAAAACGCACTACTAGGTAAGCAACCTGGTGACACGCTAAGCGTAAAAGTAGAACCTGAAGATGGTTACGGTGAACGCCATGACAACCTAATGCAAGCTGTACCAAAGTCGATGTTCGATGGAATGGAAATTGAAGTGGGTATGCAATTTCGTGCATCAACAGATGATGGCGACCAATCAGTAATGATTATTGATATCCAAGATGAAGAGGTCATTGTTGATGGCAATAACCCGCTTGCAGGTATTACACTAAACTTCGATGTTGAAATACTTGAAGTAAGAGATGCAACAGCTGATGAGCTTACCCATGGCCATGTGCATGGCGAAGGTGGTTGTGGTCACGACCACTAATAAAACCTCTTATAAAAAAAGCGCCTAAGGCGCTTTTTTTATATCATATTATTACGTTTAACCACCTTGGGGTCACTTTGTTGCTTTTTAGGCTGTGCCACTGGTACGTTCTGTTTTTTAAGTGCGTCTAGTAACCCTTGTTGGTCGTTTGTACCCACTCTATACAAGGTGCCATCGTTAAGCGTTAGCTGAACAGCACTAAATCCAGACACAGTATAAACCCACCCATCGTGAGTTATGCGAATACCAATACCATGCCTGTAAGAGTTTTGAACTGCTTTCGCCTCAGAAATATCGCTAAGCGTAATTTGCTGGCCTGCCACACCAGGGCCAAATCCCCAGCAAATTGTTTTATCGTTTACTTTAACTGTTAAGCCATGAAACAAAAAGCCCACCAGTACCAATACACCTGCAAAAATAATTAACGGCCAATCTGCCCCAATTAAATTCCACGCTAAAGCAACAAAGCCACCAATCCAGGTCAAAACAAAAAAGATAAACACCGCATACTGTTTATGCTGATACATATTATTCTCTAATTAAATAAAATACTTAAAAGCTATACACCAAAGTAGCACTGAGCTCAGAATCAAACTTAAGTTTATCATCTTCTGGTTTTGAATTATAACGATACATATAAGCAAACTTAAGAGACACCGCCCCTATAACCTGGCTAATCAGCGCAGTTTCAGATTTTAATCGTGAATTTAACCCTGACAATGACTGCTCTATACTCACATCTTGATTAAAACGTGTTCGTTTTGAAACCAGTCGCTCCCATTGCATAGCAACACGAAGTAAGTAACCGGTTTTATTTTCTTCGCTTTCACTTACCGTTGAGTCTTCATCTGCTACCGAACGGTACAAACCAGGCCCGATATCAATATCTACTTTGTTCTTGGTGCCCTGATAAACACGCGCACCATACCCTGTTGCAATGGTGCTTTTAAATTTAAGGCCACTAAACTGATCTTCCTCGTAATCGCCATAAATAAAAAACGATGAATTTTTAACGCCTACTTTGTAGTTACCTTGTGCAGATACAAACACACGGTTTGCAGTTACGTCGCTGTCTCCAGTGTCGTCATTTTCGTCGCGCTTATAAAGGGAGTCAATTTTGAATTGGTTTCGCCACTTTTCAAAATCTTGGTAAAGGTTACCTTTGAGCTTAAAGCTGGTTGAATTGATATTACCCCGAGACAAAATAAACCCAAACTCAGTATCGCCGTAAAGCATTTCGCCTTTGTGTAAATCATGAATTTCTTCGTCAGAAAGCTGCCCATACTCATGAAAATCTTCAAATGGATCAACAGCCCAGCAAGAGCCACTAATTAAAATAAAAATTAAAAATAAATACTTACGCAAAATTCTATCTCGCCACTTAATCAAAAATAAACAAACAGCAGGGCTTATTCACTTTCTTTCCATAAAATATGGCAAAACGGGGCGTCTTTATCACGGCTAATTAAAATTTTTGCAAATAGTACATCTTCATTATCAAACTCTAAACCCACTAGCACTTGGATAAAGTGTTCTGGCTCAATTTCAAGCGCAACAAAATCTTGCCACTGATCGTCCGGTTCATCTTCTTCAATAAAGCCAAGATCTTCTCGGTACTCATTAAAGTTTTCAATGTCATCATCACTTAAGTTACTCGGTGCTAACTCTAAAAAAATATCATAAGCTTGATGTGTTGCTTCTTCGATTGTGAATAAACGTGGACCCGACATATCTGCGTAACCTTAACCTTAATAATTGGCGCTATGTTATCAAATCTGATTACCTATTTGATAAAAAAGCGTTTAAAAACCTGACTTTTTTAACCTCAAACCACACTTTATGTATTATCAAAATAAAACCAAGTAATTCAGACTGCCCATTTGCAAATAAATTCAATCTATTTTAAAAACCACATCACTTTACTTCCCTTTTGTAACCGCATAAGCTCAAACAACAGGTCAGAGGAGTTGATAATGATAAAACTAGAAAAACAAGACGGTATTGCAACGGTTACCTTGAGTCGTGCCGACAAACAAAACGCATTAAACTTTGCCATGTTTGTGTCGTTAAATAACACGATTAAAAACATAAAAAAGGATCGTACTATTCGTGCAGTAATTATAAAAGGTGATGGCGAACATTTTTGTTCAGGGCTTGATATTACCGCGGTTATGGCCTCACCTGTAAATATAATAAAATTACTGTTTAAATGGTTACCCGGCAACCAAAACTTAGCGCAAAAAGTTGTACTAGGGTGGCAATCGTTAAGCGTACCTGTTATTGCACAAATCAATGGCAACTGCTTAGGGGGGGGGTTACAAATAGCGTTAGGAGCAGATTACAGAATTGTACACAATGACGCCAAGCTAGCCATCATGGAAGCTCGCTGGGGGCTTTGCCCTGACATGGGGGCAAATGTAATGATGGGCGGACTTGTTAAACGCGACCAAGCACTTTTTCTTGCAAGCCATGCAACCCCTATAACCGCAGAGCAAGCAAACGAGCTAGGGCTCGTCACACAGCTAACAAACAACACAGAACTTGCTACCCAAACACTGCTAAGTACATTACTTGAGCGCTCACCCGATACCCTAGCTGCTATTAAGCGTATTACTCAATTAAGCTATCAGTCACAGCAACGAAAAATACTCGCAAAAGAAACTTGGAGTCAAATTCGTTTACTAACAAACCCAAATACAAAAAAAGCCATCGCAAAAGCAAAGGGTAAATCCGATATAGAATACAACAACGCTAAGCGGTGGTAATTAAATCGGCGTTAATACTAAAACGACGTTAATACTAAGGGACAATGTACACATTGTTATTGGTTGTTAAACTAAAAGCCCTCTATAAAATTGAGTAATAATGATGAAATACCTGTTAAGTAGCGCAATCATTTTGCTGTGTTTAGCCTGTGCTAAACTTATTATGCATTTTACAGGAGGCAGCTTCCCTGCCCCTTTACTCGCTATGGTTATTTTATTAGTGTTACTGCTAGCAGGTATAGTAAAAGAGGAACATTTAAAACCCTGCGCCTCTCCAATTTTAAATGTGATGCCTATTTTTTTTATTCCCGCTGGCGTTGGCTTTATTGAACATCTAAACCTTATAAAATCTAACTGGCCTTTTTTAATGTCTGTTATTTTTATTGTGCCAGCAAGTACATTATTGTTAGTTAGCTCAGTAATGGTTTTTTTCAAAAGTAGAAAAAACAATGACTGAATTAAAACCTGACCTTTGGTGGTTGTGTGTGCCTATCATTATTGCTTTGTTTTTACTGCTTAGGGCGTTTAATACACGCATGGAAAACAGTGCTTTAAGGTCAATTACAAACCCTGTTTTTTTAAGTATTGCCGTTATTGCTTTGCTATTGATTAACTTTAACCTACCTTATTCTGAATTTGCCCATCATAGCCAACTGCTAAGCTGGCTTTTAGAACCCGCCATAGTGGCTTTAGCACTGCCTTTATATCAGCAATTTATTCATGTTCGTAAAAATCTATTACTCATATTAGGCACTTGCAGTTTAGGTATAGTAAATGCCACCTTTGTGGCTTTTTTATTAAGTGTATTTTTTAAGGTCCCTTCAGAGCTTAGTGCCTCAGTAGCAGCGCTTAGCGTTACCACGCCTATTTCGTTAATTGTTACGGATTCACTGGGAGGGATCAGCTCTTTAGCCGCCGCTATGGTTATTTTTATTGGCTTACTAGGGGCATTATTTGGTTTCATGCTGTTTAGACTGGTAAAAATAGGCAGTCATGAATCCCAAGGTGTTGCAATGGGTACGGCCTGTCACGCTATTGGTACAGCAGCGGCGCTTGCTGAACACGCTAAAGTAGGCGCATTTTCATCGGTCGCTATGGCACTCAGTGCGTTATTAACTGCCATAATAGTCCCACTTCTCTATCCTTTTTTAGTAAACAGTTTGCTATAGTTTACAAAAATTTAATTACACGAGCTAAAAGCCCATAATGATCAGTTCTGAAATCGAACAATTTGAAAAATATTACACCATGCTCACTGAGTATTTAGTTACCTACAGCATGCAAATTGTAGGAGCTGTTTTTATATTGTTGGTAGGCCTGTGGGTAGCACAAAAGCTATCTAAAATAGTCGCCAACATAATGACACGCCACAACATAGACATAACACTAACAAACTTTGTCAGCAGCGTTGTAAAAGTACTGCTTATTGTGATGGTAATTGTTATTGTGCTCGGCAAAATAGGCATTAGTGTAACGCCATTTGTTGCCGCCATTGGTGCTGCCTCTTTGGGCGCGGGCTTAGCACTACAAGGCATGCTATCAAACTACGGGGCTGGCCTTGCAATTATAGCCACTCGCCCATTTGTGGTTGGTGACACCATTGAAGTAAAAGGCGTCAGCGGGCAAGTAAAAACAATAGAGCTTGGTTACACCATACTCATCAACGAAGAGAAAGTTGAAATAACAATCCCAAACAAACACATTGTGGGTGAAATTATTCATAACTCATTTAGTTATTCTTTAGTAAAAGGTGAGATTGATATTGCCTATAGCGCCTGTTCAAATACCGCTATTAGCCTAATAGAAGGTGTTTTAAATGCACACGAAGGCGTTGCTAAAAACCCCACATCGCAAATAGGTATTGAGCAATTTGCCGATAGCGGCGTTACCATTAGTTACCGATACTGGGTACCTACTACGAAAATTATAGAAACAAAGTTAGCTATAAACGGCGGTGTATACAAAGCCATTAACGACGCTAATATCGAAATACCTTTCCCGCAACGTGTTGTTACTATAAATAAAAACGACTCATAACTTTAAATATAACGCTGGTCTAGCCAAGGGCTGGCGTTAAAATAACTCAACACCACTGACTAAAAGTCATATTGGTTTGTTATTTTTTCTGTACTATTAAGTTACAGCTTAAAAAGCCGATACATTTTTAGAACCACAAAAACAATAATGAGTCACTATGAACCTCAGCCCATTTTATTTAGGCGATTGGCAGGTAAGCCTATCAAACAGCATTCAACATGCTGGTAAAAACAAGCAGCTAGAACCAAAAGCCATGGATGTTTTAATCTATTTATGCTTAAAAAAAGGGGAGCTTGTTAGCAGTGACGAACTACTTAACCACTGTTGGAAAAATATTGAAGTAGGCGATAACCCGCTACATAAAATAATTACACAGTTGCGCAAAGCTCTTGGCGATAAAGCAAGTGCACCACAATACATAGAAACAATAAGAAAACGTGGCTACCGTATTATTGCAAAGTTAGACTTTCCTTTAAGTGAAGAAGCCCCCAAAGTAACAAGCTGGCAAGGTGGATCGCCCTTTTTAGGATTAAGCGCTTATAATACAACCGATAACCACCTGTTTTTTGGCCGAAATCAGGCTATTGCCACTTTATTGGAAAGAGTGGCTAGCCAAGTGCATTTTGGTCGCGCTTTTTGCTTAATTTTAGGCCCAAGTGGTACAGGTAAATCATCCTTAGTGAACGCGGGCATTTTGCCTAAATTGCTTGATAAACGCGGCTACAATGGGATTGGTGTGGTTTCGTATACTCAACTAGATTTCGCAGATATTGACCACAGTCGGCTTTATTTAGATTTAGCGTCAGCCATGCTTGATTGGGATATAAATAACCTGCCTGTCTTTGATGGTTTGAGTGCCGAAACACTTGCCCAGCAATTAACGCAGAACACCAATAATGTTATCCATACTTTAACTAATGCACTAAATCAATCAGTACCAACACTTAACAAACCGCAATTATTTTTGTTCATAGATCGCTTAGAAGTACTTCTTTCATCACCTTTGTTTGATGATGAAACACGTAGCCAATTTTTATCAGTTATTGAGCGCTTAGCAACGTCTAAAGCGGTGATTGTATTTAGTGCGTGCAGAAACGATTTTTACCCTTTAGTGGTTGAGCAACCAAGTCTTATGGTGGGCAAGGCTCATGGCGCGCATTACGATTTAACCCCGCCAAATCGCCATGAACTACAACAAATTATTCGCTTGCCAGCGTTAACCGCTAATTTAACGTTTTCACATGACCCGCAAACCCAAACACCTCTTGATGAAATACTTTGCGCCGATACCGCCAATAATCCAGATGCACTGCCCATGCTGCAATACACACTGCAAGAGCTGTATTTACAGCGCAGTGATAATAATGAGTTGTTACACAGTGTGTATAAAAAACTTGGCGGTATTGAGGGCGCCATAGGCAAAAAGGCAGAAGATGTATTTATTGGCCTTAGCAACAAACAACAACTGCAACTAAAAAGCGTGTTATCACAATTAATAACGCTAAACCCTGATGGTAAAACTATTACTAGCCGCGCAGCCCGCTTGCAAGCGTTAACCAACACCAGCCAAATAGAACTTGTACAAGCCATGGTCGATAGCCGCTTATTTGTATCGCACTTACAAAATGGCGAAGCCTGTTTTAGCCTTGCGCACGAAGCATTATTGCGTCAATGGCCGCGCGCAAAACAGTGGATAAGCGATCACAAAGATGCATTAGCAATAAAAAGCCGTTTACAACACCAAGCACAAAATTGGATAGATGAAGGCAAAAGTAATGCTTACCTCCTTGCGACAGGAAAACCGCTGCAAGAGGCCGTTACCTTATTAAACGACAACACATTCGAACTAGGCGATGACGAACACGCCCTTATAACCAGCTCTCTTAAGCATAGTAAGACAAAAGCCACCCTGAAACGTGGCACCGTCGCTCTGCTTTGTTTACTTACCTGTGTTGCCTTATTTATGAGTGTTACCAGCTTCCAAGCGCAGCAACTTGCACAGCAGAAACGCCAAGAGGCCGAAAGCTTACTAGGGTTTATGGTAGGTGATTTTGCCGATAAATTACGCAGCGTAAAGCGTATGGACTTACTTGATGGCATTAGTAATAAAGCACTTGAGTATTTTACCAATCAAGTCGAGGAGCCAAGCTCGATATTTAACTTTAGCAGTCAACAAGCCGAGTTTAAAAGTCGCTTTCAGTTCGCACAAACTCTGGAAGCCATGGGGGAAGTGGCCTATTCCCGCGGGAAAACCATTGAGGCCTTCACCGCCTTTGAAAACGCCCGCATTCGCCTTGAAGCATTATTAAAAATTCAGCCAAGCAACTTAGAGTTACTAGCGCTTGCCGGTGTCAATGCTTTTTGGCTCGGCCAGCTTCATTACGATAAAAGCGATTACGCAGCCACTGAGCCTTTCTTAAAAAAATATCATATCTACAGTAAAAAAATGTATTCATTAGCACCGAATGATTTTAATGCCATTATGGAGTTATCATATTCACACAATTCGCTGGGGTCTTTATATTTACAGCGATTTAACTACACTGGCGCTAAACAGCGCTTTGCAGAGTCGCTCGCCCTTAAAAATGAAGCGCTTGAGCTTAAACCCAATAATAAAAACCTATTACGCGATAAAGCCGACACTATCAGCTGGCTTGCTAAAACAGAAGAAAGATTGGGTGATTTTAACGCAGCATTAACCATGTATGCAAATGCTTCAAATGAGTTAAAAAGTTTATTAATTGAATACCCAGATGATGCAAGTTTAGCAAGCAGTTTAGCTTATACTTATATTCAACAAAGCTATCTATTAAGCTATTTATCTAATAAAAAGCTAGCCTACAAAAAAGCACAGCAAGCTACAAAAACAGTTAATAGCGCACGATTGCAAGATCCAAAAAGTAAAGAAATTCAACATTCTTATTATCGTTTTTTGGCCCACCAGTTAGTGCTTTCACCTAATAAAAAAGTTGATAAGCGAATTACCAAAATTATCAAATTTATGAAAGATCAAGGCTTTATAAATAACCTTACTGTTAATACACAATTGAGCCTTATACAGTACTTTATTGATAAACAGTCACCGCTTAAAGCACAAGAGTTATTGACGGCACTTGAAAGTGATAAAAACTATAAACAGCATAGAGGCAATCTAATAGCAAGTGGCGATAATTTAGCGCCCACACGAATAAATTTACTTAAAGCTAAGTTAACTTCAACCAGCAAGCAGCGAGAACAATTTTGCTTAAATGCGCTTCAAGCCATTGCTAAAACAGCAGAAACAAATCAAAGTGTTCGCATTACGTACCCGCTAGTACAGGCTTACACCTGCTTAAACCGAGCTAACGAAATCCCAAAAATAAAAGCAAGCCTAGTAAAGCTTGGTATTACTGACTTTAAACTATAACTATGAATACAAAGGAAATAATATGAATAGCACTCAAGAACAAATTCACTTTACAGTTAACATTGTACTGGGCAGTGACGACGAGGCTAACTTTACATACTCTATAGATGGTAAAGAAGTGACAGGCGGCGGAGTTGTAAGAACCGAAACCGCGGGCATTTATAGTTTAGATGAAGCCACACTTGCTAAAGGCTTTTTATTCACCGGCGCTACTATTACTGATGTAGATAAAGAAACGCCTTGCGCCCAAGACTTTAGCTTTAAAGTAAGCGATAACGGCCGCACAATTACTATTATCGATACCGATGAAAACCCAGGTACTGCCTGTTTAGTATTTAACGTTGAGTGCAATGGCAAAGCGTATAAAAGTGCCGATCCACAAATTGAAAATAAAGAAGAAAAGTAATTAACAACGGTTAATTACTAAATTGCACAGGGCTGGTTTATTCCTGTGCAACATTTGATACTTTAGGCACCTTCCCAACTACTCTGAAAACTAAGAAGCCAAACTATTAGCACCTAAAAAAGAAAACAAGCAAATAAAAATCAATAAGTTAAACCAGAAGGTTACCGAAAGGTTTAAAAACCATAAATTGAATAAACTGCTAGACATCAAGTTTCATTAACAATAAAAATGAGCAACACCATGTCTAACAATAATGAAAATAGCAGAGCAAATAACACCGACAACTCTGTATCTGCATTAATGAGCAGCATTTCTAATACCGTTAACAATGAAAAAATAAGCGCGATTATTAATGTTACTAATGTGATGGCCGATGCTATTTTTATTGTAAATGCACACGGTGTGTTTGAATCGGTAAACCCAGTAGCTGCACGATTTTTTAATGTTCCTTCAGATATACTAATTGGTAAAAAGTGGCAGCATTTTTTACAAGAGCAATACCGTAACGATTATGAATACATGTTTGAAAGTTGGAAAAACAATTATCAAACGCCCCTTAATCATGGCCCCAAAGAAGTAAAAATAATTAAAGCCAATGGTAATTTTTTAGATGTAGAACTGTCGGTTTCGTGCATTCCACCAGCCACAACCAATAATACTCCTTTATTTATTTGCATCATGCATGACATTTCTAAACATATAAAAAAGTATAAAGTACTCGAAACACTTTCAAAGCTCGATCACCTAACGGGTATTGCAAATCGTGGCACGCTAGAAAAAACAATCCACAAAGATTGGCAAACATGCCTAATGAACAAGCAGCCATTAAGTTTTATATTGATTGATATTGATTATTTTAAACTATTTAACGATAACTTTGGGCATGTAAAAGGTGACAAGTGTTTACAAAAAGTAGCAAAAACAATTGAAGAATGCCTACCGTCAAAAGACAGCTTAGTTGCCCGATACGGTGGAGAAGAGTTTGCCGTGATATTACCACGGTCTCATATTTCGAACGCTGAAATGATAGCAAAGCGTATCCAAGATAGAATTTTAAATTTAAATTTTAGAGAAATAGGCCTACCTGACAACGTTAAAATTAGCGTTAGCCAAGGCTTAGCGTGTGAATACAATAACCAATATAGAACATCTGAAGCATTAATGTGTGCGGCCGATAGCGCTTTGTATAGAGCTAAGTCGGAAGGAAGAAACATGATTTGTATCAGGTAATGATTACTATTAAAACAATGAACTTTATAAAAGCCATTTTATAAGTGAAGTGGCTTTTAAATTTATCCATAACCGACAATAAATATTTACATTTCTTTACAAATTCCGTTTAAAACCCAAGCCTTTATTAACGGTTTTATTTATTTAAATTCATAAACTTGCAATAATAACACCGCCTAAATAACAAGTTAAGTTAGTATGAATTTAAAACAACATGATAGACCTTTTATTTTTGTTAACATATAATAATACTTAATAATTAATACAAAATAACTAGAATAGCCTCGGAACGCCTTCCTTTGAGCAATAGTTTAAAATTAATATAACGAATCATTAATGAAATATATTTTATGGCTTTTGCTTTTAGTATCAGCGCAGTTACTAGCAAAACCCGTTAATAACAGCATCGCATTTTACTACTCAGCCCCAATGCCCCTAGCCGAAATGACTTTTTACTCGCGCGTTGTTGTGCAACCTGAGTTAGTGACTGAGCACGAATTAAATTGGTTTAAAGAACGTAATATTTCAGTTTATGCTTATTTGAGCATTGGCGAATCATACAATGAAAGTGATTATTCACTCACCACAAACCCTAATTGGAATAGCTATA
>NZ_LODI01000001.1:46565-243093 GCF_001468485.1 Pseudoalteromonas sp. H71
TTTCCGATTTAACTTCAACACAATGGCAACAACAATTAAATAGCTCGGCTGTTACGTTAAAAAAACGTGGCTTTAGTGGGTTGTTTTTAGACACCCTTGATAGCTATCAATTATTAGACAACGCACGCTACAACAAATCAGCGCAGCAGGCTGGATTAGTTTCAATAATAAAAGATCTTTCTTTAGTATTTAACAAGCAATTAGTGCTCAATCGTGGCTTTGAGTTACTTCCTAGCCTACAAAACCTTGCAACCGATTTAGTCGCTGAGGGGTTATTTAGCCATTTTAATCCGCTTGATAATAGCTACAAATTTACCACTGAGAGCGATCAAGCATGGTTAGCTGCCCAACTTAAAAAAGCGCAAAGTTTAGGCTTTAACGTGCAAGTTATTGATTATGCAAAACCTGATAAACGTCTTGTAATGGCTGAAAAAATTATTGCTTCAGGGTTTAATGCTTGGGTGACCGATGGGCATTTACAAACCTGGGGAACATCAGCTATTAGCCCCGTACCTAGGCGTGTGCTTATTCCGTACAATAGTGACTTAAAACCTCTAATTTATTCTACGGTTCACTTAAAGCTGGCCACTCTGATTGAGTATCTAGGTTATATTCCTGACTATATTGATATGGCCAAGCGAGATCTGCCATTAGTTGACCCAAGTTTACATGCTGGAATTATTTCGTGGACCAACATGGCCGGCTTCTACTCTGCGACGGTTATAAACTGGCTTGAGAGCAACTTAGGCGTTGTGCCTCAATTAATTGTTGGTGAGCTACCACAATCAGCTAAATTATTAGCAGCATTAGGCGTGCAAACGCTGAACAGCTCCCCCCCTGGCCCTTATAAACTTAACTATTTAACACCATGGTTAGAAGGTGAGTCAGGTTCTTCGCCTGCCATTACCAAACCTTATTTATTAAAATTAGCGCCAGAAGCCACCACCCTTATTGATATAACAGCAACTGATGGCAGCACAATTGTACAAAGTGCCAAAACCAAATATGGTGCAGTTATTGTCGCCCCATGGCTAATTGATACGCTACCAATGGAAGGCAGTAACTGGGTTGTTGACCCACTTACACTGCTTACAAAAGCAATGGGATTACCCGCTATACTAGCACCCGATACAACGACCGAAAGTGGCAGACGAATGCTTACTATGCATATAGATGGTGATGGCTTTACCAGCATTGCACACTTTGAAGGAAGTCCTTATGCCGCAGAGGTCATTCGCGATGACATTATTAAACCTTATAAACTTCCCATAACATCTTCCATTATTCAGGCTGATATTGAGCCTGGAGGAATTCATGCTAAACACAGTAATAAACTAGAAAAAATTGCGCGCAGTATTTTTGAACTCCCCTATGTAGAAGTGGCTTCGCATACTTATAGTCACCCTTACTTTTGGACCGCGCTTTCGGGCCGAAAAGAGATTGACGAAGAAGATACAGACTATGGGTTTCATTTAGATGTACCTGGCTATGACACAATTAGCTTAGAAAAAGAAATTACCGGCACCATTAATTACATTAACGAAAGGCTAGTACCTAAAGGAAAAAAAACAGTACTTATGTTGTGGTCGGGCGATGCTACACCCGGTCCAGACGCATTAAAAATAGCGCGTAATGCTGGTGTACTAAATGTAAATGGCGGCAATACTGATGTAAATAGTGATAACCCTAGCCTTTCACATATATCGCCGATTGCGCGCCCTGAGGGTGATTTACTGTATCAAATTTACGCGCCAATACTGAACGAAAACGTATACACTAATTTATGGCATGGTCCGTATTACGGATTTAAGCGACTAACAGAAACCTTTGAAATAACCGAAAAGCCATACAGGTTAAAGCCCTATACTATTTACTATCATTTTTATTCTGGCGAAGTTCCTGCAGGGCTTGACGCCCTAAAGCATAATATTGACTATGCATTAGAAAGACCTAATACACCGGTGTACTTAAGCCATTATGCAAAAATTGCGAAAGATTTTTACTTTTCTGCTTTAGCTAAAAATAGTAAAGGCGACTGGTTGTTTAGTTCAAAAAACATTCGCACCCTTCGCATACCCAGCGACTTTGATATTGCAAACATATCACAAAGCGATGGGCTGCTAGGGGTAACGCAACAAGGCAACTACGTACACACTATTGAGGGTATCTCGCGTATTAGTTTTGACCACAGCAAAAAAAATAATACCCCTTATTTAGCCTCTGCCAATGTAGTAATAGATACATGGCAAGTAAATGGTGCGGTTAGTTTTAAAGCGTGGATACCTGCAACACTTGATTTAGTGAATGCCCGCTCATGCCAATTTATATCTCACATGGGAAAAAGGTATAAAGGTATCACTCGCGGAAAAATAACCCACTTTAAACTGCCTGCAGGTGATTTTTTTGGTTATTTGAACTGCACAGGGGTTGCTAAGTAATGAATACCAAAAAGCGCCCTCATTTAGTTTCAATAAAAACAATTTTAACAATACTCGCTGTTAGCTGTTTTTCGTTGTATGCGCTATTTCCGCACACCTTATTTTTTGAAGACGATGCACTTTCACAAGACTACACATTCGAAAAGTCATACTTACACGCTGCACTTAATACTGACCCAAACAATGAAAAACTGCGCGCTAAATTAGTTGAACTGCATATTGCATTGAGTGAATATTCAAACGCAACTAGTGAGCTAGAAAGACTAACAAAAAGTCGGCGTAAAACAGAACTTGAAATAAAATTACTTTACTCATTATGGCTTGCAAGTGGTGCCAATGAAGATGATCGATTTGAAGAGCTTTCATTAAAGGTTAGTGCCTATAAACCATGGAACGAAGACGTTCTTAGCATCGCTAAGGCACTCGGTTTGAATGTTAAGCTTGCACATTATTATCAAACACACAAAAAGCCGTTAATTGCCGCTGATTATTGGCTAACCGCAGGCGAGCCTGCAAAAGCGCTGCTGCTTTACAAAAATAACATGAGCGAAACAATAGCTGAAAAAGCCATTGAAACCGCTCTCGGGGCAAACGAAGCGGTGCAAGCTTATGCGTGGTGGAAGCAATATGGGGATCAATCAAACATAAAGCGCACACTTTATCTCGCTGACTTAGCAGGCAATAAAGAAGATGCAATTACTGCAGCTACAAAACTGCTGCGCGAAGAACCTAACAATAATAAATACTTAACACAGTCAATGCAGCTTCACTTAGCTAATGGCGATGCTAATGGCGCTGAAATATTGCTTTCAAAACTACTAAAACAAAAGCCTAACGATAAAGAGCTTCATTTACTTAACTGGAAAGTAAAGCGCTGGCTTAATAAGCCAAAAGAAGCACTTAAAGAATTTAAATGGTTAATGATAAATAAAGCTGTTACCGCATCAATGCTTACAGACAGTATTAACGATGCAACGGCTTTATACTTGTACCAAGACGCTAACGACATTTACGCTTATAAAGCTAAAAATAGGCAACTAAAAGGCAATGGCTTTACTAAATGGATGCAAACTAACGAATTTATTGGCGATGCCAAACAAGAGCTCAGACACATAGAGCGTTTTGAAAGCATAAACGGTAAAAGCGTATTATCGCAATATTGGAAAGCAAAAGTATTACATGACACAGGCAACTTAAACGGTTTACGTAATTTGTGGCCTATTTATCAGGGTCCCAAAAACGAAGAAGATTTAATGTGGCTAGCTCGCGCGTTTTGGTTAAAAAACGACTTTAACACGGCACTAACTATTTTAAAGCAAAAGCAGCAAAGTACCGATGACGAGTTTTGGAGTGCCCGCGTTGACATGGCGCTCAGGGTAAAAAATAAAAAAGAACAGCTTCATGCCCTTGAGCAACTCAAAGCACTGGGTAAATTAGGCGCAGGCGATTTATTGCAGTACCAGCAACTTAGATTTGAAGGCAACCCACATGAATTATTGACGTATTTGTGGCAGCAACCTTCACTGAGCGAAAGTCAGCTAATTGACATTGCTAACTTAAGTACGCAAATAAACGATTCAAACGCCGTTGAACGAATCCACAATGAACTAAACAAGCAGCGCTACAACAAGGCGCTCTACCCTGCTTGGTTAATTATTTCTAACTGGTATCAAAATCAAAGCGATTTGAATTCAGCTTATACAACACTTAACCGTGCCGCAAAACTGAGCGAATACAGCCCCGATGTGGTGCTTACACAAGGCTGGTTAGCACTGCAAATGCATGACAGTATTATGATTTCACGTATTTTAAATAACTATGCAGACAACGACCCAACGTATGCGTGGGGTCAGCTTTTGGCAAGTTTATCAATTTATGAAAAGTCATATAACAGTGCTTATTTTTACCTACGAAAACTAGCGATAGCTGAGCCCAGTGACTTAACCACATTAGTAAATTTAGCCGATGTAATGAGACAACTTGGCTATTACGCTAACGCCACAGAGCTTAATCATTATCTTCTTCAGCATTTACCGAAAGATAAATACGCATACCGAGGACTTATGTTTCGCTGGGCTGGCGCTATGGCTATGCCTCATTTAATGCAGCTAAACACACTCGATGAGTTAGCCCCTGAAACCATAGGCACAGCACAAGCAAATTGGTGGTTATCGCGCCGTGCGGCGCAAAAACTTGAGCCTTGGCAAACACTCCAGTTGTACATGACCCAAGGTGAATTTATTAAAATTAAACAATTAGTTGACACAAATACGCTTAGCGAAAACGATCAATTAAGCGCGCTTTTATACCTAAATCAACCTTATGCAACTATGCAACGTTGGTATGAAGAGCTAATTAACGAACCAAACGAAGCTCAACTAGGCTTTTTAAGAAACACGCGAACAGCTTATTTTCGCGCACTTGAAGTAAACCTATCACCGCAAGCTGGGCTCAATAGTACGCAATACGACATAAATGTGTATTTCCCTTATGCAAAAGGTCAGTGGAAACTTAGCCTTAGCGATCAGCAAAACCTTGGGAATAACGGACTGCTATTCGCAATAGAAAATACCATGACGTTTGGCCGTTGGGCTTTAAATGCAAAAGTTGATACACATCAGGGCGATATTGTTAGCCGACAAGGCTTGAGTTTAGATTCTCGTTATCAGTGGGATGCGCGTACTCAAGTTGGCGTAAACTTACACTACAACGCCGAAAACCGCCAATCTGAAGTGTTACTCAGCTATGCGCAACTTAATAAAGCCACGGCTTATATAAATTATAATATTGATAACAGACAAAGCATGCAGCTATCAGCAGCTGCTATGTCGTTCACGCGTAGAGACAACAACAGCACACTCGTTAATGGACAAGAGTATAACGCACGCTACCAATACAGTATTTTAAAAGATCGCCCTATTTGGAACGCCTACTTTAGTGCGCAATGGCAAGACTTTGAACGAGTAAATACTGCGATTAATACAGACAGAAGACCCAGACGAATAGTTATTGAGCCGTTTAGGCGCTTTGCCCTAGGTACTTCATTTGCATCAACAGGCTCATTAACGCCCCCATACTTGGGTGCCAGTCCGTCTTGGCTATTTGACATAAGTACAGGCTATCAAACACTGAACGATACAATAGATGTGTCTGTTTCCAGTGGGGCCGGGTGGTCTGTCCTTGGTGATGATTTATTTAAATTACAGCTCGGTTACCAAAGTAGTAATAAAGTCGGTAACTCAGATACACAGTTACAATTAGGATATTACATACATTTTTAATGTTAGGAGAGAATATGTTTCGCTTAGTTTTACTTAGTTTAGTTTTGCTCTTATCAGCTTGTACAACAAGCCGAATTGCTGATGACATCGAAATTAGCCCATCAACAACCGTGGCTTTATTACCGCTTGTTAATCATGCACAAACACCACTGGCAGGTGAACGCGCTGAAGATATTTTAGCGAGTATTTGGCAACAAAATAAGCTACCTAAGTTACTTCGTGCGCCAAGAAATAGCAGTAAAGACCTCCCACCTTTAGACGATCAATACCGTTTAAACAATGCAATGCAATGGCTCAATACTCAACAAGCTGACTATGTACTTAGTGGCAGTATTGAAGAATGGCGTTATAAAGCAGGTCTTGATGGAGAGCCTGTGGTTGCACTTACTTTATCGCTTACAAAAAACGGGGAAACAACACCAATTTGGACCGGCACCATTGCAAAGAGCGGTTGGGGACGCGATAGCATTGCAGCAACGGCGCAAGATGTCATTGCCGATTTAGTGTCTTACATTGAGGTTAGTGAGTGAAAACACATTTCTTACGCCCAAGAGACGTTCCTGAGCTACAGATATGGGCTGAGGTATGTTTTTTTACCGCTTTAGCTTTAGGGCTGCCTGTTCTATTTAACGCTGAGGATCCCTATTGGACGCAAGGAGGGTTTTCTTGGCCGGTATTAGGACCGCTACTTGTGGCTCTTCGCTATGGGTTCTCAAAAGGTTTTATTAGTATTTTAACCTTACTCGTAGGGCAATTATTGCTAATACAAAGCACTATATTAGACCCTCAAAGTGAGTTTAATATTAACGCTATGATTGGCTACATTATTGTGGTTATGGTGGCAGGTGAATTTAGAGATGTATGGGAGCGCACTAATCAACAGCAAAGTATTCAACTTGCATATGTATCTGATCGACTTGAAAAATTTACGCGCCAATATCATTTAATTAGCTCATCACATGACCGCATTGAACAAATGCTTGCTGGACATACGCTTAGTTTACGTGAGTCATTACAAGCCGTACGCGAATCAATTGGAAAGTTAAAAGAAAGGCGCTTAGACAGTGCCGCAGAGGTTATTTTAAATTTATTTATAGAATATGGTTCGATTGAAAAAGCAGGCTTGTATAAAGTAGAAAACAATAAAATACGAGAGCCTGCACTAGCTTCTATAGGTAAAATGAGCGAGCCATCTAATTCAGACCCGTTAATAGCTGCCATGTTTGACGAAAAAGAACTGGTGTCACTTAAAAACCCAAAAGCTTCATCGGGTGATAGCAAGTATCATATTGCCATTCCATTGATTGATGTTAACGACACAATTTATGGGGCTATTTTAGTTGAAAAAGTGAAGTTTTTTGCTCTCAAAGAAAACACCCTTACTTTACTTGCAGTCATGGCCGGACACATTGGTGATTTATTGCGTCACGAAATCACTAACCCAATAATGACACGTGAAGAGTCGCCCTACTTTAAGCGCCAAGTTAAACACGCAAACAAGGAAGCAAAGCGTTATAAAATACCTTCATACTTTTTAAAGGTAAACGCGCTAAGTATTAACGATGAATCTCGAAGGCTAATGGAGTATTTAACCGAAGCTCGCCGAGGGTTAGACATTTATTTATACGATAATGAAAAACAAGTTTTATTAATCCTGATGCCGCTTGCCGATGAACTTGAAAAAGACGGTTTTGTAATGCGAATGAACAGCTGGTGTAAAGAGCGTACCGGTAAAATCTTAACAGAACTCGATATTATTATTGAGAAAGAAGTCGCATTTCCGGTCAATAAGGATGAATTATCTAAACTGGTAACCCTGCATGATTAAAGTAGTGATAGCCGCCTTAGTTGCATTTTTATGTGAATATTTTGCACTGCGAGAGATTCTAGACACACCAAACTGGCTTATTGTTATTTTACTGCATTGCATTGCAAGCATACTTTTTACCTTTGTAAGCTACGTTTTTATTCCTAAAAAATATAAAACAACGCTTATAAATGGCTCGCTATTATTCTTCTTGTTACTGTTTAGCCTACCTGTTTTTGGTCTTTTAGGTGTCGTGCTGGCGCTTACGTTCGCGCTATGTAAGCCACTTAAAAATGACGATACTGAAATAATAGAACATGAAATTCCAGAGCTCCCCTTTGAAGTTCGCGATATTTCAATAAACCCTACTTATTCAATTGGTGGCGTAAAAGCTATTTTAAAGTATGCAACAGAGCCCAATAAACGCTTAACCGCGGTAATGGCTGCTCGGCACATGCGCGACAGCCAAGCAATCCCAATTTTAAAACTAGCCCTCAAAGATTTAGAAGACGATATACGCTTACTGGCTTACTCAACACTTGACGCTAAAGAAACAAAATTAAACGAAAAAATTAGTGTTTATCAGCAACAAATAGCCAGCACCACAAAACAACCTGAGCTGAGTAATTTACAGCAACAATTAGCCCAAGTGTATTGGGAGCTTAGTTATTTAGGGCTTGCACAAGGCGCTCTAAAAACATATGTATTAGAAAAAGCTGAAGCGCTCAGTTTACAAAGTATTGAGTACGCGCAAAAACCAGCTAATTATGTATTTTTAGGGCGTGTTTATTTAGCGCTGGGTCATTACGAACGTGCGCTTGATTTTCTTGTACAAGCAACTGAATTAGGTATGGCGCGTCGCCATGTTTTACCCTACAAAGCCGAAGTTGCCTTTTGTATGAGTAAATATGATGACTGTAAACGCTACTTAAGTGAGCTACCTGAACAACCTAAAGGAAGCGAGCTTCGCCAATTACAGGAGTATTGGAATGCCTAAACCCAATGCTGATATATTATTATTGTTAGAAGGTACTTATCCCTATGTGCGTGGGGGCGTATCAAGTTGGGTTCATCAAATTATTGAAGGGCTACCTCATTATAACTTTGAGCTTATTTTTTTAGGCGGTGCTTCTGAGCATTATGGCGACATTAAATATACACTTCCAAAAAATGTCACAAAATTGCATGTTCACTATTTAGTAGAGCAAAATAATACTGATATAAAAGCAAAGCACGGCGTTAAATATAAAAAAGAGTTATTTGAATTTTGGCAGCAACTACAACGTTACTTTAGGGACTCAAAAGAGCCTATTCCTACTGAATTACTTAAATTTGCATTTGAACAACTTGGGCAAAAAAATGGCATAAACGAGGCTGATTTTTTATATAGTGAGTCATCTTGGCAAGTATTAGCAGATTACTATTTAACATTTTGCGACGAATCATCTTTTATTGATTTTTTTTGGTCGTATCGTAACTTGTATAAACCTTTATTTAAAATTGCAGATATTGCCCGCCAATTACCAAAAGTTAAACTCATACACTCTATTTCGACAGGTTATGCCGGTTTTTTAGGTGCTGGTGCAAGTGTAATTAATAACACGCCTTACCTCTTAACTGAGCATGGTATTTATACAAAAGAGCGAAAAATAGACTTAATTCAAGCCGATTGGATAAAAGAGTCTGAAGCAATTTTAGGTAAAAATTTAAATACCGAAATGGGCTTTATTCGCCGAATGTGGATCACTTTCTTTGAACAAGTAGGCCGCACAAGTTATCACCAAGCCGATAAAATCATTTCACTTTACGAAGGCAATAGGCAACGCCAAATTAAAGATGGAGCCTGTGAGGAGCGTGCGTTAGTCGTACCTAACGGTATTAAAACCGCTCATTATGCCAAAGCACTAGCTGCACGTTCTAAAACTATTCCATTAACCGTCGGATTAATTGGCCGCGTAGTACCAATAAAGGATATTAAAACCTTTATTCGTGCCATCAAAGAAGTGCAATCAAGCATGCCCACAATAGAGGGGTGGATCATAGGCCCTTTTGAAGAAGACCCTAAATACTACAAGGAGTGTCAATTATTGGTGGGAAGCCTTGATTTAGAACACCATGTTAAATTTTTAGGTATGCAAAATATTGCCGAAATACTCCCTAAATTAGGCCTTGTTGCTTTAACATCTATTTCTGAAGCGCAACCCTTAGTATTACTAGAAGCAATGGCAGCAGGCGTTCCTGCACTGGCCAGTGATGTGGGTTCATGCCGAGAAATTATTGAAGGTTCAACAGAGCAAGACAAAGCACTGGGTAAAGCTGGTGAAGTCGTCTCAATTGCATCTCCTAGCGAAACTGCATTACAAATAGCAAACATACTAAAGAACAATGAAAAATGGCATGAGTATCAAACCAGTGGTTTAAAACGTGTAAAAACGTTTTATGACGAAAGCCACATGTTTGCCCGATACAACAAGCTGTATAAGGATACAATGTCATGGCCGGAATAGGTTTTGAGATACGGAAAATTCTCAAAAAAAATACCCTCCTCTCTGTTTTTGAAGCCTATAGCTACGCAGGTTTAATTGGCTCGGGCCCTTGGTTATTATCAATTATTGCACTGATGCTGATTGGTATTTTAAGCCTTGGGATTGTACTACCTAAATTACTGATTATTCAGTTTTTAACGCTTATCACTTACATGATGGCGGCCTCGTTAATATTAACTGGCGGCTTACAGCTAATGCTTACGCGGTTTGTTGCTGATTTATTTTTTACAAAAGATGATGACTCGGTACTACCCAATTTACTTGGTGCGCAACTTATTACGACGATAGGTGCATTACTGGTTGGGTTTGCTGTGTGGCCATTTTTGCCTTTACCCGTTGTAACTAAAATTATTATTTTAGGTGGTTTTGTTAGCCTATGTAATCAATGGCTAGGTGCTATATTTTTATCGGGTATGAAGGAGTACCGCCTTATATTAATTACCATGCTCAGCGGCTACGCGTTCATGGTACTACTCGCATTTTTACTACGAGATTGGCAGCTAGATGGACTATTTTTTGCTTTTTTTGCTGGTGAAGCGCTGCTGTTTTTTAGTTTTTTATTCATGATTATTCGCCGCTATCCAGGCAATAAGCTAATCAGCTTTGACTTTCTTAGTCGAAAAAAAGTCTATTACATGCTGTTTTTTTGCGGGTTATTTTACAATATTGGCGTATGGGCTGACAAAATTTTGTTTTGGTTTTCACCAAGCACATCTATTCATATCATAGGTCCCCTGAGGGCTAGCCCAATTTACGATCTTCCCATATTTCTGGCTTATTTATCGATTATCCCCGGGATGGCTGTATTTTTAGTAAGAATGGAAACCGACTTTGTAGAGCAATATGACCGTTTTTATTCTGCAATTAGGGGGGGCTCCTCACTCGAAGAGATATACTTTTTAAAAGATAACATGATCACGACAGCACGAGGCGGCTTGTACGACATATTTAAAATTCAAGGCATTACCGTTGCGTGTTTATTATTATGGGGCGAGCAAATCCTTACCTATATTGGCATTGATCCTAACTATAAAACACTCCTTTTTATTGATGTAGTGGGCGTAGGCGTGCAGGTAATATTTTTATCTATTCTCAATATATTGTTCTATCTTGATAAGCGCTTTACTGTGTTAGTGCTCTCGGGCCTATTTTTAGCATTAAACATTGTGCTTACGTATTTATCTATTGCACTTGGGCCACAGTTTTATGGCTACGGGTTTGCTCTCTCTACAATAATTACCTCTGTAGTAGGCTTGTTTTGGCTATCAAAGCAGTTTGAAGACCTAGAATACGAAACGTTTATGTTGCAATAAAGACACTTACACCTGATAAAAAGGCGTCAATATATTCCTTATTTATCAGGTGTAAACTTTATTTACTTACCCAGCGGGCTTTAAAGCCACGTGTATCAACATGAATAAATGCCCCTCGGTGCGCTTTAGGGCCATAAACGCCCAAACCACCTAATAAGCCTTTAAATGATTCGCGCCTGGCTAACGACTCTACAATATTTGCCATCACTTTTGCGTCTTCAATAGTATATTTGGCATCTTTATTTATATCATCCATACGGTAATTTCCATCGTTATCGATAAAAATATCCGCAGCGTCTCCAAACACATGACGGCTTAGTTTCACATTCCCAATGGCTCTATTGTAATAAGGTGTTCGGTAACCACTCATCACCACCATGTTACTAACTGGAATGCCTTCTAAAATTAGTTCCTTACGAATTATTTCTAGCTTAAGCAGCAGTTTGCTTTGCAAAAAGAGATACTTGGGATGATTACTTTTTTGCTTACTCACAAATTCTTTTAAAGAAAAGTGAGGCGATAATTTGGTACTTTCATTCTCAGGAGTCACTTCAACAAACCCATTAGGCACAATATAATGTTTTGAATCTTTGATTTGCGATGGCTTCGGGTAGTGCCCTATTTGGTAATATTTTAACTTACCCCCCTCTACTTTATCGGCAGGTACTTTTACAAACACATTTATTACCATACGTTGTTTTTTATTTGGCGATTCAATTATTACCGATGTTAAACCGGGAGTATCCGGGGCCTGCCATTGCCAACGATTAGTATCAGTTAGCATGGGCTTTTGATCGCTAATTAATGTGTAGGCGTCAGGTGATTGCGCATAGAGCACTTCAAATTCAACCTGCTCATTGGGCATTACAAACACCGAAAAAAGCGAGTATGGCATGACAATATCGTTAATTTTTAAACTAAATTCTGCGTCCTCAAAAGCAGGCCTGTTTTGTATATCAACAACCTGATGAGCCGTTTTAGCAGGCTGAGAGGCAAATAAATGCGTACTAAGCAGAGTAGCCAACATACTGATTAATAAAAAACCGATTAATTTCATATTACTTCTCATTATTTACTTTCTAATAATGCCGCAATAACCGACTGGTTATCATTTTTAAGGCGTGCTTTTTGATCGCGATTGTAGATATCATCTCTAAAGTTAACGAGCTTATTTTCATCCACCCACGCAGTCCAATAAACTAAATGAATGGGTAATGGCTCGTCCAAATAAAATGTTTGTGTGCTGTCTTCACTGCGTGCATCGTTAACTTGTGCCAATGCATGTTCTTCACCTTGGTGTTTAATTATTTCTTGTGCAAGTGAAAAAGGGTCTTCAATTCTTATACAGCCATGCGATAGCGCACGTCTTGTTTGGCTAAAGCGCTGCTTTGCAGGTGTATCATGTACATAAATTGCCTCAGGGTTAGGGAACAAATATTTTACTTCACCAAGGGGATTTTTTTCACCCGCACGTTTCACTAAAAAATGATCAAACTGATAAGGCTTAATTGAATCCCAATCAATATTACTGGGGTTAACTGTTTGTGAGTCTATGTAGCTGTTTTTTCTGATTTCAATATTGTTTTTAACAAGGTAATCAGGATCTTCTGCTACTTTAGGAGCTATTTCTCTAGTAGCAATTGAAATAGGTATGCGCCACTCAGGGTTAACTACAAATTTTTCTATTTCGTCACTAAACGACGGTGTTTCCCAACTAGGTTTACCAACAATCACGTTGTTTTGAAGCTTTACATCGCCTACCTTTACATAACGCAGTTGATACTCAGGAATGTTTACAAACACGTAGTGCTCATCGCTCGAACCGGCAAAGTTAGTAATTCTATAAAAGTTTAACTTTAATTTATTGAGCTTTTGCTCAGCTGAAATATTAAGCTTGGCAAACGTGTTCTGGCCTACTCGCCCATCAACGTTTAAGCCATGACGATATTGAAACTGCTTTACAGCAAGCTCAATATGTTTATCAAAAAGGCATGGCGATTCACCGCATACGTTAGTGTGTAAATCTTGTTCTTGAAATAAACGCATTGCTAATAAACTCACAGCTCTACTGTTACTGCCTAGTTCTAGCAACTCGCTGGCTGGTAAAGGAATAAACCCACCACGATTCACTATTTCTTGGTACCAATTAATCGCTTTTTCAGTACGCTTTATTAATTGGGCTGAATATTGATCAAAGTAATAACTATCACTTGTTTGCGTGTAATGCTGTGAGCTGTATGTGGTCAGTGAAGTGCTGGCAAGTAAAGCACCGTCTAGATCATCACTCGCTAGTATGGGTGAAGCAAACATACTTACTAAACTCACAAGCAAAGCCCCCTTAAAAGTAGCTTTGTTTGTTTTAGTAAAACATTTTTTTATAGATAGTCCCTTCACGTTGTACCCCTCGCTAAATAGTGTTGATAAATAAATTTGTACTTGCCGTTAATTTATCAACTAAGGGTGCAACGTCAGTGCCAATAACAAAAAATACAGTAAACCGCTGATATTACTTAATTTTAAAAATAAAATTTAATTCATCTACGTTATAATACAACCTGTTTGTGTAATTAATATACTCAAGTGTGTAAAGTTGCTATCCCGATTAATCATTTAAAAATGCTAAAAAACCACGTTCGTAACGGCTTAAATATTTTGTCTTTCGAGGTAAAGTAAGTGACTCACGCCACGCATTTTGTGCTGCTTCATCTTTTTTACATAGGGTAATTAAAGCCGGATGAACGTAAGATTTGCGCGCTATTGCTGGGGTATTGCCTAATTGTTGAGACACACAATCGAGCATGCTTTTTAAGGTAAGTGCGCCTTTGGCCTTAGCGAGCTGCTTAAATGCAATTACGCTTGCTCGCCAAGTTCTAAAATGTTTTGCACTAAACTCCTCTCCCATTATTCGCTGTATGTATTGGTTTATTTCGCTCGATGTTACGTTAGTACGCTCACCTTCACTTATGTACTGAAATAAATGCTGGCCAGGCAAATCTTGTAAGTCTTTAATTACATGGCTTAGCACTCTGTCAGTAATATTAACCTCACGTTCTTTTCCCGATTTTGCCCGGTATTTTAACTGAATATTTTTACCTGTCAGTTTTGCGTGTCGTGTGCGTAACGTTGTAGCGCCAAAGCTTTTATTTTGTTTTACGTTTCGCTCATTGCCAACTCTTAGCGCTCCTAAATCCATAAGCCTAACTACCGCAGCTAATGTTCGCCCTATATTTAGCTCGCTACCTTGTAAATCTGATTCTAAACGGGCTCTCAATAAAGGAAGTTTGTGGCCAAACACACCACAAGCTTGGTATTTTTTAGCCTCTTGCTGTGCTCTAAACTCTGGGTGGTATCGGTATTGTTTTCTTCCTTTACTATCAAAACCTGTGGCTAAAATATGTCCGTTTTCTTCGGGGCAAAACCATGCACTTTTGTAAGCAGGCGGAAATGCTAAGCCATTCAAACGCTCAATAACCGCTTCATCTTTTATTAATTTGCCAATGGGATCGAAATACTGCCATTGCTTATTTTTAAGCTTTCGAGTGATACCTGGTAAATTATCATCCACATAGATTAACTTCATAAGCACTGCACTCCGATTTGATCATGACAACCATAAAAGATTTAAACTAACATATTCAAATAACCTTAAACTGAACAATATTATTGATATACAATCAAAAATTAAGCAATAATGTTTAAAGTGCATACGTTATTGTAACTCTGCTGATATTCCCTTTTTAGGGTATGCTATTTATAAGGAGCATTTAATGGCTTTTGATTACGGATCAATCGATCTTGGACTAAAGAACCCTTTTAAACTGGAGGGAAAAGTAAAGGCCGTAAGAGGACTTATTGAGTCTATTGTTGGTGTCGGCCTTTTGGTCACCGCATCTGGCTCAGTAAAAGAAGATGCAACCGCAGGTTGGATTTTAATGATATTTGGCATGCTGATACTCGCACTCGGTATTCGTACCTTATCGGGCGGCATTTACGCCACACTTAAGTACTTTGTAGGCAGGAACCACCCTACATCGCTGGCATTTAACTTTAGTAAATCACAAACATCGACTGCACAAGAAGAAAAAAACGAAGTAGCCTACACGGCACAAACACTAGAAGAAATGCTTGTTGGGCGCAAAAACAGTACCTTCAAAGAGCCAAATGGCTTTTTATCTCGCTTACTGCACAGCTTAATACCAAAACTATTATTTTTGCCCTATCCAATACGTAATGTTGCACAACGTTTATTTGGCTCATGGGTTAGTACGCTGGTTGCACTTATTGCTTATGCATTAGTTGCGTTTGTGTCATTATCAGGCTTTACAGGCGAAGCAGGAGAACTCGCTTTTCCAATATATAGCGCTATTTTGATGTTTTATGTGCTGTTTTCTTGGCGTTCGTCTGGCAAACCTATTTCTCGTAATGCAGAAAAAAACATTGAAGCATTGGGCACGGGTGCGCTTGCTAAGATCATTTCTTTATCGTTTATATTACCCATTGCTATAGGCCTTTCTATGTCGTGGCTAATGCAGGAGCAACGCATTAGTAAACAACAAATAGACAACTGGCTAGAACAATTACCCAGCCTCAATGCAGGGCTGTATTTAACAGCCATTATTATACTAGCCGCACTGAGTTGTGCTCTTGTATTTGTAATGATTAAAGCACGTTTAAACGTAGTGACCCCCAGTGCAGAAGTATCAGAACTTCGAGAAAACTGGCAAGAGTCTGTTCACCCTGACGAAATTTTTATAAACCTTGATAATTTAGTGATGGCAAACCGTCGTTACAAAGAAGTGCCGAATAGGGTTTACCGTGAATTAGACCCTAAGCTACAAGAGCAAATTGAAGGTAAAGGCGGATTTAAAGGTGAAATGATTCAAGAAATTCAACCTAAACTGCACACTATGGATTTAGGTAGACAGTTTAGCCTTTCGCGTTTAATTGCGTTAATTAGCGGTAACTTGCTCTACATTGCAGCGCTTAGCTTTACCGTATTACTTGCTTATTCATTTATTAATATTTACCACTATATTGAAGCTGCAAATATAAACACCATTGAACAAGCGTTTAATAATCAAAATATTATAGAGTTTAGTGAGCTATTAATGGCAAGTGTTCACTTATTACTGATTGGTGTATTAATTAAAGCTTTTGCACAGCTGTTAAGTAACAGTGCCCATTTGTTTTTTGCCGAAATGCAATTTGAATCTTTACTGGTGTATTTTAAATGTGAAGGCACATTTACAGAGTCCAAAATATCAACAGGTACTGGGATTCACGACAGCACACGCTCAGAAAACACCCTAGTACGCAGCAGCATAACGCCTTGGGTTATTGTTTCACGTATTGTTTCGACAACCTTTGCCGCAACAGGTATGAAAAACCTTGAACATCCTCGCCATATTATGGAAATGCACAAAGATGAAGGTCAATTACAAGCAATCAAAAAAGATGTAATCGCCTTTTTGAAAGACCGCGAATCAATTGCGTCAATAACGAGTGAACGCGATTTAGGTAATGCCTCTCAACTGCATCAGCTAAATCAGCAAACTCGCGCAATGCCTATGCAACCTGCTTTAACTAAAGACGATGAAGAAGCCGCTGGCTTTTTACGCCAAGAGGACGACTTGGCATCTAAGCCAAAAACCTAGCATTTTCAAATAAGTGCCACCTGTGTATTTGGGTGGCATTTTTTATTTACCTCAATATGCCCCACCGCTATGTAACGTCTAAATTAAACTAAAAGCTTGTAATAACATGATTAATATTTGATTAGCCCACAAAGCCCTTGCTTTATGTGCTAAAACACAAATAATGGAACATTAATCACAGGGTAAGAATGAGGAAAATGAGTTACATACTAACCACCCAATGTGCCGATGATGTGGGCTTAATTGCTAAAATTACCGGGCTTTGTCATAAAAATAACTTGAACATTACACGTAATAACGAATTTGTAGATAAAGACGCGAAACGTTTTTTTATGCGCACTGAACTGACGGGGCAACCACAAAGTGACTTTTTAGAGCAGCTACGCGCTTTATTACCTGAAGGCGCCAAGCTTGCACTGCACGACGAAGCAAAAACTAAAGTAGTGTTGCTTGCCACCAAAGAAGCACACTGCTTAGGTGGTATGCTATTAAAACAGTTTGAACAAACACTTAATATTGAAGTGCTAGCTGTTATTGCTAACTACCCTGATTTAGAACCACTTGCGAAAGGATTTGGTGTGCCATTTCATGTGGTATCGCATGTTGGGCTAAGCCGAAGTGAACATGACCAACAAGTAGGTGATTTAATTGCTAGTTATAACCCAGATATAATTGGTTTAGCCAAATATATGCGTATTTTAAGCCCTGAATTTGTAGGCCGGTTTGACGGTAAAATCATTAATATACACCACTCTTTTTTACCTGCATTTATTGGTGCAAAGCCGTACCACCAGGCATTTGAGCGCGGCGTAAAAATTATTGGTGCAACGGCTCACTTCGTAAATAATGAATTAGATGAAGGCCCAATTATTTTACAAGACGTGACAAGTGTGACTCACGCTAACACAGCTGAAATGATGGCAAAAATGGGTAAAGACGTTGAAAAAACAGTTTTTTGTAAAGCGTTGCAACTTGCTTCAGAGCACAAGCTATTTATAAATGGTAATAAAACCGTGGTGTTTAGCTAACGCGTATAAGCCTTTGTAGTTACCCCGCGTTAATTTTATAAAAAAAGCCAGCTTAGCTGGCTTTTTATTGTTCGCATATAATAAGTAATTATGGCGTGTAATATGTTGGAGACTCAGGCCCTACCGGCATGCCAAGTAAAAATACCCACACATAAAACAAAATGACCCAGCCAATAAAAAATATAATGCTGTATGGTAGCATGGTGGCAACTAGAGTACCTATCCCCATATCTTTTTTGTACTTAACAGCCACAGCAAGGATTAAACCAAAATAACTCATCATTGGAGTTATTAAGTTTGTTACCGAGTCACCAATACGGTAAGCCGCTTGAATAGTTTCTGGCGCGTACCCGATTAGCATAAGCATAGGAACAAAAATAGGCGCTGTAATCGCCCATTGCGCTGACGACGAGCCTAAGCTTAGGTTTACTAGTGCACACATTAAAATAAACAATACAAATACTTCAGGGCCTGTCAGGTTTAAAGCTTGTAAAAGCGCCGCACCATTTATAGCTAAAATAGTGCCTAAATTAGTCCACTTGAAGAATGCTACAAACTGAGCCGCAAAAAATACCAAAACAATATATAACCCCATCGAGCTCATACTTTTACTCATGGCGTTAATAACATCTTTATCGTTTTTCATAGTGCCAACAACACGACCATATACAAAACCAGGAATACTAAATGTCACAAAAATAATAACCACAATCCCTTTTAAAAAAGGAGAGCCCGCGACTTCACCCGTTGCAGGATTTCGTAAAATGCCATCGTCAGGAACGATGGTCCATGCAAGTAATAAAGAAACTGCGAGTAAAGAAATGCCAGCCCACTTTAAACCTGACTTTTCTTTTTGAGTAAGGGTATCGATGCTATTTTGCGACAGGTCAATACTGGCTTCATCTGGATTATATTTGCCTAGGCGTGGCTCAACTATTTTTTCAGTTACTAAAGTACCCAGCACTGAAATTAAAAGCACCGATATCATCATGAAATACCAGTTTGCCTCTGCGCCAACAACATAGGTTGGATCGATCATTTGAGCTGCAGGAGTTGTAATACCTGCAAGGAGCGGATCAATAGTACCTAATAATAAGTTAGCACTATAGCCCCCCGACACACCTGCAAATGCAGCAGCAAGGCCAGCTAATGGGTGACGCCCTAAGCTATGAAAAATCATCGCTGCGAGCGGAATTAAAACCACATAGCCAAGCTCTGAAGCCGTATTTGACATAATAGCGGCAAACACGACCATAAACGTAACTAAACGTTTAGAGGCGCCCATTACCATGCCTCGCATAGCCGCAGAGAGCAAACCCGAGTGCTCAGCAACGCTCACACCCAATAATGCAACCAACACGGTACCTAGGGGAGCAAACCCTGTGAAATTGGTAACGAGCCCAGCCATAATGCGTTGTAAACCTTCAGCGCTTAATAAGCTTACGACTTCAATAACGCCGTCAGCGGCGCGCCCTGGAGCGCCTACCGGGCGAGGGTCTATTGCACTTAATCCAAACCAATCTGCAATGCCGCTAAACACAACAATCGCCACTGCAAATATTGCAAATAGTGTAATTGGATGAGGCAGCATATTGCCTAAAAATTCGACGGTGGCTAAAAACCGATTAAATAACCCCTTATTTGGGTTGTTGCTAGGTGAGTGTGTGGAGTCTGTCATACCCTGCTCTTAAAGTTATAAAATTGCCGTAACCTAGCATTATTTGTAATTTAGATCATGTTTAAAAGGTGAATGGTTTATGAGTAAAGTCAAATAACACAAAAGGAGGAATAGGTATTAAGTGTGTTTTTTTCATCAGTAAAAGATAAAAAAACATTAATACTAAGCAGACGCTGCCTAGAGGAGTTAACCTACGCCTGCTCTAAATTTAGCGAGTTTCAAAACATAACCCTCAATATGCGCTTGCGCAAAAATACCAATTCAAAATAGCGGGTAAAATATAACGGTAATAAATCGCTTCAAAACCCTTAAAACTATTATTGAGCTGGCTCAATAGGCTCTAGTTGTAATTTAGCAGCGATAAGTACGGCTTGAGTGCGGTTATATACACCGAGTTTTCTAAAAATTGCGGTAATGTGTGCTTTTACTGTTGCTTCTGAAATATGCAACTCATAAGCAATTTGTTTATTGAGTAATCCTTCATGTAAATACTGTAAAACGCGGTATTGCTGAGGTGTAAGCGAAGCGACTTGCGCTGCAATTTCTCTGTCTTCACCTTCAATCTCGGCTACTTTATTTTTAAGCTCTTTTGGCAGCCACGTATCGCCTTCAAGTATTTGGTTTATAGCACTGGCAATATCGTCAGATGGTGATGATTTGGGAATAAATCCCATAGCGCCATAACCCATTACTTTAGAAACAATATTAACGTCTTCACTGCCTGAAACCACAGCAATGGGTAAGCTTGGGTGCTCTTCTCGGATACGAATAAGACCATACAAATCGCCATTTCCTGGCATGTGAAGGTCTAGCAGTAATATATCAAGATCTTCTTGTTCGCTTAACACCTGCAATGTGCTGTCAAAATCTGACGACTCGAATACTTCAAGCCCTTCAAATTTAGAGCTCAATGCGCCCTTTAGTGCTTCACGAAATAACGGATGATCGTCCGCTATTAAAAACTGACTCATGGTTCACTCCTAAATATTCGGCTGATACTTATTCCTAAGTAACAGCCGATATACTACGTTTAGAATTAACTTGTAATCAAGCTTTTAACGCGTATTTAACGATTTAATCGATTTTCAATAAGCTCATCCACAACCGACGGATCGGCAAGTGTTGACGTATCACCTAGCTGCTGGTGCTCATTAGCAGCAATTTTACGCAATATACGACGCATTATTTTACCTGAGCGTGTTTTAGGCAAACCCGGCGACCATTGAATCATATCTGGTGAGGCTATTGGGCTAAGTTCTTTACGAACCCAATTTCGAACCTCTTTTGTAAGCTCGTCACTCACCGTGACCCCTTCGTTGGGCGTAATGTAAACATAAATACCCTGGCCTTTAATATTATGTGGATAACCGACTACGGCGGCTTCGGCTACAGCTTCGTGCGCAACTAAGGCGCTTTCAATTTCGGCAGTACCCAAGCGATGCCCAGATACATTGAGGACATCATCAACACGCCCTGTGATCCAGTAATAGTCATCTTCATCACGACGACAGCCATCACCTGTAAAGTAGACTCCAGGGTATGCGCTAAAGTAAGTTTGCTCAAAACGCTCATGATCGCCATAAACAGTTCGCGCTTGTGATGGCCAGCTATCTAAAATAACCAAATTACCGTCAACCGCACCTTCTAGTGTATTTCCTTCAGCATCATAAAGTGCCGGTGCAATTCCAAAAAACGGATGTGTTGCAGATCCGGGTTTTGTATCTGTTGCACCCGGTAATGGCGTGATCATAATACCGCCCGTTTCTGTTTGCCACCAAGTATCGACAATTGGGCAATTAGACTTTCCTATGCTTTCGTAATACCAGTTCCATGCTTCTGGGTTAATTGGTTCTCCTACAGAACCCAAAATGCGTAAACTATCGCGGTTTGAAGTTGCTGTGGGTTCATCACCTTTAGCCATTAATGCGCGAATCGCTGTCGGCGCGGTATATAAAATAGTGACACCATGTTTATCGACCACTTCACCCATTCTTCCTGCCGTTGGGTATGTTGGTACGCCTTCAAATACAACTTGTGTACAACCGTTGACTAGCGGTCCATATGCAATATAACTGTGCCCTGTGATCCAACCTACATCGGCGCTACACCAATATACATCGTCGTCTTGCAAATCAAACACGTACTCATGGGTCATTGACGCATAAACTAAATAACCGCCAGTTGTATGAACAACACCCTTAGGTTGGCCTGTTGAACCTGATGTATACAAAATAAATAGCGGATCTTCTGCATTCATTGGCTCCGGTTCACACTGTGCTGGTAAGTCAGCAACTAATTCGTGCCACCAAATATCGTGATCATGCCAATCAACTTCACCTTTGGTCAGCTGGTGGACAATCACATGCTCAATAGTGGTTACAGAATCTTGTAACACAGCTTCATCAACATTCGCTTTTAATGGCACGCAGTTACCTGCACGTCGACCTTCGTCTGACGTTATTACCACTTTTGCGCCTGAATCTTTTATGCGATCTGCAATTGCTGATGGTGAGAAACCACCAAAAACAACCGAGTGAATGGCGCCAATTCGTGCACACGCTTGCATGGCATAAATAGCCTGTGGAGTCATAGGCATATAAATAGCAACTCGGTCACCTTTTTTCACGCCTAGCTTTTTTAAACCATTAGCAAATTTGGCAACCTCGTCATGTAATTGTTGGTATGTGATGTTTTCACTTTGTGACGGATCATCCCCTTCCCAAATAAGCGCGACTTTATCGGCTTTGGTTTTTAAATGGCGATCGATACAATTGTAAGATGCATTTAAATAACCATCTTCATACCATTTTATACTGATGTGGCCCTTATCGAACGATGTATTTTTTACAATTGAATAAGGAGTAGACCAGTCGAGGCGTTGCCCATGCTCTTTCCAAAAGCTTTCAGGGTCGTTAATTGACTGCTGGTACATCGAATTATATTTATTTTTATCAACAAGTGTTGTGTCTTTTATATGCTTAGGAACTGGATAGATACTTTGTGACATCTTAGTCTCCGTTTTAATTACTTGCCTTGGGCTCTTAACAAGGATTACTCAGCAGTGCTTTATTAAGTATTAGACCTTAGTTGTACTCACCTACTTATTGCGTGTTTGTACTATATAATTAATAAACTTAAATATTTTTACGTAAACAATACAGGGTGTTAAATAAAGGTAACAAGAAGCTACCTAATTGTTAAACCTTAGTCTTATAGACCAATAGGTAATTGAGTAAACACTACACATAACTAAAGTATTTGTGGTGAACAATTAAGCAAACAAACCTATTGCATGCATTGTTTAAAAATTACAAAAATATTTATAAACACTAAACACTAAACACACTGACAACATTTATTTTTATTCGTAATTTGTACCTGTAGCAAATATTGAGCAAAAACGAGTGAAAAATAATAAACAACAAGTAGCCTAAACAAGGGATACCAGTATGAAATTTACTCCATTAAAAACACTCGCAGCAAGCGCTGTTTTATGTGCACTATCAAGCACTTCTTATGCAGCGACGGCTGCAAAAATCGGTGACACTGAGTTCACTTACGGCGGATATATTAAACTCGACACAATGTGGAGTGATTATTCAGCGGGTGCCTCTGCTGGTACAAGTGTTGGTCGTGATTTTTATGTGCCAAGCACACTAACAGTAGGTGATGATGACAGCTCGGATGCAGTATTTGATATGCATGCACGTCAATCGCGTTTTAATTTTGGTACGTCGACTTTACTCGATAACGGCAAAAAAATTAATAGCAAAATTGAAATCGATTTTCTTGCATCAGCAGCGGGTGGTAATGAACGCGTATCAAACTCCTTCGCACCACGTATTCGCCATGCTTTTATCACCTATGACGGATGGTTATTTGGTCAAACATGGTCAAACTTTCAAAACGTGGGTGCCCTTCCTGAAACGCTAGACTTTGTAGGCCCTGCTGAAGGAACTGTATTCGTTCGCCAAGCTCAAATTAAATACACAACTGGCGCATGGTCTTTTTCATTAGAAAACCCTGAAAGCACGATTACAACAGCAGGTGGATCACGTGTTGCAACAGATGATGCGTCACTTCCTGACTTTACTGCACGATATACCCACAAAGCGGATTGGGGTAATCTTGTCGTTACCGCGCTAGCTCGCCAATTAACATATAAAGTAGGTAGTATTGATGCCGATGAAACGTCATTTGGTATTAGTGCATCGGGTATGTTTAAAGTAAGCGACGACAACATTAAATTTATGCTTACACAAGGTAAAGGGTTAGGTCGGTATGTGGGTTTAAATGTTGCTCATGGTGCCGTACTTAATGGGGATGAACTAGACGCCATTGACTCAACATCAGGCTTTGTGGCTTATCAGCATAAATGGAACAGCCAATGGCGCTCAACATTCCTTTACTCGTTCTTTTCTGCAGATAATAACACCGACTTGCTAAATGTTTCTGGGGATCCAACCGAATCGACTCAAAGTTACAGCGCTAATATCTTATACTCGCCAGTTAAACGCCTAACGTTTGGTGCAGAGTTAAAACATGCTGAACGAGAAACCCAAAGTGGTGTTGATGGTGATTTAGACCGCCTGCAATTCTCTGTTAAATACGCTTTTTAACTTTAAAGTTTATTCAATAAATTAAGCGGCCTAGGCCGCTTTTTTATGTATTTAACCTACGTCTTTATAGCAAGCGTCTACATAACAGTTTAAGTGATTTATAAAGGGTTAAAGCGATTACAGCCTATTTATTTTTAAGGATTAGCATCCTTATTTACTCATATACCAAACAGGCTGCTGTAAATTAAACCTCAAAGCATAAGCCCCCCGCCTGGTTAAATAAAATTGAACTTGTACCAACCCGCAATACGAGTTAATCACTTTAAAGGGCTAAACGTGTCGCTACCTAGATTAATAAATTTTCATTTACGACTGCATGAATGCAGAAGGTAGAGCAATACAGGAGCAATTACCGAGAACAACTAAATAGAGAGTTTTTTGCCTAGCTATCTAGCATATCTCTCCGCCTCGCTCAAAATAGCCACTAAATTAAGTAAATTAGTATCAATAAAAAATAGCAATTAACGTAATTGCAAATCAATATCATTTAGATTAACATGAATTCCAATTTAAACTCACTGGAACCACTATGTCGTCCCCTACTATTTTACGTTTGTCAAAATTAAGCCTTGTTACCTCTTTAATTTTGTCTGGTTATACATTTGCTGATGAAGAAAATACAAAAGGTGACCCGCTAGAAAAGATAGCTGTATACGGTCAACATCATAAAAATTACATTACCGAAGAAGCACAGTCTGCAACAAAATTAGGCCTTTCAATCAAAGAAACACCACAAAGCATATCTGTTGTATCACGTGCATTAATGGACGACTTTTCACTAGACAACATTAACGCTGTGCTTGAAAGTACACCGGGTGTCACAGTAGAACAAATAGAAACAGACCGAACTTACTTCAAAGCTCGTGGTTTTGAAATAACTAACTTTCAGGTAGATGGTTTAGGTATTCCACAAAGCTCAGGTTCAATTCAAGGGACTTTAGATACGTCTATATACGACCGTGTAGAAATAGTTCGTGGTGCCAACGGCTTAATGACGGGAGCAGGAAACCCGTCCGCAACCGTTAATATGGTACTTAAAAAGCCAACTTACATAACACAAGCTCATGCATCTGCATCTTATGGTTCTTGGAATAACAAGCGTTTAGAGCTTGATGTTTCAACACCTATAAACGATGAGCACGCTGTACGCGCTGTATTTACTAAGCAACAAGCCGAGTCATACTTAGATCGTTACGAAACAGATAAAACAATTGGTTATTTAGCCTACGAAGGCAAAATAACAAATGACACAACGCTTAGCCTTAACTACGTTAATCAACAAAAAGATGCCGACAGCCCACTTTGGGGAGCATTACCACTTTATTATACTGATGGCTCAGCCACAGATTACGATTCATCTACCAGCACCGCTTCTGACTGGTCATACTGGGACAATAGCGCTGAGCAAGTTTATGTAACCCTTGAACAAAATTTGTCGACTACATGGGTTGCAACTGCTCGTTATGCACACATTAAAAACGAGCAGGACTCAGAGCTTTTTTATGTATACGGTACACCAGATAAAGAAACAGGACTTGGCTTAACGGGTTACGCTAGTCGTTATGATTACGAAGATAAACACGATCTGTTTGATTTATACGCCAGTGGTAAGTTTGATTTATTTGGCTTAGAGCACGACCTATCGTTTGGGGTAAGCCAAGCCAATATGGATTATACCGAACAGTCACTCTACGATTATACTACAGGCAATGGCTTTCCTGCCATGCCGTCACTTGATTCATGGGATGGAGTAGCCCCAGAGGCAACACTTGCAGACGGTTTAAACGGTAGTGACATTGAAAACAAACAACAATCAGCTTATGTCTCAACTCGTATAAAACTAAGTGCACCACTAAGTATACTTGCGGGCGTTCGTTATACAGACTGGGAAACAAAAGGCACAGCATATGGTGTAGCGCAAACACGTGATGACAGCGAAGTAATCCCTTATGTTGGTGCTGTTTACGACTTTACTGAGTCACTTTCGGCTTATGCAAGCTACACCGAAACGTTCGTGCCACAAAACGAACTTGATATAAACGCAGAACAACTTGCGCCAATTACAGGTAAAAGTAGTGAAATAGGTTTAAAAGCACAGCTTTTAGACGATCAAGTGTTTTTAACTTTAGCGTATTTTGATGCTAAGCAAGAAGGGCTTGCAGTCGCACTTCCTGATTCACTACCAAGTGATACACGCTACTACGGTGCCGAAGGTATTAACAGCGACGGCTTTGAAATAGAACTAAGTGGGAAACTTACCGAAGACTTAAGTGCAAGCATAAGCTTTAGTAACCTGAGTATTGAAGGTGATGATCTAGTAAAAGACTACACCCCAGAGAACCAATTAAAGGTGGCCGCTACTTACCAAGTACCGCTTGTTGAGGGTTTAACATTTGGCGCAAACTACCGCTGGCAAGATTCCGTTAGCCGAGTGCAAGTATCAGATCCAACGGGGGCAGCGCTTGTAACAACAAACCAAGGTGCTTACGGTATTCTTGATTTAATGGCTAACTACAAAATCACTCAAAACGTAGGGATTACTTTTAACATTAATAACACCACTGACGAAAAATACTTACATAGCCTATATTGGGCGCAAGGTTACTATGGCGCGCCACGCAACTACGCCCTATCGGTTAATTGGCAGTTATAAAGCAAATTAAACGTCTTTTTATAACTTAATTTAAACGACACATACTCTGTGTCGTTTTTTTTAATTTGTAATAGCACCCGCAATAATAATTTAAGAAATCAACCTGATGCTATTTGGACTTCCTTTCACAAACATAGCTCAGCTAGTTAAACGAATCGTTATTATTCATTTAATAGATGTTTAAACATAAAAAAACGCTAACCATTACTGGTTAGCGTTTTTATAAAGCTCGGGTCAAATCAAGCTTAGAGAACATTGTAAAGCTTAAAGGTCGCCTTCATCACCTAGCACATCTTCACCGTCTTCTGGCTCAATTGTCGCTTTAAGCAATAACATATCGCGTAGTTTGCCTTCAATTTCGTTCGCAATTTCTACATTTTCTTTTAGGAATTTGATCGAATTATTTTTACCTTGGCCTACCTTGTTGCCATTGTAACTGTACCAAGCACCTGCTTTTTCAACAATTTTGTGCTTAACACCTAAATCAATTAGTTCACCTTGCTTAGAAATACCTTCACCATACATGATGATAAATTCGGCTTGTTTAAACGGAGGCGCTACCTTATTTTTAACAATTTTAACACGCGTTTCATTACCAACAACTTCATCGCCTTCCTTTACAGAACCAATTCTGCGTATATCAATACGAACTGACGCGTAAAACTTAAGTGCGTTACCACCGGTTGTTGTTTCAGGGTTACCGAACATTACACCAATTTTCATACGAATTTGGTTGATGAAAATACATAACGTATTAGAACGTTTAATGTTACCCGTAAGCTTACGTAATGCTTGCGACATTAAACGTGCTTGTAAGCCCATGTGCGAGTCGCCCATGTCGCCTTCAATTTCAGCTTTTGGTGTAAGTGCAGCAACAGAATCGACAATAACCACGTCAACCGCACTTGAACGTACTAACATGTCACAAATTTCTAGCGCTTGCTCACCCGTATCTGGTTGAGATACTAAAAGCTCATCAATGTTAACACCTAGTTTTTGTGCATATACTGGATCTAGAGCATGCTCAGCATCAACAAAGGCACATGTTTTGCCTTCTTTTTGAGCCTGTGCGATAACTTGCAAAGTCAGCGTAGTTTTACCTGATGATTCAGGACCGTACACTTCTACAATACGACCCATTGGTAAACCGCCTATGCCTAAAGCAATGTCGATCCCTAGTGAACCTGTAGATACGGCGTCAATATTTAGGGCTTTGTTGTCACCCAACTTCATGATTGATCCTTTACCAAATTGACGCTCAATTTGTGATAGGGCTGCATCTAACGCTTTTTGTTTATTATCGTTCATTTTGTTCTCCAAATCCGGCTAATGCGAACAAGTATACTGTATGAAATCACAGTATCAAGCAAAATTTATAACTTTATCTTTTCAATCGCAATTTTTAATGAAAATTCAATAGCTTGAGCTCTTACACTTGCCCTGTCGCCACTAAATATATGCTTAAATGTAAATTGTTTATCTGCAATTTGTAGGCAAAACCATACAAAACCTACAGGTTTATCTTGTGTTGCTCCACCCGGCCCAGCTATACCCGATATAGCAATAGCAACGTCAGCATTAGCGATATTTTTTGCACCCAGCGCCATTTCTTTTACTGTTTGCTCGCTCACAGCACCATATTGCTCTAACGTATTCGTCGCTACATTGAGTAATTCGTGCTTCGCTTCATTACTATATGTGACAAATGCGCGCCCTAAATATCCAGAGCTACCGGGGGTATCTGTGAGGGCATAACTGACCCCTCCCCCCGTACATGATTCAGCAGTAGTGATCCATAAGCATTTATCCGTTAAAATAGCACCTAATTGCGCAGCAAGTGTTTTAATCTCTTGATGTAATTCCATATTCAGCCTTTGGGTAAATACATGTCGTTTGATCTTTTTGCACCACACACTATAAAACAACAAACCCCTATGATGCAGCAGTATCTAAAAATAAAATCAGAGCATCGCGATATTTTATTGTTTTATCGTATGGGTGATTTTTATGAGCTTTTCTTTGACGACGCAAAACGTGCAGCGCAATTACTCGATATTTCGCAAACCCAGCGCGGCAAAGCCGGTGGCGACCCAATTCCTATGGCAGGTGTGCCTTATCATGCCGTAGAAAACTACCTAGCTCGTTTAGTACAAATGGGCGAATCTGTTGCTATTTGTGAACAAGTTGGCGACCCCGCAACCAGTAAAGGTCCTGTTGAGCGAAAAGTAGTGCGTATTGTAACACCGGGCACCATTTCGGATGAAGCGCTGCTACAAGAGCGACAAGACAATCTACTGACCAGTGTTTGGCAAAATAAAAAGGGCCAATACGGAATCGCTTACCTTGATATAAATTCTGGTCGTTTTAACATTGTAGAGGTAAGTACCGATGAGGCATTTTGTTCAACTCTACAGCGTTTGTCACCAGCAGAACTTTTATATAGCGAAAGCTTTGAAAACACCCATTTGATTGAGCATATCAAAGGCGCTCGTCGCCGCCCTGAATGGGAGTTCGACTTAGATACGGCCCAGCACTTATTATGCGATCAATTTGGTACAAAAGATTTAGTCGGCTTTGGTGTAGATAAAGCACATACTGCACTCGTAGCCGCCGGCTGTTTAATGCAATACGTAAAAGATACACAACGAATTGCTTTACCTCACATTCGCGCCATTACGCTTGAACATAACGAGCATGCTGTTATTTTAGATGCCGCAACCCGTAAAAACTTAGAGCTTACTGTTAACCTATCTGGCGGGTTTGAAAATACGCTTGCCCAAGTACTTGATAAAACCGCTACAGCAATGGGATCGCGCTTATTAAAACGCCGAATCCATACGCCAGTTCGTAATAAAAATGAGCTTAATTCTCGCTTAAATGCCATTAGCGCAATTTTAGACGTACAGCTTTGCGGCGAATTACATGAATCATTAAAAGATATTGGTGATATAGAGCGTGTAATAGCGCGTTTAGCACTATGCACTGCACGCCCAAGAGATTTAACACGCTTGCGCAGTGCACTACAGGCACTTGCACCACTACATAACTTATTAAATGATGCGAGCGACCCGCGCATAGCGAGTATTATCAAACACTCGCCAGAACTACCTGAATTACAAGCATTACTAGAGCGTGCTGTTATTGATAATCCACCAGTACTTATTCGTGATGGGGGCGTAATTGCACCTGGTTATAATAGTGAATTAGATGAGTGGCGTAACCTGAGTAAAGGTGCCACAGATGTACTTGAGCAGCTTGAACAACGCGAGCGTGAACGCACAGGTATTAGCACATTAAAAATTGGCTATAACCGAGTGCACGGTTTTTTTATAGAAGTAAGCCGTGCTAATTCTCATTTAGTACCAGCTGATTACATTCGTCGCCAGACGCTTAAAAATAATGAGCGCTATATTATTCCTGAGCTTAAAGAGCATGAAGACAAAGTACTTGGCAGCCAATCAAAAGCACTCGCGCTTGAAAAACTACTATACGAAGAGTTATTTGAATTTATAGCCCCTCACATTGAACAGCTGCAAATAATGGCCGCATCGCTTGCTGACTTAGATGTGCTAAACAACTTAGCAGAGCGCGCCTTTGCGCTTAATTATGCTAAACCAGAGTTATGCGACAACGACAACATTAGCATTAAACAAGGCCGTCACCCCGTTGTAGAGCAAGTAATGAAAGAACCCTTCATTGCAAATCCTGTAGAGCTTAATAGCCAGCGCAAAATGTTGATTATTACAGGTCCAAATATGGGTGGTAAATCAACCTATATGCGCCAAACAGCGCTTATTGTACTCATGGCACACATTGGCAGTTATGTGCCTGCAGATAGCGCGAAAATAGGTAATATAGACCGTATATTTACGCGTATTGGTGCAAGTGATGATTTAGCCTCTGGCCGCTCAACCTTCATGGTTGAAATGACCNAAACCGCCACTATTTTAAATAATGCGACAGCGCAGTCGTTAGTGTTAATGGATGAAATTGGGCGAGGAACAAGCACCTACGACGGGCTTTCGCTTGCGTATGCCACGGCCGATCATTTAGCATCAAAAATTTCAGCTAAAACACTATTTGCAACACACTACTTTGAACTTACAGAGCTTGCAGAGCAAACTCAAGGCCTTGTAAACGTTCACCTAGATGCAATAGAGCATAATGACACAATCGCATTTATGCATACCGTGCTAGACGGTGCAGCAAGCAAAAGCTTTGGTCTACAAGTCGCCGCTCTTGCAGGCGTACCTAAAGCTGTAATTGCGCAAGCTAAACAAAAACTTAAGCTACTCGAAAACCATCAAAGTGTAACGGCGCCTAATACAGAACAACAAACATTTTCATTTAATAACGAAGCGATTATTGAGCCTTCACAAGTGGAAGAACAGTTAAAGTCAATTGATCCAGATAACTTAACACCCAGACAAGCTCACGAATTGCTTTATAAATTAAAAACATTGCTTTAAGTTTGCCTTGTAAAAAACATAAAAAAGCCGAAGATTAATTTTTTCGGCTTTTTTATTCCAGCCCAGTAAGGCCTTACATTTACTATTAAGAAAATTGGTTAAATAAGCTATCAGTGCTTAACCCTTCTTGTTGCAAAATATCTTTTAAACGACGTAGTGCTTCGACTTGTATTTGTCTTACTCGCTCTCGTGTTAGGCCTATTTCCCGGCCTACATCTTCAAGTGTAGATGGCTCGTAGCCGAGTAACCCAAACCTGCGAGCGAGCACTTCACGTTGCTTGAGGTTTAACTCTCCTAACCAATCAACAATGTGCTTATTAATTTCGTTGTCTTGTACTTCACCTTCTGGACCATTGCCTTTTTCGTCAGGTAAAATATCTAGCAGAACGCTATCGTTTTCGCCACCAATAGGCATATCAACCGAGGCTATTTTTTCGTTTAAACGTAGCATTTTGGTTACGTCTTCAACTGGCTTATCTAAGCACTCAGCTATTTCTTCAGCAGTTGGTTCATGGTCGAGCTTTTGGGTTAGCTCTCGTGCTGTACGTAAGTAAACATTAAGCTCTTTCACTACATGGATAGGCAAACGAATGGTGCGTGTTTGGTTCATAATGGCACGTTCAATTGTTTGACGTATCCACCATGTTGCATAAGTTGAAAATCTAAAGCCGCGCTCAGGGTCAAACTTTTCAACAGCGCGAATTAACCCTAAGTTACCTTCTTCAATTAAATCGAGTAGTGCAAGTCCACGGTTATTGTATCTACGGGCAATTTTAACAACTAAACGTAAATTGCTTTCAATCATGCGTTTACGAGAGGCTTCGCAGCCTTTTAAAGATTTGCGAGCAAAAAATACTTCTTCTTCTGCGCTTAATAATGGAGAGAAACCTATTTCACCTAAGTAAAGTTGTGTGGCATCAAGGTTTTTAGTAACTTCTTCTTTTGCAAATATGTCTTCGTCATCTACTTTTTCAAGTAACGGTGTTGCTTCTTCAACGGTGTTTTCATCAAACTTGTCGTCATTGCTAATATTTTTTTCAATTTTTGCTGCATTAGCCATAAGCCTTCTCCAGAGCAATTATCAATACCTAAAATCTAAGGAAGGTATTTAGCAGGGTTGACAGCTTTCCCCCGGTAACGAATTTCAAAGCGAAGCGCGGTAACCGAAGACTCTGAATTTCCAATTTCTGCTATTTTTTGTCCTGCCTTAACTTTTTGCTTTTCTTTTACAAGTAATTTCGAGTTATGTGCATAAGCACTTAGATAATCATCATTATGTTTCAAAATGATTAAATTACCGTACCCTCGAAGCGCGTTACCCGCATACACCACCGTTCCTTGTGCAGCGGCTAAAACTGAAGCCCCCATTTTATTAGTAATTTGTAAGCCTTTATAGCCGTTTTCCTTATTAGAAAAGCGTTTGGTAATTTTGCCCTTTGCTGGCCAAAACCACGCTAATTTACCGCTCGATAACTGCTTTTGGTTACTAACTTTATTACTGGCTTGTTTTTGAACATACTCTCGTTTTTTTGGCTGATCAAGTCCTTTCTTTAATTTTTTGTTATTATTTTGTGTGTTTTTTCTAGACTTTTTACTCAAATTCGTATAATTTTTTGAGCCTTTTATTTTTTTGCTCGTGGATATCAGGGATATTGACTGGCCGGGGTATATAACATAAGGGCTTGAAATTAAATTATTTTCAGCAATTTCTCTAAAATCCTTCCCTGCGCTAAACGCGATAGAATAAAGCGTATCGCCTTTTTGTACTGTGTATTTGCCACCCGCAATGTTAATTAAATGATTTGAGCCATTAACATTATTATTTAAACTACTAACAGGAGCCGGAACGTGGCGAGATGAACAACCAAAGAGAAAAACACTAATGAACAAAGCAACATAAAGTATAAATTGTTTATTCATCGTACTTTTCTCCATGTTTAAATAACGCTATTTTATGTAGCTTAACGCAATAAAAAGTACGCAACAGCAATTAATACCACTAATGCCCAGCCAAGCACTTCAATATATTGACGTAATTTTTTCTCCATTTGCGCTCCACCCCATTTCATAAGCGCTGCAACCAGAAAAAATCGGGCGCCGCGCCCAATTGCTGAAGCGATTAAAAAAGGGAAAAATGCCATCTGTAAAACGCCAGCACCAATTGTAAATACTTTATAAGGTATGGGTGAAAAGCCAGCTAAAAATACCACCCAAACGCCATACTCTTTAAACCAATTTAACGCTACATCAAACTTTTCTTGCCAATGCATTTGTGCAATTAGCGGCTCTACAACAGGTTCAAAAAGCCAAAACCCAAGTAAATAACCAATTACACCGCCCAAGACAGAAGCAATGGTAGTAAAGCTTGCAAAACGCCACGCCTTGCTAGGTTGTGCCAGCGACATTGGCGCTAACATTACATCTGGTGGGATTGGAAAAAAAACAGACTCAGCAAAACTCATTCCTGCTAAATAACGCTCCGCATGACGGTGCTTTGCCCATACTAGGGCCATATCGTACAACTTAGTAAACAACTTCAAAGTGAATTCCTATTCAATATCACCAGGTACCAAAGGTACAAATCTTACTGGTGCAATAACATGTTCTGTAAAGCTTTCGCCCTTTCGAATAACCATTGTTAACTTTTGCTCAACTTCACCAATCGGCGCTAATAATACACCGCCATCGGCTAATTGACTTAACAAGTCCTGAGGTAAGGTAGCAGCCGCAGCCGTAACAATAATACCGTTAAATGGTGCTTGAGATTGCCAACCTTGCCAGCCATCTCCATGTTTCATTGTTACATTGTATAAATCAAGCTGCTGCAAGCGACGTTTTGCTTGCCATTGCAGTGCTTTTATACGCTCTACCGAGTAAACCTTAGTAAACGTTTTAGCAAGCACCGCTGTTTGATAGCCAGAGCCCGTGCCAATTTCTAATACTTTATCGCGCACACCCGCAAGTCTTAGTAGCTCAGTCATACGGGCAACAATATAGGGCTGTGAAATAGTTTGTCCTTGCCCTATAGGTAGCGCAGTATTTTCATAAGCTTTATGTTGCAACACATCATCAATAAATAAATGACGCGGTATATTTGCAATAGCATCAAGTACACCTTGATCCTCAACGCCTTCACGTTTAAGTAAATCTGATAATACTTTTGCGCTGCGTGTGTAATTAGCAAGCACGGTTTATTTCCAAATCAGATAACCAGTTTCCAAGGGCATTTATGCTGTCGTGCGCTGTCATATCAACGCTTAAAGGTGTTACAGATGCAAAGCCATTATTAATGGCATAAAAGTCTGTTCCTTCGCCTGCATCACTCTCTGTGCCAAGCGAGCCATACCAATAGATACTTCGTCCCCATGGATCGGTTTGCTTGGTCATGGTTTCGGCTTTATGCCGAGCACCTAAACGCGTAACCTGCACACCTTTTAACTCGCTTAGCGGAACATCAGGCACGTTAATATTAATGATTTGATCTTTTGGTAATGGGTGCGATGCAAGCTCTTTAATAATATTGACTGTGACCGCTGCAGCTGTTTCGAAGTGCTCGCCATGGTGTGAGCAAAGGGAAACCGCAATTGCAGGCAACCCTAAATGACGCCCCTCAGTAGCAGCGGCAACGGTGCCAGAGTAAAGCGTATCGTCACCTAAGTTGGCACCATGGTTAATACCTGCCACTACTAAATCTGGTTTTTCTGAAACCAATTGATTAACACCTAAATGCACACAATCGGTAGGTGTGCCATTGACCGATATGAATCCGTTTTCTAGCGGTGTTGCCCGCAATGGGTTCATTAATGTTAGCGAGTTACTCGCACCACTGCAATTACGGTCTGGTGCCACCAAAGTGACGTCTGCAATTTGCGTAAGTGCGTTATATAAAACCGCTATGCCTTTAGCATTAACGCCATCATCGTTACTTAACAGTATTTTCATTTATGCCATCATCCTTTTCTTTTCGCTCTTTGGGACTTGCATCTTTATAGTCCACCAGCTCACGTAATAACGCGGTGGCAAAACACCCTTTGGGTAAACCAAAACTGAGCTTAAGAGTCGTGTCATCTAGCGTTTCTACAGCTAAACTATCAGGAATCAAACGCAACATTCTGCGCTCATTTTTAAGCCCTAACTCACCTAAGCCATCGCACCATGCTTGATACGGTTTAAGCCATATTTTTTCTTGCTCAGTTAACCCTTTATCACTTTTACCAGCCATTGGTGCCGACATAACTATATCGCCAGAAGCTAAACGTTCTATGTTTTCGTCATTAATCGCATCTTCAAAAAACGCATTACTACCACTGAGCATAAACACTTCGCGATGCATCGTTTTAGCCAGACCGTGCTCTTTTACACGTAAACTTACAAGCTGATTAAAAATATGTGAACGCGCAGCTGAAATAATAATACCGCGTAACTTCTTATCGCGAATACGCTCGCCAGCAAACATTTTTTCGGCCATCACTAAATTATGACCATCGCGACCAAAACGCTGCTCGCCAAAATAATTAGGTACACCTGCGCGAACCGCGTTTATGCGGCATAATATATCAAGCGGCTCGGTTACATTACGAAGGGTAATGGTAAATTTATTGCCTTTGTGGCAACCCGTTCGTAGCTTTCGCTCATGGCGCTGCTGAGATACTACAAAAATACTCTCGCTGTTCAGCTCTGTAAAATCTATGTGCTTTTTAATTGGCACTTTTACACTAAACCATTGGCTACACACACCATGGCGATCTTTCATGCCTGCATAACTTACTTCACGGGGCGATACCCCGGCCTTTTGAGCGATAATTTTAGCCACGTATTGTGTATTTTCGCCCTTTTTAACCACCTGCAAGCATACATGCTCACCACTACCAGTAAACTCAATACCCAGCTCTTCATCCACCATAAAGTCTTCAGCAATGGTTTTAAAATCAGCTTTAGAAAGTGGCGCACCGTATAAATAATTTAAGTCGCTCATGCGTTTGTTGTACTCGTAGGTTCTTTACTCATAATAACCACTGCATGACTAGAAATACCCTCTTTGCGCCCTTCAAAACCGAGCTTTTCGGTTGTGGTAGCTTTAACATTTATTTGGCTAAGATCGCAGTTTAAATCGCTGGCTAAATTTACGCGCATAGCCTGTATGTGCGGTAGCATTTTTGGTGCTTGTGCCACAATAGTTACATCGCCATTACCTAAAACATAACCTTGGTTTTTAGCTAATTTAACAACATGACGAAGCAAAATACGGCTGTCTATATTTTCATATTCGCTCGCTGTATCAGGAAAGTGCTTACCAATATCCCCCATAGCAAGTGAACCTAAAATAGCATCACATAATGCATGAATAGCTACATCGCCATCAGAATGTGCTAAAAAGCCTTGCGGGTAATCAATTTTTTCACCACAAATAGTTAACGGGCCTTCGCCGCCAAATTTATGAACGTCAAAACCATGGCCAATTCGTATCATACTGCGCTCTCGTTTTGTTGTTTATTTAATAAAAACCCCGCCAAAGCTAAGTCTTCTGGCGTGGTTATTTTAATATTATCGCTACGACCCGCTATCAGTTTTACCGGTTTGTTTACCCACTCAATAGCACTGGCTTCGTCAGTAATAGTTGCGCCATTTTGTAACGCATTTTGTAGCGCATCTTTAAGATCATTGTACTTAAAAAATTGAGGCGTGAGCGCTTGCCATAAGTCATCTCTTGGTACGGTTTGCTTTGAGTGTGTACCGCCACGTTTAATGGTATCTTTTACTTTACTGGCTAAAATCCCGCCTTCATTTGCACTAAGGCACTCATTAATCAGGCGCTCTATATCTGTTATATCTACCAGCGGGCGCGCTGCATCGTGCACTAATACCCAATCTGGTGGGTTAGGTGCTAAAAATAACAAACTATTTAGCACTGAGTCAGCTCGCTCTTTTCCACCAGTAGCTCGGACAATACGAGCATCTGTTAGTGGTAAGTCGTCAAAGTATGGATCTGTATCACTGAGGGCAACAACAATAGCTTGTAGTTGTGGTAATTGAGATAGTTTAGTTAGGGTGTGTTCTAAAATTGTTTTACCCGCTAACTGTATATATTGTTTAGGTGCATTGTGCTGCATTCTGCTGCCTACACCCGCTGCGGGTACAATCGCGACTATGGTTTGTTTATTTCTCATATTGGTTACCCGGTAAAACACGAATAAATGTTTCGTCCGGTTTAATCATTCCTAATTCGTTGCGAGCACGTTCTTCAATGCCTTCAAGGCCAAGTTTTAAATCTTCTATATCGGCTTTAAGCACTTTATTACGTTTTATTAGCTTTTCGTTCGTGTCTTGGTGGGTTGCCACCGCGCCTTTTAAGCGCGAGTAGTCTTGCACACCATTTTGACCAAACCATAACCTGTATTGAACAAACAGTGCTAAGCACAGTAAGCAAACTTGAAAAACACGCATTTAACACTCCTTATTTAATAATTTAAAAATTTTAGCTTAACTAAGCTAATGGGCGTTTTATATTGCGCCAATTAATATTCCCTGCCAGTAGCATTTCACGTAATGATAATACACGCGGAATACTGCGCTTTGAAAACTGCCATTGGTGGCCACAACATGCTGCTGCTAAACTTATTTTACTCGGTTTAATTAATTGCGCATTTTGTTCTTCAAGGCTCTCACCTAAAAAATCAAACCACCCTAGTTCGTTGCAATGCAACTTATTTTCAGACACCTGATCAATGCTGTCTATTCTAAGAAGCAACTTGTCATACTGGTTTACCACAACAGGAACAATCAGCCCCACTTTGGCATGTGCATGAAAAAAAAGTTCATTGGCTTGTTTATTTACATCGGGTGGTGTTGCTTTTTGTTTTTCAAGCCACGAGCCATTTTGTGCATCAAGCGTAAAAGGTGAATGCCCGTTTACTACAAGCGATGCAGCTCGTTCAATGTAATAAGGCAAACTTTTTAACTGCCTACGCAGCTTATCGGCATTAGGCTCAGCAACTAAGCGCTGAACTTCTCGCTGATAAAATGCATTGCACAACTGCGCATAAAGCGCTTTTTGCGCATCAGTTTGCCAAATTTCAACTTGCTGCTGTTCACCAAGTGACTGATTTTTCGCGACCAATTGTTCTACTCAAAAACATTCAGATAACTGTTTTATAACACAGTACTGAATAGTTTTTAAGCATGCATAATAAATTAAGCGCTTGGCTTTTCACCTAACTTAGCTTTACCCGACTCTAAAAATTGCACAACACTGTTGCGCTTTTTACCAATCAGTAAACTGCCATCGGCTAAAAACATAAAATTTTGCCAATTACGTTTAAATACATCAAACGACGTCTCAATAATATTGTCGCGTGCCATACAAAAATACACCGTGGTATTTGCTTCCCATCCTAAAAATTCTAAAATTTCTTGAGGTGGTAAAGCATCGCCATTTTCCCAAGCAGCTTCCCAGTTAACTTCACCACTAAAGCTTTTATCTTGGCCGCACCACATGCTGTCATCAAAAAAATCGGGGTGGTCAAACTCCCGGCTTACCATTGTGCTCCAAAGCACAGCCGCGCGCTCGTCGCTCATTGGTTTTATTTTAGCTGCGTCATCACTTGATACCGGAATGTCTTTATGGCGAAAAACCCACGCCTTTTTGTAATCATCTAACGAAATATAGTTCATAATATTGGCAAATTAGTTAGCATTCAAAGTGCAAACGCAAATTATACAAGAGATCAAAACATGACTACAGCAATAAAACCAATTTCACTCAAATCAGGTTTATATCAACACTACAAAGGCCCGCAGTACAAAGTTTTATATCAAGCAACCCATAGCGAAACAGACGAGCAGCTAGTTATTTACCAGGCCTTGTACGGTGAATTTGGTATTTGGGCACGGCCACTTAGTATGTTTTTAGAAACCGTTGAAAAAGAGGGTAAAACTATACCTCGTTTTGCCTACCTTGGACCTGCAGATTAACTGTGGCATTATAAGCCCATTCAATACTGCTCAGACCAGACAAGGGTAAACCGTGCAATTTAATTCTACTGACAATTACATCGCAAGCAGCTCGCTAAAACAGGCTGTAAATGCCGCCATTATGCTCGAAAAACCATTATTAATTAAAGGTGAACCAGGCACGGGTAAAACCATGCTGGCCGAAGAGCTTGCAAAAAGTTTAGATACCGAGCTTATTCAGTGGCACATTAAATCGACCACCAAAGCGCAGCAAGGTTTGTACGAATACGATGCCGTATCGCGCCTACGCGACAGCCAACTCGGTGACGAACGCGTACACAACATTGGCAACTACATTGTTAAAGGTAAACTGTGGCAAGCGTTTACCTATGCCGAGCTTAATGGTAAGCGCCCTGTACTTTTAATTGATGAAATAGATAAAGCCGATATTGAGTTTCCAAACGATTTACTACTTGAACTCGATAAAATGGAGTTTCATGTTTACGAAACCAACGAGCGCATTGTAGCCAAAGAGCGCCCTATTGTGATCATCACTTCAAACAATGAAAAAGAATTGCCAGATGCCTTTTTACGCCGCTGCTTTTTTCATTATATTGATTTTCCAAGTAGTGACGAAATGCAGCAAATTATTGACGTACACTACCCCAATGTTAAACAAGATTTAGTACGCCAAGCGCTAGAGGTATTTTTTAACTTACGTGAAGCCAATGGCCTGAAAAAGAAGCCCTCCACCAGCGAATTACTCGATTGGTTAAAGCTTTTAATGGCAGAAGACATAGACGCAAAAACACTGCACGACAAAGCACAAAAAGGCGGTTTAATGCCAATGTTTGGCGCGCTACTTAAAAACGAGCAAGACATAAGCCTAATCGAAAAACTCGCGTTTATGAGCCGTCGCTAACATGCTAGTACAGTTTTTTTTCAAACTGCGTGAATACCGCTTACCGGTAAGCCTGCGTGAACTGCTCGATTTAATTAACGCCTTAAAAAAAGGCGTTATATTTGCCGACGTAGACGCCTTTTACCATTTAGCGCGCACTATAATGGTAAAAGACGAAACCCATTTTGATAGGTTCGATAAAGCCTTTAGCGACTACTTTAGCGGTATTGCCGACTTAGACCTACTCGAGAGCTTAAAGCAGCAACACAACCTACCTGAAGATTGGTTGCGTAAAGAGTTTGAAAAGCACCTAAGCGATGAAGAAAAAGCCCAACTAAAAGCCATGGGCGGGCTCGACGAGCTCATGAAAACCCTAAAAGAGCGTTTACAAGAGCAACAAAAACGCCATGCTGGCGGCAATAAGTGGGTCGGCACTGGCGGCACATCGCCTTTTGGTGCCTACGGCTATAACCCAGAAGGCGTGCGTATAGGGCAAGACGGTAACCGCAACCGTCAAGCAGTAAAAGTGTGGGATAAACGCGAATACCGAAACCTCGATACCGACAGAGAAATTGGCTCGCGCACTATTAAACTCGCCCTTAAAAAACTACGTAAATTTGCCCGTACTGGCGCAAGCGACACCCTAGATTTAAACGAGACCATTCGCGCGACAGCAAAGCAAGGCGGCATGCTAGATGTAAAAATGGCACCCGAACGCCATAATGCCGTAAAAGTATTGATGCTATTTGATATTGGCGGCTCAATGGATGACTACATTCATACCTGCGAAGAGCTATTTAGCGCCGCCCACGGTGAATTTAAACACCTAGAGTTTTACTACTTTCATAACTGTTTATACGAACACGTTTGGCAAGACAATGCGCGCCGCCATTCAAACGTTGTTGACACCATGACGCTGATTAATAAATTTACCAGCGACTATAAAGTAATATTTGTGGGTGATGCCACTATGGGCCCATACGAAATAGCCTACCCGGGCGGCTCGGTAGAGCATTACAACGAAGAGCCCGGCAGTGCATGGTTGCAACGTATAACAAATCACTTTGATAAAGTCGCCTGGCTCAACCCACAACCCGTTGAACACTGGCCGTATTATCAATCAATTGGCTTTATAAAAGAGTTAATGAACAACCGCATGTACGCCCTGAGTTTAGACGGGATAAGCAGAGCAATAAAAGAGCTGAGCTAGATATTAATTTACCTCGGCTCAGCGCTGGCAGCAGAGCTTCGGGCGTGAGCCTATAACATTGTTGAGTGGCGACTTCGGCTTAACCAACCTTTTCAACGTTACTTTAGGCGTAAGTTGGATAAGTGACGAAGCCACACCATCCGACAGTAAATGATAAATTTATTAGAAACAAGCCGACTTACCGAGTTAAGGTAGGTTTATTTTTGTGTCGGGTTTATTTTTGTGTCGGGTTTATTTTTGTGTCGGGTTTATTTTTCCTGACTTAACTTTATCAAGTTGTCTGAATATACGCTTCAATTCTTTTTTTGTTTGTTGTGATTCAAAACTATCTCTTTTGATAGTCCACCTTAATGCCAATAGGCTAAAGTCAGAATAAAGAGAAATATTTTTCTTTTGGCGTGCTCTAATAAACGGTCTTAAGTGTAGGCTAAGATCTATAACAGAAGATTTATGTGAGGAGTACAAAAATTCTTCATCATACAACTTATGCCTAATAGCATTTGCCGCTTGTTCCCAAGTATTTAAAACATAACGTATAGACATAACCCTAGAGTCATTAGAGTTTTCAGGCTTTGCAAGCTCTAAGAGTGTCTGCTTTCTTTCAAGGCTATGTATTATTCCACCTAATACAACCACATGCGCTAAATAATCTTTATCATCTTTAAGCTTTTGTTGAAAATCTAATGTATTTTTTTCTTTCGCTGTTTGGCGTTGGTAAAACATTCCTGCTAATGCTGCTGATAAGCCCAGTAAAGCAGAGAGCAAAACAGCTCCGCTTGGAAAGAGTTTAGGGTCCATCTTTGATATAAAGTAAATTCCTGCAACAGGAGCCACTATAAACCAAAGAATAAAAATACTTTTCATTGAATCACGCTTACTCACTTATTCATTCCTTAGAACAAAAAAAGAGCCATTTAGGCTCTTTTCTTTAAAACTAGTGAAAGGCTATATTGGCCAATCTTCTTCATTGTATGTAATCATATTACGTCTCCTGGCGTGGAAAAGTAGTAGTATTGCTTTACTACCAAGCGGTATCCAAATGTACAAATGTTAATTTGTTTAAATATTTACCGTGTAAAAGAATATAACCGACCGTTACAACAGTTACAACAATACCGTTCCTGCGAATAACCTTGGATCTCAGTGAATAGCCTTGCACCTCTCTAAAAACGTACTTTAGAACTATTTGCTATATAAACATAAGTTTTTAATATTAAAATGAATTTGAGAGTTTTTAGCATTTTATAGAACAGGATAACGGAACGACATTGTTTGTATCTGTACAAGCTCCCAGCTTTCAGTTATTGGATACAGATTAATCTATGAACCTTATTGATAAGAGGAGAACATAGAAGCAAAACTGCTTATTTAAAGCTTAATTTTATCAACCCATAAGCTATAAAAGGTTACATCGAGTTGAGTGAGTTTACTCACATCAAGTGCATGTACGCTCTCAACAGGTGAGTGCTTTAGCATATCGTTATGATGCGCTTGTAGTAACTTTATAACGTGTGGGTTTGAAAGCTCACCTGTTCTAATATCCATTTATGCCTCATTTAAATTTTATGCTTTAGGGCTTTAACTAATGCACTTAAGTAAAGCCCTTAAGTAAATAGCGAAATTTAAGCTGCTAGTTTCCACACAACAAACGCAGCAGCAAAACCGACTAAATACACTAGCCCTAACCACGTTAAGCTGCGTAATAGCACGCTGTGTTTAATGGCGGGCTCTGAGCGTACAAGGCTAAAGTTAAGCCATGCAAAAACGGGGGTGGTTACAAAAGCAAGTGTCATGGCAAAGGTAAGCATGGGGCCAAGGGCTGATTTAAAAAATAAAATAACGGCCATGCCAGCTAGTGCTTGTAGTACAAGCCAACTATTTAAGCTGTGTTTTGATTGCTTAAAACCAAGTAATTTGTGTGATTCGTTAAGTGTGCGTGCGTAGCCGTCAAGCACGGTGAGTGTGGTGCCAAACATACATAAAAAGGCAATAGCTGATACAAGCGGCCTTGCCCACTCGCCTATTGTGAGTGCGTACATATCAATGAGCTGTTTAGCAAAAGCAACACCGCCAAGTTCTATATTGCTGCTTTGCCCGTATTGCACAAGGACTCCTAAACTAAAAAATACTAATGCTAAGCACGCTGTTAACCAATACCCTACGTTAAAATCAAACAAGCCTTGGCTTTTAGTGACTGTTAGCTGGGCTTGTTTTTCTTTTAGCCAAAGCGAGCTAAGCGCCGATATTTCTATTGGTGCTGGCATCCAGCCCATTAACGCGACCATAAAGCTTAGCATAGCCAGCTCGTAAGGTGATGGGCCAACATAATCAGCTGGCGCCATTGGGCCATTACTAAACGCAATAACCAGTGCAATAACTGTAGCTAACGTTAATAGCCCCATTATGCCTTTAGCAACGCTGTCGAGCGCTTTAAAGTGCCCTAACAATAATATGACTAAGCAAACACCGAGCAATATCCAACACAGTAGCGTTACTTCTATCACTATTGGCAACGCATAATGCAGTAAACTTGCTGTGAGTAGTAATACACCAGCGGTATTTACTATGGCAGCAAGTATGTTAAGCCCTATAAAGCTATAAAAATAAACGGGCCCTTTGTTTTTATAGCCTTCTACTAAGCTATTCTTAGTGGTTAAGGTGTATTCCATACCAAAACGAAAAAAAGGGTATTTTAATACGTTTACCGCCAATATAAGCCAAAAAAGTTGCCAACCAAATAATGCGCCTGCTTGAGTTGATGCAACTAAGTGTGAGCCTCCAATTGCGGCGGTGGCCATTAAAATACCCGGGCCAAGGGCGCCTATGCGAGATTTCCATATTGCTTGTGTTTGTTGCATTAATTTCTCAAATTGTGTGTGTTATGCGCTCTTTTTACTAATTTATTCAATTAATAATCTGCAAGAGCGAATAACTTACCTAAATTACAGGCAATAAAAAAGAGCCTAAAGGCTCTTTTTTATGTAACATTTTGACCGTTTATTTAAGATCCATCTCTTGGATGATCTCATGTGCTATTTCTGGTGTTGTACTAACAGGCTTTTCGTGTAAGTTTGCTTTTATTTGGCCTTTTCGATGTTTTAGTGCTGCATCGAGTTTTTTAGCTGCGCTTGCAATAGCTGGGTACATTACTTCGTTTTCCCCTTTTACTGATATTCGCGCACCTTCGTAATTAGTGCTAATTTCTGCTTGGATTTTATGATGCTCTTTAGACAAGATCATATCGAGAGAAATAAGTGATGGAAAATGGCTCTCAATTTTAGAAAATTTTTCGTTGATGTGCTCTCTAATAGAGTCAGTAACTTCAACATGGTGACCAGAAAGATTAATTTTCATAGGGTATCCTTTTATTTGTTACCTCATAAATAGTATTGGGGGCTATTTAGATTAACACAAGGAAAAAAGAGAGATTTTTGAGGTTTATTTACTCGTTTATCTGATTTAAATCATAGGTTGCGCAAACTTTATGCAAAGCCCATAAAGTATGGGCTTTCAGACGTCTAACGTTTAGTCTGTGTAAGAGCAGCAGTAATCGGCAAAGTCTGTTACTTTTACTTTAAAGCTTACGTTAGCATCTACATTAAACGATTCGCCCGCGTTAAATGTTTTCCACTCACTCTCGCCTGGTAATAAAATATCCCACTGACCACCTAACAACTCCATGAGTTCTTTTTTACTGGTATCAAATACAAATTCACCCGGCTGCATAAAGCCTAATGTTTTAGTTGTTCCATCGCTAAACACAACCGTACGGCTCGATACTTTACCGTCAAAATACACGTTTGCTTTTTTAACTACACTTACATTTTCAAACTGAGACATTTTAGCTCCTGCTATTAATTTAAATATTATGATTCATAAATTTTATCGCACTACCTTGCCTGATAGCTCACTTTCTTGCAAGAAAAGCGATACGGGGTAAGGTGAAGTTGTTTCATATAAGGCATAAAAAAACCCGCAAATATATGCGGGTTCTTAAATTGCTTAACTTACTTAATCAAAACGATTAAAAAAGTGCCTTTGCTTTACTTACAATGTTTTCTACTGTGAAGCCAAAGTGCTCAAATAGCTCGTTAGCTGGTGCAGACTCACCAAAAGTAGTCATACCCACTACTGCGCCATTTAAGCCTACGTATTTATACCAGTAATCTGCAATACCCGCTTCTACCGCTACGCGGCGTGAAACGCTTGCTGGTAATACGCTTTCTTTGTACTCAGGCGATTGATCTTCAAACGCATCAGTACATGGCATAGATACAACACGTACCTTTTTACCTTGGCTGCGTAATTCAGTAGCTGAATCTTGTGCCAATTGCACTTCAGAGCCTGTTGCAATAATAATTAGCTCAGGGTTGCCATCACAGCTTAGAATGTAACCACCCTTTTTAACATCGCTTAATTGTTGTGCGTCACGCGCTTGTTGCTCTAAGCCTTGGCGTGTAAATATTAACGATGTAGGACCGTCTTTACGTTCAATAGCTTGTTGCCATGCAATTGCCGACTCAACTTGGTCACATGGGCGCCAATTGTATAAGTTAGGCGTTAAACGCATGCTGGCAATTTGCTCTACTGGTTGGTGAGTTGGACCATCTTCACCCAAACCAATAGAATCGTGCGTGTATACAAAAATGCTTGGTTGCTTCATTAATGCAGCCATACGCACTGCGTTGCGTGCGTACTCCATAAACATTAAGAACGTTGCACCATATGGAATAAACCCTTTATGAAGCGCAATACCATTCATAATGGCCGACATACCAAACTCACGCACACCGTAGTAAACGTAGTTTCCGCTTGCATCGTCAGCAGTTAGGCCTTTAGAGCCATCCCAAATTGTTAAGTTTGAGCCGGCTAAATCGGCAGAGCCCCCCATAAATTCTGGTAATAATGGGCCAAATGCATTTAATGCATTTTGTGACGCTTTGCGTGACGCTGGGTTCGCTGGGTTTGCTTGTAACTCTTCAATGTACGCTTGAGACTTTTCAGCCCAATCCGCAGGTAAATCTGAATTTGTACGGCGTTTGTATTCAGCGGCAAGCTCTGGGTGTGCTTTTGCATAGGCTGCAAACTTTTCGTCCCAGCTTGATTCAAGCTCTTGACCTTTGGCCTTTCCATCCCACTGTGCGTAAATGTCTTCAGGAATTTCAAAGGCATCGCCTGTCCAACCTAAAAACTCACGAGACGCTTTAATTTCGTCATCGCCAAGTGGTGCACCGTGACAGTCGTGGCTACCTGATTTATTAGGTGAACCGTAACCAATAATTGTTTTACAACAAATTAGCGTTGGTTTATCAGTAACGCTTTTTGCTTCTGCTATCGCAGCACTTACCGCATCGCTGTCGTGACCATCAACGCCGCTTATTACGTGCCAACCGTACGCTTTAAAACGTGCTGGTGTGTCATCGCTAAACCAACCTTCAACTTCACCATCAATAGAAATACCGTTGTCGTCCCAAAAAGCAACTAGCTTACCTAGGCCTAATGTGCCGGCAAGTGAACAGGCTTCATGCGAAATACCTTCCATTAAACAACCGTCGCCCATAAATGCGTAGGTATGGTGATCGACAATGTCGTGTCCTTCACGGTTAAATTGTGCCGCAAGCGCTTTTTCAGCAATTGCCATACCTACCGCATTTGTGATCCCTTGACCTAATGGGCCCGTAGTAGTCTCGATACCTGGCGCATAACCATATTCTGGGTGACCTGGTGTTTTAGAGTGCATTTGACGGAAGTTTTTAATTTCGTCCAGCGGTAAATCATAACCACTTAAGTGCAATAAAGAATAGATAAGCATTGAACCGTGGCCGTTTGAAAGAATAAATCGATCTCGGTCTGCCCACTCTGGATTTGATGGATTATGTTTTAGATAATCGCGCCATAATACTTCTGCGATATCAGCCATGCCCATAGGGGCTCCAGGGTGACCAGATTTGGCCTTTTGTACTGCGTCCATTGACAAGACGCGAATAGCATTTGCAAGTTCTTTGCGAGATGGCATGAATTCTCCTACCTTATATATGTATTTGCGCGGGTATTTATGTGTTCGTTTATGTACTCAAATTATATGAGCACTGTTATTGCGACCATTCTTACTTATTGTGGGGGCTGTGTGCAATTAAAAACCCTATAAAAATGAGGTATTATGAATATTTTTTAAGACCATAATGTCATAACTAATTTTATTTAGACGTCTAGGCGTAAAAACACTATGCAAGATGTTTTGTTTTAGATAAAATACGCCCCTTAATTTTTTAGCGCTAATACCGACGTTTGTGAAGCGCAATATTTGTGAGCAGAAATACAATGGCAAAACATTTATTTACTTCTGAATCTGTTTCTGAAGGTCATCCGGATAAAATCGCCGACCAAATCTCTGATGCGGTTCTTGATGCTATCCTAGAGCAAGACTCTCATGCCCGCGTTGCGTGCGAAACATACGTGAAAACTGGTATGGTTATGGTTGGTGGTGAAATCACGACTAGCGCATGGGTTGATATAGAAGAGATTACACGTAAAACAGTACGTGAAATTGGCTACACGCATTCAGACATGGGTTTTGATGCAGACTCGTGTGCAATTTTAAACACAATTGGTAAACAGTCTCCTGATATTAACCAAGGCGTTGACCGCACTAGCCCAGAAGAACAAGGCGCTGGTGACCAAGGTTTAATGTTTGGTTACGCATGTAACGAAACAGAAGTATTAATGCCTGCACCTATCACGTATTCTCACCGTTTAGTTCAACGTCAAGCGCAAGTACGTAAAAGCGGCGAGCTTAACTGGTTACGTCCAGATGCAAAATCTCAAGTTACTTTTGCATACGAAAATGGCAAGCCAGTTGGTATTGACGCAGTTGTTCTGTCAACTCAGCACAGCGAAGATATCTCACAAAATGACTTAGTTGAAGCAGTGATGGAAACAATCATCAAGCCAGTACTTCCTGCTGAATTAATCACAAGCGCAACTAAATTTTTCATTAACCCAACAGGTCGCTTTGTAATTGGTGGCCCAATGGGTGACTGTGGTTTAACTGGTCGTAAAATCATCGTAGATACCTACGGTGGTATGGCACGTCACGGTGGTGGTGCTTTCTCTGGTAAAGATCCATCAAAAGTTGACCGCTCAGCTGCATACGCTGCACGTTACGTGGCTAAAAACGTAGTGGCTGCTGGCCTTGCTGACAAGTGTGAATTACAAGTATCTTACGCAATTGGTGTTGCAGAGCCTACTTCAATCAGTGTTGAAACGTTTGGAACTGGTAAGTTAGAAGAAGCACGTTTAATCGAACTAATTCGTGAACATTTTGACTTACGCCCATACGGCTTAATTCAAATGCTTGATTTAGAGCGCCCTATCTACCTTCCTACTGCAGCTTACGGCCATTTTGGCCGTGACGAATTCCCGTGGGAACGCACAGATAAAGCTGAAGCACTTCGCGCAGCTTCAGGTCTTTAAGACCAAAGCAATAAAAAAACGGTCCTTTTAAGGGCCGTTTTTTATAGCTTCTTATTTTGTTTAACACTGCTAATTTATGGTTATACAAATAACTATTAATTGGTCCTCGAACTTTTTTATACTTTAGGTATATACTCATTAAATTATAAAGCTTTAGGGATATTTAAATGACCGATAATTTTCGCGTTATGTTTGCTGGACTCGCTGATAACGTTGACACAAAAACAGCGTGTACAAACCTAGCGGCAAAACTAAAGATCTCAGAAGAAAAAGTAGCCTTATTTTTTAATGGTAAGCCTTTATTTGCGCCTAGCGATAAAAACAAAGCGTTAAAACAAGCTAAGCTACTTGTGGGTTTGGGCATTAAAAGTAAACTTCAAGCGGTATCAACAAGTACAGAAAAAGCCACTCAAACGGTAAGTGATAGCCAGCGAGATGAACGCATTTTTGATGCGTTAGACTACATAACTAGCAGCTTAATTAGGTTAGAAGAAAAACTCGAAGACTTAGAACAGCGCCTACCCGAAAACCAAACAAAAAACCCTGAAGTAGATGAAGACGAATGGCAAAACGAAGAGCTATTGCTTGAAGATGAGCTAATAGCTCAGCCTAAAAAGCGCAGTAATGCATTGCTTTATTCGTTAATTGCTACGGTTGTTACGTTGCTTATTATACTTGCGGTGTACTTGGCATTTCCTGATCTGGTTTCTTTTTAACTAAGTGGTAAGTTTACAAAATGAGCGAATCACGCGCCCAAATAAGAAAATCCATTCGCGAATTACGTAATAATTTGTCTAGTAAACAGCAAAATTTAGCATCTCAATCATTAAGTATGAATTTTATTCAATACTTAAAATCAAAAAAAACAGCTGAAAGTCAGCATATCGCCATTTATTTAAGTAATGACGGAGAACTTGATACCTCCTTGTTAATTAAAGAATTATGGAACTTAAATCACGTTATTTACTTACCAGTAATACACCCATTTAATGGCGCCACCTTATTGTTTCAGCGCTATGAGAAAAACTCACCCATGAGGGCAAATCGCTATGGTATCTTTGAACCTAAGCTAAATTGCAGTCAAATATGCCCTTTACTCAAGCTTGACTACTTACTTATGCCGTTAGTTGCATTCGATAACCAAGGTAATCGCTTAGGAATGGGAGGTGGGTTTTACGATAGAACGTTGGCTCGTTTACACAATGAAAACTGGCAAAAACCGCAACTTATAGGCCTTGCACATGAGTGCCAAAAAGTTGATTTATTACCAGTAGAATCTTGGGACGTACCACTTAAAACTATAATAACACCGAGCAAAAATTACTGCTGGTGATGTGATTATTCACATGCTTACAGCACACGTTTGACATACAAGAGCACAAAATAATGACACAAGATGAATTAAAAAAAGCAGCCGCATGGGCTGCACTCGAGTTTGTAAAAGAAAACACCATAGTAGGTGTAGGCACAGGCTCAACCGTTAATCACTTTATTGATGCCCTGGGCACCGTTAAAGATACCTTGGTAGGCGCTGTATCAAGCTCTGAAGCCTCAACTGCACGTTTAAAAGAACTAGGCATTGAAGTATTTGAGCTAAACGAGGTAGATACACTCGATGTTTACGTCGATGGCGCAGATGAAATTAACGCCCTAAACGAAATGATCAAAGGCGGTGGTGCAGCACTTACCCGTGAAAAAATTGTGGCTGCAGTTGCTAAGCAGTTTGTGTGTATTGTTGACGACACAAAACTAGTAGACACATTGGGTGACTTCCCACTTCCAGTTGAAGTTATTCCAATGGCGCGCAGTTACGTAGCACGTGAATTATTGAAATTAGGCGGCGATCCAGTCTATCGCCAAGGTGTAGTTACCGATAACGGTAACGTTATTTTAGACGTATATAATTTAAATATTACCAATGCTAAACAACTTGAAACAGATATAAATCAAATTGTTGGCGTAGTTACCAATGGCCTATTTGCGATGCGTGGTGCTGATAAAGTAATTATCGGCACTAAAAATGGGCCTCAAATTAAATAGGATGAGGTTATGAGTAAGGTATCGTTAGCAAAAGACAAAATTAAAATTCTCTTGCTTGAAGGTGTGCACCAAAGCGCAGTTGAAACGCTAAAACGAAATGGTTACAGCAATATAGACTACGTTAAAACATCGTTGCCTGAAGACGAGCTAAAAGAGCGTATAAAAGATGCGCACTTTGTAGGTCTGCGTTCTCGTACTCATATTAATGAAGCTGTTTTAAATGCAGCGGAAAAGCTAATTGCTATAGGCTGTTTTTGTATTGGTACTAACCAAGTTGACTTAAATAGTGCTCGCCAGCGTGGTATTGCAGTATTTAACGCCCCATTTTCTAATACTCGCTCTGTTGCAGAGCTAGTACTTGGCGAAATTTTGCTTTTACTACGCGGGATCCCTGAGCGCAATGCTGCTGCCCACCGTGGTGAGTGGTTAAAAACAGCAACAGGCTCGTTTGAAGCTCGTGGTAAAACCTTGGGTATTATTGGCTATGGCCACATTGGAACGCAACTCGGTATCATGGCTGAAAACATTGGTATGAACGTCGAGTTTTACGACATTGAAGATAAGCTAACACTCGGTAATGCAAAACAAGTGCATAACTTGACTCAGCTACTTCAGCGATCTGATGTAATTAGTTTGCATGTGCCAGAAACACCGCAAACTAAAAACTTAATTGGTTCAGCTGAACTTGCTGTAATGAAACAAGGCGCTATTTTAATTAACGCCTCGCGCGGCACGGTAGTTGATATTGACGCCCTTGCAGAAGCACTTACTGAGAAAAAGCTAAGCGGTGCAGCAATCGATGTTTTCCCTGTTGAACCTAAATCTAACGATGAAGAATTTATCTCGCCACTACGCGACTTCGATAACGTTATTTTAACCCCGCATATTGGTGGTTCAACTCAAGAAGCTCAAGAAAATATTGGTATTGAAGTGGCAGGTAAATTAGCTAAATATTCAGATAACGGCTCAACAATTACGGCTGTTAACTTCCCTGAGGTATCTCTGCCAGAGCTTGCTAACCGCAGCCGCTTATTACACGTTCATCACAACCGCCCTGGTGTACTTACGCAAATTAACCAAGCGTTTGCGCAGCACGGTATCAATATAGCGGCTCAGTACTTACAAACTGATGAAGCAATTGGCTATGTGGTTATTGACGTTGATACCGACCACTCTGAAGTAGCACTAAAAGAGCTAAGTGCGGTTGAGGGAACAATTAGAGCGCGTATTCTTCACTAAACATTATCTATAATAAAAGCCGCATTTGATTAAACAAGTGCGGCTTTTTAAATTATGATTTAACAACTTATCGTGATTAGTCGCCCTTAACTTCTAAATTTATAAACTTAACCAGTTCTTCTGGCTTACCAGCTAGCATCATTAATTGCTGGTTAACTTCCATCATAGTTTGGCCTTCAGGTAGCTTTGCTGAAACAGTTAACGAATTTAAACCGCTGGCAAAGCTTGTTAACGCACTAGCAATTTCTTCAGTAATAGGTGCTTGCTCTAACTGCTGGGCTAGCATTGTTTGCATTTGCTCAATAGTCATACCTTGCTTTGAAAGCTCACTTTCTAATAACTCTTTAAGTTTACCTTGGTTATTTATGACAAAGCTTGCGTTACGTGGTTCAAGTTTGCTCATTGCTTGCATCATACGTGTTTGTTGTTGCAGCTGCTGCTCATAAGTTAGAGGGGTATCGCCCGCTTGCTTTTGCTCTTTGCTCATAGCAAGCGACGTATCCATAAGCGGTTTAGAATTAGCTAATCCTATATCCATATTAAAACTAATCACATCTTTAGCATTGAGCTTAACAACCATATCGCTCTCACCCGACTCTTCATTATAATCTAAAGATGAATGCAGGTTGTAACTTGCTGACGCTAATATTGCGTTTGTGTCAGCTGGCAGTGTGGCAATAAAGTCTTTACTCAGTGTCAGATTTTTTACATCAAGCGATGTATGCGGTGAAATTTTATCAGTTTCGTAGCCTTTAACTTCAATACTTTGAACGTTGGCAACACTCTCGCCCTCAGGGCTTATTACTTCCATGTTTGTAATTTCAACAGTTTTTGAAATAACACTTGCTGATAAGCCAGCATATTTAAATGTTGCACCCGTTTGCTCACTCACCATGGCCAGCTGCTTGTCTACTTCAGCACGAACCTCTTGGGTTGCAACATAGTTAGCATAGCTAACGCCGCCAACACCTGCGGCAATAATCGCTGCTGCTATTATTAATTTTTTCATGTTATTTCCTTATTTTATTTTTTATAAAAATTGTACTTGCTTAAGAGTAACATTGCATAGCAACCGCTGTAAGCGTTAATTAATTAGGCTCAATAACTCATGTACCGTTTTTACTGGAGTTATTTTAGCGCCTAAGCCTTCCATTGATTTATGGTAATTACGAAACGGGATAAATATTTCTGTAAAGCCATGCTGCGCAGCTTCTTTGACTCGAGGTACACCGCTGTCTATTGGGCGGACATCGCCATTTAAGCTAAGCTCGCCCATAATACACGTTGTGCGTGGTACAACAAATTCATTCAAGCTACTAAGCAGTGCGGTAACGAGCGCTAAATCGATGCAAGTTTCTGACTCATCAATTTTTAAACCACCTACAATATTAAAAAAGGTGTCATGAAATATTTTAGTTTTTGTATGCTTGCGTAAAATACCGGTAAGCATTTTTATTCGGTTCATATTTAAACCCACACAGACGCGCTGTGGAAATTCAGCTTCGGTTTCTGTTGTTAAGCATTGTATTTCTAGTAATAAATTACGATTACCTTTACGGATACAGGTAATAGACGAACCCGGAGAGTCAGTTGTCGACCCCGACAAAAATATCTCACTTGGGTTGTCTACACTTAACATTCCGCGTTCACACATTTTAAAAATACCGACCGTATCAATATCACCAAAACGGTTTTTATTGGCACGTAAGGTACGAATTTGTCCATCATTAGTGTCTATGTGTAATAGCGCGTCAACAATGTGTACTAAGGTTTGCGGGCCTGCTATTTCATTGTTTTTATTCACATGAGCAATAATAAACATAGTCACGTCATTTTGCTTACAATACTGGGTAAGCGCTTGAGCTGCGCTTTTAACTTGTGAAGGTGAGCCCGGACTACCATTTGCTGTATCGGTAACAACAGCCTGAATAGAGTCAATAACTGCAAACTTAATTTTATTTTTATCGAGCTCTTCAATAATGGTTTCAACGCTAGTTTCTGAGAGTAAATAAAGCTCGTCGGCGTCATAGTCTAGCTTTAAGCGGTTAACGCGATTTTTAAACTGCGACAAAGACTCTTCTGCTGTACAGTATAGAGATGGCATACGCTTTGACATTCTTGCGACTAAGTCAGATAAAAGCGTTGTTTTACCCGCACCCGGATCGCCCGAAATAATATTTACCGAGCCCGTAGTAACACCACCACTTAACACTCGATCCAGCTCGCCTATATCAGTGAGTTGTTTTTCGGCTTCAACGGTCGCAATATCATTAATTTTTTTAGAACCACCACCAACTCCGCCGGCATAGCCGCCAACACTTGCTCTTGCTGCAGTTTTTTTGCTTTGCCCTGCTGAGGGTTTAAATTCAGCTAATGTGTTCCAAGCACCGCAGCGACATTGTCCCTGCCAACGTTGGTAATTCATGCCACACTCTGTACAAACAAACTCTACTTTTGCCGCTTTAGCCATTAATAACCTTATTTATTAATCATTGAATTTAAAAATACGTATTGTTTTGTTGTTATTTTGCCATTTCACCTATTTACATAGCAACATAGCTTGCCTGTGGAAATTTCTTAAGCCACAATCATTACCTAATTAACTGTTTTGCTTTTATATATCTTAGGGCACAGTTTTTGCTTTAAAATTGAATAAAAGTAACTTGCCAATAAAATGGCGCATAACACATAATAACAAAGACTAAATTGTAGTTACTCAAAAAATCGTACCTATATTAATAACATAGCATGATTTACGTTTATTGAATTTCTAATAAATGGATTTAATAGTATACCTACTTTTCAAAGAGACGGTGATGGTTTTATAAATGGCTGATGACATCATGCTCAAACACGAGTCCCTCGTGAATGAGCTAAAACAATATTTAGGCAACGCTAAGTTTGACCTAATTTTTAAATCAAAAACAGCAGAGCTTACAAAGCCTGAGCAGTTTTTGATTAAAATGGAAATGTCGCGCCTTTCTCAGCCTGTTGCGCGCTTTATCGATCTACGTGGTTTAGTTACAGGGCAAGTAAAACCTTACGAACACAACGGTAAACAGCACTTTATGGATGAAACGGCTATTGAAGTGTTTGAAAATGCTCTAAAACAGCATGGCGAATACACGCTTGCTGTCTATGAAGCGGTTATGAATACGGAAAATAATCACCGTGTAATGCAAAAAGAAGCCGCCGAAAAAGGGAATAAGCAAGAGCAAGAAGATTTACTAAATACCAATGTAATAAAGTTTGCATCTTACGAAAGCCGCGCAGAAGAAAGAATGAATTATTCAATTAAAGTAACAATTGAATATAACGATAACAAAAATATTAAGGCAAGTACCTCTGATATCTCTTTGAGTGGCTGTAAAATTAAGCTTGCAAAGCGAAATATAATTAGAAAAGGCCAACTAATAGCAATGCGTTTGGTGGGCTTAGAACAAGACTTTGAACTAGGCTTAAAAAATGGTATTCAATATGAAGTGGTTGCCGTTGAGAATATTTCACGTGAATTCAACCATATTCGCTTAAAGCGAACTTATGTTGAGAATAATGCAGCCTTTGATAACTTTTTAGAAAGCTTTATCCACGGAAATAAACGCCGCTACAAAGTTAATTTAGATAACACGCTTGATGCCGTTGTATCTAAGGGGTATGAGCAATATTACATACCTCGCGTTACTTCGTTGTATGTGTTTTTAAGTAAAAAAGATGACCTGTATTATCCTAGCTTAAGCTTAACCACCGAAAACAATATTTTTATTCAACGTTATTTTACCGATGAAAAAAGTGTACCTTGTTTACATAACATACTTAACCACAAACGTGTGTCGGAACTATTAACACAAACAACCGCAGTAAAAGAAGATTACCTGTATACATTTACTCATGTTTCATCAGGTAAAGTTTATTTTTACTCTGCAACACGAACCGAACTTAATAAAAATCCAAAACTTCGTGATTTATTCTTGGGATTTGGTAGCCAAAAAGAAAGCTGGCAGTGTTTTAAAATTCAAATAATGCCAAGTCATCCTGATGATGCATACATACCGCTTTCACTGCCTAACTCTGCGGGCAGTAATATTGAAAAACTCAATAAGCCGCCCTCCCCACGTGTTGAAGGACTAGTAAAAGACGTAAAATATATTGTGGTGCTAACCAGTATAGGTAACAGTGTTGAGCAAGCTCATTATAAAGCGCGAACTTACGATAAGGCACTTGTTAATCAGCTCAAGCTTTTTGGTCATGCAAAGCATAAAACAGCTCCCTATTTAGACATTGTTGCGCTCGAGTATGTAAATTTACGTTCTCATAAGCGTTATTTATATAAAACCGACGTCAAATTGCATATAAATGATACGGTGCTTAACGGGCATACTCGTGACTTTTCAGTTATGGGACTGCAGCTAGAGTGCGATCAGCCTGTTAACTTTAAAAAAGGCGATATCGTCCTTTTAACATTTCCTGAGTTACAAAAAATAACTAAAAAACATAAATTGGGCGAGCTCAAGTATGAAGTTATGGCCATTAGTAAATCACTGACCACCGTTAATTTAAAAGCAAATAGAGTGGCTGATTTACCTCATGCAGGCGTTAGCTTTTTTACGCAGTTAATTGAAAATAACAAAAATAAATTAAAAGTAAGCGAAGAAGCGCCTAAAATAGAAGGGCTTTCAACCGCATTAAGAAACATGGTCACTAAAAGTGTTTGCCAATTCCCGCTGTATTTACATAAAGAAGCGGCACATTTTAAAGTGGGCGCAATTGGCTACGGTCTTTATTCAAACCCGCTGCATGTACTTTTGCAAAACTTTGGCTTACTTAGTAATAAAACAGATGTATCGAGTATATTAACAGACGAGCAAATTTTAAATGTGATCACGCCAAATATAAAAGATCGCAGCAGGCAAGACCCACCGCTTGCGTTTACTCTCGCAATCAATTTTGATCCCCGTAAAGATAAAGCCACCGATGCAATCCAAAGTCAGTGCATACTCGGTGAAGATTACAGCAGTTTTAACGAACAAATTAGCAAAGGGATTAAATCCGAAATTATATTTGTTATGCGTTTATATATTTCACGTACCGGTCGCCCAGATACAGACTACCTCTCTAACGAGCTTAGCTATGTTAGCCAATACGCTCTGCATAAAGCCAAAGAGTTAGAAGAAGCTTTATGGTCTGTAACAGGTGTAGGTGATGTGGTTGATATTACCGAAGAAGCGTTGAGCCATTTTGAGTTCGATCAACAAAAGGTTGACCAAATGGGACGCAGGAAACTGATTTGGTTAAACCGCTCTCGCTAAGCGGTTTAACAGTCACTATTACTTTTTACCTAGCGGAATAGCTAACATATAAAGTAACTGTAATAACGAGCCTTTACAAATAGCGGCTTGCGCTTGTTCAACAACCTTAGGTTTACCATGCACTGCAACACCAAGGCCAGCTTTTGCCATCATAACAAGGTCGTTAGCGCCATCGCCAATCGCCACGGTTTGTGTTGTTTTGAGACCTAACTTAGCCTGCAAGGACTCTAAAATAATTGCCTTTTGCTGTGCATCTACAATAGTACCTAACACTTTACCTGTTAGCTTATCGTCTTCGAATTCAAGCACATTTGCATGTACTTCGTCTAAATCAATAAGCTGCTGAACACGCTCTGCAAATGGTACAAAACCACCAGAGGCAATAGCTAAATACCAATTGTGATGTTTTAATACTTGGCATAAAGCTTTTATGCCTGGCATAAGTGGTAAGGTACTTTTTAACTCATCTATAAGGCTTTTTTCAATACCTTTAAGCTTAGCGACTCGTTGATTTAAGCTTTCACTAAAATCAAGTTTACCCGCCATGGCAAGTGCAGTTACGGATGCTACATCATCATAAACATTTGCTAAGCGCGCTATTTCATCGATGCATTCAATAGTAATCGCTGTTGAATCCATATCCATCACTAGCAAGCCTGGCTCGTATAAGTTAGGCGGGGTATTAATTTGTACTAGTTGACATTCTAGTGTTTCTGAAAACGCTTTAAGCGTTAGTGGGTTGATAGATTGCATTGTATTTTGGGTATAAAAGCACAGTGCTGGTGATAACCCTAAATCAGGTTGGTATTTGCAAAGCGCAGTAACCGTTTGCCCATGGTGAGCTAAAAACTGAATGAATGTATCTATACTCGTTGCATTAAAATCACCTGCAAACGCAATGCTAAATAACCCGTCTTGTGTATTTGGTACACCGTCAAACAGCGTAAAAACCCCATTTTTATGAGCAAACCATTGGTTAAGCGTTAACATTGATAATGATTGCTGTGAAATAAGCTGTGCCATGCTGATTTGCGACATGGGATCTCCGTGTTTATTTTTATTTACCTGATTTAAAAAAGTTGATGAAAATAGTGCTAAATTCGCCATCAGGGTCAGTTTAAGGTTATAGTAGTAGTTGTAACATCAAATCAAAATTCTGTCAGCAGCATATACGGTGACTATGAAAAATAACCATCTAAAAAATCCAATATCAGCATCACAAAAAAAGCGACTCTTGCGGTTATTGCTAGCTGCGGGCTGTTTTGTATTGCTTAGCTGGGTTGGTGTAAATAGTAGCTTTCAAAGTCATCAATTGTTGTACGATAGCGCCGATAACACGGCAAAAAGTTTAACCCAATTTATGGCATTAAATGTTAAAACGCCACTGATAGAAAAAAACAAACCCGAACTAAATGCGATATGTAACGATATAGCTAAAGACGAATTTGTACTTTCGGCTACCATTTATGATCATCAAGGCATTTTAGTTGCCAGTAGCGATAATTGGCAGTCGCACCACATTTTAGGTCAACTTCCAGAGTCGACTCCAGGAATAAGTAAACTAAAAACCCCTTTTGTAGAGCCTGTTATAAGTGATGATGACCGTCCTATTGGCTTTGTGTCTGTAACGTATCTAACGCGTGCAGCTATATCGAACAGCCACAGTCATTTTCACGATTTAGGTAGGCAAGTTTTATTAATGCTGGTTATTGCGTGTATTTTTACATGGCAATTAGGGCGTGGTTTAAAACGTTGGCAGGTAAACCGCTATATGCAAAAAACCTCTGAGCAAGATTTATAAAGCGCTTTAGCAAGTGCCTTTTTATCACTAATTTGTTTTAAACCACATAGTACGTTGAACACATTTGGAATGTGTAGCGGCGTATTAATTTCACCTTGATGCCCACTCAGTGGCATTGAGGGCGAGTCGGTTTCGAGCACTAAATGTTGTGGCTCAATTTGAGCAATAACATTACGGGTTTTTAATGCGCGCTCGTAAGTTATAATCCCACCTACACCTAGTTTAAAGCCCTGTTTAATATAATAGTGCGCTTGCTGTAGTGACCCCGAAAACGCATGTATCACCCCACCATATTTTGGTTTACAACGTTTAAACGATTGCGCAATTAAATCATGGCTTTGCCTATGGTGGATAATAAGTGGCAAATTTAGCTCATTAGCAATCGTTATTTGCTGCTCAAATAACCACGTTTGCTTTGTAAGGGCTTCAATGCTTCTATCAAGCCCACACTCACCTATTGCCACCAGCTGGTTAATGTTTGCTTTTGCAAAATCAAACAGCTGCGCAAGATGAGACTCTTTATGATCAGCTAAAAAGTAAGGATGAAGCCCTGCGGCTATATGCAAGTGTGGGTATTTACTTTTAAACTCAATTAACTGTTTAGATTGCGCCAAACTAATACCTGGCACAATAAAGCGCTCAACGCCCTTTGCCACACACGCTTTTATAAGTGATTCGCGCTCTGCGTCAAACTCAGTAAAATCAAGGTGGCAGTGGGAGTCTATAAATTTCATAGCGTAAACCGCTTAAGGGTTTAAGCGTGTTATTTGCCAGCTATTATCATCCTGGCGCTGGTACATAAAGCGGTCGTGTAGACGGTGAGCGCCGCCTTGCCAAAACTCAATTTTAGTAGGCACTACACAGTACCCCCCCCAAAAGTCTGGCAATGGGATTTCACCTTTGGCAAACTTGCTTTTCATATTCGCAAAGGTTTCCATAAGTACTTTTCGCGACGACACGGGCCTGCTTTGTGCTGAAGCCCATGCGGCTAATTGGCTTTCTTTAGGGCGCGATAAAAAGTATTTTGCCACGGCAGATGTAGGCAGCGGTTTAGCCTCGCCGTACACAATTACTTGGCGCTCCATGTGGTGCCACGGAAAATGCAACGATATTTTATTATTACTTTTTAGCTCTTGTGCTTTACGAGAGCCCGTATTAGTAAAAAACACAAACCCATTATCATCAAGGTGTTTTAACAGCACAATACGCTGCGAAGGCTGCCCTGTTTCATCAACCGTTGCCACAACCATGGCCGTTGGGTCTGGAATATTACTATCCACTGCATGCTCAAGCCACGTTTCAAATTGTTTAAATGGGTCATCTTGCAACGTATCTTCGCTTAGCGCGTCTTGTAGGTATTCACGGCGGATATCTTCGAGTTTCATAAACAAATCCTTCTCTGTTTATTAAAGCGTATGTGGGTAAGTAAGGTCAGGCAATTAATCGTTATAAGAACAAAAATAAAAGTGTTTTGTTTAATGTTAGTTTAGTGTTGGGTTTCGTTTCACTCTACCCAACCTACGGTGCTATCAGCTATCAGCTATCAGCTACAAAATTGATTAACTTACAAGAGCTCGTCAAGTAAAGCCTAAAATCACCTGCAAGTGTAGAAGTGCTGATAAAGTGAACTTCACACAGCAGACGTTCACCTAAGTAGCTTAGCCTAAGACAAGGCATCCAACCCTACTTATCCCTATGAGCATACGGTTTGTATGTAATTAGGGTAAGTCGGGGTGGATAACGCAGTATTAGGTTAAAATACGACGGTGATTACATTTGCTCCATAACTTCAATGCCTAACAAATCCAATCCTATTTTTAACGTATCTGCCACCAAATTACACAACACTAAACGGCTGTCACGAACGCTTGGCTCTACGCCTTCTTTAAGTACTGGGCAAGCTTCGTAGAATGTCATGTATAAGCTGGCTAGCTCGTATAAGTAACCACATAATACGTGCGGAGTGGCCTCAGAGATCATTAAATCAAGCACTTCTTCAAGCTGAAGTAGTTTAAGTGCGAGTGCTTTTTCTTGCGGCTCAGCGATGGCTACATCAGCATTTAGCGAAGCGGCATCGACACCTGATTTACGGAAAATACTACGTACGCGAGTATAAGCATATTGTAAGTAAGGTGCTGTAGCGCCTTCAAAGCTTAACATGCTGTCCCAGTTAAATATGTAATCACTGGTACGGTGCTTAGAAAGATCAGCATATTTAACTGCGCCAATACCTACTTTACGCGCAATTTCGCTGCGATCATGATGCCAAACGGGCAAAACTCGTAGCTTGTTTCATCGCGTAAAAGGCCTGCTTTACGTGCTGTAAGCTCTACTTGGTTAAAGTGAAGGCTCTGGCGCNTAACATGCTGTCCCAGTTAAATATGTAATCACTGGTACGGTGCTTAGAAAGATCAGCATATTTAACTGCGCCAATACCTACTTTACGCGCAATTTGGCGCCCATCATGGTGCCAAACGGGCAAAACTCGTAGCTTGTTTCATCGCGTAAAAGGCCTGCTTTACGTGCTGTAAGCTCTACTTGGTTAAAGTGAAGGCTCTGGCGCGCATCAACAAATATTAAAATACGTTCAGCACCCAATTTATTTGAGCGGTAATCACACGCGGCTAAATCGGTGGTTGCATATAAAAAGCCACCGCCTGATTTTTGCACGATAAACGCAGATGGCTCGCCGTCTTTATTTGCAAGCTGATCTAAAAACACCACTTGTGCGCCTTGCGACTCTACTGCAATGTTTTTATCTTTTAATAAGCTAATAATATCGTTAAGCTCGCTGTTGTAGGCACTTTCAGCCATAATATCAGCTTGAGTAAGCGTTACATTTAGACGTTTGTAAACTTCTTCAGAGTGCTTAACAGAGGTTGCTATAAATAGCTTCCATAGCTTTTCACAGTGCGCATCGCCGCCTTGTAGTTTAACGACGTAATCACGGGCTTTATCTGCAAAGCCTTCTTCATCGTCAAAGCGTTTTTTAGCGTCGCGGTAAAACGTTTCTAAATCAGCAAGCGCTACCGACTCTAAGTCTACGCCTTGGCTAATTTGATCTTCTAAATGCGCAATCAGCATACCAAATTGTGTGCCCCAATCGCCCATGTGGTTTTGACGAATGACTTTATCGCCTCTAAATTCTAGTGCGCGTACAATGGCATCACCAATAATGGTTGAACGTAAATGGCCTACGTGCATTTCTTTTGCAAGGTTTGGCGATGAGTAATCTACCACAACAGTTTGCGGGTTAGCGTGCTCGTTTACGGCAAGCTTTGCATCTCTGTTAGCCGCTTCTACGCTTTTGGCTAAAAACTCAGGCTTTAAATGAATATTTATAAAACCAGGGCCAGCAATTTCTGTTTTTTCAGCAATGTCGCTTACATCTAGGTTATCAATAATTTTTTTCGCAAGCTCACGTGGGTTGCTTTTCATTTTTTTAGCGGCGCCCATTGCACCATTAATTTGGTAATCACCAAACTGTGGGCGTGTGCTTTGTGTAACCGCTGGGTTTGTATCTTCAGGTAGGCCTGCTGCGGTCATAGCTGCAATGGCTTTTTCTACTAAAATAGTACGAATGTTCATTATATTATTTACCTTTGTAAGCCCGCCTAAGCAGGCTTTCAGTTGACTGTAGTCAGTTGATTTTAGTTTTCGCGCGTATGGTTAAAGGTTACTTCTGGGTAACGCTCTGTTGATAAATTAAGGTTTACACGGCTCGGTGCTATGTAAGTTAGGTTATCGCCACCATCAAGTGCTAAGTTGCTTTCGCACTTACGTTTAAACTCTTCAAACTTTTTAACGTCAGTTGAGCTTACCCAGCGCGCTGTATTGACGTTTACACCTTCGTAAATAGCATCTACGTTGTACTCAGCTTTTAAGCGCGCTACAACTACATCAAACTGTAGTACACCTACCGCGCCTACAATTAAGTCGTTATTAATCAGCGGTCTAAATACTTGTACTGCACCTTCTTCAGAAAGCTGCACTAAACCTTTTAATAGCTGCTTTTGCTTAAGCGGATCGCGCAAACGAATGCGACGAAACAGTTCAGGCGCAAAGTTAGGAATACCGCTAAATTTAAGCTTTTCGCCTTGCGTAAAGGTATCGCCAATTTGAATTGTACCGTGGTTATGTAGGCCTATAATGTCGCCCGCGAATGCATCTGCTGCACGCTCACGATCGCCCGCCATAAACGTTACCGCATCAGAAATACTGACCTGTTTACCAAGGCGTACATGGTTCATTTTCATGCCTTGGCTGTATTTACCCGACACAATACGCATAAAGGCAATACGGTCACGGTGTTTAGGGTCCATGTTGGCCTGAATTTTAAACACAAAACCAGTAAAGTTTTCTTCTGATGCGACGACTTGGCGGTCTTCTGTTTCACGCGGTAATGGCGTAGGCGCCCACTGCGTTAAACCATCAAGCACGTGGTCAACACCAAAGTTACCTAGGGCTGTACCAAAGTACACTGGCGAAAGTTCACCCGCTAAAAATAGTTCAAGATCAAATTCGTTTGAAGCACCAATTACAAGCTCTAACTCTTCACGTAGTTGCTCAGCGAGTTCTTCACCAATAGCAGTATCAAGCTCTGGGTTATCAAGGCCTTTTACTGTACGTACTTCTTGAATAGTATGGCCTTGGCCTGTTTTATATAAAACCGCTTCGTCGTTATGAATATGGTAAACACCTTTAAACTCTTTACCACAACCAATTGGCCACGTAATAGGCGCACAGGCAATGTTTAGCTCTGTTTCTACTTCATCAAGGAGCTCCATTGGGTCACGAATATCACGGTCACACTTATTCATAAAGGTAACAATAGGGGTAGTACGTAGGCGCGTAACTTCCATCAGTTTACGAGTACGTTCTTCTACACCTTTTGCGGCATCAATAACCATTAAGCACGAATCTACCGCAGTCAGCGTACGGTAAGTATCTTCTGAAAAGTCTTCGTGTCCAGGAGTATCAAGTAAATTAACCAGCGCATTGTTATACGGAAATTGCATTACAGAGGTCGTAACCGATATACCACGCTCTTTTTCCATTTCCATCCAATCAGACTTTGCATGCTGATTAGAGCCACGGCCTTTTACAGTGCCGGCTTTTTGAATCGCTTGTCCGAACAATAGTACTTTTTCGGTGATGGTGGTTTTACCCGCATCCGGATGCGAGATGATTGCGAAGGTACGTCGTTTACTTATTTCGCTAAGGAGATTTTGGTCTGCCATTAAAAAGTTCTTATAGTTTAAATACGGATAATGTCACTATGAAGTGTGCAGACGTTTAAAGGCTAAAATAACTAAACCTCGAAACCTCAACACACCAAAACAAAGAGCAAATTAGCGCCTCATTTGCGATCCGTTATGTTAATCGTAATTGAAGACTATTTTCGCTGATCTTGACCCTTTAAACAATCAATGGTTAGTTATTAACTGATCTTTTTTATTAATATTTAAGCTTAAGCCATTTTGTTTGTAAAAAGACACTGCCTAAATACAAACTATCGACTAATTAAGTAATTAAAACCTCTGTTTATTGGAGCGTATATCTCTAATTAAAGTGTATATTTTAACGATGAGCAAATCGTAGGCTTGTTTAATAAACTTGTAACGCATACTATAAAAAGATTGCGTAAAGGATATTAGTTAGTTAATGAAAACCAGTAAGTTAAGCATTAGATTATTATGGTATATAACCCCGCTTGTTATATTGCCCCTGCTATTTTTAGGTGGCTTTACGTTAACTAATGTAACGAACTCAACTCAAAAACAAGCTGATTTGATCATGAGCCGCTTTGTTGAGCAGCAGCAACAAAAAGCGTTTAACTATATAGACTCTTTTCACTCTACGACTAAGTTACTTTCTCGTTCTCCGGTACTTAACGACTTTTTAGCCAATGACGCCCTTTCAGACGGAAATTATACACGTAGGCTTGGCGCTCTAATGGATGTATTTGCCAGTTATAATGAAGCCTACCCTGATATTATTAGCATAAATTTAGTGTCGGCTAGCGGTAAAAGTGACGCCTATCATTCAAATAATTTAACGATAGCGCCTAAAAACTACCCCTTTTTTAATCAGGTTATACAAAGTAATTTAAGCCAACAGCAGTTTATGGTTCAAAAACCCGACGGCACCACTAGCTTATATTTTGTTCAGCGAATCGACAGCGTGGGTTATTACCTAAAGCGTCCTCAACAACTGGGCTTTATTGTTGTAAATGTTGAACCTTCAATTTTAAATACCAGTATTTTAGAAGCGCCCTATAACAACACGCTTAATTTGTTACTGACCAAAGACGGTAAAATATTATTTAGCTCTAACTATAATTTACGTGGCCAATATATTAGCGAATACGAACTTAACAAGGTTCATGATTTAGCTGACATCGGCACACTTTCTACTATTGAGCTGTCGAGTATAGATAAAATAGAACGTATGATTTTTGCCGTACAAATGAGCGGTGGTTACTATTACGTATCAACGATCCCCAAAGCGGTGCTTCACCAGTCGGGCAAGGCAATTAGTTTAATTACAGGTCTGATTGTTATTATTTCAGTGATCTCGTTACCCATTTTAATATTTGTTGTTGTACGTAACTTATTGTTAAACCCAATAGAGCTATTAGGTGCAGCCAGCCACAGAGTCGGTGACGGAGACTTAGCGGTAAGCTTACCTGCTCATACCGATGACGAAGTGGGAATATTGTTTAACGACTTTAATCACATGGTTAATCAAATTAGGCATTATCAGCAACAGCTCGAAGAATACAAACACCATCTAGAAGACAAGGTAGAAAGCCGAACTCAAGCGCTTGAGTCAATGAACAGCCAACTTGAACTCGCTATTACTCAAGCAGAGCAAGCTAACCAACTTAAAAGCCGTTTTTTAGCAAACATGAGCCATGAAATTCGAACCCCTCTCACCGCTATTATGGGCTTTACGGAGCAGTTGCTACATAACGATAAAATAGTAAACGACAAACAACATTTAAGTACTATTTTACGAAATTCAAAGCACTTACTTGAACTAATTAACAATATTTTGGATTTATCTAAAATTGAGGCTGAAAAGTTAGCTGTCGAGCAAACCTCAGTGAGCGTTGTACAGTTAATTCATGATATTGAATCAATCATAACGCCGTTGGCTCAAGAAAAGCGTTTAGAACTTAATATTATTTTTGACTTACCAATACCGCAAACTATATACACGGATGTAACACGCTTAAAGCAAATTTTAATCAATGTAGCAAACAACGCTGTTAAATTTACAGAGCAAGGGCATGTCACTATTTGTGTACATTATCATGCTAAAAGCAACCTTATTGAATTTGTAATCACCGATACCGGTATTGGTATGTCTGAGCATCAAATTTCTCGTGTATTTAAGCCATTTGAACAAGCAGATGCGACAACCACGCGACGCTTTGGTGGTACAGGATTAGGATTATGCATATCTAAAAACCTTGCACAATTACTTGGCGGCAACATAAAACTAGAAAGCGAAGTCGGCGAAGGAAGTAAATTTTCTATTAGTGCTGCTTGCCACTTAACAGGCAAAACACCAGCGCTTGAGCTCCTTGAAGAGCATTCACAATTAACTCCTGAAAAAGACCCTCTTTTATCATTTGCTACTAACAGCTTTGACGCAAATATTTTGGTAGCCGAAGATAACCCAGATAATCAGTTACTCATTAAGTTGCTTTTGCAAACTTGGGGGCTTGAGCCTGATATAGCAAATAATGGTGCACAAGCCGTAGAAATGGCACTAGTAAACGACTATCAGCTAATTATTATGGATATGCAAATGCCTGTTATGGGTGGGCTTGAAGCCACTAAAATGCTGCGACATGCTGCGTACGACGGTCCTATTATTGCGCTTACCGCAAACGTAATGAATCACGATATTGGCACCTATATTGAGGCTGGCTGCGACAAAGCTCTAGGAAAACCAATAGACAAAGATGCGCTCGAAAACGTACTTGTTAGCTACTTGCATCTTGAAAAAGATAATCAAAATAAGTGGGATGATTTGTTGAAAAGTGAAAAATTTCAGCAAATATCTAATAATTACTTAGCTAATTTACCTGATTATTTGAAGCAAATAAAAACGTTGCATCACACGCAAGATTGGGAAAGCCTAAAAGCAGTAGCACATAGTGTTAAAGGCAGCGCAGGATGTTTTAACTTTGATGCTATTTACAAAAGCGCAGGCGACCTTGAAGAAAACCTAAAAAGTAACGATAAATCACAAAGAGATGAAATTATAAACTCAGTAATAGTGGCAATACAGCAGGCAATTAACTCAAAATAAAACCGTTAGCTGCACGCAACTAAATATCACATAAACCCTAAGCTTAATGCCATACCCATTAAAATGGCATCTTCAAAGCCGTTTTTAGTTGCATCGTCACTTGGGTAATAATTCTTTCGTACCGACATCTCTATAAATCCGGCCTGCTCATAAAGCTTAATTGCGCGTGTATTTGACTCGCGTACTTCTAAAAATAAATTCTCTGCATTTTGCTGTTCACCGTGCTCTATAAATTTACTCAATAGCTGCTTAGCAATCCCCTTACCTTGATGCTCGGGCGTCACGCATATATCCATAAGCGTAAAATCAGGCCCCGCTTTTTCACCAATGTAAAAACCAACGAGTACATCACCATCAAAGGCGGCTAAATTAAAATAACGTCCACCAATACATGAACTCATTGTTTTTAAAGTCCAAGGATGACTGTGGCATGCCTTTTCGATAGCCATCAGCATCTCTACAGCATCGTTATTTACAGGTTTAAAGTTTATCAAGGTGTTCACTTATTAAAGCCCACAAAGCCCGTTTTTGGGTTGCGTTAAGTTGTGAGGATGGTAATTCGAGCTGATCACCCGTTAATTGCATGTGCTCACCTTTAACCACGCTATTTATAGCTACAGGCACTGCTGCACGATGAATATCTGCAAGTAATGAGCTAGAAAGCTCAAGGGATTCAAATAAAACAGGTGTTAATTCATTTTCCACATTACTTATAGGATTTTCAGAGCTGGCAGGTAAAAAATGAGTATTTAGTTCGAGGTTTTCAATACCAAAAACAGCTGCGTACCGTGAATGCATAACGACTCGATGAAATTAGTAAGTAAGATAATATAAGAATTAATAAATACGATGTAAAGAAGAAATGGCAGGGGCGGAGAGATTCGAACTCCCAACCGTCGGTTTTGGAGACCGCTGTTCTACCAATTGGAACTACGCCCCTGCAATGACGACGAATTATAGAGAAGTTTCGCTAAAGGTAAAGAGAAAAATCACACATTTAGTTCAACTGCTTTTTTAATAAGCAAAACGGTGAATTAGCATGCTAATTCACCGTTTTTTATCAGTTTAATTTACCAAACTTAATGCAGGGTAAGTTATTCCCATTCAATAGTTGCAGGTGGCTTACCTGAAATATCGTAAACTACACGTGAAATACCATCTATCTCGTTAATGATACGGTTAGAAACCACACCTAAAAACTCATAGGGTAAATGTGACCAACGCGCAGTCATAAAGTCGATAGTTTCAACACAACGAAGTGAAACAACCCAATCGTATTTACGTGCATCACCCATAACCCCTACCGATTTAACCGGTAAGAACACGGTAAACGCTTGGCTAACTTTATGGTAAAGCTCGGCTTTGTGTAGCTCTTCAATGAAGATAGCATCAGCACGGCGTAATAAATCACAGTACTCTTTTTTAATTTCACCTAGTACACGTACACCTAAACCTGGTCCAGGGAACGGGTGGCGGTAAAGCATGTCGTACGGTAAACCTAGCTCTAAACCAATTTTACGTACTTCATCTTTAAATAACTCACGAAGTGGCTCAACTAGGCCCATTTTCATGTCATCTGGTAATCCGCCCACATTGTGGTGAGATTTAATAACGTGCGCTTTACCAGTCGCTGAAGCTGCTGATTCAATTACGTCAGGGTAAATAGTACCTTGACCTAACCATTTTGCGTTTTTAAGCTTTTTAGCTTGCTCATCAAATACATTAATAAACGTGTGGCCAATAGCCTTACGTTTATCTTCTGGATCTGATTTACCAGCTAAATCATTTAAAAACTGATCTTCAGCATCTACTTTTACAATGTTTAAGCCAAATTTATTGCCAAACATATCCATTACTTGCTGACCTTCGTTTAAACGAAGCAGCCCGTTATCAACAAATACACAGGTTAGTCGCTCACCAATAGCACGATGAATAAGCATAGCCACAACCGATGAATCAACACCACCTGATAAGCCTAAAATAACTTCATCATCGCCAACAGTGTCTTTGATACGCTCAATGGCATCATCAATAATTTTTGCTGGAGTCCACAGTTTTTCACAACCACAAATATCAATTGCAAAGCGCTCTAGTAAACGTTGCCCTTGATGAGTGTGCGTTACTTCTGGGTGAAACTGTACGCCGTAAAAACGTTTTTCTTCATTAGACATAGCAGCATGCGGACACGTTGGTGTTTTAGCTGTTGTGCTAAAGCTTGCTGGTACTTCCATAACTTTATCGCCATGGCTCATCCATACGTCTAAAACGCCGTTGCCGCCATCGGTAATATGATCTTCAATTGCATCAAACAATGCACAATTGCCGACCTTTTCAACTTGCGCGTAACCAAATTCTTTTTTGTCAGAGCTGTGAACGCTGCCACCAAGTTGAGTTGCCATTGTTTGCATACCGTAACAAATGCCTAATACAGGAACGCCTGCATTAAACACATACTCAGGAGCGCGCGGGCTGTTTTCAAGTGTTGTTGATTCTGGGCCACCAGAAAGAATGATACCTTGTGGGTTAAACTCGCGGATTTGCTCTTCAGTCACATCCCATGCCCACAGCTCACAGTAAACACCAATTTCGCGTATACGGCGCGCGATTAATTGCGTGTATTGTGAACCAAAGTCTAAAATGAGAATTCGTGAATCGTGAATATCTTTGCTCATGGAGTATCTCGTAAAGTAGATGCTAATGCTAAATGCCGCTTTGAATACCAATTTTATTAAACATTACTAATTCTTGCAGGCTAAATAACTCACTAACCACGTTAAAAACTTCTTATTTAGGAGAAACTAAAAATCGAAATTTTTGCCTCGTTATTGAGCCATTTATCTGTCGCAATAATTGACCACTTTATTAATGCAATTGGTATTTATATAAACGACTAAAAAGAGGGCTTGCAAAGCAAGCCCAATAAATTATTAATTACGCGCTTAACCTAAGCGGTAATTTGGTGCTTCTTTGGTAATTTGCACATCATGTACGTGCGACTCACCCATACCTGCAGATGTAACACGTACAAACTGAGGTTTTGTATTAAGCTCTTCAATAGTTGCACAACCCGTTAAGCCCATTGCACTACGAAGACCGCCTACCTGCTGGTGAATAATAGTCGCAATTGGCCCTTTATAAGCTACGCGACCTTCAATACCTTCAGGTACCAACTTGTCTGCTTCATTTGATTTTTGGAAGTAACGATCCGNGATGAACCTTCTTTTTGGTCCATCGCGCCTAAGCTCCCCATACCACGGTATGATTTGTAGTAACGCCCTTGGTATAGTTCTACTTCACCAGGCGCCTCTTCAGTACCAGCAAGCATTGAGCCCACCATCACACACGAAGCACCTGCAACAAGCGCTTTTACGATGTCACCTGAGAAACGAATACCGCCATCAGCAATTACTGGAATGTCGCGACCTTTTAAACCATCAACTGCATCAGAAATAGCCGTAATTTGTGGTACACCACAACCAGTAACAATACGCGTTGTACAAATTGAACCTGGGCCGATACCTACTTTTACTGCATCAACACCTGCATCAGCAAGCGCTATTGCTCCTTCAGCAGTTGCAACATTACCCGCTACAATTTGAAGATCTGGATAAGCTTGACGAGTTTGCGATACACGGTCAATTACGCCTTGAGAGTGGCCATGAGAAGTATCAATAAGTAATACATCAACACCCGCTTCAACTAATGCAGCAATACGCTCATCAGTACCGGCGCCAACACCTACAGCAGCACCTACGCGTAAACGACCTAACTCGTCTTTACATGCATGTGGTTTATCTTGCGCTTTTTGGTAATCTTTTACTGTGATCATGCCTTTAAGTTTAAACGCATCATCAACCACTAAAATCTTCTCAATACGATGCTCATGCATTAAGCCTAAAATTTCTTCGCGAGCTGCGCCTTCCTTAACGGTAACAAGCTTTTCTTTTTTAGTCATAACAGTCGAAATTGGCTGTTCAAGTTTTGTTTCAAAACGCATATCGCGACTCGTAACAATGCCTACTAAGGTGTTTTCTGGGTCGGTAACTGGAAAGCCTGAAAACCCTTTTTCTTCGGCAAGGTCCATAGCATCTGCAATTGTTAAATCAGCAGTCACTGTTACCGGGTAAGACACTATACCCGCTTCGTAGGTTTTAACTTTACGTACGTTTTTCGCTTGTTCTTCAATAGTCATGTTTTTATGAATAAAACCAAGACCACCTTCTTGCGCAAGGGCAATAGCTAAACGAGCTTCTGTAACAGTATCCATAGATGCTGAAATAAGCGGCAAGTTAAGTTTGATACCACGCGTTAAGCGAGTTGAAATATTTGCCGTGTGTGGCAAAACAGTAGAATGACTAGGTACTAAAAGTACGTCATCAAAGGTAAGAGCTTCTTTAGCAATTCTAAGCATTTTGGCAACTTCTCACATGTGGATCTAAGATAAGGAATTGCGGCCAAATTTTAACAGCGTTGTTGGCATTCGTAAATAATATTTCGCAAATATTTATGATAAACTTGCTTCATAAATAGTTTTAGGTTGTTTTTTATGTTTTCGAAGCCTTCGCAGACGGTTTATACCGTTTCGCGCCTTAATAGAGAGATCAGAACAGTATTAGAGCAAGGCTTTGCTTCATTAGTGCTGACTGGCGAAATTTCTAATTTTATTGCGCCAGCATCTGGACATTGGTATTTTTCGTTAAAAGATGACAAAGCACAAATTAAAGCCGCTATGTGGCGAGGTAACAACCGAAGCCAAAGTTACCGCCCAGAAAACGGCGCACAAGTAACAGTAAGAGCACGCGTCTCACTTTATGAGCCTCGTGGCGATTACCAGCTTATTGTTGAGCATATGGAACCCGCTGGCGAAGGCCAACTCAAGCAAGAGTTTGACGCGCTAAAAATGCGTCTTGCTGCTGAAGGGCTGTTTAGCTCTGCGCATAAAAAGCCTTTACCGCTAAATATAAACCGTATTGGTGTAATCACCTCTGCAACAGGCGCAGCCATAAAAGATATTTTAACCGTACTTAAACGCCGTGCGCCGCAATTAGAAGTTATCATTTATCCTGCTATGGTGCAGGGCAAAGAAGCTCATGTGCATTTAATTAATCAAATAGAATTAGCTAATGCACGTAATGAAGTAGACGTACTTATTTTAGGACGCGGCGGCGGTTCACTTGAAGATTTATGGTGTTTTAACCACGAACAACTTGCGCGTGCTATTTATCAAAGTGAATTACCCATAGTCAGTGCGGTAGGCCACGAGATAGACACAACCATCAGCGATTACGTTGCCGATGTTCGCGCTGCGACTCCATCAGCGGCTGCTGAGCTTGTAAGCCCTAACACGCAAGAGCTACATAACAAAGTAACGCAACTCATTAACCGTTTAAGCAATGCCTTTAAACACGATATTGCTGATAAGCGCGCGCTTGCTACGCAATTACAGCATCGTCTTAACTTGTGCCATCCGCGCAATCAGCTCAATCAAAAAGCGCAACGATTAGACGAGCTAAGCATTGCTTTACAACAAGCAATGCTGCAGCGTTTGTACCAACAAGAACGTAATCTAAACAGTTTAACATCGCGCTTAATGCGCCAATCACCGGATAAAAAGCTAGCGCAGGCTTCGCATCAACTGTCGCAGTTACAAGCAAGGTTAAAACAGGCTATTCAACAGCAATTACAGCAAGCCAATAATAGCCTAGCATTACAAGCAAGTAAGCTCGACTCAGTAAGCCCCCTTAATGTTCTAGCGCGTGGCTACAGCATCACTAAAACGCCACAGGGGAAAGTAGTTAAATCGGTGGGTCAAATTAAAACAGGCGATGTGTTAATTACAGAGCTTGGCGATGGCATAATAAAATCAACAGCATCATAAAATACGCTTTCAGTTAAAGCTCTGTTGTCATTAATAGAGTTAATTCACTGTCGCTCGAGGTGGAGGTTGTTCTTTTAAACTGTAACCAAAACTCTTGCTTCATTAACTTATCGTTAAGCTCTCGCCAATGGGTATGATCGAATATATCGTTACCCGTTGGCGCTGCTAGTTTAAATTTACAAACCGATGACTTACATTCTGCGCTCACAATATCAGGCATTGAGGTTAAATCTGCGGTAAGTAAAAAATCCTGCAATGCGGTTTCAGTTTGATAAGCCCATTCTTCATTACGTTGTTGTTCATCAAACTGAGCCTGTAAAGCGGCTTCAATATCATTTGGGGCACGCAACTGCTTCACCACATTTTCCATTAACGACTTTTGCTTAGCTAATTGCAGCTTAAGTTGTGTAACTTGTTCTTCTAGGGGGAGCTCATCAATTTCTTGAGGTTCTAAAGCGGTGGAGGTGGTATTTTCATTTTTTTCTAAACTAACGACCTCTTCAGTAACAGCTGGTATCACTTTATTTGGTGTTGCTTCATTGCTTTTAGATTGCTGGGCATGTTTTTTTTGCAAAATAGTATTAATTTGATGTGCCTGTGCTGACTCTAAATCATTTGGGACTAAGTTAAAATAGCCCCAAGTCAAAACTACACCAGCAATAAACCCAACCCCTAAAGTTAACAAGCTATTCTTGTTCATTTTAATTCCCTTAAGTTTTTTTCTACTTACATGTCAAAGCATAGCGCTGGTATGGGATTCGTTTTCAGGCTCTGGTGTCGCTAAAAAGTTTTGGTTCATACTTTGTGCAGGACACGGACAATCCGGTCTGCCAATAATTTTAGCCGGTACGCCGACCGCAGTGGTATGTGGCGGCACCGCGGTTAAAACGACTGACCCTGCGCCAATACGCGCGCCCTCGCCTACCTCAATATTACCCAGCACCTTAGCACCTGCACCAATAAGCACACCGGCTCTAATTTTAGGATGACGGTCGCCTTGCTCGTTACCAGTACCACCAAGCGTTACCGATTGCAGTATTGATACATTATCTTCAATAACTGCCGTTTCACCGATGACAATACCCGTTGCGTGGTCAAACATGATGCCTTTACCAACTTTACAGGCTGGATGAATATCTACGCCAAACACTTCAGAAGTTCGACTTTGGATAAAGCGCGCTAGTTCTTTACGATTCTGTTGCCATAGGCAATTAGCTAATCGGTGAGCCTGAATAGCATGAAAACCCTTTAAGTTTAAAATAACAGTGAGGTAGGTTTCAGCGGCAGGGTCTCTATCTTTCACAGCTTTTATGTCTTCTGCAACAAAAGACAGCATACGGTCGCATTTTACAAATGATTGATCGAATAATTCGCGAATAGTGAATGCCGATACAACTGCATCCGCCAATTTATTAGCAACAATAAAGCTTAACGCCGAACCCAAGCACTCATGATTCAAAATACATGAATACACGTGACTTGCCAAAAGAGGTTCGCGAGTGACGACTTCATTTGCTTCACTTCGAAGCTGTTGCCAAATTTCATGACGCATAATACTGAACTGCCTTAAATTGATATAAAAAAGAGCCTTTAGTCAAGTCTAACGGATTTAAAGGCCTAAGTGTTAACGCCTTAGTTATTTGTTCTGGTTATTAGGTATAACAAAGCATAACTCATAACAACTTATCATTTAGTCAACCACGGTTAAATCGGCCACACATAATAAGTTTTTACCTGTGGCTTTTGCTTTGTACAATAAGTCATCAGCCTCTTTAATCATACTTTCTATCGTGTAATCACTACAAGGAACAACACTTGCCAAACCAATACTGACTGTAAGTGTTTTACTGGGTAAAGACAGTTCGTTACAAATGTTAAGCTGTTTTAGCTGCTCTACAATAGCGTTAATAACCGTGGTTGCTTGTTCAGAGCTTGTGTTGCCATAAACAAGTGCAAACTCCTCCCCGCCAAAACGAGCACAAATATCGCTAGGTCTTTTTGTATATTGCTCAAGAATTGCCGCAACTTGCTTTAAACACTCATCACCTTGTTGATGACCATAAGTGTCGTTTAGTAATTTAAAATCGTCTAAGTCAATGATTGCTAATGAAAGGGGCATATTTAAACGCTTGCACCTATTCCACTCTTGCTCTAAAAAGCTATCAAAATAACCTCGATTAAATATATCGGTTAATCCATCAATATTTGCCAGTTGCTGAACTTCTTCTTCAGCGAGTTTTCGCTCTGTAATATTTTGATGCGTAATTACATAGTAAAAATCGGTATTAAGTTTAAATGGTACAACACGCATCATAAACCAGCGTTTTTCATCATCACTATGACATGGGTATTCTAAATATAAATCGCCTTGCTGCTCGTTAATGACAGCATTAATTCCTTCCAATGCCCTTAAGCCTATTTCGTCACCATTGTCTGCTGCTTTTTTACAGGTAAATAAATAATTTTCTTTTTCCCAAGCACCGCATGAGCAGTCATTTTCTTCACCAAAGTTTTGCCATCCCTTATTTATAAAAACTATTTCTCCTTCTTTATTAATTACGACAACCTGTTCTGGCATGGTATCCAATACCAACTTTAAAAATAATTTATCATCTAGCACGCTTACCTTCAGATTTATTAGAATAATTGTCAGAAAGTATATGTACTTAGCGTTTTTTTGACAAAAATAAATCCGCACTTTTCTTTAATTTTTTTATTTACCTAACCAATAGTTAAAAATGACATGACAGCAACACTAATTTTCAATCAGATCAAAAAGTAAATAAAACATATTAAAATCAGTAATTAAACATACATGACATACACAGTGTCATATGCCAAACTGTTTGCTGGCATACTCCTGACGGCGTAAAAAATAAAAACAAACGCTAAATTAGCATCATCAACTCAACAAGGATAACGATGATGAAAAACGACATATTAAATACTAAAAAACTCGGCTATAAATTTTACTTTCAAGATGGTGATAATCAGATAGCCTGCTTTGGAAGTTACTTTACCGGTAAAGAAGAAGTGTTTATAAATGATGATTTATTTAGTAAAGAGCGCAATATAAATTGTACAAGCACCCACTCTTTTGATTTTGAGAGCTCACAGTACCAAGTAAAGTTTGACATGCTCAACATACTCACAGGGCGAATGGAGTGCACACTTTATAAAGATACAAAAGTCGTTGCCAAACAAATTCAATGCAGTCTTCCTGACGATCCTAAAAAGGCTTTCTTTTTTATTGCTGGTTGCGCACTAGGCGGTGCGGTGTTTGGCTATGCAATTGCAACCATTATTGAACTATTTGTGGGGAAGCTTTAACGTGCAATTAAATCCTACAACTGTTAAATCACTCAGAGGCCAGTTAAATTGGACTCAGCAGCAACTTGCTGACGCTTGCGATGTTAGTTTACGAACAATTCAACGGGTAGAGAAAGAAGGTGCAGCATCAAAAGAAACAACGATGGCTTTATGTGCAGTATTAGAAGTACGTCAAGGTGAATTAATTAAACTTGAAGATGACACTAACTCTTCTACTGTTAATCCAGCTTTAAGCACACAAAATATAACCTCAATTTTAGCATTGTCGTCAGTCATCAGCTTTATATTAGGAATGATCACTGTATTTTTTATAATGAGTTAAGGTAGCAAAAAATGTCGAAATATAAAGCAAAAGAACGACGAGGCCACATTACTTTAATAGCCATAGCAAGCGCAATAATACTTTTAGGGTTAGGGATAAAGGTTGGCTCAATGCTATAAAAAAGCCCCAAATGTGGGGCTTTTCATTATCTACAAGTAGTTTTCGTTTAATGTTTTATTTAAAAACACTGTCCACTTTTACTACTTCGATGTTGTTAGCCTCAATGGCTAATTTATAATCGGCAATGATTTTATCTTCTGCAACAAGCTCTGCTGGTTTTTCTGTGTTGTAAACCATTGGCGAGGTTTGCTCTGACGCTAAACGTTTTTTCATGTCTTCGCCGTCACCGGTAATAAACACATACTGCACGTTATCAGTTTGCAGATTATCTTTAATTACGCGATTCACATCACCAAGCGTTAGCTTTTCAAGCTTACTTGTCACGTATTTTACAAACGATTCTGTGTTATAAAATTCGCTATCCAATGCATAACCTAACTGACGGTTTTGACTTGCTACAAGCTGCGGCACGTAGTTAATTAAAAAGTTACGTGTTGCCTCAAAGTCTTTTTCGGTCATGCCATTTTTAATTAATCTATCTAGCTCAAATAATGCGGTACGCGTTGCAAAGTGTGCATCGTTATTAGAGCGCAGCGGGCGCAACCAAATTTGGAATATTTGCTCAGAGCGTCCTAAATTTGCATCTGGTTTAGTTTGAAACATACCACGTGGGAAGTATTCTATGTACGAATAATCACCGTAATTCATACCGCGTGTTTGACGAATTCGCTCATACAAGTATGAGTTAGAACTACGATGCTCACCAAAGTATGAGCGCACAAGCCAAAGTGCTGTCCAATCTTCGCTGCTACGAATAGTATCAATAGGGAAACCAAACGATACCGCAGTAGATTGCGCCGATTTTTCAACAATAGTAGCATGATGACCTTTAAGTTCTGGTGCATCAGGGATACTTAAACGGCTTTGCTCGCCTTTAGGTAGGGTTGCTAAATCGCTCATCATTTCGGCTTTAAGCGCGTTAGGCACAGCGCCAATTAAACCCAATGTTAGTTTAGATTGGGTAAGCTCTGTGTTGTAAAATGCTTTTACATCATCAAGAGTAAGTGCTTCTAAGTCTGAAATATCACCATAGTTGTAGCTCTCGTATGGGTGGCCTTTATAAAGCGTACTGTAAAGTACTTCTTTACCTAGCTCTTCATCATTAGAGGCTTTTAAGCCAGACTTAATACCGTCGATCATTTCTTTTTTAAGGCGTTTAAAGTCATCGTCTCTAAAACCTGGGTTAAGTAGTTGCTCGCTTATAAGTGCATACCAAGTTTCAGCGTTATCTTTATGAATACGCCCCTGGAACGACAGCATTTCTTTATCTATTTGGTAACCAAAGCTACCCGCAAGCGGATAAAGCGCTTTTTGGATTTCCTTGTAGCTGGTACTTTGCGAACCACCTCGAGCAAGCATAGCGGCGGTAAGTGCGGCTACACCTTTTTTACCCTTCGGCGGCTGCACCTGTATTGAATAAAAAGTTTACATCAACCAGCACCGAGCTATTAGTTTTATCAAGCACTTTAAATGCCGGTGCCTCTGGCGCTTGCTCAAGCTTTGCAACCACCTCGCTTAAACTCGCCTCTTGCTCAAACCCCGGTGCTTTCTCAAGTGCCGACATTGTCACTGTAGTGCGGGTGTTATCTACAAAGTATTTATTAGCAACCGCTTTAATATCCTCAGCGGTGATGCTGTCGGCTGATTTATAAAGCTGGTTAATAACCTCAGGGTCGCGCTCAAAATGCATGTAACTCGCAAGCGTTGATGCTATTGCTTGCGACGAATCTAAACCATTAATAAAGCTATATTTAAGATTAGATTTTAAGTCACTTAATTTTTGTGCATCAACCAATTCTGTACGTGCTTTTGCGTAAGTGCGATTAATTGCATCGCGTGCTTTAGCTAAATCTTCTTCGTTTTCTACTTTTACAAATACATGCAGTAGGCCCGGATCTTTGGTTTCTGGATTATAGGTAAACATTTGGCTAGCAATTTGTTTATCAACAACCAGCTCTTGGTATAAATCTGAGTTGTTTGAAAAATAAAGCTGTGAGATTAAATCAAGCGCAGCTCGGTCTTTTTTAGCAGGCTCCCACGGCGCACCTTTGTACGATACCAGTAACCAATGCCCTGGTAAGGCTTTATTTTGCTCATGTAAATATTTAGGTGCTTGCTGTTTTGGCTCAGCTTTAATATCGGCAACGTAATCGCCTTTTTCCCAACCACCCCAGTGCTTTTTAACCATTGCCATAGTGGCTTTAGGGTCAACATCACCCACAATAACTAGCGATACATATTCTGGCTTATAAAATTTATCAAAAAATTCTTTACCGTAAGCCATTTGGTCTGGCATGGCTTCTATGTCTTCAAAAAAGCCCATTGTGGTGTGTTTGTAAGTATGCTTTTCAAAAGCCTCTGCACGCACAGCACTTAATAACTTGCGAATCGGGCTGGCGTTATTTTTTAAGTACTCACCTTTTACCGTCAATGCTTCGGTTCTAAATTGCTCTTCGGTGTAGGTTAAGTTTTGGAAAATATCAGCTTCAATCTCAAGTACTTTATCAAGGTGCTGCTTTGAAAAGTTTAAATGGTAGTTAGTGTAATCGTTGGTGGTGTATGCACGGTTATCAACCCCTGCATTTTTGAATATGGCGGTGTATTCGTCTTGCGGAAATTTTTTAGATCCTTTAAATACCATATGCTCAAAAAAGTGAGCAAAGCCGGTCTTGCCCGCCTCAACTTCGTTGCGAGATCCAACAGAAACCGGTATTTGCAGCGAAACTACATCAGGGTAATCCGTTTTAACAACCATGACTCGAAGGCCATTATCAAGCTCTTTAATAAGGTAATCTTGTGAAAAAACACGGTCATCAGCTTTTTTTATTTGTTCTTGTTTTGCTGTTTGCGTTATTTCATTTTTTTGCATTGCACAGCCAGTTAAAGCGAGTGATACCGCAAGGCTTGTTGCTAATAATTTAAATTTCATAATTGTCCTTTAGTAAATTGAGCAAAGTTGTTGTCAAAATATTTACAATTTCACTGCTAATTATGCCCCAAAGCCAATAAATATAAGAGCCCTCAGCGACTTTATTATGTAAACAACTGTGTCATGCACTTAATTTAGGAACATCTTTGTATGAATAATCCTCACGATGCTTGAAAAACTTTCACTTAAAAAATCTATCTAGACGTCTAAATGGCTGCTATATTAATTCTATCAACCATTGAGCTGGAATGAGGATTATGGCTTTATCACTGCAAGAGAAAATTGAGGACACTAATCAAGGTGTTTATCTTATTGGTACAACGCCCCCTAAAATAGGCACTGATGAAGCGCAATTAAAAACCATTGCAGAAAAACTATTAGGCCGCTTACACGAAATTGAATACGACGGTGTTGTTATTTACGATATTCAAGATGAGAGTAGCCGTACTAATCAGGCTCGTCCGTTTCCATTTAAGCAAACTGTTGATCCGCGTGAATACAGTAAGTTGTTAAAAGATTTATCACGCCTAGATGTAATTACATATAAAAGTGTAGCTCAGCGCGGTGTAGCAGAATTTAAAGATTGGCTAAATGAAACTAAAAATGAATTTGATTTAAAAAACGTTGTTTTAGTAGGTAGCCCATCGTCAGTAGGTGATATAAAACTAAGCCTACCCGACGCTTATAAAACATTAGCGAAGCAAAGTGATGACTTCTTTTTAGGAGGCGTAACCATTGCAGAGCGACATGCAAGTAAACGTAATGAACACGAACGCTTAATAGAAAAAACAACGCAAGGTTGTCAGTTTTTTATATCGCAAGCAGTTTATAACGCACAAGCCACTATTGATTTAATAACAAGTTACGCGCGTACCTGCAAGGCACAAGGCGTTGCACCAAAACGTATTATACTCACGTTTACACCATGTGGCGGTGAAAAAACCCTAGAGTTCATGCAGTGGCTAGGTATTTCAGTACCAGAGGCGACTAAATGGCGCATGCTTGACGCCGACAACACCTTGAGTGAATCGGTGCGTATTTGCCGCGAAAATCTCGATTCAATTTTAAAAAGCTGTGCACACTTAGACGTGCCACTAGGTTTAAACATTGAAAGCTTAACAAACCGAAAAGAAGAAATTGACGCATCAATAAACTTATACCGTTTATTAAAAGCAACAATGGAACTCAACCTAGCTGAAAAACAAATTGCTTAATAGTTAAACAACCCCCCCCCTTCTTGGCAAGCTACAGGCTTGCTTTTATTATCTCACCAACCTTAAAAAAACTTAAAAACAAAAATTAAATACACACCCACTTTGCTATTACCTCAAACATACTTTCAACTTTAATGGGTTTTGAAATATAGCCATTCATACCGCAATCTTGCGCCTTTAATAAATCGGTTTCTCTAGTATTAGCAGTCATTGCAATAATGGGTAAGTTTTTAAACTTAGCTTGTTTTTTTATTTCTATGGCTGCCGTATAGCCATCCATTCTAGGCATTTGGCAATCCATCATCACCCCATCGTAAGTTTTTTGTTTTAGCGCGTCTAACGCCTCAAAGCCATCATTGGCAATATCAACAATTAGGCCATTCTTACGAAGTATTTGTGTTGCTACTTGTTGATTAAGTAGGTTATCTTCAACCAATAAAATATGAAAACATTGCAGTTTTTGTAGTGTATTTTGTGTATTTGAGCTCTCTAATAATTCTGGTTTTTTTAGTGTTTTTATATGCATAATTTGTAAAAGCACGTTATGCAATGTGCTTTTAATTATTGGTTTTATAAGTACTTTATAAGTGTTTTCACCAAACCCTAATAGGCTTTCGTTAAGTGCTTTATTTTCACAAGGCGCTACTACAATAAGTTTTTTGCATTTAACTTAAGCTCATTACGAAGAGACTGTGCAGCACTGTCATGATTTAAATTTAACGTTCGCCAATCTATAAATATAAAATCGTAATTTTGCAGTCCGCTTAACCGGTCTAGTACTTGGTTGATGTTATTTACAATATCAAATTTCACTTCAAAACCTAAAAGCAGCGTTTATAATGATGTTAACTGACTATCTGAACTTTCAATAACAAGTGCCCGCTTGGCTCTAATATGTGATATATCAAACTCACTTTGCTTAGTCGAATAATTAAGTGGAATAGTAAAACTAAAGCAGCTCCCCTTATTTAACTTGCTATTTACTGCAATATCTCCCTGCATTAGTTCAACCAATGTTTTGCTTATTACCAAACCAAGCCCCGTTCCACCAAACTTTCGGGTTGTCGATACATCAGCCTGAGTAAAAGGTTTAAACAGTGAGTCAACTTGTGCTTGGGTCATCCCAATGCCGTTATCTGAAATAGAAAAAGCGACGCTGCAACAGCTATCTACTTTTTGAACTAATTTAACAGCTAGAATAACCTTACCGCGGGTCGAAAATTTAAGCGCGTTATTAAGTAGGTTTAACAGCACTTGGTTAAGCCTTAATGCATCGCCAATAAAGAAATCAGGCAGCAGAGGGTCAATATCAAACACCACTTCAATTTTTCTTTGTGATGCTAACGTACTAATAATATTTATAAGATTTTCTAGGAAGGTATTAAAATTAAATTCTTTTTTTTCAAGCTCTATTTTACCCGCTTCGACCTTTGAAAAGTCTAAAATATCATTAATTATCCCTAATAAAGACTCTGCCGAATAATGAATTTTTTCAACATAGTCTCTCTGTTTATCCGAAAGTTCAGTATCTAAAACCAAATAAGCCATACCTATTATGGCATTCATCGGGGTGCGAATCTCATGGCTCATGTTTGCTAAAAAGTCTGATTTAGCCTCATTAGCAGCTTCTGCATCTTGTTTAGCAAGTTTAAGATCGTGGGTCCTATTGGCAACTTCTTGCTCCAAGTTTTCAGCCGCACCTTTAAGCACCTCATTGGCTTCGTAAAGCTGTAATGATTTGGCTTCAAGCAGCTTTTTGGCTTCTTTTCGCGCCAAGCGCTCTCGCTCTAACCTCCGCTGTAAAAGGGCTACATCCATATTTAACCTACCAGTGTTAAGTTAAACGTAGCCACTTGATGATCGTCACTGATCTCGCTGCTTATGCTTATATTTTCCTTAAAATGTTCGGCTGCACCTTCTATTAACCCTTCAGCAAGTACAGCAAAGGGTTACTCGAATGGTAAATCATCCGCATTTGGGTATCACTTAATCGTTTGGTTTGAAAGCTAGGTAACTCAACGTCGGTATATAGTTTTTCAACTTCTACATGCACGTGCCTATCTATGGTACATAAAAAGTCAAATGTGGTAGTGAGCTCTTCAAAAAATTGTGGATAGTAGACTAAAAAACGCTTTAACAAATATTTCCCGTACTCTTTAACAAGTACATCAATCGGAATATTAACAATGCCACTCAGTGAAGTTACTAACTTTAAAAGCTCCTGCTTGTTATAGTTACCGACACTGGTATAAACCCCATTAGAATCCAGCTCGTTTTGCTCAATAATTTGATCGGCAACGGCTGGTGAAAATGTGATCTCGACCATTTCTAAAAATTCAGTAAAAATAATGCCTTTCATCGCTCTAGCAACTTATTAGTCGTAGATTAAGTATAGATTTAAACTGTAGTAATGCACATTTGTAAGAAGAAAAAACACTTACAATGTATTCCTATTTAAAGGGGGTTTTACTTATTTAGCCGCTTTATGTAAAAGTGACTATTAAAATAAGCGCAGCTGATGTGTATAAAATTGCTAAATACTATTTAAAAACTAATTTTTTATCACTAAATGGGGCATTAACAGCCCCATACTATTGGCTATTATTTACGGCGCCTGCTTGGAGCCCTTTTTCCTGTAATACGTTTTTTATCGCGATCTTTACGCGCTTTGTTGGTGTTTTTGCGGTTATCTTTAGGTGGCTTATTTAAATCAGGTTCATAACCTTCAAGCCATTGTGGTGTTAAGCGGGTATCAAGCAGTACTTCAATTTCTTCAAGTAGCCATTGCTCATCAATACTAACTAATGACATAGCAAGCCCTTGCTCACCTGCACGACCAGTGCGGCCTATGCGGTGTACGTAGTCTTCTGCTATGTATGGCAGCTCAAAGTTTATTACGTATTTAAGCGCAGGAATATCAAGCCCGCGCGCTGCTACATCAGTGGCAACTAATACGCGTGTAGTGCCCTCTTTAAAGTTTTGTAGTGCACGGTCGCGCGCGCCTTGCGATTTATCGCCATGAATAGATTCTGTTTTTAAACCGTCTTTACACATTTCTTTGGCAAGCTTATCGGCCATTTGCTTGGTGCGCGTGAATATAAGTACTTGGCGCCAATTTTTCATGCCAATCATGTGCGATACCAGCTCGCGTTTTCTGTCTTCATCAACAGCGTAAATAACCTGTTCGACTTCAACGGCAGCCGAGTTACGTTTATCTACTTCAATCAACTCAGGGTTTTTAAGTAGCTTTTTACTTAGCTCAAACACGCCGTCATCAAAGGTAGCTGAGAATAATAAGGTTTGGCGATCGCCTGGAATGTGGCGCAAAATACGTTTTATTTCATCAATAAAGCCCATGTCGAGCATGCGGTCGGCTTCATCAAATACCAATGAATCAACACTTGAAAGCACCACACTGCCTTTAACGATATGATCAAGTAAACGCCCTGGCGTTGCAACTATCACTTGCGCCGTTTTAAGTGCTTTAATTTGCGGGCCAATACTTGCACCGCCATACGCTAAAGCGCCCTGAATATTGCTGCCTTGGGCGTATTTTTCAAAACTTGCAAACACTTGCTGAGCAAGCTCACGCGTTGGCGTTAAAATAACCACTCGAGCAATACCTGGCTCATCTTTTTTTGGTGTATTTAAAAGCTTATGAAGAAGCGGTAATACAAAGGCTGCTGTTTTACCTGTGCCTGTTTGCGCGCTGCCCATTACATCGTTGCCCGCTAAAATAGGCGGAATAGTTTTAATCTGAATTGCGGTAGGCGTGGTGTAATTATTTTGCTCAATCGCTGTTAGTAATAACGAATCGAGATTAAGTGATGAAAATGATGTGGCAGACATAGGCTTAGCTTTAAAATAACAAAGAGCGCCATTATACCTGAGCTTTAGCAATAAAAAAGGCGCTATCAATAGCGCCCCATTTAAATGCTAATGTTAAACCGGTTTTAAGGTCGCTTTTCGCTCGTTATAAAATGCAATTAAATCATCAACCGTTGCTTGGCAGTATTCACGAATACCCGACACCACCATGTGCTTTTCACCAAAACCGACTTTTTCGCCGTTTTCTAGTAAATTAAAGCGTAAGGTAATTTTGCCGCGCTTGCCTGTGTATTCAAAACTTGGCTCAGCAAATTCAAGCGTTGGTGCTTTAATCTCAATGTTATCGAGGTTAATAATCATTGACTCGTAAATAACCATAGGCCGCGCAGGGTTAATCATCACCTCTTGCTTGCCCATTAGTGGAATAATGACATGTGGGAAAGCCGTACCAGAAAACTCAACATAGTTTTTTATTAAGCTATTAGTAAGTGTTGGGCATTTGCTTGTTTTACCTTCGCGTTTTACCTTTAAAATTACTTTATCGCCATTGGTTACATCAAACTCGTCCCCCCCTTCAGGGAAGCTAAGTTTGGTGTTTTCGTCAACCATACCAGCAAAGGTAAATTCCATTCGCTCACTAATACCATAGCGGTCTAACACTAAAGAAAAAAGCAAGTCTCCTGGCGCGCAAAACTTTTTGGCATCTTTATCATGAAGTGGATTGTAATCATCGGCAACGCATTTTGCGAAACGACACCCTTGCTCACGAGAAATAGAAACATAATCAGCGTGCTGCTGAAAGTAAGGACTTAACATAGTTTGTTCACTGCTTAAACTGCTTATAACTTACCCATACTACCAGAAAAAAATTAAAGAGAGGTCGAATCACTTACAAAATGATACAACTTACTTTTATTTTTGCTTTGCTTGCTTTTGTTTTTATTGATAATTTGTTGATGGGCCTACAAATAATAACTAAGGGATTGATCATTATGCTGCGTATTTTTGCTTTAACCTGTGTAATAACAACATTAACAGGGTGTTCTGGCGTTACCTATCATACCAATATAAACAACGATGTTTTAGCTGATGAAATTGGTACTTATGTAAATAAAAGAGATCTGCATCAATTTTATAGTGACCAACAAGCTCACGAAAGCGGTGCTTTATTGTTAGGTCGAATTGAAGGCGAGAGCTGTAATGGAGATGGCCGAGGTGAAAGCAGTAACGTTAGTTATAATCGCGCAAAATCAAGTGCCATAGATTCACTTAAAGCGGATGCAATGCGCAGAGGCGGTAATGCCTTTACTATTAATTCTTGTAGTGAAACTCCTCAATCTTATTGCGACATTTCGGTTACTTGTACGGGTCAAGCTTACGATTTGGAATAAATGCAGTAATACCGGAACTATTTAACACTGGCTCCCAAAAACAAAAAAGCCGAACTTATTTACTAAGCTCGGCTTTTAAAAATGCATCATTTAGTCATTATGCACTTGGATATGTGCGGTACGCACGCTCAATATTTTTAGCCTGCTTTTTAGAAATACCTAAATGAGCAAGCGCTACACGTAAACGCGCACGTGATAGGTCAGAGCCCAAAATTTCCATTGCATCAAGTACCGACGTCGATGACGTTTTACCGGTAATTGCTACAAATATCGGCTCTAAAAAGTCTTTAATTTTAAGCTCGTGGAATGTAGCAACCTCTTTTGCAATGGCAAAAATAGCTGGCTTTTCAAAGCTACGTAAGCCTTCTAATTGCCATACAAAAAATTGTAGCGCTTGGCGTATTACGTTTTCGTCAGCTTTGCCCGCTGTTAACAGTGCAGGGTCGTAAGTTGGAATACCGCCAACAAAGTGTCCGGCTAAATCAACCATATCCGACAGCGTGTTAATACGCGTTTTAGCTTCTGGTAATACTTTAGCTAGCATGACACCGTTAAACTTCCAATCAACAAAGCGCTTCACAAGCTCTTCGTCGGTTAGGTTTTCGCGGATCCACGTACCGTTTAACCAGCTTAACTTATCTACGTCAAATACTGGGCCACCAAGCGATACACGCTTCATGTCAAAGTGTTCAATCATTTCATCAAGTGTGAATTTTTCACGCTCGTCTGGCATTGACCACCCCATGCGGCCTAAGTAGTTGAGCACGGCTTCTGGTAGGTAACCCATTTCTTTATAGTAATTAATACTCGTTGGGTTTTTACGCTTAGAAAGCTTTGATTTATCTGGGTTACGTAATAATGGTAGGTGGCCAAGTACCGGCGCTTCCCAACCAAAATCTTCGTAAAGTTTTAATAGTTTAGGTGCTGAGTTAATCCACTCTTCGCCACGAAAAATATGGCTAATTTGCATGTGATGATCGTCTACCACATTAGCTAAAAAGTACGTTGGAAAACCATCGGCTTTTAATAGCACTTGCATGTCTACGTTTTCCCACGGGATCTCAATTTCGTCGCGTAGGTAGTCGTTAAATTTAAAGGTGCCTTCGCTTGGTATTTTCATACGTATAACGTAAGGCTTACCTGCAGCTAAGTTTGCTTTAATTTCGTCTTCGGTGTGGTTCAAACCACGACCATCGTACTTAGGGCGCAGACCTTCGGCCATTTGCTCTTCGCGCATTTGGTCAAGCTCTTCACTGGTTGCAAAACAGTAAAATGCTTTACCTTGCTCAACTAACTGATGCGCGTATTTTTTATATAAATCGCTACGTTCAGACTGACGGTACGGGCCAAAATCACCACCTACATCAGGGCCATGATCCCACTCAAGGCCTAACCAACGCAGGCTATCCATAATAGCTTGCTCTGATTCTGGTGTGCTGCGCACTTGGTCGGTGTCTTCTATACGAAGCACAAACTCGCCGCCTTGCTGTTTAGCAAAACAGTAGTTAAATAAAGCAATGTAAGCTGTGCCAAGATGCGGATCACCTGTTGGCGACGGGGCAACACGAGTACGGATTGTCATGGTAATGTCTCTTTAAATAAGTGAGATAAAAATTATATGGTTACGTTTAAGCAGCTACTTTATTTAAGTACGCAATAATATCGTTAGATTCGTAAAGCCATTGAGTTTGGCCATTTTGCTCTATACGTAAGCAAGGCACTTTAACTTTGCCACCTTGCTCTAATAACTCTTGTCGATATTGCTCATTGTCTTTTGCATCGCGTGTTTCTATGTTCAAGCCTTCGCGCTTAATAGCACGGCGTACTTTCACACAAAACGGGCATGCTTTAAATTGATAAAGTTTAAAATGAGAGGTTTGCAGATCAAGCTTGGCTTGCTCGTCGCTTGCACGCTTTTTACTACGAGGAGTAAATATAAAATTAAAGAATAAAATTATACAACCTAAAAACCAACGAACGAATTTCATGCTTAATACTCTGACTACAACAATTTAAGGAGCCAGATTTTAGCACAAATTTACAATCAAAAAAGCTCAATACTAATGAGAAACCCTGACTTGTTCGCTGAGCGTAAGCTCGTAACATGATGTCACCTTATTCCGTCCTGTTTTTTTTGAGTGATATAACGCCATGTCGGCTTGGTTTACTATGCTTGAAACGGTATCAGCGCTCTGCAGCTTTAAAAAGCCAATACTAATTGTTAACTGCTGTATGTGCTCAAAATCATGGCTGGCCACCCGCTGTTGTAAACGAGTTAGCGCATTAAGTGCATCCGTATTTGTTTGCGACTGAAATACGATTGCAAACTCTTCCCCTCCGTATCTAAAAGCATAATCTTCAATTCTAAAATTATTTTTTATGAGTTTAGCAACTTGTGCAATAACACCGTCGCCAACTACATGGCCAAATGTATCGTTAACATTTTTAAATAAATCAATGTCAACAATGGCTAAATACCAACAGCGTTTTTTATGTACTTGCTCTCGGGGTAATAAAAAACCATTGCCGGTGACTATTTCCATTACTTTTTTGTCAAAGGTTTGACGATTTAAAAGCCCCGTTAAAGGGTCTAAGCGCGACTTATGCAAAATCCATAATTGATTCGCGTATACATTTAAAATGTACATAGCTAATGCACTTATTCTATCGGTTATTAACTGCTTGGTTTTAATAATTAAAACACCCAGAATAGTATCGCTATGATTAACTGGGATGTATGTTGTTACATCATCAGTCGTATGAATAACTCTTGTTTTACTAGGCGTTGCTTTATTGAGTATTAATTGGGCTTGACTGGGCTCTAAGTATGTTAAGTTGCTTTGAGTGTTTAAAAGCAGAGGTGGGGCTTTCAAAGTAACGTGCTTATTTATGTAAATCGCAAAATTATTTTCGCTTAGTAAGTCACCTAACACGTCTATTAAAGCCGAATCTAAATGGCTTTCGTCTTCCTGACAAGTGAGTTCGACTACCCACTCGTGGCCACATGAATTGGCTTGCATTGCCACACCCTGTCTTGAATAATTTTTAACCAGTGTAGACGTAATCTATAACTTTACTAAATAATTAGACAGTTAATTAAAATTCATTCTTTTTAGTTAAGCATTAAAGTAGTACCAAGTCGTCTCTATGCAATACTTCTGAACCAGCGTCATAACTAAGCAACTGAGCAATATTATTTGAATGTGCGCCTTTAATTTTATTAACCTCCGAGCGACTAAAGCGGGTTAAACCGCGCGCAATTACTTGGTTATTTGTATCAATCAAATCTATTAAGTCCCCACGTTCAAAATCCCCAAAGGCATTGGTGACCCCTTTGGCCAATAAACTTGCCCCATTATTTTGCAGCGCACTAATAGCGCCTGCGTCTATTGCTATTTGCCCATTACTTTTAGGCCCGGCTAATAACCATTTTTTGCGACCATCTTTAGGCGCTGTTAACTTTAAAAAGCGCGTACCCGGTAATTTCTCGCTCATGCATTTTAAAATAACGTTGCTGCCAGCGCCTTTGGCAATAATAACTTCAACGCCTGCACGCCTGGCCACATCGGCCGCTTGCAGCTTTGTTGCCATACCGCCGGTACCTAAGTGTGTTCCGCTGCCACCAGCAAGTAGGCGAAGTTCATCGTTTATGTGAGCTACTTCGTCAATAAGCTTTGCATCGGCATTGATGCGCGGATCGCTGGTAAACAAGCCGTCTTGGTCGGTTAATAATAGCAATTTGTCTGCGTTGGCTAATATTGCCACCAAGGCTGATAGGTTATCGTTGTCACCTACTTTAATTTCGCTTGTGGCAACGGCGTCATTTTCATTAATAATAGGCACTACATCGTAGCTTAGTAAGGCCGTTAATGTATCGCGTGCGTTTAAGTAGCGCTCTCTGTCATCAACATCAGCGCGTGTTAACAGCATTTGCCCTACGTTTACGCCATACAAGGCAAATAAACTTTGCCATATATGAATAAGTTGGCCCTGCCCTATTGCGGCTAACATTTGTTTATCAACTAAGCTCGTACCACAGGGTTTTAATAATTGTTCGCGGCCTGCAGCTACAGCCCCACTTGATACTACAATAACCCGATGCCCTTGTTTTTTAAGCTCACAACATTGGCGAACTAACTCAACCATATGGGCTTTATCTAGTTTATCGGTGCCACCAGTTAGTACGCTCGTACCTAACTTTACAACTATTACCTGTTCCCTTTGCATTGTTTTTAGCTATTAAAATTTTATTATGATTTAATTTATACCAGCTCGGTATTTTTGAACAAGTTAAAAATTTTCATGCTAGGATCGCGCTATATTTTATCGTTTAAATAAGTCTTATGCCTGCTAGTTTATGTTTAATTATTGCCACTTTTTTATGGGGCAGTTCGTTCATAGCGCTTAAATACGCCATTGCCATTTACGATCCGGCATTAGTGATATTTTTACGTATGCTTACTACGCTCGTTATTTCATTGTGTTTATGGCGTTATGTTATTCGCTTTGAATATCAAAAAGGTGATTGGAAGTATTTAGTGGGCATGTCGCTTGCTGAGCCTTGCTTGTACTTTTTATTTGAAGGCCACGCAATGGAATATACATCGGCATCTCAGGCGGGTGTTATTGTGTCGTGCTTGCCAATAATAATCGCATTTTTAGCATTTTTTATGCTCAAAGAATACATAAGTAAAGCCATTGTGGTGGGCTTTACGCTATGTATTGGCGGCAGTATTTTACTTACGCTTCTCTCTCCTAGCTCAGAACAAGCGCCTAACCCTATATTAGGTAACTTTTTAGAGCTAATGGCTATGGTGTGCGCTGCTTTTTATACCGTTAGCATTAAACACTTAGCAAACCGGTATTCACCACTGACTTTAATTGCATTACAAGGCATTAGCGGAAGTTTGTTTTTTGCCCCCTTTCTATTTTTTATTGACCTACCCAGCGAAAATCAACACGACCTAACAGCACTTATGAGTATTTTATATTTAGGCTCTTGCGTTACCCTAGGCGGCTACGGTATGTATAACTATGCCATTAGCAAGGTATCGGTGCTTACAGCGGCGGCGTATTCAAATTTAATCCCCATATTTACACTTATTTTATCGGCTATTATTTTGGGAGAGGTACTTACACTTTGGCAGTGGCTTAGTATTTTTGTAGTCTTTATTGGCGTTATGGTTAGCCAGCGCCATCAAGAGCTTGTTGTTGATATACCACTTAGTGAATCCGGTGAAGATATTTCTGCCGATACCAATAACCTCAAATCGGTGCCCGACGCTAATGCATCAAAGGGATAACAGGTAAGTAAATAAAGCCCCGGTGTGCGTAAAAAATCATGCTGCGATTGATGAATTATATCAACCGCCGTGACTGTATACTGCTGTAATTCCCCGCTTTGTAACTGCATAGTAAACTGTTCACCCACTTTAGCGTGCTGCAAAAACGCAAAGTGGGTGTCGTTATGGCCTGCTATTAACGCTCCCTTTTGGCGATCACCCAATTCCCCAGCGGGCAAAAAATGGCTTGGTGCAAATGCTAAATTTCGACCACTCGCACCACCGAGCACACTTAATGTTTTATTATGCGATGGAAAATGAAGCTGCGCGGTTACAAAACTGTCAGCATAAAACCACGGTTTTACTTTTTCACTGGGCCGGCTTAGGGCTTGCTGCCACGCACGCTCAATAAGCACTTGTGCAAACCATGCCTTTGTTTGCATATAAGCTCCGTGGCCAAACAAGCTGAGCCCTATAATTAATAGCCCTGCACTTAACCACTTTTTCATGTTTTAACGCGTCTTTTTAATTTAAGTACACCAAGTGTTATAAGTAACATACTACCTAACATTATATGCAGCCTACTTTGACCATCGGTTTGCGGCAAACGCATTTTCATCCCTTGCGGCACTTGGTTAGCGACTTGAGCAGTTTGATCTGCAACGTCTTTAATTTGAGCATGTTCAATGGCAATAAACGCAGTAAATGGACTTAATAGTTGATGCGTTAATGCTAATTTTTGCACCTTGTCTTTAACACTACTTTGCTCGTTATATAAAAGTAGTGACTTAATTTTTTGACGCGCCCACAGTTTCGCTATGCCTTGAGCACTTGAGCTATTTTGTGTGCTTAATTTAATACTTAAAGGCCCTTGTGCTGTTTGCCCTGTAAGTATCACACTTTTAGCATCATTAAGTTTTATAGCGACCATGATAGGCTCGCCAAAATATAAATCAGGTAAGGGTGATGGCCAAAAATCTAAAGGGTTACCGTTTTCATCGCTTAAAGCTAGCTCAGTAATGGCTGGGTGGGCGAGCTTATCAAATAACTGCTGCATTTTAGGCTGTACTTCTTGTGTGCTGCCAATAAAAGTAAATGTGCCTTTTCCTATATCTGCTGCACGGCGCATAAAAAAGCTATTAGGGGCGCTACCAATTCCTACTGTAAATAAACGGCTATCACCTAATTTAGCCTGAATATTTTTAAATAAAGTAGCTTCGTTACTTACACTGCCGTCGGTTAAAAACACCACTTGGCGTACAAAACCATCAAACGAACTGCCATCAAGTACCGCATCAAGCGCGCCTTGTATTTCTGTGCCGCCATCGGCCTCTAGGCTGTAAATAAAACGCTCAGCTCGGCGTAAGTTAAAATCACTGGCTATAAGAGGCCTATCACTCATGGCTGTGACATTATTATCAAAACCAATAATGTTAAAGCTGTCGTCGCTTTCAAGTAACGACAGCGCATAAAATAACGCTTTTTTTGCCTGCTCAATAGACTGCCCATGCATTGAGCCTGAGGTATCTACTACAAATACCATTTCTCGGGGTAAGCGTTGAGTTTGCGTAAAGTGATCAGCAGGCGGCATTAGCATTGCAAGTCCGTATCGATCGCCATTGTCAAACTGCTGGGTAAAAAAGGCAGCTTGCGCGCTTTCTTTTTGCAGCGGTTTAAACTCAAGAACAAAGTCGCGGTTTATGGCATTTTGCTCGTTTAATGCAACGGTGTATTGGCCAAATGCAGGGTTATGAATATCTACGTTATGAAATTTAGAGTTTATATCCACCAACTCTAACCCAACGTCTATATCTATATTTAAACTAAATTTACTACTAGGTTCGTCGTCATCGTTACACGCCGCGCTTTGTATACTGTAAACAGGGCTTAACCAGCCGCTTGGTGCAGTATTGACGGGAGCTTGGTTTTGCTCATTAAACTCAACTTCACCGCTAATTGCGTGGTAACGTGGCGTAATGGTGGTAGGAAAACGAATGGCAAAAGTGCCACTGCGGTAACTAATAATTTCTTGATACTCAAGCTCAATAACCACCTGCTCACCAGGACCAATATTTGACACATTAGTGACAAACATATTTGCCCGTTGTTGACGCACAAGTGCGGCCTGTTTCCCTGCCTTTTGTGCGTGTGCGTATTTTTTTTCAGCCTCTATTTTTTTATCAATTTGGCCTTTGATGACTCGCTCACCTACACGCATTGTCATGGCATGTACTGCACTTTCGTCGGGTAAGGGAAATACATAACGCGCATTCACCGCAAACGGGTTTTCGTTTTGATAAGTTTGCTTGACAACAACATGGTTAATTAACCCTGTTACAGTCATTTGTGCGTCGCTTTTTAATATAATAGCTGGGCTAACGGGCTTACCTAAGGTGTCGGTTAGTTCAAGCTTTGGCGATTGCGCATAGCTGCTTTTGCTTGCTAATAGCGATATAGCCATGAATATAAAAATGCTTGCCTTAACAAGCATTTTGGTTGGGTTACTCAACATAAAATCACTCCATCGAACGCTAAAGTTAGTTACTCGCCGTTTGGCCATTTACAGATGTTAGTGAACGGGTAGTCAGCGTTACTCGACGGTCAAAAAAGTTATCTTCTAGGGTATTACTGTTTGCCAGTGTGTGTTGCTCACCAAAGGCTTGCGCGCTTAAACGTGTGTGGCTAACGCCGTGTTTTATTAAATAACTTTGCACTGCATTTACACGTTTTTTAGACAGTAAAAAATTAGCCTGTTCATCTCCTCGTTGGTCGGCAAAGCCACTTAAATCAAGCGCTAATTGAGGTTGGTTGTTTAAAAGCACAACTAACTGGTCGAGCTGTTTAGCGAAGTGGGGGGCTATTGCGCTTGAACCCGTTTTAAATTGAACGGTCATCGCAAGCAGGTTATTAATTTGAGATTGTGTTAACTGCTCATTTTGCTGTGCAAGGACCTCTAACTGCTGCTCTAACAGATTGTTATGATTAAGCACATGTTGGTAATCTTTAGTTTTTTGTTTCATTACTGCCAAGGCGCGTTGCTGCTCGTTAATTTTGTTGTCAGCAACCTTTGCATCCCCTATTAATCCACCAGCAAATGCGCCTATAAATGCGCCAATTGGTCCACCAACCACACCCCCAACAATCGCGCCTGCACCTAAGCCTATTGCAGTTTCTTGGGTTGCTTCTTTTGAGGGCGAGTGCTTAGACGTTGCTGACAATGCCGGTGCAGAAAAACTAGCAACAAGCGTTAGCGCGATTAATGCCTTCTTCATAATATGATCCTTAAAATTGATGTTAACTTTGTGATGTTTTGTTTCGATAGATGTATTAAAACAACCTCAAGTGGCAACAAAGGGGATCAAAAATGGCAAACCGCTGAGCAATTGTGGCAAAAAAATGGCAATTGCCTTTTTAACCGTACATAGCTAAAAAACTTCGATATAGTGCGCTTTATAATAAATAGGGGTGTGTAAAATGAAAAAAATAGCCATCATTGAAGATGAAACCGCAATCCGCGAAAACTACATGGAAATGTTAGGCGCACAGGGCTATCAGGTAAGTGGTTACAGCGACCGCATAACAGCAGAAAATGCATTTAAAGACGCACTCCCCGATTTAGCCATTGTTGATATAGGCCTTGGCCACGAAATTGATGGCGGTTTTTTACTATGCCAAACCCTGCGTACTTTATCTAAAACGCTCCCTATTATTTTTTTAACCGCACGCGATAGCGAAATAGACACAGTTTGCGGCCTGCGTATGGGCGCCGACGACTACCTAACAAAAGACATTAGCTTGGCTCATTTAGCTGCCCGAATAGGCGCATTGTTTCGCAGAATGGAAGCTCTTGAACAACCCGCCGATGCCAATGCACTTATAACCCGCGGGCAGCTGGTGCTCGACACGCAACGCATGCAAGTGTTTTGGCAGCAGCAATTAGTGGATTTAACCGTGACCGAGTTTTGGATGCTACATTCACTGGCGCAGCGCCCGGGCCATGTTAAAAGCCGTAACGATTTAATGAGCGATGCAAAAATATATGTGGACGACAGCACCATCACCTCCCACGTAAAACGTATTCGTAAAAAGTTTATCGCCCTTGACTCGCAGTTTGACTGTATCGATACCGTGTATGGCATGGGTTATAGGTGGGAGCAACATTAATGCTTAGATTTGGCCTGCGCAGTAAGTTTATTGTGCTTTCTTGTTTTTTATTTTTACTGCCATGGCTAGGTTACGAATATGTGTGGGAAATGGAAAAGTTTTTACGCCAAGGCCAAGAAAAAACCCTCGTAGGCACAACGCGTGCACTTGCCACTGCTCTGCACGAACGTCCTGCTTTATTTGACGAGCAAACCAACTTTCTAGACCAAGTAATAAAAGGCCGCGATTTATACGCCTATAACCTAAAAAACCCTATTCAGCTCGATGGCAAACTAACCGACTGGGAACCCTACAAAGCGTTGTTCTGGCATTACGATAAACGCTATTTACAAAAAACCAATAAAAACCACCAAGCCAGCGATTTATCGTTCGACCACATGGTAGGTAAATTTGATAACTACTTATACGCCGTTTTTAATGTGACCGACAACACACTTATTTATCGTGCTAAAAACAGCTTAAGCATCACTAATAACGACCATTTAAAAATTGGTTTAAAAACCCCTGATGGCCAGTTTAATACGTATATCATAGCCCCTAGGCAAGACGGCTGGGTTAATGCATTTAATGCAAACACCAAAGCGCCATTTACAAAAATTCAGGGCTATTTTAAACGCACCCAAACAGGTTACACCGTTGAACTGCGCTTTCCGTTAGCCATGCTAGGAAACAAACTGGGTTTTGCTATTGTAGATACCGATAGCTTAAACGAGTTAACTAACGTTATGTCGACCTCTAACTTAAATAACCCAAGCGATTTAGGCTCGGTGCTAGTGCCTTCACCAGAAATTAGCCGAATTTTAAAAGGAATGGGCCACAGCGGCAGCCGTATATGGGTCGTAGACAATCACCACCGCGTGCTTGCACAATCGGGCACCATTCAAAACGCTGATGGTGTATGGGCAGATGGCCTTAAAAATCAGCCGCCTCAAAATGCATGGCAACGTTTTGAGCAAACCTATTTGCACCCACTTTATTATAAAATTTTAACCCGCCCTGAAAACGAATTTATAGATACCCTACACGACGTAGCATCTATGCAAGGCAGTCATTTAGCCAATGCACTAAAAGGCCAACCTGCATCGTCTTGGCGGCTCACCCCCGATAGCAAAGCCGTTATTTTATCAGCGGCCTACCCTATTTGGATTGAAGACAACGTTATTGGTGCAGTAATAGCAGAAGAAACCACCAACGGTGTTCGCACGCTTCGTAATAAATCGCTCGAAAAGTTATTTAACGTTATTTTAGCCGTCATGCTAATAGGGACTGTGACTTTATTCTTTTTTGCATCACGAATATCGAGCCGCATCAGGCGCCTTCGCGATACCGCAGAGCAAGCAATAGATGCACAAGGGCGTGTTACAGGCAGTATTAGTTACAGTGATTCTAATGATGAAATTGGCGACCTGTCGCGTAGCTTTGCAAATATTGTAAGCCGATTGGGCGGCTATACCGACTATTTAGAAAATATGTCGTCGCGTTTATCTCACGAACTACGTACGCCAGTTGCGGTAGTGCGTTCTTCTCTTGAAAACTTACAAAGTTTGGAGCAAACCGAGCTTAGTCAAAAATACCTCGATCGCGCCAGTGAAGGCGTAGAGCGCCTAGGTAAAATAATTACCACCATGAGTGAGGCTACTCGCCTTGAGCAAAGCATTCAAAGCAATGACCCCGAACCATTTGACCTACGCTCTGTTATTAACGGCTGTATGCAAGGGTATTTACTCACTTACCCTAAGCAATTATTTACGCTTGATATATGCCCAAATTCATTACCTATGCAAGGCGCACCAGAGTTTATAGCGCAGCTGCTTGATAAGCTCATTAATAACGCTTTGGAATTTAGTGAAGCTAACACAGCAATTGAAGTCAACCTGAAGCAAAGCGAAAACAAAGCAACATTAACGGTAAGTAATACAGGTACTTTATTGCCTGAAGGGTTGAGCGAGCATATATTTGATTCTATGGTGTCTGTGCGCAGCCAGCACATGCAGCAACAACCGCATTTAGGCTTAGGACTTTATATTGTAAGGCTAGTGTGCGATTACCATAAAGGCAGTGTAAGTGCGCAAAATAATACACAAAATAATGGGGTCACTTTTACAGTAAGTTTGCCGTTAGCAAATTAGTTGAATGATTTTTAGTCTTCATTAGTTTTAACCTGCTCTAGCAGGGGGAACTAATAAGACTCAATTAAACCAAAGAGCTTAATACCAGCTGATTACAAATCATTAGTAAAACGACTAGCAAAGCAGAAAAATAGTGGGTAAACGGGCATAAAAACATAAACGTTATGCTCTGAAGTTTAATACCAGTGCTAGTTACTGACTTTTAAAGTTAAGTAAATATAACCAATATATAAAATTACAAATACATACCCTACAGATATCAAACCATTAAGGCCCCAAACACCATACCAAAACTTACCATAAAAATAAGTACTCTTTCTTAACTTGGTATTAAATAGTGCGATAGATGAAGGAATTAACAACAAGGCTGAAAAACCAAAAAGTGGCGCTACAAAAAACATTAAAAACAAGCCAATAGCACCTTCTGCTGAAGCGCTACTGTCAGGCGAAAGCGGAGCTAAGGCCCAAAACAAACACAAAAATGACACTATTGATGTCAATAAACCTAAAAATTGAATTGAACGCATACCTTCCTTGTTATTACACCTTTATCAATCTTATGTCTTTAATCATATTCACGGACATTTTTGCCCACAAGAGAATACCAATAAAACCTAAACCAAGTAACAAGTAGTGCTTAATGTTGCTTAACCCATCAGCATACATAAAGATAATAAAACTGTACCCAAATAAAAACACCGCAAATAATGGGATGGTAATTATTGCAGCAAATATTCTAAATTTACGTGATTGGCGAACCATAGTATTTCCTAATTTTTATATGTAAAATTGGCTTAAAATGGTTGGCTAAAATGAAGCGAGGCGAACAGCCCGCTGATATTTAGCCTTTGTTAAATTACTCTTTATATTTTTGTTATTTCAATTCAAAGACAATTTTTTATATTTTTGTTAAGAGAATCTTTTTCAAATGCTATAGAAACCATTGAAAGTTTCACCACCAGCTTTTCTCCCTTAAATAGAGCTAAGTCGGTTACTATCTCAGCACCATCAATATCGGAAAGTAAAATAGTTTCATCAATTTTTTTCCAGCCCGATAACCCTTTGAGTAAGATTAATTTACTGTCTATTTTGATTTCGTATTGACGAAAACTGGTTACCATCCACCAAGCAAAAGTAGATGTTGTAAACAAAGCTAGAATTAGCGCCAAGAGTTGTTCAATTAGCGATAACGAAATATTGTTCTCACTAACTAATAAAAGAGCACCTGCGTAAATCAGAAAGAATCCGATAAAGTTAAATAGTAGTAAAAATATCGATTTAAAAATAATTTGAAAAACTGAACTACGGATAACAGACATAGACTCTCTATTAATTTTACGCCCTAATAATGGGCAAAAAATTGTTGGCTAAAATGTTCAGGAACGAAAACAACCAACTGTTTTTTTTCCTTATTTATTAGCTTTTTAGGCATATTTAATACTCAACATACTTTACAATATTGTTTATAAATAAACCCGTATTTTCAACAGAAAGATGTAATATCCAACGGATATGTGGGCTTTCTTTAGATGATACAAAAATACTAAATGGATCGTTAATACTTGAACCTACGCTATTAACAACAAACTTTGAATTAGGAACTGCATTTATAAACTCCTTACAGTCCGAACAAAACCATAAAGAGTAAAATGGAATTCGGTTAATTAATTCAAATTCATTGGCGTTTAATTTTGATATGAAGTTCGTTAAATTATCAAAAAACAGATCTTTATTATATTCACTAGGAAGGTAATACAGTGACACATATTCATTTTCATTTATTCGAGGGCAAGCATTACCAATTACAGATGACCAAAGATATTTATCAGTTGAATCCTCTTTTCCTAAGGCATACTTTGTAATTTGACAGTTCCCGCGTGGGGTTTTGATCGGAGCAGATACGACTAGTGCAACATTGTGAAGAGTTAATTTTTTCTTTTCAGAAGTAGGACAGTAAAATATTGCATCAATATCTTCTTTAATAGGGACATTTAAGAAGAGTATATCTTCTTTTCCCGTAATATATTTACAGTGTGATACAGAGATTGTTTCAGCATACAATTTACTAGCAAAACTAGTAATCAGAACGACAAAGAAAATAAGTGTTTTACGATTTAAAATTGTGAACTTCCTCTAGAACCAAACACCTCAACTGAATATATGCCTAACAACTTTGTATTCGACATATGCCGCTTTATAAGCCGGCACATGTCCAAATATTACAATCAATCTAATGTAGCCAGCTAGTAAGCGCATGTAAACAAATAGTTATATCGCATTTAAATATTCTAAATGTAAAAGTGCCCTAAAATGGTAGAGTTCAGTAATATTGAACAAAAAAGTAATGCGCTAATAAACAGTGAGGAAATAAACAGTCACCTTTCTTTGTAACTATTCACTTTTAATTCAGTCGCGTTCACATACTCTGGGGCTATATTAACACATTAAGCAGTAGGATTTGCCGTGACCCCATCACTTGAACGAGAAGAGCTCGACTTTATTTTTAGTTTATATAAATCAGATAAAAATGCTGAGCCTGAGGCAACTAAACCACAGCACACGCAAGTAAACGACCTTTAAAAAGTACCGCGCCTTGAGGTGCAAGGCATATCGCGGTACTTAATTTAATCTACACAAATTAATTTGCTGTACTTGGCTCACCGCTTAAAAACGCTTTAATACAGTTTATTTCTGCCAGCTTTACCGCTTCGCCTATTGCTGGGCCTTTTTTGCCACTTTTAAGTGCCTGTTGCACTATGTGCTTTTTATCCATTTGCTGTAATTTACTATGAATGGCGCGCAACTTAATTGCCTGCGGGTAAGGCTTATTAACCAGTGTTTCCCCGCGCCCTTGCGCATCACATTGGCAGGCTTGGGTAAAGGCTAAAAAGCGCTCAGGGTGCACCAACCCATTTAAATTAGTGACAATTAATTTATGAATAGTTTGCGGCCTAAGCTGATCAATCGTATGGCATAAAGTGTGGTTATCGCTGGTAAGCATGCCAATATCACGAAAGCGATTAGGCACTTTTAAACGATTACAAAATGACTCTACTACCGCTACACCTTCGCGTTCATGACCGCGTAAATTGCCGCGTATTTTATAGCTAAGGGCTTTACCAAAATCGTGTGTAAGCGCAGCAAAGCGGGTTTCTAAATTAAAATTTAAGTCGGCCGCACGCCTAAGCACCAACATTGTATGCACAAATACATCGCCTTCAGGGTGATGATTGGCAGGTTGTGGTACATTTTTCATTTGTTCAATTTCTGGAAAAATGCCCAGCCCATCTAATGCTTGAAAATAAAGCTCGGGGTACTTTTCGCCAAGCGCTTTTTCGGTTTCTAGCCATACCCGTTCGGGCACTAAATGGTTAAGCTCACCTTTATTTTTAAGCTCTCGCATTAACGCATAGGTACTTGGGTGGATTTGCCAATCACTGCCATAACGTGCTAAAAATCGCGCAATGCGTAACACGCGTACCGGATCTTCTACAAATGCGTGTGTGGTGTGGCGCAGTATTTTATTTTGTAAATCGTGTTGCCCATTAAAGGGGTCAATAATTTTACCGTTTTCGTCAAGCGCCATAGAGTTTATGGTTAAGTCGCGCCTTGCTAAGTCTTCTTCGAGTGTTACGCTAGGGCTGGCGTCTACAACAAAGCCAGTATAGCCTTTACCGCTTTTTCGCTCGGTACGCCCTAATGCGTACTCTTCTTTTGTTTTGGGGTGTAAATAAACAGGAAAGTCGCTACCTATTGGTAAAAAACCAAGCGATTCCATGGTACTTGGCGTTTCGCCAATAACCACATAATCGTTATCTTTTGATGCAATGTTTAGCAGTTTGTCGCGTACTGCCCCGCCAACTAGGTAAACGTTTTTTAAGCTACTTTTCACGTTGTTTCCACACTGATTTACAAACTTCATTTATAGCAATCATATCATTAAAAGCGCTGCTGTTTGCCAAGCATATGTAAGCTCATTACAATAGCGCATCATTTTTTGTTTAAGCAATTATTCAATGAAAAATCATTCATCAAAAAAAGAACTTATGCTGCTGCCAATTTTGTTGGTCGTTATTGTTATGTGTGTAGCGGGTCACTTTTTATTGCAAGCTAATTTTCAAGACAGCAACATGGTTGAATACATGTTAGCAGCTCTGCCGTTCGCTATGTTTGGCTTGGTTATTGTAGCCTTTAAGCTGGCATCGAACAGTGAAAAAGATGAACAAAACGAGCAAGAAAAATAGCAGCGTGAGATAGCTTTATTATTCAAAGTTCAGGTTACTTACTTATAAAACATGGTAACCAAACCAATCCGGTTTTATAGGCTGAGAAAGCCCGCTTGGGGTAAGCTTTATTGTTAATTGACTGTCGAGCAAGTCTATTGCAAAGCAATCGTCTACGTCGTGTAAGTCGTCTTTATGTATATGGCTCAGGCCTGCGAGCAAATCGTGTTTAGCGCGCTGTTTTGCCTCTTCACGGCTGCTTGCTACATACAATGCAAAGTCGTGTTGCTCCGCCATTGAGTCGCTTCTGTAAGCGCCTAAATTTACAAAATAAAGCTGCTTATTTTGTTCAACATAACCGTCTACCACTTCTACTTTGTAGCCATCAATATTATTAACAGCCATAAAACTATCCATGTGTACGCTGTTTTTATCGCCAACCCATTGGCTTTTTAATTTGGTGTAGGTTTGCTCTATGTTTTGCCCAACCACAAACCGAATGTCGTGCATTTCTATGTGGCAACCTTGAATTCGCCCGCCTAAATACACCATAAATAACTGCATGAAGATTCCTTTAATGTTTTTTACGCCAAACTCTCAACATCAATATTGTGTTTTTTAATGAGTTTATAAAAGTCTGAACGATTACGCTTAGCAAGTTTGGCGCCTTCTGCTACGTTGCCGCCGGCCATTTTTAGCGTATTAATAACGTAATCACGTTCAAATTCTTTTTTAGCGTCGTTTAATGAGAGTGGCTCTACGCTTTTTTCGTTACTATCGAGTGCGGCTAACACTAAATGCGCTGAAATAACCTCGCCCGGTGTTAAGGCTACCACTTGTTCAACAACGTTTTGTAACTGACGAATATTTCCTGGCCAATCATAACGTACCAATGCGTGCATGGCATCATTGGCAAAGTGTTTTTCATTTTGGTTCATGCGTTTAGCGATACTTGCGCTAAAGTATTGGGCCAAGAGGCTTATATCTTCACGGCGTTCACACAGTGGTGGTAATTTTAAATTAACCACATTTAGGCGGTAGTATAAATCTTCTCTAAACTGTTGGTTTTTAATGGCTTCGGGCAAGTTTTTGTGAGTTGCCGATACAATACGCACATCAATTGGGATCTCTTCTTGAAAACCCACTGGGCGAATGGTTTTTTCTTGTAGCACACGCAGTAGCTTTACTTGTAAGTTAAGGGGCATATCGCCAATTTCATCTAAAAATAATGTACCGCCCTGCGCTTGCTGAAATAAACCTTGGTGATCTTTTACAGCACCAGTAAACGCTCCTTTTTTGTGGCCAAATAATTCAGACTCTAAAAGTTCCCCTGGTACAGCACCACAATTTATAGCTACAAAGGGCCCGTTACTAACTTGGCTATGCTGGTGAATAGCTTGCGCTAGTAACTCCTTTCCCGTTCCACTGGCCCCCGAAATAAGCACATTAACTTGAGTAGGCCCAAGTAACTTAACTTGTTCAAGCAAGTGCAACATGGCACCACTGCGCGTTACTATATTACTTTTTGATGGGGCTTCATCGGTATTTACACCGTGAATGTCTATTGCATTTGCAAGGCTATCGAATAGCTCGTCTTTATCGACCGGTTTAGTAATAAAAGCAAAAATACCTTGTTTGGTGGCTTCAACCGCATCAGGAATAGAGCCATGCGCCGTCATCATAATTACTGGTAATGCAGGGTATCGACTTTGCAGTTGACGATGCAGCGCCATGCCGTCCATTTCATCCATTCGTAAGTCCGTAATGACGGCATCAAACACGTGGCTTTTTAAAATTTGTAGTGCTGCTAAGCCACTTTCACAAGTTGTTACTTGATAGCCTTTTGATTCAATACGAATAGCAAGTAACTTTAATAAACTTGCATCGTCGTCAACTAATAACACTTTTGCTTGGTGCGGGCTATTTCTGGTCATGGTTACTGCTCCTTAGTGTCTTCGCGAAGTAATAGCTGCTGCTCTATATCTGCTAGCGACGACAGGGTTTTCTGCATTTGGTTATTAAGTGCTTGCTGCTCTTTTTGCGCGTTTATTTGTAAGGTGATTTGCTGTTTTTGCAGCCATAAATACTGTTTTATATCATCAGGCCAAAAATAGGCTAGGTCGAGTTTAAGTAACTTGGTCATTACTGTATTTGGGTCGGTACTTACGTTTAAGCACATAAATTTAAAAAATGCTTTTAGCTCATTTTCACCTTTAAATGACCGCTTTGTTGGTGGCAATGTAAAACCGCCGCATTGATTTGCATGCAGCGCTATAACCCGCTCAGCGGAGGGGTAAACAGGGGCTAATTTAGGCATTGGCTTGGGGCTAGGAGATACATTTTTAGTATTTGATATTTTAGTATCGCCCAGCGCTTGCGTGCCATCATTAAGCTCACAACCCGATACAATTAGGCTACCTGCAAGCACACATAAAATAGTGAGTATGCGCATTGTTAATTAACTCCTAAATTTTTACTGATTGGTATTTTTATTAAAAAACGGCAACCGTGTGGTTTATTTTTCTCAACACTTAATGTGCCTTGTAGCTGCTCAACCGTCTCTTTTACTATTGTTAGGCCCAAACCACTGCCTTGTAAGGTAATACTTTGCTCATGTTTACCTTGATAAAACGCACTAAAAATATGCTTTATTTCGTGCTCTTTAATGCCACAGCCATTATCGGCCACCTCCAAACACAGCTGATGTTGCTCGCATTTTAAATTTACAATCACACCTTGGTTATCATCAGAAAATTTTAAGCTATTTGAAATTAACTGAATTAGCATCATTTCTATTAGTTCATTAGGAAGCGCAAGGACAGTGCTTGAAACAGAGTTTTGCCACTGAATAAGTTGCTTTCGAGCCGTTAGACGATGCTCAAAATGACCATTAATTTTTTTAATTAAATGATTAATATTAACCTCGCTTGAGCTGTTTATTGTTGCTCTAATAGCGTTATAACTGAGTAGGCTATCTATCATCATGCGAAGGCGCACCGTAGATTGAGTTATAAGGGAAAGCACCGCTTTTTGTTCGTTATTAATAGGGCCAACAATTTCATCGGTGAGTAAATCGGTTCCTTCAACCATAGAGGCAAGTGGTGTTTTAAGTTCGTGTGTTACGTGGCGTAAAAACGTATCCTTTTGTTGCTCAAGCATATACAGCTGAGTTTGTACCCACTGTAGTTTTTCTCCGAGTTCGACTAACTCTGACGAGCCTTTTACTGCTATCTTTTGCTGCCAATCCCCCTGCCCGAGCTTATCAATAACCCTAGTAAGCCCTTTTAAGCGCAAACTTATACGCCATAAAAAGCCGCCGCCAACCAATAAAGTAAGAGGAATAAGTGCCACTAGCCAATTTATAAACGACGCTTGTAGGCTGGCTAGCTCGTTTTGGTTATGGGTTATTTGCGCTTCGTTTTTATTTTTGAGCCACACTGTGAGCTCTGTAATTGACTCGCTTATGGGTAAAAAGAGCGCTGCTTTTTGCTGTTTTTTCTCAACGAGCTGGTGTTGTGCTGTTTGCAAAATAGTTAAAAGCTGTGTCCATTGGTTTATGTAGTCTGGGTTTGCATTAATGTATTTGAGTTCATTTATGCTCTGCACAGACGATTGCCATTTATCAACAATGAGGGTGTTGAGCGCATCACTTTTTAACACCCAATTTTGCCTTGTTGCGCGTTCAAGGCTATTAAGGTCTTGCTTTAAATTAGCGAACGATTTTGTGAGCTGGTAATGGTTACTCACAATTTGCTGGGTGGTTGCTAGCTGTTTATTTAACGCATTTAAAAAAACAATAACCACAATAGAGAGTGGCAATAACGACAGCAGCATGCTTAAAGCAAACTGCCCTATTAAATTAGGGCGCCAATTAAGCATTGCATTGTAATGTTTAGCAAACGTTGCAGCCATTGCAGTAAACTCTGTAAGTAAATAACTCGCCTATTATTATCAATACCGCCTATACACATGCTGAACCATATTCATTTTAAATCGCCATAATGTTGCTAAACAGCAACAGCACAACTGATTGATTTAACTAAGATCACAAAAAATACCTTCAACCCTGTTGCTGTATTTACACAAAATTACACACAGTCAGTGTAATTTTTACCTACAAACCCAAACTAAAAAACACAACTCATTGAAAGTAAATAAAAATAAAATTTGGCACCCTTTTTGTAATGGGTGTAATAAATAAATTTAATAGGGAAATACACATGAACATTAACACTTTGGTTTTTTCAACATTACTTGCGTTGGGTTTTGTGAATACAGGCGCATACGCTATGGACGTTGACGCTACGTTTAATGAACTAGATAAGGACAGAAACGGCCTGTTAAGCGAAGCCGAGGCAAAAATGGACGCCGTGCTTAAGGAAAACTTTGCACAAATAGACACAGACCAAAATGGTCAGTTGTCGCTAAATGAATTCAGAAAATTTATTCAATAAATTAACTTCAAAAGGAATGAAATTATGAAACAACTTATTGCTGCTTTTTTATTATTATTTTTAGCTATCAGTGCAACGGTATTAGCTTCTCCTTCGGCCGTGCGATTTGCACACTTAGATACAAACATGGACGGAAGTATCTCGTTTGTTGAAGCTAGGCAAGATAAAGAGCTACTTAGACAGTTTACCGATTTAGACGAAGACAACGACGAGATGATCTCTAAAGCAGAGTTTGAAAACTTTAAGCCATAACAGATTAAGTTTTGCTTAAGCTTTTAACTTGTAAAGTGTACTAAAGCATTTGCCATAATCCCTGAGGGAATGTGTAAAAGGATTTAATGTTGGGAGTTAAATTATGGCAAGTGCTTTATCTAATTAAGCGTAATACCTCATTATTCAATACAACTTAATTAACCTTTTGGAAGGACTACCATGAAGATACGTTACTTTGTAACCACCATAGCGTTGCTTTTAAGTTTTAATGCTTCTGCACTTGATGTAAAACAGCGCTTTGATCACCTCGATACTGATAAAAACGGTTACCTTACTCATAACGAACTAGAACGCCAGCCCCAGTTACTTAGCACGTTTATAATGTGGGATAAAAATCAAGATAAACAAATTTCATTAATTGAATTTAAAAATTACCTTACTAACAATCTTTACTGAGTACTTTAATGAATCCCATACACTTTTTTATTTTATGCGCTCTACTGGTATTTAGCGCATCAAGTTTTGCCATCAGTGACAGCATTAATAACCAATTTAAAAAAATAGACAGAAATAAAGACGGATTTTTAACTCGCTCTGAAGCCTCAATAGACCCAGCCTTGTGGTCTAAATTTGTAAGTTACGACCAAGATAAAGACGGCCGGCTAACACTGAGCGAATACCATTTATATGCCAGCAAGTAGCACAAATTTAATTAACCTTTTTAACCTAACGTTTTAGGCAATTAATTTAATAGCTAAGCAGCTAGCTTAGCTTTAACTGTCTATTTTACGAGCTTATCGCATCCTATTGGTATTCTAAAAAAGAGTTTGCTAGTGTTATTGCACTAAAAATAACAAATCAGTGCACTATGTTACTCAAAAAATTACTTAAACCACTTATACTTGCCAGTCTCTGTGCAGGATCTAGCTTTGCGATTGCGCAAACCAAAGTTATTTATAATGCCAATGGTTATACTCCGCTTCATAAAGGCAAAATGCAAAAAGGCGAGCTTCAACAATTTAGCACTTTGGTTATAAAAGATGGCAAGGTTGTTAAAGTAGGCGGCGACACACTCAAAGAAAGCTTTCCAGATGCCAAGCTAATAGACGCGAAAGGCAACACATTACTACCCGGCTTAATTGATGCCCATGGCCATGTTATTGGGCTAGGCGATAACTTATCGCAGTTAGATGTACGCGGTGCGAAGTCGGTTGATGACGTTACAAATAAATTAAAGCAATTTGCGCAAGGCAAACAAGGTTGGATCATCGGCCGTGGCTGGAACCAAGAGTTATGGCCAGATACACGTTTCCCTAGCGCTAAAGATTTAGACAAAGTGGTAAGCGATCGTCCGGTTGTTCTATCTCGTGTTGATAGCCATGCAATTTGGGTTAACTCAAAAGCGCTTGAACTTGCAGGCATTAACGCCGACACAAAATCGCCAAAAGGCGGTGAGGTAGTTAAAGATGAATTTGGTAACCCTACCGGTATTTTTGTTGATAAAGCTGAATCGTTAATTGTTCAGCACTTGCCAGCCCCTTCAAAACAAGATATTAGCAACTCACTCGATGCCGCAGGTAAGCATTTATTAAGTTTAGGTATTACCTCTACTCACGATGCAGGGATAGATAAAGCCACATGGGAAGTGTACAAAGAGCGCGGTGAACAAGGCAATTTACCTTTACGTATTGTGGCAATGCTAAGCGGTGCTAGCCCAGACTTACCGGCTATGCTAAAAGCCGGGCCATATCACGATAACTACGACTTTATGGAAATTCGTAGTGTAAAAGTATATGCCGATGGTGCATTAGGCTCGCGTGGCGCAGCGCTTATTGAAGATTATGCCGACCGTGCTGGCCATCATGGGTTAATGCTTGAAACCCAAGAGAAACTCGAAGCTTTATTTACGCAAAGCTTTAAAAATGGCTTTACCGCCAACACCCATGCCATTGGTGACAAAGCCAATCGTGTGGTTTTAGACGCTTACGAAAATGTGTTTAAAAAAACAGGCGGTATTTTGCTGCGCAACCGAATTGAGCACGCACAAATAGTAACGCCAGACGATATACCTCGATTTAAAGCACTAAAAATTATTCCATCTATGCAACCTGTGCATGCAACATCTGACATGCATATGGCAGAGCAACGCCTAACTGAAAAGCAACTTAGCTTTGCGTACGCATGGCAAACATTTTTACAACAAGGTTCAGTGGTTGCTGCGGGCTCTGATTACCCTGTAGAGCTTGCAAATCCATTTGATGGTTTATATTCAGCAATAACGCGAATGGATCATAACAAACTGCCTGAAAACGGCTGGCGTCCAAGCGAAATATTAAGCCGCGAAGATGCACTACGTGCATTTACACTGGGCGGTGCTTATGCGGCGCATCAAGAGTTTAAAATAGGAAGCCTAGAACAAGGTAAATGGGCCGACTTTATTTTAGTGGATAAAGATTATTTTAAAGTACCCGTTGAAGATATTTACAAAACTCAAGTACTACAAACATGGATTGCCGGTATGAAGCGATTCGATAACAAAGAGAGCGCAGCTAAATAAACAAAAAAAGGGTTAACGCAAGTTAACCCTTTTTTAATACAAACCATGTCATTTAGCTTTTTGGCTGCTGTGCCTCTGGCTGATCAACTTTTGGCTGGCGATATAATTTTACAATGTGATACAAGTTAACCAATGCCAGTAGCGCGTTGGTAAAAACAACAGGAACAGCACCAATAGCTACGCCATAAGCCGTAAACACAATACACCCTAACATGTTGTACCAACGAAGCTTTACTACATCGGTCATAGTGAGTGATGCAACCAATAAAGCTGACGCAATATAGCCTAAATATTCCCAACTCAATTGTTCTCTCCTAACCTTTGGGTTAGCATTATACTAATGCTACATTATTACAGTTGTAAGTATTGCAAAGTAATAGCACTTTGCTTAATTATGAGCGTTATTTAGAGTTTGAAAATAATTGGCTAGTAAGAGAGTAGCTCTCTTATATTAATAATTAAGCGAAGTGACATACGTAAATAAAAAGCTAACTTGCTTAAAAACCTGAAAAAGTTTGCCGGCAAAAAAACCAACAAATTCTTAAATCATTACACGGGAAATGAAGGTAAAATAATACCCATAGCAAAGCTAAAAGTATTAGTAGCAAGTTAGCGTAAATTCTTAATGTGTTAATGCTACCGTCATTAAAACATAATAAATAGGACAAATGTCCGAAGAGCATATTGATGTTTCAATACCATTTTTCTAGTTATCTTGTTGAACAGTTACTCACCTTTGCCGGTAGTAGTTATCAACAATCAAAAAAAGAAGTGCTGATCCATCAAGATCAGCCTTTAAGCAAGCTTGTGCTTGTGCGCAGCGGCACTGTGTCATTTAGTTATGACGTAGGAAACGGACGACGCCTGCTGCTAGGACAACTCGATTGTAATAATACCCTGATAGGCGAAATAGAAGCGCTCAACAACAATCCGTGTATTTATACGGTAACCTGCTTTAGCGATGTAACTTACAACCTGATTGAATTAAGACACTGGCGTGCATTATTGCTCGAAAAACCAGAGCTTAGCTTATACACGGCACAAACGATTGCTGCTAAGTTTCAAGAAAACCAAAAAATCAACTTAGATAAGTTATTACTGCCACTTAGCTATAACATAGCCAAAGACTGCTTACTGAGAGCCGAGAACAACAACCCTACACTGCTTAGAGCCTACCCAACTGTTAACGCTGAGGCTGAACGCTTTGCAACCACTGAGCGAGCTTACAGGCGTGTTGTGACAGAATTAGTCGAAAAGGGCTTAGTGCAAAGAAGCACAACAGGTTTACAAGCGGTCGATATTCCAATGCTTAGTGAATATGTAGATAGCTTTGCGCAGCTTTAAACACGCAATAAAAAAGGCCAATTAAGGCCTTTTTTATTGCCCTAAAAACGAATAATCAGTTCATAAGGCTAAATGTATATTTAATGTGCTAGGTGTATTAGTCTTCTAGTAAAATGTCGTGAATTTTTACTAAGTCAGATTTACCTTCAATAATTTCATCCGGTGTTAAACCCGATAACTCATGCGGGAATACTAACCACTCTTCCGACTCATGAATGTAGTAGTCAGGTACGGTATCTACTTTTGAATTTTTTGGTTTGTAGTATGGACAAGCAATTCGAATATCGCGCGGTAAGTTTAAGCGCATTAGCTCTGAAAGCTTTTCTTTTAGTGCAACAATACTGCGTCCTGAGTCAAATACATCGTCAACAATAAGCAGTGAATCACCCGCATTGGCGTTTTCTACAATGTAATGTAAACCATGTACTTTAATTTCTTTTGATTGTTGGCCAATACCGTAATAAGACGATGTACGCACTGCAATATGGTCAGTTTCAATGCCTTTGTAATCGTAATATTCTTGAACCGCAATACCAATCGGTGCACCACCTCGCCAAATACCTATAATAAAATCAGGACGAAAGCCGTCTTTGTATACTTGTGCCGCTACGCGGAATGAATCTTCAAGTAACTGTTGAGCTGTGATATAGCACTTATCTGACATAGTTAGAAACCCCAGTGGTGGATATAATATTTGAGTGTAGTTTAGAGTAAAACCAAATTAGTCACTCAAACAGGTATTGGCGAGGGATTTTACCGTAAATTAAATAAAATTGCTTGCTTGTGGATCAAAAAAGGCACCAAACGGTGCCTAATTTCTCTGAATAACGTATTTTTTAGCGTTACGCTTTTTCAAGCAACGTACGAGCAACTGTACGCATACCCTGTGTTGTTGCGCCGGCAGCCCACTGGCTTGTGCTACCCATATTAAATGCAGCCGCTAAGTCAATGTGTACCCAACCTTTGCCATCGTTTGGTACAAAGAAGAAGCCAGCAGCATTTGATGCACCGCCATAGCCGCCACCTTTTTGTGCGCGGCTATTAGCCGTGTCAGCATAAGGTGATGGACAGTTTTGTTGGTGCCACTTTTCAAGTGGTAATGGCCAAGCGGCTTCCATTTCTTGAGAAGCAAAGCCTTCAACTTCGCGTGCCAGCTCTTTATCAAGTGCAAACAGCGCATTGTATTCTTGGCCAACAGCAACCAACGCTGCACCTGTTAATGTTGCTGCGTCAATAATTAAAGGTGCGCCCGTTTCGCCGGCAGCCATTAGACCATCGGCAAGCACTAAACGCCCTTCTGCATCGGTGTTTACAATTTCAACGGTTGTGCCATTTTTGTAAGTAAGAATGTCGCCTAATTTGTAAGCGTGGCCAGAAATTAAGTTCTCAGCACAGCATAAAAATAATTTAATACGCTTTTCAATACCACGATTAATAGCAAGTGCTAAACCAGCTGTTACTGTTGCAGCACCGCCCATATCACACTTCATCCCTAGCATGCCTTCGCTTGACTTAATTGAATAACCGCCCGAATCAAACGTAATACCTTTACCCACAAGGGCTGCACTGACTGGTGCGTTATCGTCGCCTGTAGGGTTGTAATCAAGCTCTAACAATACCGGTGGGCGAACACTCCCACGACCAACAGCATGAATACCAATCCATTGTTGCTCTAATAACGCATCGCCTTTAATTATTTGGTAGCTTACGTGCTCAGGGGCCAGTGATTGAATAAACTCAGCGGCTTTTTCTGCAAGGCTTTCAGGGTAAATATCGTCTGCAGTGCCGTTAACCATTTCACGCGCCCACGTTGCTGAGCTTTTTAAATGCGCAAGTTCTTGCAGATCAGATTGTGCGTTATCAACAAACTCAACACCGTTTAATAGTTTAGGTGTGACAAAACCTTGATAAAAAGCCCATTGGCTTTCTGTGCACCATGTATCGCCCGCAAGTTCAACGTATTTAACGCCTTGATTGGCAATAGTACGCGCTGCTTTTTGAACATTTTTTAATGTTTCTTGCTCAGATAAATGAACGGTTGCACCACGTTCGTTAAATGACAACGTTGCGCTTTCGCCCCAATGACTCGGTGCTGCGTGTTCGCTTAGTTGAACAACAAATTTTTCACTCATGTTAGAATATCCTTGCACTTAAATGTGCTGTTGAGTTTACTATAGTGCGCCTAAGTTCCCAACAGCTTGAGATAAATAACACTCATCACACTATTAACCACATTGGACATACCATGAAGTACACACCAGCATTGCAATCGGCCACATTAATTAAACGCTACAAGCGGTTTTTGGCTGATTTAAAACTCGGTGATGGCGCTGAGTTTACCGCGCATTGTGCTAACACTGGAAAAATGACAGGCTGCGCTGAGCCAGGCTTTACTGCTTTTTATTCAACAAGCGATAACGTAAAACGAAAGTATCCACATTCATTAGAGCTGACCCAAAATGATTTAGGGCACCTTATATGTGTTAATACAGCGGTCGCTAATAAGGTGGTAGAAGAAGCAATTAATCATAATGTAATTAATGAACTAACTGGCTATGAGCAACTTCAAAGTGAAGTTAAATATGGCAGTGAAAACAGTCGCATCGACTTTTTACTCACAAGCCCAAATACTAAAAACTGCTACGTTGAAGTTAAATCAGTCACCTTGCTAAGCCAAGATGAACCGCATAGCGGCCAAGGCTATTTTCCTGATGCACAAACATTACGTGGACAAAAACACCTTCGCGAGCTCATTGAAGTGGTCGAACAAGGCCATCGCGCCGTACTACTGTTCGCTGTTTTACATGAAGGTATAAATGCAGTGAGCGCAGCAGCGCATATCGATGAAAAATACGCACAACTTTTACAAAAAGCCATTGCTAGCGGTGTTGAAGTAGTAGTGTATAAAGCACTCATTTGTGAGAATGAAGTGGTGCTTCATAAAAAAATAGCATTTATACAGTAATGTATAACCAAACAATTACATCAGGTAATTAGAACAAACAACGCGATGAAAATGATTGATGCAATAAAAATCAGTTCCAGAGTTAGCCTTGTTTTTTAAAATTTTGCCCATATGTAAAGGCAAGTTTTACAAACCAGTAAGTTAGTTAATTAAGCACCATCATTAACGCACTTTTTACTCGCAAAGCATGGTTGAAGCTAATTCGTATAATTAAAAATAAATTTGCCTAGGGTATAAGTTTCTGTTATTTATACCGCCGGCTAATGCTGAGGCATTAAATTAAGGATTTAGGAGAGAGTTATGCCAGACCAAAAGAAACATGGTTTATTGGCTCAAGCCGGTTTAGAACCATACCAAGAAAAACCAGGCGAAGAGTATATGAATGAAGCACAACGTGCTCATTTCAAAACGATTTTAGAAACTTGGCGTAACGATTTACGTAACGAAGTTGATCGTACAAAGTCGCATATGCAAGACGAAGCTGCTAACTTTCCTGACCCAGTTGACCGCGCTGCACAAGAAGAAGAGTTCTCTTTAGAACTTCGCACTCGTGACCGCGAACGCAAATTAATTAAAAAAATTGAAAAAACAATTATTTTAATTAAAGAAGATGATTTTGGCTTTTGTGAGTCTTGTGGAATCGAAATTGGTATTCGCCGCTTAGAAGCGCGACCAACTGCTGATTTATGCGTAGACTGTAAAACACTTGCAGAAATTAAAGAAAAACAAGCTGGACGCGGCTAATTAACCTCATTAATTAGCATGTCACCTGCAGCCGTTACTGCGCCTATGCGCAACTATCGCGGTCGTTTTGCACCGTCTCCTTCTGGGCCTCTTCATTTTGGCTCACTTGTTGCGGCTGTAGGCAGCTACCTTGATGCAAAATCAAATAAAGGGTCTTGGCTCGTCCGTATCGAAGATATAGACACCACTCGAGTGGTAAAAGATGCCGACACCGATATCCTAAATACCTTACAAGCCTATTGCCTCCACTGGGATGAACCGGTTGTTTATCAAACCAAACGGCTCGATTTATACCAAGACGTCGTCAGCTCACTTGAAAATCAAAAATGTGTTTATGCCTGCCAATGTAGCCGAAAAGAAATAAAAGCATTGGGTGGAATTTATCAAGGCCAGTGTAAAAATCTTGGGCACTCAACCGATTCAGGCGCACTTCGTTTAACACAATGCCATGCAACCACATATTTTAACGATCTGATTCAAGGTGATATCAGTGTTTGTAGTGAGCTGGCCCACGAAGATTACATAATAAAACGAAGTGATGGCTTATTTGCCTACCAATTAGTGGTTGTTGTTGACGATATTGATCAAGGCATAAATCGCATTGTTAGAGGCGCCGATTTAATAGAACCCACAGCACGACAAATCAGTTTATTTAAGCAGCTCAATCATCCTATCCCTGAGTTTGCCCACTTACCTTTAGCCGTTGCCAAGCCGGGCTTTAAACTATCTAAACAAAACTACGCCCCTGCAATTAGTAAAATAGAGCCAAAACCCACATTAATAAGTACCTTTGAATTTTTAGGCTTGCCAACTCATGCTGATTTAATGGATTTAACCACCGAGCAGCTAGTTGAATGGGGTGTAAATACCTTTGAGTTAAAGCAAGTACCTAAAGTTGCTGAAATACAAATTTCTCAGTAGCAAACAACTCAAGTCAACTAATTTACTAAACTGTGTAAATAAAATCGCGAAAAACAGCTTAATTTCAACACATCAACTTAATTTTTAAACCCTGCTGGTATATGATAGCCGCCTAAATATATGCTATTTAAGTAAGACAGTAAGTATTGGGGTTTAATACCACTATTTGCGGTTGTTTTTGATTGCGATGACATGCCAATCAACACCTTCTAGGAGACGGATTATTATTTCCAAGCTTTTTCAATTTTGCCGACAGATAATCGGCCCAAATACGAGTGCTGAAAATGCCTCTGTAAGCAGCGAACCACTAGTAATCACACGCGGTGAGCATGGTATTTCTCGTAAACAATTTAGCCCAAATGCAATCAAAGTGTTATACCGATTAAAAGACGGTGGCTACGATGCCTACCTGGTTGGTGGTTGTATTCGCGATATATTGTTAGGCCAACAACCTAAAGACTTTGATGTAGTCACTAACGCAACACCCGACCAAGTTAAAAAGCTATTTAGGAACTGCCGATTAATTGGTCGCCGCTTTCGTTTAGCGCACATTGTTTTTGGCCGAGAAATTATTGAAGTGGCAACCATGCGTGGCCATCACGAAGCGCCTGAGTCTAAAAACCAAATAAGCCAATCAAGTACTGAAGGGCAATTATTACGCGACAACGTATTTGGTAGCATTGAAGAAGATGCCGAGCGCCGCGATTTTTCAATTAATGCTTTGTATTACTCAATTAACGACTTTAGCATTCACGATTACGCCAATGGTTTGGCCGCTATTAAAGCAAAACAAATTGAGCTTATTGGCGATCCCGAAACACGATACCGTGAAGATCCAGTGCGTATGTTACGCGCTGTACGATTTGCAACAAAGCTTGATATGAGCATTGCGCCTAATAGCGAAAAACCGATTAGCGAGCTTGCCAGCTTACTTGATAATATTCCGCCGGCGCGTTTGTTTGAAGAAGTGCTAAAACTGTTTTTAAACGGTAAGGCCGAAGCTAACTTTTTAATGCTTCGCCAATACGGACTTTTCCGTGCATTATTTCCTGCGCTTGATAAAATTTTAGAAGCTAACCCTAATGGGCTAGAGCATACCTTTGTTCAGCAAATGTTTCAAAATACCGACAAACGCATAAACGCTGATAAAAAAGTAACACCTGCATTTATTTTTGCCGCGCTACTGTGGTTCCCGCTTTTAGCAATAACCAAAAAGCTTCAAGCAGAAGAAAAACTTAGCGAGTACGATGCCTTTGCACAAGCAATGAATAAAGTACTCAGCGAAAGCGCCCAACATATAGCGGTACCAAAACGCTTTACACTGGGTGCTCGCGATATTTGGCACATTCAGCATCGCCTAGATAAACGTGCAGGCCAACGTGCATACAGGTTAACGCAACAACCACGCTTTAAAGCCGCTTACGACTTTTTATTGTTGCGCGTTGATGCGGGTGAAACTGAGCATGAAGAACTTGCACAGTGGTGGACTCAATACCTTAGCCAAGATATTAACGGTCAAAAAGACATGGTTAAAAACTTAGGTCATCAAGGTGGTCCAAAACCGCGTAAACGTTCTCGTCGCCGCGCACCAAGAAAGCCAGCAGAGTAATAACATGAACTGTGTTTATTTAGGATTAGGTGCAAACTTAAACTCACCTAAAAAGCAGCTTGATAATGCGGTTGCGGCACTTAAAAATCTGCCGCATAGCGAGCTTGTAAGCGTGTCTCATTATTACGCAAGTAAGCCCATGGGGCCACAAGACCAGCCAGACTATATTAACGCTGTTGCCTGTATTAATACCCACCTTGAACCAGAGCAGCTACTTGATTTAACTCAAGAAATAGAACTTAAGCATGGCCGTGTAAGAAAAGCAGAACGTTGGGGTCCACGAACGCTAGACATAGATACCCTTTTGTTTGGCAATAAAATTATTAATACCGCACGCTTGACTGTGCCCCATTATGGCTTGAATGAGCGCGAGTTTGTTGTGTATCCGTTGCTTGAACTTGCGCCTGAACTTATTTTACCTAGCGGAATTGCACTAAAAACCATTGCAACTAATTTACCGCTCAACGACTTACAACAATTACCTCTGTAATTAACCTAGGCTTATGCCTGCGAGGAATATTATGTCTAAAATAACCGTTTCTACTTTAAATAAAATGAAAGCAGAAAATAACAAAATCACGGCATTAACCGCTTACGATGCGAGCTTTGCAAAGTTATTTCATGATAATGGCGTTGACGTTATTTTAGTCGGTGACTCGTTGGGTATGGTGCTACAAGGCGGTGATGACACCCTTGGCGTAACCAACCAGGATATTGCTTATCATACTCGCTGTGTACGTGCAGGAAGCCGTGAATTATTTGTTATTGCCGATATGCCATTTATGACTTATTCAAGCGTTAACGACACCTGTAAAAATGCCGCAGAACTTATGCGAGCAGGTGCAAACATGGTAAAACTTGAAGGTGGTGAATGGCTTTACGACAGCATTAAAGCGCTTACTGAACAAGGTATTCCTGTGTGCGGGCACTTAGGCCTTACCCCTCAATCTGTGCATGTATTTGGCGGTTTTAAAATCCAAGGCCGCGAAGAAGACAAAGCACAAAAAATGATTGAAGACGCCAAAGCATTAGAAGCTGCTGGCGCACAATTATTGGTACTTGAGTGTATTCCTAGTGTATTGGCAAAGCGAATCACTGATGCGCTTAGTATTCCAACCATAGGCATTGGTGCGGGTAATGTGACCGACGGTCAAATATTAGTAATGCACGACCTAGTCGGTATTTCGGCAGGTTATATTCCAAAATTTTCAAAAAACTTTTTATTAGAAACTGGCAACATGCCTGCGGCCGTTCAGAAATATTGTACCGATGTAAAAAGTGGCGCTTTTCCAAGCGCTGAACATGAGTTTAAATAATGCAGTCAATTACTGAAATTAAATCACTACGTAGTCAAATTAAAGCCTGGCGACAAGCAGGCTTAAGTGTGGCGTTTGTGCCAACAATGGGCAACTTACATCGAGGACACTTTTCACTCGTTGAAAAAGCAAAAAACGTAGCCGATAAAGTGGTTGTTAGTATTTTTGTAAACCCGATGCAGTTTGGTGCTAACGAAGATTTAGATAATTATCCCCGTACATTATCAGAAGATAAACAAGGCCTTGCAGAGTTAGGTACTGATATAGTATTTACCCCAAGCGTAGACACAATTTACCCAAATGGGCTTGGCGAGCAGAGCTTTGTTGACGTGCCTGGCGTGTCACTTGGGTACTGTGGCGGTTCGCGCCCTGGGCATTTTAAAGGCGTAGCTACGGTTGTTACTAAGCTATTTAACTTGGTGCAACCTGACTACGCTTGCTTTGGTGAAAAAGACTTTCAGCAACTTCAAGTGATTAAAACGATGACTCGCGATCTATCTATACCAGTTGAAATTATTGGCGTACCTACCATGCGTGAAATATCTGGTTTGGCAATGAGTTCACGTAATGGCTACTTATCAGACGAGCAAAAAATAACAGCCACCGCTTTATTTAAAGCGCTAACCCATTGTGCCGAGCAGCTTAAGCAAGGCAATAAAGATTTCACCGCGCTTAAAACTCGCGCTAAACAAAGCCTAGAGCAAGCTGGCTTAAAACCAGACTATTTTGAGATAGCTCAACGAGATACCTTAAAAACTGCTACACTCGATGATAACCATTTTGTTATTTTAGCCGCAGCCTTTTTAGGCTCTGTTAGATTAATTGACAACATGCAGGTCGATATTTAATTTATTGAGCTCACTTTAAGGATTAAAAATGCATATATTAATAAAAACAAGCGTAGTTGCCCTCACTTTTTTTGTTTTAGCGGGTTGTCAGAATCACGTTGAAAATGCTGAGATGAACCAATGTGCTCAACAAAATTTTCGCTGTGAAAGCACCTGTGATCAGCAAACAACGGCTGAAGGTCTTAAGCAACAAGTGTGCTCTGCAAAATGTGTAGAAACATACAATCAATGTAAAGCACGCGCTGAAAAGTTAGGTGGTATTTAATTCCCTCAAGCTTAAAATTTTAGACACAAAAAAACCGCTCAATATTGAGGTTTTTTTGTGTCTAAAATTACAACCTAACACTTATTCCATGTAATTTTCAGGTAAATCAATGAGCGGTTTTTTTATTGCTTGGATTTATTATTTTAAACCTAGCTTTTTAAGCTCTACTTCAACTAACTTTGCAGAAAGAGGCACATAACCGTCTTTTTCTACAATTTGTTGACCGTCTTTTGAAAGAATCATTTTTAAGAATTCAGCTTCCATTGGAGACAAGGCTTTATTTGGGTGCTTATTAACATATACGTATAAAAAGCGAGAAAGTGGGTATTTGCCTTGCGCAACGTTATCAAGTGTTGCATCAACAAAGTTAGTACCTTTTTTAGATAATGGAACTGTACGTACACCTGACGTTTTGTAACCAATACCTGAGTAACCAATTGCATTTAATGAAGACGAAATTGATTGTACTACAGACGCAGAACCCGGTTGCTCGTTTACATTGTTGCGGAAGTCACCTTTACACAGTGCTTTTTTCTTAAAGTAACCGTAAGTGCCCGATACAGAGTTACGTCCGTATAATTGAATATCACGAGCTGCCCAGCTACCTTCAAGGCCCACATCGCTCCAACGGTTAACTTGCTCTGGCGCACCACATTTACGAGTTGATGAGAAAATAGCATCAACTTGGTCAATACGAAGACCTTCAATTGGGTTATCTTTATGTACGTAAACAGCAAGTGCATCAATAGCTACGCGAACTGCCGTTGGTTTGTAACCGTAACGTTTTTCAAACGCTTCGATTTCTTTTGATTTCATTGCACGGCTCATTGGACCTAGGTTAGCTGTACCTTCGGTTAATGCTGGAGGTGCTGTAGAAGAACCTGCCGCTTGAATTTGAATGTTTACATTTGGGTAAATACGTTTGTACTCTTCAGCCCAAAAAGTCATCATGTTAGCTAAAGTGTCAGAACCTACTGATGAAAAGTTGCCTGATACGCCGCTGATTTTTTGATACTCAGGAATGTCTTGATCTAAAGCCACTGCTTGAGCAGATACGAAAGTTGTAACAGCCACACCCATTGCGGCAACTAAGTTTTTAAATTTCATGTGGGTTCTCCGATTTGTTCGTCCCATTTTCTAACTGCTGCTCACTCTAAAGCGAGTACATGACAATGATATGACTCTTAAATGACACTTTTATGACTTTACTGGATCTTGTTGTTTATTTATCAAATCAACAATCTTATCTGTTGAAAAATAGAAAGAAAAACAAGAGCCTTTACCCACTTCACTCGTAATATTTAATTTACTATCGTGTCGTGTTAATACATGTTTTGTAATTGCCAACCCTAAACCTGAGCCACCGGTGGTTCTGCTTCGTGCTTTATCAACACGATAAAAGCGCTCAGTAAGTCGGTTAATATGCTCTGCAGCAATACCATCACCGTTATCAATAACAGTAAAACAAGCCATATTATTTTTACGAAGCCAACTAACTTGTATTTTCCCACCTGGTTTAGTGTAATGAATAGCATTAAATACTAGGTTAGAAAACGCACTGCGTAGTTCATCTTCAGAGCCTTTAATGTCTAGTGTGCTATCTATATCAAATATTAATTCGTGACCTTTATCTTGGTTAATTGACTGAGCCTCAGTTTGAATATAACCCAGTAACTGGGGCACATTAATGGCTTTATCGTTATCTTGTCGGCGTGAGCCTTCTATGCGGGAAAGAGATAATAACTGGCTTACCAAGCTATCCATGCGTTTACACTGCTCAAGCATCGTCGTTTGTGCTTTATTCCACATTGCTGGGGGCGGTAAGTTATCGCTGTCCATCATTTCTAGATAGCCTGTAACCACCGTAAGCGGCGTACGCAACTCATGCGACACATTGGCAACAAAGTCTTTACGCATTTGTTCAAGCTGCTTTAAACGGGTTACGTCGCGCACCACAACCATTAGCTGTGTGGTTGCATAAGGCATTACCCTAAACTCAAGTACTTGTTCAATAGCATGACCGTTATCAAGCTCTAGTGCTTCGTCAAAATTCCCCTTGTGCATATATTTTGCAAACTTAGGTTCGCGTATTAAGTTATCAAGACGTTGTCCATGATCGGTTGGCCACTGAAGTCCTAACACTTTAAGCGCCAGTTGATTACACCACACAATGCTTAAATCATTTTGAAGCACAATAACGGCATCGGGTACCGCTTCGGCCCCATCACGAAATCGCCTAATTAAATCGGCCAGTTCATTTCGTTTTTTACGGTTACGGTGTTGCAGATGGTAAATACCTTCAAACACCTGCTCCCATGCCCCTTCTCCTTCAGGCGGGTTGAAACTGCGCTGATTTAAAAGCCAATCGCTCAAACGGTATAATTGATGATAATGCCAAACAAGAAGTGAAAAAGAGCCTAAAAATAAAAGCAAAAAAGGTGCGCCAACAAGCACACCAATTAATAATAAGGGCAAAAAATAGATAAACAGGCGTTTAATTAACGCCTGTTTATTAACAACTCGATACATACACTCACTTTACCTTAGAGTAGTCATACACGTATAAAACTAAGCTGGTGATGAAGTAGGTTATAGTTTACTTGAAAAACGATACCCTGCACCACGAACGGTTTGAACCAGACGATCGTGTCCTAATGGGCCAATTGCTTTGCGTAAACGACGAATGTGAACATCAACAGTACGATCTTCAACATACACATTGGTTCCCCACACATGATCTAACAATTGTTCACGGCTGTAAACCCGTTCAGGATGAGTCATAAAAAAGTGAAGGAGCCTGAATTCTGTTGGCCCCATATCAAGCTCATTACCTTCAGAGGTAACACGGTGAGAAATTGGGTCTAAACGCAAGCCATGCACTTCAATAGCTTCTTCTAAAGACGTTGGTGACACACGGCGAATAACCGCTTTAATACGCGCCATTAATTCTTTTGGCGAAAACGGTTTAGTCACGTAATCGTCAGCGCCTACTTCTAAGCCACGTACTTTATCTTCTTCTTCGCCGCGGGCTGTAAGCATAATAATAGGTATTTGGCGCGTGTGCTCGTTTTGCTTAAACTTTTTAGCAATTTGAATACCGCTTCCGCCAGGCAACATCCAATCAAGCAATACCATATCGGGGTAAGGCTCAACCATTGCAGCAATAGCAGAATCATAATCTTCAGCTTCAATTGCCTGAAATCCATTTTGCTCTAATACAAAAACAAGCATCTCTCTGATAGGCGCTTCGTCGTCTACGACTAGTACTTTACGTGACATTCCAATTTATCTCTTAAGCTATCGAATAAGTTTTCATTATTATGACTAAGTATTACATTTTTATGAAAGTGTAACGTGTAAATTAAAATCGGGGTAAAAAAAAGCCAAATTAATAATAAAAACCTCATTCCTGTCACAAATTTATATATTTTAAAATTGATTAACGTTATTAGGGTCTGTTGTTCTTTGCGCATTAAAATTCGTTCGAACTAGGGCTATTTAATCGCGGCGCGAGGTTTGTAATCTAGTGGGCCCGATAACTGCTTCTGCGTTATTCTAGTGGCTTACATACATATAAGAATAGGTAAACTAGGTAAAGCTTCCGCGTCCTGCTCACGCCACTTACCTACATCTATGTAGGTAACAAAAAACTAGATAAACCCTCGTGTTAGCACTTTGCAAAACTAACTTTTTAATATGATCGAATACTGAGATCATTACTTTACTAAGTCTGCCTATGTTTGCAATTACTCAGATTTGAATAGATCTTGATTTTACTAAGCTTAACTTCAAAGATCAGATTTTTACCAAGGTGATCAATTTTGAGATCAACGCTCTACCTACTCAAAAAGTTAAGCTGTTGATTGTTTGTGCAAATTAAAAAAGATCTGATTACTTTTAATGCTAAATAAAACGAAAAATTTAATTAACTTAGTAAAGTAATGATCCAAAAAAGCCTGTGTTAGTAAATGAGTGATCCCTAATAACACAGTTGGTAATTGAATGATCTGCTATGGGCTGGTAATAAAAAAGCCAGTAATACTATTACTGGCCTTTAAATATTGATGAGTTTAATCGATCGATTATTTGATCTGTGGTGCTAACTCGCCGCTTAAGTACTTAAGATGCATGTCATCTAGAGAAATTGGTTTAATTTTACCTGCCTGCCCTGCCGTTCCAAACGAGTTGTAACGCGCAACACAAATCTCTGTCATCGCTTTTGTGGCTTCTGCTAGATATTTACGTGGATCAAAGTTAGATGGGTTAAGCGCTAAATGACGACGAATAGCACCTGTAGACGCTAAACGTAAATCGGTATCAATATTTACCTTACGAACACCGTGCTTAATACCTTCAACAATTTGCTCAACTGGCACACCGTAGGTTTCAGGAATCTCGCCACCGTACTGGTTTATGATCTCTAACCATTCTTGTGGTACAGACGACGATCCATGCATTACTAAATGCGTGTTTGGAATTCGAGCGTGAATCGCTTTAATACGATCAATTGCTAAAATATCGTCCGTTGGTGGGCGTGTAAATTTGTAAGCCCCGTGCGATGTACCACATGCAATAGCAAGGGCATCAACATGGGTTTTATTTACAAAGTCTGCTGCTTCTTCAGGGTCAGTTAGCATTTGGTCGGTCGTTAATTTACCCTCTGCGCCAACACCATCTTCTTCACCGGCTTCACCTGTTTCAAGTGAACCTAATACACCTAACTCGCCCTCAACCGATACGCCACAGGCATGTGCCATAGCAACGGTTTCGCGAGTAACTTCAACGTTGTATTCATAGCTTGAAGGCGTTTTACCATCACTCATTAACGAGCCATCCATCATTACTGATGAAAAACCAAGTTGGATTGAACGCTGACAAACACCCGGTGAGGTGCCGTGATCTTGATGCATTACCACGGGGATATGTGGCCACTCTTCAACGGCTGCTAAAATCATATGGCGAATAAATGGTGCACCGGCGTAAGCACGTGCGCCCGCTGATCCTTGAACGATTACTGGGCTGTTTGTTTTGTCAGCCGCTTCCATTATTGCGCGCATTTGCTCTTGGTTATTCACGTTAAAAGCGGGGACGCCGTAACCATGCTCAGCTGCATGATCTAAAAGTTGTCGCATACTGATTAAAGCCATTGGGTATTCTCCAATTTATCGATAGCATTTCACTGCCATCTAGTTTGAACGGATGTGTTAGTTTGGCGTTTGAATAACACCACGAAAAATCACTGCTCAGCAGTAAAATTACGTCAAAATCAGTTATTAAATTAGGGTGAGAGGTATTTAATAACTAATTGTCGGCGAGGGTTTCCCCTCACCTTACACGGCTAAATAAATTTATTTAGCACGCGACTCTAGCATTTCCACTGCTGGAAGTTTTTTGCCTTCTAAAAACTCTAAGAACGCACCACCACCGGTAGAAATGTAAGAAACTTTATCGGCAATGCCGTATTTATCAATTGCAGCTAAGGTATCACCGCCACCCGCAATTGAAAATGCGTTTGAGTTAGCAATTGCTTGAGCAATAGCACGTGTGCCGTTACCAAACTGATCGAACTCAAATACACCTACAGGACCATTCCATACCACCGTGCCAGCATTTGCAATAATTTTAGCAAGTTGGCTGGCAGTATCTGGGCCAATATCAAAAATCATATCGTCACTAGTTACTTCGCTTACATCTTTAAGCGTAGCAACTGCTGACTCTGAAAACTCATTACCTACAACTACATCGGTAGGAACTGGAATTTCACCATCGTTTGCTTTAGCTGCTGCACATAGACGATTTGCTTCATCCATTAAATCAGCTTCAAAAAGTGATTTACCTACCGGGTTGCCTGCAGCTGCAATAAACGTATTAGCAATCCCGCCGCCTGTTACTAGCTGATCTACAATTTTAGAAAGCGAGTCTAATACTGTTAGTTTAGTTGAAACTTTTGAACCACCAACAATAGCCACTAATGGGCGAGCAGGGTTATCAAGTGCTTTGCCTAGTGCTTCAAGTTCAGCCGATAGTAATGGGCCTGCACAGGCTACATCTGCAAATAAGCCAACGCCATGAGTAGAGGCTTGTGCGCGGTGAGCTGTACCAAAGGCATCCATTACGTATACATCACATAATGCTGCAAGTTGTTTTGATAACGTTTCGTCGTTTTTCTTCTCGCCTTTGTTAAAGCGCACGTTTTCAAATACAACCACTTCGTTATCAGCTACATCTACGCCATTTAAGTAGTCTTTTTCAAGACGTACTGTTTGCTCTAAGGCATCGTTTAAATAGTCAGCTACAGGGGCAAGCGAGTATTCTTCATCGTATTCCCCTTCCGTAGGACGGCCTAGGTGTGACATAACCATTACTTTAGCACCTTTCTCAAGCGCTAATTTAATAGTAGGTAGTGCAGCGCGAATACGCGCATCTGACGTCACTTTACCTGCTTTAACTGGTACATTTAAATCTTCACGAATTAATACGCGTTTGCCGTTTAAATCTAAATCTGCCATTTTTATGACCGACATGAATATCTCCTTAGTTAACGATACTGAACCTGAAAAATACGTTTTAAATTATTATACTAAATATAAAATTAGTGGCTTACAGCAACCATCGCACGCGCGGTGTCGAGCATACGGTTTGCAAATCCCCACTCGTTATCACACCAAACAAGTAACTTTATCAGCCGTTTGTGACTAACACGTGTCTGTGTGCCATCAATAATACAAGAATGTGGATCGTGATTAAAATCAACCGATACAAGCGGCTCTTCGGTGTAACTTAAAATACCTTCTAAGCGGTCTTTCGCTTGTGCTTTGAGTGCATTATTTACTGCATTTAAATCAACATCGGCGTTAACCGTTACACTTAAATCCATCGCCGTAACATTAATTGTTGGTACACGCACAGCAATGGCTTCAAAGCGGCCTTCAAATTTAGGTAATATGCGGTCTATACCACGCGCAAGTTTTGTATCTACCGGAATAATAGACTGACTCGCAGCACGGGTACGGCGTAAATCATGATGGTACGCGTCAATCACTTGTTGATCGTTCATCGACGCGTGAATGGTAGTAATAGCACCCGACTCAATACCAAACGCATCATCTAAAACCTTTATAACTGGCACTACACAGTTAGTAGTACACGAGCCGCTAGATACAATAGTGTGCTCGCTTTTAAGCTCATCGTCGTTTATGCCGTAAACAATAGTGGCATCTACGTCGTTATCAGCCGGATGCGAAAACAACACCTTTTTAGCACCAGCGGTAATGTGTAATTGTGCATGCTCACGCGAGTGATAAACACCGGTACATTCAAGTACAACGTCTACATCAAGGGTTTGCCAAGGTAACTCTACTGGGTTTTCTTCACAAAAAAGTGCAATGGTATCGCCTGCCACACTAATGGTGTCTTCACCAAGTTTTACAGGAAAAGAAAAACGACCGTGGGACGTGTCGTATTTTAATAAATGAGCAATAGCTTCAGGGTCAGCAAGTTCGTTAATCGCAACAATTTTAATCTCGTTGCTCAAACCTGACTCGTATAACGCGCGGACAATATTTCGACCAATACGACCAAAACCATTAATTGCAAGTTTGATTGCCATGAAATATAAAATCCACTCTTTTAGCGTGCAGATAAAGGCTATGTGCCTTTTAGATGGTTGTATTGTAATCGACCTTGCGCCTGATTATAAGAGGGGGCGATCAGAAACTTTAAATTAACGTTTAAAATAACCCCCTATCACTCACATTAAAACTTGTTCATAGCCCGCTGCCGTTGTATGTGCTCGTACCAGAAGATGTTCCTCCACCAAAGCTTTTAGGCGGACTTTTGGGCTTATCCTGTGAGCGATAAAATAACCATAAGCCAACCGCAGCAAAAAACGGAATTAACCAAACCAATATTACTTGCACTACTTTTTGAAACACCTCTAAATCATCGCGCTTTATCAGAAGAACACTAACGATGACGTTCAGTAATACAATGACACCAAACCCAATATAAAAATAATTTAATTCCATTACTCTAATGCCTCCTACCCTAATTGTTATTTTATCTCTAAATCAAACACCACGTTTATAGATGATTTAAATGTAATCGTTTCTTGCAGGTATCTACCTTGCTCGAATGAATTTCTAGTAACTTTAGAGCCGGTCACAACTATTCGCTCAAAACTATCTGCGCCATAACCATAACTTGAACGGTTAAAATTTGAATTAATACTGTAAATTTGTCCAAGTTCTGCCCCAAATGCTTTAGCAAGTTCGCTTGCTTTAACTATAGCGTTTTCTATTGCGCCTTGTGTTGCTTCAGCTTCTAATTGCGCAGCTTTTGAAGACATAAGCTCAATATTCGTCACTTCATTAATTTTTACACTTAGTGCAAAATCGATAAAATCGTTCACTTTTTCAATATCTCTTAATGTTACTTTAAGTGTTCTTGTTGCTACATACCCTGCATTAATTGCTGTACCACTCTCAACATTAAACATATCGTCATCATTATGAGTTAACAGGCTCGAAGCAAAAACATCAGTCTCCTTAACACCATACTTGCTTAACCCTTTAAGTAACAAATTCACTCGGTTATCAACATCACGTTTAGCATCAAGTGATTTGTCTTTAAAGCTTATTACTTCAAAAGAAACTTGAGCCATATCGGGCTTTGCTAATACCTCTGCAGTGCCCTGCATTGCAATATGACGATTAGCAGGCACGCTTGAATTAGCAAAAGTGATAAGTGGTGAAAAGAGTAGAAAAATAGTAATAATAAGTTTCATATTCGTTCCTTGGAGTAACTTGGAGTAATCAGTTAAATAATGACGATATAACTGTACCTATAGTCATACTAATAACTATAAAAGTAAACTGCTCTTTATTGTAAGCGGGAGTTTATCTCGCGCGGCATCCCCCCGCCTTCAGCCAACCTACGTCAGCTCACCTACTTTTAGCTTTTTACCACAACTTATTTGATGACATTGGGCTAAAAGCAGCTCAGCTGTCGCTTGTGCATCGGTAAGCGCATGATGGCAATGATAGCTTGGTAACTCATAGCGAGTGCGGCATGCGTTTAGGGTTAAATCGTCTTGTTTTATTTCAGTTGATTGGTTAAGTAGCCGCTTTTTTTCTATGTGGAGGGTATCGAGTATTAGTTTAGGGCGGGTGGTTATATTGGCTTGTTTTAAAGCAACTTTTAAAAACCCCCAATCAAGAGCTGCATTATGGAACACTAAAATACAATCGTTAAAATGGGCGCTTAAGCTTTTTAAAATACTGTTTAAGCTACGCCCATTAGTAATGGCCTCGTTACTAATGCCATGAAAAATAGGGCTTTGTTCTAGGCTTTTTACGTCTTTATTAATAAAATGCTGCGACTCACTCATTTTTATACATTGATTATCAATCACAACCCATGCAACCGACACTATTTCGTGCTGTTTTGGGTCAAGCCCCGTGAGCTCTAAATCAATCACTAAATAGCGCTGCGATAATGCATTTTGTGCCAGTAGTTGACGGCGTTTTATATACCGCGTAAGTAGCGTTTTTACCATGTGAGCCTCACAAACTGCCTCGCGCAAATTTAAACGCCGCGCCTTGCTGTGCTTGTTTTACCAGATAAAAAGCCTCTTTAAGCTGATGACGCTCTAATGAGTTTAACTTGTTAGGGTTTATGCAGTTACTTGGGAGCCCTTCTTCATTTATTTGTGTACTTAAGCGCAGTTGGGTTAAAAAACGCCAACAGTCTTTTAAGTTGTAAATATCGTCTTTATTGATGAGGTTATACTTTAATAATGCTTCTAGGCGCTCTTGAGTGTTAGCACGTTTGATACCGGCTTTTAATGCGTATAAACGCACAATGTCGTTAATAATCACCACGCCGCGTTTTTTCAAGTCTATGTATTTATGGTTGTTGTCATCTTTTTGTGTTTTAAACTTGTTAAACAGCCCTATGGGCACGCTGTTGTTATTTATATCGGTCGCCATGGCAGCATAAAATAAATCGTTTCGCGATATACGCACTAATTGCTCACAAAATGCGGTGTATAACGAATTTGATCCTTCTATAAAACGTAAATCAAAAAATATTTTACAGTTAAGCATGGCTTCGGGAGTTGGGCTTTTTATCCATTTAAAAAAACGCTCCGACCAATCGTTTACGCTCATGCGGCATAAATCACTACTTGCCATAATGTTACCAGGGCAACGCCTAATACCGCATTCAACTAAATGCTCACAAACAAACTCTCCCATTTTTTTAAAATAAGCATGTTGTTCTTGGGTTAAATCGTTGGGAAGCAGTAGGCCGTTATCTTGATCCGAGTGCAGTGTTTGCTCTTCTCGTGCCTGTGAGCCAAAACAAATAAAGCTAAAACTGGTTGGCGCTGCGCCATGATCTTCTTGAAATAACCTGATCAAGCGCGATGTTAGCGCATCGGTTAATCCACTTAGTAGTTTTCCAATAAGTGAAATATCGTCGATATTATGAGAAAAGCTCTTAAGTAAATCGGGTACCTCTTTTGCGTAACGTTTTAAATCGGTCACGTTATGCGCTTTATAAATGCGGCCAATGAGTTGCACAGGGTCACTTTTTTGTTGGCGCAGTAAATCAGTGCTAGTAAGCATACCTATAGGATTATGGCTTTCATCAAGCACTGGCAAGTGGTGAATATTATATTTGAGCATTAAATGTAGTGCAGAAAAAACACGGTTGTTTTCAAATATAAATTTAGGATTTGTGGTCATTATGCTACTAACTGCATCTTGTGGGTCGACTTCGTCGGCAAGCACACGATTACGCAAATCGCGGTCTGTGACCACGCCAACTAAATGGGCATGTTGAATAACCATGATTGACGATACACCGTGCTCTTTCATTTTTTTAGCGCTTTGGCGAATACTCGCATCGGGCGAAAGTGTAATGGCTGTGCGGGTCATGAGTTCAGATATTCTGCGCTCTGACCAACTGTCGTTTTTACTTTTATAATGTGATGAGAGTAAACGGTTTGCGTGAGCTCTTACAAAATATTGCTCAAACGGTTTGTACTCTCGGCGTAAAAAATCAAAGTGTTCTTGGTTGAGCATATACACTATGCCCTCTTTTTGAACCGCCAATTTATTTTGTATGGCCTCGCCGGTTAAAAGCGAGGGAAAACCAAAATAATCACCTTGCGCTAAACGCGTTACTACATTGCCTTTTGCATCAACTAAATCGTAAAGGCCTGAACGAATTAAAAATAGCTTTGGGTGTTCACTTTGCAGCCACTGCGCCTGATTTTCTCGCGTTAAATAAATAACATCAAGATGGTTTACAAAATAGTCGCAAGCACTGCTATCAAGCATGCTAAATGGCGCCTGAAGGTAAACATATTGGGCCACTTCTTGTTGTTCTACACTCATTGTTACACTCACTAAAAAGTATACACAGCACCAATGTACTCATTATTTATACAAATAAAAAGCCCGACTAAAGTCGGGCTTTTGGTACTTTACATATAAGTTGGCTTAATGCGCGTGCGCTTCTGCCGACCCTTTAGGATTACGAATACCTTCTACCATTTCTTGTATTTCAACTGGTGTTGGCTGAGTGAATTTCAGTACTACGGCAGCAACAACAAAGTTAATTACCATACCGACTAAACCTATACCTTCAGGCGAAATACCTAAGAACCAGTTCTCTGGGCTGTTAAGCTCTGGGCTCACAAATTTAAAGAAGATAATATACGCAGCGGTAAAACCAATACCCGTTATCATGCCTGCAATAGCGCCTTCTCTGTTCATTGTTTTAGAGAATATTCCCATGATAATTGCTGGGAAGAAACTCGCCGCGGCTAAACCAAAGGCAAAGGCCACCACCGACGCTACAAAGCCAGGCGGATTAATACCAAAGTAAGCAGATATAACAATGGCAATCATCGCGGCTAATCGTGCGGCCAGTAGCTCTTGTTTATCACTTATATCGGGTTTCAGAGTACGTTTGAGTAAATCGTGCGAAACAGAAGTCGAAATAACCAGTAGTAAACCCGCTGTTGTCGACAGTGCTGCAGCAATCCCCCCTGCGGCTACAAGTGCAACAACCCATGCAGGTAAATTAGCTATCTCAGGATTAGCCAATACCATAATATCGCGGTCTACTTTTACTTCATTTGCGCTATTTGGATCTTCTATTTTACCTGCTGTGTAGAACATTTTGCCGTCACCATTTTTATCATTAAACGTGATTAGGCCTGTGCGTTCCCAGTTTTTGATCCATGCTGGCGCTTCTGCATACGCTGTACCGCTGCCGTCTTTACCATTGATTGTGTCAATCATGTTTACACGTGCAAATGAGGCAACCGCCGGTGCTGTAGTATAAACAATAGCAATAAATACTAACGTCCATGCTGCTGAGATACGCGTATCTTTCACGCGTGGTACAGTGAAAAAGCGAACAATTACATGTGGTAAACCTGCAGTACCCACCATTAATGCACCCGTAATGGCAAATACGTCAATCATACTTTTTGAACCTTCGGTGTATTGAGCAAAACCAAGTTCTGCGCTTAACCCATCAAGTTTATCAAGCACATACATACCCGAACCGTCACTCAATGTGGCACCAAAGCCTGTTTGTGGAAAAAAGTGACCCGTCATCATCATCGAGATAAAAATAGCCGGTACAAGGTAGGCAAATACAAGTACACAATACTGCGCTACTTGCGTGTAGGTAATGCCCTTCATGCCGCCAAGAACCGCATAGAAGAATACAATCACCATGCCAATGTAAACACCGGTTTCAATTTCTACTTCTAAAAAGCGAGAAAACACAACGCCTACGCCGCGCATTTGCCCTGCAATGTAAGTAAAACAAATGAATATGGCACATAAAATTGCGACTAAACGTGCTGTGCGCGAGTAGTAACGGTCACCAATAAAGTCAGGCACCGTGAATTTGCCGAATTTACGTAAGTAAGGCGCTAAACACATAGCGAGCAATACATAGCCGCCTGTCCACCCCATTAAGTAAACGCCGCCATCATACCCTGCGAACGAAATAATGCCTGCCATAGAAATAAATGACGCGGCGCTCATCCAATCGNTGCGGTTGCCATACCATTAGCAAGTGGAGGCACGCCGCCGCCCGCTACGTAAAATTCGTTAGTTGAACCCGCACGGGCCCAAATTGCAATGCCGATATAAAGCGCAAAGCTTAAACCGACGATTATAAATGTGAGTGTTTGAACATCCATTGCTTAGCTCCTATTCGTCTACGCCGTATTTTTTATCTAACGTATTCATTTTGAAAACGTACACAAAAATCAAAGCAACAAAGGTGTAAATCGCGCCTTGCTGGGAGAACCAGAAGCCAAGTTTAAACCCAAAAAAACGTACTTCATTAAGTACATCAACCAGTAATATGCCAAAGCCAAATGAGACCACAAACCACACTGCGAGTAGTTTAAACAGTAGTGAAATGTTTTCTGCCCAATAAGCTTTTGCTTGTTCTTCGTCTTTAAAAGCCATTTTTATTTTCCCCTTTAAGCACCGCAGTATCGCGATGGGTGGTTTTTTATCTTCGCTAATCAATTTAGCAACGCAGCTCACATATTGAATTGAGACCATAGTCGTAACAGCTAATTAACGTTTACGTAAACTGTATTTAACCTGCTTGATGAAAGCTGTTCTTTTTATTTAATATCAGCATGTTACGCTCACAGCACCTGCTATGTTTGTTGCCTAGTTACCGAGCAACTCATAAATGCGACATTAGTCTAATACGCGGCCGACTTTATTTTTTATTGTTATTATTCAGTAAGATAAATTTAAGTTTTATTAAACAATATAAAATCAGCCCTCACACTTAAGCTCAGTTCTGGTATTGTGTAATGGCCTCTTGGGTTGAGGGGCATTTAAAAATAATAAGGGTTAATAACAACATGACTGCCGTTCTGATAATTGTTGCATTAGGGTATATAGGGGTACTGTTTTGGCTCGCTAACTGGGGTGATAAAACCACGCCTTTGGCAAAGCGTATTAGTCATCACCCTTTTGTGTATTCGTTTGCAATTGGTATTTACTGTACCTCTTGGACCTATTACGGCTCAGTAGGTACCGCGGCCACCAGCAGTTGGAGCTACTTACCTATTTTACTGGGGCCTGCCTTATTGTTTTTTTTCGGGCAAGGATTTTTGCGTAAATTAGTTTTGGTGAGTAAAAAACAAAACATTACCACCATTGCTGACTTCATTTCAGCGCGGTATGGCAAACGCCAAACCACCGCTATTATGGTTACTCTTATAGCCCTGCTGGCAACGATCCCCTACATTGCGTTACAACTTAAAGCGCTAAGCACTAGCTTTTTGCTATTGCAAAACAGCAATAAAATATCAGGCGATATGCTGGCACTTTCTGCCACACTCATCATGGCATTATTTGCAATATTTTTTGGCACCCGCAAAGTAGACGTAACCGAATATCGCTCTGGGTTAATGCTCGCTGTTGCATTCGAATCTTTAATCAAACTTTTTGCATTAATGGCTGTGGCAGGGCTAGCAATTTATACGTTGTTTAATCTACCCGAGGCTACATCGTCCCAGTTGACTGAATCTGCTTGGTCGCACTGGAGCAACTTTAACTTTTTTAGTTTTAACTTTATTGGCCAATCGCTCATGGCAGCGGCGGCTATTATTTGTTTACCACGCCAGTTTCATGTAACCGTGGTCGACAACCAAAATAAGCGCCATTTAAACACCGCTCGCTGGGCGTTTCCGCTTTATTTATTGCTAACCGCAGCAATGATTTTACCTATAGCCACTGCCGCTATTCATCCAAGCATTGGTATTGGCTATTCGCCAGATAGCTTTGTACTGGCACTGCCATTAATTAACGACAACGCCTTTTTAACGACCTTTGTATTTATTGGTGGCTTATCGGCTGCAACGGCCATGATTGTGGTTGCAACACTGACCCTAAGTACCATGATCTCTAACGATGTTGTACTGCCATTAATACTGCGCCGAAAGTTTAAGCGAAATTTAATTACCACCAGCTATAAGGCACAAATTTTATTAGTCAGGCGTTTTACCATTGCCGGTATTTTAATTTTGGCTTACTTTTATCAGCAATGGTTTGGCCATAGCAGCGCACTGGCCAGTATGGGCTTAGTTGCCTTTTCGTTGGTTACTCAATTATTGCCCTCAATAGTGGGGGGGTTATATTGGCGAAAAGGCCATGCCTATGGCGTGTATGCAGGCCTTTTAGCCGGAATAACTTGCTGGGTGCTGTTTTTAATGCTCCCCATTTTAGACGCCGGTAATACGTTAAATAGTGAACTACAACAAACATTAATAACCCGAGGAACACTAATAGCATTATTTGCAAATATTGGCTGCTACATTAGCTTTTCATTGGGAGCTGAAGAGCGTCTTATTGACAAAATTCAGGCCGCTGCATTTGTAAACCCAAAAGATCAGGCCATTTTATCGCGCCGCTTAAACAAAAATGTTAAAGCCACGGTTTACGACTTTAAAATATTACTGCAAACCTTTTTGGGCATACAACGCAGCCAACAGATTTTGGCACATTATGCACTTGCACATCATTTAAACGACAACAACGCCCACCCAGAGCCCGAATTTATTGCCTATTGCGAGCGCGCGTTAACCGGTGTTTTAGGTGCGTCATCTGCACAAGCCCTTATTCATACGGTATCGTCGGGAAAACGTATGGCATTTGAAGAGGTTGTTAACTTTTTTGATGAAACCACACAAGCGCTGCAATTTAACCAAAACCTATTATTTACCTCTTTAGAAAACTTAAGCCATGGAATTTCGGTTGTTGATAAAAACTTAAAGCTCGTGGCATGGAATAAGCGCTACAGTGCCATGTTTAACTACCCTGAGGGTTTTTTAGAAGTTGGCCAACCTATAGAAGATATTATTAGGTATAACGCTAAACGCGGTGAATGTGGGCCTGGCGAAATAGAACGCCAAATAGAAAAACGTGTGCAGCATTTAAAAAACGGCAGCTCTCATCACTTTATTCGTCATCGCCGTAATGGCCAAGTGTTTGAGATGATAGGTAATCCGCTACCTGATGGCGGGTTTGTAACGAGCTTTTCCGATATCACAACTCACATAAGCACGCAAAATGCGCTTGAAGAAATCAATATGGATCTAGAAAACCGTATTGAGGCCCGAACCCAAGAAGTACAAACAATAAATAAAGACTTACAAGCGCAAATAGATAGCCGAGTACAAACGGAGGAAGCACTCACTTTAGCAAAAAAAGAGGCAGAACAAGCAAACGACAGTAAAACACGTTTTTTAGCACTCGCTAGCCACGATATTTTACAACCGCTTAATGCTGCACGTTTATACCTTGCTGCCATTGACGAAAAACAGCTTGATGCCACTAATGCTAATAACTTTAACAAGCTTGGCGACAGCCTCGATTCAACTGTACATTTAATGTCAGCCTTGCTTGAAATAGCCAAACTAGAACAAGGCGCAATGACCCCCACACCGCGCCACTTTTACATTGAAGACATTTTAGCGCCGCTAAAAAGTGAGTACGCTATTTTATCAAGCGATAAAGGCCTTAAGCTCACCGTGCGATCTAAGGCGCAAGTTGTACATAGCGACATTACCTACCTTCGCCGAATTATCCAAAACTTAGTGTCTAATGCTGTTAAATATACAGATTCGGGCCGTGTAGTAGTTGCATGTAGAAACCGAAAACACAGCTTACGGATTGAAGTTTGGGATACAGGGCCTGGTATTAGCGACGTTGAACAAGCCAAAATATTTAATGATTTTTACCGTGTCGAGTCAGGCGATAACAAAGGTGTTGGGCTAGGCCTTGGGGTAGTAAAGCGTATGGCCGACCTGCTTAGCTTGCCGCTAAGCGTGCATTCTGTACCAAATAAAGGAAGCCGCTTTAGTATTGACGTACCTTACGGCGACGCCCAGTTTGTACAGCAAAAAAGTGCAGCGAGTAACCTAATAGAAAACCGCACAGCAATAAATATTATTGCCGTTGACGACGATCCAGAAAACCTAGCAGCCATGGCAAGTTTACTTAAAAAGTGGCAAGCCAATTATACCCTGTTCGATAATGTAGAAAGTGTAATGTCGCATGCTAAAGCACATAGCGCACCCGATGTTATTTTAATGGACTACCAGTTAGGCAATGAGTGCGATGGCATCACTTTAATTAAAACGCTTAGAGAAATATGGCAAGGCGATATTCCGGCTATTTTAATTACCGCAGTGCGCGACACCGAGCTAAAACAAGAAACCAAAGCGGCTAATATTCATTACTTAAGTAAACCTATTAAACCAGGAAAGTTAAAAGCACTGCTTAATCACAGTACTTAATTTTGTTAGTTACTCAGAGCTGAGTAAGCAAAGCCCAGTATATTTACTGGGCTTTGCTTTATAAAATATCAATATTATATAACTTTTGAGCGGCTTCTAAGCTTTTGAAATAACCAACTCAACCCCACTAAAGAGAGCCCTAAACCAATAAACGAAAACGCTTTTAACAGCCCAGTTAAATTAGCCATATCAATTAAAAACACTTTTACAATTACCGCTGCAAGTAACCCTAAGCCTATTTTTTGAATGAGTAACTGGTTTTTAAGGTGCCCTAATATAACCGTACCGGCGCCTAGTATTAGCCAAATAATAGAGTAGCTATACAGCTCTTCATTAGTGGCCCCTTTTGATAGATAAATATAAGGCCCTTGCCAGTATTGGCGAATAAAACTATTAATAGCAATTAAGCCAAGTAAACCTGCCACACCCAGTACAAACGGCGCTACCTTAGCGTTTATAGATTTTATAAGTGAATATAACCACACCGTTAAGCCTGCAGGTACTAACCAAAGCAAAAACAGCCAATTTAGTACAGGGAGTTCACCAATATTGATAGAGGTTAATAACGGGTTATCGTCGAGTAGTGTTTTAACTGAAATAAAACCCGCCCCGCCTGCTAATACACACCCTGCAATTTGATACAGTTTTGCTAAGCTCCCCGCAACACGTGCGCGATGCAAATAAACACAGCCCAGCGCAAGCCAATTACACGTAAGTAATACTTGCTCATAAAAACTAAGCGAGTCAAATTGTGGGTAATGCCCTACTAGCTGGTAACTGGTTTCGGTAGTAATAAATAACGCAAAACAATGAAGAGCGGCCCCTTCTAACCACACTTTTAATTGTGATGTTTTATAGCATTTAGCGGCGGCAAAAAATAATGCGGTACACAGCGGATATACAATAATGCTCCAGTGCAAGCCAAATAATGTAAGCGCTTCGTAACTTGGTGTCCATGGCGTGAGCGTTAAACGCAGTAATAATGCAGCCACTAACGCCTTAATTGGCCAATGCGGCATAGGCACATTAAAACGTTTTATAAGCACACTAATTAACAGTACTTGAATTGCTAATGCAATGGTTAAACCGCTGTCGCTTAATAGCATGGTGATAGCTAAGGTAATATTAGCATTTGCCCCTACCCAATAAGTAAAGCGCTGAAATAGCGTTGTATTATGCTGCGCACACTTAATTAAAATAGCCGCTACAACAAATAATACAAAAGCCCAAAAAGGGTAAGCAGTACTTAATGCGCTATTTGGAATGAGTACATACAAGGTACTTATCATTACAAAAACGCTAAACGCCGCACTAATATGAAAGGCTAATCGTTTTATCTGTTTTTTACCAAAATAAAGCCCGTAGGCCATAAAACCAAAACCAAGCAATAACCCTAGGCCGTATTCGCTTTTAAATATAAATAATCCATCATCAAAAAAAGCAGATAAAGAACTTATTTGCTCTGCACTTATAACCATTAGCGTAGCAATAACAAGAGATAGCCCTTGCCATAAATCCCAGCGACTATTTTTGAGTACTAAAAATAACAACAACCCAATGCTTAAAACACCAATGGTTTGCCATTCTAAATTGTAGTAGCTTATACACATGGTAAAAATTAACGGGACTATAAAAGCCAATAATAAGAGGTGATCGGGTAATACTTTTAAAAGGCGTTTTAAAGAGTGCGGACGATGTTCAATGTTTCTTAATTTAAAGCCCAAACGCGGTATGACAATGAGCCCTATAATACTGAGTAACGCAAAAGTACCAAACAGCCATGGTGTGTCGCTTTTTATCTGCATAATAATAAAACCGACTAAATACCAACCAATGTGCCCTGCCCATAATAAGTACCAAAGCCAAGCTCGCTGCACTTTTTGAGCAACCAACGAGGCAGACAAACTAACAAAGCCCACATACATAAATAACGCAAATACATTATTACTGCCGGTATTAACCCAAATAGGCACGCTGTAAGCACCAATAATTCCGAGCACTGCCAGCAATGGGCCAAGTGTTAGTGCCATCACACTCGCACTTATGGCAATAATAGCTAACAAAATAAACGCGGTTGTTGGGCTAAGCATTTGATAGCTACTGTAAGCTAAAAGCGTTAACGCAAAGCAGGTAATAAAACCACCACTGGCAAGTGCTGCAGGTATGTAATTGTTAAAGCCTTCAAAAACAATACGTTTATAATGTAAGTAACCTGCAACACTAATTAAGCCAAGACCAAATAAGCCACCTAAACTAAGCCTCATTACGGGTGATAAAAGCCCTGCCTCTAAACTGTACTTAGCTAAAAATATGCCACCAAAGGCAAGTGCTATTGCACCTATCCACGTCATCCAGTTCTGCTCAAAGCCAGTGCGTAATGTTTCAAACAATGTGGTAATAAATGAAGGCGTGGCTGGTTTAGTTTTTTTAGGCGCTGCAGGCTTTTGTTTTGCTGTGCCAATGGGTGCGCTTTGCACGGCTAAAGTTGGCTCGGTATTTATAGTAGTGGCTTGAAGTTTAGAATCAGGGGCTTTTACTTCACTCTGTACATTATTAAATGACGCTGCTTTAGAGGCTTGTAATTTAGTTACTTTAGCCCTCAATACTGCAATTTCTTGCTTTAATCCGTTTACTTGTATTAATGCAATTAATCCACACAAAGCACCGGTTGCAATAATCAGCATGACTATCACTATTAACCCAATAAAATCATCCATGGCACACTCTTATTATTTTTTATGCTCTGAGTGTACATAATTATTACTAAGCCGTTAAATTTTGTTCAATAAAAAGCCTAAATACACTCTGTATTTAGGCTTTTAACTCTCATTTTATTATTCAACACTGTTTGTAATTGTGCGATCTAAAGACATTTTATAACCCGATGCCGTGGTTTCATCATGCTCTAAAATGAGTATGTAATTTCCCTCTTGGGTAAAGTCCATATCGCTTTGTTGAATGAGTACAATTTGCTGGCCGTTATCCTCAAAAACAGCATACACCGTATAAATTTCGTTATCGACTACTTGCTCTTCTTGATCGTAGCGGTCTAAGCCATCAACTACATTACTGGTGTCCTCAACAGTTTCACCGTTAAGGGTAAAGTACACATCAATATCAGTTACCGACTGTCCTGCGTAACTTTCAATAAGGTTAATAACCGACACCGTATGACTATAACTGCTTGGTGTTAAATGCTCTTCAACACTCATCATCCGCAAGCCATTATCTGCATCGTTGTAAAAAATACCCACCGCGCTTTGCTCACGTTCAAGGGTCATTAAAAAGTTATCGGCCAGCTTGATACCTTGCTCATCAAACATCGCCACGCTATAACTGTTTGGTAATAGCTCAACGTAGTCGGTATAGTTGTCACTTGAAACTGAATTAGTTGGGGTTGCTGTAGTGCCACGCGTTACACTAAAACTAACTGGTGAGTAGTCATCAATAGTATTAATAAAACGCAGTTGACCTAATGCAGATTGATGCTTAAGTTCAGTAACGTAGTTATTGTCGGTTACTACATCAAGCGTGATACCACTTAACTCGGTGGCATAACTTGGGCGAATAATGGCTACGTAGCTTGCCTCATCATACAAATAAACTGACGATGACTCGTAAACCACATCGCTACTGCCCGCAGGGGTAATAAAAATAGTGTAATAACCTTCATCTACACTTTGTAAATCTAATTCATTTAAGTACTGCGCAGATGCAAACAATGTTGCGCTTTCAAATACGCCATCGTCTGTTGCCAGATAAATATCGTAGCTGGTGTCCTCACCCGTGATGTTAAAAAAGCCAAGGTTAAACTCGCCGGCGTCACTACTAATAGGCACGCTTAATTCAGTAAAAGTGGGTTCTGCAAAATCGCCACTCATAACAACCAATTGCGTTTTATCATCTTTAATTGAAATTTCTTGATCGCTAATAGCGATGTAGCTATCGTTAGCGTCTAAATATTCAAAGCTAACATCAAATGTGCCAGTACTGTAATTATGGCGCGTGGTTACGTCGGCAAAGTCGGCACCTGAACGTTCTGTTTCTTCAACAAATAAGCGCGTATAAGGGCTGTTGTACGAGCCATTATACATTTGAATATAGCCTGTAGAGCTTGCGCTATCATCAGAGCCACAGCCAGATAAAACACCAAGTAAGCTAAGAGGTAAAACCACTTTTAAAAGAGAGTTGGTCATCAAGGGGATTCCTTATTATTAATATCCCCTCTACGACCTTTGCATTTTAATTTAATTTCATGCTTTACAAAGTATTACCTAAGCTGACATTTACTTACGAAAACGTAAAAAAGTGTAGCAAATGTGCAAACAATAAGGACCCGCTATTTACGGCTTCGCTGCGATTTCAAATTGATTCCGGCCATTGTTTTTAGCTTTGTATAAAGCTTGGTCTGCGCGCTTCATTACGCTATCAAATGATTCATTTTTGAAGCGTTTAGCTACCCCAACACTTGCACTAGTATAAAGCTTATCGGTAACCTCAATAGTGCGAGCACTCGCCAATACCGTCTCAGCAAACGCCTGCATTTGCTCCAGAGTGCAATTTGGTAAGTAGCCTGCAAACTCCTCACCTCCAATACGCGCAAAAATATTGCCATCTTCAAACAGAGCGTCTACTTTGCTAGCAAAAGCTTTAAGCACCTTGTCGCCCTTGCTATGACCATAGGTATCGTTAATAGATTTAAAGTGATCAATATCGATGATGATTACCGCGTAAGATTCATCGGTTTCGTTTTCAACGTATTCGTAAAAACATCGCCGATTGTAAACTTGGGTGAGATCATCAATTATAAACTCTTGGGCTAGCCTATTGTGCATTTTTTGCATAAACAACATGGTTTTAAATAAGCCATAAGCCGTAATAACGACCCCTACAGAAATGCATAAATTTTTTATATACAAGGTAACCCACGCAGGCTGAACAACAAGTTCATCAAGCACATCGACCGTCATTCCCACTATCCATAACATTAAACCAATGGTGACATACTGGTAGGCTTTTTTAGCTAATTTGGAACACTGCACAACCCAAAAAACAGTCATTATGACAATAAGATTGATGAGTTCACTGGCAAAGGCAGGGATGCTTTTTTTTGCACCTAACAGAGGAAAATAAGTGAAGTTATAAATGGTGAATACCACTATAAATACTAGCAGCGCAAACATAAGCAATTTATTTAACCGCGTTATACGAGTAAAGCGGGTCAACTTAAGGCTGACAGTTTCAACATTCATCATATAAATAGATTACACTTGAGTTTATAAATCATCTTTAAGAACTATAACACACCTTACAAATTTAGCCTCAAAGTAAGGTGCTGATCCCCCATCCCAGTAAAACTAAAATAGTTAAACTAATCATGGCTTTAACTTTATGCTTACTAATTATACGTTCAGCTTGGTTTCCTGCATAAAACACAACAATAGCAAGTCCAAAGTAACGAATTGAACGAGCAATTGCGCTGGCCAGTAAAAACAGGCCAAGTGAATACTTGGTAGCGCCCGCCGCAAGCATCGCTATTTGAAATGGAATAGGTACTATTCCTAAAGTAATAACAAACCAAAAACCTTGGTTGTCCATTTTTTGTTTAACATTTTCGAACTGTTCAGGGCTTGAAAAAGCACTAATCACCCAATCCCCAACTGCATCAAATAAATAGTAGCCAAGGGCATAACCAAATAATGCCCCAACAACACAGCCCAGCGTTGCCATTAATGCAATCAACCATAGTTTTTCTCGTTGTGCCTGCATAAGTGGCACCATAATCGCTTCTAAAGGAATAGGGACAATTGTGGATTCTAAAAACGACGCAACCGTAATGCCACTGAGCATATGTTTAGACTCTATAAAATTACGTGTTTTTTGTTTTAATTTTTTTTGTAAAGCCACAATTAACTCCTGCCCTATGCTTAATTATCCTGTATTTACATATTAATAATGACACAGTTAAGTTAATACACCCTGAAACTATTAAAACTTGATACAAACAATACCCACTTAACAGGTTAACAAAATAGCAATATTTATAAGAATATTTTACTATGTGCTAATAACGTTAAGCCCTATTTAAGTAGTTAAAAATTTATGCAAAATGCGCGTTTTATTCCCTTTCGCAAGCAAGACATTATTGAAATGTGTAGCAATGAGCTTGAAAACAACACACAACAAACCTCGTTTAAACAATTTTGTGACCTACTTGCTAGCTTTATTCATTTCGATTACCACGCCACACTTGAGTCGCTAAAAAATAACTACGCGCCCTTTGATCCTAATAGCGATACACGCTCTTTAGCGCCGGTATCAAATGCTCAAAAAGCGCAGTGCCAACGTGACTTTGCAAAAGATTTTGCTAAAGTTTTAAACGCGGCTAATTTTGAAGTGGTCACCAATCAAGACTTACAAGATGCACTCAACGAAGAATCCCTTTTTAAAGTGCGCCTTGAGGTGGAATTTGACGACTTTGAAGAAGTGGTTTTTTATCGCCGCGGCGAGTCGCAGCTCACTGAAACCATAACCAGCTTTTGGGGGCTTCGTAAAAAGCCACTGCACTTTACTAATTACGACCGCGTTGCGGTGTTTATTCGTTTTAAAGATAAAGCCCACTTTGACGCTAAAAATAAAACGCCTTTAGGGTTTGAGCCAAGCTCGACCATCGTTAAGCTGTTTCAAAATGTACCTAAAGCCGACCTTGAAATGCTATTTCCTAATAGCGAAGTACGTATGCGCCCTATTGATAAGGTGATTATTGGCTCATCGGCTTTAATTGGCGGTGCCGTGGTTTTAATTACAAAGCTAGGCGCATCAATTTTATTATTATTTGCTTTGTTTGCTTTTTGGGGTGGCTTTACAGATAAAGCCGTAGAAATGACCCAACAACACTTTATTACCTTTACTATTGGCATGGGGGTATTTGGCAGCTTTATTTTTAAAGAGTGGAGTAAATTTAAAAACCGTAAAATTAAATTTATGAAAGCCCTTAGTGATAACCTTTACTTTAAAAATCTTGATAACAACGCCGGTGTTTTTCATACCCTTATAGACGCCGCCGAAGAAGAAGACATAAAAGAAGCTCTACTTGCCTATACGTTTTTATTAAAATCTAAAAGTGGCCTAAACGCTCAAATGCTTGATGAGCAAATAGAGGCGTGGTTTAAAACAAAGTATAAATGCGAACTCGACTTTGAAATTAGCGATGCACTTGAAAAGCTCACCCGGATGCGTTTAGTAACCTGCACTAACGATGTGTATAGCGCAATAAGCCTAGACCATGCAAAAACCATTTTAGATGAGCGCTGGGATAACCTGTTTCAATATAATTAAAATGTTTAAACTAACTTTTTTCTAAACTCTGTGGGTGAAACGCCCACTGATTTTTTAAACCGTTTTGAAAAATTAAATATATTAGGGTACCCCACGTAAGCGGCAATATGGGCAATTGGCCAGCGGGTATTTAAAAGCAAGTTTTTAGCCCGTTTAATACGTAAATAAATAAGCTGCTGCATAGGGCTTTTGCCAAATTGTGCCTGGCATAACCTGTGTAAATGCGGTGCTGAGTAATGTACTTGTTCGCACATAGCCTCTATTGTCCAATCAAACTGCAGGCGCTCTTCTACCTCTAAAAATAAGCTGGTTAATCTATTTTGCCCGCCTATTTGTGGCTCGCTTTGAAGCGTAGTGTTTAAGTAATGACTTAAAATAGGCATTACGCCTTCACGCAAAGTCGCATTTCCTTCGCTGTATAAAAGCTCCATTGCTAAGTGCAGTGGTGTTAATTGTTGATCAGTTAATACCTTAGCGTGCGCTAAATTTAAATGCTGCCAACGCTTGGTATTTGCAAGATTTAGCCAAATCACATCCCACTTTTCGCTTGCTATTTCAACCTCAAAACTTTGCCGTGCTGGCAATATAGCTAAGCTATTTTCGATTAATGGGTATTGGTTATTAATAGTTTTAAGCGTGCCCTGACCACCCAAAGTATAAAACAAAGTGTGTTCAAGCGGGTTAGTACGCGCAACACAATAATCACCCAGTAAATTTGAGCAACCTGCCAGCTCTATTTCAAGGCTTGGCATTTGCGAAAGCGTGTTTAAATCAATAAACCGCTCTGTACACTCTGGGCCAATATCGAGTACATCTTTAATGGTGTTGCGCATAATTTAAAATGATAGTTTTGGACAAATAAAAGAGAGCTTTAAGCATAACCTCAACGTATTATTTTAGCTATATTTAAGCCACTATAATTGCCACACATGCAATAGGACACTAATGAACTCACTACAGCACATAATTAACCGCCGCGATTGGGAAAACCCAATTTCGGTGCAAGTTAATCAAGTAAAAGCGCACAGCCCACTTAATGGTTTTAAAATCGTTGACCATGCCCGTACAAACACGCAATCACAAAAACAAAGTTTAAACGGCCAATGGGATTTTAAATTATTTGATAAACCCGAAGCGGTTGATGAGTCATTACTAAGTGAAACACTCGCCAGCGACTGGCAAAGTATTCCTGTGCCTTCTAACTGGCAATTACACGGCTTTGATAAACCTATTTATTGCAATGTTAAATACCCCTTTGCCGTAAACCCGCCTTTTGTTCCTAGCGATAACCCAACGGGTTGCTACCGCACTGAGTTTACTATTACGGCGGGTCAATTAGCTCAGCGAAACCATATTATTTTTGAAGGCGTAAACTCGGCGTTTCACCTTTGGTGTAACGGTCAATGGGTGGGCTACTCGCAAGATAGCCGCTTACCAAGCGAATTTGATTTAAGCGAACTGTTAGTGGCTGGCACCAACCGCATTGCGGTTATGGTTATTCGCTGGAGCGATGGCAGTTACCTCGAAGATCAAGACATGTGGTGGCTAAGTGGTATATTCCGCGATGTTAATTTACTTACCAAACCGCAACACCAAATACGCGATGTATTTATAACCCCTGATTTAGACGCATGCTACCGCGATGCGACTTTGCATATAAAAACCGCAATAGATGCGCCAAATAACTACCAAGTAGCAGTACAGGTTTTTGATGGTGAACAAGCATTGTGTGAGCCACAAATACAAAGCACTAACAATAAACGCGTTGATGAAAAAGGCGGTTGGAGCGATGTCGTATTTCAAACAATTGATATACAAAGCCCTAAAAAGTGGACCGCCGAAACCCCGACCTTATATCGCTGTGTTGTAAGCCTGTTAGATGAGCAAGGCAGAACCGTAGACGCCGAAGCCTATAACATTGGCTTTAGAAAAGTAGAAATGCTTAACGGGCAGCTTTGCTTAAACGGCAAACCGCTACTAATTCGCGGTGTTAACCGCCACGAACATCACCCTGAAAACGGCCACACAGTGAGCACCGCCGACATGATTGAAGATATTAAGCTGATGAAGCAAAATAACTTTAATGCTGTACGTACTGCTCACTACCCTAACCACCCGCGTTTTTACGAGCTGTGTGACGAGCTAGGTTTATACGTAGTGGACGAGGCCAATATAGAAACCCACGGTATGTTTCCTATGGGTAGGCTTGCAAGCGATCCGCAGTTGGCTGGTGCATTTATGTCGCGCTATACACAAATGGTTGAGCGCGATAAAAACCACGCCTCTATTATTATTTGGTCACTGGGGAACGAATGCGGGCACGGTGCCAACCACGATGCTATGTACGGTTGGTCAAAAAGCTTTGACCCATCGCGTCCAGTGCAATACGAAGGTGGCGGCGCAAATACCACCGCAACCGATATTATTTGCCCTATGTATGCCCGTGTAGATACCCACCTTGCCGATGACGCAGTACCTAAATACTCTATTAAAAAGTGGCTAAGCCTACCAGGCGAAACCCGTCCTCTCATTTTATGTGAGTACGCACACGCAATGGGTAACAGCCTAGGTAGCTTTGACGATTACTGGCAAGCATTTAGAGAGTACCCGCGCCTGCAAGGTGGCTTTATTTGGGATTGGGTAGACCAAGGTTTATCTAAAACTGATGAAAACGGTAAGCATTATTGGGCTTACGGTGGCGATTTTGGTGATGAACTAAACGACCGCCAATTTTGTATAAACGGCTTATTATTTCCAGATCGTACGCCGCACCCTAGCCTGTTTGAAGCTAAATACAGCCAACAGCATTTACAATTCACGCTGCGCGAGCAAACTCAAAACCACTATACCGTTGATGTATTTAGTGATTATTTATTTAGGGCAACCGATAACGAAAAACTGGTTTGGCAGTTAATAGAAAATGGCCAATGTATAGAGCAAGGCGAGCAAATCATTAATATTGCCCCGCAAAGTACGCAAACGCTAACTGTTAATACAGAAACGGTGTTTAAAGCCGGTGCGCAATATCACCTTAATTTAGATGTAGTAATGATTAACGACTCAAGCTTTGCAAGTGCCGAGCATGTATTAAACACCGAGCAATTTAAACTTATAAATAGCCAAAGTTTAAGCGCTGATACATTTAAGCCCACTCTAAACGCTTCAGCACATGGCACACTAAATATTAGTGAGACCGATACACAGCTAAGTATTGAAGGCGATACCTTTAAACTCGTGTTTAATAGCCAATCAGGCCTTATTGAGCAATGGTTACACAATCAAACCCACGTTATTAAAAGTCCACTAGTTGATAATTTTTACCGCGCCCCGCTTGATAATGACATAGGCGTAAGCGAAGTAGACAATCTAGACCCTAACGCATGGGAAGCGCGCTGGCTAAGAGCCGGTATTGGGCAGTGGCAGCGTACATGTCGCTTGTTTGAAGTCGTGCAATCAAACAAAGATATACGTATTACCTGTGTGTTTAGTTATGAATTTAATGGCGTGGTACAAGCAAAAACAACTTGGCTTTATACACTTAATAATAACGGTGAAATTAACTTAAATGTTGATGTACAACTCAACGACACTTTGCCACCCATGCCACGCATAGGGTTAAGTACAACGCTTAATAAACAAAGCGATACACAAGTAAATTGGCTTGGTTTAGGCCCATTTGAAAACTACCCAGATCGCAAAGCGGCTGCGCGTTTAGGTTATTACAATGCGCAACATAATGAGCTACATACACCGTATATATTCCCAACCGATAACGGCGTGCGTAGTGATTGCCAATTACTGAGTATTAATAACTTAACCGTGACCGGTGCGTTTTTATTTGCCGCCAGTGAATACTCTCAAAGCATGCTTACGCAAGCAAAACACACCAATGAGCTAGTAGCTGATGATTGCTTACATGTCCATATTGATCATCAACATATGGGTGTTGGCGGCGATGATTCGTGGAGCCCAAGTACCCATAAAGAATATTTACTTGAGCAAACGCAGTACAACTACTCTTTAACTTTTTCGGCTAAGTAAAATAACGCTTAACCCATGCAAAAATAGCGGCTAAATAAGCCGCTATTTTTTTAATTATAAACGTTATTTATCAGCTAGTTTTTTAGCAATAACACTATCAACCGAAAAGCTACCTGCACCTTGAATAGCAAGCGCTGCAGTTGCAACTAATAAAGTAAGGGCATATTCGTAACCGTTGTTAGCCATAAATAAACCATTGTTAATGTGTACACTAAATATTGCAATCAACATTGTAAACGCCGTAACTATGGCTGCTGGGCGTGTTAATATACCAAGTGCTAATGCAATGCCGCCAAAAAATTCAGCGCTGCCTGCCATTAAAGCTAACCAGTAACCTGGCTCTAAGCCAATACTTGCCATCCACTGCCCTGTGCCTTCAAGGCCGTAACCGCCAAACCAAGCAAATAATTTTTGCGCGCCATGCGCTGCTAAAATTAAACCGACTGGTACACGTAAAATAAGTGCTGCTGCGCCTGCTTTAGAGTTTAATATTTTTTGTAGTAGTGTCATGAGTTTTTATCCTGTGTAAATTTATAAGGTGTTAGTTTTGCTAACCGATGAACACAGTTTACTATCATCATTTTAAAACATTAATACCGATATTATTGGTTAATTATAAACACAGTGTTTTTAATTTATTTTATGCATAAAAAAGCCGCTAACGTAAACGCTAGCGGCTTTTAGTTTTGTATTACTTTAAGCGCTTAAGCAATTGCTTGCTCTAAAATTTCGCGGCTTTGTGTAAGTGTAATTGCTTGGTTTTCACCAAGGGCTACCATGCCGTGAGCTTCAAGCTTAGCAAGTACGTTTTCTACTGCAGCTGCTTTGTCACCGCCATGTTCAGTAAGCACAGTGGCTACATCTAAGCTGTGGTAAAACGCTTCAATTGCTTGAATTGTTTGCTCTGCTAAATCATCCGATTGTGCAAGACCAAATACGTTTTTACCCATTTGCTCTAGCTTCGCTTTTTTAACTGCAAATTGGTTACGTAGTAAAGAAGGCTGAACAATAGCCAGTGAACGTGCATGATCAACACCGTAAGCAGCTGTAAGCTCATGGCCAATCATGTGTGTTGCCCAATCTTGCGATACACCAGAACCAATTAAACCATTAAGTGCTTGGTTTGCTGCCCACATAAGGTTTGCACGCCATGCATCGTCTTGGTTTTCAAAGTTATCGCCCAGCGTTTTAAGCGTTCTTAAAAGTGCCTCTGCGTAACCTTCTTGAACCAATGCTGTTTCAGGGAATGTTAGGTACTGCTCACACGTATGAACCCATGCATCTACTAAACCATTCACAAGTTGGCGCTGCGGTAATGTTTTCATTACATCAGGGTCCATAATCGCGAACTTTGGTAGCACTTTTGGTGATGCAAACGGTAGTTTTTGCTTCGTTGCTTCTTTGCTCACAACTGAATTTTGGTTAGACTCAGAACCCGTTGCAGGTAATGTTAATATTGCACCGATTGGTAATGCGCTAGTAATAGTATGCTTACCAGTAGGGATATCCCAACCTTCGCCATCATAAACTGCCGACGCTGCAATGTATTTAACGCCGTCAATTACAGAGCCACCGCCTACACCTAATACAAAGTCGATATTTTGTTCTTTACAAATTTTTACTGCTTGGTCTAACACTTCAATTGTTGGATTGGCACCAACACCTGAGAACTCTACCCAATCAAAACCTTCAAGTGCCGCTGCAACTTGGTCGTACACGCCGTTCTTTTTAATAGAACCGCCGCCGTACACTACTAAAACTTTTTGATCTTTTGCGATCAAATCGGTTACTGATGCAATTTGCTGTTGGCCGAACTGAATAAGTGTTGGGTTTACGTAGCTAAATTTCATTATTTTGCTCCTAGGTAACGGTTAAATACTAGGGCGTGTTGATCTTTGCGGATTGAAATTTGTTCAATCTAGGGGCGATTAAATCGCGGCGCGAGGTTTGTAACTTAGTGGACTAAGTAAAAACCGAGTAACAAAGAGTTTATCGCCCCTAGGCAGAACCCGAAGGGCAGCGCATGTTTGGCATTTATGCTGCGTTATCGCCTATTTATGGGGAGTAACCACACTTCATAGGCTCTGCCTTGCCTAAAAACCAAACATACTGCTGTAAATTCAACCATAAAAGATCAACACGCCTTAAATAGAATGCTTAGTTACTCACTAAGCTAAATTTCAATAGGTGCATATTAGTGGCAAAACAAACATTAAAAAAGCCTAATAAATGCCTAAAGTTTGCCTAATACTGCCAACATTGTTATTTTACGCAAAATTTGTACGATAAAATGTTTTTTAATGCCCACTATAGCCAGCATGTTGCAGCAATACGCCGAGCACAATGATTTGCTCAATTTTGAGGGCGTTAAGAAAACGATTATTCCCGGGGTTTACTTTCATCGTGCGAGTAAAAGTTCACCTCGTCAGCCACTCATTTACAACTCTGGTATTATTTTAGTTGGCCAAGGGCATAAAATAATTCATTTCCCTGATCATCAAATAAAATATGGTGCTGGCGACTACCTGGTTTTAGGTGTACCCGTACCACTTGAATGCGAAGCCTTTACTGATAATGGCCTACCTGTAATGGGCGTAGTTGTTGATATTAACCCAGCAACATTACATAAGTTAGTAAACCAAATGGGCGAACATACGCCGTTTACTTCTGGGCAAATGAGCGGTGTGCAATCAGCAAAAGTAGATGGTGCTATGGAGCAAGTAACTCATCGTTTATTAAGCGCACTAAATAGCCCGCTAGAAGCCGATATTTTTGGTGAAGATATAATTAAAGAATTGGTATACCGTGTACTTTGTGGTCCTCAGGGCCATACTTTAATTGGCCTTGCCATGCACGATGGGCACTACGCCCGAATAGCACGCACACTGTCTACTATGCATAAAAACTATGCAGATCAAATTACTGTTGAAGGCTTAGCTGAAGAGGTAAACATGAGTGTGTCGTCATTTCATCGCGCCTTTAAACAAGTGACCTTTGAATCGCCATTGCAATACTTAAAAAAAGTACGCTTAGCAAAAGCAAAAGAACTCATTACAAACAACGGTAGTAAAGCAAATGAGGCCGCATTGAAGGTAGGTTACACCAGCCCCTCGCAGTTTAGCCGTGAGTTTAAGCGCCACTTTAATAAAACGCCAAGCGAGGTCATACCTCAATTACAGAGCTAAACCTCAACAAAGCCACTATAAAAGTGGCTTTGAATACATAAAAACTAGTTAGACTTTTTTGAATAAAACCTCAGGATTAACCATGGTTTTCATTTCGAGTACATTGCCATTAGTATCTTCGATAAAAAAGGTTTCTTGTTCAAACTCATCTCCTACAAATCGGCGATAAGGCTTATCAAGGTATTCTAAACCTGCATCTTCTATACGTTTTTTTAAATTGTTAAATTCATCCTCAGATAAGTGAATACCAAAATGAGGAACCGCAACTGCCCCCATATCTACATCATGGCGAACAGTAGGTAATCGTTCAACGCTTTGGTGTAATGTAAGCTCGTTACCCCAAAAGTCGATATCTACCCAACGACCCTCTTCACTATTACCGGTTTTACAACCGAGTACGTCACAATAAAATGTTTTAGCTACTTCTAAGTCGCCGGCCGGAATTGCCAAATGCAAACAATTAGACATAAATTACCTTTGGTTATTTCTTAATCTTTAATAAGTTTTCTATATTATACATAAATTGTAATTTATATTACACAAAACACTTTTTTTGAGCATATTTAAGCCTTCATACATTTCATATGATCTTTTTAACTATTTGCCCGCAATGTTAAGCGCTGCTGTTAAACACTCCCCGGTTACTTTAAACTGACTAGCTATGCTTAAATTTTTCTTTATAAAATTCGGTGCTTTTTTTTCAGGCTGTTTGCTGTGCTTTGTGATGCATACTGAATTTAATTTTCCTGCTGTTATTGCTGCCTCTATGGTTGGCCTTTTTGGTTCTTTTATTTCTTTTCCAAAGTCTCTTATTATTCATCCAAACGCTGCTATTTACGCAGGAAGTTTTGCTGGTATGTGTTCTTCTAGTTTAATTAACAGTTACTGGGAACTGGGTTTTGTTTCACTCTTAGGTGCTTGTTTGTATGTACTTACTTTAAATTTATTTTCTGGCTTTGGAGGGAAGTTAGGGAGTATTGCATTTGTAAGCGTTGCTGTCTTTGCGCTAGCAAAAGGAATATTTGTATGACAATAGAATACCCGGCAATTGCATTTTTTGGCGCTTTATTAACATTTTTACTCGCCAAACATAGGCTTTTTAGCGCTATTAGCGCCTCTTCGAGTTTATCTATAATTGCTTACTGCATTTTTTATGGTTTTAATTTACACCCCGAGCTTTACAGTGCCATTTTTTTTGGTGGTACGTTTATTGGTATGAGTGCACCTAAGCGTTTTGGTTTGTATACAATAACCTGCGCTGCAGTGATTTTTGCGATTCTATTTGAATATTTAGTCCCTAAAATAAGTAACTATGGTGGAGCACTAGGTATAAGTGCATTTTTATCTGTATGTGCTTGTCATATATTTATTTTATTTGGGGCACCACGTAGTAAAAAGTAATAAATAATACGAATACCTTTCAAATTTAAAATTCAGAAGTTTAAAAAACACTCAAATAAATCTGATCTCTTGTAAAAGTACTCCCGTAACGTTACGAGATTGTTAATTACATCTCACACAGAAGGATCAGGTCATGAACAAATTACTGAAGGTATGTCTCATAACACTTCCCTTGTTATTAGCACAAGGTTGTAGTGACGATGATGACGATAACATACCCGTACAAGTTGAACCCGAAGCATCTTCAACCATTGTTGATGTAGCAAGAAATGCGGGTAACTTTACTACCCTAGTTGCAGCGCTAGAGGCAACAGGCTTGGACGATACACTTGCCGATACGAGTCAAGAATTTACTGTTTTTGCACCAACAGATGATGCCTTTGGACTTCTCGGCGAAGACACAATAAATGACCTACTAGCCGACACAGATACACTAAGCTCAATATTAACCTACCACGTTGTATCAGGAAGTGTTAACGCAGAAGCAGCTATAGGCCTTGCAGGTACGACCATCGACACGGTAAACGGCGGAAAAGTTGCATTATCATTAAGCGGCGAGAGTTTGTTAATTAATACAAGCACAGTAACCATGACTGATATTACAACAGACAATGGCATTATCCATGTGATAGACGCAGTACTTATGCCTATTGCCACTGCTGAATCAGCTCCTACCGCTAATATTGTAGAAACAGCGAATCAAGCAGGCGACTTCACTACCTTACTTGCCGCATTAGACGCTTCGGGTTTAACATCGGCATTGAGCGATGAGTCAGCGCAGTTCACCGTTTTTGCACCTACAGATGCAGCTTTTGATGCTGTTGGTAGAAAAATGATTAACACACTTTTAGCAAACCCAGAGGTACTAGCCGACATCTTAAAGCAGCATGTTTTAACGGGCACGGTTGATTCGGTAACGGCTATGTCATTAAATGGTCAATCTGCAGAAACGCTGCTAGGCAACTCTCTTCCAATTACAATTAATACTGAAACAGACATGCTTATGTTTGGTGGTGCCAATATTGTGGTTAAAGATATTGCTACAACCAACGGAGTGATTCATGTAATAGATTCGGTCATTGTAGCTGATGTAACTTTGCCTGAAAGCTTTGGTACAATTGCCGACGTTGCCAGCGAAAATGGTAACTTTACAACATTAATTGCTGCGCTCGGTGCAACTGGCTTGGACACGTTAGTCGCAAATCCTACTAATACTTTTACGGTATTTGCTCCTACCGATGATGCTTTTGCAGCGCTTGGGCAAGACACCATTGATGCGCTACTTGCAGACACTGATACCCTTCGCGATATTTTACTTTACCATGTAGTTGCCGACGCAAGTGTTTTGTCTGACGCAGCAGTCGCCATTGCAAATAGCGAAAACAATAAAGTTGAAATGGCAAATGGCGATATGGCTGCCCTTTCATATGTAGATAGCGCATTATTCATCAACGACTCGGCAGTAACCACTGCAAATGTAACAGCTGATAATGGTGTAATTCATGTGCTCAATAAGGTAATTATGCCACCCACTGAAGTAGGTACACCTACTAAAACAATTGCCACCGTTGCGACAGAAACAGACGCTCTTTCAACATTAGTTACTGCTCTACAAGCTGCTGACTTGGTTGATACGTTTAACGATACAACAAAATCGTTCACCGTATTTGCTCCAACCAACGCCGCATTCAGCAAAATCCCAACCGACACCTTAAACGCGCTACTAGCCGATAAAGACGCATTAACCGGCGTATTAACACAGCACGTATTAGGCGCTCAAGTAGGCAGCACGGATGCATTTGCAGCTAATGGTAAAATGGTCACCACCCTTGCTGAAAATATGCTAAGTGTAAATATTGTCGACTTTACTAACACCACTAACGCTGAAACAGACAGTGTTGCATACGATGCAGACAATGCGCGTTTAGTAACAGGCATGGCTGATACAACACCGGGTAAAACAGTTTACGTTTTTGACAACGACTTAGGCGAGTCGATGAGCGTATGTGAAGATACCTGTGCAGCAACGTGGCCACCTGTGTTAGGCACCGCTGATTCCATCGAAAACATACCAAGTTTATCACTTATTGCTCGCGCAGATAGCACTATGCAGGTAGCGTACCTCGGTCGTCCACTGTATACCTACTCTGGCGACACGGCCCCTGGTGATGAAAACGGCCAAGGTGTTGGCAACATTTGGTGGCAGGTGAGTTTATCTGCAACGTCATTACAAGTTGCAGGAAGCAATGTAACAACCACCGACATATACACAAGTAATGGCGTGGTACATTTAATTGATACGGTTATTACTACTGCACAATAGTTTCTTTCCTTAGACAACAAAGTTAAGAGTGGATAACCACTCTTAACTTTTATATTTCACGCTATTATCATTCTTCTTTTGCGAGCTAGTTGGGTAACCAAACAAAATTTTTAACTTAGCTTCAAATCCTTTAGTTATGTAAGTTAGCTTAATTAAGTGCCGCCATTGATGAAATGTAATAGTAATTGGATTATTGCTATTTAGCTGCCCCACAATGCCATACTTACACGGCTGGTTTTTATCCTCTTTTACAAATGTACCAAATAACTTATCCCAAATTATAAGTACGCCAGCAAAGTTTTTATCTAAGTAGCTTTTATTAATTGCATGATGAACCCGATGATGTGACGGTGTATTAAATATAAATTCAAACCACCCGAGCTTATTTACTACCTGTGTATGCACAAAAAACTGATACGCCAAATTTAACGCAACAACGCTAAGCACAGTTATAGGGTTAAAGCCGATTAAAATCATAGGCAACCAAAATACCCACATACCGGCTAAGGGGTACATTAAACTTTGCCTAAATGCCGTTGTAAAATTCATTTTTGTAGAGCTATGATGCACGACATGTGCAGCCCACAACCAATGAATGTGATGCGACGCCCTATGAAACCAATAATATAAAAAGTCTTGCAAAATAAAGGCGAAAAAAACACCAAGTACCGACAGCTCAATATCAAACACGCGATATTCATACAACCAATTAAATAATGGCATCAGTAATATTAAAGAAAGCGCATCGGCAGCTTGATGCAATAACGCCAAGGCCGTATTCGCCATGCTGTCTTTTATATCGTAAAAACGCCTGTATTTAATAAATTCAACACTAACAAACACTAAAAAAACAGGACTAAGCGCGAGTAAAATCATCTCAATGGTCATACATTATGCTCCTTAAAATACCGCGCTAGTTTATTAAGCGCTTGCGAAATGTCATGTCTAACAAATAACTTAATCAGGCTACTTGGCATCCACCATGGTGGCTTAAAAGTAATGCAATACCTGAGCACTGTAGCTGTATTACCTTCATGCTCAATGGGAGTTAAATATATGTCTCCTTGATGATTGGCCACCGGCTTATCACCCATTATGCGATAGCAAATATACTTATTGCTGGCACTTATAATTTGTTCACTAAAAATAGCAAGCGGGGTTTTAACTTGCCTTATGGCACCTGCTCCACCTTTCATTTCACCTTTATTATGTGATTTTAATTGTGAAAATTGGGCATTAAAAAAACGTCCTAAATAGGCATGTTCAAGTAATACAGCAGCCACTTTCTCTGGTGGAGCAAGTAAAGTACATTTTAAATTTATAGAAACCATAAGCTACTACTACTAAAAATAGGACCTATAGCATAATAAAATTTAACGTGGCAAACTTGCTCTTACACGACCATTTTTTAGCTTTAGGCGACAAATGCAAACTCTTGCCGATCATTACTTTTCGAGTATTCTTGACTACCTACAAAGCCGAGGATTAAATAGCGCAGATGCTTTAAAAGCAATTAACTTTAACGAATACAGTAATCGTGCAACACAACAGCTGTCACCACGCATAACGCTTAAAAGCTATAATTCATTGCTTGATTATGGTCAAAAAACACTTAAAGACCCTTTATTTGGGTTTCGGCTGGGCCAACATATTCGCACCGCTGACTATGGCGTTTTGGGATATTTAGTAGAATCGAGTAATGGGTTAGGTAACGCGATACAAGCACTTTTAAATTACGACCGTTTGGTGGCAGATATAGGTCAAGCACAATTTGAACAACACAAAAACCTAGCCACTATACGCTGGTTTCCCCATGCCCACTGCAATGAACAAGTAGTGTTAAGAAACATGACGGCTTGGGTGAGTGTGGTGCGCCAATTACTCAAGACCGAATTATCACCAACCCAAGTAAGCTTTAAATATCACTACACTTATGAGCAAATAAATACGCTAACAACATGGTTTAATTGCCCAATTTTAACTCATGCTAAACACAACGAAATTTGTTTTCCGAGTAGTTACTTAAGCCTAAACTTTAAAACCGATAATGCTGCTATACATTTAGCACTTAAGCAGGTATCTGATCAGCAATTAAGTCTTTTTACTAGCCAGCAAAATATGTCTGAAAATGTTAGTCAAATTTTAATGGCAAAGCTCGATTTACAACATTGTACGTTAGCACGCACTGCAAATGCCTTAAGCATGACCCCAAGGACCTTGCAGCGACATTTAAAATCACAAGAAACAACATTTTTACTTCTTCTTGAAACCGAGCGAAAACGACGTATAAATGAGTTATGCAATAAACCCAATTTAGCGCAGTTGGCTTTAGCACTCGGATTTAAAGACCAAAGCTCTTTTAATCGTGCTTTTAAACGCTGGTACACATGCAGTCCACTCGAATACTTTAAAACTAAACACACGTAACCACATTAAAAAGGCTCTACCTTGCCTAAGTACCAAGCTTACTGATGTAAATTTAACCTCGAAAGATAAATAAGCCACACTTATTTACTTTTATTAAACATTTAAGTTTATATTTCAGTCAACATTCTTTAAACTCGAAGCATATTAGTTATAAAAGATTGTTTTATGCACCCTCGTGTTGTAATTATCGCCTTTATGTTAATGTTTTGTACCGCGGTAAATGCAACGAGTACACTTAACTTTATTGCAGAAGACCTACACCCATATCATTTTAAAAATGAAAACGGCCAAGCCGATGGCGCGCTTGTGGATTTAGCCAAAGCAGTTTTAAAAAACACAACGTTAAGTGCTTCATTTGAAATAATGCCCATGGCGCGCGCATTTCACGAGCTTGAAAGCAACCCAAACACTATTTTACTTTCTTTGTTAAAAACCCCAACACGCACAAATAACTTTATATGGTTAGGCGACGTATATTTTACCGACGCCTACGTAGTTAGCTTAAAAAGTAGTAAAGCAGAGGCAACACACTTAAACCACACTAAGTTTTATAAAATAGGCACAATTCGCGGTTACTCCAGTGCTAAATATTTACAGCAAATGGGCTTTACAGAAGACAAAAATTTAGTGCTAGTGAGCTACTATCAACAACTGTGGCAAATGCTGTATAAAAAGCGTATTGATTTTGTATTAATGAATACACTCACCCTTAATAACGAACTAAAAATGTCGGGGTTAGATCCAAGCCTTATCACTAAGCGGATCCACCTAGAAGATTTCCCTTCTACGCTTTATTTTGCGGCGAATAAAATGCTCGACGCGCAAACAGCCAATACACTATCAGACGCTCTTGAAGCAATTAAACAAAGTGGCGAATACAATGCTATTTTAAATAAATGGCAACTGCCACTGCCTAATACTGCAAATAAGTTGTAATAAATACTCGCTACAATTTAGCAAAGCTAACTACACCTCTTGGCTATGCGCACAATTAAAACACCTCACGGTATAACGCTTCATTATCAAGACGAAGGCAATAAAAAATCTCCGCCAATCATTCTAATAATGGGGCTTGGCGCTCAAATGACCGTATGGCCAGACACGTTATATTATGGTTTAGTTAAAAACGGTTTTAGGGTAATTCGATTTGATAATCGCGATAGTGGTCTGTCAACTCATTGTGATCACGCACCGCCTGCAAGTTTATTTAAATCGTGGTTAAGTAAACGGCTCTCCATCCCGACTAAAACTCCCTACTTACTCGATGATATGGCAAACGATGTTTTAGCACTTATGTGCGCACTTAAAATAAAAAAAGCCCACTTTGTTGGCGCATCTATGGGTGGGATGATTGCCCAGTTAATCGCAGCGCAACATAAAAAAAAGGTACTCAGTTTAACAACAATTATGTCGAGCTCTAGCCTACCAAGGCTAAGTGCTAAGAGCATTGGTGTATTTATAAAACTAGCAAAATTAAGGCCTAAAACGCCAAATCTTGATGAAGCAATAAATTACAACATTAAGCTGAACCAACTAATTGGCAGCCCTGCTTACCCTCAAACAGAAGACACACTTCGCCACCATGCAACGCAAATAGTTAAGCGTTCATACAATCCCAATGGTTATAAACGCCAATTAGTTGCAATGGCCGCAAGTAAAAACAGGCAACATTTAATACGTAAAATTAAAACCCCAACACTCGTAATTCATGGCAGTGACGATGTGGTTATTCCGCTTAATGCAGGTAAAAATACAGCCGCACTTATAAAAAAGGCCAAGCTAAGAGTAGTCCCTGGTATGGGCCATAATTTTGCCCCTGAGCTAATGCCTAAAATGACAAAGTGGCTAACTAAGCACATAAAAAAAGCGCAGCGTAAACACTTAAATAAAAAGCGCAAAAAACAGCAAAAAAACACATTGGTATAACCAATAATCTTATTTGAAATAATAAAAACCAAAAATTGGTAATGTTGATATTTTAAATTGGTATGTTAAATTAAAGCTAAGCGAAGTTAATATCGTTTACTTTTAAAATCATCACACAGAGACAACCATGAAAAAATACACATCTACTTTTAAACTCGCAGTACTTGCCGCTGTTACTCCTTTATTATTTATGGGCTGCGCTAGTACAAATACTAAAGTTGAAAATAATGCAGCAGTCCCTGCGTCAAAATTTGATTTATCGCAATGGAAAATAAACGTACCGGTCGATTTAAACAACGATGGAAAAATAGATACAATCGACGTTGAAGAAATTCAAACTTACGCTCACCCTGATTTTTTCTATCTTGATGAGCAAGGCTATATGGTATTTACCTCGCCAAATAAAGCACTTACCAGCGCCAACTCTACCAATACACGTAGTGAATTAAGACAAATGATCCGCGGGTCAAATACCAAAATTAAAACAAAAAACTCAAAAAATAATTTTGCATTGGCTGTTCATCCCCTTTCAGAGCGTTTTGGCTCTGTAGGTGGAAAAATGGAAGCCACGTTGAAGGTTGATCATGTAGCACTTCGAGCCACAGATCCTAATAAAAAAGCAGCTTACTCTGTTGTTGTTGGTCAAATTCATGCAGGTAAAGACCAAGCATTAATTGATACAAAACTGGGTTATGGGTGGGGCAACGAACCGCTAAAAATTTACTATAAAAAATGGCCAGGTCATAAAACAGGCTCCGTTTTTTGGAACTACGAACGTAACCTCCCAAAAACAGATCCTAACCGTACAGACATTACCTACCCAGTATGGGGAAACACGTGGGAAAACCCAAATGATCCAGCGGATATGGGAATAGCCCTTGGCGAAGATTTTAGCTACACCGTGAACGTGCATGGTAATGTAATGCACCTAACCTTTACCGCACAGGGTAATAAAGACGTTAATTACTCAATTAACTTAGGGAACAATGTTGATGCATATGGCAAGGTGGATTATAAAGATCATCCACATGGTTATGCTGCCGACTGGCACTATTTTAAAGCCGGTGCTTATAACCAATGTAGCACTAAATCATCTAAAGGTATTTGGTACCCTGGCTGCTTAGGTACAGGCGAATGGGCACTCGACAAGCAAAATGGCGATTACGCACAAGTGAGCTTTAAAAAATTAGTATTAAGCCCATCAACTAAACCGTGAGAGTTGCTGTAGCTAAGTAATTTTTAAGTGATGTAAACAGTGGCGAAGGTAAATTATTAATATCACACCAGCGCCACTGAATACATTTATCAGGCTCGTAAAGAGTTGGCTCGCCACCTTCATACTCTGCTTTTACATATAATGTAATGTAGTGTTTATTTTCAGCACTGAAAATATCGTTAGTAAAATCAAGCTTAGTTATTTTACTTACATTTAACCCTGTTTCCTCACATACCTCGCGTATTGCACATTGCTCAACTGCCTCGCCAAACTCTAAATGCCCGCCGGGTGTTGCCCATGTATTTGCACCATGTGCACCAATACGCTCACCTAATAAAATAGTGTTTTGGCGCATAATAATAACCGCCACGCCTACTCTCACTTCGTTACTCATACAATTAACCCTTTACAAATATAAGGCTATGCTGAGCCCCGCGTCTTTATTTGTCAAACTTACTGCAACGCATACTAACCATGTGATTAACTTTTAGCCGACCAAGGTCGAATAGCCTACACGGATAAAAAAGCCTACCTTTTGTAAGGTCTCTCACACATATTAGTTTTAGGAGCCAGTTATGCCAGGCCTTTATAACCAGCAATACACTACCTTTAAGCAAAATCCAGCTCAGTTTTGGCTTGAACAAAGCAAAAGCATACCGTGGTATAAAACGCCAAAACAAGCCTACACAAAAGATAACGACGGCCTTTACCATTGGTTTAGTGATGGACAACTAAATAGCAGCTTTTTAGCCCTAGACCAGCATATTATTACAGGCTTTGGCGAACAAACTGCACTGATTTACGACTCACCTGTCACCAATACAAAGCAAATTTATACTTACAACCAACTACAACATCAAGTGGCTAAGTTTGCAGGTGTAATGAAATCATACGGTGTACAAAAAGGTGACCGCGTAGTGATTTACATGCCTATGATCCCACAAGCTGTTATTGGTATGTTAGCTTGCGCTCGCTTGGGCGCTATACACTCAGTGGTGTTTGGCGGCTTTGCTGCGCACGAACTAGCTGTGCGTATCGACGATGCTAAACCTAAACTGATACTTAGTGCTTCTTGCGGTGTAGAGGTCGATAGCATCATTGAATACAAACCACTGATTGATAACGCCATAGAACTTGCCAATCACAAAATAAATCACTGTATTATTTACCAGCGTGAACAGGTCACTGCAACCATGGTGAAAGTGCGCGATATAGATTGGATGCATGCCATGCAAACAGCACAAGCAGCCGACCCAATACCAGTAAATGGTGACGACCCGCTTTATATTTTATATACATCAGGTACCACAGGTACTCCCAAAGGCGTTGTGCGTGAAAATGGCGGGCACGCCGTTGCAATGAACTACAGCATGAAAACAGTTTATGGTATGGAGCCTGGAGAGGTGTTTTGGGCGGCATCAGATATTGGCTGGGTAGTTGGGCACTCTTATATTGTGTATGCACCATTAATGTACCGATGTGCAACCGTTTTGTATGAAGGAAAACCTGTTCGCACTCCCGATGCCAGCGCTTTCTGGCGTGTAGTTGAAGAATATAAAGTGAGTGCGTTATTTAGCGCACCCACTGCATTTAGAGCCATTAAAAAAGAAGATCCTAATGCTGAAGGCTTTAAAAAATATAATACCTCTAGCTTAAAGCGGTTGTTTTTAGCAGGCGAACGCCTCGATCCACCCACTTATCAATGGCTAAAAGAGAAAACTCAACTTCCGGTACTCGATCATTGGTGGCAAACCGAAACAGGCTGGGCGATTGCCTGTAATCCAGTAGGAATAGAAACATTAACAACCAAACCCGGCAGCTCAACCGTACCAACACCCGGGTTTGATGTTCGTATACTCGACATGAACGGTAATGAATGCGCCGCTAACGAACAAGGGGCTGTAGTTATAAAGCTTCCTTTACCGCCCGGATGCTTACCCACTATTTGGCAAGATAAAGCCCGATTTAAAGCCAGTTATTTAAGTGAATACGAGGGCTACTACCTCTCTGGAGATGGCGGTTATATAGATGAAGACGGCTACTTATTCATAATGGGCCGCACTGATGACGTTATAAATGTTGCAGGCCACAGGCTTTCTACCGGCGAAATGGAAGAAATTGTAGCGGCTCATCCTGCGGTTGCCGAATGCGCTGTATTTGGTGTAAACGACCCACTAAAAGGCCAGCTCCCAATGGGCATGATTGTACTTAAAAATGACTTCACAGGGTCAAGCCAAGAAGTCGAAAAAGCACTTGTTGCCTCCGTGCGTAATCAAATTGGCGCCATTGCATGTTTAAAAAATATAGTTAGCGTAGAGCGCTTACCTAAAACTCGTTCCGGAAAAATACTACGTAAAAATTTACGTCAACTTATAGATGGCGACGAACTACAAATCCCTTCAACCATAGACGACGCCGGTATTTTTGATGAAATAAACCAACAACTCACTATGCGTTAGTCCAACCAAACAAAGCCACTTTATAATTAATAAAAAAGTGGCTTTTACATTTACGCCCCCCTAACCAGTGCATACGTATTCACATTGGATTAACAATGATAGATTGTAATAGTGTACTTTTTGTATGCTAAGGCGCCACCATGAAATTAATTGCTTTACTGTTTAGCTTATCAATATTTGTAGTGCATACCTGCTATGCAAGCACAGCTAACGTGCAAGTAAGCAAAGGCCACATTGAAGTAATCGACAATATAGAATCACAGTTTGTAAAAAACCGTTTTTTAAATGTTTGGCTACCACCAGGTTACAACAAAAACACCAACTACGATGTGCTCTACATGCACGATGGCCGCATGCTATTTGATGCCAACAGCACATGGAACAAGCAAGAATGGCGCGTAGATGAAGTAGCTGGCACATTAATAGAGTAAGGCAAAGTGCGTCCGTTTATTGTGGTCGGCATTCCAAACGCCGTAGAAAACCGCCACAGAGAATACTACCCACAAAAACCGTTTGAGGCCCTAAGCAAGCAAAAGCAAAGCGCCCTTTCCCAGTTAGAAAAATACCCAGGCCATAAACTATTTGCCTCTAACGTATACTCAGATAACTACTCACGTTTTTTAGTTAAAGAAGTTATTCCTTACATAGAGTCTAACTACAACGTAAACAAAGGCGCGCAGTACCGTTATATTGGTGGTTCTAGCATGAGTGGGCTTATATCGTGGTACACACTACTTAATTACCCTAACGAATTTGCGGGTGCTATTAGTATGTCGACCCATTGGCCAGGTATTTTTAGCCACGACGACGAAGTAATTGCACAATTTAAACAGTACATTGCCAACAACATCGCAAAGCTAAGTAACCAAAAGGTTTATTTTGATTATGGCGACAGCACCTTAGATGCCATGTACCCTAAGTTACAAGCGCAAATTGATGATTTATTTATGGCGCATAAATACCCAGCAAAGTTATGGCAAAGCCAATACTTCCCAGGGGAAGATCATACCGAAAACGCGTGGGCAAAACGCCTACATATTCCGCTTGAGTTTATGTTTAGAAAAACCACACAGGCTAAGGCCGAGTAATCATTTACAAGTATTATCCTATCAGTAATAACAAAAAAGCGGCTTAACCTTCATTGCGTTAAGCCGCTTTATTAATAACTTTTAAACCGTTTTAAAACGTAGGTCGCAAGCGCAGCGCCATCCGACAATTAACGGCGCTTAAAGCTCATTAGGCTTACCAAGCATTCATAGGAACCTCTAAAGGAACTTGGCTACCATCCTCATTTTCTAAAACTAACTGTAAGATATCTCCTGACTCCTTGCGCATTAATTTTTTTGCTTTACTGGCAGGGCAGCCCGGAATTTTACAGCCTTCTATAGAAATAATTTTTTGCCCTGCAACAATCCCTGCTTTTTCAGCGGGAGAATTAGGCTCTACTTTTTCAATAATAAATGACATTACTTTTGGGCTAAAAAAGCCATCCGCCCCAACGTTCCCTACAACTCCAAGCTTCACTTCTTCTGCTGCCAAGGCATTAAAAGAAATAATTGCTATTAAAATAATTATAATTTTGAACATAAGAATAAACACTCCCTGTTAGCCAACACTAAATATGTTGGTATCGTTTTTTGTATTGTTTGCTAAATATATGACTATTAATCATTCTCTGGGTCGCCGGGTTTGTTATATCGCTCTTTGAATGACTCATAGTCTTCGCTTTCAAGTAATAAAACATTTTGTAAAGTATAACGAACCGCACCGTATGTAAAATCAGCTGATACTGAAACACCTTCCCCTATTTCAAAATCAGAACGATTAAATCCGCTAATTTCGGACTTGTTTATAGCAGAACACAACGAAGCTAACTTCTTTGGCCCACTATTAATACTTATGCATAACTCAGTTATTGATTGGCCTTGCTGATCAACTTCGGGATACATTAGTACTACCCAGCTATCGTCCAAATTTTCACTATTTCCATCAACTAGTCGATGAATGTGTAATTTGTTTGCTTGATCTGAGCTCAGTACATTTTCAGAAATAATAAGCGATGTGTTTTCAGCACTACATACCCAAAATGGGCAAAGTAATATAAAAACTAAAAGTATCTGCATACATTTCCTAAATAAAACATTAAATAATCGCAACTAGTTTGTAATTGATTGCCCTGATTACTATAGAGCAATTTCCCATTCCCAGCTTTACAGTCTACCGTCGCATACTATTTAATCAAAATGCTTTTAACAGTAATACCCTAACTTCAAAGCAAATGGCAAAAGCCTTAGTTGCGTTTGAGCGAACATTAGCCGCGCCAAATAGTCGCTATAAAACGTTTTTAACGCAGCTTAATAAAAACCCACAACACGCAATTAGTAGCTTAAGCGATAGTGAGCTAAATGGCCTGCACCTATTTAGAACTAAAGCTAAATGCATGACCTGCCATAACGGTGCACTACTGAGTGACAATCAATTTCATGGCACTGGGCTACATTACTATGGTCGACACTTTGAAGATAAAGGCCGCTTTGATGCCACAAATACCCCTGATCACATAGGGCAATTTAGAACCCCCTCTTTACTAGGCTTAATGCAAACATTTCCGTGGATGCACAATGGCTTATTTGAAGATTTAGCAGGCATTGTGAGTATGTATAACCATGGTGGGGCTAGACCAAAGCCACGGAAAAACCAACTAAACGACCCGCATTTCCCTAAAACCACCAACCTGCTTATTAAGCTTAATTTAACCAAGCAAGAACAAGCCGACCTAGTCACATTTTTACGGACTTTATAAAAGCAGCCTTTGAACAAGAATTTTGAATTTAATGATACACGGTGAAAACTAACAGAACATTTTTCACCGTATGGGCTTATTTAAGGAAAACAGTGATGATAAATATAGGCTCAATAAAATTTTACCTCTATAATGATAACTAAATGTAAATTATTATTTAAAAATCAAGGTCTAAATATGTTTGTTTTAAGTTCAACCTACTCGATATTGAAAAACGAAAATGACCAACTAAAAAAAGAAATTGAGAGTTTACGCAATAAAAATACATCGTTAATTAGTGAAAATACATCACTCATTGAAGAGCTTAACAATCCTAATAGTAATGAAGATCATAGTTTCACTCACTCTTTACTATTGAGTTCAATTAATGGTGTTAATCAAATTGATGAAATAAGACAAACCGTACTGGGCTCTTACACCAAAATTGATGAAGAAAACAAAGTAAGCGATAAAATTAATACCCTGCTCGAAAAATCAAATAGTTCACTCAATCATATTGTTAAAGAAATGGATTTAATGACAAACAAAATGGGTAGCATGACTGAAAACATTTCAGGCTTAGCCAGCATGGCTGGAAAAATTAGCACGTTTGTTTCGACCATTAGTAAAATATCTGATCAAACCAATTTACTAGCACTAAATGCTGCTATTGAAGCTGCACGAGCTGGTGAAGCAGGTCGAGGCTTTAGCGTTGTAGCAGACGAAGTAAGAGTATTGGCAACAAACACAAATAAATCGGCGCAAGAAGTAGCTGACCTTGTAAAAGAAATAATCAATAAAACAGACGAAACAGTGGTCTCTGTGGAAGGTATTAAAGAAAATAGTTCGCACTTAAGTGACAATTTTGATGCACTCAATACCGATTACACTTCAATTATTGATTTTTGCAACAATATGAAAAACACAATATCTCAAGCAGCGACCTTGTCATTTATACAAACCGTTAAACTTGACCATGTTGTGTGGAAAGGTGACGTATATGCTGTTGCAAATGGCCAAAGTAATAAATCGATTAATGACTTTAGCGATCACACAATGTGCCGATTAGGTCAGTGGTATAGTTCAGAACAATCTGCTGAATTTAAACACACCAATGCGTTTAAACAATTAGAAAACCCACATAGTGAAGTGCATAAAAATGGTGTTGCGGCTCTGCGCTCTATTCAAAATGGCGATAAAGAATCTGCAATTAAGCATATTCATAAAATGGAAGCTGCCAGCGAACGCGTAATGCATTTACTTGATGAGATTAGTTAACCACAGCTAAACAATAACGAACAAACTATTAAAATCATCTAAATTTTAATAGTTTGGCTCAAAAAGCCAGCCTTTAAATTTATCCTATTCTCTTTATCATCGCATACGCATTATTATTTAAAGCGCCCTGTTTAAAATTGTAATAAACGGTAAGAAACTGTGTGGTCTACGTAAAGCATTGTAAAGGGAACGCCAAAAAGTAAGTAGGTCAGTTAATGTTCAGTTTCAAGGGGTAATATTAAGTCTAGTTATGTAACAACATAAACGAGGCACACTATGAAACTTTCCTTTTTACTACCGGGCATAATTGCCATTGGCGCGCTTTCAAGCCCAGCTATTTCAGCACCCAACGAGCGAGAAAACCATATAAACTATAAGCGCGAAAATCCTAAACGCATTGAATATAAGCGCGATGAACGCCGCTATGAAAAAACGCTACGAATAGAGCAAAAAAAAGAAAAGCGTCAAGACCGCAAAAAAGAAAAAAACAAACAAAAAAAGAAGCAAGACAAGCGTAAACACTTACGTTACGACAACCATAAATATAACTACCTAACTAATAGATATAAACCACGCTATTACAAAGAAAATAAATATATAAGGCACTTACCTAGAAGAAGTACTTCTATCTGGTTTAATGGAATTTCGTTTAGTTTTAATGACGGTATTTATTACCGAAAAGCTAAAAAAGGCTACCATACTGTAATGCCACCTCATGGGCTACGAATTAAAAAGCTTCCAAGACATTATTCGCGTATTAAGCACCACAAATCCACGTATTATACTTATCAAAATGTTTACTATATTGCTGATAGAGGAGGCTATAAAGTCGTTGATAGACCAATAATACAGCGCAACAAAGCAATTAAAATAGGCAATGCTTACGATTACAGTTTGGGACAAATTTATGATGAGTTACCAACCTCAGCTGAGCCTATTACTATAAATTCTCAGCAGTATTTTAAATACAATGACATTTATTTTTTACCACAAATAAGTGGTGATGAAATAAAGTATTTAGCAATAAGTTTGGGCTGAATATTCTTTAGCTACTTAACCTGCCGCAGGTAAAGTAGCACCTTATTAATATTGATTTGCGTAATCCCCTTGTGCAATTTTTATTATGAAATACCCGCGACTAATAAATATACAGCGTTTATTTAGTGAACAATTTTAATTTTAGCTCCGTATCTATGTTTAATATTTGTAAATAAAGCATTTATGACCTAAACCTAAATAGAGGCTTTATAGAGGAGCTCCACTTATGCCTACAACAAAAACAATTGATAAAAATACCGAATTTGCCCGCTGTATAGAATGCAACAAAGTAGATACGTTCGCTGCTTTTCATTGGTTGGCACTTGCGTTTAAAGATATGACCAGCGCACCATTACTCACTGTGATTTATGGTCTAGTGTTTAGTATTATTCCTGCTGCTATTATTTACTCTGCATTTTTTGCACAAAGCGTATTTGTAATATTACCCGCCACCGTTGCGTTTGTATTAATTGGACCCGCTTTTGCAGCTGGCCTATACGACGTAGCATGGGAACTTGAAAAAGGTCACAAACCAACGTTAAAACATTCACTAAAATCAATGTTTAGAAATCCTGTTGGTGAATGGGGCTTTGCAATATTATTACTTGTAATAATGATAGCATGGATGCGCATTGCCGCTCTTGTTCACGCTTTGTACCCTAACTACGCTAACCCAACATTTGAAGAACTGTCAGCATTTTTAACGCTCGGGACAATTGCAGGTGGGGTTTTACTTGTGTCTGTTTTCTCTGTATCGGCTTTCACACCACAAATAATGATGGAAAGACGTGTGGACATAATGACAGCTATAGTTTCATCTATTAACGCCGTGAAAAATAACTTTGCGCCGATGGTTGTTTGGTCAATATGTATTTTTCTGCTGGTTGCGCTTGGGTTTGTAACTGGTGCTGTTGGGTTTATTGTAATTATGCCACTACTTAGCTACGCAAGCTGGCATGCATACATTGCAGTAATCAAAACTAAAAAAGCCAGAAAATACGAATAATAAACAAACTTTAACTTAACTTGTGCCACAATCTAGTTAATCTATCTTGTGGCACAAATCATACTTTTCCACCCTACTCTCCATTAAAGTATCTCGATTTCTTAAAAAGTTGTAATCAAACATCCTTACTTTAGTAGCTATACTTTTTAGTGCCTGATAAGGTTATTGTTATTTTATTAAACACAGTCACTTGAGGCACCTAATGGCAAACCAATTTAACGTTCTCGATACGCGGTTACAGTTATGTTGCGGAAATGGCGGGTATACTCGCGAGGGTTTTTGCTATGTACCGGATTCTGATCGCGGTAATCATAGTGTGTGTGCAGTTATGACCGAGGAATTTTTACAGTTTTCGAAGTCACAAGGTAATGACCTAATAACGCCCAATCCACTTTACGATTTTAAAGGCTTAAAAGCGGGTGATAAGTGGTGTTTATGCGCGATAAGGTGGCTTCATGCGCAACAAGCAAACCTTGCGCCGCCAGTATTACTGGAGGCCACAAATAAGATGTCGCTTGAAGTAATACCGCTTGAGTTATTAAAGGCACATGAATACACCCGTTAAAAATATTTTAGTTTAGTTTCAACAAATCTGTTTGGTCTGCAAATTTTACAAAAAAATGCAGACTTTTCATAACCACCTCATACTGTTAAAAAAACAAATCAAAAAAACAAAATGCAAACCATTGAATTTAAATAACTTTATTAAATTTAACTTCCGGCATATTGATTGCTTTATATAATTATCACGTATTTATTATGTAAAGGATTTACATAAAAATATTAAATAGTTAAGTAGGAGAAGTTATGAGTAACACAAATAAGCAAGCTAAATTTACTGCACCAGGTATGAGTAATGAATCAGCTGATAAAACTATCGCAGCCCTAGAAAACCGTATGGTTGCACTTATAGACCTTCAATTAACACTAAAACATATTCATTGGAATGTTGTTGGCCCTAATTTTATAGGTGTACATGAAATGCTAGACCCGCAGGTTGAAGCTGTGCGTGAAATGACAGATACAATAGCCGAGCGTATTGCCACTTTAGGCGGCGTACCAGTAGGTACACCTAAGTCAATTGTAGACCGTCGTACATGGAACGAATATTCACTAGGTAAAGGACTTGTTACCGAGCATTTAGGCGCGTTAGATAAGGTGTACAACGGCATTAATGCCGATCACCGTAAAGCCATCGAAACGGTATCAGATTTAGATCCAGTATCTGAAGATATGCTAGTAAGCCAACTTGCTGACCTTGAGCAGTTTCAATGGTTTGTAAGAGCACACATCGAGTCATCTACTGGTGAATTAACGCAATAATGCGTTTATTACGTAAATACCTCAGCCCAGCATTTTTGCTGGGCTTTTTGTTTAAATCATAAAACAAAATATCACTAAGATATTTGAACCGTGCAAGAACTTGCGGCATATGAATCGACCTACTAGTATCAGTAAATAGTTCTTATTATTGGTACAAATTGGCATGCTGAATTTTAAATACCCTAAACAATTTTGGTTTTTTTCTTTAATATTTTTATCAGCCTGTGGCTCAGGCAGCAGTAATATCAAAGTTCCGCAATCAAATACAAGTGTAAGTCTTACTCCAATTACACAAAACACTACCGAAGATAATTACAACATTATTATTTATGGCAATAGTCACAGCAGTCAGTTAGGGCGGATCATTGAGCATATAATCGAAAACCAATACCCAGATAAATCAGTTCATACAACCACCGTATCGGGACCTTTTTTAGATAATATTGTGAGTATTAGGGCAAATGTAGACAAGCTTAAAAACAACAACCTAAGCCATGCTATTTTTCAAGGCCAAAAATACTCTCAGTCTGGTTTAACAACGTACCCTACCGATGCCGCTGAGCATTTAATTTCATCAGCCAAGACACACAACATTACACCTATTTTATTCCCAGAACATCCACAAAGAGGCAACCCTGAAGAGGGCCTGCGTGTATACGACTTACACTTATCAATAAGCGCTAAACAACCTAGCTGCGTGGCTCCCATTGGCCTTGTTTGGAACAGGTTTTTAGTGTTAATGCCAAATGCAAAACTACATATGGATGATGGTAACCATGCCTCTTACGCAGGCAATGTATTAACAGCCATGACTTTTTCAGAAATAATTACTTCACAACCCGCCGACACCATGAAGTTTGACCCAACTATTAATTTATCTGAGCAAGAACAAGCTTTATTCGGTCAAGTAGTTACTGAGGTACTTGATTTACACCCTGCTTGTGGTGCGAGCTAATCTAAATTTATTTTTATGTTTAAAAATATTTTTTACTTTAATGAAAAATAAAATGTCAGGTTATTCTCATTGTTATCGACTAATAACATAACAATCAAAAGGAGAGTAACAATGAGTACATTAACAGTAAGCTCACTACATAATTTACCCGCTAGTAAAGCTAATAAATGGTTTCAAGACGGTTTTTCAATATTTAAACGCGCACCTGTAAAGCTTTTTTTATTTTTACTGCTTCCTTTAATTATTGAAGGTATTTTTCAAATACTACCCGCCCCTTATGGCATGCTAGCCTCTAAATGGGTCGCCACTTTTGTAGGCAGTAGCGCTGTAATAGTAATTCATCACTTGGCCACTCAAAAAGTATTTTCATTAAAGTCGATTTTTAAAGCTAAAAACTGGCTAAGTATGATTCCGCTTTCAGCAATTTTAGCATCTGCTTTTTTTATTCAGTTATTTGTAGCAAAGCTTTTACTAGGAAATGATGGCATCAATTTACTTTTGTTTTCGCAGCCTACTGAAGTGTCTCAATGGCAACTGGGTATTATTTTTGCGTCGATTATTCCTGTTACACTGCCAGTCAGCTTTGCAAGCTATTGTGTTTTACTAGGTGATAAAAATGTACTGCAAGCATTAAAAAGTAGCCTCAATGCTTTTTTCTATGCGTTTAAACCAATGTGTTTAATTGCGCTGATTTCTTTCTTAAGCCTATTATTAGCTCCTTACACTTTTTTATTAAGTGCAATTATTACGGGTCCTATACTCATGTGTATAAGCTATATTGCTTACAGCAATATATTCATAAAACACAAGGAAGCATAGTGAGTAAAAAGGATCATATTCATGAGGTACTACTGCAATACGCACCTTTAATGGCGCGTATTGCTGCAACACATGAAGCAGACCAAGCACTTAGAGAGGACCTACTGCAAGATATATCATTAGCTGTTTGGCATTCAGTAGAAAATTTTATAGGCGATTCAAGTATGAAGACCTTTATTGCCAAGGTCGCACACAACCGTGCCGTCGATCATGTTTTAAAAGAAACACGTCGCCAAGATCGTCATAATTTAAGCGACCCTTTACTTGACTTGGTTAGTACTGATTCTCACCAACACAGCGATAACACGTATGATTTAATGACAGCGATGAGACGGCTACCATTAAAATTTAGGCAAGTTATTTCTCTTCAATTAGAAGGTTTTAACCAAGCCGAAATAACACATACGCTAGGTATAAACGAAGCGAACGTCGCCAAGCGCGCTAGCCGCGCACTTGTGCAACTTCAAAAGCTAATGGAGCAATAATAATTATGGATCCACTATTAGAACAATGGCAAAAAGACTATAAAAATGCTACTCCAAAACTGGATACTGCCGCACTACTGAGCCAAATTACATCGGCAAGAAAAAAACAATCAATCAAAGCATGGTTCGACTTAGTCGCAGGCACATTTGTTAGCTTATTTTGTATCTATGCATTAATTTTTGAAGCAACTAGTACTCCTGAGCAAGTGTTATACGCAATTTTAACTCCGTTACCAATTGGGTTTTCAATATGGGCATTTCTAAAACGTAAAAAGCTTATTAAATCCAATATCTTAGATTTTAATGCTTTGCTACTTTTTAAAAAGCAGCAGCTTATTAATCAAATAAACTATTGGCGTTTAAACCTTATAGGCTGTTCCATTTTGTGGGCTGCACTTTGCATCACAGCGGCCGTGAGCGTTTTAATGTACAACCACTCAACAATATGGCTTATACAACTAGGTATTGGGACTTTGGTACTCATATTAACGTTAACTCGTTATCTTTATTTAAAGTACCATCTTAAAGGTAAGCTCAATTATATTGATAATTTAGAGTAGCAAAATGTAGATCATTAACACTGTTATTAACCAAATACTAAAAAAGTCCGGCTTATAACTATTAATGAGTGCTAAGCAAGCTAGAGGGTTGATTTAAAAGCTATATTTAAAATTAGCAATGAATGTGAACTCAAAACCCCGTGAATAGTGTAAACAAAGCCATATTTATTAGCACTGTATTGCCTGTAATTATTCTTAGAAACTTTAATTATGTAAATGCAACAATAAACAACTGAAATATGGCATGCCAACATACAATTTCTTACGTGTTTATTTACTTTCAAGCATCAATAGCCAAAGTGTTGTAACTAGAAAACCAGTATTATTATTTTAGTCTTTGCTAATATTTCAGCCTTGAAATATATAAATTTATGTACCTAATAATTATAAAACAACATTGCATTTACATTGTTTTTTGTTTATAAATACACTCGGAATGGACTCTACAAATATTTATTTAGTTGAACTAAGTGTTAATAGTCTGTTTCTAAAATATTTTTGTAATTATTTAAACGGACATAAACACCTTATGCGCATAGTAAAAAGCAACATTAAAACGATTCTAATCTCTGCAATAATGGCATCTACATTAGCTGGATGTGCAACAACATCATCAAAAGTTGTTGAGACCCCTACCGTAGCAAGTTACAACACAACCTATACAGGTACTAAGAGTAAACTTGTAGTAGGTCAATTTGTTAATCGCTCGAGTTTTCAAAATGGTATTTTTTCGTCAGGCCAAGATCGTTTAGGTAACCAAGCCAAAACAACTTTAATGAGCCACTTACAACAAACTAACCGCTTTAGCGTGCTTGATCGCGATAATATGGCAACACTTACTGACGAAGCTAAATTAACAGGTACAAAACAAGTAATTAGCGGTGCTAAATTTGTGGTTACTGGCGATGTGACTGAATTTGGTCGTAAAGCAATCGGCGACCGTCAGCTTTTTGGTTTACTTGGTAAGGGTAAATCACAAATTGCTTACGCTAAAGTAACACTCAATATTGTTGATGTTACCACCTCAGAAGTGGTTTACTCAGTTCAAGGAGCAGGTGAATACAGCTTATCTGAACGTGAAGTTGTTGGGTTTGGTAGCACAGCTTCATACGATGCAACTCTTAATGGAAAAGTGCTCGACTTAGCAATCCGCGAAGTAGTAAATAAACTAGTTACTGGACTTGAATCTGGTCAATGGGGTGATAAGTAATGAAAAAATTAATAACCCTAGCATTAGTCTGTGCAGCGCTTACAGGATGTAACTCAACCAAAGAACCTATTTACTACTATGGTGAGTATAACACCGCAGTTTATGCTTACTTAAAAGCAGAAGATGTTACCCTTGAAGAACAAATTACTATGCTGGAGCAAGTTATTGCTGACGCAGCAAACAAAAGCAAAGCTATTGCACCTGGGCTTCACGCTCATTTAGGTATGCTTTACTTTGAAACAGGTAATGCTGCATTAGGTACAACTCACTTTGAAACTGAAAAGTCACTGTTTCCAGAATCAACCTCATATATCGACTTTCTATTAAAATCTGCGAAAGGTGCCTAATATGTTCAACTTAAAATCACTTACTGCTGCTGCACTTGTTGCATTACTTGCTGGCTGTGTTTCTCCTCCACCAGCCCATGACTATACTGCATTCAAAGAAGCTGACCCGCATTCAATTATTATCTTACCGCCACTTAATAACACACCTGAAGTCATCGCACCTTATAGCGTAATGACACAAATGGTTGCTCCAATTGCAGAATCTGGATTTTATGTTTTTCCGGTAGCTGTAGTTGAACAAACATTTAAAGGTAATGGTCTTACTGTTGCAAGCGACGTACACCAAGTTCCTGTAGATAAACTTCAAAGTATTTTTGGTGCCGATTCTGCACTTTACATAACCGTTGAAGAGTACGGTACAAGCTATGTTGTAATTTCTAGTGAAACGGCTGTTACTGTTTCTGCATCACTTGTTGATTTGCGTACTGGGGTGAAATTATGGCAAGGCAAAGCGCGTGCTTCATCAGCCGAGCAACAAAATAATAGCGGTGGCGGTTTAGTCGGCATGTTAGTTGTGGCTGCAATAAACCAAATTGCAGAAACCATTACAGACAAAGGGTTCGAGATCGCTGCAATTACATCAAATCGTTTATTATCATCAGATACATACAATGGTCTGCTATATGGCCCACGTTCTCCTAGCTATGGCCAGCCCGTACCAAGCGAGAAAAAGAAATAAATAAAGGTCAAAATAATAATAATAAAGAGCCAAATAATTTAATTATTTGGCTCTTTATTATTTAAACTATAAAAGTAACTCTACTTTATAACACTAAGTCACTAAGTCACTACAAACTAAAGAAACACCCCATTTTTTCCGTGAATTTGCAGCTAAAAGTTGCTATTACTACTAATTTACTTCTATAGTAACTCTATATAAACATTAGGTATTACTATGCAAAAAGCACGAATTCCTGAAGATGAGCAGTCTCGATTAAAAGCCTTATATGAGTATGAAATATTAGATACCGATGCAGAAAAAGTATTTGATGATTTAACTCAGCTAGCTTCAGATATATGTGATACACCAATATCACTTATAAGCCTTGTCGATCCGCAAAGACAGTGGTTTAAATCAAAGTACGGTATTGATGCCAGTGAAACAGAGCGTGATATAGCGTTTTGCTCTCATGCTATTTTGCAAGATCAAGTGTTTGAAATACAAAATGCATTACTTGATGAACGCTTTCACGACAACCCTTTAGTAACCAACGACCCCAACATTCGCTTTTATGCAGGCGCGCCCCTTATCACACCGCAAGGCAGTACAATTGGTACTTTATGTGTAATTAGTGATAAACCCAAAAAACTAACAAAAAAGCAAATAAGCGCATTAACTATTTTAGGTAAAGAGGTAATAGCCCAATTAGAGTTAAGGCTAAAAAATAGAGAGCTAAGTAAAGCATTAGAACAGCAAAAAGTTCATAATCAAGAGCTTGAAAAACTAAAAACTGAAGCAGATACATCTAATGATTTAAAAGGTAAATTTTTAGCTAATATGTCGCATGAGCTAAGAACCCCACTTCATGGTATTTTAAACTTAGCCGAATTTGGCTTATCTGATAGCAGTAATAATGAAAAAGATATTGCGCTAAAAAGCATTCTAAACTCAGCCAATATTTTATCCAATATAGTGAATGATATTTTAGACTTTTCAAAAATAGAAGCCGGAAAGTTAGACATTGAGCATATCGACTTCAACCTTAAAGACGTTGTTTATGGCGTAATTGAGCCACTAAAAAAACAAGCCTCTGATAAAGGTATAAAGTTTAATGTATCAATAGATAAAAAAGTGGCTAAAACATTAAAAGGTGACCCACTAAGAATATCGCAAATATTAAATAACCTATGCTCAAATGCAATTAAATTTACTCAAGCTGGACACGTTGATTTAATAATCAATCTAAAAGGTCATTCTTTAAATACACAGAACATAGTATTTGAAGTTATAGACACTGGTATAGGCATAAACAAAGCAGCACAAGCAAACTTATTTAAAGAATTTCATCAAGCTGACTCATCTACCTCTCGTAAATTTGGTGGTACAGGGTTAGGCCTTTCCATTTGTAATAGATTAAGTCATTTAATGAATGGCAAAATCAGTTTTACCAGTAAAGAAAACAAAGGCTCTACATTTATTTACCAACAAAGTTTTGAAGCATCGATATTAGACAGTTTATTAAAGAAAAACAAAGAAGTAACTAATTTACAAGGCTGTACTATTTTAGTGGCGGAAGATAATAAAATAAATCAAATCGTCGTCAGTAAAATGTTACAAGCACATAATGCAAAAGTGGTTTTTAGTGAAAACGGTAAAGAGTGCGTTGATTACTTTATTACCAACCACGTTGATTTAATTTTTATGGATATTCAGATGCCAGTAATGGATGGGGTTGAAGCAACTAAGGCCATAAGAACGCAAGACAAAGGCAAATCAATACCTATAATAGCCATGACTGCCAACACAATGAAACAAGATATTGAGCATTACCTAAATATTGGCATGGACGGTTATTTAACTAAGCCGTTTAATAAAGATAGCTTGAACAGCTTGCTTAATGTTTACAACCCAAACAATGAAAACCTAAAAGACTTAGCAATAAAAATTAGTGATCCGAGCATTAAAAGAGAACACAAACTCAAACAAACATGCAGTGAACTAAAAAGATTAATACCTGCGGCCAACAGAGTCAGCTTATGGTTGTTTAATGAAGAATACTCTGAGATAAATTGCTTAATGTGCCTTGATGAGAACGATGAAGTCATTCTTGACTCAGTATTAACAGCAAAAGACTACCCAGATTACTTTAACTACATACTAAGCCACCAAATACTTGATGCCCCCGATGCAAGAAATCACGAAGTTACAAAAGGCTTTACCAAAAGCTATTTTGAGCCATACAATATTTACTCACTACTTGACTACATTTATTTTAAAGATAATAAAGCACTAGGCGTGATTTGCTGCGAAAGTATTGGGTCGAAAATATCATGGACCCATGCAGATAAAGAAGCTCTGATAAAAATAACAGACTTAACTACATTATTTTTATCGAAACAAATAGATCTCAATTGAATTTACGGCTATTCAACCGTAAATCTTTATAGAGTGATTTTACCGATAAATAATCAAAAAAAACGAGCACATTTAATAAGTGCTCGGTTAAAATCAACACGACAATTTATAGTGAAATAACCACTTTTCCCATACCTTCACCACTCGCAAGGCGATCATGCGCTTTACCGGCATCCTCAAGGTTAAATTCAATATTATCTAACACAGGCATAAGGTGCCCTTCATCAATAATTGTTGCAAGCTTAGCTAATATTTCACCATGCTGCTGGCGTTTATGGTTGTGCAGCATAGGTATAAGCATAAATACAACATGTAACGACAGCCCTTTAAAATGAGCAGGAGTTAAATCTATTTCTGCCAACGATACCGTAGTAGCAACATGACCATTTAAGGCAGCAGCATCAAACGATTTTAGTAGGTTTGCACCACCAATTGAATCGTAAACAACATCAAAACCCGCGTCCTGAGTGTGTGCCTTAACATAATCGGCAACACTCTGCGTTTTATAATTAATGGCAGTGCCACCTAGTTTTTCGATTAGTGCTGATTGCTTATCGCCACCACCTGTCGCAAATACGTCAGCACCAAAATACTTAGCTAACTGCAAAGCAATATGCCCAACGCCACCAGATCCACCGTGCACTAACACTTTTTGACCGGGCTTTACTGAAGCGCGCATTAAGCCCTCATAAGCCGTAATACCTACTAAAGGAATAGCTGCCGCTTCGCGCATAGACAATGTTTTAGGTTTGTGTGCTATTAACTTAATATCGGCCAGCATATATTCTGCTAACGCGCCTTGTAACTCTGCCAACCCACCAGCGCAGCCGTATACCTCATCGCCTACAGCAAATCCGGTTACCCCATCGCCAACTTCATCAATAACACCGGCAAAATCCATACCTAATACACCCGGTAATGCTGGCGATAAGGGAGCTAATGCGTCACCCATTTGACGAATCATCATATCAACCGTGTTTACGCTCGTAGCCATTACTTTAACGACTACATGGCCTTCTTTTACAGCTGGTTTAACAATATCTGCAGCTTTAAATACATCACTTGCGCCAAACTCATTAATAATCATCGCTTTCATGGTAACCCTCTTATTTAGTTTGTGCATAGAGTATATTTACAAACCATATATATGATAATACACTGAAATGAATAATCAGTTTTAAAATTTCATTAATAATAGGCTTTAATAATGAACAATGAACACATCAAGTTATTCGTTCGTGTTGCCTCTACACACAATATTAGTTCAGCAGGCGCTGAACTAGGTCTGTCGCCGCCGGTCGCCAGCATGCATATTATTAAGCTTGAGGAATCGCTTGGTGTAAAACTTATTCATCGCACTACACGACGAGTATCATTAACAGAGGAAGGCCGTGAATTTTTACCTCACGCCGAAGAGATTTTAAATGCTATAAATAGTGCAAAAGCAGCTGTAGGCGCAGGCTCTTTTACCCCCCAAGGCACGATTCGTGTTGCAGCCCCTTCCTCATTTGGTCGTATGCATATAGTGCCCGCACTTAAAGCTTTTGTTGAGCAGCACCCTGAGCTTAAAGTGGATTTAAGACAAAGTGATAGTATTGTAGACATGGTAGAAGGTGGTTTTGATATCGCTATCAGAAATGCCGAGCTTAACGATTCAACCCTCGTAGCCAGGAAGTTAGCCCGCGACCATAGAATTATATGCGCCTCACCAGGCTACATAGCAGAACACGGAGAACCTAAAACACCACACGACCTTCTTAACCACAATTGTATTAACTTAATTGGTATCGATCATTGGAATTTTAAAACAGCAAACGGCATTGAAAAAATTAAAGTTAAAGGCAATATTCGTATTGATAATGGAGAGTCAATAAGAGATGCATGCATTGATGGAGCCGGCATTACCATCTCATCAATATGGTGTGTTCACCAAGCATTAGCACAAGGAACCCTAGTTCAAATATTAAAAGACTACCCCATGGATTCAAACCCTGCCATTTGGGCGGTATATCCAAGCTCTCGATTGCTTGCGCCAAAAGTGCGTGCGTTTATAGACTTTTTTATAAAGCATTATGGTGAAATCCCATATTGGGAAAACACACAGTAAACTAATACGTACTTTAATTATACCCAATACAAATAAGCAGCCATAAGGCTGCTTATTATACAGTTCCACACTCATTTAATACTCAGCTAAGGTATTAATAGTGTGTTTATTCATAACTCACTATTAAGCTTTCAACAATTGGCAATATAACGCATCTTTTAATATTGCACGCTCTTGCTTTAATTTATGTAAAGCCTCATCGCCAATGGGCGCGTTATCTAGCTCAAGTGTTCTAATTTCTTTATCAAGCTCATGATAGCGCTTTGCATCGTTTCCAAACTCCGCATTAGTCGAACTTAACGCGATAATTTTTTCTTTATATGATGGAAATTCATTAATAAGTGAATGATCTTCGCCTAACATACTAACTCCTATCTATTGTAATTAAGTATGACTTTAATCAATTTGACTGTATGAGTTATTACTTTATCTCCTGGACCTTCATCACTAACTCATTCCAGTTACGTTGGTTTTCAATGTCGTGCTCTAAGCCTTGTTCATCCGCGGCCGCAAAACGCTTAATTGCTGGTGTTTTGCTAGTTGCTTGATATAGCCAGTACGCCTCAGCCTTAAGTGCTTCATCAATTGGTTTATCTATTGATTCATAAACAGCTTGCTTACATGCGTTAATTGATTCTGCAGGAAATTGTGCAATTCGCTTTGCTAGGGTATCAACATAAGGGCCAATTTCATCTGGCTCTAGAGTTTTGTTAATTGTGCCATATGCTTGCGCTTCATCAGCATCAAAGTCACGTGCACTTAATATAATTTCAAGTGCTCTACCTAACCCTGCTTGGCGTGCCATACGTGATGCACCACCGCCACAAGGTAAAATCCCCATACCCACTTCCATTTGCATAAACTTAAATTTACCACGAGCTGCAAAACGCATATCCATAGCAAGTGCAAGTTCATGGCCGCCCCCGCGTGCAAACCCTTCTAGTTTTGCAATAGTTGCTTGAGGTACTTTACTAATGCGCTCACAAACAGATTGCAAGTCAAGTAACTTAACATCATCGCGTGACAACGCTTCTTGAGACATATCTTTAAGTAACTCAGTGTCATAGTGGCAAACCCAAATCTCTGGATTTGCAGATTGAAACACAACCACTTTTGTACTGCGGTCACGCTCCAATCTCATAGCTAAGCTGTTGAGCTCTGCAAGCATGGTGAACCCTTGCACATTTACTGTTCCATAATCGAATGTTACGGTGAGTACGCCCTCTTCTTGCGCTGTTGTGAACGTTTTATACCCTTAATACTTCATAATAAATTCCTCTAAAATTATCTGTTGTTATGTAAACTCAGTAACACCGCATATGCTTGCCAATTGAGTGATTTACAGTCTAGATTACTTTTAAATAATTTATTATTGCTAAATTTAAACAATCAGTTTACACATTTTATTAATAATAAGTTTAATTTAACTAAAGTAGGCGCTCTTTTATTGTTATTGATGCAGTAAAAAAGAGCAGGAAGAAGGAGGTATTGGTAGGTAAAATTTAGTGTGAGTAAATTTAAAAAGCAAAAGGCCACAAGTGTGGCCTTATAAAAGTAACTTAACGCAAAGCCTAATATATTTCAGCACTTACAAATGTATACACGTAGTTGCTAAACTCTGGCTTAGTTAAATGCCCACCTTCAGAAATCGTGTCTAAAAGTTTTGTATAACTGTTTGCATCGGTTGCATTTCCAGCATAACCATAAAGTAATACCGTTAACTCTTCTAAAATAACCTCGTCGGTAGGTTCAGGGAATACACTACCAAAAGATAGATCTGGAATTTGACCACTTATGCCCGCTTTTATTGTCCAATCAAATCGGCTTTCTGCTGCATCATCAACTAAAAAGCTGTAACCCCATATTGTGCGAGCAAATCGGTTGTCAACATTACCAAAGTCAAAGCTTGAATCACTGTTTTCAGTAAATTGAAGTAAACTAAACCCTAAATCATCAGTAACGCTCGGAAACGTGGTCAGCTGATAATCACCATTACTATCTATTGCGCTTCGGGCATAGCTTTGAATCTCAATGTCAACACCATCTACATTCATAAGGTCTGACATAAAATCAAGCTGCACATAAAAATTATGCTCAGTCACTGTTGGGAATACAAAAAGCGTGCTTGATATATCAGAGCCACTATATTGAACAAACCTATACGTATTATCCGCTTCTATGTAACCTCGAGTACTAGCATAATCAGCATCGGCATCTAATTGAACTGGAACTTCAACACCGTCATGAATAAAATCTTCATCTGTTAGGGTGATAACTGATGAGTTAACCGGTATATCAATAACGGCAGCTTTCGCATCAACTGAGTACCTAGAAAGCGCCGTTAAATAAAGCTTGTTATCATTCGGGCAAATATTTACAGACCCTGAAACTTCATTACCTTGTGATTGATATATTGTGTAATCAGACGCAATCGTGCTTAGCGCTGTTGTATCAACATTATATTCAGTACATCCACAATCACCTGTGAAGTCATTAAAATAAAAGGTGCCTAAATTAGTTCTATTTTCAATATCAAGCTCTGTGATAATTTGCTTATAACCGCCGTCTTCTTCATCAAACACATCACCTAGTACTGATACATGTTTGGTACCTGAGGGTAACTCACCTGAAAATTTACCTTCTGCATCGGTTTTAACAGAACCGATAGCATCGCCATCATCACTATGAAAAACAACATCTGCTTGATACGCTGAATCAGCCCCGCATTCGCGTGTTAATGTTTGTAAGGCAATAGTTTGAAGTTGAACTGTGCTGCCAGAGCTACTTTCTGATGAAGAGCCACCACATGCGCTAAGCGTTAAAGAAAGTGTAATAGCAAGCGGGGTAAGTATAAATTTATTCATTTTAATTAGTCCGTTAAATTGGTCCACCTATCATTATCTCAACTTAAGCAAAACAATAACAAGGTAACCACCACCAAAACGCTTACAAAATTGCAGCAGTTTGTAAACAAAGCACTGTTAAATACCTCACAAACAACGTTGTTCATCAAATTAACTCGCTTACTCGAGTGAATTTATTAAAAACTACACTACGCTTTATGTATTAAATAGCTAATAGCCGTTTACTTACTCAACCATTGCTTAGCCAAAATACTGAGATAAATACACTATAGGACTGACCTTATGAATCGCTTACTTGGGCGACTATCTATTATTCAACTCTCTTTGCTGACCTCAATAATATTAATGGTTTTTATTTTTATACTTTTAATACAAAACATCACAAATAAATGGCAAGAGTCGCAAACACTACAGCAAGATATAACGTTAATTAGCCTTCTCGATGCGCTTGAAAAAGTGGCACATAATCATGCTGTAGAGCGCGGTTTAACAGCAGGATTTTTAGGAAGTGGCTCAGACGCAGCAAAAAACAAAGTGCTCGCGCAACGCCAAAAAGCAGATGCTTCAATACAGCATTTAAAGTCGGTAAGTGCTCAACTCACTAAAAATTCTACAAAGGTCTCTAAAAATTTAAGTATTCTTTTTGATCTCAATGCTGAAAAAGCGGCATTACGCACTCAAGTTGATAATAAAGCAGCCCCTAGTGCATTCGCGTTTTACAGTAAACTAAACCAAATTTCACTTGATGTAGCGGCAAACCTGAGCAGCCAAATAAAGCACCCTGTGTTATCTAAAGATCTCAATATTGCTTTTTTACTTGCTCACTATAAAGAACGCTTAGGTCAAAACCGAGGAAAAATAAACGGCACTCTAGCTAAAAAGCAATTAACGAGTGTTACGCAGCAAAATATTGCCTTATACAATTCAGAAATAGATTTGCTCAATCAATACTTAATAGCTAACTTACAAGGCCAACAATTGCAAAGCTTTAACAGTATTATACAAAGCGATGACTCACGTAAAATTAATGCAATAACAAATACATTACTCAGCACAAACTCCCCAAACTTTACGACCTTGCCGGCAGCGTCGGAGTGGTTTCCTATGGCAACACAGCAAATAACTCAAATTAAACAATTACTAGACACCCAATGGAATACGGTTGATAAAGATGGCCTTGAATTAAAAGAAGCGGCCGATACAACGCTTACACTCACTATTGCCTACTTTTTAGTTACATTAGCTATCATAGCGTACCTAAACTTTCATTTATTAAGTACCCTCAAAAAAGAGTTGAGCCAACTAACGTCACTATTACTTAAAGCCGAAAAAGGCGACCTAACAATAGACATAAGGCTTAAAAGTAAAGATGAACTCGGCGAAATATCAAATGCCATTCACAATACTATTTTCGCTTTTAAAGACCTATTATTAGGGCTCGACCATTCAATCAATTCAGGCTCTAAACTCAGCGATGATATGAGCAATGCAACCAAAACAGTACTTGATGATTCAAACAAAACATTGGCCATGGCGAGTAATATAGCCACCGCAATAGAAGAAATGGCTACAACAAGCCGCGAAATAGCAGGCTCTGCCTCTGAAACACTCAGCTCGAGTGACGAGTTAAACAAACAAGCCAATCTATTGATTGAAGATAACAAACTTAGCCAAAGCTCTATTAGTGAGCTTGCTACAGGCATGTCTAATGTAGAGGAAGTAGTGAGTAAAATGGATCAGCAGGTAGCCAGCATATCGTCCATTTTAGACTCAATTAGTAACATAGCCGAACAAACCAATTTACTTGCACTAAACGCCGCAATTGAAGCAGCTAGAGCCGGCGAACACGGCCGAGGGTTTGCCGTTGTTGCTGACGAGGTAAGAAGCCTTGCTGGAAACAGTAAAGAATCATCAGAAAAAATTTCGTCTTTGCTCGGAGAGTTACAGTCTATCAGCGACCAAGTAGTTAGATCTATTGTAGCAAGTACTAAATTATCAAAAGCCACTTTAGAGCGGTTTGATCAAGCAAGGACAGTGTCTGAGCAAGTACATGCACAAAGTAAAGTACTCGAAAACTTAGCCATGAACGTATCATCAGCCGCAGAACAACAGTCGACAGTTGCGTCGAATATAGCAGTGGATGCTGCAAGCGTATTTGAATACGCAAATCACGAAGTTGAAGCCGCACGCAAGCAAGAAGTAATTTTTAATGAAATGCAACTTAATACTGCAACCCTACAACATACAATGAAAAACTTTAAGTTTCAGTAGTTAATAACAAGCTTGTAAATACAACTAAAGGCCAATTGCTTAAGCAAAATAAACCAAAGCAATTGGCCAACTTTATCAAGTTACTTTGCCCGGTAAGTTAAACCTTGGCTCGGCGTATAGCTTTGTTGTTACTACATCAACTAAAATATTCACTGCGTTCCATACATCTTCAAACGAGGTATACAAAGGCGTAAAACCAAACCGTAAAATGTTAGGCGCTCTAAAGTCAGCTATAACCCCTTTTTCTATTAATGCTTGGCAAATAGCGAATGCCTGGTTATGCGAAAAAGCCAATTGGCTTCCACGTTGGATTGAATCCTCAGTAGAGCATAAACGCAAATCAACCAAGCTAGCATGCGACTGCACAAGGGTAATAAACATATCGGCTAAAGCAATCGACTTAGCCCTCACATCACCTATTTTAACGTTTTCCCATACATCAAGCGCGGCATCTAACGCACTCATAGCAATAACACTTGGCGTACCACATAAATACTGATTAATACTTTCTGGCCGCTCGTAATGGGCATTAAATGCAAATGGTTTTGCATGCCCCATCCAACCGCTTAATGGCTGTTTAACTGTACTTTGGTGGCGCTTGGCAACATATAAAAAGGCAGGCGACCCTGGGCCACCATTTAAATATTTGTAGCCACAGCCTACTGCAAAATCAACGTTGCATTTATCCAACTCAACCGGCAATGCACCTGCACTGTGCGCTAAATCCCATATCACTAAAATACCTTTTTGCTGAGCGAGCTTTGTTAGCTTTTGCATATTTAAAAGCTTACCGGTTCTAAAGTTAACTTGGGTAAGTAACAATACAGCGATGTCATCAGTTAAGTTTTGCTCAATACATTGCTCTTCAACTAATTTTAATTGGCATAAATCAGTGCCTAATAAATCGCTTAAGCCTTGCACCATGTATAAATCGGTCGGAAAATTATCTTGCGTTGATAACACTTTACAACGACCCGTGTTTAACATAAGCGCGCTGCTTAAAAGCTTAAATAAGTTTATTGAAATCGAATCACAACAAATTACCTGGCCTTTTTCGGCACCAACTATGGGCGCTATTTTTTCGCCAACCTGCGTAGGTAAATCAATCCATTGGTGATCGTTCCAGCTTCTAATTAAATGACTCCCCCACTGATCGCTCACTACTGCCGCTACTCTGGTTTTAACCCCTTTGGGTAAAGCTCCTAGCGAATTACCGTCTAAATAAATAGTATTTGCGGGTAAATCAAATTCATCACGCTTGCTTGCAAGTGCATCGGCTTTATCAAGCGCTACAATATCATCAAAATTCATTTATCTATTCCGTTTAAATGTTCAACTAACGTGCTAAAAGCAGCAGAACCTGGGTGTATCCAATCAAAATGTCCCACCCCTTTGAGTAAATCTACCGGCCGATTAAGTTGCTCTAACTTATACGCCGGGACAATGCTGTCATTCGCACCTTGTAAAATTATGCTTTGCGCATGCAAGGGTTGCTCGCTTGGGTTGGCCTGAGTGTATTGTTCGGGCTTATCGCTTGGCATACCTTGCATAAAATCTTTAGCTACTTTTTGACAACTATTAGTACCTGCCGCGTAGGCTTTAATATCGGTAATGGGAGCAAGGCCAATGACGCCTTTTAATTCACTTATTTTTCCACCTGCAAGTAACGCTAAATGCCCACCAGCCGAGTGCCCCACAACAACAGCATTATTAAGTTTAAACTCACCACTATTGTAAGTACTTGATGCTAAAATACCGGTTTTTATATCGTTAAATGTAACAGGCCAACCGCCACCGCTTTCGCCGCTTCGGCGATATTCCACCGACCATACATTAAACCCTGCCTGTGCCAAGCCCGTACTTAACGCATAAGTATGTTTTATGTCGTATGCACTTAACCAACAACCACCATGCAGTAATACCACCAACGGCTTTGATTTAGTTTGTTCAGCATGCGTGGCTCGCCAAAGTAATACAAATTGTGATTCGTCACTGCCATAGTGTATTTTTTCGTTAGCATTTGCAAAACCGAGCGACGCCACTTTGGAATACGCAACATTGTTTTCAACAACAGGAAACTCAATGTTGTTGGTAGTCGTACACCCACTTAAAATCCACATACCTAAAAGTAAAACAACCGTATTTTTCACAACACAACTTCCTTTTTAAATCTTAAAAATAGCATCTTGCGCCTATTAAACTGCAAGCCTACTTGTACGTATCACTTGCATCATCACGTCACTTAGTTATTAATTAATAACACTTTAGTAACTGCAATTATTATTGTTATACACAAACTGGGCGTAATAAATTGACTCCTATGCTTACGTATTTAACCAAACGCTATAAAACCCTCGCCAAGTTAACCATGCTAAAAGCGACGAGTAAAGTTACTGCGTTTAAGCTTATGTTTATTAGAAAATAACTATTAACTTAGCTTTAAGGTGTTGGGCACTAAAAGCTGATGTATAATGACCCACTCTGGCTATTATTATGCCCTCAAGTGGAACACTAGAATGAAAAAACTATCTAAAGTACAAGAAAAACAACAAGCGCTTGTGCTTAACGTTGCCGATAAAATAGAAGAGCAAGGCCGCGCTGAACTACCCGGTATGCTGCAATGTTGGTTTGACGTGGAGTATCACTTATTTCCGGGCTCGTTACTTATGTGCTTTCAGTTTGAAAACCAACAAGCCCTTGATGCCGCAGAGCCCAACATATTAAAATGGCAAAAACGATTAAGCGGCGCCATGCTTAAAAAAGGCGTTATTTTAAAAGACATGCGCAAACACCTAAAATTCACATTAAATGGCCCAGAAGACTAAACGCGTTAGCAAAAAATCGCCGAATATTTACTAACAAAGATTTAAATCTCCTCTGCATTAAACTCTGTTACATGCGTTATTAATTGTGGAAAAAACGCTAAAAAAGCCTCATCCAACTGGTAGTAATGGCGTTTTATATCTTGGGCAGCGCCAGCAAATTGGTTGGCAAAGCGAATACGATTAGCAATGTTGTCTAGCGCAGTCCCCACACCATTAATAGTTTCGTAATCTTTAAACCAATCGTTTTTAGTCATGCTAGTAACTACGCGCTGCATACGCGGTGGCATGTGCGCCAACCGCTGATTTAAAAGCCCAAAACTGTTACGTTTAAAATCACTCAAAGGTTGCTCGCTAAACTGCTGCCAATGCGTAATTAAAAAGTGATCAAACACCACATCTATTGCCACGCCTGCAAAGCGCCTTCGCGCTGGCGAAAAATACTGTTTAGCCTCTTTAACAACGGGGTGTGCATCTGTGAACTTATCAACTAGATAGTGATTATTTAACGCATTTTTTACAGGCTCTGACAGCTGTGCCACATGCCTATGGCCGCCAAAATCGCCTAGTAAATTTCCAAAGTGGGAGTCAGCCGTTGGCTTTGCAAAATAAAGGTGAGCTAAATAATTCAATGTGTTCTCAAGTTTATTACTCTGTTTAAATAGTAACTTAGGGATCTAACATATACTATGCTTCGTATAGATTTAGTCTAATTATGAAGTTGAGCAACATGGAAAATATATTTCAAACTAGCCGTTTTTTAGTTGTCATTGCGGTTATCACCGCAGCAGTATCATCGCTCCTTGTTTATGTTTCATGCGTTAATATTGTTTTTAATATAGTGGTTTCAACCATTCTCGACCTGCCCGACTCAGCCAAAGCAGGTAAAGCCCTCATAGTTGAACTACTTAAAATACTCGATTTACTATTAATAGGCATTACCTTGCAAGTTATAGCCATTAGCTTATACCGCTTGTTTATATCGCCTGCTAAATCAAAAGAAAGTAAATTTTTAGCCGCTTTTAAGATTAAAGACTTTCATGATTTAAAAATAACTCTCGTACAAGTCACCTCTGTTGTACTCGTTATATTATTTTTAGAACATGCAGTGGAATTTGGCGGCACAATAGAAACCCTGTACCTAGGAATAGCCATTGCCATTGTTATAGCCGCATCAACATTTGCATGGCGCTCAATGAAAGATTAACCAAAAAAGTGTTAAAAACGCTTCGTGGTTAGTCAAATTAAAAATGAATACAAAGCTCAGCCTCATGGTTTTATATTTAAAATAGCGGCTTAATTAGGGCTTTGTCACCTTTCGGTATGTAACTTGCTGTTACTCATATTCTTACTTTAAAAATTAAACATAAATAACCCCTATTGATATGTATTAAAAGGAGAACATTATGAGTAATAAACAACTAATTACGACGATAGGTATAGGCTTGGCCGCAGCTTCTGCTGGTATGTTAACAAGGAAAACTTTACAAAAATCGTGGGAAAAGGTTACCAACGAGCCCGCCCCAAAAGACAAGCCAAGTGAAAATACAGAGATCAAAGAAGCCGTAACATGGGCAGTCGTCTCAGGTATTGGAGCGGGCGTTGCAAGAATGGCCGTACGTTACTTACTCGACAAGCGCCAATCTAAGTAGGCTAATAATAAAGCCTCTTGTCATTTGTTACAGGAGGTTTAACCTACCTATCATTTACCCAGCCAATAATTCCCCAAAACAATACCGTTATGAATATGTAAGCGTATTCCTGCAATAGACCATGTACGATTCCCCATCTAACTATTAAAACCAGAGCAAAAGGCAATACATTTTTAAGCACTGCTCAAGCACTTAGGAAGCCTCTCTCTTTAGTTAAATTATAGGTTCAACGTTTTGTTTTGCTAAGTTATGTATTTTGACGTTATCTTAACTGAGCAACTATAACTATCAGATAATAATTAAACAAAAGGAATGTACCGATGTTGAATATTACAGCAACAAGTTTATATAGATCTGCACTCTCAGTTTTAACCTGCTTATCTTTATTAAGTATTTTAGTAGTACCCATAGCAAGTGCTGCAAAGCAATCTGAACCCACCGCATTAGTTGGCGGAAGACTGATAGATGGCTTTGGTAATCAGCCACTTGCCAACAGCGTAATATTAGTAAAAAACGGACTCATTGAAAAAGTTGGAACAGTTGATACGTTACCTGTACCTACGGGGTACAAAATTGTCTCAACAGAAGGCATGGATATACTTCCTGGCCTTTGGGAAAACCATGCACACTTAATGCTAAATGGTCATGCTGATTACAAGCACTGGCATAAAGAATATACTCCTAAACTAACAAGCGAAATAATGCCTGCAAGCGCTGAACAATTATTGTTAGCTGGGATCACCAGTGCCCGCGATTTAGGCGCACCATTAAAAGACTCCATTACAATAAAAAATAAAATAGAGAATGGTGAAATTCCAGGTCCACGCTTGTTTGTTTCGGGTCCCTTTTTGCAACACGAAGCCTACCCTGGTACCGAGCTGTATAGGTGGGGTGTTAAAAACGTTGAAGATGCCAAAAAAAAGGTCAACAAATTGGCTGATGCAGGTGTTGATATTATCAAACTCATTGACCACGACATGATGAAACTTGAGGTAGCACAAGCTATTGTTGACCAAGCCCATAAACGCAATTTAGTCGTGGTTGCTCACTCACATAAACCTGACGAAATTAGACGAGGCTTAGAAATAGGGGTGGATAATTTTGAGCACACAGGACTTACCACAGCTCCCGAATTTCCAAACGATGTGATTGCTTTACTCAGAGAGCGCACAGCCAAAGGCAGAATTGCCGGCGGACCACTTTATTGGACCCCAACGGTAGAAGGACTTTGGAATTATGACTTAACCGTTGCCAACCCTGAGCGTTTAGATAATAAATGCTGGCACCGAGGACTAGAAAAAAGCACTATTGATGATATTCGCGGCTCATTAAAAAATGTAGGCGAGCTTGAATATATGCAACTAACACCAATGCGCAAACCCACATTAAAACGAAAAATTCAACAATTAAAAGAATCTGGCGTAGTTTTATTGGTAGGTACCGACAGCGGAATACCAACCAAATTTCACTGTCAAAGCACATGGAACGAATTAGCTGTATGGGTAAACGAAATGGAAATTTCTGCAATGGATACAATTCGTGCCGCGACTTATTGGCCATCAGTGCTAATGAAAGTAAACGATAAAGTGGGAACGGTAAGCGAAGGAAAATATGCAGATATTATTGCTGTTAAAGGTGATGTATTGCGTTATATAAACCTTTTACAGCATGTTGATCTAGTCATGAAAAACGGTAAAGTTTATAAACTAGATGGTAAAGCGACAGCTGATAAATAAGGTCCTACACCTTTTATTCTCCACTTCTTTAATACATGTTAGAAGTGGAGGAAATTTATTAAATATTCTAACTTTGTTCACCTGTAAAAGAAGCTTAATATTAGCTTTATAAATAAAAAATAAATTAAAAAAAGCAAATATCAGTCGATTCAACGTTAATGAGTTGCTGTAAGTTAACAATAATAGGATAGTAAAATACATATAAAACAATCGCGTTATCTTAGGAATATTATGATCAAAGTATTATTAGCGACCAGCTTAATAGCCTCTTCATTCGCTGCTTTAAGTAATCCTTCAACTGTTGAAGAACAGCGCATCAACAAAGCCCAATCGGCAATGCCACATGTTTTAAAAGCATTTACCCCACAAGTATCGAGTTTTGAGCAGCAATTTAAAGAGCTTAACAACTTTAAAAGTGCAAAAACATTAGTACAACGCTTTAGCTTTGAACTGTGGGAAAGCGCCAAGCATCGCATAATAAAAACCAATAATTACGACGACCGAGCACTTTACTGGGCGCGCCTGCTTTCAAGCAAAGTAATACGCACAACATCGCCTAAGTTTTCAATTACGCAGGCTCAACTAAATACCTTACTAACCCTACTTGAAGAAGGTAGCAGAGGCCGCACCGATCTTGATTTTTCATCAGGCAGCACTAAAAAAATATTACTAACGGGCTTTGACCCATTTTTACTCGATAGAAACATAAACCAAAGTAACCCCTCAGGTGTTGCAGCGTTATTACTCGACGGCCAAGTTATTAATTACAACGGCATAAGCGCAGAAATTAACACCGTTATGGTGCCTGTGCGCTACGAAGACTTTGATCAAGGCATAATAGAATCACTACTTGCCCCCTACTACGCACTTAATAATGTAGACATGGTAGTCACCGTAAGTATGGGCAGAACAGAATTTGATTTGGAGCACTTCCCGGGTAAACGCCGCAGTGTAACTGCCCCCGACAATGCCAATATTGTGTATGGTGGAACGCAAACAAACCCAGTAATACCAAAACTTAATGGCCGACCACTCCCGGGCAACGAGTTTGTAAAATTTAGCTTGCCTGTAAGTTACATGCAACAAGCCAAAGGCCCTTATAAAGTTATCGACAACCGTGAAGTCACCACGCTTGAAAAAACCTATAAGGCGCCTTCGTACGGCGAGCTTAAAAATAGTATTGCGGTAAATGGCGGCGGCGGTGGTTACCTGTCTAACGAAATATCGTACCGAAGTATTCGCCTACGCGATGCGCTTAATTCAAGTATACCTACAGGGCATATTCATACCCCTCGTATACAACAATTCGAACCTGAAACAGAAGCTAAAATAGTAAAACAAATAAAGGCAATGCTAGAGCAAAGCTTAGTCGCGCTATAGTTTATAAAAACAAATTTAAGCGAGTAATAATGGGCAATTATTGCCCATTATTTTAATCAGCTGAATATGGCTTTTTATGATTGGTAGGTGGAGAATATTTTTATTGGCGTCTTCATAAAACGCTTACTTTAACGAAATAATAAAACGAAGTTATTTAAGACAAATTTTGCATTTTTTCACTCACAAATATGAAGTAAAACACTCTCTACAGGCTGCCCTTAAAAATAAATAAAATATAACGACTATTTATCAAAGCTAGACAAAAACATACTTTCAGGTACTTTATTTTTAATCATAACGTCATGGTATGTACCGTCGCTTATACCCAAATAAATCGCTTTATTCACTACCGCCATAGCTTTTAAACTTTCAGCAATGTCTTTTGCAAATGCAACATGAATTGAACGTTTCTCAATCACGTTAGAGTCAAATAATATGTCGTTTTTAAATTCAATCAACTCAGTGCTTAACAAATACTTGCCATAGCTTTCTGACATAATTAAGCGGTCTACTTTTTGGTTAAAAAGCAGTTTAAACCCTTGCTGAGCCGTGGCAACTTCTAACAGCTCATAAGTGTGATAGCCCGTTAATATTTTATCGTGCACACCTAAACGAACACCCGCAATAATATTTTCTTTGTCTTTTCTATCCTTGTGATAAAAAGCACCAAACGCCCCCACTCCAATTGGCTTTGACAAAACCGCCCACTGCTCTCGTCCTGGCAGATTAGCTGCTAAAAATAAACCGTCAGCTTTTCCTGACTGAGTATAATAGTTCGCTCTAGCCCAAGGTAAAACAATGGCGTCTACTTTATACCCTAGTTTAGCTAAACTTTGATTTAAAAATTGCCAGCTAGCACGATAAATTGGGTAATTCTCCATCAACATTTTGTCATGATCATGACCAACTGCAAACGTAATGGTTTTATCCTTTTCACTGGCATTTAACGAGCTGATATTAAAGCATAAAATGTAAAGTAGAATGAGCGCTCTACGAACCATAGTAACCTCTTATTTAAAAGGGAATTTATAAGGCATAAGTCAACAAGGGGTCAAATCTTGACTTCAGACATCAAGCAATCTCGAAGCGCTTCCCACTGTAATTTAACCTTCTTATCTTCAACCATTAATGCATTTAATCTACCAACAGTTTTTGATACTGCCGAATAGTGCTTAACATTAAAAACATTTGCTAATGCCTGCAAATCTAATCCCGTTAAATCTTGGCAAAATTTAATAGCAAACCAACGGGGTAAGTTTTTCTCTTTTCGCCCCTTTTTAACCATAACTATATCATCTACCTCAACATTAAGGTGTTTAGCTAAGTAAGTAATTACATCATTCGCTGAGTGCTTTTTACTAACAAGCTTACTTTCACTGTTTGATGTTGCAATATAATCCTTTAAGTTTTCAATAAAATCTTCACAGCCTAACACCGACAGTAACTTTTTAGCGCCATAAAAAGCGCTTATCTCTTCATTGCTCTCATATTCAACAAACTGTTTGTACGCAGCATATTTACGCTTTTTACCTTGCAGCGAAAATATAAAATCTCTATTTAGCCATTTAGGTGTCGCACCACTTTTAATAAAAGCTGAATAGCTAGACCATTTGTACTTAGCAAAGTCATCTACCAACGGGGTGCTCGTTTCAATTGGGTAACGATGAATATACCGACTAACATGTAATAAGTAATTATCAGCATCCACCAACACTGCTTTGTAGCGCCCTCTAAACAGCGCACCATCTGTATTATGGGTACGGTTAAAGTATTGAGTATAAAGACCATTAATATGCTTCATAGCTCGGCCTAAATTAGCATCGGGGGTTTTTATTAACAGGTGGTAATGATTAGTCATTAAACAATATGAGTGCACTTCAATATTAAAACGAAGGCTTGCTTGCTCAATGCAATATAGAAAATACTTAAAGTCGTCATCGCTCAAAAAGGTATTTTCATGCCCTCTACCACGATTCATCACATGATAAAACGCATTCTCATACTCTATTCGCAGCGGCCTAGACATAGCAATTCACTCAGTAAGCTGTAAAATAGAAATCTAGAACATTGATGTATGAAGTCAAGATTTCACCCCTTTGGTTTTCACAGTAAGCTGTAAAATATAAATCTAGAGCATTGATGTATGAAGTCAAGATTTGACCCCTTTGGTTTCAGACCCCTTTGGTTTTCAGACCCCTTTGGTTTTCAATCTGATGCCCATAACAGAGGTAAATTAAGTGCCATTAAAAAATATATTACCTGTAATTCTGATGATTGGCGGAATAGCCCTTTATTTTTCTAATTTTGACAGCCCATCAAAATTAGAAAAAAACACTGTTAATATAAATACAAAACATTCAGATACTAAACACCATACAAAATTTGATGACGCTTTGCAGCTACCCCAAAATAAAAAAGAATTAGGCATCAAGGTATTAGAAAGAAAAGTTGAGCAAAAGAGGGGAATACATCAAAATTGGTGCTCAGCTTCAAAAGACGTCATAATAGAGGACCGTATACTAATCGAAGACTCCATGAGTGATTGGGATGCAAGAATAGGCAAGGCTTATGTCGGATTCCGCGCAGAGATACATCAAGATGACTTTTTTTATCCCGACAACTATGTTTTAGCTCCCTATCAAGAAATGGGCTTAGACGAACTCGAAAGGTCCGCTAATTTAAATGATAAATGGGCCATGGTGACATTTATACAAATGGCAACGTATAAAGAACATAAGAAAGCTCTAAATTTTGCAAATGAGCTACTTATTCAAGGCGCTGTTCATCATGCACTTGAGTATTTAGTAAAATCAGAATTAATTCTGGCTAAAAGTAACCTTATGAAAAACGACTTAAATAGCGCTAGCAATAATGTTGCCAATGCTATTGCATACTCAATATTAGGTCTAGAAGAGTATAGCGAAGGTGGTCTGAAAGCATATTTAGGTATTATAGAAAGAGATAAAGAACTTAAAGAACTTAAAGAAATCTTTCAACCGTTAAGATTTTTAAAAGAAAGAAGTTCACTTATTAAAAAAACATATAACAAAGTCAGCCTAAAACTATCAGATGAGCGAGAAAGCAGATCTATTTTTCTTGAACAAGCACCAGATTTAGTCAAAAAGTACTTTAACACTAACTTGGCTGCCGTTACTTTAAATAAAGAAAAAGAATTAGACCTATTAAATGAATTGAATATCAGCAATACATTATCAAAGGCTGACACTAAATGTGTTGATAAATTGAGAGATGCAATGCAATCTTTTGTAAAATAACTAGGCATTGGTAATTTTAATTAAACAATTTTGTTATTGATAAGTTTAGTAGAGAAGGTCACCCATTAGAAAGTTCCGGTCAAGCAGGCA
>NZ_LODI01000001.1:243288-283702 GCF_001468485.1 Pseudoalteromonas sp. H71
TTGTCAGAATATGTGTTTAAGTTTAGTTGATTTTATAGCTTTTATACTTTCTGTAAGCGCTTACATTTGTGTGTGCAATTGTAAGCGCTTACAAATAATATTGTGCAGTTGTGGTTTGGTCAACATATTTGTCTAAATTATTTACAATTAATTTACTGATTAACGTATTAACTGTAGTTCTAAAATAATCAAACTGCGTAATATTGTTTTAATATTTTATTTTTTAAGAGAATAGGTGTTACTTATTTTTAAATGGCATGATTAACAATGCCCAAAGTGACGCATTTTGTTTTTGGCTTGGGTATTCTTTTAAGCCTATATCTATCTCGTTATCGGCTTTTTGGGCTTCATTTTTGTAACTACCAAACAGTTTGTCCCACCATATAACGCTAAATCCGTAGTTCGAATTGGTTTCGCTCACACGTTGACTATGGTGAATACGATGCAGTATTTGAGTCATTAATATGAGCCGAAGGGGTTTCTCTATTGCTTGTGGCAAGCGAATATTCGCATGGTTAAACAGCGCTAAACCATTAAGTGCTATTTCAAAAATTAATACAGCAATAGCGGGTACCCCTAAAGCGGTAACGGCAATGAGCTTTATAAGTATGCTGAGTACAATTTCGATAGGGTGAAAACGCAAACCTGTACTGGTATCTACATGGGCATCGGCGTGGTGTACACGGTGCAAGCGCCACAAAATAGGCACCTGATGAAAAAGCCGGTGCTGCCAATAAATAAGTATATCAAGCAGTAACATGCTTAAAATAATAGCAACAATACTTGGTGTGGCTATTTGATTAAATAAACCAATACCGTGCTCTTGGTTATAAAGCGCTACTGCGGTTAAGCCTATGGGCACACTTAAACGAGCAATTAGTGATGAAGCAAACACCAGTCCAAAATTAGCAAACCATCGGGTGTTACTTTTTATAGGCGATTTACGTGCAGGCATACGCGATTCTAGCAGCATCATAATAACCAAAATGCTAAAAAAGAACCCTAAACGCCACCAAATTTCATTACTCATTGGCTTGTGTAACCTCATCAACTTCCTGGAGTTTAAGCGTGTTATAACCACCATGTATACGTGTAAAAATAGTAATAGCGCACGCAGTGGCAAAAATACTCGCCATTATGGCAAAGTGCTGCGGCCAAATACAAAAGGCAATAAATAGCGCTATGGTTTCTGTGCCTTCGGTTAAGCCATTTAAATAGTAAAAACTTTTGTATTTAAACTGGGGTTTTTCGAGCTTAAATTTTTCGGCGGCTATGGCAAAGGCTAAAAAGCTTGAGCCTGTGCCTATAAAGGTGGCCAGTAATATGCTACCTGCAATGGCGTTTTGCTCGGGGTTTGCCAAAATAAAGCCAAGCGGAATTGCCGCGTAAAATAAAAAGTCGAGGGTAATATCTAAAAAACCGCCAGCGCTTGAACTTAAATTTGCATGGCGTGCCAATGCGCCATCTAGCCCATCTAAAATACGATTTAAAGCAATAGCTGTTAACGCTGCGTACCACATTTCATACGCAATTAATGGCACAGCTAATAGCCCTATTAAAAAACCAACCACAGTGAGTTGGTCGGGCGTTATACCGCGCTTGTGCATTAACGCTACAACCGGAATTAACAGTGGCTTTATTACCGGGGTGATGTATTTGTCTAACATACTTAGTGCCTTGTGCTTTTTGTGCGTTTATTTGGCTAAATTTAAGGTGATCAGTTTGCCGTTTGCAGCCTCTGCATCGCTATGATCGTGGGTTACCATAATAGCGGGCAATTTATGCTCACGTATTTGGCTAAATACCAGTTCGCGGGTATCTACTCTTAATTGGGTATCGAGCTTGCTAAATGGCTCATCAAGCAAAATAGCTTTTGGCTCGCTTAATAGCATACGCAGTAAAGCAACGCGGGCTTGTTGCCCCCCAGAGAGATTGTCGGGGTGGCGATTAGCCATGCCTTTTAATCCTACTTGTTCAAGGGCGTGCTCTATTTTTTCAAGGCGCTGTTTTTTATTGCCTTTAGGCATAGCAAAGGCAATGTTACCGCTTACCGACAAATGCGAGAATAATAACGCATCTTGATAAAGCACACCTATGTGGCGTAAATGAGCAGGCAAGTTATTAATATTTTTACCGTTAAGCCACACTTCGCCACTTGCGTTAAAGCCGTTGGGTAATGTGCCGGTAAGCCAATTTAATAAACTTGATTTACCACTGCCTGATGGCCCCATAATAGTAAGTATTTCGCCGCCTTTTACCTGCTCGTTTAAGCTTAGTAATTGCTCATGTTGACGATAAAGCTCACAATTTTTAATCTCTAAAGATGACTGCATTAAAAACCTTTTAATTTATGGGTTAGCGATGTGCGCTTTTAAAAAAGTACTTAGGTAAAACCCACGCCAGGATAAAGCCAATGAGTGGCAATGCCATTTGCATAATGGCATACACAGCACTGGTACGCCTACTTGCGCCATTAGCAAGGGTAACCGCTTCGGTTGTTATGGTTGCTATGCGCCCGCCACCGGCTAAAAGTGTAGGTAAGTATTGGCCAAAGCTAATGGCTAAACCAAGTGCAGCCGCAATCAAAATAGGGGCAAACAACTGGGGTAGTTTTACCTGTAAAAACACTTTGCAGGGCGTGGCGCCAAGGCTTGCTGCTACATGAGCAAAGCGAGGGTCTAATCGCCTATAGCTGCTCGCAAGCGATAAAAACACATACGGTAGTACAAACAATAAATGGGTAAATACCACATTAAAAAACGCGGCTTGGTTATTTGCTAGTTGCTGCAGCCACACTAGGCCAAATAAAAACGCAATACTTGGTACAAGCAGCGGTAAATAAATAATTAAGCTGGTAAAGCGCGATAGGGGTTTTGCATTTAACTGCTCAGACTCTAAGCACAAAAGCGTAATAATAATGGCAAATAACGTAGTAACTAGCCCTATCGCAAGGGTATTACAAAGCGGGCCTTGCATTTGCATTAGTGCACTTTTAAAGTGAAATAGCGTGAGCTGCTCGGGCAGTGCCGCCGGAAAACGCCAAAATCCGGCAACCGACCACATAATTAAGCCAATTAATGAAAGCAAAATAAAGCCAATTACAAATACTGTTAATACGGTCGTTATTTTTTGCCAATAAACACCGCCATATTCTCGCTCTCCATTGGTGAGTAAATCGCTAAATAATACTTTTATGGTTTTTTCGCCGCCAAGCCAAAGAGCTAGTAAACCACCAGTAAGTACAAGCTGCAATAATGCCCCCGCAGAGGCTTTAATACGCAGGTTTAAATCTACATCGTTAAACCAGTGCATAATAGCGACAGCCAAGGTGGGTGGTGTATTTGGCCCCAAAATAAGTGGCATTTCTACACTTGCACTGGCATAAGCCAATACGGCTAAAATGGGTAGGCGCAGTAATGGATAAAGGCTTGGCAGAATCACTTTAAAAAAAGCAGTCATAGGGCAGTAGCCTAAATTAAGCGCTACTTTATGTTGGTGGCGCAGTTTTTTGCCAAGCTCAGGTTGGGCAAGCACACCTAGCGCCATTAACAGTAAAAAAGGCAGCTCTTTAAGGGTTAAGCCTAAAATTATACTAATGCCAAACGAATCATGCGGAAACATGCCGTTAGGCGCAAGTTCCCACCCACTAAACCAAGGCGATACTAAACGCGAGATCATACCCGAAGGAGCAATTAAAAAACCAACCGCTATAGCCGCTGCTGCGTGGGGTATTACCAGTATTGGGCTCAGTAAACGCTGAATACGGTTAAGCCAAGGACTATTAAAAAATGCCGCTAAAATCATTAACGTAATGATAAAGGCAAGTAAGGTACTTATTAATCCTGTGCCAACACTTAGCATAACCATGTGTGTAAGGCCGGGTGTTTGCATAAGCATAGTAAAGCCATGTAGGCCAAGTGTTGTATGTTCAAGTACCGGCGCATAGCCAAAAGCGGGTAATAGTACGCTAATTAATCCGCCTATTACGGGCAAAATAAGCAATGCCAGTAAAAAGCTTGGGCTTAATTTAACTAATTTACTGAACATATCGGCGCTTTTATGTGATTTAAGCGTTGGGCTTGCTGCTAACTTATTTGAAACAACACTCATTGGCTAACCCCAAAGCGCGCTTGCCAACCTTGCATAATAGCGTTTACCCAGCTTGGGTGTGGCTCACTTAGCGTGCGTTTAATGCTATTTAAGGGTAATGCGCTTGGATGCGGTTCCACCGTTTTAAACAAGGCTTGCTGCTCTTGGCTCAATGTAGATTGAATCAATACACTTTTATCCCCCCAAACTGAAGGTTTTTGCTTATGTGCTTGCGCCTCCGGGCTTAATAAAAAATTAGCCACCAATTGCGCACTTTGTGCATGGCTTGCATTATAAGGAATAGCGACGAAGTGAGTGTTACTTAAACTGCCATCTTGCATTGCATAACTGCGAATACTTTTTGGTAAATCATAACGTTTAACGGCGGCGGGTACTTCGGGCGCTGAAAACGTAAATGCTATGCTTAGCTCTGTGTCGCCTACTAAGCGGCGCATTTGTGCACCACTTTGCATAAAATGGCTGCCATCGCGCCAAAGTGTTGGGTGCAGTTTATTTAAAAAGTTCCATAATGGGTTTAATACTTGGGCTGTGTTTTGTGCAGTAGCTGGCTGATTTAACTGCGCTTTAAGTGTGTCATCACTTTGTTGATGTAGCATGACAAGCGCGTATTTTAAAAAGCTCATTCCTAAAAAATCAGGTGGCTTTGGGTAACTAAAGCGACCCGGGTTTTGTGCGCTCCAGCTAAGTAATTGGGTTAGGGTTGTTGGTAGTGTGTTATTTGCAGTGTCGTCAATTGCTAAACTGTCGTAATAAAAGGTGAGCGATGCTTGACCCCAAGGTGCTTCCATTCCATTGGTGGGTATTCCAAAATCAAAATTAACAGCGGGGTTATTGCTAGGGTCGGTGTAACTAAAATTAGGCAGCTTATTAGCCCATTGTTTTAATAATAAAGAGTGCTCGCTCATGGTGGCAAAGTTAGCACCGTTTATCCAAATTAAATCTACGCTGCCTTTATCGTTATTGTTTGCTGATTTTTCAGCAAGTACCCGGCTTACTGCTTCGCTGGTATCACTTAGCTTTACATGTACTAAGTTTATGTTGTGTTTGGTTTTTACTTGCTGTGCAGCCCATTGAATATACGCATTTATTTGCGCATCGCCACCCCACGCATAAAAATATACGCTTTGGTCTTTGCCTAAGCTTTCAACTTGCTGCCAGCGGCTTTGTAATTGTGTACTTGCTAGGCTTTTAAAACTAATAACAAGGCAAATGCAAAAAGCGACACAGCATAAGCTGTATCGCGATAATGTTTGCCAAAATTTATTAGCGAGCATTTAAATCCCAGTTGTAATCTAAAAACTTAATTTTCATGTCGTCATTTTCAAGCGCTTTTTGCTGAGCGGGTATCAGTTTTAGCTCGTCTGCGTATTGTGAGAAAAACTGTTGTAACGAATTAGCGCCTCTAAAACCGTGTTCAAAATCATCACCGTACCATTTAAATATTGAAGACACACTTAGCGTGTTATCTTGCGCCATATTACGTGTCATATCAGATAAAAAACGGTCAGTTTGATGGTGTAATTGTGATTCGAGTTTAGATTCTGTGTAGGCTTCTTCACGTAGTGCTGGGCAGCCAATACTGGCACAATTTACAGCAAAGTGAATACGAGGGTCGTTGTATTTACCACTGCCGCGTATTAAACCATGCTCAATATCATCAAGGCTACGAGTTTTACCAAGTAATGGCACAAACTCTTTGCTCCACGGCGAGCTAAAAAAGCTGCCTAAATCTTTAATCGATTTAAGACTTGGGTATTTAGTTAATATAAGCTCAAGAGTAAAGGCGTTATACGCATTGATTAAAAAAGCCAGCTGCTTATGTTTGCTCCATTCATCAAACTCATTTTGCGTAACCGCCGATAGTGAATCTAAATAGGTTTTAAGTTCACTGTACTTGGCTTTAATTGCTGAATAATCGACCTCTGTGCTGTGGCCATGATTAATAGCTACAACATGATTGTTTAATAATACGTTCCAGCTGTCGTGCATGTTTTGAGCATTGCTTGCAAACGATGTTGCAAGCAAAGCAGACCCTAACAATAGCGCTTTAAAAGGTGTTTTAAACATTTTAGCCTCTGCGCCATGTGTGGTATTTTTCAAGCATGTTAAGTACTTTCTCAGGTGCGTGAGCGCGTTTCCACTCGCCGGCTGCGTACTTGTTACCTTCAGCCCACGTAGGGTAGCTGTGAATAGTGCCTAGTATTTTGTTAAGGCCTAAACCGTGTTTCATTGCCAGTACAAACTCAGCTATTAAATCGCCAGCGTGCTCAGATACCACAGTAACACCAAGGATTTTGTCTTTGCCTTTTGGTGTAATTACTTTAATAAAGCCTTTGGTGGCGCTGTCGGTAATGGCACGGTCTAGCTCTTCAAATTCAAAGCGAGTGATTTCATAGTCTATGCCTTTTTCAATCGCTTCTTGCTCATTTATGCCCACTCTTGCTACTTCAGGGTCAATAAATGTGGTCCAAGGAATAACACGGTAATCTACTTTAAACTTTTTAAGATTACCAAATAAGCCATTTACTGCTGCGTACCACCCCTGATGAGCGGCTACGTGCGTAAACTGATACGGTCCTACTATATCGCCAGCGGCAAAAATATTAGGGTAAAGCGTTTCAAGGTATTCGTTAGTTACTACAGTACGATTAGTTTCTATACCAAGTTCTTCAAGGCCGTAACCTTTAAGACGAGCGCTTCGGCCCACAGCACATAGTAGCTCATCGTATTCAATATCGATTTCGGTATCGTTATGTTTTACCACAATGAACTTTTTGCCATCGCGCGCTTCACAGCGTAGTGCCTGATGCGAGGTTAAAATGTTTACGCCGCTTTGCGTTAGCGCTTCGTGAGCAAAGGTAGACACTTCTAGGTCTTCTTTGATCATAATACGTTCAGCCATTTCAATTTGCGTAACGCTTGAACCTAAGCGGGCAAAGCTTTGTGCAAGTTCGCACCCAATTGGACCACCGCCAAGTACAACAAGCTTTTTAGGGGCTTCTTCAAGCTCAGCAAATTTAGTCCATAAGGTGTCACTTGTTACATAGCCTGTTTCTTCAATACCCGGTAATGGCGGTACAAATGGGCGTGCGCCAGTGGCAATAACAATAGTACGGGCAGTGAGTGTTTGTGTGCCGCCATCGTTAAGCTTAATTTCTACCGTCCATGGGTCTAATAATTTACCGTAGCCTTTTACAACATCTACGCCTAGGTTTGTGTAGCGCTCAACGCTGTCGTGAGGTGCGATGTCGGCAATTACTTGGTGTACACGTGCCATTACTTTTTTAAACGAAAACTGCGGTGTGGTGTTTTCAAGCCCGTAATGCTCGCCATGACGAATTTGTTCTGCCACTTTTGCACTTTTAATTATGGCCTTACTTGGCACGCAGCCATAGTTTAAACAGTCTCCACCCATTTCGCCGGCTTCAATTAGGGTTACTTTGGCTTTAACTGCCGCTGCAATGTAGCTTGTCACTAAGCCGCCAGCTCCCGCGCCAATAACAATCATGTTTCGATCGAACTTTTTAGGCTTAGTGTAATTTTTGTATACACGACGTTTTTTAAATACGTTTAGAATACTCTTCGCTATTAATGGGAATACACCTAACAGGGCAAATGAAAGGATAAGATCGAGGGATAAAATACCAGACAAGCTCTCAATTTGCGCAAGCTGAGTACCGGCATTTACAAATACAAACGTACCCGCCAACATACCTACCTGGCTTACCCAGTAGAAGGTCCACGATTTAATAGCAGTAACACCCATTAGTAAATTAATTAAAAAGAACGGGAATACTGGCACCAAACGAAGTGTAAATAGGTAAAAGCCACCTTCTTTTTCAACGCCCGCATCAATAGCCGCTAAACGCTCAGGAAAACGTTGTTTTATAGAGTCGCGTAATAAATAACGCGACACTAAAAAGGCAAGTGTTGCCCCAATTGTAGATGCAAATGACGCAACCAATAAACCCTCAACTAATCCAAATAGCGCACCTGCTGCCAACGTTAAAATAGCCGCACCCGGTAAAGAGAGAGCTGTCACTACCACATAAAGTAAAAAGAAGCCGCCAATAACAAGTAGCGGCGACTGCGCCTTGTACTGGTCAAATTGGTCCATTGACCCTTTTAAGCCATCAAGTGTTAGTAACTGGTGTAAATTAAAATGAAAGAACGCGCCAATAGCAGCGGCTGCAATCACTATCAAAAATAATTTTTTTATCATGTTCTCTCTCTTAATTAGGGCCTATTGACCTTTCGTATTGCCCTAGGTAAACCCTTTGGGCTGCGCCTGTTTAGCACTCATTTTACTTTAAAGCCTATGTGAGATAATAACATCACATAGGCTTTGCCCTGCTAGGTATTTAAGCAGGTTGATGCAAATTTAACCTAGAAAAGCTAAGTATTCATAAATCTTAAAATTTATGGGTCAGCGTTAGCTTGGCATTTATTGGCAATTCAGGGAATGCCAAGGTTGCGCCAAAGTAACCGCCTTCAAATACAGGGCGCCAGTTTTTTTGGTTTGTGATGTTATTCACATCTAAACGCAACTTGGTGCTAGGCGTAAATGCATAGCTAGTATTAATGTTTAGCGTGTATTGATCACGAATTTTAACTGTTTGTAAAAGATCTAATGGGTAACTCTTTGTATATAGACCCGAAAAGCCAGTTTGCCATTTCGAATTAATTGAATAATTTCCATTAAAACTGAATGACTGCTCAGGAATACCTTGTACTTGGCTGTTCGACGGTGCAAATGGTGTAAAGCTAGGTGCGCCAACACCGGTACCTGCAATAATGTCTGGGCGTGAGTTGTCAAAGGCATCGGCCACTTGTGCTGAATCTTGACTACTTGCAGAATTATCGTATTGCGCATCAATATAGCTGTAACCTGCGCTTAACCAGTAAGGGTAAGCATCATAAAATACTTGGCTTTCAAAGCCGGTGGTACGAATACCTGTATTACTGCCATCACGGTTACGTAGGCTGCGTCGTTGGCTAAATAGCGCGCCATCAGCATACCAATCGCTGTTGGTTGGTGCATATTTTAAACCAAACTCTACAAGCGTGTTTTCGGTTGCAAAGTTTTGTGCGCTAATAACGTTGCCGCCACCCAGTACATTACCCCCAGCCATACTATTTGATGTGGCTTCGTTATAACTGGCAGCACCGTAGCCGGTGAAATCAACATTTAGTTTGTAATTAAAACTCACTTGGCCTGATTGTAGCGTGTCGTGAATGCTATCGCTGGCTGCAGTTTGGCCTTGTGGTGCAATTGGGTCGCGCGCTTCTACATCGTAATAATCAACACGGTAACCTACACTGGTATGAAATTTATCAGTCCAATCTGAGTCTTGTTGAATTGCAAATCCTGTTTGCCATGAACGTGAGTCAGTAGTGTCTGATAGGTTAAAGTCGCCGCTGCCATCGTTATTTATATCGTACTGCGCACCAGGTGATACGAACACACCAGGGCGAAGCTCAACTAAACGTGCTTTTTGTGCATCGGTTAAGGGAATGCGGCGGTTTGAAAGTGGACCAGTTAAATCAATTGGTAAATCGGCCTCGGTGGTAAATTGGCTGTAGCCAAGTACTTTGTTGTAGCGAACGTCGAAAGCAAAAATTGTTTGCTGGTCGCTATTCCATTGGTAGGTAAGCTCAGTGCGATTTTGCGCAGTGTCGGCACCGTCAATAATTTCAACAAAGCTATTTTGTGCTATTTCTTCACGTTGTAAATGTTGAAAGTAACTAATGTTTTTAATAGAAGCATTTGCGCTTAGCTCGCGTTTGTAAATACTGTGAATTAAATAGGTTGTAGCTTCGTTTTGGTTATCAGGGTCGGTAAGTACGGTGCTGCGATCAATGTTTACTAGCCCAGTAGGCGACACAATTGAACCCGCAGCTGGTACTGTACTGCCATTTGCTTGTACGCCTTGGCCGGTAATATAAAGGCCATGATCGATAAGTGCTTGAGTAGGGCGGTTAATACCGGCGTTGTCGGTAAATTCAACTTGGTATAGTTCAAAGTTAATATCCCAGCTACTTTTGTCATCTGGTAATATTCGTAATGCAGCAAATAAGCTGTCGCTTTTAGTGCCCGAATAATCATAGTAGCTACCATGATCAAGGTGCTCATAGCTTACTCTAAAGCCTACTTTGTCTTTGATTATTGGGGCTGTAAAGTCAATTTGCGCACTGTATTGATCCCAACGGCCTGCTGATAAGCTCGCTTTACCCTTACTTTCGTCAGTCGACGCTTGTTTAGAGTGTAAATTAACAAACCCACCATTACGCTGACTCGAACCGAATAAAACAGGTGGAGCGCCTTTAACAACATCTATCTGTTCTATAGAGTTGAACGATAAAGGAACACCAAAACCGTTGTTTCCTGCTTGACGACGTGTTCCATCTTGAAAAAGCTCACCTAATTGGCCGCGAATTGTAGGCAAACTTGGCGCACCAAATCCACTTGCAGAATAGGTGTTTGGGCTTACTGCTAATACGTCTTGTAAAGTAGTAATGTTTAGTTGCTCTATTAACTCGCTTGAAATAGGTGTTACTGAGCGTGCTATGTCTTGCAATGCTAAATTATCGCCAAAAGGGCCGTCAATTGTTTCATTTTTAACAGAAAGTCCTTGAGACTTTATAACTTGGCCTGCCACTTCAATATGCTCAATCGAATCTTGTGCTTGCGTTTTGTCAGCTGCAAAGGCTACAAGGGGAGTGTTTAATATAGTGGCTAAGGATAGTGCTAAGTATGCGTGTTTCAAGCGTTGTCTCTCTAGTGTAATTAGTTACTGGCGATAAAGACCGAAAGGAATAAAAATATCTTTCAATCAAAGTTTAACTTTTTTAATTTTTAGAATGGATGTCTGCAAATTATGCTTATTATAGTCTTTAAACGTTAACTATTGTTGATTACCAATTCGTATTAAATCTTAATAGTCTGAAATTAATCATAGCTTATACGGTCTTGTTCAATTCTTGGTTTATTTATATATTTTTAAAGGAAATTTTATGACAGGTTCTTTAAGTAGCGATGTTCAAAGCCGTTTACAGTGGTCACTTTTGTCGCTTCGTTTAGGTGTTTTTATAGTAATGATAATGTGGACTCTCGATAAGTTTGTGAATCCGGGTCACAGTGCACGTATATTCGAACACTTTTATGGGATTAATGGCTCTACTGACGTTGTTGCTTATGTATTGGGCGCGCTTCAGCTTATTTTAATGTTGGCATTTTTAGCAGGGATCAAAAAACGAATTACTTACGGTGTGGTTTTTATAATGCATGGTTTGTCTACGTTGTCATCGTATAACCAATACATAGATGGATTTAATAACTTATTATTTTTTGCAGCGTGGCCAATGTGGGCAGCGTGTTTTGCGCTGTATTTATTACGAGATCAAGACTCTAAATTCACAGTAAAGTAGAGCGCTTATACAAAAAAATGGTTATAAGCCAATTAGCTTATAACCAAAATTACACAGGGAGGTGTATGAATTTGTTACCTGCAATGGTTAGTGCATTGCGTCGTTGTATTTATCGCCTAGGCGCTCTTTTTGGCCTTCAGACAGCGCTTTACCCGCTAGCTGAAATACCTCATGTTCTTCTTCATCTAAATGATGATGCACTAAATGGTGTAATTTTTTAGCCTCGACCAACCATGCCGACGAGCTCATTTCGGTGTCTTCAAGTTGTTCAATTAATTCGTCTATTTCGTGGTGTTCGGCAACGCTATGACGGGCTTTTTCTTGTGTTAAGTCTTCACAAATTAATGGATTATAAAAGTAACGTTCTTCAAATTTGGCATGTTCTTCTAGCTGCGTTTTTAGCTCATCCATTAAGCTGTGGCGTTTTTGTGTATCGCCTTTTGTTTGAATAAGCGCATCAACTAATTCGCGTTGTTTATCATGGTCATTACGTAGTGCTTCAAAAATATTCATAAATCTTCCTAATTAATTACGTTGCTTGTAACGATTGAAGCAAACGTAGTGCCATAGTGTAACTTTATGAAATTACTTGGTTTTATATTTGGTGTGTTTGTTAGGCTGTTTTATCTATGTATTTTTTACAGACAAGAGGGTGAAATAATTTCTCACTTACCAAACGTGCTAAAATTTGCTAAACCCTAATGCGTCTAGGGCTGCTCTACATTAACTTGATTGCGGCCATTTTGTTTGGCTTTATAAAGAAGCTCATCGGCATGGATGATGAGTTTTTCAAGTGAGCGATTAGAAGAGGCACTAATTGCTGCGCCTGCGCTAAAAGTAATGGTTTCTGTGTTTTTTAAGCCTTCTATTTCACTACAATAATTAGTTAGCGCATTAGCAATAGAATCGAATGTTGCTTCAACACTTTTTTTATCTACTGTGTTTAAAACAAATAACCATTCTTCACCACCATAGCGGCCAAATTGGTCATCATCGTCGAGTACACTTTGTGCTGCACGCGCAAAGGTAACAAGTACTGCATCCCCTACATCATGGCCATAGGTATCGTTGATATGTTTAAATAAATCTAAATCAACAATAGCAATAGTTGCGTTGCTTTGTTTAAGTGTATTAGCGGCTTTTTTCATTATACCGCGTCGATTAAAACTTTTAGTTAAATAGTCTGTTAGCGCCATACTGTAGTATTTTTTACGCTGAAGTACCTGTTTATAAATGAGTAATAACGACACAAGAACTAAAATAAATGCAATTGTTGCGCTTAAACGCCAAATAATTTTTTGTTGATATTCTTCTTTAGCAAGTAGCTCATTTATGTTTTTGTCGTATTCTAATTGAAGTATTTTTTCTTCTTTTTCTTTCACTTCAAATTTTATTTGCAGTGTTTTAATGTTTGTTTCGCTGGTGGCTTCGTAATGCTTTTTCATAAATGTAAGCATTTGCTCCATAGCATCAAATGCATCGTCTGTTTTGTTTAGGTTTCGTTTTAATTGATATCGCTTTTGAAGAAATTCAGCTTTGTAAATGCTGCGACTAAAGTCGTCTAACATCGAAAATACTTGATCATTCATTTTATCGGCTTTTTCAGGTAAGCCTTGTTTTGAATAGATATCTAACATTAAGATCATTGTTGCTAGTTTCATATCGCCTATTTCAGCTGCACGGGCAACTTTAAGGTTTTTATTTGCTAGGGTTAAAGCGTCTTCGTAGTTTTCTTGTTTATACAAAATGTTAGCAATTGAATACTGTGCAAAAGAAAGTCCTTTTTGCATATCAACAGATTCAAAATAGGCGAGTGCTTTATCAAAATAAATAAGTGCTTCTTGTAGCTTGTTTATTTCAAGCAATACGTTACCTAAACTCCAATAGGCTTTTGCTGTATATAAGCCATCTTGTGTTTGCTGGTAAGCAACGAGTGCTTTTTTAGCGTAAATAATGCCTTTTTCTTTTTCGTCTAAGTAATTATAAGCGTCGGCTATTTTTCTATAGAAGTAACCTTGCGATGCAATATCATTTTTTTGAATTGCTAGCTCTAATCCGTCAAGTGCAACACTTAAGGTTTTTTTTAGGTCATCTGTTTCTGTATAATAAAACGCGAAGGCTTTTAATATGATAATTTTTTCGGCGGGTGTAGATTGCGCATAACGCGTTTCTAATTTTTTAATAACATCGCTTGCTTGTTTGAGCTTTTTTTTCAAGCTCAGTAATTTTAGTTGTGACTCTAAAAATAGCAGTAAAATGTCGGGCTGTTTAGGCAGTTGTTGATTTGCTAAATACTCATTAAGGTGGGCATTTAGCTCATCATACTTTTCTTGTCTAAAAAGAAGCTCGGCATAAATGGCAGCGGATTCTAAATGTAGTGAGTTACTATACTTTAATTTACTCAGTTCATACGCTTGAGTAATTTGTTTTTTGTTTTGCAGGTAATCAAGCTTATCGGTTCTTACATTTTTAATAAGTACGCTTACGGCTTTTTGGCTTAACTCAATGGAGGACGTATTTGCAGAGTTAGCAGTACTTTGAAAAGTGGCAAGTAAAAAAAAGATAACGACAACCGGCTTAATCACTGCCCTGAGGTAGCTCATTTGCGTTTGTATATTTATCATCATGTTAGTCCCTTACCAATTTAGTATACGTTACTTAATACTACGACAACGCTCAGTTATTTAACCTGTGTGCGTAAAATTACACCCAAAATGTGTAGCTAATAAAATACAAATAGATGTTTTCAAGGCGTTACTCATGTAATCACATTATCATAAAAGTTATTTTAAAAAATATCTACGTCCATAATCTTAGTATTAGCACGGTATGAAACGCGTAATTTAATGCTTAATTATTAAAAATCAGCGGCAACTTTAAACTCTAATCGTTCATGAGTAATCGGGTGTGTGAACGCCAAGTACTCAGCGTGCAGATGTAATCGGTCTGCTTTTTTACCATAGTGTGTATCACCAACAATAGGGGTATTTAAACCCAAAACATGTGCACAGTGCACTCGCAATTGGTGTGTGCGGCCTGTTTTAGGATATAGCTGCAAGCGTGTTGTGTTGTTTTTTCGCTCAAGCACTTGCCATGTTGTTAGTGAAGGCTTACCTTTTTGGTAACACACTTTTTGGCGCGGTTTATCATCAAAGTCTGGTGTAAGGGGTAACTCTATAGTCCCGCTTTCTTGCTCTATGTTGCCGTCGACTAAAGCAACGTAGCGTTTTTCTATTGTGCGCTCAATAAATTGTTTTTGAATGGCTTTATGTGCCCGTTTATTTAGGGCAATAATTAATAGCCCGGAAGTAGACATATCCAATCGGTGCACAATAAGTGGGCCTGTAGCCTCTGGAAATTGTGTTTTCATACGCAAAAATACAGAATCGTCTATGGTAATGCCGGGTACCGATAAAAACTCTGCCGGTTTATTCACTATGACCAAATCATCATCTTGATAAACAACAGCAAGCTCTTTATCTTGTGCCGGGTTATTGAGAAGCGGGCTCGGTTCTACGTTTAAACCTTTTAACATGTGGCCCAAAATAGGTTGGCATTTACTAAAGCAAGAAGGGTAGTAGTTTTTATGTTGCCTAACCGATGATTTTGGCGGCGCTCCCCACCAAAATTCACCCATAGCAATAGGCGTTAATTTATGTTTAAACGCATGCTGAAGTAACTTAGGCGCTGCGCAGTCACCAGCTCCCGATGCTGGCGTGTGCTCAGGTAATTTAGCAAAGATAGCATTAAGGTCTTCTGTTTCGCCCTCAATATTAAGAAATTGATACTGGGCAAATAGCATTTTTTGTAAGCTTTTAGAGAGTGTTTTACGGCGTTTTTTTAAATGCTCAAGCTCATCGTCTATTTTGCTATGCGCTTGTTCAAGCGTGACTAGCTGTGTTTGCCATTTTTGCTTTAATGCCTGAAGCTGTTTTTTTTCTTCAATACTTTGAGTTGCCAGCTTTTTTTTGAGTTGCTGAATTTTAGTCTTACTCGATTTTTTTTCAGCGTCGCTGCGTTGTTTTTTCCGCTTTTTTCTACTTTTTTGCATTAAAGCATGCTGCGCTTGCAGTTCTTTTTCAAAGCCTTCGTTGGCTGTTGCTAATAACTGGCTTATGCTTTTTAGCTGCTCACTGTGTTCAAGCTCGTTTATTTGCGCGTTTATGTCATTTATTATTTTACTTTTGGCTAAGTAGTTTTCATCGTTCAATTGCATACTTGAAATAGGGGGAACAAAGTCAATGCTGGCTTTGTCTGCATCAACTTGCCCTGAGTAGGCTGCTAAAAAACCAAGTTCGTTTTGCTCATTTTTAACCACTAATACGCCAAACATTTTACCCGCGTTTTCAGCTTTTAAATGTGGCAGTGTTTCGAGCTGCTGTTGCAATTGTTCGCTTGCTGCAATAGTCAGTGGGTGTGGCTCGTAAAAAAATGGGTAAGTAAACTGTTCCGGTAACGAAATAGTAGAAACAGGTTGAGCAAATGGAGTAAAACAAGGGCTGTTTGGCATAGCAGTCGAATTATGAGATTGAGACGAAGAATTGATTTAGATTTTACCACAGCATGAGCTTGGTGGGTGATATTGGTTATACAAATAATAAAAAAAGGCCAACAATAATGCTGGCCTCACTATTTTAACTTACCACAAATTATTTATTGGCATCTTTTACAGCTTTAAGCTTTGCTGCATGGTCTATTTCGTAATCAGGCATGTCTTTTTTACCTTCTATTAAATAGTTATCCATCCAACGCATTAAACGTAGACTGTAGTCATATTGTGCTGCCACTTTACGGTTACCATGGCCTTCACCTGGGTAATAAACAAGGCGAACATCTTTACCTTGTACTTTCATGTAGCGGTATAGCTCCATTGACTGTGCTGGATGAACACGCGGGTCGTCTTTACCGTGCATAATAAGTAATGGTGTTTCAGATTGGCCAGCCCAAAAAATAGGGCTGCGCTCTAAGTACCATTGCCATTTATCCCATGGGTATGAACGGGCATGTACCAAGTGCATTTCGTTAGAGATGTCAGTAGTACCAAACTTAGATAGCTGATTAGTTACACCCACAAACATAACGCTTGCTGCAAAATGCTCAGTTAGTTTTGTTGCACCCCAAGCAGAGGCGTAACCGCCGTATGAGCCACCCGTAATACCAACGCGTTTACTGTCAACTAAACCCATTTCTACTAAATGGTTTTTAAAGTCCACCAAGTCGTCAAACTCTTTACCCGCATAGTCGTTTTGCCCTAGTTTTGAGTAATCAACGCCTTTACCTGTAGAGCCGCGATAGTTCGGATAAAACACCGCGTAACCGCGTGCTGCACCCATTTGACCTGGGCGAGAGTAATTGGTGATCCACCCATCTTTGTCGTGACTTTCTGGGCCGCCATGTACTGACATAATAAGTGGGTAGCGTGTGCCTTTTTTGTAATCGAGCGGATAGACAAGTACGCCGTCTAACTCAACACCATCACGCGCTTTAAGCTTGATGGTTTCTTGTTTTGCAAAACGCTTATCGTTTAACCAGTTGTTAGAATCGGTTAAACGCTTTGCTTTTTTACTACGCACAATAAACACTTCGTTAGGATGTTTAGCGCTGTTACCACGAAGAGCTAATGTTTTATCTGAATGAGAAACACTAAGCTGCGTTGCAATGAATTGGCCTTCATCAACTAGCTTTTTGTACTTATTAGAGCCTGCTTTAATACTGGCAACAAAGCTTTGTGTACCTACATTGGCAATAAAGTTGAGTGTGCTGCGCTTATGCGACCATTCAAAATCAACTACGTGGCCCATAAAGTTAGGCAACCACTCAGTGATTTTTGCGGTTTCAGTGTCGGCAATAAATAAGCGTCCAGTAGCAGGATCATGCTGATCCTCTGCGCCCAAAATAGCCACATACTTACCATCATGCGATAACTCTGCGTCGCCTAGTTTACCTTGTGTTTTAAACGATAAAGTTACTTTTTCGTTAGCAATATCATAAAGGTGCCACATTGATTTGGTATAGCGATCGTCAATAAGTGCAGTAGGTTGGGTTTTAACGAGTAGTTTTTCACTGTCTGCAGACCAATTTACATCACTTACGTAGCTATCTATGTTTATGGCTGTTGGCGACAATGGTTTGTCAGCTTTAGCTAAATCAACAATAAAGAGTTGTTTGTTTTTTAAACCTAGTTCATATACTTCTGCTTTAAAACCAAGTTTTTTTAATTCTTTATCTGATTTGTCAGCAGCTGGCATGGCTAATAACGCAAGCTGTTTGTTATCAGGGCTTAGTTGATAGCTTGAAATAGAAGTCCCTTTTAACGACATAACAGCTTGTGCTTGTCCGCCATCAACTGGGATCTGGTATAGAGAAGTAAATTTGTCGTCTTTTAATTTCGCTAAAAAGTATATTGTTTTACTGTCGTTTGACCATTGAATGCTTTTTATATTAACCGAGCCGGTAATAAATGGGCGTTCAATACCTTCATCGTCTACAACATAAAGTTCGCTGTAATTACTGCCATTTTCGTCAACGTAAAGCGTGCGTGGTAACGAACGTGTAAATGCAACGCTTTCGCCATCAGGGCTTACACTTGTTTGTATTACCGATTTTACTTTTGGTATATCTTCAACTGTTATTGCTGATTGCGCAAATGCAAGTGAGCTTGAAAGCCCGATTGCCAGCGCTAAGCTAGTTTTTAGCATTGTTATATCCTTTATTTTTAAAATCCAGATTAGTATAACAAGCTAAGGTCAATAAACTAAAAAATGCGATTAATGCTCAAAAGAGGGCGTTAAATGAAGGTGATAAAATAAATGATGAGTAGCGCGGAATGACCCCGCGCTGTCTTTTATAAACTTTTTTTAGGTGGCAGAGCAACGTTTGCAAATATAAGCCCTGCTACAAGCGACATAAATATTAAAAACGTTTGCTGGCCTATGTGCTCTGCATATACAAAGTCTTGGCCTTCAATAAGCGAGTTTAAGCCAATGTAGGTTTTGCTACCTGGTACTAATACAATTAAGCCTTGCATCGCTACAATTGAAGCCGGCGCATTAGCAACACGGTTAAATAAGTTACTAAAAATACCAACCGATAACGCGCCTACAAAGGTACCCAACGTGTAGTCAAGGTACATGGCAGAACCAATACTGGTACCATAGGCTATAAAACCTGATGCAATAGACCAACCCGCATGTTTTAGCTTGGTTCTAAATATGACTATTAAGCTGCTACACAATAAAAATATAGCAAGCCAAGGCGTCCAGCTTGGTAAAGGCTCTGGTTGAACAAAGTCTGCTTGGCCAAATAGTGCAAAGCCAATGCCTATACCTATAAAACCACCAAAATACAGCTTAAACAGCAGCATAAATGAGTCCATAACGCGTGCTGTGCCCGACACTAAATGTCGCGCTGCAAGCTCAGCCAGTCCAAGTGCAAGCGCAAGGCCCGGTATAAATACAATAATGGCCGAAAGTACCACCAAGCGTATGTTTACTTCAGGGGTAATATAAACACTTACAGCGCATGCCAATATTGCTGAAACAATAGCAACAAGAGGCTCAAGCATGTGCGCTACACGTTTAGAGCGCATAGACCACAAAACAAATAAATACACTACAAGGGTGAGCAACGCCGACCAAATTACATCGGTCCAACTGGTTCCCATAAGCATTGCAAAAGCACCACCCGAGGTTGCAAACGCAATGCCTGTGGTCAGTTTATTATATGGGTTTGGTGCATCAAAAATGATGTCGAGCTGTTGGTCTACTTCTTGAAGTGTAAGATCACCGTTGAGCATTTTATTTACTAGGTCGTCGGTGTCGGCGAGTGAGCCTAAGTCATGATCGCCAGGATCTACTCGTGCCACATGTGTGTATTCATCTTCATGGCCGTCGGTCCAAATAACAAAAGTAACTGAAGTAGGCGACATAACAAATGACGATTTAAGGTCTAGGTATGTGGCTACTTCCATTAGGTGAGCTTCTAGGCGGTAAGCAGGCGTACCGTACTTGTGAAGCATTTTACCTAATTTAACGATAAATTTGCGTTTTTCTGTAAAGGTTGCAGTTTTCAAATCTTATTTAGGCCAGTGTGTAGAACCAATCCGCAATAATACTTAATCATTTTGCGGGGCTAAACGTGTCGCTACTTGCGTTAAAAAATTCTCATTTAGAACAACTAAACGACAAATTTTTTGCCTTGCTATCAACATGTTTTTCCACCCTCAAAATAGATCACTTAATTAAGCGAGTTGGTATAAAAATTAGCTAAGAGTATAGGCTAAAACGCCCATGTGTAATGGGCGCGATTTTAAAGACTAATTGGTGTGTGTCTAGTCATTTTTAATCTAATTTTTTATTTTTTTCTGCTATCCATTGCGCCATGTATTGTGTGCTGCGCATTGTATGATGTTTGAGCATTTGTCCGGTGAAGTTCTTTTCGCGATGCGCGCTTAAATCATTGCTTATTAAATCTATTTTATTAATGAGCGCCGCGCTTAATTTTACTTTGTCGTAAACACTATTTAGTAGCGCATTACCAGCTTGTTGAGCGTGTTTAAAATCGGTTTGACTGTTGTAAAGCTCAACGGCTGCATTTGCAAAGTCTTCGGTATTATTAGCAACTTTACCTGGCCAAGGTAAATCGTTATGCATGCCCTCTATGCCAATGCGGGTGGTAACGCTGGGTGTTTGCATAATCATGGCTTCAAGTAATTTACCTTTTATGCCCGCACCAAAACGAAGGGGCGCTAAACACACTCGCGCGCTTTGCATAACGTCATAGGCGTTATCGGCCCAGCCTTTAATTAAAAATCCCGTTTTAGGGTTATTAAGTGCGGTGGCTTTAGGTGGCGGGTATGAGCCGTAAATGTGTAGTTCGGCTTTTGGAAGTTGCTTACGAATTAATGGCCATATTTTTTGTAAGTAAAGGACAGCATCCCAGTTTGGGGCGTGTCTAAAGTTACCTATAGTCATAAAGTGCTGACGTTCATCAAAGCTTTTTGTGGTTTTGGGCAATGCGCTTAAATCAACCATAAACGGTAAATGATGCAATAAACTTGGCTCTACCTTAAATACGCTATTGAGTAATTCCATTTCGTAGCTTGAAATAATTAAGCTTAGGTCACAACGTAAAATGGCTGCAATTTCACGCTTTGCGATATCAGAATGTAAGTCACTGGTTGTAAATTCGCGCTCGCCTTTGTGGGCTTCATGGCGTGCGTTTCGTAAGCATTGTAAATCTTCGGTATCGAGAATTTTAATAGCATTAGGGCAATGCTTATCTACGCGCCAACCAAATTGTTCTTCCATCATAAAGCGGTCAAACATGACTATGTCTGGGCTGAACGCTTTAACGTATTCGTCAAAGCTTTCGCAGTTAAGGGCAATGCTTTGGCTCGTTATGCCAAAGTCATCAAGGTTTACCATATGATCTGTGCGTTGAGCAGGGGTGGCAAACTCTACTTGCCAGTTTTGTGCTTTAAATGCATTTAATAACGACATCATGTGCGTGCCCGCAGCAGACGAATTGGGTTCTGGCCATACGTAGCCAATTACCAGCACTTTTTTCATTGGCTAGACTCTTTAATTTGTAAGTTCACATTTACCAGTGTTTTAACCGGTGGGGCTGTATTTTGTAATAGTTCTTGAAGTACTAAAAGGCAACGCTTTGCAATTTCATGCGTGCTGATTGCAACACTCGTTAATGTATCGTCAAGTAAAGTGTTATTTTTTATTTGTTGGCAGCTCACCACTTTAATGCGTTGTTCAGCTCTTAAGGGCAATGTTTTAATGGCTGCTAGCACACCGTGGGCAATAATGTCATTTGCACATACAATGGCGTTAATAGCTGGGTTGTTTTTATAGGCCTGTGTAAACGCGTTTTTGGCACTATGTGCGGTGTTTTCATCACATTCGATTGCGTTTAGTGGCAAAATACTGTGTTGTGCACATGCGGTATTAAAGCCGTTTTGAAGTGTTAAGCAGCTACTTAATTGTAAATTGCTGCCTATAAACGCAATGTTTGTAACCCCTTGAGAAAGCAAGTGCATGCTAACTATATGGCTTGCTTTTTTGTAGTCGGGTAACACACAAGGGGCGTTACTAAATGCAAGCTCCTGCATTAACGTAACAACGCTATGCTGAGTATGTAATGTGTCTAACCATTGGGTGCATGTGTTAGGCACGGGGCAAATTATAAACCCGGCGGCGTTGTATTCTTTTAGTTTATTAATTGCCCGTGTTTGTTGCTCAACATTGTTATTACTGCTAACAATAACGGCCTGAAAACCCTCGCCATTTAATATTTTTTCAAGCTCGGTGGCCAATTGTGCCATAACAGGATTAGTTAAATCGTTTATCACTATAGCTATTAAATTAGAGCGCTTTGAGCGCATAGCGGCTGCATCGCGGTTATAAACATAGCCTAGCTCATCAATTGCTTTCAATACCTGCTGTTTGCTTTTATCACTTACTTTTTTACTTTGGGTAAGCACCAAGGACACGGTTGACTTGGAAACACCAGCAAGGTCGGCAACATCAAAAATTGTGACAGATTTAGCTTTATTACGCATAGTTGTGTTTGCCGCAGTGATAAATTAAAAACGCGTTAGTGTAGCTTAAACAGGGCTGTTAAGTCATCTTTTGCATTGGTTTAAGCCACCTTAATGCTTTATGAACAAAGCAAAACGTGTTTATATACACATAATTGTGTAAAAAATAACAAAAGGATAAAAACATGAACGCTTTTAGGCTGTTAGTTGCCTTTATTTGTTGTGTTGTATTACTGCCATTTAGTCATGCAGAGCAGGGCTACCAAACTCCATCACCTGATTTGGCGGCAGTGGTAGATGCTAAATTGGCGCCCACAAGTTACTTATCAAGTGATGGTCAGTGGCTTGCGTTATTTGAACGCAGGCGTGTTGTATCGCTTGATGAGCTTGCAATTGAAGAGTTAAAACTTGCGGGTATTAAACTAAACCCGGCTAACTTTTCACGCACACGCGTTCGCGCAAATTTTAGTGCAGTAGAACTTAAGCATGTGCAAAGTGGTACCGTTATTAATATTAATAACTTACCTAATGGTATTATTCGTTCGCCTAAGTGGTCTTCAAATAGCAAATACCTAGCGTTTATTGTTGAACAAACAAACGAAGCAAATTTGTGGCTTTATAGTGTTGAAAGCAAACAAGCAAAAATGCTTTCAAGTGCAGCGTTAAACTCGGTTTTAACGGCATCGCCATATCAATGGTTACCAGACAGCACGGCCATTATTGCAAACCTAGCTGTAAATGTGGGTAAACCACGGCTTGAAAACAATAGTCAAAATGTAGTGCCAGTTATTCAGCAAAGCACTGGCGAAAAAGCCCCGGCACGCACGTATCAAAATTTATTAACGAGCCCGTTTGACGAAGCACAATTTAAGTTTTTTGGCCAAGGCCAGTTGGCTTACATTACCCTTGATGGCAAAGCCCAAGCTATTGGTAGCCCAGCGTTATTTAAATCGTTTTCGGTATCGCCTGACTCAACCAATATTTTAGTGGCGGGAATAAATGAACCGTTTTCGTATCAAGTCCCTTACAGCCGTTTTGCAACAACATGGCAAATATGGGGTATGCGCGGTTTTGCATTAGCAGAGCTTGCTAAGCAATCACTTGCCGATAACATTCCACAAGGCTACGACAGCGTTCGTACAGGAAGACGTAATTTTGAATGGCGAGCAGATCAGGGTGCTGAAGTTATTTGGGCTGAAGCGCAAGATGGCGGCGACATGAAAACTGATGTACCGCACCACGATTACATTTACAGCTTACGTGCGCCATTTAAACGCGAGCCAAAGTTACTTGCAAAAGTAGAGCGTCGTTATGCGGGTATGGAGTGGGCTAACAACGACATTGCTATGCTAAGCGATTGGCGCTTTAGCGACCGTCAATTACGTACGTATGTTATTCAACCACGTAATGCCGATAGTAACCGTGTGCTGTTTTCAGAGCGTAGTTATAACGATGCTTATAAAGATCCCGGTAATGCTATTTACGAGCGTAACGATTTAGGCGCTAATGTAATTAAAGTCGTTGGTGGGCGTTATATTTATCTGCGCGGCAATGGCGCGTCAGAGCAAGGTAATATTCCTTTTTTAGACAGGTACGATGTAAAAACAAATAGCAGCAAGCGTTTATGGCAATCAGAAGCGCCTTATTACGAGCGCGTACGAGCTCTACTTGATGACGAAGGCGAGCGCTTTATTACTATCCGTGAGTCTAAAACTGAGCAGCCTAACTTTTTTATTCGTGATTTAGATAACGATTCGCTCACCCAACTAACGCAATTTGAACACCCATACCCTGCATTTAAAGGCGTAACTAAAGAGCAAGTGCGTTATAAGCGCGACGACGGTGTTGAGCTTTCGGGCACGTTATATTTACCACCAGGGTATGACAAAACACAAGGTACTTTACCTGTGCTTATGTGGGCTTACCCGCTTGAATACAAAGACAAAGCTGTAGCATCTCAGGTTCGCGAGTCGCCTTACGAGTTTACTTACATTGGCTACTGGGGCCCAATGCCGTACCTTGCCAAAGGTATTGCCGTGTTTGACGACCCTAAAATGCCCATTGTTGGTATTGATGGCAGCGAGCCAAACGATAACTTTAGAACACAACTTGTAGCAAGCGCGCAAGCTGCGGTAGATGTGTTAGTTAATAAAGGGATTGCTGATAAAAATAAAATAGCCATAGCAGGGCATTCATACGGTGCATTTATGGTTGCTAACTTATTAGCGCATAGTGATTTATTTAAAACCGGTATTGCCCGCAGTGGTGCTTACAACCGTACGTTAACGCCGTTTGGTTTTCAGGGCGAAGAACGTGATTTTTGGCAAGCGCAAAGTGTATACGCTAATATGTCGCCTTTTTTTCACGCTGAAAAAATCAATGAGCCAATGCTCATGATACACGGTAAAGAGGATCCTAATTCAGGCACTTTTCCAATGCAAAGTGAGCGCATGTACGCAGCGCTTAAAGGCTTAGGTAAAGACGCTCGTTTAGTTATGCTTCCTTACGAAGCGCATGGTTACCGCGCACGTAAAAGCTTATTACACGTACTGTGGGAGCAAGAGCAGTGGCTAGATAAATATTTGTTAAATGATACAGCAGAGCCAGTAGAAGTAATTACTGAACCAGTGGCAAGTACTGGGCAATAGTAATAAACATAAGTAAGCAACAACGCGGCTACTTATAGCCGCGTTTTTGTTTTTAATACGAGAGTAAATTAATGATTGATGTAGCAGCGCTTGCGGTTTTTATTCCAACGTTCTTTTTTGTGTCTATTACGCCTGGTATGTGTATGACGCTTGCCATGACACTCGGCATGAGCATAGGTGTGCGCCGAACCTTATGGATGATGATAGGTGAGCTATTAGGGGTGGCGAGTGTTGCCGTTGCTGCGGTACTCGGTGTTGCAAGTGTAATGCTAAATTACCCAGAGGCCTTTGCTATTTTAAAATGGGTAGGCGGCGGGTATTTAATTTATATTGGCGTAAATATGTGGCGCGCCAAAGGAAAAATGTCGGTTGATACTTCAAAACCAAGTGACGTAAGTCGCCAGTCGCTTTTTACGCAAGGGTTTATTACCGCTGTTGCTAACCCAAAAGGCTGGGCGTTTATGATCTCGTTACTCCCGCCGTTTATTAATGTTGACCAGGCCGTTGCGCCACAATTATTGATTTTACTTAGCGTAATTATGATAACCGAATTTGTTAGTATGTTAGCTTACGCAACAGGCGGTAAAAGCCTGCGCTTGTTTTTAGCACGAGGTGATAATATTAAATGGATGAACCGAATTGCAGGCAGTTTAATGATGCTTGTAGGTGTTTGGTTAGCCTTAGATTAATAATAAAGAGCACTTGGCTCTTTATTATTTTGCGCATAACGACTATTAGTTTTTAATTAGAACCTGCGTGATTTAACTGCGCTTTTAAAAATGGCGCCGTTTTACTTTTTTGTGACTCAGCGACCTTTTCAGGTTTACCTTGTGCAACTATTACCCCGCCTTCGTCCCCGGCTCCTGGGCCAATATCAATAACCCAATCACTGTTACTGGCTACTTGCATATCGTGCTCAACCATAATGACGGTGTTGCCCGCATCAACTAAGCCATTTAACTGCGCCATTAGCATGGCTACATCTTTGGGGTGCAGGCCTGTGGTTGGTTCATCTAAAATATAAAGCGTATCGCCGCGCTGAGTACGCTGTAGTTCAGTGGCAAGTTTAATGCGCTGGGCTTCACCGCCCGAAAGCTCAGTAGCAGGTTGGCCTAAACGTAAATAGCCAAGGCCCACTTGTAGCAGCGCATTTAGCGCACGTAAGATAGCGGGTTCATCGGCAAAAAATGTATGCGCAGACTCCACCGTTAAATTAAGTACGTCGGCAATGGTTTTATCTTTATAGGTAATGTCGAGTGTTTTTTGGTTATAGCGCTTGGCGTTACACACAGGGCAAGGCGAATACACGCTAGGTAAAAATAACAGCTCCACGCTTACAAAGCCTACGCCTTCGCAATTTTCACAGCGACCTTTTTTGACATTAAACGAAAAACGACCGGCATCGTACTTACGTGCTTTTGCCTCTTTGGTATTGGCAAACAGTTTACGTACGTGATCGAACAAACCAGTGTAAGTTGCAAGGTTTGAGCGAGGTGTGCGGCCAATGGCTTTTTGATCAACCGTTATTAGGCGTTTTATGTGCTCAATGCCCCCAGTTATTTGCCCGCCGGTGGTTATATCGAGCTCTTGCTCGAGTAGCTCGGCTTCATCTGTAGGTATTTGTGGCTGCAATTTTTGCCCTAGTGCATCATAAACCAAGTCAACAAGCGCTTGGCTTACTAAGCTTGATTTACCTGAGCCAGATACCCCTGTAACACTTGTAATAACCCCAAGCGGAAATTCTACATTAAGTTTTTGTAAGTTATTACGCTCAACATTTTTAATTGTAAGCCATGCTTTTGCAGGGCGTTGTTTACTTTGTATGTGAGCTTGCAAAGATTCGTTATTTTTAAATAAGTACTGGCTAGTGTGTGAGTTGCTAATTTGCTTTAAGCCCTCAACAGGGCCGCTGTAAACAATATTACCGCCACGGGAGCCCGCATTAGGCCCTACATCAACTACCCAATCGGCATGGCGAATAACACTTGTATCGTGCTCAACCACAAACACTGAGTTACCAGCGGCTATTAGCTCATTTAGTGCGGCTAATAAAGCTTGAGTATCGGCAGGGTGTAAACCTGCCGAAGGCTCATCTAACACATACACTACGCCAAATAATTTTGAACGAATTTGCGTTGCTAGTCGCAAACGTTGTAACTCCCCTGGCGATAACGATGGGGTGGTGCGTTCAAGCGATAAATACCCTAAACCAAGTTTGGTGAGTGCTTCAACGCGTTTAAGGATGTCGACTGCTATACGCTTTGCGACTATGGCTTTTTCGGGATTTGCAGCGTTACTTTTAGCGGAGTTATTAGCGGCAAACCTTAATTTATTTGCCAGCTCATTGAGTGTTAATTGCGAAATTTCGCCTATATCAAGGCCCGCTACTTTAACCGATAAAGACTCTTTTTTAAGCTTTTTACCTTCGCACTGCGGGCACTGTGATATTTGCATATACTGCGATACGCGCTTTTTAGTACGTGGGCTTTGAGTGCTCGCAAACGATTGTAAAACAAAGCGTTTAGCACTTATAAATGTACCCATGTAGCTAGGGCTTTCTTCATTCTTAATTGCCGCTTGTGTTTGCTCAAGTGTGTACTCAGGAAACACGGGCACTGTGGGTGTTTCGTCGGTAAATAAAATCCAATCACGGGCTTTTTTAGGCAGAGTACTCCAAGGTTTATCAATATCGTAACCTAACGAGGTCAGTATTCGGCTTAAGTTTTTACCTTGCCAAGCCGGCGGCCATGCTGCAATAGCGCGCTCTTTAATTGATTTAGTGGGATCGGGTACTAGCAGCTCTTCGGTTACGTTAAATACACGGCCAATACCGTGGCACTCTGGGCAGGCGCCTTGTGGCGTATTGGGCGAAAACGCATCGGCGTACAGTATACCTTGTCCTTTGGGGTATTCGCCTGCGCGTGAGTAAAGCATTCGCAGCGCGTTAGAAATAGTGGTTACACTGCCCACCGATGAGCGTACAGAGGGTGCACCACGCTGTTGTTGCATTGCTATTGCTGGTGGCAGTCCTTCAATAGAATCTACATCAGGTTCGTCTACCTGAACGATTAATCTGCGTGCATAAGGGGATACCGAATCAAGATAACGATGCTGCGATTCGGCAAATAATGTTCCAAAGGCGAGCGATGATTTACCCGAGCCCGATATACCGGTAAAAACAACAAGTGAATTACGGGGCAAGTTTACATCCACATTTTTTAAGTTATGAACCCGTGCGCCTTTTACCTGAATGCTGTGCTCTGGGTTTAATAAAGCCGATTGCGAATTTTCAATCGTGTCTGAACTGTTAAATGTGGTTGCCATGTAATTTACTCCGTTTAATTGCCATATTTGCTACGTGAAATTAAAACTTAGCTTACACAAGCTTCACTGAATGAGTGCTTAGTGATTTATTACTGCATTTTGCTATCTATGTTTACATAATAGGTAAATGCTGAGAGTATGTTTAACCATGTAGATTATACAAACGTCAATGAGAGCTCTCAAAGGAGGTTATAAATATGTTTAAAGTATGGATTTTAATGTTGGTTATGCTTTCGTTTTCGGCATTGGCAAATAGTGAAAAAGTAATAAACGTAGACAGAGCAATACCCAATAGCTTGCATTTAGCATTTCCAAACGATGCTAATATCACACCAAAAAAAGGCGACTTTGAGGTGTTAAATTACATATTAATGAGCAATAACGAAGGCGAACGTTGGGCTGTTATAACATTAACTAATGTATCATCGGGAAATAAAGAGCTTAACGAAGATCACTTACTCGCTTTATTTGCAGATGGTACGCGATTAGCTCCATTGGCGTTTACACTCAGTTTTAAAGGTAACGAAACGCAGTCAGTTACCGTTTCGTTTGCGGAACATAAGTTTCCTATTTTAAGTGTGTATTCAAGCAATGATCAGTAACACATTTTTAGATAAGTTAAATGTGTAGTAATTGTTTTAGTTTATCGGCACCGGCTCTGCTGGTGCTAAGCTCTGATTTTATATCGTCGTTTACAATCACCATCAATTTGCCGTTAAACCAGCGCTGTATTTCTTTTATGTGGTCAACGTTAACCAAATAACTTCGATGAATTCGTACAAAGTTTTTTGTTACTAAGGCATGTTCAAGCTGATCGAGTGTATCGCTTAAATGATGAAATGTGTCGCCATTCCACGCCAAACTATTACCTTGCTCTGATTTAATAAATTTAATGTCACCTGGGGAGAGTAAAAATATACGCTCACCGTTTTTACTAATTAGCTTATTTAATGTGTTTTCGGTTAATGCAAAGGTTTGCTCGTGTTCTGGGCTGTTAACTTGGCAGTGGGCACGCTGTTGCTCAAGTAGCTGCTGCGCTTTAGCGAGTGCTTTTTTTAATCGAGCAATAGGAAAAGGTTTAAGTAAGTAATCTGTTGAGGCGTTCTCGAATGCTTCAATCGCAAATTGGTCATACGCGGTTGTGTAAATAATAATGGGCTGGTAGTTAAGTAAATCAATAAGCTCTAAACCATTAATTTCAGGCATTTGTATATCAAGTAATACCACATCAGGAGTTAGCTCATTTATTAAGGTAATGGCCTCTTTGCCATTTGTGGCCATACCCACTACATCAACATGCTCCATTAAACTTAATTGATGGCTTAATTTTTCGCGAGCGGGAAGCTCATCATCGGCAAATAATACGCGCATTTTAGATACTGTATTTGGCTGGTTTTTACTGTTCATAGTGTAAGCTCCAACGTAACCACTGCACCATTATTGTTGCTGAGTAATACCTTACTTTTGCCAAGTTGTTTAACGCGTTTTAGTATGTTTTTCATCCCTATACCACTGCCATGCCCGTGTTTTATAATATCGCTCGAAAACCCTTTACCATTATCGCTAATTTGTATTTTAACGCCTTTAGGCAGCTCACTGAGTGTTATATTAAGTATTAACGACGTTTGTTTGGCGTTATGTTTAATGGCATTTTCAATTATGGGCTGAATAAGTAGCGGTGGTAGCGATATATTTTTAAGCGTATTAGGAATGTGGTAATTAACCTGAAGTTTATCGCCAAAGCGTGCTTTTTCAATATTTAGGTACTTTTCTATTATTGTAAGCTCTTGCTGTAAAGGTATTTGCTGTTGCTCGGCAGTATCAAGCGAGTACCTTAAAATATCAGCAAGTTCATGCAGTACTTCATCGGCTAAATCGGGGTTTGTATGAATATATGCCGAAATTGTGTTTAAGCTATTAAACATAAAATGTGGGTTTAACTGGTAGCGCAATGTAGCAAGTTGGGCTTGTTTAAGAGCGTGTTTTTCGGCTGTTGCGCGTTTTTTGTTTTCAATAAAAATACTGGTAAAGTAAATACACGAGCCCCAAAGTAAGCCGTTAAATACAACAAATACCCCCATGGATTTATGCCCATCAAAAAGCAGTGTGAGGACTATATCGGTAAGCACATTACCAAGTGCCATAAACACAACGGCAATTAACCATTCAAATGCTATTTTATGAATGTGTTTATTGCGCAGGTAAAAAATAACCGCGGCCGCACTCCATACCGGCACCCAGTAAAAAGTAACAAACCACACGGTGGCAGCAAGTGCACTTCCCGTAGTAAAGGGCGCAGAGTTAGCAATTATTAGCCCAAGGGCATAAGCAATATCTACAATAAGTAAAATAAAAAAGCTGTATTTATAAAAAGGATGTTTGAGCATAATAAGTGCTTCTTTTTGTAAGTGATTAAACCATAACAAAAAACAGTCAAAACCCAAATACTTTGTGTTTTGACTGTAACTTATTTAAAAGTAAGTTAGCTCCTTGATTTGTAGTGTATTTTTTAATGACTCATTGCTTGCGCCTGGCATTTTACGCCACATTAAATTAACCCCAGTTAATTCAGTGGCCGACCAGGTAACCGGGCTACCAAAGCCAAATTGTTTAAGTGTAGTGAAAGGAATATCAAGCGTTGTCCACTCATCGCGCGGCTTTAAAAGTACACTAAAGTGATCCCAATCTTTTACATCACTATGATAAACAGACATAGCAAAAGGCGTGCTTGAACCTTTATAGGTTAATCGAATACCTTTAAATGCTGAGGCATCAACCGGCGATGTAAATTTTATTTCAGCGCCTGCCCACGCGCCAAAGCTGGTAGGCTTTGTAATGGTTGTATCAATAGTTACGCTGTTTTTATTTGTGGTAAGCACTGCAACAGACTGCCCACCCATTACCGAGTCGCTTAAGGCTTGCCATGGTGTTTCACCGGTAAAATCATCAATAACATGCTGCGCTTGGCTACTTGTTATTATTTCATTACAAGCGGGGCCTTGTGGCTTTATGGCTTTGTTTTGAGCAATAAGCGCTGGGCGGTCTACTTTCGTACCTGATTTGTAAACATCTGAGATAGTGTGAATATGGCTTATATCATCAAGCGGGTTTTGCTTAAGCAGTACAAAGCTTGCCTCAAAGCCTTTAGTAAGCTTGCCAACGCTATTAGCTTTATTAATAGCCTTTGCACCGTTAACCGTTGCCGCATTAATTATTTCACCATTAGTAAGACCCGCTTTTTTAAGTGCATCTAACTCGTTGTGTAACCCAGTGCCGTGCAGCGTGTATGGGTTTCCGGCATCAGAGCCTGTGCCAATAGTGACATTAGCTTTATTTAGTTTTTGTATATTTGCATAAGCGGTTTTACGCTCATCCCACGCGTGCTCTTTCCATTTTGAAGGTGCAGGCACGTTTTCAAACAAACACCCTTGAAGCTTTTCGGGAATGGTTTTTAGCAACTCGCTTTGTGAGCTAATAGTATGGTTATGCTTTTCATCGCTATGGTTGTGGTACACCGCAAGAGTAGGAATGTAGGTTACGTTATGCTTTTTCATAAGCGTAATAAACTCATCGTCAACTGCTTCGCTATTAATACCGTGCGCTAAAGCAGTTGCACCGGCCTTAATAGCGCGCTTCCCGTCATTTAGTGTAGAAACATGCACAAAATACGGTAAATTAGCGGCTTTAGAGCGCTTACCTAACTCGCTTAATTGGCTATTAGTTAACGATTTACCCGCACCGCCAAACGTTTCTATAACCGCTTTAGTTACATGTGGATTAGTGCTTATATGTTTTTGCCATAGCGCTTCTATGTCTTCATCTTTTGCAATTTCATAAGCTTGGCCACCAAACTGCGTGCCATGTCCGCCAGGATTAGTAAACAATGTACCTGCATAGAAAAGGTTAGGGGTTAGTTGGACTGCTTTTAATTGCGCGGCCTCGTTTAGAGTTTGTTCAAACGAAAACAAATCAACAATGTTAGTTACACCTAAATACAAATTAGAATTAAAGTGCGATTTAACCGGCAAATACTGAAACTCAGAAAAGTTACTGCCCGATGAGCCCAAATGTACATGTAAATCAATTAAACCGGGTATTGCATATTGGTTGTTGGCATTAATAGTATTGTCGGCGTTTTGTAGTGGGTCGGTCGCTTTAGTAATGTTTACAATTTTACCGTCATCAATATAAAGCGAACTCGGCGCAGAAAAGCTTTGCGAATTACTTTGGTATAAACGAATGTTATCGACTCTCAAGTCAATGGCATGCGCGCTAAAGTGGCCTGCTAAACTTAGTGCTAAAACTGTCTTTGTAATAATGTTCATGACTGTATTCCTTATCAAAATAGGTATTTGGCGTTTTGTTGGTAAGAAATTTAGCGAGTTTTATAACCTGCATCATTAATAGCTATCTGAATCGACATTATTAGCAGTTGAACCGACATAAAAGTAAATAAGCGTTGTGGTGGGGCGGTTCAGGTTCACTAAATTAAGTGCTTTGAATAAGCGATAGGTTCCATCGACAGGGGGGCCTATTTTAAGGCAAAGCTTTAAAATTTGATCATGTTAGAATGGTTATCAAGGGCTGCTATGAGAGAAATAGTTAGTCAAAATTCTTAATGTCTGAAGTCAAGGTTTGACCCTCATTGGCTTTGTGATGAGCGAGAAATAGTTAGTCAAAAGTCTAAGTGTCTGAAGTCAAGACTTGACCCTCGACTTATTTAAAGTATTGAGCTGCAAATTACATGTAGCTATTAGTCAGCTTAGAGCGAGAAACTGCCGTTGAGATTGGCTAAATATCGTAGATAATTGATTGGTCAAACTGCGCTTTGCGCATCCATTCATGAAAATGAGCGACGCGCGCATATTGGTTAATTTAACTTTACCTAAAATAGTTAGAAAACTTAGTGATAGTAATACCTTAGGTAATTTGTTAAAACTATATAATGTAGAAAAATGAACGTAGCGTCGGCAGAAATATGCGCGATGAGCGCACTATTAAAATGTTAGTTTTCAATGGAGAGTAGATGAACACTTTAAGTAAATTAGTCACTGTCAGTATTGTATTACTCATTACTGGGTGCGCTGGTATTTTAGGTGTCACTGGTGCGGATACTGGAAAAAGAATTAGCGATGACTGGGTTGAATATAACGTCACTCATCCGGGGCTTACAATTAAAATTATCGAACCTTATGCTCCAGATTTAATGCCAATATCTACGGTTGGTAAATCATCACCGTCGCCGTTGAGACATACCATTATATTTGGAACCAAATCAAATCAGCATGAGCTTGAAGTTATAGGTAAGTACAAGAAAGAACTGTACTTTGATAATAGGTTTTATGGTTCAATTTGGTCAGGTGACGTTTTGATTCGAGACGGTAGCCTTTCAATAGACGGTAAGTTGGTATCAGTAATAGAAAACTAACAAAAGCAGCCACAGGACAAAAAAACGCTCCGCAATTTTTTGCCTGTGCTGGCAGGCGTTGAGGCTGTAGAATTACCCTTTTTAAAGAAAATCGGCCTGTTTTATGAGTTCCAAATGCATTACCTAATGCTTTAAAAGAGCTTAGAGTTAATTACAAGAGCTCGTTTTTTAATTGAATTTGGCTGTTGGAGTTATTCTACGGTCTCGTTATGTGGCATTTAGGCTAGGAGTATAATTTGGGGCCTCTTTTTCAATTAACCATAGTAGGGATTCTTTATTTCTTACTCGCAAGCATTATTGGGCTCGCACTGATGTTAATTGCTAGGTTAATTATGCTGTTAAAGAAAAAGACTGATATTTCAGTTAACCAACTTTTTTGGTTCCCATTAAAGTTAGCGCCTTACTTTTTGCTGGCATTTATTGCTAATGTTCTAGTTTGTGAGTTCGTTAGAGATGTAGATCCTCCTCTAACAGATTATTGGTCGCTTCCTATAAATGATGGACTCACTATGGGAGCCATAGATATTTCTGATAAATGGTATTTATGGCCTACTCGAGAAGGCGGTGAAGCAATCCTCAGTAATATTGTGTTGGTAGGTATTAGTAATAAGGCTCTATATGGTTCAACTGAGTCTGATGAGTATTTCATTTATCGTTTCGACTCAAAGAAAGCGGTGGTGAATTTATCTAAAGATGAATTGAAAACTGAGGCAAATAAAATAGAAGATTCTTTACCCACACTAAAGAATCCATCTGATCTTTACTACGATAATAGAGATTTTGGTGATTTAATTACTTTTTTATTGTTACTGCTATATCCTTTGTACCGTTTTTATAATGTTTGTAATACATTTTGGGCTTTAGTTAGTAAGCAGAATATTGAGCATTTAAGTACTGCCGCATAACAAGTGACCATGATTATGAGTGTCCGCAATTGGCACTTTAACGAAGTTCGGCTTGGAGCGAATAGCGGTCATTAGAAAATTATTTTTCAACACTGATTTTATATCCAGTTGCTATGTGTTTCTCCTATATTCAGGAAACGACCCATTTGGTCGTTTTTACCCTTTTCATAATTTCTATACTGATTAAAAGTTTATCTGTAGCAACAAGTTAGTTAGTGTGATAGAACTGGTATAATGATAAAAATGACCCGCGGCTCGGTAGAAAAACGACCCAATGGGTCGATATTAAATTGTTATATGCCAATGATGAAATCGCTAACTATTGCTCTATTTCTACTAGCTTTAATTACTAGCTGGAGTAGCTTTGCAAACATTGATATTGAATATCAGGTAACTGAAGTTGCTGGTAGTAATACAAGTTATGGTTTATCCGTAATAGCACCTGCCAGCGATCCTGAACAATTAGTTCCATATTGGCATCGTAAAGCTGTCAAAATTTGTGGTTCTAAAAAATATAAAGCATCTGCGTTAATTAAAAAAGAAACGCAATGTGGTGATGCTATTAAGGTTACGAGTACAGGTGAAAAGTGTGAGGTTATTCCTGCGTCAGTTTTCGGTACTTTAAGCTGTAATGGCATAAAAGTGAATGGAAAAGTGAATGGGGTCACCCATTAGAAAGTTCCGGTCAAGCAGGCAGCTGTGTTTTCTTGATTTTTTATTCAAAAATCAAGTGTTGTTATTTTTAAACTCAATTTAAATATGGCTACGCATCCAGTAATGACGTCGATTGGTGTGAATATGCACCAGTCACCCATATGAATTTAGGCAGTTTAATTAAGCATTATTGATGATTAATTAATGCCCTTGGCTTTCGCCTCAGTCATCGTTTAGTTCCAATATCAGTCCAGTTTCTGGCTGTGTTTACACACTGCGCTGTAACAATCCTGTGGTTTATGCTTGAACATAACCAACCCTTTGTGGCTCAAACATTGGGCATATCCAGTATTTAAAATATGAGCGGTTAACGTGCAGGCTCAATCAAATCTAGTGGTTTTACCAACCCCATTACTAGCTCAACACGTTAACCTAATTCCGTTTTATGGTTGTTAAGAAAAAGCCTTGTGTTCATCAAATGGGACATTATCTTTAAGCACGTGATAACAGGCTCTTGCGAGCTTATGCGCAACCGTTTTAATTGCGATAACCTGGTTCGTTTTAGCCAGTTTTCGTTGATAATATTTTTTGATTGTCGGGTTGTACCGAATGGCAAAATTAGCGGCCTCAGTAAACGCCCACGCTAAATAACGATTACCATTCTTCTGATTAGTAGCGCCTTTTTTCTTTCCATTACTGTACCTTGCTCCTTTAACACAGCGACAATAGGAGGAGAAATTACCTGGGCTATCAAAACGTTTAATCGTGCCTGTCTCTAACATAATGGTCAGTGCTAACGTATTCCCAATCCCATCAATACTGGTTAGGTTTATAAACTCAGGGGAGAGCGATGTTTGCTGTAATATAGCGCTCTCTATTGCATTGATTTGCTGTTGAGCACAGCGTATTAATGAGAGATTAGAAATGACTGACAGTGCTGTATTCATTGAGCTAAAGTCTGCGTGTACCTGCTCAGCATCAACCCCTTTTCTGATAGCGACCATTTGTTTTATTTTGTTGCTACTGAGCTTATATCCAAGATGTCGCATGTAACAACTTTGCACTGATAATAGGTTTTTAGTGGACTGTTGAACAATGTCCATTCGTTTACGCATTAAGTCGCGAACAGCCCTAAGCTCTCGAGGATAAATATAGCCTTCAGGCAGTATATCTAGACGTAGCATTTCAGCTAACCAGCGTGCATCACTATGGTCGTCTAAATATTTTAAGCCTGAATACTGTTGAATTGCCGCGGGGTTTGCTAAGTGAAGTTTAAACCCTTCATCCATTAAAGCATCGACTAACCAATACCAATTAAAGGTTGATTCAACAACAAGACCTTTTAAGTTGTCTTTATAAGGACTGAGAAAAGATAAAATGACAGACATGTCATTATTTAAACGCTTAGCGGTAAGCGTTTCACCGTGTTCATTAATGATAGCAATAACACTATTATTTGAATGCAAGTCAATTCCACCATATAGTTTCATACTAAGCTCCTCGTGATACTGTTTATGTTTTGAACAACACAACTGTATCGAAAAACTCGAGGAGCTTTCTATATGATTATCAAATCTTGACTTCAGACATTAAAAACCTCGATGTCTGCTTATGGCACTTTGCAGATTAAACCTAATCTATCGAGTTAAATGAAAATTTAACGAAATATGAGTCAGGTGAGTTAAAGTAAGTACAGGCATAACTGTCTGTAGTTTTCTTAAATCGATGATTTACGCCAAACATTTTTTATTATTGCTTTCCCGATGATTACTTAGCGGTTTTGTGATATTTGCGTGTACTGCATTCCTTTTGGTTTTAAGTGTTTATTTCTGTTTTTATTTAGCTAAATATTGTCTTGCTTAGGTTTTGGCTGAGTTTTAGTACGTTGTTAATAGCAGTAATTAGCAGTAATAAACGGTTAAATAACGGTATTGAAAATACTTTATTATAGTTATTACAGGTGCCTACCTTGTTGTTAATTTTATGTATAATGTTATTTAAAATATTAAGATTTATACAGTGGGATTAAAATGCTCATACAGCTAATTATAGGAACGTTTGTTATCTGTGGCACGGTGCTTATACAAGCAATGTTTATTGGTGTTTTATCTAAAGTGTTGGCCAATATTAGCGACTGGTTATTAAAGGACTCTAAAACCTTAAAAATGATTTTTGTGGTAACGGCGATGGTAATTTGGCTCGTTGGAGGCTTAACGGCAAGTGCGTGGTTATGGGCTGCTATATTTTTAATTTTTGAGGTGTTTAGTGAGTTAGAGCCAGCACTTTACTTTTCGGTTGTTACCTTTACAACGCTTGGTTACGGCGATGTTGTATTGGGAACTCAATGGCGACTGCTTGGCAGTTTAACAGCTGTAAATGGGTTAATAATAGTGGGCCTAAATACCGCATTTCTCATTGAAGCTATTTCCCAGATCAGAAAAGCACAATCAAAGGACTTAAAGTGAATATTGTTAATGTAGATAGTTTTTTAACTTACACTATTGCTATTTTAATCTTTTTTGTGGGTATATATTTAACAAAAAAAATTCCCTTTTTAAGGCATTTTAATATACCTGAGCCGGTGACTGGTGGTTTGATCGCTGCGATAGCCATTACTTTTGCGTATTTTTTCTTAGAAAGTGAAATAAACTTTGATTTATCAACCCGCGATAGGTTGTTAGTTTACTTCTTTACAGCCATAGGCTTAAATGCTCGGGTGTCTGACTTAGTTAAAGGGGGTAAACCCTTATTTATATTACTTACCCTCACCTTAACATTTATTGTATTACAAAATGTAGTAGGTGTTGCTGGTGCTTATAGCCTTAATATATCAAAAGAAATAGGTATATTAGCAGGGTCGTCGTCTCTTATTGGAGGACATGGAACAGCTATAGCTTGGTCGCCCGTAATTGCAGAAAGAGGGATCGAAAGTGCGCTTGAGATTGGTATAGCATCAGCCACATTAGGTTTAGTTATTGCTAGTTTAATTGGCGGACCTATTGCTAAATATCTGATAAATAAATATAAATTATCCAGTGAGTCATCGTCTTTATCGGTAGGAATTGAATACACTAAATCTGATTCTGAAAATTTTTCTCACTTAAATTTTATGGCCGTTATTTTAGTTATTCATATCTGCATTATTGCAGGTTATATAATTAATGAATATTTGGTCAGCTTTGGAGTTAAGTTACCTTTATTTGTTTCTTGCTTAATAGTTGGGATGTTTTTATCGAATACGGTTCCTTATTTATTACCAAAGCTAAAGTGGCCTGCAAGAACAAAATCTTTGGCTATTGTGTCTGATTTTTCTCTTAGCCTGTTTTTAACTATGTCGTTAATGAGTATGCAATTATGGGTAATTGCAGATTTAGCGAGTGATTTACTGCTTATTTTAGTATTTCAAACGTTAACTGCGGTGATATTTATTTTGTTTATTGTTTTTCCTTTAATGGGAAAAAATTATGAATCAGCAGTTTTAAGTGCAGGTTTTGGTGGGTTTGTACTGGGAGCGACACCAACGGCAATCGCAAACATGACGGCAGTGACAAAATCTCATGGGCCTGCACCAGTTGCGTTTATAATATTACCATTGGTTGCGGCATTTTTTGTAGATATTAGTAATTCGTTTATTATTAAATTTGCGCTGACTTTGTTTTAAGTCAGCGCATTATCGTGTTACTTAGCGTTATGGGCTGAATTAACTGCTTTAGTAAAGCCAATAGCCCAGCGGTCAAACGCTGCCTCTATGTCACTAAATGTACTCCATGGTTTATCTTTAAATAGGTAACTTCCTTGGCTACCTTCGTACACGACGGCGTTAACTTTTCTGCTTATAGAGTCTCTAAAAACTCCCTCAATAGATACTTCACCGACACTGAGTGTTACGCCTGGTACTACTAACAGTGTCGCATTCATTAGCGATGACGGCGCTTTTAAGTTAGATAAAGTAAACGAAATTCTTAAAACGTTTTTGTCTGGTTGTGTCACAACTTGATAGCCTGAATTATTCAGTTCAGTGGTCATCGCTGATAAAAAATAACTTTGCAAAGATTGGATATCCTCGGTAGATATATTTTTTATATCTGGATCTGAATAATCGATTTTGATTGGATCAAACATAAACTTTTTATAATCTGCGAGTGTGGGCGCATCAGGCCTGATGTAAACTAACGCAGGTTTCATTGACTCATCTTGAATTAAGCCCGCTAAGTCAGCATTTATATCTTCTTTTACTACATTCTTACTTATTCCTGTACAAGCACTTATAAACAGAGTGGTAGATATAATAGATCCAGAAATTAACTTTTTAATTTGTGATTGTTTCACTGAGAAAAACCTTAATTAATTCGGGGCTCAAAGAGCCCTGAGATTTATAGTTGCGAACTATTTGCTGTTTCGTATGATGAAACTTGCAAAAATGTTGCATAAAGCACCGGTACAACAAGTAATGTGAGTAGTGTGGCAAAACTGAGACCAAATACTATAACCACAGCCATTGACTGAAAAAATGCATCAAAAAATAGCGGGATAACACCTAGCGCAGTAGTGAAAGATCCTAATAATACTGGTCTTACACGGCTAGACGCCGAGTCAACAATTGCATCAAAGCGAGGTTTGCCTTCTTTTATTTCAGTGTCCATTCTGTCGACTAAAATTATACCGTTTTGGATTAACAATCCTGAAAGCGAAAGCAACCCTAAAATACCCATAAACTCTAGTGGTACACCGGTCACAACTAAACCAAACACAACACCAATTAAAGCCAATGGTACAACAGACCATATGACTAACGGCTGCTTAATTTTGCCAAACGATACAATTACAACAAGCACCATAGCTAAAAAGCCAAGGGGTATTGTTGACATTAAATCACCATTTGATTCGCTCGAATCGCCAAACTCACCACCCCAGGTTAAATTATATCCAGAGGGCAATGCAATATTTTCGATTTGTGGTTTTATTCTGGCAAGTAATTCACTCGAAAGTTCGCCAGCTATAGGATCAGACTGCGCCTTGATCATAAATATACGGTCTTCCGCTTTTATTTTACTGTCGCGCCATTTGGTCTCAAACCCATCAGTTACTTGTAAAATAGGAACAGATTTACCCGTTACCGAGCTTATAACCTGTATACTTTTTAAGTTGTCTAGCGTGGCTGAACGAGTTGTTGGTGTTTGAGATATTATAGGTATTAAATCGTTACCTTCTCTGAAAGTACCAATTTTTTCGCCGTTGTAAAAGTGAGCGATTGCTTGGGATAAATCTTTACGAGATACGCCCGAAAGCCTTGCTTTATCTTCTGAATAAATAGGCTCAATAACGGCTACTTTTTGTCGCCAGTCGTCTTTAACAGATACAGACTTAC
>NZ_LODI01000001.1:283757-323620 GCF_001468485.1 Pseudoalteromonas sp. H71
CGCCTCAGTCATCGTTTAGTACCAATGTCAGTCCAGTTTTGGCAGCATTCTCACGCTACTCAATAACAAATCTGTGGTTTATGTTTTTTACATAACCAACCCTGTGTGGCTCAGACAGTGGGCATACCCAACATTTAAATAAGAGCGGTTAACGTGCAGGCTCAATCAGATCTGATGGTTTTACCAACCCCGTTTTTAACTCAGCACGTTAACCTAATTCCGTTTTATGGTCGTTAAGAAAAAGCCTTGTGTTCATCAAATGGGACGTTGTCTTTCAGCACGTGGTAACACGCTCTTGCCAGTTTATGTGCAACGGTTTTAATCGCAATAACTTGATTTGTTTTAGCTAACTTGCGTTGATAATACTTTTTAATTGTTGGGTTATACCGAATGGCAAAGTTAGCGGCTTCAGTAAACGCCCACGCTAAGTAACGATTACCATTCTTTTGATTTGTAGCGCCTTTCTTCTTCCCATTGCTGTATTTTGCACCTTTAACGCAGCGACAATAGGAGGAGAAATTACCTGGGCTATCAAAACGTTTAATAGTGCCTGTTTCTAACATAATGGTCAGTGCTAACGTATTCCCAATCCCATCGATACTGGTTAGGTTTATAAACTCAGGGGAGAGCGATGTTTGTTGTAAAATAGCACTCTCTATTGCGTTGATTTGCTGTTGAGCACAGCGTATTAATGAAAGGTTAGAAATGACCGACAGTGCTGTATTCGTTGAGCTGAAATCGGTGTGTACTTGCTCAACATTGACGCATTTTCTGATAGCGGCCATTTGTTTGATTTTGTTGCTACTGAGCTTGTATCCAAGATGACGCATGTAACAACTTTGCACTGATAATAAGTTTTTAGTGGACTGTTGAACAATGTCCATTCGTTTACGCATTAAGTCGCGAACAGCCCTGAGCTCTCGAGGATAAATATAGCCCTCAGGCAGAATGTTTAAACGTAGCATTTCAGCTAACCAACACGCATCACTGTGGTCATCAGCATGCTTTAAGCCTGAATACTGTTTAATTGCAGCGGGGTTTGCTAAGTGAAGTTTAAACCCTTCATCCATTAAAGCATCGACTAACCAATACCAGTTAAAAGTTGATTCAACAACAAGTCCTTTTAAATTGTCTTTATAAGGACTGAGAAAAGATAAGATAAAATGACAGACATGTCATTATTTAAACGCTTAGCGGTAAGCGTTTCACCGTGTTCATTAATGATAGCAATAACACTATTATTTGAATGCAAGTCAATTCCACCATATAGTTTCATACTAAGCTCCTCGTGATACTGTTTATGTTTTGAACAACACAACTGTATCGAAAAACTCGAGGAGCTTTCTATATGATTATCAGGTCTTGTTTCTTGCCAAGACCAAACATCAACCTCACGTTTAACCCACCTCCCCCGTCATCGCGCCCTGAAAAGAAGCAATTGATGAGTAATATCGCGCATGGATGCGCGATAAGGCGAAACTAGGCCATGGATGGCCTATCTTCGCCGTTTATGTTCACATCAATTGTGATTTGAAGGAAATAGCGTGATGCTCGGGGCGCCGTGGGGTTCCAAGGGCCGGTCGGCGGTAGCCGCCCCTTGGTTGCCGCCAGCAATCTGGCAAAAAACCTTGAATAAGGTTTCTAATATTTAAAAAGCGCGAAATGCATTCACATTATCGGTGGTTATAAACCTCAAACACCTATTCAAATACTTATTCGAGCTACCGCCCGCGCGTCAGCAAGCTAAACGCCAACAACAATTAAATACCTTTTGGGCTTCGCCCAACACGCCAGCAAGCTGTGCGTCTACAACGTTTTAACACAAAAAGCCGCTGCATTGCTGCAACGGCTTTTATAATTTCGATAAATCCCCACTCTAAAGTGGAATTTTTTCAAAAATTAGTCGCGGTAAGTCTCTACCGCTGGGCATGAACATACTAAGTTACGGTCGCCGTATACATCATCTATACGTGTAACCGTTGGCCAAAACTTATCTTTAGCAACGCTTGGTACTGGGAATGCAGCGTAAAAACGGTCATACGCGCGGTCCCATTCGTTACCTAACACGTCAGCTTGTGTATGCGGAGCAAACACAAGTGGGTTGTTTTCGATTGACCATTCGCCAGAGATTACTTTGTCGATTTCGCCTTTGATTGACACCATCGCTTCGATAAAGCGGTCTATCTCGCCTTTTGACTCAGACTCTGTTGGCTCAATCATCAATGTGCCAGCTACTGGGAACGACATAGTAGGTGAATGGAAACCGTAATCTTGTAGGCGCTTAGCTACGTCCATTTCAGTAATGCCTGACGCTTCTTTTAATGGGCGTAAATCAACAATACATTCGTGAGCAACGCGGTTGTTGCGGCCACGGTATAAAATTGGGAAGTGCTGGCTTAACTCGTGCGTTAAGTAGTTAGCGTTCACAATGGCCATTTCGGTGGCTTGTTTTAAGCCCTCTGAGCCCATCATGGTAATGTAAGCCCATGAAATAGGTAAAATAGCCGCTGAGCCGTAAGGCGCTGCTGATACTGCACCGTTGTTAATGTTGGTACCTGGTACGTTTATTACGCTGTGGTTTGGCATAAATGGCGCAAGGTGCGATTTAACACCAATTGGGCCTACACCTGGGCCGCCGCCACCGTGCGGAATACAGAACGTTTTGTGCAAGTTTAAGTGCGATACGTCTGAACCAATAAAGCCCGGGCTTGTTACGCCTACTTGTGCGTTCATGTTTGCGCCGTCCATGTAAACTTGGCCGCCGTGCTCATGAATAATGTCACATAGTTCACGAATGGTTTCTTCGTAAACACCGTGGGTAGATGGGTATGTGATCATGGCACACGACAGGTTTTCAGACACTTCTTCAGCTTTCGCTTTAAGATCGGCCATGTCGATGTTGCCGTTTTTGTCACAGTTAACCACCACAATTTTCATGCTGGCCATTTGTGCCGACGCAGGGTTAGTACCATGCGCAGAACTTGGAATTAAACATACGTTACGGTGCGCATCGCCGCGTGACTCGTGGTATTTGCGAATGGCAATTAAGCCTGCGTATTCACCTTGTGCGCCCGAGTTTGGCTGTAGTGAAACCGCATCGTAACCGGTAATGTTAACTAGCCAGTCGTGTAGCTCGTTAATCATTATTTGGTAACCCTCTGCTTGGTCTAGCGGGCAGAATGGGTGAAGGTTTGCAAATTCAGGCCATGTAACGGGGATCATCTCAGCGGTCGCGTTTAGTTTCATGGTACATGAACCTAACGAAATCATTGAGTGATTAAGCGCTAAATCTTTGTTTTCAAGGCGCTTAATGTAGCGAAGCATGTCTGTTTCGCTGTGGTAGCTGTTAAAGTTTGGATGCGTTAATACTTCGTCATCACGCACTAAACTTGCTGGAATAGAGTCGCTACCGTTTGCTTCAATATCGGCTGCAATGGCATCTACGCTTAGGCCGTGGCCTTCACCTAGTACAATATCAAATAGCTCAGCTACATCGGCACGCGTTGTGGTTTCTGAAACCGATATTGAGTATTCGCCATCGTGGTTTGTAGCAAAGTTAACACCATGTGCAATGGCACGTGCTATTACATCGTTTTTGTTGTCGCCAACGATTGTTAGCGTATCAAACCACGTGCTGTGCTTAAGTGCTACACCTTTAGCTTTTAAGCCAATTGCTAAAATATCAGCAAAGCGATGTATACGCTGCGCGATAGTTTTTAAGCCTTGCGGGCCGTGGTACACCGCGTAAAACGCGGCCATGTTGGCAAGCAGTACCTGCGCTGTACAAATGTTTGAGTTGGCTTTGTCGCGGCGAATGTGTTGTTCGCGCGTTTGCATTGCCATGCGCAGTGCGTCGTTACCTAAACGGTCTTTAGATACACCAATAATACGCCCTGGTAACGAACGCTTGTACGCGTCACGTGTTGCAAAAAATGCAGCATGTGGTCCGCCGTAACCCATTGGTACACCAAAACGCTGAGCCGAACCAAGTACTACGTCGGCTCCTAATTTACCCGGCGCTTTTAATAGTAATAAGCTCATAATGTCGGCAGCAACACAGGCAATGGCCTTTTTGCTTTGCACGCCGGCAATTAGGTCGGTTACGTCAACTATTTCACCCGATGTAGATGGGTATTGGAATAATGCACCAAAAATGTCGTGGTTAACGGCGTCGGCCGCTTTACCAATAATGATTTCAAAACCAAATTGCTCAGCACGGGTGCTTACTACGTCTATAGTTTGTGTGTGTACGTCGTCGGCAATAAAAAAGGCGTTGGCTTTTTTAGCTTTTGATACACGTTTTGCTAGGCCCATTGCCTCGGCAGCAGCGGTTGATTCGTCAAGTAACGACGCACTTGCTAAATCTAGGCCTGTTAAATCTAGGGTCATAGTTTGGAAGTTTAGTAACGATTCTAAACGCCCTTGTGCAATCTCTGGCTGGTACGGCGTGTACGCTGTATACCAACCCGGATTTTCTAGTACGTTACGTAAAATCACGTGCGGTACATGTGTTGGGTGGTAGCCTTGGCCAATGTACGATTTGAAAACTTTATTTTTGCTTGCTACTGACTTTAAGTAGCTTAGTGTTTCAACTTCAGTACGGCTTTCGCCAATGCTTAGCGGTTGCTCTAGGCGAATGTTAGCCGGTACAGTTTGATCGATCAGCTCTTGTACACTCGATACTTCTAAAGCGCTCAGCATATCGCTTACTTGAGCGGGGCTTGGCCCAATATGGCGGCGAATAAAATCTTGCTTTTGCTCTAACTGCTCAAGAGATTTGGCGTTTGACATGTGTCTAGATTCCTATGATCCTAAATACTAATGGGTAACTAGTATTAATTAAAATATATGATGATTTAACGTCAAAATGGTATGGAAAGTTGGCGATAAAATCATAAAAGCCCCATCAAACATAAAACGGGGCTTTTAAGTATCAATGAAGAGTGATTACTCTTCGTCGATAGTGTGCGAGTAACCTTCAGCGTCTAATAGGTTGTCTAGTTCAGACTCATCAGATGCTTTAACACGGAATAACCAACCATCACCGTACGCGTCGTTGTTTACTGTTTCAGGTGCGTCTTCTAGCTCTTCGTTAATGGCAACAATTTCGCCGCTAATTGGTGCGTAGATGTCTGATGCCGCTTTAACCGACTCTGCTACTGCACAATCTTCGCCTGCGTCTACTTCGTCGCCCACTTCTGGCAATTCAACAAATACCATGTCACCAAGTAGTTCTTGTGCGTGCTCTGTAATACCTACAGTAAAGGTACCGTCACCTTCGTTGCGAACCCACTCGTGTGAAGAAGCGTATTTTAATTCAGTAGGGATATTGCTCATTATCTTGTTCCTTTGGTTATGATACCAATCAAATTAAATATTTAACCACTCTAGCGGTCTAAATAAAGCGCTAACATCGTTATTAATTTTTCAGGTAGAACAACTACATATCAAAATTAATGCCTTGTTATCACTCTATTTATCCGTAGCTGTAAGTGGTTAATAACTCAACATAATTGGTATTATTGGGTGATAACACCAAATTTAAATTATTGATTTACCGTTACGTACAAAGCTAGGCTTCACTACTTTAACGTTAACTAATTTTTTGCGCATTTCTACTTGAGCTGTGTCGCCTATTGAACGTGGTACACGTGCAAGGGCTACACTAAAACCAAGTGTAGGTGAGAAAGTACCTGAGGTAATAACCCCTTCCCCACCGTCAACAATTACTTTTGAACCGCTACGCAATACGCCTTTTTCTTCAAGTACTAAACCAACAAGTTTGTCGGTGCTTTTTTCGGCGCGTTGTTTAACCAGTACGTCACGGCCAATAAAGTCACGATCTTCAGGTTCCCATGCAATAGTCCATGCCATGTTAGCAGCAAGTGGCGATACACTTTCGTCCATATCTAGGCCGTAAAGGTTCATACCTGCTTCTAAACGTAGCGTGTCACGCGCACCTAAACCAGCTGGCGCTACACCTGCATCTAGCAGTTGTTGCCATAAATCGGCTGCTTGGTCGTTTGGTACTACAATTTCGTAACCGTCTTCGCCAGTATAACCCGTTGTAGCAATAAATAAATCACCTACTTGAACACCAAAAAACGGCTTCATACCTTCAACTGCTGCTTGCTGCTCTGCATTTAAAAGCGTGCCTGTTTTTTCGCGTGCGTTAGGGCCTTGTACTGCAATCATTGCAAACTCTGGGCGCTCAGTCACTGTAACGGCAAAATCGCTCGATACATTAGCTAAATGCGCTAAGTCTTTTTCGCGCGTAGCCGAGTTAACCACTAGGCGGTAAAACGTTTCGCTGAAAAAGTAAATTATAAGGTCGTCAATTACGCCGCCTTGCGCGTTAAGCATGCCCGTGTAAAGTGCTTTGCCCGGTACGGTTAATTTAGCCACGTCATTTGCTACAAGCTTACGTAAAAATGCTTTAGCTTGGTCGCCTTCAATATCAACAATGGTCATATGTGATACGTCAAACATACCTGCATCGTTACGCACTGCATTATGTTCTTCTATTTGTGAGCCGTAGTTGATTGGCATTTCCCAGCCATGAAAATCAACCATTTTTGCGCCCGCTTCTAGGTGCTTAGCATGTAGTACAGTTTTAGAAGTCATAACATTCCTTCACGTTTTAAATTAACCCTTAATGGGCGTGGCTTAAATTAAAAACAGGCAAACATAGCTATGTTTACCTGTTGATTGTTTTGTTATGCGGCCTGATTTTGCATGACAGCAAAACCCTGCGTTTGCATATAGCTTTGCCATTTTTGTAGCTCTGGCGCTTTAGCTATGAGCACAAAATGCTGCTCATCTTTGTTATCAATTGCGGTAATAAATACCTCACCGCTTTGCGCACCGTAGCATAATTGCGCGTCAGATAATCGCAAACCGGGTGTTAACTTAAAGGCATCAACTAACGTATCAAAGGCGTTTTCGCCGCTTAAGGTAAAGCTGGTTAAGTCGGTACGAATAACGTAGTCAATATCAAAACGAAGCTGTTGTTCGTTTATAAGTGACTGTAATTGAAGGCTTGCGCTGTAAGGTAATACAAATCGAAAGGCAGTTTCGCTGAAATAATACACGGCGTAGCTAAAGTCAGAATTGAAATCGCCGTCTAGCGTGCCTTTTAAGCCTAAACCGCTGGCTGTTAGTTTTGTTAAATCGTGGCCTAAAATACTGCTTAAAAATACAGAAGCTTCGCTGCCGCTAAAATCCATTACAACTGTGCTGTTATTTGCTTGCAAAGCGTTTATAACCGCGCTGTTGGCGTTGCTGTGGCGGGCAAACATTATTGGGTTAAAAGTCATAACAAAGACCTGTGTATTTTTAATCTCAAAATTATATTGCGCGGGCTCTGTAACAACAAATTGTAATTATTTATCAATTGATAAATAATACTTATATATGTGGCCACATAAATTGTAATTTTAAATATGAAAAATATATCAACCGACAGTTTACGCACCTTTGTAATGATTGTAGATGTAGGCGGGTTTGCCAAAGCAGGCGACTTTTTAGGCCTTTCACAGCCTGCGGTAAGCTTACAAATAAAGCGCTTAGAAGATGTATTAGGTTATAAACTATTTAAAAAGCAAGGTCAGCGCCAAGTACTTAACCAGTACGGCGAACTATTATTGCCCATGGCAAAACAGATGATGCAATACAACGACGCCATTTTGCAGCAATTTACCTCAGAGAGCATTGCCGGAAAAGTACGCTTAGGCATACCGAGCGAATTTGCAGCGCGTATACTCCCTTCTATTATTGGCGACTTTGTGGCGCTTTACCCAGAGGTATCACTTGAAGTTAAATCGCGTTTAAGTAAGCATTTATTATCGGCTTCTAGGCAAGACCAATTTGATTTAGTTCTTGCGCTAAACGAGCAACTTACCTCAAGTAAATTTCCTATTTTTATGCAAGACCAATTGGTATGGGTGGGCGATTTAAACCAAGCACAAAACCAAGTAGTTACCTTGGTAACCGCGCCAGAGGGATGCATTTATCGCCGCCGCGCTACCGATGCGCTTAAAAGTGCCGGCATAAAATACCGTATTGTATATAGTAACGCCGACTTAACTGGGCTTATTGCGGCTTTAAAAGAAGGGCTTGGCATTACAGTACTTGCAAAAAGTACCGTACCCAGTGAGCTTAATTACCAAGTACAAACTAAATACCTACCTGCACTGGGCGACATTGGTATTAGCTTGGTTAAAAGTTCAGGTGAGTCTGAAAATGCGGTAGATAAGCTTGCTGAGTTTATTGCCTTGCGTTTAGGCTAATAAAACACACACTCAACTTTATACCTAGCGTCACGATTACAAAACAATACAAAAGATATAAAAAAGTTAATTAAGTTACATAATATATGTTTTTAGTTCTAAAAAAATGAATAGTTTTATACTAAATAATATTGATTCGCATTCGTTAACGTGTTCAAATTACGCAAATTCAGATAATCAACGTGATTAGGACAAAAATGAACCCTAAGTTTTTAGTATCTACTCTTGCAACTGCGGTTGCTTTGTCTTTTACAGCCACTGCAATGGCTAAAGACACCAGCGATAAAGAACAACGCTTTGAACAAATTACAGTTATTGGCTCACAGCAAGCTATAAACGACATTCCTGGTTCGGCTACTTTTATCTCTGACGAAGAACTTCAAAAATTTGAGTTTACCGATATTTCGCGTGTTTTAGCGTCTGTTCCGGGTGTTTACGTTCAAGAAGAAGATGGCTACGGCCTTCGCCCTAACATTGGTATGCGCGGTACTGGTACCGGCCGTAACGATAAAATTTCTGTAATGGAAGATGGTGTATTAGTCGCACCTGCGCCTTATTCCGCACCTTCTGCTTATTACTTCCCTACTATGGGTCGTATGGAAACAATAGAAGTATTAAAAGGCGCGGCCTCTGTTAAGTACGGTCCTCGTACTACAGGTGGTGTTTTAAACTTACTTTCTCGTAGCTTACCAACCGAGCCAAATAGCTCTAAAGGTATGGTAGATGCAGCCCTTGGTAGCGATGGCTACTACAAAGGCCACGCATACTTTGGTAAAGAAAAAAACAACACGTCTGGCTTAGTTGAAGTATTTACTTACGGCGCAGATGGCTTTAAAGAGCTTCCTGTTGGCAGCGACAACACGGGCTTTGAAAAAACAGATTTACTATTAAAATTTGGCCATACGTTTGGTCAAAACGATGCGCATAACATTGAGCTAAAAGTAAAATACTCTGACGAAACATCAGACGAAACTTACATGGGCTTAACTGACGAAGATTACAAAGCAAACCCAAATCGCCGTTACGCTGCATCACAAAACGATGAAATGAATACTCGCCACAATGCTTACCAACTAAACTACGCGTACCGCTTTGGCGAAGGCTACGAATTACTTGCAACCGCTTACCTAAACGATTTTCATCGTAACTGGTATAAAGCAAGCAGTGTAGGCACAAGCACACTTGAACAATATAGCGATTTTGAAGCAAACCCAACAAGTGAAGGTATTGAAGGTATTGGTGTTAAAGCTAACAACCGTGATTACCAAGCAAAAGGCATTCAGTCTGAATTACATATTCCTGCAGGCGATCACTACGTTACTGTTGGTGTGCGTTACCACGAAGACGAAATGGATCGTTTCCAATGGCAAGACACGTACACGCTTAATCAAGATCTAAGCATGACGCTTACATCGCAAGGTATACCAGGCTCAGATAGCAACCGTGTAGACAGCGCTAAAGCAAGCACGTTATTTGTTCAAGACGAATGGACATTAGACGCGTTAGTTATTAATGCGGGTCTTCGTTACGAAGACATTACCATTACACGTGAAGAGTGGTCTAAATCAGATCCAACGCGTAGCAATGGCTTAACTAAAGATATTTCGAACGATACTGAAATTTTAGTGCCATCGTTAGGTGCCACTTACACACTTAACGACAACGTAACGTTACTTGCTGGTATTCAAAAAGGTTACGCTCCAGCGGCACCGGGTAATGCTGACCAAGAAGAAGAAGAAAGTGTAAACCTTGAGTTTGGTTCTCGCTTTAATATGGATGGCTTTAACGGTGAAGTGATTGCGTTTTTCTCTGATTACGACAATATGCACGGTAACTGTACTGCGGCAGTAGGTTGTAGCGACGAGAACATTGGCGACCAATACAACTACGGTGAAGTAGAAGTGTCGGGTTTTGAATTTAGTGCGGGTCGTACATTTGCAACAGACGCAGCACAATTCCCAGTTAAATTAACGTACACATACACTGACTCTGAGTTTAAAAACACGTTTGATTCAGAAATTTGGGGCTCAGTAGAAAAAGGCGACGCAATGCCTTACGTACCAGAAAACCAAGTTGCTTTATCGCTAGGCGCTGAGTTTGCATCGTTTGTTGTTAACAGCCAAATACGTTACGTGTCTGATTCTCATGCTGACCTTTCTGACTCAGGCTTAAATGCAATTGACAGTCGTGTAGTGTGGGATTTAGCAGCTAAATACTTAATCGACGACAACCAAAAAGTATACTTAACGGTTGATAACCTGTTTGATAAAACGTACATCGCTAACCGTGCTAATGGCGGTATTCAGCCAGGTAAGCCTCGTAGTATTCAAATGGGCTACACATATAGCTTTTAAGTAATTGCTGAGTAAAACGGCTCGTTAGCTGAACCGTTTTACTCACGATATGCTAAGCAAATAATAGATACAAAAAAGCCGAGATTATTTAATCTCGGCTTTTTTAATGCTTAAGCTTTAAGCTAGGGCAATTTAATTGTTTGCGTTACGTTGGCGTAATACTTCAAATAAACAAATACCGGTTGCAACCGATACATTTAAGCTAGACACCGAACCTGCCATTGGAATTTTAACCAATACATCGCAATGCTCACGCGTTAAACGGCGCATCCCCTCGCCTTCTGCACCCATAACAATGGCCATTGGGCCTGTTAAGCTTGCATCAAATACGTGTGTATCGGTCTCGCCGGCGGTGCCAACTACCCATACACCCGCGTCTTTAATTTCACGAAGCGTACGAGCAAGGTTAGTAACCTGAATAAGAGGGACTGTTTCAGCTGCGCCACACGCTACTTTACGCGCTGTGCCGTTTAGTTTTGCCGACTTATCTTTAGGAACAATAATTGCGTGAACACCTGCCGCATCTGCACTACGCAGGCATGCACCTAAGTTATGCGGATCGGTTATGCCATCAAGTACCAATAAAAATGGGGTTTCTTCACGGGCAATGATCACATCTAGATCTTTTTCGTTGTACGTTGGCGCCGCTTTTACGTTAGCAATAATACCTTGATGCTGTTCGTCTTTCGACTTGTTATCAAGCGCTTTACGCTGCATAAATTGTACTGAAATACCAAATTTACGTGCTTCATCAATAATCGGTGTTAAGCGTTTATCATCACGGCCTTTAAGGGCGTAAATTTCTAAAAATCGCTCAGGCTCTTTTGCTAAAATTGCTTCAACAGAGTGAAAGCCAAAAATTAATTCATTACTCACGTATTTTATGCTCCTGGGCTTGTACGTTTACGGGCATTTTTGCCTGGTCTTTTAGGCTTTTTAGCCGATTTCTTTTTAGGTTTTTTCTTTGTGGTGCCGTCGTTAGCTTTAACCGCCGACTTACCAGCAGCTTTGCCTTTACTAGCTGGCTTTTTTTTACCTTTGGGCTTGTCGTCTGACTTTTTGCCCGGTACTTTGCCTGCTTTTAACTGTGAGCGTACACTCTCTGGCGCTTTACCTTTTGGTCCACGACGGCGTGAATATCTATCTTGCGCTACATCGCCTTTGAGCACTAAGTTTATACGGCGATCGTCTAAACTAACTGAGGCAACTTGCACTGTCACTTTATCGCCAAGGCGGTAAACTTTATGTGTGTGCTCACCTATTAGGGTATGTTTTGCAGCGTCGTGCTGGAAGTATTCATCACCTAAATTAGTAACATGAATAAGTCCGTCAATTTGTAAGTCGTCTAGGCGTATAAACAAACCAAAATTAGTTACCGATGAAATAACCCCGTTAAACTCATCACCAACGTGGTCTTGCATAAACTCACATTTAAGCCAATCGGCTACTTCGCGAGTTGCATCGTCTGCACGGCGTTCGGTGGTTGAACACTGCTCGCCTAATTGATCTACTTCGTCGTCGGTATAAGCATACGCGCCTGATGTTTGTTGACCTTGTGCTTTTAGTACCGCTTTAATTGCACGATGCACAACTAAATCTGGGTAACGACGAATTGGCGATGTAAAGTGCGCATAAGCCGAAAGCGCTAAACCAAAATGGCCTATGTTATCTGGCTGGTAAACGGCTTGTTTCATTGAACGCAACAGCATAGTTTGAATAAGCTCGGCTTCTGGGCGCTCACCTAATTTAGCTAATACTTGGGTTATCTCTTTAGGGGTTGGTTCATCACTTAATGTGCTTTGAATACCAAGCTCAGTTAAAAACTGAGTAAAGTTACCTAGCTTTTCGCTGTCGGGCTCGTCATGTACACGGTAAAGTGCGCTGGCTTCGTGCTTTTCGAGTAACTTAGCCGCTGACACGTTGGCTAAAATCATACATTCTTCAATAAGTTTGTGCGCGTCGTTACGAATAACGGGCACAATAGACTCTATTTTACGCTGCGCATTAAATACAAAGCGTGTTTCGAGTGTTTCAAACTCAATAGCACCGCGCTCTTGACGTGCTGATTTAAGCGCCATGTACATTTGCTGTAAGTCAGTTAAATGTGGCACTACGGCGGCGTATTCGTCGCGAAGCTTTTCGTCGTTTTGTAAAATGGCGTTGACTTTGGTGTACGTTAAACGCGCGTGCGAATTCATCACAGCTTCGTAAAATTTATAACCCGACAACTTACCTGCCGCTGATACGGTCATTTCAGCAACCATACATAAACGGTCTACTTTTGGATTGAGTGAACACAACCCGTTAGACAGTACTTTTGGCAGCATCGGAATAACTTGCTCAGGAAAATAAACTGAGTTACCACGTGCTATGGCTTCTTTATTTAATGGCGTGTTCATACCTACGTAATGCGATACATCAGCAATGGCAACCCATAAACGCCAACCGCCTGACTTTTTAGGCTCACAGTACACTGCATCATCGAAGTCGCGTGCGTCTTCGCCATCTATGGTTACAAGCGGTAAGTTACGTAAATCTACGCGGCCTTGTTTGTCTGCATCTTCGACAAATTCGCCTAAGTGAGCCACTTGTGCGTCCACTTCTTCTGGCCAAACATGCGGAATATCGTGATTACGAAGGGCAACTTCAATTTCCATACCAGGCGCCAAATGTTCACCCAGTACGTCAACAACTTTACCTACCGCGTTCATATTGCGGCTAGGGTTTTGAGTAATTTTAACCTGCACCATTTGGTTGTGGCGGGCACCGTTTTCGTTGCCAGGTAAAATCATGATGTCTTGCGTAATACGCGGGTCTTCAGCGACTACAACTGCAACACCATGTTCAACAAAGTAACGCCCTACAATAGGTGCGCGCTCGTTGGTAAGCACTTTAATAATGCGGGCATCGCATTTTGAGCCAGAGCCACGTTTTGTGCCTTTAGCTAGTACAATGTCGCCATGTAACACCATGTTCATTTGATGTTTGGCAATAAACCAATCTTTGTTCTCGCCTTCAACTTCTAAAAAGCCAAAACCGTCTCTGTGGCCTATTACTTTGCCTTTGGTTAAACCGGCTTCGTCAATAAGTGCATAACATTTAAATTTATTAAAATATAACTGACCATCGCGCTCCATGGCACGAAGGCGACGTTTAAATGCAATTTGACGCTCTTCGTCATTCACGGCTAGTTCTTCGCATAACTGTGCGTAGTTAGCAGGTTTTGAACGCTCTTGAAGATGAGTAAGTATAAACTCACGGCTAGGGACGGGGTTTTCGTACTTTTCTTGTTCTCGACTGAGATTTGGATCTTGGTTTGACATTCACTATCTTGTTAGTTGGTTATAGAAGTATTTTAACCCATATACGTAAAATGAGACAGGTAAAAGCACTTAATCTTTAAACAAAGCGCATTTATCGGCTATTTAGTTTTAGAAAACTTAGCGTACCGGGCCTTAATGCGTGCTTAATTATGCAGCTTAATTATGTCATTGTGATTAAGCTGCATCCGTTAACTCAGTTATTACTTAGTTTTATGCAAATTTTTGTACAACATTTTACTCACGTTATTGATAAAGGCAGGGTCTTCTTCTTTTATAGTGTGTAAAATGTGTTTATTCATTTGCGATTTGTTTTGAGCGTAAATCCAACGGTTTTTATTAAACTGCGCTGCAAACTCATAAACGCCGGCTTGTAGTTCGTCGTTATCGTTAAATACCGCTTCTATTATGTTATTTTCAAACAGTTGTTGCGCGCCCACGCGTTCACCCGTCATTGCTAGCCTATTAAAAAAGGTTTGCGGTATCGCTTTATTAATAATAGGAAACATAGACGGTACAAAAGGGACCAATACATCAACCTCTGGAAAGCAAAAAAAGCCTTTGTCTGACTTCATAAATCTAAAGTCGCAGGCACAAGCCAGTACAGCACCATTACCATACGTATGGCCGTTAAGGGCTGCAATAACAGGCATAGGAAACGTAACAATACGTTGTAGTAACTGTGTTATTTGCAACATAAAGTCAGAAATAGCCGCTGGTAAAATGCTTGGATTTGCCATCCACTCAAGGTCGATACCCAACGACCAGCTTTTGTCGCTTGCCGAAGTGAGCACAACCGAATGAATGCTTTTATCAGCCTCAATATGATCAAGGTGTAAATTAAATTCAGCCAAAAACGCTGGATTGTGTCGATTTTCTGCGGTGTTCATCGTTAATATTGCGACACTGTTTTTTACTGTTAAATCTATTAAGTTTGCCATTTAACCCTCTTTTAGCGCATTTTAAGCTTGTTTTAAGCGCTGTTCGTTTCTTTATTGTTATGGCTAATATAGTAAGGGTTTGTGTTAAATTTATAAACCTTAATCACATGTGTTTATAACCACCCTTTTTGTTTAGCTATACGTGCTGCGTCGATTCGGTTTGTTGCATTAAGTTTGGCAATGGCATCTGACAAATAGTTACGCGTTGTGCCTTCACTTATAAATAACTGTGTGGCTATTTCGCTCGTTTTAAGGCCATCGCTTGCAAGCTTTAATGCTTTTCGTTCTTTGTCGGTAAGTGGGTCGGCGTCGTCTAGGGCGTTAATGGCAAGCTCTGGGTCAATTACCTTTTGACCTGGCATTACCTTTTTAAGCGCGTTGATTAGCTCGTCACTCGGAGCTTCTTTTAATATGAACCCTTTAACACCGGCACTTAACGAGCGCCTAATATATCCAGCGCGTGAAAACGTGGTCATGATCACCATTTTTATAGCCGGAAATTGCGTTGCTATTTTTTCGCTAAGCTCAATACCATTCATAGTAGGCATTTCTATATCGGTTAAAATAATATCTGGCATCGCATCTTCATCAAGCGCATTAATAGCATTTAGGGCCTCTTGCCCGTTGCTTGCTTGGCCAATTACATCAATATTAAAATCTAGGCTAAGTAATGCACTAACAGCGTCACGCACTAGCGCTTGATCTTCCACTAAATATACTTTGATCATTGTAAATCCTCAGATGAAATTGGCAGCGCTACGTTTAATGTAAAACGTTCGCCACAGGTAAACGTTGCACTGCCTCCTATTTGCTCTGCCCGCTCTTTGATCCCATTTAAACCATTGCCTGCTTTAAGTGTGATGCAATGAGCATTATCTATCACTTCAATGAGTAGTTGCTGGGGTGTTTGTTTAATTGTTATTACACAGTTTTTAGTTGCACTATGGCGTAATAAGTTAGTAACTGACTCTTTAATTATTAAACTAGCAATGCCCTCTACCTTGGCAGGTAGCACAGATAACTTAACGTTAAACGTGACATTAAAGTCCTGCTCTAATAACCGTTGTTTTAACTGTGCAACTTGGCTTACTAGATTGAGCTCTTTTAAGTCGCTTACGGCATTGCGCACATCGCTAAGTAGCTGCCTTGCAAGGTCGGCTACTTGGGCTATTTCGTTATTAGCTTGCTCGTAGCGCTCACCTTGATTTAGTTTATTAGCCAGCTCGGCCTTTAATGCAATAGATGAAAGTGAGTGGCCTAAAATATCGTGTAGGTCACGCGCTATACGTTCTCGCTCAGCAATAGCAGCTAATTGCTCTAATTGGTTTGCGCTTTCTTGTTCACGTTTTTTATGTTCGCGCTCTCTTTTTGCTGCAATTCCATAACTAAATAAGGCGGCACATAATATTAATGCGACAGCCAAAAAGTACTGAAGCTTTCCCATATCGCTTAAATACGAACTTGCAAAAAGCGCGACTATAATGGCTAATGCAGCATAAAACCGCTGCTTTTGGGTATAACTATACCCTGCCACATAGGCAACAAAACCATACAAAGTAGGTGTGCCAGAGGTAAAAAAAGTAGCGCTAAAACAAATGGCCAGCAAGGCTAAAAATAAGGGAGTAATTTTTGTGTTATCGCAGTTAATTGCTTTTATGTACAAAATAATAAAAGCAATATAAAAAGCTAAACATAGACTCATTTGGCTTTTTGTAAATTGGTCAAAATTAATAATTAATGGCAATAAATAAAAGCCTGTAAAAATTAAATGGCCATATTTCCAAAACGTTTTATCCGTTTGTTGAGAAAAGCTACTTAGCGAACTCATGCTAATACCTCAGGTGTATTATTTTTATTTAAAGCACTATTTTTATTAATAAATATAGATACCACAAAAATGCTTATCAGCATAAAATAATCAATGTAAGTGATAGTAAAATTGAGCGAATCAAAAAATTCGCTGATATCAAGACTCATTAAAACTAAACTATTCATAGCGCTCTCCTATTAAGTAGAGTAACTATGCCAGTACGTAAAAATAATAAGAGTGTGAAGTGTCATTAACTTTGCTGACATTTGTCATATTTCAAAAAATTCATCTTGTAGACGCTCGCCCAGTGATAACATGCTAAAAAAAGGAGATGACGTTTAAATGCAGCCACAACAGCAAAGTTTATTTTACTTACATATTGCCGTGTTACTTTTTGGAGGAACGGCCCTATTTGCCAAACTCATTGGTTTAAATGCGCTGGATATTACCGTTTACCGAACAGCCATTGCTGGTATGGCGATATTGACAATGCTTTTATTAGGAAAAAAACAAATAAAGCTAAATAAGCCAAAAGACTACTTTATTGCCCTATTTTTAGGTGTTGCGGTGGGATTACACTGGGTGACTTACTTTGCGGGGATGCAAATGGCAGGCATAACCATTGGTATGCTTGCATTTTTTAGCTACCCAGTAATGACGGTTTTTTTAGAGCCGTTATTTAATAAAAATAAGCCTCAAGCAAAAGACATAATAAGTGCTGGCGTAGTTGTACTTGGTATTTATTTATTAGTGCCAAGTGCTGATTTAGGTGACGATGTAACGCTCGGTGTTATTACTGGTGTGGTATCGGCGTTATTTTTCTCTATTAGAAACATTACCCATAAACGCTACTTTAGCCAATATGGCGGCCCACAAACAATGTTTTATCAAACCTTAGTGGCAAGCTTAATGCTGTGCGTATTTATTGAAGTGCCCGTGTACGAAGTGAGTAACCATGACCTTATTTTAATTGCCGTTGCTGGTATTATATTTACCGCTACACCACATTCGCTATTTGCGGCAAGTTTAAAACATTTATCGGCTGCAACGGCAGGGTTAATTTCGTGTTTACAACCATTGTACGGTACTATTTTGGCTATTATTATTATTCACGAACGCCCAACATTAATGACTTTTATTGGCGGCGCACTTATTGTAAGCGCGGCATGCTTTGAAACTTGGTCGATTACTAAAAAGGCGCGACAATGAAAATTTTTGCACACAGAGGCGCAAGCGGCCACTTTCCCGAAAACACCAAAAGTGCCATTTTAGAAGCGTTGAATATTGGCGTAGATGGTATTGAAGTTGATATTCAAAGTGCCACCGACGATTACATGATCATACATGACTCGTGGTTAGATCGAACCACTAATGGTAAAGGTAAAGTTAGCGAGTTTGACGCCGCAACTCTAGCAAAGCTTGATGCTGGTAATGGCGAATATATACCCACGCTTCAGCAGTTATTTGATTGGAATGATAATAAAACCTTACTTAATTTAGAACTTAAACATGCCTTTGAGCTTGAAAAGTTTGCTAACCAGCTTGAGCGTAATATCAGTGCGGGAACAATTTCATGTGCTAATATTTTAGTGTCATCGTTTGATCACCATCAATTACAATGGCTTAAAAAACGTTTACCTTGGTTAAAAATAGGCGCATTGACGTCTTCTATTCCAATTAATTATGCTAAGTTTGCCCAAGATTTAAATGCATTTAGCGTGCATGTAGATAAAAACTTTATTAACAAGGCATTTGTAGATGATGCTAAAAAGCGCGGGCTAGAAATCTACGCTTATACTGTGGATAAACAACAAGATATCGCACTTATGCGTGACTACGGTTTAGACGGAATTTTTACCAACTTTCCCATGCAATCCAAAGCATATTTGCTATCGTAAGCTAATAAATAGATTCGCTTATACCTTGCTAATGCCTGCGTAAAAGCGTTCAAACATAGGTTTAAGCAAGATGAGTGGCTTAATGAAAATTTATAATTATATCGAACAAACGTTCTTTTTTACTTTAACGCGTAAAATTGTTGGTAACTTGAGTTTTGTTTTTTTGTTTCAGGCTATTACTTTATTTTGGCTTTATGACAGCTTAAGTGAGCAACAAAGTCTTGGTCTTTTTTGGCTGCTAACCTTGGTTATTGTTGCTGGCTTTGCGTTTACCCTTTTTTATATGCGATTTTTAATTGTGCGTCCTGTAAAAGCAATGTCCGATACGCTCATTAAAATTAATCAACAAGATGCCAATTTAAACGCCAAACTCCCGCACTTTTCATTCGACGAATTTAAAACGTTAAGCTCCCAATATAACGATTTCACTAGCCATTTAGGTGAACTGCTTAACACAACCTACACCAGTGCAGAGGCAAGTGCGCAAAGTAATAAAGCAGTTACAGAGTCGATGAAGCATACTGAAAACTCTAGCCAGCAGCAAATACACTTGAGCCACACCATCATTGATGCCAGCAACCAAATTACTCAAAGCTTGCAAAATATTGTGGGCAACACCGACAGTGTCCACACTGTAAATAATGAACATTTAGCCTTTGTTAAACTCTCAGATAAAGAGCTCAGTACCCTCGTTGAGCAAGTTCAATTAATTACTAATATGCTAGGTAGTTTTGCAAGCACAGTGGAGGGGTTAAAAGAAAACAGTGAAAATATTCGCAGCATTTTAAAAATGGTTGAGGAATTTTCTGATCAAACTAACTTACTCGCTCTTAATGCCGCAATAGAAGCTGCACGAGCAGGTGAAGCCGGACGTGGTTTTGCTGTTGTTGCTGATGAAGTACGCACACTTTCAATTAAGGTAAGCGGTGCAACTCGCCAAATTAGTGACTTTATTAATCAAATGAATGATTTGGTCAGTGAAACCAACAAAGAGTCAGAGCAGCTGATTAGCCACTCTAAAAATGCACAAAATTCAATAAGTGCAACCTCAGATGGGTTTAGTAAAATGCTTAACGAATTTGAGAGTAATCAACAGCAATTACAGCAAATTGCCAGCGCCGTGCATTTACTAGAAGATACGCAAAATTTAACCCATCAATCGGTAGAGCAAATTGTTGAGCTTGGTGAGCAAGCCAAACAACAAATAGACACCGCCCTTGCCGATAGCCAATTATCACAAGAGTTAAGCATGCAAACTCAGCAGCAATTAAAGCGCTTTTTGCTTTAGTTTGCGCTACATTAACGCGCTAAACTCAACACCGCCCTGTAAATATGGTAAATTACTGGGTGATTATTTAACGTGCGTGAAAATGTGTGAGCAACCTAACTCCTGACTACCCTAAATTAGCCCAGCAAATAAAAGCATGGGGAAAAGAACTTGGCTTTAGCGAAGTGGGCATTACCGATATAGATTTGAGTAAGCATGAGCAACAGCTTCAACGCTGGCTTGATGCCGGCTTTCATGGCTCAATGGATTATATGGCAACACACGGCATGAAGCGCGCACGACCAGCGGAACTCATACCTGGTACACAGCGAGTCATATCAGTAAAAATGAACTACCTCCCACCTGATGCAGGCTTTGCTAAAACATTAAAAAATAAACAAAAAGCGTATATTAGCCGTTATGCACTTGGTCGTGATTACCATAAATTAATACGTAACCGATTAAAAAAGTTAGGTCAAAAAATAGAACAAGAAGTGGGTGAATATGGTTTTAGGCCCTTTGTTGATTCAGCCCCTGTTCTAGAGCGCCAATTGGCAGAAAAAGCGGGGCTAGGTTGGCGCGGTAAACATTCGTTACTTATAAATAAAGAAGCAGGGTCATGGTTTTTTTTAGGCGAGCTGTTTATTGACTTACCTTTGCCTATTGATAGTGAAAACACCTTTGAAGGCTGTGGAAAATGCGTTGCCTGTATAACATTATGTCCTACAGGTGCAATTGTAGAACCCTATGTGGTTGATGCGCGAAAATGTATTTCATATCTGACAATAGAGCACCAAGGGCCTATCCCTGAGCAGTATAGATCTTTATTAGGCAATCGTGTTTACGGCTGCGACGACTGCCAACTAGTGTGCCCATGGAACCGTTATGGACAAATCACCGACGAACAAGACTTTCACCCGCGCACGCAGCTAAAAGACAAAGACTTGCTAGCGCTATTTAGCTGGGATGAAGAAACATTTTTAAAAAATACCGAAGGGAGTCCGATCCGCCGAATTGGTCACGAACGTTGGTTACGTAATTTAGCGGTTGGTTTAGGTAATGCAAACTTTGCCCCAGATATTATTGATGCACTAGAGCAAAAAATAGATGGGTGTAGTGACCTAGTAAAAGAGCATATTGAGTGGGCCCTGAAGCAGCAAAACAATAAACAACCCTCACTTAGAAAAACGCAAAGGCTGATTAGGATTGTAGAAAAAGGCTTACCACGAGATGCATAAAACTTATGGTAGCCTCAAGGTCTGTTGGTTTTATAAGGGTTTAAATTACAGTAATCTATTTGCTACCTAAGTAATGTAGAGCCCGCTTAGTTACAAATCTTACGCAGTGATTAAAAAGACCAAGCTTTAACAAACCTTAATCCGCAAAAGCTCACATTATTGACTGTGGTTTAGTAAAATTGAAAGTTCTTTTTCAATATCTGCAAACGCTTCTTTTACTTGAACAACAGACTCCTCGCGGGCTACTGAATTTTGAATTGTTTCATCTACTTTTTTATAGATAAAAATTTCTTGGTCTTCATCTAACCCCATCGTTGGAATTCTTACTTCAAGGTCTTCTTGTAGCTTTTTAAACACCTGTTCATTATTTATTCGGCTTTCATTTAGTAAATCTATCAAACCATGAAACTTGGTGTGCACAGTACTTGCCACTGCATTAAGTTTTACTTGCTGCGCATCTAATAAATTTTTAGTTATTATGGCGCGTAACTGCTGCTCTGTAACACTTACTATAAAACAAACGTGGTCACGTATTCTGCCGTGTTTATCTGGATCATGTCCTGGCATATTTAAAATAAGTAAACTTATTAGTTCATAATTAACCAATAAACGCTGCGAAAATTCATGTAGCCGCCCCTTATTTTTAAGCATTTCAAACAACTCAATAACAATAGGCGAGCACACTCCATGCAAAGCATAATGCTTAACAATAGAGTCGTATCTAAATTCTACGTTGCTCTGAAGATCAAACGATTGCAGGCAATCAATGAGTGCTTTTGCTAGATCATCTGGATTAGTAATTAGCGCAATATTTTCGACATAGTTAACTATTTGCCCCATTTCACTGCTGTTAGCCATCGCGTTAAAAGCGGTAGATGTGGCCACTTCCACTTGTTTTTCCAGGCTTTGTTTTTCGACTAATACTTGATTTAGATTCTTTAATTTAGACCTAAGCTCGTCGTGTCCAAACGGTTTTACAATGTAATCTTCAGCACCGACTGAGTAGCCTTCCATTCGCTCCTCTACCGTTCCTCTTGCTGATACAAACATAACAATAATATGTGCTGTATTGGGGTTAGATTTAAGCATTTTACATACTTCGTAACCACTCATTTGCGGCATGCTTACATCAAGTAAAATAACCTGCGGCATATAATCTTCAACCATATCCAAGCATTCAGGGCCACTGGTAGCGAGCTTCAGCTCAAAATCCAGTTCCTCTAAAATCTCTTCTATTATTTCAAGATTAAAAGGCTCGTCATCTACTGCTAGTATTTTTGTTAAAGCCATAACTAAATCATCCTTTTAAATTCGAAAATAAATCACTTAAAAAAGCAATCTACTGTTTTAGCGTACTTTTATTCGTTAACTAGATGTTCTTCTAAATTTATTTTGAGTGGTAGTTTTATATGCACTGTGGCACCGCCGCAGGCATTATTATAGGCATTAATGTGACCTTGGTGTAACGATACAAACTCTCTGCAAAGTGCCAACCCTAATCCAGTACCACCTGCACCACTGTTTGTTTTACTGCTTTGCACAAACTTTGTGAAAATATGATCAAGCTCATCTTCAGGAATACCAATACCGCTATCAATGACTTTTATTTCAGCATATTCATCATTTGTAGCAAGCGTGAGCGTAATATTGCTTTTCGGTTCGCTAAACTTTAATGCATTACCCAATACATTGCGTAACAACTGATTAATTTGCTCTTCATCACATTGCGCAATGACTGCTGAATCTGGCGCCGGAAAAATAATATTAATTTGTTTTTCCATAGCCGTGCCCGACACATCATCAATACTGGTTTTGATAATGCTTTCTAAATTATGCGGGCGCGGATTAAATGGAAATTTACCAACATCAAGCTTTGATAAATCTAGCAGGTTGTTTAGTAACGATAGTAGCCTATCGCCGCTGCATTCAATGCGTGACAAATACTTTAATAGCTTTTCTCTTGCAAAATCACCCGCTTCTAATTTGTCTAGCCCAAAGCGAGCAAAACTTAAAATTGAGTGCATAGGCGTTCGTAGCTCATGCGACATATTAGCTAAAAAGTCTGATTTACTTAAATTTGCCGCTTCAGCTACGTTTTTAGCATGCTCTAACTGCGATGTACGGGCTTTAACTTCTTCTTCAAGTAAGCCTTTTGCTTCTTGAAGCAGTTCTTCTTTTTGCTTTAAATGCGTCACATTTTTAAAAATTACTGCTAATGCAATTTCGCCATGGTGGTCTATTTCATTAAAAGATCCAAATAGTGGGACTGTGCCACCACTCTGAATGGGGAGGCGTAAATCATAACTAAACTGGCGATTACTGTTTAATGTTGAAATTTTATCTCTGATCCCAGCAACAGAGTCATCATCTAAGAAATCAAATAATGATCTCCCTGCCAGCTCACTAAAGGGTAGACCCAACAACTTAAGACATGCGTCATTTGCTTCAATAATTTGGCCATTCCGTTCAAATAGCATGATCGCATCAGGGGTGTGTTTATAAATAACTTGCAGCAGGCTGTCTTTTTCTATTAGTGCATCGACAGTTTCTTGAAGTCGATCAACTAACTCGGCATTTCGGCGTTTTAATAATTCGGTTTGCCAAAGCTTGTGCACTGATTGCAGTAAAATATTTTCATTAAGTGGTTTAATAAGAACATCTTCTACACCTTGGCGAATAGCTTCTATCATTGAAACTTGGTCAGGGCGAGAGGTAAAAAGTAAGCACCTTGTATTGGGTTGCCTCGCTTTTAGCTTTGAAAATATCTGTAACCCGGTGACATCACCTAAGCTAAAGTCACTTATTAAAATGTCAATTTTATTGTCTTGTGCAATGCCAAGAGCGTCAGTTAAATTACTTGCAGTGAAGGTTTTTATATGAGCACCAAGCAAATTGCTTTGCATGTTCTCAAGTCGCTCTTGAATGTGATCTACCAGCAAAATAGTGGGTAGCTGCAACATATGGCTTGAGTCTAATTCTAATAAACTCTCTAAAAGAGAGGTGATCTCTTTATTAGAAAAAAAAGGGTAAACAACCGTTGCCTCAGGCACTATTTTATTAAGGCCTGCAAATGCAGTTAGCTGCTCAGTATTTTCTGTTTTTGGAGCTAGAAGTAATAATCGCCCGTGGGATAGTTTATCGATTATAGGCTTAACAGGGCTTACCGGAACACCATGAGAAATAACAACTAAATCGAAGCTGTTGGCATGAGTGTACATTTCAAGCATAGAAAAATGGATCAACTCAACATGACACCCTATAAGCTCTAAGAGTACTTTTACCCTCATTGCTATGATGGTGCTACTGTCTATGATTAATATTTTTCTTTCCATTAAACTACACTTTAAATCAATAAAATTTATATGTTATTAGCGTAGTATAAAAATGCCTAAATAACACACATTCCTTGTATGTTATTTGTAAACAAATATGACCAATTAATTGTTGTAACTTATTCTAAATGCTTACCAAATATTGTTAGGCTGTATAAGTTATTATCCATAACAGCAACGTTTGGTAACTCGCCCCACACATCAAAACCAAAGTGCTTAAATAGCTTAACACTCGGTAAATTATGGCTAAAAATAAAACCAAGCAGCACATTGATTTTAAGTTTTTTAGCCTCAGCTTGGGCAAACTGCATTAACTTTTTACCAAGGCCTTTACCTTGTGCATTCTTAGTTATGTAAATACTCATTTCTACAGTTCCATCGTAAGCTGGGCGTCCGTAAAACGATTTATAGCTCACCCACGCAAGAACGGTATTGTTTTCACAGTAAACATAAATTGGGCGCTTTTGGGTATGACTATTAAACCAATCTTTTTTTTCTTCAACGGTTACTTCTTCGGTATCTGCCGTTACCATTCGCCCTTCTATGGTTTCATTATAAATGGCAACAATTTCATTAAGATCGTCAATAGTAGCTAAGCGAGTTGTCATAGTTAATTTAAGTGGTTGATCAATTTTCTCCATATTAGCGTATGATCAGCCAATCAAACAATCGGATAGTTAGGTAATATAATGCTAAAAAGAATAATAATAGGGTTATCTTCTTTATTGATAAATAGTGCGGTTACAGCACAAACACTGCCAAACAATGAACCTATTGAGGCACACACCTGTGACGATTTTACCAACGTTGATATTCGAAAGCTGCGCTCTAAAGAATCAATAAACCTATGCGAATTCAAAAATAAACCGCTATTAATTGTTAATACTGCCAGTAACTGTGGTTTTACCCCTCAGTTTGAAAGCTTAGAAAAACTACACAAAACATACAAAGACGAGGGACTAGTAGTCCTAGGTTTTCCTTCTGATGATTTTTTTCAAGAAGAAGATAACGAAAAAGAAACGGCTAAAGTCTGTTTTATTAATTATGGGGTTACCTTCCCTATGTTCGCCACCAGCGAAGTAAGAGGCAGTGATGCAAACCCTATATTTAAGCATTTAAATGAGCAAACAAGTTCGCCAAATTGGAACTTTTACAAATATTTAGTATCTGCTGATCGTAAAACAATTTTACGATTTAACAGTAAAGTTAAACCAGATTCACCAAAAATGATTAAGGCAGTAGAAAATTCGCTGTCTAAAATCTAAATTTATACTGGTACAATTTGTTGAAACTAACTAGTATGGCAATACACTAGGTTAAAAAAACACCACTTATACTCAGGAGATTTTATGACAGTGGCAAGCGCACGACACATTTTGGTAGACAGCGAAGCACAATGTTTAGACTTAAAAACAAAAATTGAACAAGGCGAAGACTTTGCTGAATTAGCAAAAGCACATTCTAATTGCCCATCAGGGCAAGACGGCGGCGCCCTTGGTGAGTTTGGCCCGGGTATGATGGTACCAGAGTTTGACAAGGTGGTATTTTCTGCACCTATTAACCAAGTACAAGGCCCTGTGCAAACACAATTTGGTTATCATTTACTTGAAGTTACAAGCCGTTCAGAATAAATTGAGCTTTACTGCTATTAACGTTTAATAAAAGCCGCATTAGCGGCTTTTTTTTGGAGTGATTATGCAATTAATTGGTTCTGTCCCATCACCGTATGTTCGCCGAATTAGAATGTGGGCTATGCAAAATAACTGTCATATTGAACTTGTAAGCTTAGATATATTTTCTGAGCAAGACCGCCCAAAAATGGCCAGTAAAAACCCTGCGCGAAAAATCCCTATTTTAATTGATGATGATTTAACACTGAGCGACTCAAACTCAATAATACGCTACTTATTAGACAAAACAGACCAAGCAAAACTAACGTGGCCACAAGAACACCTTCTCACCACTATTAATGCCTGTAACGACTCACTAGTTGAAATGTTGTTATGTAAACGCTCGGGCTTAGATACTCAAAGCGATGCATTATTTTTTAATCTTCAAAATGAGCGAATAGAGCAAACATTAAGCTTTTTAAGCAACCATTTAAACGATGAAGAATTTAAAAGCTGTGAATACCTCAACATCAGTTTATACTGCCTGCTTGATTGGATTAGCTTTCGTGAATTAACTGACTTTAGTCAGTACAGTGAACTTGTTGTATTTCATGCGCAATTTAGCGAACGTCAATCAGCAATAGAAACTAATCCTCGTCACTAACTTAATAAGGTAAACACATGAGCGATATTGAAATTGAATCACAACTAGTTAACTTCGTAGAAAAAGTACGTGTTAGCGAAGTCATTTGGGCACTGGGCGCAGAAGATAATGGCTTTGTAGTGTGCGACTCAAACCAATTTGACGACACTGATGTTTTACTGCTTTGGGAAAGTGAAGAAGCGGCTAAAGCGCAGTGTAAAGAAGAATGGAAAGATTACAGCCCAGTAGAAATTAGCCTTGATGAATTTTTAGATGCATGGGTTGAAGACTTAAATGAAGATGACGCATTAGTTGGCATTAATTGGAATGATGACCAAGTATGTGTAGAGATTGAACCGACCGGCTTAGCTCGCGCATTGAGTGAATAATAGTTTACACACAGGACATAAAAGCCTGGTAGCCCAACTAGCATCCAATGCTAGTTGGGTATAAAATAAAACATCTTATTATTTTCAAGGTATTACGTTGAAAACCCATCTTGGTCGCCGCCCTTTTTCAGCCATGGAACTGCACACTCTTTATAATGGATATATATACGGTGATTTTCGACTCCCCCGTGAACAAGCAAAACATTGGCATTTTTGGCTGCCACTAATAGCCTACTACAGTGGTGCTTACAGTGATGAAATTGGCTGTTTGACCCTTGATGACCTTTGTATTCATAATGATATTTTATGTTTTAACTTCCATACTCACGGTAAAATAAAGCCGCGTTTAGTCCCTGTACACAATGCATTGATTAATGCCGGATTTAATGAGTATATTGAATTTATAAAATCAAAAAATTATCAACGGCTTATGTTTGATCTTCCGGCCAAAACCGGCAGATACAGTGAAAAAGTGCGTATTTGGTTTTCAGGTGAGGGCGATCGTGCAGGCTACTTGCAAAAATGTGATATCCCCAACGTTGACCAACTCGGTATGAAAACGGCCATAAGTAGCCTGCGTCTTAACTTTGAACAACAAGTTCGTATTTATGCGCTGCAAGCTGACTCTAAAGACGCCTTTAATTATTTAATGGGTTTTAACGAATATTCACACAGCCAGTTTGATGACATCAACTTATTAAATACGGTTATTCAACAAGTACGCATTATAAATACTCAACTACATTGGCAACGTTTTTTATCTCGCGAAAGTCACTGACAAACTTTGTTACTATTTACATTCAAAGCCACTTCTTAAATCAATTACGCGCTCCATAAAAGCTGGTAGGATAAACTGTACCCATAAAATCTGGGCGTTTCTAACAATAAACAAGGGATCATTATGTTTCTTAAAAGCCTCTTAACAGTGAGCGTTGCGCTAGCAATGAATGCTGCACACGCTAACGAATTCGTTATAGAAAAACTCGCAAAACCAAGTTCTCAACATGTATCGCTAACACTCGACCCTAGCCAAGATACATTTTCAGGAATGACTGAAATTGCATTAGAAGTATTAAAACCAACCCATTATATTGAGCTCAATGGTGTTGATTACGCTGTTAAAGTGGCACAACTGTTGGGTAAAGAAAACTGTGACCTAAGTAACGAAATGCTTAAAACAGGTAAAGTGAAATTTAGCTGTGATGAAAAAATCCAACCGGGTAAATACACGCTTAAAATTGATTTTTCGGCACCCTACAATCGCCAAAGTGTGGGCTTATACAAAACCTTAGATCAAGGTACGCCTTACCTATTTACCCAATTTGAAATGAGTGATGCACGTCGTGCCTTTCCTGTTTTTGATGAACCAAGCTATAAAATTCCTTTTCAGTTAACAATAACGGCCCCTAGCTCACAAAAAGTATATGCCAATACACCAGAACTAAAAACAACAACAAATGGTGATATGACAACGCACTTTTTTGATAAAACACCGCCTATTCCATCATATTTAGTAGCAATGGCAGTTGGTCCGTTTGAAGAAATAGACATAGAAGGTATGCCAATTCCTGGGCGTGTTATCACTCCTCAAGGTAAAATTCATTTAGCCGAATACGCAAAAGATAATATGCCGCGCGTACTTGCAGCATTAGAAGAGTACTTTGGTATTCCTTATGTATATAAAAAGCTCGATTCGGTTGCCGTACCTGAATTCCCATTTGGTGCAATGGAAAATTCAGGCTTAGTAACCTACCGCGAAGATATTTTGTTAGTTGATTTAGCCGCGGCAACACGCAGTAAAAAACAACGTAACGTCTCTATTATTGCTCACGAGCTTGCTCACCAATGGTACGGTAACTTGGTCACCATGAAGTGGTGGAATGACTTGTGGTTAAACGAGGCGTTTGCAAGCTGGATGGCAGCTAAAATGACCAAGCAGCTAAATCCTGAGTTTGAATCACATTTAGACTTACCGCAAAACAACGTAATGGCATTAGACGCCCGCTTGAGCACTAAGCCGATTCGTAAGCCAATTAAAACTGAAGCTGACATTATGGACGGTTTAGGCCTTGCATACAGTAAAGGCAGCTCAGTACTGGCAATGGTTGAAAATTGGATTGGCGAAGAGGCGTTCCAAAAAGGGATTCAACGTTACTTAAAAGACTTCTCTTATAAAAATGCAGAAGCGGCTGATTTATGGCAGGCACTGGGTAAAGCGTCAAACAAAGATGTAGCCAGTGTTTTAAAATCATTTATTGAGCAATCTTCTTTCCCTCTTGTAAATGTTAAGCAACAAGGTAAAAAAGTAACTATTTCACAAAGCCGCTTTGTAAATGCTGGTGTTGATGCGCCAGCACAGCTTTGGAATGTGCCAGTAACGATTAAATACGGTGCAGGCGACAAAGTTAAAACAGCCAGCATTTTACTTAACAAGCAAAGCCAAACACTTGATTTAGACTTTGCACCAGAGTGGATTTACCCTGACCAAGGCGCTCTTGGCTACTATCGCTGGGTAATGGACGACGCGCAATTTAACGCATTAATTGAAAACGCACCAACGGTACTAACTGACCGTGAACGCTTAGCATTATTATCGGCAACCGATGCACTGCTTAAAGCCGGTGTTATCTCTGCCGCTAAATTAATGCAAACACTTGAAGTTTTTGTGAGCGACGGCCACCCTCGCGTAGCAAATACGGCGCTGGGTTACTTGGTATCGCAGCAACGTACGTTCAAAGATGAGAGCAATAAAGACCTATGGCCTGCGTTTATACGTGATGCGGTTACCCCTGCAGCTAAAAAGTATGGTTTAGAGGCAAAAATTGACGAAGATGGTGCCGTGTCGCAACTTCGCGCAGCCGTTATATCTCGCTTAGGTTTTGATGGCGAGGACCAAAACGTAATCAATAAAGCCAAAGAACAAACGCAAGTGTATTTAACTAATCCACAAAAAGTAGATCCATACTTAGCGGGTGTCTATTTGAGACTTGCTGCTTTTCATGGTGATAAAGCCTTGCTTAATCAATTCATGACAACATTTAAAACGACTAAAGATCCACAAGTGCGCACTAACATGCTAGCGGCAATGGGCTTTTTTGGTGAGTCTGAGTTACAAAATACAGTGCTCGCTTACAGCTTAACTGATGAAGTAACCGCATCTGATATGCGTACTATTTTATCTGGGCAAAGTTACACAGAAGAGCGCCAAGCATTATTCATAGATTGGGTTTATAACAATTACGATAAAGTAACAGCAAGTTTACCGCCGTTTTTTATTCCTAACTTACCGTACTTTACAACTGTAGGCTGTGATGCCAAAAGCTTAGCAACCACTCAAAACTTCTTTAACGATAAAATCTCAGACGTACCTGGGTACAGCCGTACATTGAGTAAACTAGAAGAAAGTACACTTGATTGTATAGCACTAAAAAACCGCGAGCTTGATTCGGTCAATAGCTTCTTAAACAGCAAATAAACCTGTTTGATTAAGTAATAAAAAGCCGCTAAGTATTCACTTAGCGGCTTTACATTTTTAGGGCTGAACTAATAATTAGTCTCTTGAGTAAAGTATAGATTAATTGCCAATGATCATCGTCAATTTAGCAATAAAATCTTTTGCAGCTTGCTCTGAGTTTATTTTAAATGCCACGCCATAATGAATTGGTTGAGCGCTTTTATATATTCGCGTTGGGAAGCGAGTCATCTCACTGCTATGAAAATACCCTTGTGCGCGAGTTACGCCATCTATATCGTTAAAGTCATCACTGAATACTTCAAACGCAGGGCGAATTACTATTTTGCCTTTACCGCTTTCACTGTGAGTGTAAAAGGCCTCTTTTGAATTAACTAACATGTATTCTGCAATGTTTTTAATTTTAAAATTACTTCTGCATTGTAATTTTATAAGTTGCTCTGTTAACTCATCTGCACTGTACGCCATGTTTATCCCTATCCGTTAATTTGCGTATAACCTTATCGCATACGCGATATGAAGTCTTACTTTATTGTGTTACGTCGCATACAAATGCTAGCTTATCGTTGTTGTAACTCATTCGAGTGATATTAGTTTCACAGTATGTGCTTAAATCAAGCCATTGCGATACCTCATTACTCCCATCTAGTTTACGCTGATAAACACGGTTTTTAATGGCATAGGCAATTGTTTTATCATCTTTTAAAATAAAGTCTTGCACCTGAGAGGGCAGCCTTAATAAATCGTCTACGTGTTTATTTTGAGGATTAAAGCTCGCTAAAATATGTTCATCGCTTTTGGTGTAACTAAATAAAAACGTCGCTGCGTTATGGTTATAAATCAGTGTGCGAGAAATATCACTGGCGGCTATTTCACCTTTAGCAGCGTCTACTGAGGTATATTGAAGCGTATGCGGCTGACCTAAAATAAACATCACTAAATCGTTATTTATACCCCAAGCATGGTAGCCAATAGGTTCAATCCAATCAAAAATACGACTAGGCGGGCTTTGCGTATCAAGTGGATACTGCCACAACTTTTGTTTTGAATCGGCTTCTACGACAATGGCTGACAAGCTATTTTTATTAGGCATTAATGTTGGCGAATACTCACTGACAGGCGTATTTGTTAAGTTAGTTATTTCACGCGTTGTTAAATTGTAATGTGCAATATCGGTTTGGCTTTGGTTATTAGTTATAACCTCATGGGTAAAGTATAAATCGTTGTTAATTAAGTAAGGCTGATTATTATAACTTGTTTTGTCGCTTACTATGGTCACTTGAACACCATATGGCGTATTTAAATCGGCAAGTAATATTTGGCTTTTGGGCATGTTAGCATGTGCATAACCTGCGGCTATCGCACTTAATGAAAAGAAGCTAAGTAATGGTTTTAAAAGTTTCATGCTTTCTCTCGTTTTAATTTTAAGCACCCCATGATAACGTTATTTGCTGATGGCGTCACTTGAGCTTAGTCAGTCAACACGTAAGATACCCAAATGACTTAAAAAAGTGTTAAATTGAGTCTGGTTATGTAGCTTGGTCCTAAAAAAGAGAATTAACATGTCAGCTAAAAATCCTATCATTGCTATTACTGGTTCATCCGGTGCGGGAACTACAACCACAACTAATGCTATTAAGCATATTTTCCGTAGCCTAAATATCCATGCAGCATTCATTGAAGGTGATAGCTTTCATCGTTACACACGCCCCGAAATGGACAAAAAAATACGCGAAGCCCAACAAGAAAGTAAACATATTAGTTACTTTGGCCGAGAAGCTAACGACTTTGGGGCGCTTGAATCGTTATTTAGTAACTATGGTGAAACCGGCCAAGGAAAATTACGCCGGTACTTGCACACCTTTGATGAAGCGGTCCCTTATAACCAACTGCCTGGTACATTTACTCCCTGGCAAGACCTTGATAATAATACCGACATTTTATTCTACGAAGGCTTGCATGGCGGAGTTGTTGACCAAGATGTAGATGTAGCCAAACATGTTGATTTACTCATAGGCATGGTGCCTATTATTAACCTTGAGTGGATACAAAAGCTAATACGCGATACTTCAGAGCGTGGCCACTCTCGCGAAGCCGTGATGGGGTCAATTGTGCGTAGTATGGACGATTACATAAATCATATTACACCTCAGTTTTCACGAACCCATATTAACTTTCAGCGCGTCCCGACCGTAGACACCTCAAACCCATTTAGTGCAAAAGATATTCCTTCACTTGATGAAAGCTTCGTTGTGATCCGCTTTAGAGGCATTGAAGATGTTGATTTCCCCTATTACTTAAGAATGATTGAAGGCAGCTTTATGTCGCGTATTAATACGCTTGTAGTACCTGGCGGTAAAATGGGCCTTGCAATGGAGCTAGTATTAACGCCACTTATTAAAGATATTATTTTGAAAAAGCGTGCATTAGAAAACCTCGCTCCGCTTGATTTACCTATTTAGCATTATGGCTTTTGTACTCTTTTTTGTTTAACAGAACTAACGTACACTGCTGATTTTACTTAATACGAGATCAGCATGTCATCTTTGTTAAAAGTTATAGTTGGGTCTAAAAACCCTGTAAAAATAAATGCAGCAAAGCACATTTTTACTATGTACTTTCCAAATAACACCATTGATTGCCTAGGTGTTGACGCCCCTTCAAACGTGCCTGAACAACCTATTGGTGAAGACGAAACACGCATTGGCGCGCAAAACCGCGTTAACTATTGCAAAAAGCATCATCAAGCCGATTACTACGTGGCAATGGAAGGCGGTGCAGAGCAATTTAGTTATGGTGCAGCGACCTTTGCCTATGTTGTTATTGATAACGCCACAGAGCAAGTTGTAGGACGTAGTAGCAACCTTCCATTACCCAATATACTTTTTAAAGCCCTGCTTAATGGCGAAGAGCTCGGCGATGTAATGGATAAAGCATTTAATACAACTAACATAAAACAAAAAGGCGGCGCCATAGGCCTGCTTACAAATAACCATGCAACACGCGAAAGCACCTATACCCAAGCGCTTACCTTGGCCATGGCCCCCTTTTTACATAGCAACCTTTATCGCACATAAAAAACAGGAAATTGAATGAAATACAGCTACGTGTTGTTTGATGCAGACGAAACTTTATTTAGGTTTGATATTTTAGCCGGTATGACCCGTATGTTTAAAAATTACGGCGTTAACTTTACGCAAGACGATTACATTCACTATCAAAAAACCAACAAACAACTGTGGGTTGATTATCAAAATGGTGCGATTAGTGCTGATTACCTACAAGTAACCCGCTTTAACGAATGGTCAGCAAAATTGAATGTGCCAGCTAAAGAGTTGAACGATGCATTTTTAGATGCAATGGCGCAAATTTGTGAGCCATTACCAGGTGCTATAGAGTTACTTAATAAATTAAAACCCCATGCTAGGTTGGGCATTATTACTAATGGCTTTGCCCGCCTACAAACAATTCGTTTGGAGCATACTGGTTTGAAAGATATGTTTGAGTGGTTGGTTATATCTGAACTTGTAGGTATAGCAAAACCTAACAAAGCTATTTTTGAACATACCTTTGAGCTGATGGGCAACCCAAATAAAAGCCAAATATTAATGGTAGGTGATACCGCATCAAGCGACATACTCGGCGGTAATAATGTAGGCATTGATACGTGTTGGTTACAACACCCTGGCGAACAATTGCCAGAGGGAATATCCCCCACTTACACAATAACTAAATTAGAACAGTTACAAGCCATATTAGACATTTAATTTTTAAAATTTACTACTTTAAAGGATAAGTGCAAATCAAAAAAATGACGCTAATAAGCGTCATTTTTTGGAACTGTTTTAAGTGTGTACTTTAAATGCTTGGTTAGGCAGTTGCTAACTCAAGACCGGGTGCAGGCATCGTTACAGGCGTTTCAAATGTTGCCCACTCCCATGCTGACTCAGTTGCCATAACTTTACGAAGTAACTTGTTGTTTAAGTCGTGGCCCGACTTAAACGCAGTGACCTTGCCTAAAATATTGTGGCCTGTCATAAACATGTCACCTACACAGTCTAGTATTTTGTGCTTAACAAACTCATCGCTGTAGCGTAAACCATTTGGGTTTAGTACTTTAAACTCGTCGAGCACTACTGCACTGTCCATGCTGCCACCTAGTGCAAGGTTATTAGCATGCATGTATTCAATGTCTTTCATAAAACCAAACGTACGAGCCCGGCTAATTTCTTCTGTAAAGCTCTGCGCGGTTATGTCTAAACCAACACGCTGGCGACTCTCATTGATAGCCGGGTGATCAAAGGCAATTTCAAAGTCGATGTGAAAACCGTCGTATGGTTCTACTTCGGCCCATTTATCACCTTCTTCTATACGTACTTTTTCTTTGATACGAATAAAACGTTTAGCCGCATTTTGTTCTTCAATGCCGCCTTTTTGTAATAAATAAATAAATGGTAATGCACTACCATCCATAATAGGCACTTCTGAGCTATCTAACTCAACAATTAGATTGTCTATGCCCATTGCTGCAACTGCAGCAATAAGGTGCTCAGTAGTAGATAAACGAACACCATCTTTGTTAATTAAACAGGTACACAACTGCGTATCACCAACGGCTTCAGGTGTTGTTTCAAATTCAACAACCGGATCAAGGTCGACACGACGAAATACAATCCCAGTATTTGCGCTCGCAGGTCGGAGAGTTATTGTGACCTTCTCACCTTTATGAAGTCCAATTCCTATGGCTTTGACTACTTCTGCAATCGTACGCTGTTTAATCATAGGTTCGCTCACTTAAATTTATTACAGTTAGACGACGGATAGTAACATATGTACGCGCGCCTTACAATATTCGTTCAATTTAACAGCAATATAACGCTTTTTTGTTAGTCAGCTTGCTTACGTAAAAAAGCTGGGATGTCAAAGTAATCACCACCCTCTGACTTATCTGCTTTTTTGCTCGCTTGCGACGACGAGCTTGTTGCATTGCTTGAACTTTTAGAACTCGCTTTTTCTGCGCTTTCAGTTTGCGCTTTAGCTGCAGTTTCATCAGTGCTGTCTTGGCTTGCAAAGCTAGGCACATACATGCTGCTTGCTTGGTTAGACGTGCTCGCAACATCAGAACCTGATGCCTTTTTAAAACCGTTATCAACAATACCAAACTGTGGACGACGATCGCCGCCTAAACCCGTTGCAACTACAGTTACACGTAACTCGTCGGTCATTTCAGGGTCAATTACCGCACCCACAACAACCGTTGCGTTCTCAGAGGCTAGTGCTTTAACGTGGTTACCGACAATTTCGAATTCCTCAATCGCAATATCCATACCCGCAGTAATGTTAACTAAGATACCTTTAGCACCCGTTAAATCAACATCTTCTAGAAGCGGGCTTGAAATAGCAGCTTCTGCAGCTTCTTGCGCACGATCAGGACCCGATGCAGACGCTGTGCCCATCATTGCAGTTCCCATGGCAGACATTACTGTACGTACGTCGGCGAAATCCACGTTGATCAAACCAGAACGCGTAATTAACTCTGCAATACCTTGTACTGCGCCAAATAGCACGTCGTTTGCCTTAGCAAATGCATCTAGCAGTGTAGTGCCTTTGCCTAAAACTTTGAGTAATTTATTGTTAGGAATTGTAATAAGTGAATCTACAATTTCTGATAGTTCGTTAATACCTTGCTCTGCGGCAGCTGCGCGCTTTTTGCCTTCAAAGTCAAAAGGACGCGTTACTACAGCAACGGTTAAAATACCGAGTTCTTTAGCAATTTTAGCAACCACTGGGGCAGCACCTGTACCTGTACCGCCGCCCATACCGGCTGCGATAAATACCATGTCGGCACCTTCTAGGCTAGCGCGAATAGTTTCTGCATCTTCTTCAGCTGACTCACGGCCCACTTCAGGGTTTGCGCCCGCACCTAACCCAGAGGTTATTTGTGTGCCCAGTTGAACGGTTACATCGGCGGCTGAATTGCGTAGTGCTTGCGCATCTGTATTTGCGGCAATGAAGCGTACGCCTTCGATTTGCTGTTTTACCATGTGCTCAACAGCGTTACCGCCGCCACCGCCCACGCCTATTACTTTTATTACAGCTTCTTCGCTGTGTTGTTCCATTATATCAAACATGTTCACTCTCCGACTTGAGTCTTAAAACTCGCCTTGAAACCATTTAGTAATGCGGTTCCACCAATTATTGTTATCCTCTGCTTTCGACTTTTGTGCATTCATCGATTGCATAGTACGCCCGTATTGTAACAAACCAACAGCGGTTGCGTACGAAGGATCATCTACATAGTCTGTTAAACCAACCATCCCGATTGGCTTACCTATTCTTACTGGCATTTGAAAAATGTCTTCCGCCACTTCCATTGCACCAGTCATTTTGGCAGTCCCACCTGTTATAACGAGACCCGCCGCAATTTGGTCTTCTAAACCTGAACGACGAATTTCTTCCATCGCCAGTTCAAACAATTCTCTAAAGCGAGGCTCTACAACCTCTGACAGCGTATGACGCGACATTAACCTTGCTGGTCGTCCGCCTACACTTGGCACTTCTATCGTGTCTTCGCTACTTGCCAATTGGCTGCTTGCACATGCATATTGTACTTTGAGTGACTCAGCATGCGATATAGGTGTACGAAATATTTTTGCAATATCTCCCGTTACCTGATTACCCGCTACAGGGATGACAGCTGAATGACGCAGCGCACCATTAATATAAATAGTGATGTCCATTGTACCACCACCAATATCAAGTACCGCCACGCCTAATTCTTTTTCATCGTCTGTAAGAACTGAATAACAAGAAGCTAATGCTGTAAATATCAGTTGGTCGACCTCAAGGCCGCAACGTTCAACACATTTTTCTATGTTTTTAGCCATGTCATTGGAGCAGGTAATAATGTGTGCACGTGCTTCCATACGCACACCGCTCATACCTAAAGGGTTTTTAATCCCTTCTTGCATATCAATACTGTACTCTTGCGGCAATGCGTGCAGCATTTTACGCTCAGCCGATATCGGCACAGAGCGTGCAATGTGAATAACATTTTCAATATCTTCATCTGTCACTTCAGTGTTGTTTATAGCAACAACACCGCTTTCGTTCTGACATTGAATATGTTTACCAGAAATCCCCAAGTACACTGAGCTAATTCGACAATCGGCCATTAGTTCGGCTTCGTCAATCGCACGGCGAATAGACTCAGACACTAAGTTCAAATCGTTAACGCCGCCTTTATCCATACCATGAGATACTTGGCTGCCTACACCAACAATGCTGAGCTTGTTATCTGCGGTGATTTCACCTACCGTGGCTACCACTTTCGAGGTACCAACGTCTAATCCAATCACGAGGTTTCTTTCTGCTGACTTAGTCATGCCTTACTCTTATTTTGTAATTGTTCTTCTTGCACTGGCTTAAAGCTCACTGCAAGGCCGGTATCATACCGTAAATCTACTGCATCTATCAGTGCTTTTTCTGGGTATTCCATGCGTGGATACACGTCTATAAAACGTTGTACACGCTTGGCTTTATCTCTGCGCCCTAAATTTAAGCGCACCCCGCTATCAAGCCAAAGCTGCCAAGAAAAACGCTCTGATAACGCTAAACTTTTAAGCGTTAACGCGTTTACTTTAAGCATTTCGTCAAACTGCTTAAAGGCAATCCATGCTTCTTGTTCACTGCCCTCTGGGCCAAATAGCTGAGGTAAATCTTTACTTAATTTGTCACTGCGCGCTTGAAAAGCTTCACCATTGTGATTAATTAATAAATCACTATTCCAATGCGCCACCGCCTCGTGTTCAACAACATAGACCTGAATCGTATCTGGCCATTGTTTTCGCACTGACACTGTCGCTACCCAAGGTAAATCTTGTACAAGCTTTTGCACGTGCTTTACATCAAGCTCAAAAAAACTACTAAGATCCGCTTTTTTTATTGCTGTTATAATCGCGGTTTCATCTGTGTATTTAGGGTGTCCTTGCACAGTTAAGTGCTTTATTTGCGCATCTTTGTTTTTTACTAACCAATCAGATACACCCGTTGTAATTTGCACTAACCCAATAACAACCACTAAAAAAAAACTCACGCCAAAAATCAGCGACCAATTTAGGTTCTGTTTGATTTTATGAGCTTTTTCTAAAAAGGGATGCATATTAAAGCGTTTGCTCCAAAATGCGAACAACTAATTGCTCAAAAGTTGCCCCATTTGCTTTTGCTGCCATTGGTACTAATGATTTTTCTGTCATTCCGGGTACGGTATTGACCTCTAATAAATAAAAATTGCCTTGCTCATCTTGCATTGCATCGACGCGACCCCAACCGCTTGCACCGACTAACTCAAATGCTTCTAACGACATAGCCTGTAAAAGCTGTGTGTCGTGCGCCGATAAATTTGCTGGGCAATGATACTGTGTTGTGTTTGATTGATACTTTGCTTGGTAATCGTAAAAGCCATTCGGTGTTGTCATTTCGATTACGGGCTGTACTTCATCACCTAAAACAGTCACTGTAAATTCGCGCCCGGTTACCCACTGCTCTACTAACACTTGGCTATCAAACTTAAATGCAGTAATTAATGCATCTTCAAGCTCTTGCGCAGTAGTTGCTTGCGCCATACCAATGCTCGACCCTTCATGAGAGGGCTTAACCATCACTTTTTTAAATTCAGCCATAATGGCGTGTGCATCAAAACCCTTTTTAGCATCAACAACGGCATAAGGTGCTGTGCTTAAACCCGCAGATTTAAACAGATGCTTACAACGAATTTTATCCATTGCTAAAGCCGAGCCAAGTACATTACTACCTGTATAAGGTAAGTTCATAAATTCCAATGCACCTTGGACGGTTCCATCTTCACCACCTCGGCCATGCAGCGCAATAAAAACTCGCTCTACATTTAATTCTTTTAGTTCCCATAACGATCGATTTTGAGGATCGAACGCAATAGTATCCACACCGCAATTTTGTAATGCATTAAAAACAGCCTGACCCGACTTTAATGACACTTCACGCTCTGCAGAGTTTCCACCAAGCAGTACCGCTACTTTACCAAATTGTGCATTTACTTGGGTCATACTTCACCTTGCTTTAATTTTTCTACCGACATACCTGTCGCCGCTAATGTTTTTACTAACTGACCTATATTACCCGCACCTTGCGTTAACACTAAGTCATTATTTTGTAGGTTATCGGCTAATACACCTGCAAGCTCTTTACTTGACGCTACGTGCAATGGCTCTTTGCCGCGTTGGCGAAGGCTTCGGCATAAACTTTTACTATCAGCTCCTACAAT
>NZ_LODI01000001.1:323765-355953 GCF_001468485.1 Pseudoalteromonas sp. H71
GGTGATGACCGTAATCATCAACAAGCATTACATTACCGCGCTCGTTCTCAAATTCACCATAATGCTGAAAACGACGACCAATCCCTTCAAACTTTTGCAAGGCTTCTAAAATTGCATGATTAGCAATATTTTGATCTTTTGCTACTGCAATCGCTGCAGTTGCATTAAGCGCATTATGTTTACCTGGCATATTGAGCGTTGCGGTTAAGCACTCACCTTGTTTATTGGTCACTGTAAACGTACAGGTGTTCGCTGATTGACTAAAATCACTCATACGATAATCAGCACTAGGCGACTCGCCATACGTAATAATAGGACGACCAAAGCGAGGAATAAGTTCGGCAGCCACCTCAGAATCTATACACACAACAGCCAGTCCATAAAAAGGTAAGTTATGTATGAAATCCACATAGGTGTCTTTCATTTTCTCGAGGCTGCCGCCATAGGTATCCATGTGATCTTCTTCAATATTAGTGATCACCGATACCATGGGTTGTAAATGTAAAAACGACGCGTCACTTTCATCTGCTTCTGCTATTAAAAAATCGCTTTTGCCCACCTTTGCGTTACTACCCGCACTGTTCAATAAGCCACCAATAATAAAAGTAGGATCAAGCCCTGCTTGCGCATAAATACTGGCAATTAAACTGGTCGTTGTGGTTTTACCATGGGTACCAGCAATGGCAATACCATGGCGAAAACGCATTAATTCCGCAAGCATTTCAGCACGACGTACAACGGGAACCCTTGCGGCTTTTGCGGCAATTATTTCAGGGTTTGTTTCATCTATTGCACTTGAAACTACAACAACATTGGCGTCTTTTACGTTATTTTCGTGGTGACCAATAAATACTTCTGCACCGGCCTTAATTAAGCGTTCTGTCATTGCACTATGCGCAATATCTGAACCTGTAATACGGTAACCTTCAAAAGCAAGCACTTCTGCTATACCGCCCATACCCGCTCCACCAATACCAATAAAGTGGATGGTTTCTATTCGACGCATTGCAGGTCGTATGTTTTTGTTTTGTACTAATGCTTCTTTCACTTACGCTCTCTTATTCGATACTTGCTCACAGTGCGCGGCTACGCTTGCTGTGGCATCTAAAATGGCTTGTTTTTTTGCATTACTAGCCATTTTATTAATTAGACTCGGGGTTACTAAATAAGGGGTTAATAGCTCAACAATCGATTGCTCATTAAACACGCTTTGCTGCATAACTAACGCCCCCTCAGCCTTCACCAAATAGTGGGCATTAGCCGTTTGATGGTCGTCAACTGCATGAGGAAACGGCACAAATACAGCCATTTTTCCCGCTGCTGCAATTTCACTTACTGTTAATGCACCTGCTCGGCAAATAACAATATCGGCCCAAGCATACGCTGCATCCATATCATCAATAAATTCAGCAACCTTTACATTATCGCTTGAAAAAGTTTGTATTTTATATGCTTGCTCAACACCATTTAAATGCCCTTTACCTGTTTGGTGCCATACCTTTATTTCACTGGTTTTATTAAGGGCTTTAAATGCAGCGGGTAGCGTTTGATTAAGTACTTGAGCCCCTAACGATCCCCCTACAACCAACATATTGATAGGGCTTGAAACATCACGCGTTGGTATATCAATTACACTTTGACGCACTGGGTTGCCAACAAGTTCGGCTTTACCCGAGTCAAATGCACTTGGGAATGCAGCCAAAACACGATTTGCAAATCGTGAAAGCCATTTATTACTCATACCCGCAACCGCATTCTGCTCATGAATAACCAACGGAATACCCAAACTTTTTGCAGCAATGCCTGTTGGGCCAGTGACGTAGCCTCCCATAGCTAAAACGACATCCGGACATTGATGTTTCAATACTTTACGCGCTTGCAATATTGCATTAATTACCATGAATGGTGCTTTAATGAGGCGTTTTAATCCGTTCCCGCGAACACCTTTTACATTAATAAAATCAATATTTATATTGTGTTTAGGAACAACGCTTGCTTCCATTCTATCGGGTGTGCCAATCCAAGTAACCTGCCAGCCTTGTTCTTTTAAATAATCAGCAACTGCAATACCCGGAAATATATGCCCGCCAGTACCACCAGCGACTACAACACACTTTTTACTCATCGTTTACCTCCACCTGAGGTCGCTTGTTTAGTTGCCATTTTAGTTTCAAAATCAACGCGTAATAATATTCCAGTTGCTATGGTCATAATCATCAAACTAGAACCACCATAAGAAATAAACGGTAACGTAAGGCCTTTAGTCGGTAAAATTCCCGCACTAGCGCCCACATTAACCATGGTTTGAAACGCAAACCAAATACCAATTGCAAAAGCAAAATAGCCTTCGTACTCTTTGCCGCATTTTAAGGCTTGCTGGCCAATTAATAGTGCTCTAAATACTAAAGTAGCGAGCACCATTAAAATGCTTACCACGCCAACTAAACCAAGCTCTTCGCCAATAACCGCAAAAATAAAATCATTATGTGCTTCAGGTAAATATTGCAACTTTTGTACACTATTACCTAACCCTTGGCCAAACCAACCACCTTGACTATATGCCATTAACGATTGAACAAGCTGGTACCCTTTTCCGAATGGATCGTCCCAGGGATCTAAAAAACCGACAACACGTGCCATACGATAGGGCTCTACAATAATCAACAAAACAACTAAGCCAATTCCCGTCAGGATAAGTACAAAAAACTGCCATAACTTAGCGCCAGCTAAAAACAATAAACCAACAGTGGTTACAAACATAACCACCACGGTGCCTAAATCAGGTTGTAATAAAATAAGCAATGCATACACGGCAAACACCGCGATCGGCTTTGCAAAGCCTTTTATGTTTTCTTGTACTTCTTCACGCTTTCGAACCAAGTAACCCGCTATGTAACTAAAAAAGTACAGCTTTGCAGCCTCTGCCACTTGAAAACCAATGGGCCCTATGGGGATCCACCGTTTGGCACCATTAACCTCGCGACCAATAATTAATACAGCAATGAGCAATACCATGCCCAATATCAATAAATAGGCATTGGATCGCTTCCACCAGTCCATTGGCACACATACAGCAATCCAAAAAAGCACAAACGCAACGGCCAAAAACATCCCGTGACGAATAGCAATATGATGTGAGTTATCAAAAAGGCGTTCTGCCGTTGGCATAGACGCACTCATCACCATAATAAAGCCAACGCCAATTAGCATTAGCATTGAATAAAGCAAAGGCACATCGTAAAGCTGCGCCGATGGCTTAGGTATTAACGCCTCTTTTATTTGCGCAAAGGCAGTCATACTTGCTCTGCCAAAACACACGCAACAAAGTCATCGCCACGTTGCATATAGTTGTTGTACATATCAATACTTGCACACGCAGGGGCGAGTAAAACGACATTACCTGGCAAACTAAACTGCTTTGCTAAAGTAACCGCCTCACTCATATTCTGTGTTAAGTGACTTTTACTGGTTAGTGCCATTAAATCTTTTGCATCTTTACCAAAGCAAATTAGCGCTTTTACGTGTTTTTTTAAGTAAGGCTTAAGTGGGTTTAAATCAGCGCCTTTAGCATCGCCACCTGCTATAACAATGAGATCTTCAATGCCTGTTGATAGGCTATCTATGGCTGCAATAGTGGCGCCTACATTAGTTGCCTTTGAATCGTTAAAATATTTAACGCCACCTAACTGTGCAACAAATTGGCAGCGGTGAGCTAAACCATTAAAGTGGCCAAGTGCTTTTTTATACACCTCATTACTAATATTAAAAGGGCTTAGTAACGCCATAACCGCAAGCGTGTTTAAATAATTGTGTTTCCCCATAACAGCTAGCGAATTTACAGGTAAAAGCATGTCATCTTTAGCTGCAAAGTAAGTACTGCCATTGTGCTCTGCTAAGTGGTATTCACCTTGCGATGCACCAAAACTTATCTTAGGCGCTGAGTAAGTACTTACGGGGTGTGTTTGTTTGTCATCTTCATTTACAACAATGCACTCGGCACCGTTGTAAATAGTCAGCTTTGAATCGATATAAGCTTGGTAGCTGTCGTAACGATCTAAATGATCTTCAGATACATTTAATACGGTAGCACTCACCGACTCTAAGCTTGTTGTGGTATCTAATTGAAAGCTCGAAAGTTCAAGAACATATATATCAAAGTCATCACTCAATAAATCAAGCACTGCGGTACCAATGTTCCCGCCTAGTGCCACATTAAAGCCAGCAGTTTTTAACACTTCGTACGCCAGTGTGACCACTGTTGATTTGCCATTTGAGCCAGTAACTGCCACGACAGGCTTAGTATTAATGCGCGCAAATAGCTCAACATCACCTATTACTTCAACACCCGAATTAATAGCACTCGCAATAGCTGGAGTTTTAAGGCTAAGCCCGGGGCTGATAATAATCATATCGCTGCAATTAAGATCTGCGGTATCTAAATTACCAAAATGTGTGTTTAAACTAGGCGCATGATTACTTAGCCATTCAATCCCTGGTGGATTTGCCCGGCTGTCGACAACCTTTGGTGACAAACCATGAGATAGTAAAAAACGCACAATGCCCAGACCGGTTACACCGAGTCCGAGCACTGTTATTTGTTTATTTTTTATCTCGTTTAAATACTGCATTTATCTTATCTTTAATGTCGCAAGGCCAGCAAGAACAAGCACAATAGATATAATCCAAAAACGGACAATAACGCGTGGCTCAGGCCAACCTTTTAATTCATAATGGTGATGAATAGGTGCCATTCTAAAAATTCGTTGGCCGCGCAACTTATACGAGCCCACTTGTAAAATTACCGACAGCGCCTCCATTACAAATACCCCACCCATGATAATAAGTAGCAGTTCTTGACGGACCAACACCGCAATAATACCCAATGCGCCCCCTAACGCTAATGAGCCTACATCGCCCATAAATACTTGCGCCGGGTAGGTGTTAAACCATAAAAAACCAAGGCCTGCACCAACAATGGCAGTACATACAACCACAAGCTCACTGGCTAATGGCAAATGAGGAATATGTAAATAAGCAGAAAAATTAATATTACCTGTTAAATAAGCAATAATGGCAAGTGCCGCAGCCACTAAAATTGTAGGCACAATGGCAAGACCATCTAAGCCATCGGTCAGGTTTACAGCATTTGATGTTCCCACCAATGCAAAATAAGTAATAACAATGTAAAACAAGCCTAACTGTGGCAACACATCTTTAAAAAACGGAACAACTAATGAGGTTTCAACAGCGTGTGTACTTGTAAAGTACAATGCAGTTGCAACCACTAATGCAATTACTGACTGCCAAAAGTACTTCCATTTAGCTATTAGTCCTTTGGGATCTTTACGAATAACTTTACGGTAGTCATCAATAAAGCCCACAACACCTAAAGAACCAATTACAAATAATGTTGCCCACACATACTTATTAGAGAGATCTGCCCATAATAATGTACTGGTAAAAATTGCCGCTAAAATAAGTAAGCCACCCATTGTAGGCGTACCCGATTTAGATAAGTGCGATTGCGGACCATCGTCACGCACGGTTTGCCCTATTTGCATTTTTTGCAAACCACGAATTAACTTTGGCCCCAAATAAAGCGACATAACCAACGCAGTTAAAATACCCAAAATAGCGCGCAGTGTTAAATACGAAAAAACATTAAAACCACTATAATACTGTGTTAAATACTCAGCCAGCCAAACTAACATTATGATACTCCATTGATGGCTTGTTGCTGGCCATTTACTAAATCGGTTACTAATAATTCCATGCGAGAACTGCGTGATCCCTTCACGACGATGGTTGTTTTTTTATTTACGTGATTAATTGTGGCTTGAATTTGTTGTTGCATCTGATCGCGGTTTGAAAAGTGACGATTAGGCAGCTCAAACACATCGCTGGCACACTTACTCAACACACCTAAAGTAAATAACTCATCAATGCCTTTTTGAAGCGCATATTCACCCACTTCTTGATGGTATTTACGTGCATCTTCGCCAAGCTCTCCCATATCGCCCAACGCTAAAATACGGTGACCTTGCATATCACTCAGTAAGTCAATGGCAGCCTTAACCGATTTAACATTAGCATTGTAGGTATCATCAACCACGGTGAGCAGATCAGACACTTCTATTAAGTTAACACGTCCTTTTACATCGCCCATTGTCGCCAAAGCGCTGGCAATATCTTCTAAAGTTACATCAAGCTCGCTTGTCAGCGCAGCAGCAATAAGCGCATTACCAATATTATGTTTGCCCGGTAGTGCTAGGGTAACAGGTACCTTTTTTTGTTTTGTACACAAGGTAAAGCTTGCACGTGCATTGGCATCCAAGCTTATATCTTCAGCCCAAATATCAAGTTTTTCAGACGTTGAAAAACGCTTTATATTTCGTCCTTCAAGCTTATCTAGCCAATATTGACTAAACTCACTATCGCAATTAATTATGGCTACGCCATCTTCTTTTAGGCCATCAAAAATTTCGCCTTTTGCCTTGGCCACCCCCATTAAGCTACCAAAGCCTTCTAAATGTGCTGGTGCTACGTTACACACTACCGCTACGTCTGGCTTTGCCATTGCCGTTGTGTATGCAATTTCACCTAAATGATTTGCACCAAGCTCTATTACAGCAAAACGGTGCTGCGGCTCTAAACGCAATAACGTTAGAGGTACGCCAATATCGTTATTAAAATTACCTTTTGTTGCCAGCACATCGCCATGTACAGATAAAATAGCCGCGCACATTTCTTTTACAGTGGTTTTACCTACACTGCCGGTAATAGCGATTGTTTTAGGTGCCACTTGGGCCATAACAGCGGTGCCAATAACTCCTAATGCAATACGTGTGTCTTTCACTACAAACTGGGCAATATCAACATCGACTTTATGATCGACGATAACGCCTATAGCGCCTTTTTGTTTTGCTTCAGTGATAAATTTGTGACCATCAAAATTTGGCCCTTTCAGTGCTAAAAACACGTCACCTTCGCATACTGTGCGAGTATCTGTATTTATGTTAAGCACTTGCTGATTATCACCTTGATAATCAGTTGTTAGCACATTGGCTAACCAATCAAAATCCATCGGGATCATGTTTGAGTCCCTCTACCTGTTTTTATTAGTTGTTTTTGTACAAATTGACGATCGCAAAAGTCGATACGTTCATTGCCTATAATTTGATAATTTTCATGGCCTTTACCGGCAATTAAAACCACCTCATCCGAGGGCGCATTATTAATTGCATAGCTTATTGCACGTGCTCTATCGGCGTCTGAATGGGCCTTTTGAGGATGCTCTAAACCAGCCAACACATCTGCAATTATTGCATTAGGCTCTTCTGAGCGAGGATTATCACTGGTGATAATAACTTTGTTAGCATTTTTTTCAGCAGCTTGTGCCATCAAAGCTCGCTTGCCTTTATCTCTATCACCACCACAACCAAACACGCAGCTAACACCACCAGGTACATGTTTTTGCAACGCTTGTAGTGCCAAAGCAAGTGCTTCTGGCGTATGCGCATAATCCACTACACAGGTTGGTTTACCCACAGCACTAAATGCCTGCATTCTTCCTGCTACAGGTTGAAGTTGTAAGCAACCTGCAATAAGCTGTTTTAGTGGATAACCCAAACCAAGTAATGTTGCTAAAGCAGCCGTTAGGTTATAAAGATTAAATTCACCAAACAGCGGCGATTTTACCTTAATATCACCCCAGCTTGTAGATAATTGCGCCGAAATACCTTCAGCCGAATAATCAACATCTGAAAAGTACACATACTGTGCATTTTTAGGTGCTAAATTTTTTCGTCCGTAGCAAATTAAATGATTAAAATCGTATTTTTCAAGCCACTGCTCTGCTTGGTTGTCGTCTTGATTTAGTACGACAAGCTGTGGATCAAAATCGCGAAATAGCATGAGCTTTGCATCACCATAACTTGCCATATCGCCATGGTAATCTAAGTGATCGCGAGAAAGGTTAGTAAACACAGCGGCTTTAAACAGACACCGTTCTACACGATGCTGCACGAGACCATGCGACGATACCTCCATTGCCACCAATTTTTTATCCGCTTGATGTAAGTCACTTAAGATGTGTTGTAAATCGACTGCCGAAGGCGTGGTGTTTATCAGCGGCGTTAAATTCTCTGGATGACCGAAACCTAGCGTACCAATAATTGCTGACTGCGTATTACAGTACTGCGCTAGGTGAGCAATCATAGCCGTGGTGGTCGATTTACCGTTTGTACCAGTTACTCCAATTAAATCAAGACTATGGCTAGGCTGGTTGTAAAATCGACTTGCAAGTTCAGCCAGTTTTTTATCAAGCTCAGACACTAAGTAAAGCGGGTCAAATTCAACTTCGAACTCGCAAAGTCTATCAGCAATAACTGCCACTGCACCATTTTCAATTGCTTTAGCTATAAACTGCCCGCCATCTAACTCATGGCCTTTTATTGCTACAAATACATCGCCTGGGTTGACGTCTCGGCTATCCAATCGCAAATGATTAACTAACTGCGAGGGTGCATCTATTTCGATATATTTTAAAATGGTTTTTAAATCACGCATCATTCTTTTTGCCTTTTACGAACGCAACTTCTTCCTTGTCGGGTGCGACGTTTAATATTCTTAATGCGTTAGAAACGATTTCTGCAAATGCAGGGCCTGCAGTGGCACCTCCATAGTACACATCACCGCCAGGTTCATTGATCATTACTACCACAGCTAAACGCGGATTACTTGCTGGCGCCACGCCCGCAAAATAACCAACATATTCATCACCGTAGCCACCTACTGCGGCTTTTTTAGAAGTTCCCGTTTTACCTGCAGCACGATAACCATCAACTTTAACGTTGTGTGCTGTTCCGCCACTTTCAAATACGCTTTCCATCATGTGTACTACCGCTTCAACATCTTGCTGTTGAAACACACGATCCCCTTCAGGGACGGAATCTTGCTTTAACACAGTGAGTGGCCTATTGACCCCTCCGGCACCTAACATGGCATAAAAGCGAGCCATTTGCGCAGTACTAACAGCAATATTGTAACCAAATGACAATGCAGCAATTTCGTGATCAGACCAACGACGGTTTGGGTAAAATAAACCACTGCTTTCACCAACCATACCGGTGCCTGAATCAGATCCGAACCCAACCTTTTGGAATAAACCTACCAGGTAGTCTTTTGGTACCAGCTGAGTGACTTTAGTCACCCCCATATTTGACGAATATTTTAGTATTTCTCGCAGTGACATTTCACCATGGTTACGCGTATCTTGGACTAAACTTCCGCCTAAACGCATCCAACCTGGGTAGGTGTCTATTTGTTCATCGGCTTGAATTGCGCCGTAGTCTAGCCCAGCTAAAATGGCCAGTGGCTTAACGGTTGAACCCGGTTCGAACAAATCAGTAATAGCGCGATTTCTGCGTTTATGTGGAGCTGCATCGGTTAAGTTATTTGGATTAAAAGATGGACTATTAACCATGGCCAGTACTTCACCGGTTTTAACATCAACCACCATGGCTGAACCCGATGTAGCCTTATAAGATAAAACCGCTGACTTTACGGCTTTATAAGCAATTGCCTGAATACGTTGATCGATACTTAGTTGAATGCTTTCGGGCTCTACACGTTCACGCTCATCTAGCACTTGTACTTCACGGCCTTGAGCATCTTTTCTAATTGTGCGACGACCTTCTTCACCAGTTAAAGCGTTTTCGTAGAGCTTTTCAATGCCTTCAATTCCTTTACCATCGATGTTGGTAAAACCAATAATATGCGCAGTTACTTCGCCGGCCGGATAATAACGTTTAGACTCATCCAATAAATGAATACCAGGAAGACGTAAGCTGCCAATATAATCAGCAACTGCAGGGGTTACCTGTCGCTTTAGATAAACAAAGCGACGACTTGGATCATTTAAAAGGCGGGCGTTAATTTTTTTCTGGTCAATACGTAATACATCAGCTAGTTCGCGCCAACGTAAATCGTTTTTGTAATACTGCGCGGTGCGCTTGTTTAGCTCTACCGCATTATCTAACAGTGCTTGTTTATCCTCGCCATTTTTACGCGCTTGTCTAACAACTTTAGATACAAGCGATTTATGCAACGCTTTAGGGTCAGCATATACACTCACAACAGGTACACTTACCGCGAGTTCTTTGCCATTGCGGTCAAAAATCATTCCGCGTTGTACGTGTAGTTTTTCAACACGTACTGTGCGTTTATCACTTTCTGAACGTGCTTTATCAGGTTCAATTACTTGTAAATAAGCAGCACGAGATACGAGCGTTACAAACACCAAAAGTACAACCGAGCACACGAGCATAAAGCGCCATGTAATTAAGTTGTTAACTGGTTTTTTGCCTCGATTTCTCATTTTAATATAATTACCTGTTCATCCTGACTTGTCGGTCTTTTCATTTTTAGTTGCGAGGTTGCTACTTCTTCGATACGCGCATGTTGAGAGTAAAACTCCTCCTCAACTAGTAAGTATCGCCACTCTAAATCAAGTTCATCACGCTCTTGCAGTAACATATCTTGTTCAATTAATTGCCCGCGCGCTAAATGCGTAACTTGCACTACGCTAAAACCAGAAACAAATATCGTAACCAACAAGGCCAAGGTCAGCTTATTAGCACCCAGGCCTTTAATTATTTCGAAAAATAAATTGGGAGGTTGACGATGATTTGCTTTTGTATTCATCCCAACCTCTGAGCAATCCTAAGTACAGAGCTTCGCGAACGCGGATTACGTGCAACTTCTTCAACACTTGGTTTAATAGCTTTACCCACTGCTTTTAACGTCAGATTTTGATTTATTTGTGCGTCGGTTAAAGGCAGACCTCTGGGTAATGCTTCTCCCTTACTCTGTTTTCGAATAAATTGTTTTACTATGCGATCCTCTAGCGAGTGAAACGAAATAACCACTAAGCGACCACCTGGTTTAAGCACTTTAACGGCAGACTGTAATGCTGTTTGAATCTCTTCAAGTTCACTGTTTATATAAATACGAATAGCCTGAAAAGTGCGTGTTGCAGGATGCTTAAACTTATCTTTTACCGGTACAGCTTCATCAACTAAATCTGCAAGCTGCTTAGTGGTAGTAATGGGTGTGTGCTCTCTCGTTTCTAAAATTTTATGTGCAATACGCTTACCGAACTTTTCTTCACCCAACTTTTTAATCACGTGGGTAATATCGTCTAACTCAGCCTCTGCTAACCACTGAGCAGCACTTCGGCCACTTGTTGGATCCATACGCATATCAAGTGGGCCATCTTTCATAAAGCTAAAACCACGCTCAGCGTCATCAAGCTGTGGAGATGACACGCCAATATCTAATAAAATGCCATCCACTTTACCAATAAGATCGTTTTGCTCTGCTACATCGTATAGTTTTGAAAATCGAGTGTGTGCAATAGCAAAACGGCCATCATCAGCAAATTTTTCAGCCGACTTTATAGCTTGTGGATCTTGGTCTATCGCTTGTAAGCGTCCTGCATCGCCTAAACGTGCAAGTATTTGACCTGAATGACCGCCTCGTCCAAATGTGCCATCCATGTAAATGCCGTCTGGCTTAATTGCTAGGGCATCAATGGTTTCGTCCATCAAAACGGATACGTGTTCAAATTGCGCTGTCATTAGCTATTGTTTGCCTTTTTTTTGTGCCGTTAGAGTGTAAAGTTATCTAAATCTGAATTAGGCTCAAAATCACCTAGCCTTTCAAGCTCAGTGTCTTGGCGCATCTGTTCGTTCCAACGCGCTTCATCCCAAATTTCAAATTTATTCATTAACCCTACTAGCATTATCTTTTTGCCAAGGTCTGCATGCGCACGCAACGACGGCGCTAACAAAATTCGACCATTTTTATCAAGTTGATACTCTGTCGCATTGCCTAGCAACATGCGTTGCATTCGACGGGCACGTGGATTCATGTTGGAAATTTTAGCTAAACGACTTTCTATTTCTTGCCATTCAGCCAATGGATACAACCATAAGCACGGCTCATTTAACGCGACGGTGCAAATCACTGTACCCTGATCTTCAGATAGCAGAGATTCTCGGTACTTGGTCGGCACCGCAAAACGTCCTTTATCATCCAAACTCAGTGAACTCGCGCCACGGAACATAATTAGCCTGCTTTAAATTATTTTAATCAGCTATGAACTATGCTGATCCAGTTTGATCCACTAAAAACCACTTTTTACCACAGTGCTCCAGTTTAGGGCTTGACAAGCCTTTTTGTCAAGTAAGCTGACCTCCTTTAACGAGTCTCTAAGCTAGAAAAAATAAGGGTTCAGGCGAAGCGGTTGAATTACGTGGGAAAAAGTGGAGATACAAACAAAAAAATATTTTTATCTACTTTAATAACCTTTTGTTTACATGGTTTGATTACTGAATAAACAATGAATAATTACAATTTTTTAGTGGGTTTTACCCACTTTGTAATATTTACTTAGGTTGGTGGTAAGAGTTACTGCTTCGTTTTTATTATATATTTAAAGTGGTTCACTAAAAAACAAAATAGTACTTAAAATCAATGAATTAAGAAAATTACATAGTGTGGTTTGATTGTTGCTTCTATCAATACACTACTTAAATACTTTTACTCATTAAGGATTGATTATGGCTACTGCAACAAATAAGCAAAATACGACTACAGATATTAAGTCTGACACTAAGGCACAAACGACCGATGCCCCACTGACAGAAAAAGCAACATCAGCTGCTCATGATGCTGTTGATGCACTTTCTACAAAAGCAGCAACAGCTGAAAGTAGTGTAAGGAAAGGTGCATCAAGTTCAGCTGAAGCACTGAGTGAAAAGCAGTTAATTGCCCGCGAAAAACTGAGTGAGTGCACAGCTAAAACACGTGCTTTTGCATCTGAAAACCCCCTAGCAACTGCAGGTATTGCGTTTGCAGCGGGTATGTTAATTACTTCACTGTTTCGTCGTAAGTAAAATCTGATGGAAGATTTCCACTCAAGCACAACCAAGGACGGTACAGCGCAAAACCAAACTACTGATCAACAGTATCAAAAGGATGATTGGCAAGATCACATCGCAAAACTTTTAACGTATTCAAAACAGCTCAAGGATGATTATCATACTCAAGGAAAGATCACCCACCAACTTGCGAAAGCTGAGTGGCGCTTATCGTTAAGATCGCTTGCACTGACCTCTATATTTTTAGGCTGTTTTGCCAGTGGTTTGGTTTTGTTGTGGGCGGGAGTGCTTGGCGCGATTGGCTATGGAATATATGACTTATTTGGTTCTGTATGGCTTAGCATTGCAACCGCGACATTTCTGCAAGTGGCGTGTTTGATTTGGTTATGGAAAAGCACCGTTTATTTAAGCAACAAAATAGGGTTTAGCAAAACAATTCGAAGCATTAAGCAATTATTAAACTTATAAGGATATTAATATGTTAGTTGATATATTAATTAAAAACCCCGATGAGTGTGTAAAAGCGCTGACTAAACAGATGGACTTACAAAGCGAGCTAAAACGACAACATCAAGCCGCTTTTATATATCGATTAAAGCGTTTTGCTGCCAGCAAAGTGGGCTTAAGCAGCGCATTTATAGCTGGCGTCGCCGTTCAGTCAGGCAAAAGCGAAACCAGCCTTATAAGAAAATACGGCTGGCTGCTTAGGTTAATTGGTTAATTAACCTCTACCATGCGCCTGTAAATAATCAATTTTGGGCCCTTTTGGTACAATTTGGGTTGGATTGATCATAGTGTGGCTAAAATAGTAATGTCGTTTGATATGATAAAAATCAACCGTATTTGCAACCCCCTCAACTTGGTATAAATCCCTTAGGTACCCGCTTAACGAAGGGTAACTCTCAATTGTGCGCAAGTTGCATTTAAAATGCCCTACGTATACACAATCAAACCTTATTAACGTTGTAAATAAACGCCAATCTGCTTCCGTTATTTTGTCGCCCACAAGGTAGCGTTTTTTACTCAATATTTTTTCAACGTTGTCGAGTGCATTAAACACATCATCAAATGCCTGCTCGTAAGCGTGTTTTGCTGTTGCAAATCCAGCTCGATATACACCGTTATTAATATTTGGATAGACTAATGCATTTAGTTCATCTATTTCACTGCGAAGCGATTCAGGGTAGTAATCGTCTTTGTTACCTGTTATTTCGTTAAATGCACTATTAAACATACGTATTATATCGGCAGATTCATTACTCACTATCTTGTTTTGTTTTTTGTCCCACAATACAGGAACGGTTACTCGCCCTGAGTAACTAGAATTATTTTTAGTGTAAACTTGATGTAAGTAATCACTGGCAAACAAAGCATCTCCGGTACTGTAGTTATTTTGATCAAACTCCCAGCCATTAGCTAACATATCGGGGCTTACAACCGATACAGATATAAGCTCATCAAGTTTTTTTAAAGTTCGAAAAATAAGCGTGCGGTGTGCCCAAGGACACGCTAGCGAAACATATAAATGATAACGCCCAGCCTCAGCTTTAAATCCCCCTTCACCCGTTTTTCCTGCGCTACCGTCAGGCGTGATCCAATTTCGTAATTGCGCAGCCTCTCGCTCAAACTTTCCGTCGCTTGAATCTGTGTCATACCATTTATCTTGCCATTGACCATTAACGAGTAATCCCATTATTTGCTCCTCAAAAATTAAATAAGTGTGCCAAATTCACCATTTTGATAATCACGAATGGCTTGATGTATTTCGGCCTGTGTAGTCATAACAAATGGCCCCATATGTGCAATGGGTTGCTTAAGCGGATCACCCGCTAAAATTAATACACCTGCGCCATGTTGCGTTGCTATCTCAATATCACTACCAGGTTCTAAAATTAGTAACTTACCCGCCTTGAGTGTTTGATTATCTTTCGTAATAAGCGACCCAGAATGTACGTAAAGCATCACATTTTGCTGTTTTAACGGGGCTAGCTTTAACAGCTGACCGTCAGGTAAAGTTACATCAGCTAAAGCGGCATTTGCTGAAAGCTTTTGAATACTTGATGTTAATTCGACAGCTTCAAATTGCCATGAACCAGCAAGGGCAGTCAGTGTTACGCCACTTTTATTTTTAAACGTTGGAGCCGGATGTTGCGTTGTGTCTTGGTAAATCGGATCGCGCATTTTTTCTGTGCTTGGCATATTGATCCAAATTTGAAAACCATGAAGTCCATCTTTGGCATCAGCTAAAGGCATTTCACTATGGATCACCCCTTTGCCTGTGCTCATCCATTGCACATCGCCTGCTCTGATCGCTTTTTTATTACCCATTTGATCTTGATGCTCAAATCCACCTTTAATGATATAAGTAAACGTTTCCATACCTCGGTGCGGGTGTGCAGGAAAACCACCCATGTAATCAGCTTCGTTATCTGACTTAAGCTCATCGATCATTAAAAACGGGTCAAGGTATTTACCATCGAATCCAGGTATACGACTTATACTGACACCATCGCCATCTTGTGTTGCATAAGACGTTAATATTTTTGCTATATTCATTTTTTAAATCACTATATGAAATATTATCTATACTCATTAAAGCACTGAAAAAACAAAACAACCATGTCTTTATATCGAGCTAATCGTTCGTTTATATAGAATGTTTTAATGGTGAAATATTTTTTTATAACAACTTATAAAATATGGTTTTTTTATAATTTATTGACTACAATCACCACTAAATTTACTCAAAAAAGGGACAGGGTATCTTAACTTCATCTCTCAAAAGCCAACTTTATCGACTACTTATTGTTATCAGTATTCCGGGCATCGTTGTGACATTTTTAGCTCTATGGGCTGAGCGTGAGGCTGCAATAGAAAAAAGCCAGGAGAGAGTCGTTAATATTGCAAAACACTTAACCCACCAGCAAACCGCAATGATTAGCGAAACTGAGCAGCTCACTCAATTTCTAGCAAACACGATTGCTGACGACACAAACCTCCCTTCAACCTGCCCTGAGTATTTTCACCAAACACACACTCTCTATAATAATGTTGCCAACATTGGTGTGGTAGATGTTAAAGGAAACTTAATGTGTGTAACCAATGGCATAGTAAAAAATGTTTCTATTAGTGATAGGCAATACTTTAAAAATGCCATAGCAAATAAAAGCTTTTCAATTGGATATTTTCAATACGATCGAAGCATTCAAGCACCCAGTGTTAACTTTGCTTCCCCTATTATTAGTGAGCGAGGGCAATTGAAGGGGGTTGTTGTTACAGTTATTGCGCTTAACTGGTGGAATACAGCCTTGAACAAAGCCGAGTTTCCAAACGGTTCTAAGGCTGTTATTGCTGATTCTAATGGCCTTGTGCTGGCAAGTTACCCGAATTCATTGCTCCCTTTGGGGGAAAAAATAAACAACAAACACTTTTTACATGGCGATAACTCACTTGCTATGTTTAAAGACGCAAACAATGTAAATCAAATTTTTCATCGCGCGACTATTTATAACGATATTAATAACAATAATTTAGAAATTTACATTACATCACCCACTGATAAGTATATTGCTCGCGCAAATACACACTTTTTAGAAACTATTATTTTATTTTTTAGCGCTATTTTAACTATTGCTTTTATTGGGCATCGTATTATCAGGAAAAGTATTTTTTACCCCATTGAAGAACTTGCCCAAGCAACCGACCTATTAGCACAAGGCAATATGCCAACTAAAAAAATTAAGCCTAATAGTCCCGAGCTGTCCGCTTTATATTCACGCTTTGAAGTAATGGCTGAGACTCGTTTGCAAACAGAAGCCGATTTAAAAAATAAACATGACGAACTAACGGGGTTATTAAATGCTCTGCCCGATATGTACCTTAGGTTAAATAACCTAGGTAAAGTACTTAATATTAGTGGCACTATTATCCCGCTATTTTCAGCTAACAATAAATCACCGAAAAAATTATTAGATATTTTACCAACCGATATCGCTAAACAAATTTTAAATGAAGCATCTACTCGCAAAGACGTCATCACATTTGATTTTAAAATAAGTACAGGCATAACCACTCATTACTTTGAAGCTCATATCAATCATCTTGAAAAGAACGATGAGTTAATACTTGTGCTACGTGATATCAGCCAACGAAAAGTAAATGAAGACTCGCTTCACTTAGCATCTCTTGTTTACGGCAATAGTAGTGAAAGTATGGCAATTACAGATGCCAACGGTATTATTTTTGATGTAAACCCTGCTTTTTGTGAAACAACACAATATTCGAAAGATGAAGTGATTGGCCACTCTACCCGCATACTTTCATCAGGGGAGCACTCAAAAGAGTTTTATGAAAAGATTTGGGCATCAATAAATGCGACAGGCCGTTGGCAAGGTGAAATTATAAATCGTAAAAAAGATGGAGTGCTGTTCACTGAATGGTTAAACATAGACACGGTTTACGATGAAAATAATAACCCCGCCCGTCGAATCGCTATTTTTACTGATTTAACTGAAAAAATCCAAGCAAATAAAACAATTTGGCGGCAAGCTCATTTCGATCATTTAACCGATTTGCCAAATCGATTAGAGCTTAAAAAAAGACTTAATAAACAGTTTTCTAATTCTAAGAATGAAAATGAAACCTTTGTGGTCATGCTTTTAGATATTGATCACTTTAAAGATATCAATGACACTTTAGGCCACCACTACGGAGACAACTTATTAAAGCTAGTGTCACAGCGTATTGTTAATTCAGCTAAAAATGCCGAATTTGTTGCGCGTATTGGCGGCGATGAATTTGTTATTGTATTTAATCAGGTTAAAAGTACCCGCCATATCAACCAGATTGCTAGTAATATTTTGCAAAGCTTATCGTCTGCATTACATATAGATAATGAAGAAGTGTTTATAAGTGCCAGTATGGGTATTGCCTGTGCACCTGATGATGGTGAAAATACTGAGCAATTACTAAAAGCAGCCGATCAGGCTATGTATAAAGCAAAAAGTAATGGTCGAAATGGCTTTGAGTTTTTCTCTCGGGATATGAGAGAGCACGCACAGGCTCGCATGCATTTACTGAAAGACTTGCGCTGTGCAATAGAATATAACCAGTTTGAATTATTTTATCAGCCTATCGTGTCGCTTAACGATTTACATATACACAAGGCCGAAGGCTTAATACGCTGGCAACACCCGCAAAAGGGGCTAATAAGCCCAGTTGCGTTTATTCCACTTGCTGAAGAAACAAGACAAATTAATGCCATTGGGCAATTTGTATTTTCGCAAGCAATAGAAACGCTTACCGAAATAAAAAAAATTACAGATAACGATTTTCAAATAAGTATAAACGTCTCGCCTATACAACTATCTACTGCTAATAGTGGCATTGATGATTGGTATGCCATGCTTGATGCCGCTAAAATTCCCCCCTCGTCTATTGTTGCAGAAATAACGGAAGGCTTGATGGTTAACCCTGAGGAACTTACACAAAAGCGCCTCAAACAAATTGTGAAATCGGGGATGCAATTGGCGCTTGACGATTTTGGTACAGGCTACTCTTCACTGGCCTACTTGCAGGAAATGGACACTGATTATTTAAAAATTGATAAACGCTTTGTTGATAATATTAAAGCCAACAGCCAAGAGCTCTCGCTTTGCGAGGCGATTATTGTAATGGCTCATCAGCTTGGTTTAAAAGTAATAGCAGAAGGCATTGAAACACCATTACAGTACCAGCTACTAACTGAAGCTGGCTGTGATTATGGACAAGGCTATTTATTTTCTAAACCGCTTAATAAAAATGACTTTATGACGCTAATCACTAATAAAAGAGTAATGCTTTCTAAGTTAACTGATTGCTGAATAATAAACTTATCTCAAACCTGGGTTTAATTAAACCACTGTTGTTATGCAATAAATAATCGCTTTAAGCGGTCAAGTTACGTAGGCAAATAAAGCATTAACAGGAATTTCAATGGCAAAACCCACATTAGATCAATGGCGAATGTTTAAAGCCGTAGTGGACCATGGCGGGTTTGCAGGTGCAAGCGCCGCAGTTTTCAAAAGCCAGTCAACGGTCCATCATGCAGTTCAAAAATTAGAAGCGGCTTTGCAAATAAAATTACTTGAGGTTAAAGGTCGTAAAGCGTTTTTAACTGAAAGTGGGAAACTTATATTGCGCCGCGCAGAGTTTTTAATTGAAGAAGCGAATAAAATAGAGTCAGTTGCAAATACACTAAGTGAAGGTGTGGAAAGCACATTAAAAATAGCAGTTGATGAAGTATTCCCTCAACCTATTTTGTACCAAGCGCTTGCTAAAACAAGTGAGCTTTATCCATTGCTAAAAATAGATTTAATTGAAAGCGTGTTAACCGGTGCCAACGAATTACTCAACAATGCAGTTGTTGATTTAGCTATTTCATCAGTTCCTATTTATGGTATTAGTTGCATTAAATTAACAGACATTGAATTTATTGCCGTCGCACATACAAATCACCCACTTAACCAGCGCGAAGATCAATTAAGCTTTCGAGATTTAAAACAACATCGACAAATTGTAGTGCGCGACTCTGCAACACACACTAGCCAAGACGAAGGGTGGCTAGGCGCAGATATGCGTTGGACAGTCAGCCATTTACGCAATTCAATTGATATGGTGAGCCAAAACCTAGGTTACGCGTGGCTTCCGTTCAATCAAGTCGCTCACCTCATTAATGATCATACCCTCAAAGTGCTTAATCTTGAACAAGGCACTACGCGTCCTCTTAACTTATATTTAATGTGTAACGACGCAGATAGATTGGGCCCTGCAGCACAAGAATTTAAAGAGCAACTTGCAGTAATAATAGCTGCAGAATAGCGGTTAATTAATCGTTTTTGATACCCAGATGATCAGCAACATAAGCGCCGCGTTCACCTAGTTCTTTCTCTGGCCCGATTGTGCTGTCTTTCGCCGTTTGCTGCTCTGTCTCTGCGTTAATAACGGCACCTAAGGTTACAATATACGCACTTATATATAACCACATAAGCATGATCACCACCCCACCCAGCGATCCATAAGTTTCGTTATAACTTGAAAAACGCGATACATAAAATGAAAAGCCAATAGATGCCACAATCCAAAATACGGTTGCAATAACAGAGCCAAGCGTTATCCAACGCCATTTAGCGGCTTTTCTATGCGGTGCATAACGGTATAAAAGCACTAATGCAAAATTAAACGTAAGTGCCAGTATTGGCCACGACACAACCTTGATCAACAAATCAATACTGTCCTTGAGGCCCACTAAATTTAGTACTATGGGCAAAATACCAATAATCAACAGCGCAAAAATAGCGACTAAAATAGCGCCTACCGAAAACATAAAACGAACAAGCTGCGCCCTCAAGAAAGAGCGCTTTTCGTATTCATGATAACTTATATTACAGGCTGTAATTAATGCTTGGCTTCCCTTAGAGCTACTCCAAATAGTGAGTAATAATGTGCCTAACGCCCCTAAGGTTAAACGTGTTTGAGAGCTTTGTGTGAGATCTGAGATTTGCGATAAAATTAGTTCACGTGAACTACTTGGTATTAAGGATGTAAACTGCCTGAGATGCTCACTGATCTCCACAGGTGAAGCAAAATAAGCGTATATAGAAACCAAAGCAGCAATGGCTGGAAAAATAGCAAGTAGCGCATAAAACGCCACTCCTGCAGACACTAAAGATAAATTGTCTTTACTCATGCGCGCAAAAATACGCTTTGCAATATCCCACCAGCCTTTAATTGGAATATGAGCTGGTTGCTCTGCATGTTGACCTCTTTTTGGCTTTTTCATACTTAATCTCACTATAGTTAGTACTTTAATGAAGCAAAATAACTGCCAACTTAAAAAAGGTGTTTGGTATTAAACTTGCTGCTACAGTAAAAGTAACTAAACACGGAAGAAACCCAATGCCTACAATAGCATCAGACCTACAATTGGCTGCCAATACACCGTCATTAAACCCCGTAATGGATGAAAATGTATTTTCATGGCAATTTTTTTATGACCAAACCATGCAATTAGTTCACGCTACAGCGCAAATATTACCCACCTTTTTACTAGGTTTACTCTTGCTCACTATTAGCTATTTTACAGCAGGCCCTCTTTCACGCCTGCTCACAAAGCCGATCTCGTTTGTAACCGATAGTAAACTAGTGTTACTTGTCGCAAGGCGCGGTATTAGCACTTTAATCATTTTATTAGGCCTGTATCTATTTTTACGTTTAGCAGGGCTCACTGAGTTTGCGGTAGCTATAATGAGCGGGACCGGTTTAATAGGTTTAATATTAGGCTTTGCTTTTAGAGACATTGCTGAGAACTTTATCGCAAGCTTACTTTTAAGTGTGCAGCGCCCGTTTAAAATAGACGACGTCATTGAAGTAGATGGACGTTTAGGCGTTATCAAAAAAGTAACAGCCCGCGCAACAACGCTTGTTGACTACGATGGAAACCACATTCAAATTCCTAATGCTACAGTGTATAAAAACACCATAAAAAATTTAACTGCCAACCCAAAAATGCGCGGTAAAGTAGAAATAGGTATAGGTTACGATAACGACATACGCAGCGCGCAAACGCTAGCCCTAAATATAATAAATCAACAAGCCGCGGTATTAAGCGATCCCCCTGCACAAGTACTTATAAAGAATTTAGGCTCATCAACCATAAACTTTATTTTATATTTTTGGGTAAATGGGCAACAGCACAGCCCCCTAAAAGTAAGCTCTCAAATAATGCGTGAATTAGTCAATGAGTTTACCGAACAAAATATTAGTATGCCGGATGATGCCCGAGAACGGATTTTATTAACTAGTTCAAGTACAGATTTTATAAACTCAATACCCAAGCAAGATTCAAATACTGAGGTAAGGTCTGAGACACATGAACAAACCTTAACGCTTAACGATGTAAGCAGCGATACCGACGAAATACGCGAACAGGCAGAGCAGTCAAGGGATCCAGAGCAAGGGAAAAATATTATTTAGATTAATAAAATTTAGACACAAAAAAGCCCGCAGTGTTAACTGCGGGCTTTTTATTGAATGAGTGAGTCAGCCTATAAGCCGGGTTTTGTCCTTTCCGAAGAAAGTGATAATCATTCGTCTAGGCCATAAATCGCTCTATGGCTCAAGCAACCTACCCGGTTCCAACGTGGGCCACGCCATAAGGAACCCTATTTGGTCTTGCTCCGAGTGGAGTTTACCTTGCAACCGACTATTACTAGCGGCCCGGTGCGCTCTTACCACACCCTTTCACCCTTACCAACCTAGGTTGGCGGTCTTCTCTCTGCTGCACTTGTCGTGGGCTCACGCCCCCCAGCCGTTAGCTGGCACTCTGCCCTATGGAGCCCGGACTTTCCTCCCCCTGATCATTTTCGTCACAGGCAGCGATTATCTTGGCTAACTCGGCGCGCAGTATACATGACGCTAAAGCCAAGCGCAGTAATATTTACTCTTTTTCTTCAATAATTGTTTTGTATAGTGCATTTTTCTTCATCCCAAAGTAGTCGGCTACAACACCACACGCTTTTTTCATTGGCATTTCTTTTTCAAGTAGAGCCAACATTTTACGAGCCTCAGGTGGAATATCGTCTACAAGCTTGGGTTTGCCCGGCAGCATGAGTACAATTTCGCCGCGTTGCTTAGTAGGATCGTCAGTTAAAAACTGCTTAAGCTCAGTTACCGTTCCATTAAAAAAAGTTTCAAAGGTTTTGGTGAGCTCTTTAGCAAACACCACCTGCTGTTCACTGCCAAGCGCAGTTTCTAAATCGTCAAGGCTTGCCATAATACGGTGTGTACTTTCATACATAATGCTGGTAATACCTGAGTTTACCGCTTCGATGAAAAAGTCTTGGCGCGCTTTACTTTTAGCGGGCGTAAAGCCAATAAACTGAAAGCGGTCAGTAGGTAAACCTGAACAACACACTGCGGTTATAGCAGCGCATGCACCAGGCACAGGGGTTACGCTTGCGCCTTGTTCACGGCATAAGTTTACAACCGCATATCCTGGGTCACTAATGAGCGGCGTACCAGCATCTGACACTAAGGCTATATTTAACCCCTGATTTAGTTGATCAATAATTTGCTGCGCTTTTTGTTTTTCGTTGTGATCATGTAATGCAAATGTTTTTGCTTTAATACCAAAATGGCTGAGCAGCTTGCCGGTGTGGCGAGTATCTTCAGCAGCGATTAAGTCAACTTGCGATAATGTCGCGATTGCACGCTGACTTAAGTCGTCATAATTGCCAATTGGGGTGGCAACAATGTAAAGAGTGCCAATTTTATGTGAATTCTCCTCATTTAACATTGAGGTCTCCTGCGTCAGTCAGTAATATAAGCAAATCGCGTTAACGTATTGGGAAATCATTGTGCGACTTAAACTAGTTGGTCTATTAATTATATTGTCAGGGTTATCGGCGTGTAGCACAACCGAAAAACCAATTAAAAAAAGCGATAACTTCAGCAGCAGTGCTAATGCGCTAAAAAATCAAGCAACCAGTGCGCAATCTATCTATCAATTAGCCGTAAATCGTCAAGGTGCTGACAAAATACAATTATTGTATAGCGCACGTGATGCCGCTATTTCTGAAAAAAACTGGCCATTATTAGAGCAAATCGGTAGCGACCTTGAGCTAACAGCAAGTGTCGATCAAACTCAAAATCGTCTTTATATTGCATACGCGCAGAAACAACAAAATAAAAATGACCAGGCTTTAATTATTTTACAATCGTTAGATGGGCAACTAACACAGCCTGAGCACTTTGCATGGCATCAGTTTTTAACAGCTAGCATTTATGCCTCACAAAATTTTCCAAAAAAAGCAGCTCCCTACTTTTTTAGAGCATCTGAGACATCTGCAAAAAGTAAAATTGACATCCCGCAACTCGAGCAACAGTTATGGGATAACCTAAAACAGTTATCTTCCTATGCATTGGAGCGTTTTAACCGCGGCTCTGTTATTCAACAAGGCTGGGTAAACCTTGCTCTATACCACCAAGTATATGCAGGTAGCGGTGTAGAACTTGACCAAGCAATTAATAACTGGCGACGTCGTTACGTAGGGCACCCTGCTGCCACTGTTTTACCTAAACAAGACGGAGGTTTTGTTGAGTTAGCATCTTTAAATATTGATCGTCTAGTGCTTTTATTTCCTCAGTCTGGCCCAAACGAAAGACTAGGAAATGCATTAAAAGCTGGTGCTCTGGCGGCCTTAGACAAACAAAACATTAATGAAGCTATTTTTATTGATGAGAATTTAAGTACTGCAGAAATTGCTGCAAAGCTTGATCAAATAAATCCTGATTTTGTAGTTGGCCCACTACTTAAAGCAAATATAGATAAGCTAACAGCTGCTGAAACACTGATTAACATTCCAACACTACATTTGAATACATTCGACGGAAACACTATTTCGCTTCAACATTATTATTTTGCGTTAAATCCTGAGCATGAGGTAGAACAAGCATTAGAGCATTTTCTGGCTATGGGATACCAAAAACCTATGTTACTTGCCCCAGAAAACAATAATGGCCAGCGTTTAGTTGATTTTTTTAATCAGCAATGGCAACGCTATAGCGAGACTAAACCTCAAATTGGTTTTTATGAAAACAACCAAGACATGCCTAAAACCATTACTAACTTATTAGAAGTGGACAAATCTAAAGAGCGTATAAAAACAATCAAAGCATTATTTAAGCAAGAAGTTGAGAGTGAAACACGCTCACGCAGTGATATTGATGTCATTTATATTTTAGGTGATGCTACAGAGACCCGTTTAATTAAGCCTTATCTTGACGTTAACATTAGTACGTTTGCACAACGGATCCCGCTTTATGCCAGTTCTAAAAGTCATAGCAAACAGATAGATTCGACCGATAAAGGCGATCTAGATGGACTCTACTTTACAGAGTTACCTTGGATGCTTAACTCGCAAATAAAACAACATAATTTACGTGAGCAGTACAACACCCTTTGGCCTGAGCAAGCCGACATAAGCCAACGCTTATTCGCTATGGCATACGATGCAGTACTAGTTATTAATGATATTAGGCAATTGAGCTTAATGCCTGGTAATCAATTTAGTGGTTTGAGCGGTAAGTTATCAGTTAATAGTAATGGCCACATACAACGAGTGCTTGATTGGGCGCAATATACTAATCGCCAAATTAAGCCCGTTCAGCTTAAAACACAGCGCCCTGTGCCCTTGTTTATGCAGTCAGCCAGTGGTGTGCAAACTTTAAATTAGACTTTATTAAGTTAAGGGGGCGACATGTCGTGGTTTAAAGAGCTGTGGCAAAATAGTCGTGAAAAAGGTCAGTACTACGAGCTACAAGCGCAAAAATACCTAGTGTCGCAAGGGTTAAAGCCTATAGAGCGTAATTATTACTGCCCCTTTGGTGAGCTCGATATTATTATGAAAGAGGGAAACACCCTTGTATTTGTAGAAGTGAAGTTTCGCAAAAATAACGCTCGAGGCGGTGCTAATTATGCGCTCAGTGCACAAAAGCAAGCACGGCTTAAACGCAGTATTTATCATTACTTAGCGGCTAAAAACTTAACAAATCAGGCATTAAGAATTGACTATGTAGCCATAACTGGAGAATCATCTCCTACATATAATTGGCTTAAAAACGTATTTTAAAATACTAAAAATAAATTGGTAGGCTATGCAAGACACAATAAAAGAAATTTTTACAGAAAGTATTCAAGTTCAAATAGCTGCTGGAGAAGTCCTACCCAGTGCACTTGAATCGGCCGCATTTACAATTGCACAAAGCCTAATTAATGGTAATAAGTTAATTTGTTGCGGAACAGCTAACTGTCATATGCTTGCGCAACACATGGCGGGGATATTGATTAATCACTATGAAACAGAGCGTCCTTGCTTACCTGCTATTGCTTTATCACAAGAAAATATAAATCTTGGGCAAAACAATCACAGTGATGATCACGACACATTTGCTCGCCAAATCCGTGCTTTTGCTCAGCAAGGTGACTTACTATTGGTATTAGCAATTAATGGCAATGAAAAACAAGTCATTTCAGCCGTTGAAGCTGCACTCACACGCGATATGAAGGTCATTGTTATGGTGGGTGACGACGGGGGTGAATTAGTGGGTTTACTTGGCCCTAATGATGTTGAAATAAGAACACCGTCTAAACGCCCTAGCCGAATTATAGAGTCGCATTTAACTAACTTACACTGTTTAAGTGAACTCATAGATTTAACGCTTTTCCCTCAGGATGAAAATTATGTTTAAACGCTCTCTCATCGTATTAGGCACCGTTGTTTTATTACAAGGCTGCGCCGCAGCTGTTGTAGCCGGTACAGCCAGTGCAGTAACCGCTGCAAATGACCGTCGCACCATTGGCTCACAAATTGATGATAACAATATAGAAATTAAAGCCAGCATTGCTATTAGTGAAGTTGAACGCCTAGAAAAATCAGCTCGAGTTAACACTATAAGTGTTAATGGTATTGTTTTACTTGTTGGTCAAGTTGCTAACCAAGAAATGAAAAACGAAGCGCAAATAACCGTAGAGTCAATTGCTGGCATTCGTAAAATTCATAACCAACTTCGTATTGGTTCAAATATTGGTATAACCACTCAAACACACGACTCATGGCTTACCTCCAAGGTAAAAGCGCAGTTACTAGCAACTAAAGATATTAGCAGCAATAACATTAAAGTGGTTACAGAAAACGCTGAGGTGTATTTAATGGGCTTGGTGTCTCAAGATGAAGCTAATCGCGCAGTTAATATTGCACGTAATGTGTCGGGCGTTGAGCGCGTTGTAAAGGTATTTGAATATATTAATTAAAAGTCACTAAATTACAGCAATAAAAAAACCGCTTTTAAGCGGTTTTTTTGTAATCTACATATTATTTTATAACACGTAAATGCGAGCCTTTTTTCTTTTCAGGTTTTTCTGGTGGTGTTTCATCTATATACTCTGATGAATCAACACTTTCTAGACCTTCATCAAACTCGTCTTCGTCCTCTACAAACTCGTCTGCAGTAAAGACTGTACCTTCGCCGTTTTCGCGAGCGTAAATTGCAAGCACAGCACCTAAAGGTACATAAACTTGCATTGGCTGACCGCCAAAACGCGCGTTAAAACTAAGTTGAGTTAAGTCTAACGAAAACTGTGTAACTGCAGATGGGCTAATGTTCAGCACAATTTGTCCATCTTGCACAAACTGTGTAGGCACTTGCACATTTGCAAAACCAGCGTCCACCACAATATGCGGCGTACAATCGTTATCGACTATCCAATCAAAAAAAGCACGTAATAAATAAGGACGATTAGGCGTCATTATAAACGGATCTCACGCTCAGCTTCAGTTAACGAAGCTTGGAATGATTCACGTTCAAATAAACGGATCATGTACTCTTTCATCTCTTTAGAACCAGCACCATTAAGCTCAATACCAAACTCAGGTAAACGCCATAGTAGTGGGGCTAAGTAACAATCTACTAAGCTAAACTCTTCACTCATAAAGTAAGGCGCTTCGCTAAAAATAGGAGCTACCGCAAGTAATGCCTCAGTTAACTCTTTACGAGCTTGTGCTGCATCTGATGTGTTATTGCTGATTTTAGCAGCAAGGCTGTACCAATCAGTGTCAATACGGTGCATCATTAAACGGCTACGGCCACGCATTACCGGATATACAGGCATTAGTGGAGGGTGAGGAAAACGTTCATCAAGGTATTCCATGATGATATTTGCCTGATATAAACCAAGCTCACGGTCAATCAGTGTTGGCACTGTACCGTAAGGGTTAATTTCGTGAAGTGCTTCTGGCAGATTGTCCTTTTCAGCCAAATGAATATCTACACTTACACCTTTTTCTGCAAGTACTATGCGTACTTGGTGGCTATACATACAGTTAGCCCCAGAGAAAAGGGTCATTACAGGGCGCTTATTGGCAGCTACGGCCATGCCTACCTCCATTAAATAACTAAAACAGCAATAGGGGCTTAAGCCCCTATTGCAAAATTACCTTTAAATATGTTCAAAATTAATGAACATCTCTCCAGTATTCTTTCTTAAGCATAAATGCCAAGATAAATAGGATAATTAAAAATCCGATTACCTTAATACCTAGCGCTTCCGATTCAAGTCGAGTCGGCTCACCGACGTACTCTAGGAAGTTCGTTAAATCACGAACTGCTTGGTCATACTCATCTACGCTCATTTCACCTGAACCATCTGTTTCAGTACCTGTGATATGTACAGTTTTTACACCGTCAACAGTTACTTCTTCAGTAATAGGAGTAGGAACACCCTGAAGTTCTTGTAGAACATGTGGCATACCTACTGATGGGAATAACGTATTATTTACACCAAACGGGCGAGACTCATCTTTATAAAATGATTTCAAGTACGTGTAAATCCAATCACTTCCGCGTACACGTGCAACATTGGTTAAATCCGGCGGAGCCGCACCAAACCATTTCGCTGCATCATCTTTAGCCATTGAATTCTTGATATGGCTACCAACTTTTGAACCATCAAAAATAAGTTGCTCTTGGCCAACTTCCGTTGGAATACCAATATCACGGAAAGTACGTTCATAACGTTGGTACTGCATTTGGTGACAACCAAGACAGTAGTTCATGAACAACTTAGCACCGCGCTGCAAAGATGGCTGATCAGATATATCGTTACCCGCTTCCATTAAAGGAACCGACGGACCTGCCGCCATTGCAGGTAACATATTTACTGATAAAGCGAATAAACCAATAATTAGTTTTTTCATCATTTCGTTAACCTCTCAGGCAATGGCTTAGTTTTTTCATTCTTACTGTAAACAAATAACAGCACGAAGAACATAAAGTAAGTCACAGTACAAACTTGCGAAACAATCGTTTTAAAGTCAGTTTGCGGTGTAGCACCAACCCAACCTAAAAGAACAAAAGTAACAACAAAGCCTGCAATGTTCCATTTGTGGAAACCACAACGGTAACGAACAGAGCGAACTGAACCACGGTCAATCCAAGGTAATAACGCAAGTACTACAATTGACGCCCCCATTGCTGCAACACCCATTAGTTTATCTGGGATTGCACGCAAGATTGCGTAAAATGGCGTAAAGTACCAAACAGGGAATATATGTTCCGGTGTTTTAAGTGGGTTTGCCGCTTCAAAGTTTGGCGCTTCTAAGAAGAAACCACCCATAGCAGGCATAAAGAACACAACCCAACAAAACAGGATTAAGAAACCAACCACGCCCACAATATCTTTTACTGTGTAATAAGGGTGGAACGGAATCGCATCAATAATGTCTTTTTTATCAGTGTAATATTCATGGAACTTAAATTTAGGCTTATCTTCTTCAGGAACCGTGCCTTTTTTACGTTTGTTATCAATACCGTCTGGGTTATTAGAACCCACTTCATGTAGTGCAACAATGTGTAAGAACACTAGAATTACAATAACTAATGGTAGTGCAATAACGTGTAATGCAAAGAAGCGGTTAAGCGTTGCACCTGAAATTACGTAGTCACCACGTATCCAAAGTGTAAGGTCATCACCAATAACAGGGATTGCACCAAACAATGAAATAATTACCTGCGCACCCCAAAATGACATTTGACCCCATGGTAGTAAATACCCCATGAATGCCTCAGCCATAAGTGCTAAGAAAATAAACATACCAAACAACCACAGTAGCTCACGTGGCTTTTGATAAGAACCGTAGATCATGCCACGGAACATATGCAGATAAACAACAATGAAAAACGCAGACGCACCGGTTGAATGCAGATAGCGCAGTAACCAACCATAATCTACATCACGCATGATATATTCTATTGATGCAAATGCACCTTCAGCAGACGGTACGTAGTTCATTGTTAGCCAAATACCGGTCAGTATTTGGTTCACTAGTACTAACATTGCCAATGAGCCAAAGAAGTACCAAAAATTAAAGTTTTTAGGTGCTGGATACTGTGCAATATGCATGTTCCAAACACGTGTCATTGGGATTCTGTCGTCAATCCAACCAATAATCTTACCAAACATTAGGCCACCCCTTGTTCTTCGCCCACTAAAATAGTGGTTTCATCAAGAAAAGTATATGGTGGAATTTCTAAGTTTAATGGTGCTGGAACCGATNTTGAAAAACACGGCCAGCCATATCAAATTTAGAACCGTGACATGGACAATAAAAACCATCATCAGTCCCTTCCACTTTTTCACCAAAGCCACCTTGTAAAAAGCTAGGTGAACATCCTAAATGCGTACAAATACCTACAGCGACAAAAATCTCTGGACGTAATGAACGGTAATCATTTGTTGATGATTCCAATTGTTGTGGCTCTTGCGATTGCGGATCACGAAGTTGACCTTCATGTTCTTTCATTTGCTCAAGCATTTTTGGGGTTCGTGATACAACCCATACAGGTTTACCACGCCACTCGACACGTATTAATTGTCCAGGTTCAAGTTTGCTGATATCTACTTCTACAGGCGCACCCGCAGATTTAGCTCGCTCACTTGGATTCCAAGACGCAATAAAAGGAACAGCAGCCCCAGCCGCACCAACACCACCAACAACAGAGGTAGCTATGGTTAAAAAGCGACGTCGGCCATTGTCTACAGGCGCATTGCTCATCCACTTATCTCCACTTACGATTCTCAACACTTGCTATATTGAGAACATCAGTTACAGCAGGTTAATTATTCGAAATTTTTAAAATAGAAATGATCATAATTAAAACCCTTGTTTAAAACAAGGTTATTAGCAACTCGGGTCTTGAAAAATATTAATTTCACCAATGGTTTGATTAAGCTAGTTCGAGCACGAGCTGGAAAAGTAATAATATCACTTCTGTAAAAACGATGTAGTGACCAAGATCAACTCCACTAAGCGGAAGTTTTAAGACTACACATAGTGTTATAAAACTTGATCGTTTTACTTCCACGCCAATTGTAGCAAAAAATTCCATCAATTAACTGATGGATTTAAACTAATTACGATAATTATTTAACTTTTTTGCAGCGATCTGACTATTTACTTCCTTTCGTACAATTAATACGCCTTTATTGCACAGTGTGATCATCATAAACGGTAATTTGCAATGTACAGCTTAGACTAATAATTTATCAAAATGGAAAGGAATCTGAAGAAATTTTACGCCAATAACAAAAAACCCAGCATAAGCTGGGTTTTTGAATTCTTGATAACGTATAGATTAACGTTTTGAGAACTGTGGACGCTTACGCGCTTTCTTAAGACCCACTTTCTTACGTTCAACTTTACGTGCATCACGAGTAACGAAACCTGCTTTACGAAGTTGTGGACGTAGTGACTCGTCAAACTCCATAAGTGCACGAGTGATACCGTGACGGATAGCACCAGCTTGACCAGTTGTACCACCACCAGAAACAGTGATGAAAAGGTCAAATTTTTCAGTCATATCAACAAGCTCAAGAGCTTGATGAACAACCATGCGTGCTGTTTCGCGACCAAAGTACTCTTCTAAAGAGCGCTTGTTGATTACGATGTTACCAGTGCCTGGGCGTAAGAATACGCGAGCACTTGAACTTTTACGACGACCTGTACCGTAGTATTGATTTGCCATGATAGTGCTCCTTAAATGTCTAGAACCTGAGGCTGTTGTGCAGCATGGTTATGCTCAGTACCTGCGTAAACTTTAAGTTTACGGTACATTGCGCGGCCTAAAGGACCACGTGGCAACATGCCTTTAACTGCTTTCTCGATGATCATTTCAGGCTTTGCAGCTTGAAGTTTATCAAAAGTAGTAGACTTAAGGCCACCTGGAAAACCAGAGTGAGCGTAGTACACTTTATCTTTGAATTTGTTACCAGTTACAGTAACTTTCTCAGCGTTGATAACGATGATGTAATCACCAGTATCTACGTGTGGAGTGTATTCAGCTTTATGCTTACCGCGTAGGCGATGAGCGATTTCAGTAGCGATGCGACCTAAAGTTTTACCTTCAGCGTCAACTACGTACCAGTCACGTTTTACTGTTTCTGGTTTAGCAACAAACGTTTTCATTTATAAAAATCCAATGTTTTTCAATTAAAACCACAAGTAGTTAATATTAACTACTGCTCTAAGTTTGCTATAACCCCTTCGAGTTTTAGACTTTTGCGCCGCTCATTAGTGGCTAAACTATATGAAGGCATAGAACGCAACGTGGCAGACGCGGGAGTATACCAGCACTTAAATCACATTGCTACC
>NZ_LODI01000001.1:355958-372057 GCF_001468485.1 Pseudoalteromonas sp. H71
GGTTGTTTTTCCCACAAGAAAATTATCGCTATTTACAAATAAGTGTTAAGAAAGCAAAACGACCGGCATTCTAATGTTTATTAAGCTAAATGTTCTCTCGCTAAATACTCTAACGACTGCATTTCTTGTAAACGGCTTATGCAGCGTTTAAATTCAAAATTTAAGTTGCCTTGCGTGTAAAGTTCGGTAATAGGTTTTTCGGCTGAAATAATTAACGTCACGTGGCGTTCGTAAAATTCATCGACTAAGGCAATAAAACGCCTTGCTGCATCATCATTGTTCTGACCAAGCTGTTTTACATTAGAAATAATGACCGTGTTATATAAACGACTAATTTCCATGTAATCGACTTGGCTTCGAGCGGTCTCACACAATTCACTAAATTCAAATATCACAACATTTTGGGCTACTTTGCGTGTTTTTATTAAGCGCCCTTCTATTTCTATAGGTTTATCAAGCTGGCCCGGTTCAGCTGACAACTTATCAAAATATTCAAACAGGTTTTTATCCGCTTGCTCATCAAGTGGGCTGTGAAAAATTTCAGCTTGTTCTAACGTTCTCAATCGATAATCAATACCCGAGTCAACATTCACTATTTCAGTATTGAGTTTTACCAGCTCAATGGCAGGCATAAAACGAGCACGTTGTAGGCCGTTTCGATATAAATCGTCAGGCACTATATTAGAGGTAGCGACTAAAACAATTCCGCGTGCAAACAATGCTTCCATTAAACCACCAAGCAACATGGCATCCGTTATGTCTTGAACAAAAAACTCATCAAAACAGATGATGTCTGTTTCTGATTTAAATATGTCTGCAACTTTTTCCAGTGGATTAGCCGTGTTATTAAGTTTTTTTAATTCGTCATGCACACGGTGCATAAAACGATGAAAATGCACGCGCATTTTTCGTTCACTTGGCAATGCTTCGTAGAAAGTATCAACTAAGTACGTTTTCCCACGTCCAACTCCGCCCCAAAAATAAAGCCCTTTTATAGGTTCGGGTTCATTTTTACTAAATAAACTAGCGAAAAAACCTGTTGATTTTGGTTTTGCTTGTGTGAGGTCATCGTATAAACGTTGCAAGTGGCGCACAGCATTTTCTTGTGCTGCGTCGTGTACAAAGTCATCTCGTTTTAAATCTTGTTGATATGTTTGCCAAGGAGTCATATGTATTTTCTGTCAAAACGCAGTTTAATTTGTAAAGCATATTAACACGCATCATAACTCGGGGTATATTACACTTAATATGATTTATAAATGAATCAGCATTCTTTCGTTATTTTCCCAAAGGGGTAGTTTTATGGGCACAGTGATATGGGTAGGTTTAATTGTTATTGTAGCGGTTATAGCATTTTTTATTGGTGCATTTGTTACTAAAAAACAGTTCAAACAAGATGAATTAAAAGAGCAAGCGGAACAAGCGCAAAATGCACTTGAGCAATATCGCCAAGACGTAGCTGACCATTTAGCCAGTACCAGCAAGCTTGTAAATAAAATGAAAGATAACTACAACCAGCTTCTTAGCCACGTTGAAGAAACAAATCAATTACTTTTAGAAGATAGAAATAAAGAACCTGCAGCTCCATACTTCTCAAAAGAAACAACAGAGCAATTACAAGCATCTTTAAAAGAACGCCGTTCTGATCGCTCTTCAGCAGAGGCGCAACCTGCAGACTTTGTGTCGGGTGAGTCTGGTTTATTTGCTGGTGAAAATAAAGTACAGGAACGTTCTAAAGCATCTTGATGAACTTTTTTTTGACCCCATAGTCTTTAGATATAACAGCTTTGTTGTTTTATCTTACTAACAAACTAAAAAAGGCTGCTTATGCAGCCTTTTTTAATTTTTGTTTTTCCTAAGTGGAGTAAACCCTGACTATGAAAATGAAATTATCACTTATCAGTGCTGCTATTTTATCTACAAGCTTATTAATGAGCCCGGTAGCGTCTTATGCAAAGTTACCAATAGCAGTTAACGGGCAACAACTACCTACTCTTGCACCTATGCTTGAGAAAATCTCCCCGGGTGTTGTGAGTATTCAGGTATCAGGCTCTAAAGAAGTTCGCCGCCGCGCAGACCCGCTTGAGTTCTTTTTTGGCCAGCAACAACCTCGCAGCCAAAAGCGCCAATTTAGTGGTTTGGGTTCAGGTGTGATTATCGATGCGGATGAAGGTTATGTGGTTACTAATAATCACGTGATCCAAGATGCAGAAAAAATGATCGTTACACTCGAAGATGGCCGTGAATTTGAAGCCACTAAAATTGGTACAGATAAAGAGTCTGACATTGCACTACTGCAAATAGAGGCTGATGACCTGACAGAAATCAAACTCGCTAACTCAGACCAATTACGAGTCGGTGACTTTGCGGTTGCTATCGGCAACCCGTTTGGCTTAAGCCACACTGTAACCTCAGGTATTGTCAGTGCGCTTGGACGCAGTGGTTTGAACATTGAAGGTTACGAAGATTTTATTCAAACCGACGCCGCAATTAACCAAGGTAACTCAGGCGGTGCTTTAGTGAATTTAAATGGCGAGCTGATTGGCATTAACACCGCAATCTTAGGTGCATCGGGTGGTAATGTTGGAATTGGTTTTGCTATTCCATCTAATATGATGAAAAACTTGGTTGATCAAATTATTGAGCATGGTGAAGTTCGTCGTGGCTCTTTAGGCATATCCGGTCGCCCACTTGATGCCGGGTTAGCTAAAGCACAACAACTTGATGTAAAACAGGGTGCTTATGTAATGCAGGTAATGGATGATACCGCTGCAAGTAAAGCAGGCATAAAAGCCGGGGATGTAATTGTAAGCATTAACGGTAGCGATATAAGCGGCTTCCATGAACTACGCAGCAAAATTGCCACATTAGGGGAAGGACGAGAAATCAAGCTAAGTATTTACCGTGATGGTAAAATAAAAACGCTTAAAGTCACACTTGATGGCGCATCTGGTATTAAGGCGGTTGGTGAAGAATTACATCCTGCATTTCAAGGCGCTGAGTTAGAGAATGTTCAAAAGAATAATGCTAAGGGCATTGAGATTACCTCTGTCGACCCTCGCTCTCCTTCTGCGCGTGTAGGCCTAGAAGAAGGCGACATGATAGTACAAGTGAACCGCCAACGAGTTGAGACTATTCGCGATATGAATAAAATCATCGAAAACACCAAAGGCAATATTGTATTAGGCGTTAAGCGTGGACGCGAGTCTATATTTATTCTAATTCAGTAATTAATCGCGGTATATGTGTAATAAAAATAACAGTGGCACTTGCCGCTGTTATTTTTTTTGTGCCATCATAAAGGGATTGCTCCTTTAATAATAAGAAACTTGTGCTGAAATTCATTAAATTTGTTCTCCCCCCTCTATTTGCAGGCCTCAGTATTGCTTTTTTGGTGGTGTTTTTCAGCCCAAATATGAGAGCAGCATTGCTGCCTAATGTTCCTATACCCAGTGCAATGAGCGCTAACCATTTAAGCTTTTCTGATGCAGTTAAACGCGCAGCGCCGTCTGTCGTCACTATTTTTTCTGAAAGTATTTCCAAAGAGCCCCGCTATAAAAGAAAAAACACCGTTCAGGAGCTAGGCTCAGGCGTAATTATGTCGCAAGATGGTTACATTCTAACTAATTATCATGTTGTTAATAACGCTGATGTGATTATGGTGATTTTGACTGACGGCCGACGTTTTTTTGATGTTCAGCTTATTGGTTTTGATACAATTACTGATTTAGCACTGCTAAAAATAAATGCAGAACACCTTCCTGTTATCCCTGTAAACGATGACTACACGACAAGTGTGGGTGATGTTGTACTCGCTATTGGCAACCCACTTAATCTAGGGCAAACAATCACACAAGGGATTGTTAGTGCCACAGGTAAACAAAAAATTACCGATAGTCCGTTTAATAACCTACTCCAAATGGATGCCGCAATTAACGTAGGAAACTCCGGTGGCGCACTTGTTAATTCAAATGGTGATTTAGTAGGTATTACTTCGGCGCAATTTAAGACTCGCGAAAACTTAAATATTCAAGGTATATTTTTTGCTGTCCCATACACCCTAGCCAAGGAGGTCATGGCTAAGCTAATTCGCCATGGCCGTGTAGTCCGTGGTTACTTAGGATTTGAAGGCACTGCAGTAGACAGTACAGGCAAAGAAGTAAATGATAACTTAACCCCTGTAAGCGGTATGCGTATTACAAATTTAGATCCATTAGGGCCGGCGTGGCAAGCGGGAATTGAAGAACAAGATATTATAATAAAAATTGCTGGGCTTTCAGTGGCTAATCCGCAAAAGGTACTCGAAAAAATTGGCAATACTGAACCAGGTAAAAAAATAGAATTTGAATTGTATAGAGATGGGAAAATCGAAAAAATAATGGTTACTGTGGCTGAGCTTGAAACCAAACTCTAAATAAAGAAGGGTCGGTGTTTACACCGACCTGCACTTAAACGTATTAGTTTGTTTTACGTTTTATGTTCGCGCCGAGCGCGCTGAGTTTATCCTCAATACGCTGATACCCTCTATCAACATGATAAATACGGTCAACAACGGTTTCACCTTGGGCAACAATACCGGTAAGGATTAAGCTGGCTGATGCACGTAAATCAGTCGCCATAACTTGAGCACCCGACAAACTTTTAGTCTCACCACATATCGCTGTATTACCCTCTAAGCGGATGTTTGCGCCCATGCGCTGTAACTCAGGCACATGCATGAAACGGTTCTCAAAAATGGTTTCTGTAATCGTCGCACTGCCGTTAGCCACTACATTAAGTGCGGTAAACTGAGCTTGCATATCGGTTGGGAACCCTGGGTGTGGCGCAGTTTTAACATTCACCGCTTTAAGCTCACGACCACGCATATCTAGATAAATAGAATCGTCTTTTACTTCAAGTAAGGCATTTGTAGCGCGAAGTTTTTCAATAACAGGTTCTAGTGAATGGAAGTCTGTATTTTTACACAATACTTCACCACCAGCCATTGCGGCAGCAACTAAAAAAGTCCCTGTTTCAATACGATCCGGTAAAATTTTATGTTCACAACCCGCTAGGCGCTCTACACCTTCAATCTCAATACGACTTGTTCCAGCACCCGTAATCTTAGCGCCCATTGCAATTAAGCAGTTAGCTAAGTCGGTAATTTCAGGCTCGCGTGCTGCGTTTTCAAGTACTGTTTTACCATCGGCTAATGCTGCTGCCATCAACAAGTTCTCGGTTGCGCCTACACTGACCATCTCCATAAAGATTTCAGCGCCTTTTAAACGACCATCCACTTTTGCATTAATGTAGCCATTTTCAACGCTAATTTGCGCACCTAAACGTTCCATACCTTGAATATGAATATCAACAGGACGTGCACCAATAGCACAGCCGCCAGGCAATGAAACTTGCGCTTCACCAAAGCGAGCAACTAAAGGCCCTAATGCTAATACAGACGCGCGCATCTGTTTCACTAAATCGTATGGAGCCAAGGTTTTATCAACGGTTGCACCGTCAATTATAAGTGTATCACCCTGCCAATTTACATCTGCACCTAATGTTTTTAGTAAAGCTTCGGTAGTAACAATATCGCGTAAGCGCGGCACATTAGTAAATGTACTTTTACCATCGGCCAAAAGTGAGGCAAATAAAATAGGCAGTGCTGCGTTTTTAGCACCTGAGATAGTCACCTCACCAGCAAGTGAAGTGCCACCTTGAATAACAAATTGATCCATTAGGGGGCCCTATTTATTGCGGTAAGATAAATTTTTGTTCGCGTTTCCACTCAGTCGGTGTAAAAGCACGAATAGAAACTGCGTGAATAGTACCGTCTGAAATAGTATTCATTAATGGGCCATATACTAGCTGTTGCTTTTTAACTCGGCTTAAACCGTCGAAGCACTCACCCACGGCAACAACTTCATAATGGCTTCCATTGGCTTTTACATGAACTTCTGCTAATTGAAGTTCTTCGCGTAATAATGTTTCGACTTGGCTAGTTTCCATAACTCTCACTCAAATAGGGTTGTAACTTGACCCAATTGCATTAAATTTTGCAATTGCTCAGGTGGATTTTGCAATTCAAGGCGAATACCTTGTTGCTTTAATTCTGCAAAAGAGTGAATTAACCAAGCTAAGCCGGCTGTGTCAACCCTTGACACCCCACTTAGGTCAAAATAGATGGTTTTATGCTTAGTTTGTAGCTGCTTGTTCAGAAGTTGTTCATCGCCAATTGAATTTCGAGAGAGCTCGCCGCTCACTCGAAACTGTTGCTCGTCAATTTGGCTTATGGCCAATTTAGTCATTCGAGCTGTTACCTCTAAATTGAACTGGAAGCTGACTTTTTTGCTCTAAAAGATCACTTACCTTGTCGATACCTTGTTGACGTAAAATACCTTGCAGTTCACTTTGCTTGGCATCTAACAAGCTTATGCCTTCAGCAATCATGTCGTACGCACGCCACTGCCCACTGCGATCTTCACGAACTTTAAAATCAATGCGGATATCTGGCTTACCATCTTCAATTATTTTTGTTTTTACTACAACTACATCCTGACCTTTAAATGGTTGTGGTGCACCAAATTCAACGTGTTGATTAGTATATTGGGTAAATACACCAGCGTAGGTCGCAACTAAATACTCTCTAAACACGCCAATAAAGCGCTGAATATCTTTAATTGCTTGTGCCTTTTCAGCATCATCAGTAATTGCGCGTACTTTAGATACTTCACTTCCTAGTACACGAAGTGCTGCGTATTTATAATCAATATAGGGCATCAACTCTTCTTCAACGATAACGCGAAGGTACTCTTGATCTTTAACAATTAATTGTTGATCTTTTTTTATACGGTCAAATGTGTATTCCGATACTTTTCGTACCATTTTATTTGGATCGTCTAATTTTACTTCTGCAGCACTCACCGTTTGCACTAGGCTCAATGCGCTAAGTGTTATAATAGCTAAATACTTTTTCAACATAATAATTACTCACTACCTTGATTGAATAGAAACTGCCCAATTAATTCTTCTAATACAATGGCAGACTTAGTATCAATAATTGAATCTCCATTGCCTAGCGCTTTACTTTCTACGCCAAATAAATCATCAATTGCTGTATCTTGTTCATTGTTAGTTACTGTTTCACCTAAACAGCGCTGTTCAGCTGAACTAGAAGCAATAACAGGGTTTATACCTAAGTATTGCTCGCCTAAAATACCCGATGTAAGTATTGATATAGAGCTTGTATCTGAAAAACGACATAGGTATTGCGCATCAATGGTCATATCAACCACAGGTAAAAACTCCTTTGGATGAACATAAATCGACTCAACTCGACCAATTACCACACCACCCACTTTTATAGGGGCACGTGCTTTTAATGAGCCAATATTTTCAAATTTTGCATTAAGTGAATAGGTTTCGCCTGAGCCACTAATACCCGCATTCGCTACTTTAAGCGCTAACATAGCAAAAGCTAAAATGCCAAGCGCTACAAAAAAGCCAACTAAAATTTCTAATTTCCGTGAATTCATTATTTATACCCTAATTAGCTAGTAAACATTACCGCTGTCAAAATAAAGTCGAAACCTAAAACGGCCAATGACGAATGTACAACTGTTTCGGTGGTTGCTTTGCTGATCCCTTCCGATGTTGGAACACAGTCATAGCCTTTGTAAAGTGCAATCCAAGTTACAACTATTGCAAATACAAAACTTTTAATTATGCCGTTTAGCACATCAGCCTGAAACGACACTTGCGATTGCATAATTGACCAAAAACTACCAGTATCTACACCTAACCAATCAACCCCAACTAAATGAGCACCTATAATTGCAACGGCAGAAAATATAATTGCAAGTAAAGGCATGCTAATAAAGCCAGCCCAAAAGCGGGGTGCAATAATACGTTTGAGTGGATCAATTGCCATCATCTCTAACGATGAGAGTTGCTCGGTGGCTTTCATTAAGCCTATTTCTGCGGTAAGTGCACTACCAGCACGCCCCGCAAATAATAGTGCAGTAACTACGGGGCCTAACTCGCGTAATAAACTCAGCGCAACAAGCGGCCCTAAGCTATCTTCAGCGCCATACCCTACTAATACGGTGTAGCCTTGCAGTGCGAGTACCATACCGATAAACAAGCCAGAAACCATGATAATTAGTAGTGATTGCGAGCCCACCATATAAAGCTGGCGGACAAGCAGCGGTGTGCCTTTTTTAAAATTAGGAACATGCGCAAGTGCACTAAACAACATATAAGCTGAGCGGCCAAGGGCAGCAAAGCGCCCAAGCGTTTTATGCCCTAACTTTTGAAACAGATCCAACATTAGGCTTTTTCTCCAAGCAGCTCATCTGCATAGGCTTGCGCGGGAAAATGAAATGGAACAGGGCCATCAGACAAACCTTTTAAAAATTGCTGAACTAGCTCAGACTCATGATTGCGCATTTCATCTGGTGTACCTGAGCCTATTACGCCCTGATCGGCAATAATAATAACGTGATCGGCAATACTCATGACTTCAGTCACATCATGGGTCACAATTAAAGACGACAAACCCAATACTTGATTGAGCGATTTAATTAACTTTACAAGCACGCCCATTGAAATAGGATCTTGGCCAGCAAACGGTTCGTCATACATAATAAGCTCTGGATCGAGCGCTATTGCGCGCGCAAGAGCTGCACGCCTTGCCATACCGCCAGATAACTCTGAGGGCATTAAATCTTTAGCACCACGCAAACCCACAGCCTGAAGCTTCATTAGCACAACTAATCGAATAAGGTCTTCACTTAGTTTTGTGTGCTCGCGAATCGGAAAAGCAATATTGTCAAACACAGACATGTCAGTAAACAAAGCACCACTTTGAAATAGCATGCTCATTTTTGTACGCGCTTCATATAATTCTGAGCGCGTCATGGAAGGAATACTGCCACCTTCAAATAAAATATCACCCGAGTCAGGTTTTAATTGACCACCAATTAAACGCAACATCGTAGTTTTACCAATGCCGCTTGGTCCCATAATCGCAGTGATTTTGCCTTTAGGCACACTAAAGCTCATATTTTTATATATGACCCTATCGCCTCTGGAAAAGCTAACATCCTTGACTTCTACTATTGATTGCGACAAGTCGCTCTCCATAAAAATGTTCACTAGTGCCCCTATTTTAAATCTTTTTGATCCAATATGGAAAAAACAATTCGTAAGATTTTGTAATGTACGTGCAAAACACACATTAAGACTCACTTATATTCACTTAACCAACACTTAAAATAGGACCTGTAACCCTGTCGAAATCAAATTTAAAGTAAACTGTTTAGTATGTAGGTAAGGCTGAGCTATTGAAGAGTGATTACTTCCTATAAATTGATACTTAAAGGCTGCCAGCTCCTACTAATTAATTTTTAGTAAAATGAATTAGTCTACGTAGTTGACCTTACTCTTTTATTTATACTTTCATCGTGGCATTTGTTACTATTCGCGCCATTCCTATTTTGAACAACTGGCTTAATACAATGGTTACCTCGTTTGTTATTTTGATTCTTGGTTTTGCAGCCCTAGTTTGGAGTGCTGACAGGTTTGTTTATGGTGCTGCGGCACTGGCTAAAAACTTTGGTGTACCAACCTTAATTGTTGGTTTAACCGTTGTAGCCATGGGCTCATCAGCACCTGAAATGATGGTGTCGGCCTCTGCCGCATTAGCAGAAAAAACCGACACCGCGGTAGGTAACGCAATTGGCTCAAATATCACAAATATTTTGCTGGTGTTAGGTATTACCGCTTTATTTAGGCCTCTTAGCGTTTCTTCAAGCACATTAAAACGTGAAATCCCGTTAGTGCTTATTATATCGCTGGCTACCTGGTATATATTTTCAGATAACTACTTTTCGTTCACCGAGGGCGTTGCGTTATTAATTGGTTTTGTTGTATTTATTGGCGGGCTAATTATTGTCTCGCTGCGTGCTAAAAATCAAACAGACCCATTTGTATCAGAAGCATGTGACGAAGTACCAAACGACGTACCAACTAACAAGGCTATACTTTGGTTGGTTATTGGTATGGTTTTACTCCCTATTAGCGCACATTTTTTAATTGATTCAGCGGTGGATATTGCTAAATACTTTGGCTTAAGCGATTTAGTGATTGGCTTAACAATTATTGCAATAGGAACTAGCCTGCCTGAGCTTGCTGCCTCGATTGCGGGCGTACTTAAAAATGAAGATGATTTAGCGCTGGGTAATATTGTTGGCTCTAATATTTTTAATATTCTTGCCGTATTGCCTTTTGCAGGCATTATTAACCCTTCAGTGATTGACCCGTCGGTTGCTAACCGCGACATACTAATAATGATTGGTGCTACGGTTGCGCTTATTATCATGTCATTGAACTTTAGGGGTGCTCAACGCATCAATAGAGTAGAAGGCGGCTTATTATTAATCGCATTTTTGGGCTACCAAGGGTATATTTTTAGTCAAGTAGGGTAAGTAATGGCAACGCTAAATTTTATTGAACAAGGCTTACGTGTATTAAACATAGAGCGCCAAGCATTGAGTGATATTGCACAATATGTGGATGAAAACTTTCATCAAGCATGTCAGTTAATATATGATTGCCAAGGCCGAACTATCGTTATAGGTATGGGAAAATCAGGTCATATTGGTAATAAAATAGCAGCAACATTAGCAAGTACTGGCAGCCCTGCTTTTTTTGTACATCCGGGTGAGGCCAGTCATGGCGATCTGGGGATGATCACTAAAAATGATGTAGTTATGCTCATTTCTAACTCAGGTGAAACAAGCGAAGTACTCAATATAATTCCTGTTTTAAAACGCCTTGGCGCCAAAATGATAGCCATGACAGGCAACGCCAGCTCAACGATGGCCACGCTTGCAAACGTACATATTTGCATAAAAGTACAAAAAGAAGCCTGTTCGTTAGGCTTAGCTCCAACCGCAAGCACAACAGCAACACTTGCAATGGGTGATGCCATGGCGGTTGCACTTTTAGAAGCCCGCGGTTTTACAGCTGATGACTTTGCACTATCTCACCCCGGCGGTAGTTTAGGTAAACGTTTGCTGCTGACCTTAAAAGATGTCATGCATAGCGGTAAAAACACACCTATTATTAATGTTACTCAAACTATAAAAGATGCGCTAATTGAAATGTCAGCCAAAGGGTTAGGTATGACGGCCATAGTTGATTCTCAGCAGCAACTTGTAGGGCTATTTACTGACGGTGATTTACGCCGTATTTTAGAACAACGAATTGATATACATACAACACAAATAGATGTTGTGATGACTAAGTCCTGCACCACTGCAACACAAGATATTTTGGCCGCTGAAGCGTTAAATATTATGGAACAAAAACGTATAAATGGCTTAATAATTGTTGATGAGCAAAATCACCCTATTGGTGCATTAAATATGCAAGACTTATTAAAAGCAGGAGTACTATAAATGCAATTTGAAGAGCTCTACCAACCTCTAAGCGAAGACGCAAAAGCCCGTGCTAAAAAAATAAAGCTGCTTATTTGTGATATCGATGGTGTGTTTTCTGATGGTCGTATTTATCTGGGTAACCAAGGTGAAGAGCTCAAAGCGTTTAATACAAAAGATGGCTTTGGCATTAAAGCGCTAATTAACAGCGGCTTTGACGTTGCGGTTATTACCGGACGACACTCAAAAATAGTACAACAGCGTATGACAAGCCTAACAGTACAACACATTTACCAAGGTCAAGAAAACAAACTCCTCGCTTATGAGGAGCTAAAAACAAAGCTTAACTTATGTGATGAGCAAATTGCCTACATTGGCGATGACGGCCCCGACATGCCGGTAATGGAGTTAGTAGGGTTTGCTGTTGCAGTAAACGACGCACATCCGCTGATAAAACGTTTAGCGCATTACACCACACAAATGCTTGGTGGATTTGGTGCAGTGAGAGAGCTTACCGACCTGCTAATGCTTGAAAACAACAAACCCTTGACCACCAAAGGTACGAGTTCATGAATGCAGCGCGCATCATATTAAGCGTTTTATTCATCAGCTGTATGGTTTGGCTTTGGTACCCTTATTTCACACAAGTAAGTTTACCGCAGCAAACCGAAGCAGACATTATTGCAAAGCCCGATTACACTGCCATAGAGCTAAAACAAACAGCGTATGACGAGAATGGGAAAATTAGCCATAAAGTAACGGCAGCGCGAATGGAGTTATATCAAGAATTAGGATTTACCTTTTTTGATAAACCCATTTTTACGCTTTATAACGACAAACAAACGTGGCGAATTAACGCTAACGAAGCAACACTATACGAAGGCAGACAATTAATACTAGAAGGTAACGTTGTTGCTAGTAATTTAACTGATAACGCAATGATAGATAAAATAAATGCTGATAATATTCAGGTAGATATAAAATTACTAACGATGCAATCAGAACAACCTGTCATTGTTACAGGACCCAATTTAAAGATCACCGGTAAAGGCCTCGAAGCCGATTTAAAAACCGAAGTGATAAAACTAATTAACCATACGCGAACTATTTATTATGACCAATAAACTATTAACACTCTTTATTATTCCAACATTTATACTTGCACTCGGTGCAAATGCTGCTGAACCAACGGCGCCACTTGCTGCAAATCAAATTTCGATTAGTGCAGATAAGCAAGAAGGTCAACTAAAAGAAAATGTAGGTATATTCGAAAAAAACGTTGAAATTATTCACGGCGACAGAAAAATTACTGCTGACCGCCTAGAAGTGCATAAACGCGATGAATTGGGTGATAACAAGCAACTGTTAATTGCCACAGGTACACCCGCTTATTTTGAAGAAAAACAAGCCGACGGCACAATAATGAGCGCCAGCGCTAATGAAGTTAGATACGATGTTTCTAAACGTTTTTTAACATTAATTGGAGATGCACAGGTCTCTCAAGCTGGGCAAAAAATGAATGCAAAAAGCATTACCTACGATATTGAGCAACAACTCATTAGCGCCGAAAAAGATGAAAGCTCAACTGACCGCGTGCACACCATTTTAGTACCTGTGGAGCCAAAAAAAAGCGATAAAGGTCAGCCATGAGTACATTAAAAGCAGAGCTATTAGCCAAAAGCTACAAAGGCCGAGAAGTCGTTAAAAATGTAGGCTTAGAAGTTAAAGCCGGTAGCATAGTGGGTTTACTTGGTCCAAACGGTGCGGGTAAAACCACCACGTTTTATATGATTGTAGGCTTAGTCCCTAGCGATAAAGGTAAAATATCTATCGACGAGAACGATATTACTCTTTTACCTATGCACAGTCGTGCTAGATTAGGCATTGGCTACTTGCCGCAAGAGTCGTCTATATTCAGAAAGTTAACCGTATATCAAAACTTAATGGCTATTTTAGAAACTCGAAAGGAGCTCACTAAGCAAGCCAGAGAAGATACACTTAATAATCTATTGGATGAATTTAGCATTCAACACATTCGCGACAGTAAAGGTATGGCACTATCGGGCGGAGAGCGTCGCCGAGTAGAGATTGCACGTGCTTTAGCTGCAGATCCAAAGTTTATTTTATTAGACGAACCGTTTGCCGGCGTTGACCCTATTTCAGTGTTGGATATTAAAAAAATTATTGAACACCTTAAAAACCGTGGTATTGGTGTATTAATAACAGACCATAATGTAAGAGAAACCCTTGATGTTTGCGAAAAAGCCTACATTGTTTCTCATGGGGAACTGATTGCTTCTGGTGCCCCTGAACACGTATTAAACGATAAAACTGTACGCGATGTATATTTAGGCGAGCAATTTAGGCTGTAACATTTACGCCTTATTTGTATGCATCTGCTAGTATTAATTATAACAACTTAAAAGGATTGTTAGAGATACATGAGGCAATCACTACAGCTGCGCATGGGCCAGCAACTTACAATGACACCTCAGTTGCAACAAGCTATTCGCTTGCTGCAATTAAGCACATTGGATCTTCAGCAAGAAATACAAGAAGCGCTCGACAGCAACCCATTACTTGAGGTTGAGGAGCAAGACTATGCCGATGACCTAGCAGGCAAAAATGAGCAAAAAGCAGATAATGATGAAGTGACAGTAAGTGCATCTGCCGATGAAGCCCCCAGTGAGTATGAACAAGACAGTGGTGAAGCCCTAGCAAAAGATACCGTCAGTGACGACATGGCAATGGACGTTAGCTGGGATGAGTACATGAGTGCCGCCCCAGCATCGTCTTCAGGCCCCATGCCTGAAGATGAGTCTATTTATCAAGGTGCATCGACTGAAACGCTTCACGAATACTTAATGTGGCAATTACAACTAACGCCATTTAGCCCTACGGATGAAGCGATTGCTATTGCAATAGTTGAAGCCGTGGACGACTCAGGCATATTAACCCTCAGCTGTGAAGAAATTTTAGAGAGCTTTAATCAAGATAACGACGATGACGTTGAGGTTGAACTTGATGAAATAGAAGCAGTTTTAAAGCGTATTCAATTATTTGACCCTGTTGGTATTGCAGCACGAAGCTTACAAGAATGTTTATGTATTCAGTTAAATCAATTTGATAAAGGCACCCCTTTTATTGACGAAACAAAAATGATTTTAACCGAGCACATAGATTTGTTGGCTGCTCGCGACTATCGTACATTAATGAAAAAAACGAAGCTCAAAGAAGATGAGCTTAAAGAAGTAATGACACTTATTCATACGCTTAACCCAAAGCCTGCAGACACAATAGTGCGAGAAGAGTCTGAATATGTAATACCAGATGTGTCAGTTAAGAAAATTAAAGGCCGCTGGGTGGTTGAACTAAACCCAGACAGCATGCCAAAAATTCGTGTAAACAGCCAATATGCTGCAATGTCGCGTACAGTTAAGTCGAGCGGTGATAGCCAGTTTATTCGCTCACATTTACAAGAAGCTAAATGGTTTATTAAAAGTTTAGAAAGCAGAAACGACACGCTTTTAAAAGTAACTAACTGTATCGTAAAGCAACAACAAGGTTTTTTTGAACACGGTCCAGAAGCCATGAAACCTATGGTTTTAAATGATGTAGCCGAAATGGTAGAAATGCACGAATCGACAATTTCGCGCGTAACGACTCAAAAGTACATGCACACACCGCGTGGAATATTTGAGCTTAAATACTTTTTCTCAAGCCATGTAAGCACCGAAAATGGTGGAGAATGTTCATCCACAGCGATACGAGCACTTATCAAAAAACTAATCGCAGCAGAAAACTCAGCAAAACCATTGAGTGATAGCAAAATTGCGGATATATTGGCTGAGCAAGGAATTAAAGTAGCAAGACGTACAATCGCAAAATACCGCGAATCTCTTGCTATTCCACCGTCAAATCAGCGAAAGAGTCTGATCTAAGACGCTAAACAAAGAGGGTAATGCTTATGCAACTAAATTTAACTGGTCGTCATGTAGAACTAACTGATTCATTAAGAGACTATATAAATACCAAATTTGCGAAGCTAGAAAGGCACTCTGATCATATTAATAATGTTCATGTCATTCTTGATATAGAAAAATTAAATCAAAAAGCAGAAGCAACTATTCATGTAAGTGGCGCTGAATTATTCGCATCCACTGAACATCAAGATATGTATGCAGCGATTGATTCATTGATTGATAAGCTTGACCGTCAAGTAATTAAACACAAAGAGAAGCTTGCTCGACACTAATATGATGAAACTAAGTTCACTTATATGCCAGGACTGCAGCAAAGCTGCGGTCCTTTTTAATAGTAAAAAAAGAATTTTAGAGTTTATTAGCGAGCTTGCTCACGATAAATTACCGTATTTGTCTCAACAAGATATTTTGGGCGCTTTATTAACTCGCGAAAAGCTAGGTAGCACAGGAATAGGAAGAGGCATAGCTATTCCACATGGTCGAATGAGCGGCGCACAAGAACCTTTAGCATTAGTGTTAGTAAGTGAAACACCGATTAACTTTGATGCTATAGACAATCGACCAGTTGATATTTTTGTTGCACTCATCGTACCTGATGGCGATAACCAGCAACACTTAAAGACGCTAGCGACGATAGCTGATAAACTAAAAAATAAAGAATTTTGCAAGCAGCTACGCTGTGCTAAATCGGACGCC
>NZ_LODI01000001.1:372092-412397 GCF_001468485.1 Pseudoalteromonas sp. H71
TCGTAATAAATTTAAAGGGTGATTAATGGAGTTGATTATCATAAGTGGCCGTTCTGGTTCTGGTAAGTCGGTTGCTTTACGCGTTGTTGAAGATCTAGGTTATTATTGCGTAGATAACATCCCTGTAAATTTATTACCTTCTTTGGTAAGAAGCGTTTCTGATAACTACGATAAAATCGCTGTTAGCATCGATGTGCGAAACTTGCCAAAAGAACAAGATGAATTTAATCATATTATTGAATATTTACCGGGTTTTACAAAACCAACACTATTTTATTTAGACAGTGAAGATCAAACATTAATTAAACGTTTTTCAGAAACAAGACGCTTGCACCCTCTATCAATCGATTCGCTTCCGCTAGATTTAGCTATAAAAAAAGAAAAAGAACTGCTTGATGTGCTAACTACTCGTGCCGATTACATGATAGATACAAGCGACTTGAGTGTTCATCAACTCGCTGAATCGATTCGTGAAAAAATATTAGGTAAAAAAGACAAGCAGCTGATTGTCACATTTGAATCATTTGGTTTTAAACATGGCATTCCTAAAGAAGCAGACTACGTATTTGATGCACGTTTTTTACCTAACCCACATTGGGAGCCTGAACTAAAACCACTCAATGGCTTAGACCAGCCAGTAAAAGATTATTTAGCTAGCCACAGCATAGTTCAAAAGTTCACATGGCAAATACAAACTTTTGTGCAAACCTGGTTGCCCCATTTAGAACGCAATAACCGTAGCTACTTAACGATTGCTATTGGTTGTACTGGCGGACAACATCGCTCTGTATATTTAGCGCAAACAATTGGTGAAAGCTTTGCAGTTACACACCCTAATGTAAAAATACGCCACAGAGAACAAGAAAAATAATTTATATAAACTAATAACCTGTTCAGCTTTGATAGAGTAATGTATGCGCATAGAAGACACTTTTTTAATACAAAATAAATTAGGGCTACATGCCAGAGCCGCGACAGTATTGGCTCAACTTGCTGTTAAATTTGATGCTTCAATCACTTTATTTCAAGATGACAAAGAAGCTGCTGGTGATAGTGTATTAGCACTGATGCTACTTGAAAGTAGCCAAGGTAAAGAAGTTAAAGTGGTATGTGAAGGACCTGATGCAAAACAAGCTTTAAATGCAGTTGGAGAGCTTATTTCGCAACGATTTAACGAGCAAGAGTAACGTTAATTTTTAACAATTAAATAAAATAACTATAATCAAAAATAACTGGCTAATAGTTCGTACTCTCCCACCCACTAAGTAACAGTTACAATATAAATAAAGGACGCCAATGCCCGAAGCTTTTGAACAAGACTACCCACTACAACAACTAAAACAAGTGACTAAGTCACTTAATAGTGGCCAGTTTGTTCAAGTTAGACGCATGCTCGCAAAAACCGCCCCATGTGATACTGCTTTATTATTAGAGTCGTCTCCTCATAAAATTCGTCGATTACTTTGGCAACTTGTTGACCCTGATGTTCAAGGTGACGTACTAGAAGAGTTATCAGAAGACGTACGTTTAGGCATCATAGCCCAAATGGAACCTGAGCATATTGCTGCCGCTACTGAAGATATGGGGCACGATGACTTAGGCGAAGTGTTACGTAGCTTGCCTGACACCGTTTATAAAGACGTTGTTAGCGCTATGGATATTCAAGACAGAGAGCGCGCAACACAGGCGTTGTCTTATCAAGAGCGTTCTGCTGGCGCGCTCATGAACACCGATACGGTAACTATTCGTCCAGACGTTACCATTGATGTAGTACTACGCTACATTCGACTTCGTGGAGAGTTACCTGAAGGCACAGATGATCTGTATGTAGTTGATAAACATAACTGCTTTATTGGTGCTTTATCGCTGAGTACATTACTGACTAATTCACCTGAAAAAATTGTTCGCGACTTAATGGATGAAGAGTGTGAGTCAATTCCAATATCTATGGATGAAAGTGAAGTTGCACAATTATTCGAACGCCATAATTGGATCTCTGCCCCTGTTGTTGATGATAATGATCAACTGCTAGGTCGTGTCACAATCGATGATATTGTCGACGTTATACGAGAAGACGCCGAGCATAGCTTACTGAGCTTGGCAGGTCTTGATGATGAAGAAGATACCTTTGCTCCCGTCCTAAAAAGCTCTAAAAAACGCTCAGTATGGTTAGGAGTTAACTTATTGACGGCGCTTGCAGCCGCCTTTGTAGCTAGTTTTTTTGAAAGCACACTCGATATTTTACCTATATTAGCAGTGCTTAATGGCATTGTACCTTCTATGGGTGGTGTTGCTGGTAGCCAGTCGCTTACGCTTGTTATTCGTGGTATTGCTGTCGGTCATATTAATCAAACTAACCAACGTTTTTTAATGATGAAAGAACTGGCCATAGGTGCGCTTAATGGTATTTTATGGTCATTATTAATAGCGGGTGTCATTGCACTATGGCAATGGGACTTTATGCTCGGCGGCGTGCTTGCTTTTGCTATGTTTATGAATTTAGTGGTAGCTGGCGTGGCTGGGGCGAGTATCCCTATTTTACTTAAAAAAATGAATATAGACCCCGCACTTGCAGGTAGTGTAGTGCTGACAACAGTGACCGATATTGTGGGTATTTTTGCCTTTTTAGGCACCGCTACCTGGCTATTAATATAATTATAAAACTGTCACAAAAAAACGCGCAGTTAATGTATAGCTGCGCGTTTTTAGTTATTCAGTAAAAACTACCTGGCTTTTTGTCTATTTCCACCCACTTTAGGTTTTGTATTGGCCTTTTTAAATTGGCTAAATCCCGTATGACGTGTAAGCGCTGGGCGACCACTTTTGCGGCCTTTATTAACGGCTTTACCCGCTTTTTCATCGCGGCCTTCTTCTGGCACTAAACAATTTGGCCCTTTACCAATTAAATTAGCCTTACCCATTTTACGAAGTGCTTCACGTATCATTGGCCAACCTGATGTATCGTGATAGCGCAAAATAGCTTTGTGTAATCTACGCTGGCGAGCTCCTTTTGGCACAGGCACTATCTCACTATTATTTTTAATATTACGTAAAGAGTTCATCTCTGTATGATAAATAGTGGTTGCATTGGCCATAGGTGATGGATAAAAATTTTGCACTTGATCTAACTTAAAGTCATTTGATTTAAGCCATAAAGCCATATTAACCATATCTTCGTCTTTGGTTCCCGGGTGGGCAGAAATAAAGTACGGAATTAAATACTGCTTTTTACCTGCTTCTTTTGAGTACTTATCAAATAACTCTTTAAATTGGTCGTAAGCGCCCATGCCAGGTTTCATCATTTTGGATAATGGGCCGTCTTCAGTGTGCTCTGGTGCTATTTTTAAGTAACCACCTACATGATGCGTCACCAATTCTTTTACGTACCGAGGATCGCGTACAGCAAGGTCATAGCGAACACCCGAAGCGATTAATACTTTTTTAATCCCTTTCACATCACGCGCTTTTTTGTATAAATCGATAGTAGGTGTGTGATCAGTATCCATGTGCTTACAAATGTCAGGGTATACACATGATAAGCGTCGGCAAGTGCTTTCTGCTTTTTTACTTGTACAACGTAGTTTGTACATATTGGCCGTTGGCCCACCTAAGTCGGAAATAACGCCTGTAAAACCAGGCACTTTATCTCGGATCTGTTCAATTTCTTCAATAATTGATTCTTGCGAGCGACTTTGAATAATACGACCTTCGTGCTCTGTAATCGAACAGAATGAACATCCACCAAAACAGCCACGCATAATATTAACCGACGTTTTGATCATGTCGTAAGCGGGAATTTTAGCGTCGCCATAGCTTGGATGAGGAATTCGTTGGTAAGGTAACCCAAATACTGCATCCATTTCATGTGTTTCTAACGGGTAAGCCGGTGGGTTTACCCAAATAGAGCGATCTCCATGACGTTGAAACAACGCTCTTGCACAACCAGGGTTAGTTTCTTGGTGTAATATCCTTGAAGCATGGGCATATAAAGGTTTGTTAACACTTACTTGCTCGTAGGCTGGGAGCTTAACATACGTTTTTTCCCATGGCTTAGGACGCGCTGGTTGCACAGTAATGGGCTTTGCAGCTTCAGCCTTTAAATCAATACCGGCTTGTTTAAATTCAGATTTACTGCAGCCAACATCATCGGCTCCGTAAGGATTTGGAATGGGGTCTATTTTACCAATTTTATCAATTGCAGTTGAGTCACTGCCACGCCAGCCAGGTAGTGGCTCTTTGCGGATAACAGCGGTACCACGGATATCTTGAATTGTATCCATCGTTTCGCCACCGGCAATTCGGTGGGCAACTTCAACTAATGGGCGCTCAGCATTTCCGTAAATTAATATATCGGCTTTTGAATCAAACAAAATGCTACGGCGCACTTTTTCTTGCCAATAGTCATAATGAGCAATCCTACGAAGGCTTGCTTCAATACCACCAATAACGATAGGAATACCTTTATATGCTTCACGACATTTTTGAGAATAAATCATCACAGCACGGTCTGGTCGCTTGCCCCCTACGTTGTCAGGAGTATACGCATCGTCATGGCGCATACGCTTTTCAGCTGTGTAGCGGTTAATCATCGAATCCATGTTGCCGGCCGTTACACCAAAAAATAGGTTTGGTCTGCCAAGCTCCATAAATGCATCTTTTGTATCCCATTTAGGCTGAGCAATTATACCCACCCTAAACCCTTGCGCTTCAAGTACACGCCCAATTACGGCCATACCAAAACTTGGGTGATCAACATATGCATCGCCACTAATAATTATTATGTCGCAGCTATCCCAGCCAAGTGCATCCATTTCTTCGCGTGATGTGGGTAAAAATGGTGCGGTGCCATAACACTCAGCCCAATACTTTGGGTAAGAGAATAAGGCGCGCTTAGCTTTGAGTGTGCTCATAAATGTGACCGTCGAATAACAAAAGGCGCAAATTATACACCATAGCCTTGTTTATATATACAACATTACAGGGGATGAAATACCTATAACGTTAAGCCTATAATTATCTAGGTATTTTGTTTGCTAATGAACTCTAGTAACTTTTTTTCAGGCATAGGTTTTGCGTACATAAACCCTTGCACTTCATCACATCCTAAGTCTTTTAAAAACTTAGCCTGTTCCTGCGTTTCAACACCCTCTGCTATTGTTTTTAAACCTAACTTTGCACCTAACGATATTACTAGCCCTGCAACGGCACCGTTATCACCATTATCCAAATCTTTAATAAATGCCCTATCAATTTTTAATCTGTCTATAGGTAAGCTTTGAATGTAACTTAATGACGAAAACCCGGTACCAAAGTCATCAATAGCCACTTCAATACCAAGCGCCTTCAGCTCTCTTAAAGTATTAATAACCGTGTCTAATTCATCCATTACTACACTTTCAGTGACTTCAAGCTCAATGTTTTTTGGATTCACGCCGTATTTTAGTAAGGTATTTTTAACTGTTTGCGCATACCCTTTAACTTTAAATTGCGGAACCGACACGTTAACAGCAATACAAATTTCGGTTCCTTCATTTTCTAATCGCTTTTGCTGTTGGCAAGCTTGCTCCAGCACCCACTGCCCTATATCTACAATAAGCCCAGCATCTTCAGCTAATGGTATAAATACCGCAGGTGAAATATAGGTGCCATTTTCTAATGGCCAGCGTAAAAGGGCTTCACAACCAATTAAAGATAAATCATCAAACGCTAACTGCGGTTGGTACCACACTTCGAGCTTCCCTCTAGCAAAGTCATGGCGCAGCTGTCTAATTAAGCCTAATCGCCACTCCATTTTTTCTTGCATATCAATACTGTAATAAACACCTTCTTTATGCTTTATTTTTTTAGCATGATTTAAAGCAATATAAGCCACTTTTAATGTTTCAATACCTGAGCCTTGAAAGTCTTGCTGTTGGCATAAGCCAATTCTAAAATCAATTGGCAAAACATGTTCTGCAGCACTAAATGATGGGCTTAGTTTTTCGTTAAAATCGGCAATGTTAAATTCATTTTTTAATATTAAAAAACCAAATACATCCGCCCCTACTCGCGAGAGCAACTGCGCCGTTGGTGCAATTGTTCGTAGGCGCTCAACAATAGCAATAAGTAGCTTATTGCCTACATCTTGCCCTAAGCCGTCGTTTATATCTGAGAAGTTAATTACATCTAATAAAACAAATACATATTTATTTTCATGTACGTTTTGAAAATCATCTATGCGTTCAATAAAGTCCGTTCTATTTGAAATACCAGTGAGTAAGTCTTTGTAGGCTGCATCTCTTAATTTTACAAACAACCGAATATTATCAAGCGCAATACTGATATTAGTTAAAAATATTTCGGCAAACTGCAATTGAATATCTGTAGGCGCTCCACCACACTCAATATATAAAGCAGCTTTGCGGTGCTTACTTTTTAAAATAAAGGTGATGCTATTATCAGTATATTGATGGGTAAGCTGTTCAAAACTGGTTTCAACCTGAGGTAATGCAGTTTGGTTAACATTAACTAACTTTTCACCAAAATACTCTTCGTACTTTTCACATCCACCCAGGACCTGAATAAAATTTTCACCATCAAGCTTGGTGCAAATTAATCCGTTAGATTTACAACCTAAAATGACTCCCATAAATTCAATTGCTTTGTTGCACAATACTTTTATATCTGTTTGCCCCAAAATGTATTTAGATGCAGATAAAATAGTATTCATTGCTTGGGCTTGGTACTCAAGTAGGCAAATTTGTTCATAAGAACGAATAGCAGCAATAAGTGTTGTAACAAGTTTTGAACGTGTCAGCTCTGTTTTAGTTTTGTAATCATTTATGTCGTAATCACGAATAACTTTTTCTTCGGGGATGTTAGCGGCTTGGCCCGTACGTAAAATAATGCGAACGCGTTTGTTATTTAGAGTGTCTCTGACATGTTTAACCACCTGAAAGCCGGCATCGTCAGTTTCCATAATAACGTCTAAAAAAATAACGGATATATCATTAGGCTGGGTAAGTATATTTTTGGCCTCAGCGCCAGAGTATGCATGATGGAACCTAAGCCTAGCGCCGCCATATTCTAATCCAGATAATGCGAGTTTTGTAACCGTATGAATTTCTTCGTCGTCGTCTACAATTAAAATATCCCAATAACGAGATGGCTCAACAACTATTTCGTCGTCTTGCTGTTGGTCTAAAAATAGAAAATCATTTTGTTCAGACGACATATTTACCCTTTTCAGATACTGCTTAATGCTATAAATACTCTAACGTAATGTTTAAAAAGCTATAAATTTAGTTTTTGGCTTATGATCTAATTCATACTATAGTCGATTAACAAAAAGTTGTTACATATAAACTTAAAAAACTACCAAAGGTATGGTTATTAAATTATTAAAAACACTGTTCAAATACGTATTAGTTTTACTACTTATAACAGTCGTAGTCGGATTACTGCTTCCACAAAACTACCGTGTGAGTAAAAACGTAGAAATCAATGCCAATATCAGCACAATAAAAACACTTGTTGCTGACTTTAATCAATGGCACACATGGTCACCTTGGCAGCAAGTAGACCCTTCCATTGAATTTATTGTTAATGAACCGGGAGCTGGCGTAGGCGCACATCAATCGTGGGTAGGACAATGGGGGCATGGCGAAATGACCATTACATCTATCAGTGAAGATAAAATGACATTTAATATACTATTAAATAATGAACATATTATTGAAGGTATACTCACCTTTTCACAGCAAGCAAATACCAATACCGTGACCTGTTATATTGAAGGACAATCAACGACTCTACTCATATCAGGCTATATGGCACTCGTGTATGAGTATATTTTGAATAACACTCTAGAGCTTGGGTTAAATAATTTAAAAACCGTAGCACAATTAAGCGATATACAAAGCGTAGCAAATAGCCATGACAGTAAAAACAGCACAAGCACGGATTAATTTAGCCAATATAATAGAATCGTTACTTGGCTATCCTGTCACTAAGGTGGCCAGCAGCGACACATCGCCAATAACAGAGCAAAGTTACAATACAAGAGGGCAAGTAAAACCGCTATATCATATTAATAGTGAACACCCTTTACTAACTCGCGCCAAACAAAGACACGATTTACTGGCTATAAAGCGACAACAAAACATAGAGGCTATTTTAACCACGGCAATGGAGTTTTGCCCGGACGTAGCAAGCAATAAACAGCCAGACGCAGACTGGGTGGAACACTTTATTGCTTTATGTGAGGACACCTCAAATAGCTCTATGCAAGCCTTGTGGGCAAAAATTTTAACCGGTGAAACATTAAATCCTGGTACATTTTCAATCAAAAGCTTACAAACTTTAAAGCATATGACTCAGCGCGAAGCCGATTCTTTGCAAAAGTGTGTATCGCTTTCTGGCTACAATGAAAAAGACGACAGCCACTTTATTTTACTTGGCTTTTATAAGAAACCGTCTTTATTTGATCTGCTTCGCAAGGGAAATAAAGTGTCATTAAATTTAGGAAAAACAGGAATAAGCTTTCCTGATATTTTAACTTTAATGGATTTGAATTTACTTTATAGAAAAGAAATAGAATCAGCTGTACTTAAAGCAGGGCAAGAACTCACACTCTCTTTTTTATCTCAAAAAGTGACACTCAAAGCAAAAAATAGTGATTTGGTTTTAAGTTATTACAAGTTCACCCAAACTGGCGATGAGCTATCTAAACTTATACGATTTCCTGTAAACAAAATATATAAGCAACTAGTAAACACGGCATTAGAAGGAGAGTTTGATTTAGCGTGGCACACTACAAAATAGAACGCCACGCTTTGTTTAATTAGAAGGTACTAATTAAAAGTGAACCTGAATACCTGCAAACGGACCCGATGCGTCAATATCTGTAGTAATATCATCAACATCATCTAGCTCTAATACCATTGAACGGTAACCTGCTTTAACAGCAATATCTACAGCTAAGTTATCAACAAGCTCCCATGCAACACCCACTTGGTAATCTTGCACTTTACTATCGTCAATTGCCAAAAGGCTACCTTCAAAAAACACACTTAAACCTGTAAATGGTAAGCCTGCTTCTGCACGCGCGTATGCAAGTGGTACAAAACCAGAAAATTCAACCGTTTCAGTGAAGTTTGCACCACCATCTTGCGTTGTTCCGTTAACAATAATGTCACCGTCAAACTGCTTCGCATTTAGACCTAAATCAATAGAAACCAGATCATTATCAAATATTTCATAATACAAGATATAATCAACATGTGTTAAATCACTTACAGAATTAACGGTTGTACCCACTACATAGTCTGAACCATTAAAGCTAAATGTATCATTTAGTACTGTAGAGCCGTTTAATTCAAGTTCAGTATACTTAAGCTTTAGGTTAGGTACTAAAGGCACCGGATGCTCGAGTGCAGCATAGTAACTAATGTATGTTTCGTCTTCAAAGTTAAAATCCTGAGGTGCATTATCTTTATAAGAAAGCTGACCTTCATTATCTGATTGCCAACCATCAACACCCACATATAAACCTAACAGAGTGTCAGCTTGCGCTGCTGGAGCTAAACAAGCCATAGATAGGGCTGCTGCTAAACAATACTTTTTCATTTTTTATCCTTGCGCTAATAGTTCGCTAAGTTCAATTAAAGCCGCGTTGGCTCTAGAGATATAATTTGCCATAACAAGAGAATGATTAGCAACATAGCCAAAGCCATTGCCATTCAAAATTAGTGGGCTCCATACGGTTTCTTGAGTGGCCTCAAGTTCACGAATGATTTGCTGTAAGCTTACACGTGCGTTTTTCTTTTCAAGTACATCATTAAAGTCGTACTCAACGGCCTGTAAAAAGTGCAGTAACGCCCACGTTGCGCCACGAGACTCATAAAATACATCGTCAATATCAAGCCATGGCGTTCTTACTTGCTGCTGCAATGGCGCAAGCGTTGCTTGCTTATTTGAAGAGTTACCAGCTAGGTCAGTATTAACCTTATCTTGGCCAACACTTGCACTTAAACGCTGACTTAGGCTGCCTAACCGCTTTTCTGCCTCTTTTAACCAGCTGCGTAAGTTATCGGCCCGTGCATAAAACTGGCTGTCGCGTTCATGCTGATGAGCCATTTGCGTACGATAAACAATTAAGTAATCAATTCCTTTTTGGTACTCACCTTCTGCACTTGGCCACGCCCAAGCTTCAGAGCTTATATTAAATTGCGGTTGTGCTTTTTTGAGCGCTTCATGTTCAGTTGATTGAGATTGAGAACGGCTAAAATCTTTTCTCATAGAAAGTGATAAATCACGGACCATTTCAAGTGCGCCATACTCCCAAGCAGGCATATCATCCATAATAATACTAGGTGGAATAACATCGTTTGATAAATACCCACCTGGCTTATCAAGTAACGTATTTGCAACGGTAATAAGTGTAGATGTAGTGATATAGCCCGTCACCATCGTTTCATTTCGAAGTTGCGCCTGCTCTTTTGCATTTTCAACCACATCAAAACGTGAAGGCTCAGTACTCCAGTAAACGGCAATGGCGTAAAATATAATAAGCAGTAAAACTAAAATGCCTGCTATTTTTCCTTTGTGTTGCGACATGTAAACTCCTAATGATGAGAATGTTGTGCTGATGACTTAGCTTTATTTATTTGCGACTCTAGCGTAACCACCTCAATATTTGTAAACAAGCGATTACCATCACTAAAATATAGCGTTAGTTTGCGTTCTTGCCCTGCATTTAAAGGTTCTTGCGGCTCAAACACCATTAAATGATAACCACCGGGCTGAAAATCGACACTGTCATGTGCTTTTATACTCACCGATTCAACCTTTTGCATTTTCATCATGCCATTAACATGCGCGTGCTCATGTATTTCAACGCGCCCTAACCCGTCAATGCTGGCCTTTGTTAATGTTGCATTCGTATCACTATGATTTGAAATAGTTAAGTAGGCGGCACTGGCTTTACCGCCAGGTAAGAACTCTCTTACTTGCGCGTTACTTACTTCAAGTTGTGCAGTATCGGCTGAATGGTTATGGCCAGAGTGCGCAGCCAAAGATGACGAAAAAAAACTAAAAGCCAATGCAGACACAAAAGATAAACACAATTTTGCCATCATTTAATCCTTGTAAAAACGTAATATCACACGTTAAATTTAACATAGTTAACGGGGAATAGTGAGTTAAATTAAGGATTAAGAAACCACTTTTTTGTTATCAGCCACTAACCAGCATAATACGGCAATAAATAATAATGGCCATGCAATCATCACTGAGCCAAATAGCAAAGCCAAAACAGTACCAATAACAGCCACTGCGGCTGCACCTATTAAACCTAACGTCACTAATGCAGCAATTGCGGCAACGGCTACGATGGCTATAAGTACACTCACTAATTCAACACCAACCCAGCTCATATCTGCAATCCACAATGGAAACTGCCACGTGTCAAAGTTTAAAAATGAGAATGAATTAGTAAAAAACACCAAATAAATGAGTATACAAACAGCGATAGCTTTCATTTTAAAACTCCTTAATATGCTTTTCTTCTAAACAGCAATGCGCAATAAAATAACCAAGCGCAACTGCAAACGGAAAACTTAAAAACAGTAAAATAGTAACCAAACGTGTTGCCCATACCGGAAAATCTAATCGGTATGCTAAGCCACTACATACGCCAGATATTTTTTTGTTTAACGTGTCTTTAAACCAGCCACGCTGATGATTAAATCGACTCATAATTCCTCCTACGCGCTTTGTTTAGAACTAACATTTAAGCGTGCTTTTAAACTAGCCAGCTCGGTGTCAATTTTTTCGTTTTTAACAAGTGACTCAATTTGAGCGGCTGTCGAATTAGCGGCGTCAGTTAACTCATACGCCTCAACTTGCGCTTCAATACTCTCAACACGTTGCTCTATTTGCTCGAAACGAGAGAGCGCATGAGCTACTTTATCGCTATTTAACTGCGTATTTATATGCGACCGAGCAACAACTACATCGTGACGCTGCGCGAGTTGAGCTTGCTTTGTCTTTGCTTCTGAAATTTTTTGCTGTAGGCGCTCACAGTCAGATCTAATTTTTAATACAGACTCCTGTAAGGTCTCAAGTTGGGCTTGCTTTTTTTCAATGCTCTCGCTTACAGCTTGTTTAGATATAAGTGCTGACTTAGCAAGGTCATCACGCCCTTTTTCAATTGCTAATTCAGCTTTAGATTGCCATGCTACAAGCTCTGCTTTTTTAGTATCAAGGTGGCGGTTTATTGCTTTTTCTTCACATAAAAGCGCGGCGGCTGTGCTTCTACACTCGTTTAATGCATCCTGCATATCGTTAAGCATTAAGTTAACAAGTTTTTTAGGATCTTCTGCTTTATCAAGCAGTGCTACAATATTTGATTGAATAACATCGTTTACGCGATTAACTATTCCCACGGTATTCTCCTGTTGATTTTTAATTGATTACAACAAGTAGATTCCAAGAGTTATGCCAAGTCATTTTAAATTAATAAAAGATAAGTATAATCATAGAGTTAAAGCGAAAAAAGATAAGATTGAAATGACTATCCGCTGAACAGCATTAAGTATAATTGGCCAATAAATTATGTTTTTGACTAATTTTTAGGATCAAAAAAGCCACTATATAAGTGGCTTTAAATGCAACGTTTGAAAAACATTTATTCGGGTACAAAGCTGAGTGCTTTATCCATTACCGATAAATCAGCCTGCTTACCATGGCCGTTTTCTGAAAGATGACGTCTAAAGCCACGCGCACCAGGTTGCCCCTGAAAAATACCCAACATATGACGTGCTACATGCCAAAAATTAGCGCCTAATCGCATTTCTTCTTCAATGTAATCATACATAGAGCGAACCACATCATGGCGGGTTTGCGTATTAACTTCATCACAATAAATTTTTTCATCAACCTCATTAAGCATAAACGGATTACTATAGGCTTCGCGCCCAACCATAACACCGTCAATATAGTGAAGATGCTCAAGGCTTTGTTCAATCGTTTTAACGCCGCCATTAATACTTAAATCGAGTTGCGGATAATCTTTTTTAAGTTGATAAACTCGGGGGTAATCAAGAGGTGGAACTTCACGGTTTTCTTTAGGGCTTAAGCCATTTAGCCATGCTTTACGCGCATGGATAATAAAGTCATCACACCCTACTTTATGGCTTGCTTCAATTAAGGCACATAAAAACTCATACGAGTCTTGCTCGTCTATCCCAATACGCGTTTTAACAGTAACAGGAATTGCAACTTCACTTTTCATAGCCGCAACGCACTGTGCAACCAATTCAGGCTCGGCCATTAAACACGCACCAAAGCGACCATTTTGAACGCGATCTGATGGGCAGCCTACATTTAGATTAATTTCATCATAACCACGCTCACCGGCAAGCTTTGCGCATTTTGCCAATGCTTGAGGATCAGAGCCACCTAATTGCAATGCAACGGGTCCCTCGTGCTGATTAAAGTGTAAATAATCACCACGACCAAATAAAATAGCACCTGTGGTAATCATTTCTGTATACAACACGGTGTGCTTTGTCATTTTGCGATGAAAAGTACGGCAATGACGGTCAGTCCAATCAAGCATTGGCGCGACAGAAAAGCGTCTGTTTAAAGTTGGTTTATCCAAAATATGTTCATCCAAATGTAAAACCCAAGTGGGTATAAAAGCAAAGCAATTAAGGGAGGCGCATTTTACACAAAACCCCGACTAGCGGCAATATTAGCTATATACCTGCAAGCCAAAGTAATGCGCTATACCGTTTAAAATATTAGTAACTGCTACAGAGCTTAAAATAAGTCCCATTATTCTACTTATTATACTAGCACCGCTATCGCCAATTACTTTATGCACATGCGTTGCAAGTAAAAGTAATATGAGTACTAGGGCTAATACGGCAAGCATCATCGACGACGTCATAAGTTGCTCAATCCAGGTAAACTCTTCATTTCGCGTCATAAGCACGGCACCCAACATCGCACCAGGGCTTGCAATTGAAGGAATAGCTAAAGGAAAGATGGCTGTTTCAGTGCTGTCTCGTACGCTTTTTATTTCAGTTTCGGGTTTGCTCTCACCAAATATCATCGACAGTGCAAAAAGCAGCAGTACTATGCCGCCCGCTATCTGAAAAGCCGACAATGGAATTTCAATCGCATTTAATAAAAGCTCACCAGCGACAACAAAAAATAGCAGCACAATAGCCGATACCCCAACGGCCTTGAAGATGACCTTGCGCTTAAATTTATCATCCTCCCCTCGGGTCACAGCTATAAATACAGGTACAGTGCCTATTGGGTCTATTACCGCAAAAAAGAAGATAAAAATGGCTAATAATTCGTTCATTTCGAGTTTTCCTGACTAAAAATCGCCTAATAAAAACACTGCAACTACAACACAGTATGTTAGTATATCACGGTAGCGTAAGGATAAGAGAATGATGAATATAGAATCACTAGTTAGTAAAGCTAAGCAAGTATGTGACAACCGTGGCGCTCGTTTTACGCCTATCCGTGAAAAAGTATTTCGCTTATTAGCCAGTGCACAAGGTGGTGTAGGCGCCTATGACCTACTGGAACAATTAAAAGTAACCGAATCGGGTGCTAAACCAGCCACTATTTACCGCGCGTTGGATTTTTTAGCCGAACTGGGATTTATCCATAAAATTGAAAGCACTAACGCATTTATGTTGTGTCATCATTTTGATCATATTCATCCGGTACAATTACTTATTTGCGATAATTGCGGGTTTGTTAAAGAACTGCACTCTACCGTTATTTCTCATGAACTAAATAACTTAGCGGCTGAAAGTGGGTTTGTAGTAACAGGGCAAACAATAGAAGCACATGGTAAATGTGAATCTTGTAGAGCTTTATAAAAACAAAATAATTCTTAATGGCTATACTAGTAAATTGTAGCCATTTAATAGCACAAATTTAAGAGTATTCAGTATGAATGTAGAGTTTATCAACCCTTTCTTATCATCATTAATCAATGTGTTAAGCACAATGGCACAAACACAATTAAAACCTGGTAAACCACGCATTAAAACTGACGAGGTCGCGTGTGGGGATGTATCTGGTTTAATTGGCATGGTTGGCCCGCAGACTCGTGGCTCGTTTTCAATTACATTTGATGAAAGCTTGGCACTGACAATTATGGAACGCATGCTAGGCGAGCGCCCTAACTCTATCAACGAAGAAGTAACTGACATGGTGGGTGAAATCACCAACATGGTTACCGGTGGTGCTAAAAATTTATTAGGTGAAAAAGGATTTGATTTCGATATGGCAACACCTATTGTTGTATCGGGTGCAGGCCATACAATAACGCATAAGAGCCAAGGCAAAAAAATCATAATGCCATTTAGCAGCGACGCTGGCACTGCAAATATAGAAGTTAGTTTCGACAAGCTATGAGCTGGCAGCAAAAAACAATCACATTGAAACCTCGTCCTCGAGGTTTCCATTTAATTGATAACGACGTTTTAAATAATCTCTCCGAAATTGCCCACTATAAAGTAGGTTTATTGCATTTATTTATCCAACACACATCGGCAAGCCTGACTATAAATGAAAACGCCGATCCGACTGTGCGTATGGATATGGAAAGTCACTTCGATAAATTTGTACCTGAGCGACAACCTTATTATCGCCATGACTATGAAGGCGATGACGATATGCCTGCCCACATAAAAACAAGTACACTTGGTTGTGCGTTAAGTATTCCTATTTCAAATGGATACTTAGCATTAGGGACTTGGCAGGGTATTTATTTAGGCGAGCACCGCGATGCTGGCGGTGCAAGGCGCATTATAGCGACTATTCAAGGCGAGCTGTTTTAACTGAAGTTTCAACACTTCTCAGTCAAAAAGTATCAACCCCACTTGCTTCAACTATACGACCTCATAATAAAATATCGCTTTATTAATGCAAAGCTGGCTCTGCGCGAAAAGTGATAGCTTCAAATAACCAAAGCCTGAATGCTGAATATTACAAATAAGAAAAAATTAGATAATAAAGGTTTGAATTATAATTTATTATTTTTAATATAGATATTTTGAAGGTATAAAGTATTGGAGCGGTACACGAGGCTCGAACTCGTGACCTCGACCTTGGCAAGGTCGCGCTCTACCAACTGAGCTAGTACCGCATTTTTACTTCTTTAGTTATTTTACGTTGGGTCGCGTTCAACATTCTAGCAACGTATTTTATATTTTAACTAAATTTTTTGGTTAGAAATTGGAGCGGTACACGAGGCTCGAACTCGTGACCTCGACCTTGGCAAGGTCGCGCTCTACCAACTGAGCTAGTACCGCATTTCTAAACTTTAGCTCCAATTTCTTTGGTGAGAAATTGGAGCGGCACACGAGGCTCGAACTCGTGACCTCGACCTTGGCAAGGTCGCGCTCTACCAACTGAGCTAGTACCGCATTTCTAAACTTTAGCTCCAATTTCTTTGGTGAGAAATTGGAGCGGCACACGAGGCTCGAACTCGTGACCTCGACCTTGGCAAGGTCGCGCTCTACCAACTGAGCTAGTGCCGCATAATCGCTTGCTCAAGCACACTAACCCCGCGGGGGTTATCGTCTTGAGCGGGGCAGGATTCTACAATAATACGATGTGTTTGCAAGTGTTTTTTACAAATTAAAGAATTTTTCTCTGTATACCTTCAATTCCATAATTGAATCTTTAATATCGTCTAAGGCAAGGTGCGAACCTTTTTTATTTACTTGGGCTAATACTTCTGGCTTCCAACGCCTTGCAAGCTCTTTAATTGTACTCACATCGAGGTTACGGTAATGGAAAAAGTCTTCGAGTTCACGCATATATTTATTCATAAAGCGTCTGTCTTGCCCAATTGAGTTTCCACACATTGGGGATGCCCCCGCAGGCACCCATTGCTTTAAAAAGTCTAATGTTTGCGCTATCGCATACTCTTCATCAAACGTACTTGCTTTACAGCGCGCAGTTAAGCCTGATTTACCATGCTGGGTCGTGCACCACTCATCCATACCATTAAGTAGCTCATCACTTTGGTGAATGGCTATAGTTGGCCCTTCAGCCAATATATTAAGGTCTGCATCCGTGACAACAGTTGCAATTTCGAGTATTTTGTCAGTCGCAGGTTCAAGTCCGGTCATTTCCAGATCGAGCCAAATTAAGTTTGATTTATTAATAGTCATAATTACCTTAAACGGTGCTTTTCTTTAGATCCAACGCATTTCGATATATGATATTAGCATCAACCGTCGAGCTAAAGCTTTTTTTATACCAACTCGGTTAAGTATTATTGCAAATTGGTATTATGCTCAAAGCCGACATTTAAACAAGGTTATAGGCCAAAAGTGGCAAAACAGAAAAAATTAAGTAAAGGCCAATCACGTCAGATTAAGGCCAATCATCAAAAGCGCATTAATAGCGCAGGTTCAAAACCAGCTAAAAAAGGTGCTCAAGAATGGCAGGCCGATAATTTAGGTCAGGTTGAAAGCGCTATTGTGATCAGTCGCTTTGGTCAGCACGCTGATGTTGAAACGCAAAGTGGCGATGTGCTTCGCTGTAATATACGTCGTACAGTATCTAATTTAGTGTGTGGTGACGAAGTGTTATTTCGTCGCGCTAAAGTCAGTGAAGGCGATTTAGCGGGAGTTATTGAAGCAACACAAGAGCGTCGCTCACAACTAACACGCCCTGACTTTTACGATGGTGTAAAAGTCATTGCTGCAAATATTGACCAAATACTGATGGTTTCTGCTGTATTACCTGAGTTTACACCCAGCATAATTGACCGTTATTTGATTGCGTGTGAAGACATGGGTATTGAGCCTATTTTAGTCCTTAACAAAATCGACTTAATTGACGAAGCTGGCCTTAATGACATCCGAAAAGTGCTCGATATTTATCGCAAATTAAATTATCGCGTACTACTTGTTAGTAATATAACAGGCGAAGGAATTGATGAGCTCAAAGACATGCTTGTTGGCAAAAATAATATTTTTGTAGGCCAAAGTGGCGTAGGCAAATCAACCCTGGTAAACACTGTTCTGCCAGATGCAGAAATATTAACTAAAGAAGTATCTGAGAACAGTGGCTTGGGCCAACACACCACAACAGTATCACGCCTTCATCACTTACCCAGTGGTGGTAACTTAATTGACTCGCCGGGTATACGTGAATTTGGATTGTGGCATTTAGACGTTGAACGTGTGACTTGGTGCTTTAAAGAATTTAGAGAATTTATAGGCGGATGCCGTTTTAGAGACTGCAAACACTTAAACGATCCGGGCTGTATAATAAAAGAAGCCGTAGCTAATGGCGAAATATCTCAGCTTCGCTTTGATAGTTACCACCGAATTTTAGAATCAATGGCCGATGGCCGTGCCGGCGCTCGCGCGCCTCGCGTATAATTTAGGAAAAATACTGTGAGTTTAGATAAATTTAAAATAGCAATGCAATACGCAATGCCAAAACATTTTATTTCGCGCGTTGTTGGTAAATTAGCAGCCGCTAAAGCCGGAGCATTAACAACTACGCTTATCAAGCTGTTTATTAAACAATATAAAATAGACATGAGCGAAGCTAAATATTCTGATCCTGCTCATTACAAAACCTTTAATGAGTTTTTTACTCGTCCGCTTAAAGACGGCGTTCGCCCTATGGTTGAAGATTCAGATACGATTATTCATCCTGTAGACGGCGCAATAAGCCAGTTAGGCGACATAGTTGACGGACAGCTAATTCAAGCTAAGGGCCACGACTACAGCTTACAAGCGCTATTAGGCGGCTCTGAGGACGACACCACGCCATTTTTAGGCGGTAAATTTGCAACTATTTATTTAGCACCTAAAGACTACCACCGTATTCATATGCCTATTGATGGCACATTAAGCAAAATGATTTACGTACCGGGCGATTTATTTTCAGTAAACCCACTTACAGCGCAGAATGTTCCCAACTTATTTGCGCGTAACGAGCGTGTAGTCGCTATTTTTGAGACTGAAATTGGTTCACTCGCCATGGTACTTGTAGGCGCAACAATTGTTGCTAGCATTGAGACTATTTGGGCTGGCACCGTTACTCCACCAGCTGGCAGTGATGTATTTAGCTGGAACTACCCTACTAAAGGCGAAAACGCGATTACCCTTAAAAAAGGAGATGAAATGGGTCGCTTTAAATTAGGCTCAACGGTAGTACTTGCATGGGGCGCTAATAAAGCAGACATACTTGACGATCAACTTCCTGAAGTTGTAACTCGATTAGGTACTGCGTTTGCAAAAATTAAAGAAAATGAAGAGCTGTAAGTTTTTAGTTTTTAGTTAAAGATTAGAAAACACCGCGTGTATGATAAACGCGGTGTTTTTTTATTGGTAGGAATAGAGCTTGCTCACACAAAATATAAACATAATGTTCCACCTCTAAAACGACCCACTTCTTAACCTTTCAGTTAATAAATAACTTAATATTTTGTACAAAGAGAAGTGAAAGAGGAATAAATGAGAAAAGATAAAACAAATACTTATTTTAAGCTTATCTTTTCCTCTAAAGCGCAGCGAGTTTACCTCGCGTCGGATATTTTGCATTAATAAATATACACAGCATAAATTTCAAATGCGCAAGCAAGACGCAGAGCTTGCTCACGTGAGAAGCGCAGCTTCTCATAGCTTCCCCCGCGAATTACCTCTTACTTTATCCACCGCACTCTTTACAGTTTAAATCTTTAACTACTTTAAAATGTTGCTGCTTTAAACTCAGCGCATCAAAAGTAATAAACACACTACCCTCAACATGCCCTAGCAGCATATTAAGCGTAAGTTGAGCCTGCATAGAACCAATGACACCTAATAACGGGCTAATTACTCCTGCATTACTGCAATTAATAACTGGTGCCTTATTCGTTTTTGGAAAAACACAGCCGTAGCAAGGACTTTGAGTTTGTGTAAAGTCAAACCCCATTAACTGCCCACTTGTTACAATAGCAGCACCAGCTATTAAACGCGTTTTATTCGCTAGGCAATAGCGGTTAACACTATAGCGCGTGGTAAAATTGTCTGAGCAATCAAGTACTACATCGGCATTATTTAAAAGCTCAGCAGCATTGTTATCATCGAGCTTTTTACTGTGTGTCACTATGTGTATTTGATTATTAAGGCTTGCTAATACTTTGCCAGCGGCTGCTACTTTACTTTGCCCTAAGTGGTTTACTTTATAAAGCACTTGGCGCTGCAAGTTTGAGAGCTCAACGGCATCATCGTCTATTAATATAAGCCTACCAATACCTGCCGCCGCTAAATATAAAAGTGCAGGACTGCCTAAGCCGCCTGCACCTACAACAGCTACCGTTGCAGCTTTTAGCGCTAACTGCCCTTCTAGCCCTACTTCTTTTAATAATATGTGGCGGCTATAACGCAGGGCTTCTTTATCGCTGAGCTTATCCATTAGGCTGATTTATAGCGCTTTGTAGCGCATTAATCGCGGCAATATAATCATCCGCTTCGCTAATAGCTCTTACCACCGCTACACTGCCTACGCCTGTATTTGCAACTTCGTTTGCGCGGGCTAAATTTATTCCACCAATGGCAACCGTTGGGTAGCTTTGCATTAAGGGCACACACTTTTTAAGTTTATCGAGCCCTTGTATTTGCCCTGTCATATCTTTGGTCGTGGTAGGGTAAATTGCACCAAATGCCATGTAACTTGGTCGGTAATTATGCGCACGCAGCATTTCGTAAAAGCCATGGGTAGAAAGCCCAAGTCTTAAACCTGCGTCTTTAATAGCGGCTAAATTAGCAATGTTTAAATCTTCTTGCCCTAAATGCACACCGTAAGCACCGTGCTTTATTGCTAACTGCCAGTAATCATTAATAAATACGTGAGCGCGATGCTTTTCACCCAGTTCAACTGCCTGTTTTATGAGCTCATCAAGCTCAGCGTCAGTTTTATTTTTTACACGTAGCTGAACTGTTTTAATGTCTTGTTGTAAACACTTCTCTAACCATTCATTACTGTCTACAACCGCATACAAACCTAATTGCTTACTTTCACAAGGAGCGAAATCAGCGGCCATATTAAACTCAAGCGGCACATCAAAATCAAGCTCATCACCCAGCCAGCTACCTGGCTCAATGACTTGTGGAAAGTCATCTAAATTTGTAGGAAAGCGAGTTTGCGCAACCGGTCCTATTCCTTCACCGTATCTCACCGACTGCTTTAAGCCTTGGTTTATATAAGCTTTAGCCAAAATAAAGGCATCTTTTAGTGGGTAGTCTTTTGCTAAACACGCTGCAATAACCGACGCCATGCTGCACCCCGTACCATGGTTGTGCGGGTTTTGGATCTTTTTATTACCAAGCCAATACTCTTCACCATTTTGCGTCAAATTATTTACGCAATAATCAATACAGTAGCCGCTTGGGTAATCCCAATGCCCACCTTTAATAACAACCGCTTTTGCGCCCCAACTTAGCAGTTTATTTGCGGCATCTTTAACAGCGCTTGGGCCAATTAAATATACGCCGGTTAATAATTGAGTTTCGTGCGTGTTAGGCGTTATTACGTCCACCAGCGGCATTAAGCATTCTTTAATGGCACTTACGGTGTCTTCTTCAGTTAATACATCACCACTTGATGCAATGGCAACCGGGTCGTAAACAATGACAGGTGGTACGGGCCATTTAGCTTTGTAATGTGCTACATGCTCACTTATTAATTGAATTTGCTGAACATTTGCTAACATGCCAATTTTAATAACTTTGGCTTTCATATCTTTTTCAAGTGCCAAAAGCTGTGATTCAATCACGTCAGTAGACACCGCATTAATAGCTTCTACACCTAAACTATTTTGCGCTGTGAGAGCGGTAATTGCGGTGCAACCATGCACACCAAAACTTTGCATCGCCTTTATATCGGCTTGAATACCTGCGCCACCACCTGAGTCTGATCCGGCAATTGTCCACACTAAATTGTTCATACTATTTATTTCCTACTGCTGATGCCAAAATGGCATGCCCATTGTGGGAGTTGATGGGGCTGCTAAATCTTTTTCAGGCATTGCTTTTGCGTTATAAGCAAAACGTCCCGCTTCCACCGCCGCCTTAAATGCACGGCTCATGGTAATGGGGCAACCCGCCCCAGCAATCGCTGAATTTAATAATACCGCATCATACCCTAATTCAAGCGCTTGGCAGGCATGCGACGGTAAACCTAACCCTGCATCCACAATAAGTGTTGTATTTGGTAAGCGTTCACGAATTGTTTTTAAATTATAACTATTTAAAAGCCCTTTACCGGTGCCAATAGGCGCCCCCCAAGGCATAAGCACTTCACACCCTAGCTCATTTAAACGCTGGCAAAGCACTAAATCATCGGTGCAATAAGGCAGGACTTTAAACCCGTCGTTAATTAATATTTCTGTGGCTTCAAGCAAAGCAAACGGATCGGGTTGTAAGTTATAGTCGTCACCTATAAGCTCAAGTTTAATCCAGTCAGTAGCAAATACTTCGCGGCACATTTGAGCAAGCGTAATAGCTTCTTTTACACTGTGACATCCGGCCGTATTGGGCAGTATTTTTAAACCCGTATTTTTTATTAATTGCCAAAAGTCATCTCCCGCCGCCACGCTTTGCTGTCGCCTAAGTGATACCGTCACAATCCCCGCACCAGACGCCTCTATTGATTGGGTCATAATATCTGGCGATGGATACAAAGCGGTGCCAATTAGTAATCGGCTATCAATTGCTTCACCATAAATATTTAAAGTGTCTTTTACATGCATGCGCCTACCCACCTTGAATAGGCGATAACAACTCAATGCTATCCCCTTCATTTATAACAAAACCGTTATGCTGGCTTTTTGGTATAAATATGCCGTTAACAGCCACCGCATAAGGAGCAACTGCTCCATACTCTTTTAATATTTCAAGTAATGCATGAGAGGTTAAATCTAAAAGCTCACCATTTAATGTAATGTTCATCTAATACTCACCTATGTACGATAGTGCTTGCGCAACAAGAACAGGAGCCAACATATAGCCATGACGATATAAGCCATTAATACTGATTACATTTTCGGATTTTTTTACTTGTGGTCTGTTGTCACTAAACGCAGGGCGAAGCCCTGTTTGAATACCTAATAAGCGCCCTTCTGCGAATCCGCTATGCACCGTGTAAGCTGCCGACAATAACTCAAGTGTTGAGCGTACCGTGGCAGGGCCGCTGTCTTGCGATTCAATTTCGGTAGCGCCAATGACATATTCATTATTAGGTTTTGGTGCAATATAAATAGGATAACGCGGATGCATTAAGCGAACTGGGCGCGTTAAATTAACTTCTGGCGCATAAAGTCGTGCAACCTCACCTCTTACACCGCGAAGCGGTTGCCCTGCTTTTGCGCCAAGCCCCCTGCAATCAATAATAAAATCAAACGGGCGATTATTAATTTCACCATTTTTAATGGTTACCCGCTGATTAAACACAAACTTCACTTTTCGTTTATTAAGCAGGGTAAAGCTTGCTTTATAAAACGCCTGGTTATCTATTTGCCCTTCACATGGCAAAAATACACCTTGGCTAAAACGATTTGCAAGCTCGGGCTCTAACTGCGCTATTTGCTGAGCATTTAATGCCTGAGCGCTGTGCCCAGCTATAGGTTTTATACGCTGGGTAAAGCTTTGTAGGTCGCCTTTATCTTGCTGATGCGCAACCACTAATGTGCCTTGCTGCTGAAAAAACACATCGTGATCAAGCTCTTCAATAATTTGAGGCCAGCGATTAATCGAATCCAACCCCATTTGTGCTAAATCGGCTTCACATAATACCGACTCAGCCAATGGCGCGAGCATGGCCGCTGCGACTTTACCTGCGCTATTGAGTGCATGTTCATCATCTGCCTCAAACACGCTAACATGGTGCAGCTTGCTCAGCTCAAGTGCAGCAAGCCTTCCCGCCAAGCCAAATCCAACGACCGCAATATTGTACTGCATAACAGCTCCTCTATTCGTTGGCTGCGAATCACAAACCACATGTAATGGTGTACTTTGGTAGCCATCACATTGCATGCAACTCGATATCCGCAGCCTAAAGCCGATTTATATTGCTTTGTGGTAAATTTCAGAGCCTGTTTGTTTAAATTCCTCTGATTTAGCTTTCATTTGCGCTTCTACATCAATCATTTTAATTTCAATAGCCTCACCCGCGTTATTAGGATCAATACCGCGCTCTTCTAGATCGTTAGCGTAATCACGCACTTCTTGGCTAATTTTCATCGAACAAAATTTTGGGCCACACATAGAACAAAAGTGAGCGACTTTGCCCGACTCTTGTGGCAGTGTTTCGTCGTGGTATTCGCGGGCACGCTCAGGGTCTAAACCAATGTTAAATTGGTCGTGCCATCTAAATTCAAAGCGTGCCTTTGATAAGGCATTATCGCGCTCTTGCGCGCCTGGGTGGCCTTTAGCTAAATCGGCGGCATGCGCTGCAATTTTGTAAGTAATTAAACCTTCTTTAACATCTTCTTTATTAGGCAAGCCTAAATGCTCTTTAGGGGTTACGTAACACAACATGGCACAGCCGTACCACGCTATTTGTGCAGCACCTATACCCGATGTTATGTGATCGTACCCTGGTGCAATATCGGTTGTTAGTGGACCAAGAGTATAAAAAGGCGCTTCGTCGCAGTGTTTTAATTGCTCATCCATATTAGCTTTGATCATATGCATTGGCACATGCCCTGGACCCTCAATAAATACTTGTACGTCGTGCTTCCATGCAATTTTAGTCAGCTCACCTAAGGTGCGTAACTCACTAAATTGCGCCTCATCGTTGGCATCAGCAATAGAACCTGGACGAAGGCCATCGCCTAATGAAAAACACACATCGTATTGTTTTAAAATTTCACAAATATCTTCAAAGTGGGTGTATAGGAAGTTCTCTTTATGGTGCGCTAAACACCACTTGGCCATAATAGAACCACCGCGCGATACAATACCTGTAACACGTTTTGCCGTCATAGGGACGTAGCGTAAAAGCACACCGGCATGAATAGTAAAGTAGTCGACACCCTGCTCTGCTTGTTCAATTAACGTATCGCGAAATATCTCCCACGTTAAGTCTTCAGCAACACCGTTTACTTTTTCAAGGGCCTGATAAATGGGCACTGTGCCAATGGGTACAGGCGAGTTGCGCACTACCCACTCACGCGTTTCATGAATGTAACGCCCAGTTGATAAATCCATTACGGTATCGGCGCCCCAACGAGTTGACCACACCATTTTTTCTACTTCTTCTTCAATAGATGAGGTGACCGATGAGTTACCAATATTAGCATTAACTTTAACTAAAAAGTTACGGCCAACGATCATCGGCTCTGTTTCTGGGTGGTTGATGTTGTTAGGTAAAATTGCGCGACCACGTGCTATTTCATCACGTACAAATTCAGGGGTTATAAAGTCGGGAATGCTCGCACCAAACGATTCGCCTTTGTGCTGCGCAGCTAATAATTCTTCACGAATTTTTGCACGGCCCATATTTTCGCGTACAGCTACGTACTCCATTTCTGGTGTTACAATCCCCTGGCGAGCGTAATGCATTTGGGTTACATTTTTGCCCGCTTTACCACGGCGAATTTTTGGTAAGTGTTCAAATCGAATATGATCCAATCCGTCATCAGCCATGCGCTGCTGGGCAAACTGTGAGGTGACTGAGTCGAGTACTTCTGTATCGTTGCGCCCTTCAATCCATTGCTCACGAAATTTTGGTAATCCTTTACGTACATCTAATTCAAAATTTGGATCGGTGTAAGGACCCGATGTATCGTAAACACGAAGCGGCTCATTAGGTTCATACACCGGATTTTCGTCGGTGCCACCAATAAACGTATCACTAAGTGTAATTTCGCGCATACCCACACGCACGCCTGATTGGCTGCCTTCAACGTACACTTTCTGAGAATTTGGAAATGGCTGCCCTGTTAAATTATAAATGTATTCAGATGCAGCTGCGCGCGTTTCGCGACGCGATGATTTATTTGTAGTGTTTGACATGACTTACCTCATAACTAAAGGGTTGTCTTGCCAGATATTCCAAAGGAATAGAGAAAGATCGTAAAGTAGCTTCGTGCCACTTTGCGGCCTATAAAACGAGGAGTGGCTTTATTGTACGCATAAAAAAAGACGCACAAGCGTCCCGTTTAAGGCAGCTTGTTCCCTACGCAGGTATTAACCTGATCAGGTTCACGGATCCCGCTTTCGCGATCTCAGCCTAAGCAACATACTTAGGCACTCCGACAAGTATATAAATTGTTCGTTGATTTAATAAACAATCTTATTAAATCTGCGTTGAGTGTACGCCAGTTAAAAAAGACCCGCAAGGGGTCATTTTTTTAAACGCTAAAATTTATTTAGCAACAAATACAAACTTTTGCTCGCCTTGCATAACTAATTTTTGACCTTGCATGCTAAGCGTTGCACCTTGCTTTAACGTTTTTAAAAACTGCTGTTCAAACTTATCTGTTTTTTCGCCGCAAGATTTTCGGGTCATTCCAACTTTTTGCACACTCAGGCTACTTTCTTTAAGTTCACCCTCACCAAAAAATCGGTTACACCCTGCAAATCCATTTACTTGAAGTGCTTCAATAAAGCCAACGGAAGCCGTGTATTGTTCCTCTAAGGCTACATCATCAATTGTTGATAATTGCCATTGTGTGTACTTTAGCTGCTCACTGGTAACGGTCCCTGTTGATGCGCAACCAACACATAAACCGATTACAAGCATCGGTATTGCTGCTAATTTCATACTGCTACTAACTCATTGTCTAATTAATGTCATAATAACAATATTTATGCGATTTATCCGTTAAATTTGTATGTTTTAAATGTAATTTTTTGTTCATAAAACGTTATATATGGAATATGAATTAGTCTAAATCAGGGTTTATGAATAGTGTTTGCATTTCGGGGGGAAGAAAAGGACGCCCTTTTTCGTTAACGGCAGTACCTATTACTTTTGCTTTGAGCATCACTTGCTGATCGTGTTTACGTACAATAGTTTGCTCAAACGCAAACTTTAAACGACTTATACGAACAGGCTCCACAGACACATAAAACTCATCCTCAGGCACCAATGAATACTTGTAGTCAACTTCACTACGAATCACAACTAAATTAACTTTTTGCTTAGCCAATAATGCAAAGTCAACCCCGTTTGCAAATAGGAATTCATGGCGAGCATGTTCTAAATAATTAAAATAAACACTGTTATTAACGATCCCTTGTAAATCGCATTCGTAATGACGTACTTTAAAATCAACTTTAAAAGTCATATTAGTAATCCTAGTTTTTTTACGTATAATCGCTGCGTTATAACACAGGTATAAAAATAATTACTAGGGTCAGCTTGTCTTTTAAGACGAATATTACAAAGGTCAACAGGCCCCAGCATAAGCCCATAAAATGGAGTTAAGTAACAAAATGAACTTACGTTTGTCTTTAATCACCGCTGCAATTTTGCCGCTATTAAGCGCCTCTTTTTCAGCAAATGCTGATGATAGCGACATAGAAAAAATTGTAGTTACCGGTGACTTTCAACGCGAAACCATTCAAACTTTGAGCGCCAGTGCAAGCTTACTCAGCGAAGAAGAAATAAGCCTACGTGGTGCAAGTTACTTAGACGAAATATTAGGTAGTGCCGCTAACGTAAACTTTACTGCAGGGGCGTCGCGTGGACGTTTTATACAAATTCGTGGCGTGGGTTTACGTTCTCAATTTGTTGATCCAATTAATCCTTCGGTTGGTTTAGTTATTGACGGCATAAACTACTCTGGCCTTGGTGGCAGCTCGTTACTATTTGATATTGACCAAGTAGAAATTTACCGCGGACCACAAGGGACACGTTTTGGTGCAGACGGCATGGCCGGTATGATTCAAATGCAATCGGCTAAAGCAACTAGCGCTCCGAGTTTAAAACTTCACTTAGGTGCTGGCACATACAACAGCCATGAAGCTGGCCTTGCAGCAAGCACTGGTTTGACCGACGACACAACGGCTCGTGTAAGTTACTTTCGCAGAAAATCTGACGGCTACGTAGACAACTTATACTTGAACGAATCAACACAAAATCAAGACGAGCAAGTTGCACGCTTTAAATTAAACTCTCAGCTTACTGAAAACCTAAACACTGAGTTAAATTTTCATTATATTGATATAAACAATGGTTACGATGCCTTTACGCTCGACAACAGCCGCGACAGCGTTGCGGATGAACCAGGTCAAGATAACCAAAAAAGTTACGCGGTAGGTATTGCTAACACTTACACGGGTTTCGATAAATTTGATGTAAGCCTTAATGTTTCAGCAATTGATAGCGAGTTACTTTACAGCTACGATGAAGACTGGGTATGTAATGATGTTAACGAGCCGCAACTTTGTGCTGCAGGCCTACACCCTTGGGGTTACAGCTCTACTGATATTTACAATCGCGATCGCGATGATCAATCAGCTAACTTACAGTTTAACGATAAAACCGGTAACTGGGTTGCAGGTCTTTATTATCAAAACCGCGATGTTGATTTAGAGCGCCAATACACATGGCTTGCAAGCCCGTTTTCCTCTACTTATGAAACCAGCAATATTGCATTGTATGGCCAAGTAGCAACCCCTATTGGCCCAAAAACCACCTTAATAACAGGCCTACGTGTTGAGCAATACCAAGGTGATTACACCGACAGTAACGGGTTTATACAAGAAACCGACGATGTTATGCTCGGTGGTAAAGTCGCGCTTGAGTATCAAGTAATAGATCGCACTATGATCTACGCAAGTATTACCCGAGGTTACAAAGCCGGTGGTATTAACTCAGAAGCGCTTGCAAAAGCAAAAGATGAAGGCTTAAACCTAGACGCTAACTTTTTTCAACAGCACACCAGCTTCGATCCCGAATATTTATGGAGCGGTGAATTTGGTGTTAAAGGATCATCACTCGATGACGCTTTAACGCTTCGCTTAGCGGCATTTTATATGCACCGCGACGACATTCAATTAAAAGCATGGCAAGTTGAAGGCCAGCAGTTTACAGGCTACGTTGATAACGCAAGCTCTGGTAGTAACTACGGCCTTGAAATTGAAGGTAACTACCGACTCACCGACAACCTATTATTAACCGGTAGCGCTGGTTATTTAGACACAGAAATAGATGACTTTGTAACGCAATCTGGTTTAAACCAAGATGGACGTGAGCAAGCGCAATCGCCTAAATACCAATACGCATTCACTGCACGCTATAACTTTACCAATGCTTTTTATGCCATGGTGGGTATTGAGGGGAAAGATGATTACTACTTCTCAGATAGCCATAACTCAAAAGCGCCTAACAGCAACTTAGTTAATTTAAGCCTTGGCTACGAAGCTGATATGTGGTCAGTACGCGCATGGGCACGCAACGTGTTTGACGAAGCTGTGCCAACGCGTGGCTTTGAGTTTGGTAACGACCCACTTGATGGCTATGAGACGCATACCTACACACAATTAGGTGAACCACGTGTAGCGGGCGTAACATTTACGCTAGAGCTGTAAAATAAAGTTGTCAGTTGTCAGTTGTCAGTTAAAGATTAGAAAACACCGCGTTTAATTAAAGCGCGGTGTTTTTTTATCTGAAAACTAATAACTTTTCTAAGCCCTATCTACATCAAATGCTATTACGTCTTTAATTTTGTCTTTGTTTGTTGCGAGCATTACTAGCCTGTCTATTCCCATTGCAACGCCTGCACACTTTGGCAGTCCGTGCTCAAGTGCGCCTATTAAACGGGTATCCATAGGTACGTGGTTTAAGCCATTCTCTGCGCGATAAGCGTTATCTTCATCAAAGCGTTTTGCTTGCTCTTTAGCATTAGTTAGCTCGTTAAAACCATTCGCTAGCTCCATATTTTTATAATAAAGCTCAAAGCGCCCTGCTACCCGATTATCGTGCTCACAAATCTGTGCCAGTGCCGCTTGCGATGCCGGAAAGTGATACACAAAACACGGCTTAGTTTGCCCAATAGTTGGCTCTACTTTCATACAAAATAACAGCTGCAATAAGGTATCTTTTTTTGTTTCGTTTTTGGCTATATCAGCAAATCCATGTTCGCAGGCAAGTGCTTTTAGTTGCTCTAAAGATGCTGTTAATGGATCTAAGCCTAATACTTGTGTAAACACATCTTGATAAGTTATACGCGTTGCTGATTCAACACCAAGAATGCATTGAATTAACTCATCCATTTCATTCATCAATGCAAATTCGTCAAAACCCGGGCGATACCACTCAAGCATTGTGAACTCAGGATTATGATGACTACCGGCTTCTTCATTTCTAAAGGCTTTACAAAGCTGAAAAATAGCGCCTGAACCGGCCGCTAACAAGCGTTTCATTGCAAACTCGGGTGATGTTTGTAAATAAAGCGGCAAACCACCAGCGTGCCCTGGGCCTACAAATGAAGTACTAAAGCTTGCTAAGTGAATGTCAGTGACACTGGCTGCACTTAAGCTTGGTGTTTCTACTTCCATTACATTTCGCACGTGAAAAAACTCACGAATAGTGCGTAAAATATCTGCGCGTTGCTTTAATGTTTTTATATCTGCGCTGGGCGCCCAAGATGTTACTGACATATTTTCTCCAAAAAAAATCCCAGCTTGGGCTGGGATTTATACCTCCCCTTAATTAAGTGGGTTGGTATTATTAAGCTGCATTAAATATTACTTAACACGGCCTACGTATTCACCGCTGCGGGTGTCTACTTTAATTACTTCGCCAATTTGTACGAATAATGGAACGCGTACTACTGCACCCGTACTAAGCGTTGCTGGTTTACCACCTGTGCCCGCTGTATCACCTTTAAGGCCAGGATCTGTTTCAGTGATCTCAAGCTCTACAAAGTTTGGTGGAGTAACTGCAATTGGGTTGCCGTTCCATAGTGTGATAGTACACACATCGTTTTCAACTAACCATTTGCCTGCATCGCCTAATGCCTTTTCGTCAGCGGCAATTTGCTCAAATGTTTCGTTGTTCATGAAATGCCAAAACTCACCGTCTGTGTATAGGTACGCTAGGTCCGTATCCATTACATCAGCACCTTCAACAGATTCACCTGATTTAAAGGTTTTTTCAAGTACCTTGCCAGAAATAAGCTTACGGATACGAACACGGTTAAACGCTTGGCCTTTACCTGGTTTTACCATTTCATTTTCTAAGATACTGCAAGGCTCGCCGTCCATCATAATTTTTAGGCCGCCCTTGAACTCGTTGGTGCTATAATTCGCCATCGTTTCCTCTATTTTAATTTTTTCGAGTAATCTACGTGCCAATGATACAAAGAAATGAAGCAAATTTGCATAAAAACTGGCAAAAAGAATTAGCAAATGTAGTTACCTGTCCAAAAACCTTGCTTGAAATGGTTGGTTTATCGAGCCAAGCCCATGAAAACGACCTAAAAGCTCGCAGTTTGTTTCCTGTACGGGTGCCAGTGCCTTTTATAAAAAAAATGCGCAAAGGTGATGCAAACGACCCTTTATTGCTACAAGTTATGCCGCGCCACCAAGAGTTTTTAACTAAATCGGGTTTTAATAAAGATCCTTTGCTTGAGCAAGACAACTCCCAACCTGGGATTTTACATAAGTATAAATCACGTGTTTTAATTATGTTTAAAACCGGTTGCGCGGTAAATTGTCGTTATTGTTTTAGACGTCACTTTCCGTATCAAGAAAACCAACTCAATAAAAAAAGCCTGCTTGACGCACTGAGTTATATAAAATCAGATACCAACATAAACGAAGTGATTTTAAGTGGTGGCGACCCGCTTATGGCCAAAGACGATGCCATTAGCTGGTTTTTAGATGAGCTTGAACAGTTACCACAAATAAAACGTATGCGAATACATAGCCGTTTACCTGTTGTTATACCTGCGCGTATTACCGATGAGTTATGCGCGAGGCTAAAGCAATCACCGCTAAAAATTGTATTTATTAACCATATTAATCACGCCAACGAAATAGATAACGAGTTTAAAGCCGTCATGCAAAAGCTAAAACATGCAGGCGTTATGCTATTGAACCAAGCGGTTATTTTAAAAGATGTGAACGATACCGTTGATGCACAAATAAACTTAAGCGAGGCGTTATTTGATGCCGACGTACTGCCCTATTATTTATATTTACTAGATAAGGTTGAAGGCGCAAGCCACTTTGATATTAACGAACAGCATGCGATAAAAATAATGGCAGAGCTATTAAAAGCTCTGCCCGGATTTTTAGTCCCTAAACTAGTAAGAGAAATAGGCGGTCAAAAAAGTAAAACCCCTATCGACCTCAAACTCGTTTAGAGCAACATTTAAACGTATACGTTTATGTTATTACCAAGTGTTGCAGTCACCGATTTAGTCGGTGTTTGCGCACTTGACGATTGCGCAGCACCTTCAATTAGTGCAAGTGCCGCTGCACCGTCTGCCTGTTGCTGTTTTTTAGCTAAAGAAGCGCTGTAAACTTCACCACTTTCGCTAGCCCCTGACATAACGGGTAAACTTGAACCTGATATATTCATATTACTAACCTGACTTTTAAATGTAATCCACGTATTATATCGGCCATGCAGTACAAAGCTTTAGGACAAACCATGGATTCTATAATTGAACAACTCAACGCTAACTTAAAAATTGTTTATCGTCAGGCACTTGATGCCGACAAAAAATTAGATGAACTACAACAACAAGGCCATGGTAAATTTAAAGCCTTATTTGGAAAAGACGCTGGGTTCGACTTTGAAGCAAAGCGTTTCAAACCCTATGTACTAGACGTTGCAGCCGATGTAGAAAGCTTATCAAACGATGGCTTTAACGAAGAAAAGTTAAAAACTACCGTCATTAAATTACAACAGTTACTTACTTTACTTGCCACGTTTAAGTAATCAGAGTTAATTACTTGCCGCGATTAAGCGGCAAGATAACTTAATCAATACTTGTTAAAATTTGCTCGCCGAACCACTGGGTAATTAAGCGTTTTTCATGATCGAAAGACTCATCTCTTCCTCTTCTGATTCTATCCATAAATCCCATGTCTTTAAGTTCAACATCATTTGCTTCACTTATTACAATTCCTTCTTTATCAACTAACGAATAATTCAGATTGATACGTGGGAAAAAAATAGGCTCAACCACACGAATTTCACTTGTGCCACTAAAACGCACATCGCCAGCTAAATCAACATCTGTAATTTCAACATTCAGCTTATAATCTTTTGGCAATTGTTCAGCAAGCTTTTCAAAGTGCTTTTCAAACTGCTTAGCAATTTGCTTATGGTATGACGCTTTAGCTTGGTTTGATGCACGCACATCGCGATAGTCTTTAAAATCATGCCACTTAACTGCAGACTCACCAGCATGTGCAAACAGTGGCAATGCAACACACAGTGCCATCGAAATTTTTGTTACTGAGTTCATCGCTATCTCCATAAAAGTAATCCATAACACAATGTATATGGCGTCACTCTATTGCTCACTTTAATTAAATAACTTTAACAGGTATATATTAACTATAACTTAATCATAGATGTTAAATGTAAATATAAACGAACAAAATGTAATCGAATGTACCTTTTAAAACTACGTTAAAACATCCTCTGTGAAAACTAAAAATTAAATATAAAGCATGTAAAACATGTCATTTTGTGTTGAAATTAAAACAATTGAATAAAGACCCCCACGGAGCTTTCATGACTATTTTAGTTACCGGTGGCGCAGGCTATATTGGCTCGCATACCGTTTTAGAACTTTTGCAACAAGGAAGTGATGTTGTTGTTATAGATAATTTAGCAAACTCATCGCAAGAGTCTCTGGCTCGCGTTAAAAAAATTACGGGTAAAGAGGCAACCTTTTATCAAGGTGATATTCTTGATAAAGCGTTTTTAGACTCAATATTTGCTAAACACACCATAGATAGCGTTATTCACTTTGCTGGTTTAAAGTCGGTTGGCGAGTCTGTTGCTAAACCTGTTGAGTACTATCAAAACAACGTACAAGGTACGCTAACGCTCGTAGATGCAATGCGTGATGCTGGCGTGTTTAAATTAGTATTTAGCTCATCGGCCACCGTTTATGGCGATCCTGCCAGTTTACCTATTAAAGAAGACTTCCCCGTCGGTGGCACAACTAACCCATACGGCACATCAAAGTTAATGGTTGAAATGATGCTGCAAGATATCGCTAAATCTGACGAGCGCTTTGCGTTTGCTATTTTGCGTTACTTTAATCCTGTTGGTGCACATGAATCAGGCTTGATTGGCGAAGACCCTAACGGTATCCCTAATAACTTACTACCATTTATTGCCCAAGTTGCCGTAGGTAAATTAAAGCAACTCGCTGTATTTGGTGATGACTACGACACAGTTGATGGCACAGGCGTACGCGACTACATTCACGTGGTAGATTTAGCTATTGGCCACTTAAAAGCGCTAGATAAAATTGCTAAAAATAAAGGTGCACTTATCTATAACCTGGGCACTGGTAATGGTTATTCTGTTCTGCAAATGGTTAATGCATTTATTAAAGCAAGCAACCAAGCCGTGCCTTATCAAGTATCACCTCGTCGCCCGGGCGATATTGCGGCCTGTTACGCGGCACCTGAAAAAGCCCTAAATGAGCTAGGTTGGGAAGCGGTACGAGGAATTGATGCCATGATGGAAGATACATGGCGCTGGCAGTCAAACAACCCAAATGGCTACAGCAAGTAAAATAATTAAATTTGCGCTTAGCCATAAACCGTTAAGCGCGTTTATTTTACCAATTTTGCATTTCGACTATCCGCGACTGTGTTCGCGCATATTCAAAGCTTAATTTTTTACCCTCATAAAGCGTTTCAATCTGCGCCTGTGCATTAATTACTAACAGCTTGTGGCAATCGTAAAACTCATCAACCAATGCAATAAAACGCCGTGCTTCGTCATCTAAATAGTGCTCATCAAGCGTTTGTTTTTCTCGTTGATAGCTATCTTCAATCCCGTGCACTATTACCTTACCCGTAGCCCCTACCCCCATTTTAGGCACGTTTGCTATATACAAAACATCAAACTCTTTGGCTAAAAACATATAATCGTGAGCGCTTCTAGGGCCAGAGCACAGCGCCATAAAATCAATCATCAGCGCATTCTTCGCTTTAAATAAATATGGCAAAGCGCGCGAGTGCACCTGTAAGCTTTGATTTTTAGTCGCTTGAGGGTACTGCTTAGTAAACAGTTTATTAAACTCATCATTGGGTAAATTAACAAAGTAATGGCAGTTGTTTTTACCGTATCTGAAACGGTGATCTTCCTGCCCGGCCACACTAACTATGTGGCAGTGATCGTTAATTAAATCGATTGTAGGTAAAAATCTTGCGCGTTGCAGGCCGTTGCTATAAAGCTGCTCTGGCTTTGCATTAGAGGTAGCCACCAGCACTACACCTTGGTCAAACAAGGCCTTAAACAACCTTGCCATAATCATGGCATCGCCGATATCGCTGACAAAAAATTCATCAAAGCATAATACTTTAATGTTTTTAGCCCATTTTTTAGCTATCAATGTCAGAGGATTAGCCTGACCTTGTAAGTCTGCTAATTGACTATGAACATGTGCTATAAAGTGATGAAAGTGCAGGCGCTGTTTTTGTACTATAGGCACATTATTATAAAATAAATCCATTAACATAGATTTACCGCGTCCCACTGGCCCACACAAATAAACCCCGTTTATTTTTGGTGCTTTTTGCCACCATTTTACTGGTGTTTGAAGTTGTAGGCTTAAGGTGCTTAATGCCATAACCGCACGTTGCTGGGCCGCATCATACACCAGCTCACCTGAGGCTACTTTAGCCTTATATAGGTTTAAAATTAGTGTGCTGTGCACTGTCATGGTATTTCACTATCGGCTATAATCGCGCCCATTGTAGCCGACTAAAAATGTGAACAAAAATGAAATTCCCTTGCCGCTTAGATAAATTTATTAGCCACTTAGCAGAAATACCGCGCACGCAAGCTCGCGCCAGTATTAAGCGTAAAGAAGTAAGCGTAAATGGTGAGGCGATTACAGCACATAATTTTCAGCTAGCAAAAGACGATGAAGTATTACATAACGGTGAGCCATTAGTGTTTTTAGGTAAACGTTACTTTATGCTAAATAAGCCTGTTGGCTATGTGTGCGCAAACAGCGACGACTTACACAAAACTGTGTTTGACCTACTTGATGAGCCAAATATGAGTGACTTTCATGTAGCAGGCCGGTTAGATATAGACACAACAGGCTTAGTCATTATCACTAACGATGGTGACTGGTCACATAAAATTACCTCACCACGCAGTAATAAATTTAAAACATACCTAGTTGAAACCCAAGAGCCAATTACCGACGAAGCGCTAACGCAATTACGCGAAGGCGTCATGCTACATAACGAAAAAGACACGACTCGCCCCGCCATTGCTGAACGTTTAGCTAATTACGGTTTGCGTTTATCAATTAGTGAAGGAAAGTACCACCAGGTAAAGCGTATGCTTTATGCCGTGGATAACAAAGTAGTTGAATTACACCGTGAGCAAATTGCGGGTATTACATTAGATGAAAACTTAGCCCCAGGCGAATACCGTTTATTAACCGAAGATGAGATAAAACTATAAGAGCGGTCAGTCATTAAACTAGTCGACTGATGTCTACTTTATCGGGGTCAGTTGAAACTCAATACTTTTTCACGATTTAATCTGCACTAAATCAAAGTCTGCCATACCCGGTACAATCGCTTGTAAGCGAGATTCGGTGACATCTAACGTATTAAGGTATTCGCAATATTCTGACGCTTTAAGTTCTAATTGGTCTGCTTTTTTTTGTAATGACTTATCAATTTCTTTAGTAATGATATCCATACGTTGACCCATATCATTAATACGGTCCTCAATATTGCCTTCACGGGATTTAAACGCATCCCCTAAAGACACTAAAATAGCACCTAATGAACCATGAACCGCCGAGTGAATTTTTTGGCTTATTTCTTTTGTAAAAAAGTCATCTATTTGCGAAAGCGATTGCGGAGCTATAAAAAAAAAGTCGTCGCCACGTTTAAACTTATCCATCAACGCCCGCTCTACGTATTGCAGCTGGGTTTTGAGCACTTCAGGCTCTTTATCCGACATGCCTTCAACCACCTGCTCAATCGCACTCAGCCCTAAATTAACACCATCGGTGGCTAAATTAACAAGCTCAGGCACTGTTTGACGAATGCCTTGGCTAAACTGCTCGAGCACTTTGCTTTCATCGTCACCTAAATCTACCCAGTATCCACGAATAAACAGCTGGTTATTATTGTTAATTTGTACTCGGGTTTGGCCTTTATCTACAATACGTATTACGTCATCGGTAATAATTAGACCATGTCTGAGCTCTACGTCGCAGGGCTTTTGTGCTAATGCAGTTGTACTTGAAAGTGCAATGGACAGCGATAAAATCGCACGAGATAAAAACGCCATAAACACCTCAAAAAGACAAAAAGTGGAAGGCAGCTAGGTTAACAAAAAACCAATTTTATGCAAGAAAAAAACAGCGCTCGATACTATCGAAGCGCTGTTTATACAAGCGTTCAAGGCTTAAGGCGAGTCAACCTTTGCCCTTAAAAAATTAAATAGGAGAACCTGGCGGGATTGGCAGAACCTTAAAGTTATTAGGCCACTCTCCATTAGCTAAAAAGTGTTTAACATGCATCGCTAAATATTGTTTAAATGCGCTTTCGCCGGTGCTTGTATTACTCAGCATCGTGTTTTGATTAAAGTCTTCACTTAACTTGACTAAGTAATAACGAAGTTGCGCTTGTACCTCTGGACTTACATTATTATTTGCCACTAAATCAGCAAAGGTTTTTGCCGTTAAAAACTGAATACGCTGAGTTATTTTGCCTTTCATTGTATCGGGCGCCGACACATTATAAACATGGCTATATAACTGCTTTAGTAACACATCTAAACTATAAAACTGGTTATTACGCGCTTGTTGTTGCGCTAAACGGTTTAAACGCTGCGGATTTAACAACAAAGATAAACTATGCTGCACTGCCACCTCAGGTAAAGCCATTGCATCGAGCGTTAACCCAGTACGTCCAACGATGCTTTCGCGTGTTTTAGACTCACCATATGCTTTTGGCGGAATCAACGATAATACCGATTCAGGTATGACTAAGTTACTGGCTGTAAGCGTGGCTAAAATGGCATTTACAGCCGCTTGTTGTACTTGCTTATCAACAACCTTTGCACCTTGCGCAGGCTCATTACCGCGGGTTTCGTATTCGTAATGTACGCCGGCAATTAACTTAACCGCAGATTCAACTTGAAAACGATGAAATAAATAAAGTGGTACAAGCTTTTCTTCTAATTGAGATAGCGCAACACCCGACTTAATATTATTAAGACCAAACTGCGAGAGCGCCTTTTTACGAACGTCAAGTACACGTAAAAGCTCTTCTGATGGATTAGCGCCGTTATCCCATAAGTGAGCCGTTGGATGAGCGCCTCCTTTGGCACGCGCATCAGAATCAGAAATAAACGCTAAACCTTTAGCTTTGTTCTCTTTTAAAATTTCAGCCAGCTCTGCGCTTTCATCTTGATGAGTAAAATCGCTATAACCGTATTTAATTACTTGGGTATCCCATACGCCCATACCGGTTGCATAGCCACGAGTTACATCAAGCCTACCTTGTTCATTAAAGCTCAATAATGGGTGCGGATAATCCATTACTGACGCTCTATCGTTAACTGATGCGGCAAAGTTATGGGCAATACCCAATGTATGACCAATTTCGTGTGCACTTAACTGGCGAATGCGATCAAGCGCCATCGCGTGTAAGTTTTTAGCCACTTCATCACCTTTAAGATAAGGAGCAGCAAGTGCTTCTGCGATTAAAATATCTTGGCGAACGCGAAGCGATCCCAGCGTTACATGGCCTTTTAATATTTCACCGGTACGCGGATCAATAACCGAGCTTCCGTATGACCAGCCACGTGTTGCCCTATGCACCCATTGAATCACGTTATAACGAATATCCATCGGGTCAACATTGGTTGGTAATACTTTAACAATAAACGCATTTTTATAGCCTGCAGCGCTAAATGCATCGTTCCACCACTTACCACCTTCAAGTAAGGCGCTTTTAACCGGCTCGGGTACACCCGGATCCAAATAATAAACAATAGGTTCAACTGGCTCGCTAATAGGCAAGCTCGGATCTTTTTTTGCTAAACGATGACGCGGTATATAACGGACAAACATCGACTCGCCTAAAGGCGCAGCGTAATCTTTATGTTCAATACTCCAAAATCCCGATTGCGGATTAAACTGACGGGGAGTGTAGTTATCATCAGGTAATTCAATAAGTGAATGGTGCATATGTACGGTAATAGCGTAAGGGTCTGCGCTAACTTGACGTACAAACTCACCCGGTTTAGTTCCTTTAAACGTTAATACCGCTTCAAGCTCGGTGTTTTTTACAAAGGCTTTTGAGCGCGCCATGTAAACTGCACTTCGTGATTCATCAAGGTTAAAATTACCCTGCTTGCGCACAGCTAATGTTCGACTTACTCCGTGTACATCGCTCAATAAATAAGGCGTGTAATCAATAAGTGCAGTACTTTTATCCTCTGCAACCACTTTAAAGCCCGCTAATATGCTTGATGCAAATGCTTCTTTAATACTTTGTTGTTCCGCTTTATTTTGGGTGTTTGCACGATAGTAGGTATTTACAGCACGCAGCATCACTTTATCGCCAAAGCGCTCAAATTTTACAAGGTGCGTGTTACCAAGCTGACCTCTATCAAGCCCAATATCGTTTGAGCCGATGCCGTATGGCAAGCTTTGTTGCAGTAAAAATGGCTGCTCAAACTTATCTACTTTTAAATATACCTTACCGTTTTGGGTATCGTAAAAAAACGAGTAGTAGCCCGGAAAGTGGTTCATTTGTGTAGTAAATTCATCAATGGACTTAATTGCTGCGTGCGCTTGAGTTATGATAGAGCACAGCACAGTAAAGAATATGTAACTTAGTAGTGGTATTTTTTTCATAATCTTATCTTTGTTATTGGCGTTTTAGGTACGATTAGGTGCCCCCATTATAGGGCGGTGTTTAAACAATACAGATATTTAAGACGAAATTCAGCGCTCTAAACTAATCTCTCTCACATTATGATTGGTTTTAACACGTTATCAGGAAAATAGAATGCGTAGACTCCCTCCAGTATTACTTGAAGATGGTTGCCCAAGAGAACTTTTATCGTTAATCC
>NZ_LODI01000001.1:412417-449526 GCF_001468485.1 Pseudoalteromonas sp. H71
AACTATTTTAGCGGCATGTAAAGAAATATCGTTTCGTGTTGGCCAAGGTGCGCTTTCTGGCGTATTGGGCTCAACACTTGATGAAAACATTCAAGGCGAAACTCAAAAAAAGCTCGATGTATTATCTAACCAGCTATTAAAAGATATTTTACTGGAGTCGGGCACCGTTAAAGCCATTGCCTCTGAAGAAGAAGACTACACCGTTGCAGGTAACCCCGATGCTAAATATATTGTGGCATTTGATCCACTAGATGGTTCGTCAAACACCGATATTAACTCGCTGGTAGGGACTATATTTTCAATTATGGAAGCGCCTGAAGGTTCAGATGCAGCAGACGAAAGTATTTTTATGCAGCCTGGCCATAAACAGGTTGCAGCAGGTTACGTACTTTACGGCCCATCAACTATGTTGGCACTCAGTACAGGTAAAGGCACGCGTATGTTCACCCTTGATAAAACCCAAGGTAGCTTTTTACTAACAGAAGACTTTGCCACAATACCTGCAGATACTAACGAGTTTGCTATTAATGCGTCTAATCAACGCCATTGGCAACCCGCTATGCAAAACTATATAAATGATTTGTTAGAAGGCGATACAGGCCCTCGCGCTAAAAACTTTAATATGCGTTGGATTGCAGCCATGGTGGGCGATGTTCATCGCGTTTTAAGCCGAGGCGGTGTATTTACTTACCCAACCGATACAAAAGATCCTAACAAACCTAATAAACTGCGCTTGCTTTACGAAGCAAACCCGATGGCTATGCTAGTAGAGCAAGCCGGCGGCATTGCCTCAACAGGATCTGAACGTATTATGGACATTCAACCAAACGCTATCCACCAGCGTGTAGCGGTTATTTTAGGATCTAAAAACGAAGTAGAAACCTGCTTGGGATACCATAAGTAAACACGTTGTCAAAAATACTAAAACCGCATTTAATTTAAATGCGGTTTTAAGCTAAACTAAACTTTAGTCCTTTAACAGTGCCCGTATTTTTTCAAGCTTTTGGTGATCAAGCTCGCCCATTTGTTCGCTGTTGCTTAGCGCATAAATAACGCCTTCGTGTTCAGCACAATCAACATCTTCTCGTGACTCAATCACGTTAGCCCAAAGTTCTAAGTCATCTAGGTCTATTTCACCGCTTAAACAGCGTTCGATTACATCAACTAACACATCTGTTTTTAATGTATATAAGGGGGCTTGATCATAGGCAGGCGTTGATACAATAACCGATATTGCATCATCTCTTTGCACTGAAAACGTAATAAATTCTGCTAACGCTTTTTGTATATTCATAATATTTGTTATTCTTGGCGCTCTACTGTTGATAAGAACTAAAATGACTCAAACAAACTGCAGCCAATGTAATACAGCGCTTAACTGTAATGTAAATAATATAACCGCATGTTGGTGTAACCAACTCCCCGCTATTTTACCTCTAGACGCAGCTGCAACAAGCTGTTTGTGCCAACCATGTACACTAAATAAAATTAATCACTACCTTGAAGAGCTATATACCCAACCAATTAAAGATCAAATTGCGTTTGCAAAAGCATTTAGAGGAAACGATAACTTAATTGAAGAACTCGACTACACCATGCAAAATGGCTACATGGTATTTAGTAAATGGTTTTTTTTAAAGCGAGGAACCTGTTGTAAAAATGGCTGTAAAAACTGCCCGTATGGATACAAACTGTAAAAAGTTTCAAAGTGAATAAAACATTATTATCACCACAGAGAAGACAAGGAGCAGTGCAGGAGAAGACAAGGAGCAGTGCAGGAGAAGTGACTTGTAATAGTATATTTTTCTGTGTAGCGCGCAGCTCTTCTATGTTCTCGGTGGTAATAAACATTTAAAGTAACCCACACTTAGGCGTGAAGCTTGCTCACGCAAAAGGTTGTTAACGTAACTATATAAAATTAAACGCGCCAGCAAGCAAGGCGCCTACACAAATTGCTCGTTATGGTATTTTCGCTTATACATCTTTGGTTATCGGCAATGAATCACTTGCGCCCCATTCACTCCAAGAGCCGTCATAAACACTTAAGTTTTTGTAGCCACATTCATCAGCAAATAAAGCTAAAACACATGCCGTAATACCAGAGCCACAACTAAATTGAAGATGCTGTACATTGCCTACAGCGTATGCAAACTTTGCTTTTATATCCTCAAAAGATTTTGCTTCACCATCAGATAATAAATCCAAAAAAGGCAACGAACGGCTTTGGGGTATATGCCCACTTCGCATACCTTTTCGAGGTTCGGTCTCTTGACCAGTAAAGCGTTTATAGGCACGCGCATCTAACAATACCGTATTGGTATCGTCTATTGCTGCTAATACTTGCTGGCTGCCAATAAAGTAGCTTGGGTTATAACTTGCTTCAAAATCACCACCCATTAAAGCCTCACTATAACCTTGCTGAACTGCATAGCCGCAAGCTAACCACTTTTTAAGGCCGCCACTTAATACTTTTACATTGTGGTGCCCCATGGCTTTTAGCATCCACCACGCTCTTGCAGCACTAAATAAGCCTTGATCTTCATAAACAACAATAAACGAATCGTGGTTTACGCCCGACTGCTGCATAACCTGTGTAAACTGCTGTGCATTACACATTGTACTTGGTAGCGGGTTTGATCTATCTGCCAGCTCATTTTTTATGTCAAACCGCTTTGCGTTTGGCAGCATAGCTTCAGGCTTATAAGAGCCTAAAACACCAGGGCGCAGCATACCCGCATCAAACAAAACTAGAGCAGGGTCATTTAGCCTTTTGTGTAATTGTTGGCAAGTTATTAGATTTTTGATTTGATACCCTTTTAATAATGAGGCTTATAAGGTTTGGAGCATTAACCGAAATAGTGCTGAACAATCGCTCTTATAAGTTTTTATGAGGGGTTACGAACTACTTCAATTATTTCCGTGGTTGAAATAGAAGGTGTTCTAGCTAAATATTTTACGTCACATAACGTCTTAAAGTTATCGAATTTACCAGCCCAATCGTCCCCCATAACTAACAAATCTGCATCATGTTGTTTTATATAATCGCCTTTGAGCTCAAGGGAATGCTCTATAAAAATTTCATCAACACAGCGTAAAGAGCTAATTATTTTAACCCTATCGCTTTCACTGTAGACAGGAGCTCTACCCTTTTTTTGCATATTGAGTGCATCTGATGATATGCCAACAATTAAATAATCACCTAAAGATTTAGCGCGTTCTAAAATATTAATATGGCCGACATGAACAATATCAAAGGTACCAAATGTAATAACTCGTTTCATTCATAACTCTCTAAGTAATTAACTATACGCTCAGCGCAATTGCCATCTATTTTGCCTGCAAGCTGCTCAATAATTTTTTTTCGGTTAAATCTGAATTCTTCAGATTCCGAGCCACACAATTGAACTGCAGATACCACATCGCTGAATTGTTCAGCCCTTTGACAAATTTTGTGAAAATAATTTATGTCCTCATCAAGCCGTGCCTTAAAACGATAAGAAAATATGCCTCTATAATTCCATCGTAACTTGTAAAAGTCACACCATACAACAGGCTTATCCAGAGCTGCAAACTCAAATATAGCAGATGACGCGTCTGATAACATTATGTCCGCAATGGCTAAAAAAGGCGTTAAGTTAAATTCGCTTTCGCTTGTTAAATAAACATTATTATATTTTTGCCAACGCATGATTTTATTTTTTTGTTTTTTATAACGAGGTTTAGACAAACTAAAAAAGTGCGGTTTTATAATGATATTATAATCGGGAAAATACTCTGGAAAGTCATCGTTCATACACTCAATAGAGCTAGGATAAAAAGTGGGGGCATATAAAAGTGTTGGCTTATTTTCATCTAAACCCAACCTAGACAAATCAATTTTTTCGACTGAGTTATTAATAATTGGATCTAATTTCGCATAGCCAGTATCAACAAAATTACCATTTGGGTATAAGTTTTCTAACCGTTTTAAGCGATGCTCACCTTCAACAAAGCGAACAGTAGTCGTTGTGTTTGATACATCGTAGTAGCAGCTTTTTGGACCTATGCCGTGCTGCATTAATACACTTTTATTATTGAGCTTATCAACGTCTAAAAATGCATTACCAAACACAACCCAATCACATTCAACACCCTGATAAAAATCTAATGTATTTGATTTATCTTCCAGCCAAATTGCTTTTATTGAATGTTCAACAGCGAATGTCTCGCAAATATCTATAAATTGCTTCTCTTGAGATCTATAAAATACTAATGCGCATTGATGACCTCTATGTGATAATTTTTCAATTACAGGTATATATTGAGGTAAATAATAAATATGCTGGACGTCGAAATATACAAACATGAAAAATATACAATAAAGTAACAATATTATCCATTGTACATAACTAATGGCTTGTATTGTAGGTAAACAGAAAATAATGTTTATCCGCTATATGTTAATAATATCGGCTCTTAATGGCGCCGTTTTTGACAAAATTTTATTCTGGATAGGGTGAGAAATATTTTGCTCATTCATGGCATTCACTAATAAATCAACAACATGATTAAAATCTTTTTCTGTTATGTTCATCCCGGTGTGTATGTCTACCATTGAATCACCTACATAACTATATTTACACGGGCCATCGGTAAGCATGCACATATGTAAAATAAAACCTTGACGAAAATGCGCTATATTTGCGTGCTCAAAGTAGTGAAATACTTGTTCGTCATTGCCTATTTGATTAATAAAGCTATCAATTAGTTTTTCTATGCCGGCGTTGCCACCGACTTGGTAATATAAAGTAGGTGGAGCTTTATTTGCACAGCCCATTAAAATACCAACACATAAAATCCCAACTGCAATTAACTTCATTACCAATACACTGTGACAGATAAATACCAACCCGTTTGATCGTCTGCGCCTGCAATACGTCCTAAATCTAAATACGCAGCTGTTACACTGATGTTTTTGTTAGGCATCCAGGCAACAAAAACATCGTTCCAATCCTGCTCGCTCAAGTTTAAATTATTTGCCTTTTGACGATACTCAATACCCACTGCCAATTCGCGACTTAAAAATACCGCGGTGCTACCTTCAAATAAAAACTTGCTCTGTGCATTTGTACCACCAAAGCCTAATAAGCCAAGCTCATTCGCTTCGCTATAGCGTGTTGTTACGTTCCAAAACCAGTTATAACCTGCAAGTGCACCTAAGTGAAGCTTACTGGCAGCCAAGTAATAATCTGTACCGCTTGTATCCTCTGCGCCAACAAGTTTGGCTACGGTGCCGTCATCTAGCGACTTATGTTGGATACCTAAACTTAATTGCGGCCATTGGCTGTAAACAATATCACCATATAAACGTATTTTTGCACTGGTAATAGATTGCTCTATTTCTGTGTTAAGCGCAGGTACGTCAAAATGCTGAATTGCGTAACTTAGCTCCACTCGATTAAATAAGTTTAATTGCGCACCACATACATTTAATGCGTAGTCGCTTACATCGGCTCGACTACAAAAACCATTTACCGAAAATTCATCTTCGCTCGCATACCCGGCAAGCTGAGCCCAAGGCACAATGCCGCCGCCGCCGCTACCTTCAATTTGTGATACGCCAGGTGTTGCTAATAATTTCCCGCTGCTTGCAAAAATAGGCAAACTTATTAGCAATAAAACACAGGCAAATAAAAACCTAATTTTTAACATAGTATTCTTCTAGCCATTGTTCTAGTAACTCTGCTTTTAAAGGCCGGCTAAGGTAGTAACCTTGCGCATGGTCGCATTGCATTGTTTTGAGTAAAGCTAACGACTCTTCGGTTTCTACTCCTTCAGCCACCACCGAAAAACCTAATTGATGCCCCAGCGTAATTGACGATTGCACTATAAATTGATCTTTTTGCGACGCATCTAGCTTTAAAATAAAACACTTATCGAGCTTAAGTTCATCAATAGGCAGCATTTTTAAACGCCCCAACGATGTTTGCCCTACCCCGTAATCGTCAAGCGATATTTTAACGCCAATTTGCTTTAAATCTTTAAGCGCTTTTATGCCCTTTTCTTCGTTTTCTATCATGTCGCGTTCAGTTAATTCAATAGTGATTAACCTTGCATCCACATTATGCTTTTTAAGCGTCGCCACCAACGCGGCATGAAAACCCGGAAACGCAATATCCTGAGCAGATACGTTTATAGCTGCTTGCAGCTCAATGCCCTTCGACTTCCAATCGGCAACTTGCGCAACAACGGTATTTATTACCCATGCAGTTAGCTCAACAATAAGCCCTGAACGCTCAGCTAAATCAATAAACAACTCAGGGTTAACCCAGCTACCATCTTTACGTTGCCAACGAATAAGTGACTCAACCTTGTCTATTTTTTGGGTTTGCATATGCAACTTAGGTTGGTATGTCATAAACAACTGACCATCGTCGTCGCTAATCGCTTGTTTTAATTCATCAAGCATAATTAAACGATCTAAATGGGCCTCGTCTTCGCCATCTTGGTAATAATGTATATGATTTTGATTATTTGCCGCATTTTCTACGGCAATAAGTACTCGTCTTACCAAGTCGTCACTGGCGGTTCCTTGAGATGGGTACTGCAATACCCCGGTACTAAACTGTAAGTTAATTTTTAACGTTTGAATGGTATAACACTGTTGAAGCCTAGCAATTAACCCCTCTATTCCACATTTTTTCTCGCTAACCGCGGTGCTTGGAAATACCGTTAAAAACTCATCGCCGCCAATACGCGCATGCATTCCACCGAACTCATCCGAAAACTCACTAATTCTGCATGCTACAGTTTTTATACACTCATCGCCAATACGTGGGTCCAGCTTATCGTTTATATGTCGTAAACCCTTTATGTCTATTGCTACAAGCGTATATTGGATGGATTCGCTTAATTCGTTGTCTAGCACTTCTAACATTGCAGAACGATTATAAAAGCCAGTTAACGCATCGTGACGCGCCTGAAAACTAATTTGCTGTTCACGCTTGTTAATGTCGTTACCCATGTTGTCGAACGCGGTTACTAAGGTCGTTATTTCTGTGCTTTGCTTTTTATCTTTAAACTCAAAGTTATAATTACCTTGTGCAAACTGCTTTGCAATCACAACCAACTGAGAAAGCGGCGTTGTTAAGTTGTTAGCCAATAAGCTACTGGTAACAACACCCACAAACATAGTTAAGATAGACAAAATGATAAGAGTAAAAAATAGCTTTTCAAAATCGCTATAGCTTTGTGTTAAATCGGCACTTAACAAAATAATAATGGGATGGGTCGCTAAAGACGCTAAATTAATATCTCGGTTTTGGTAAACTGGGTACTCACCAAATATTCTTGTAGTGGTCGTGTTGTTAAAATAACTCACCGGTTCAAATGGCGTTGGGCGCGCATCTAGCGAGCTAATAACTAAGTTGTCGGCACTGCCTACAAAACTAACGTCCATGCCTGTTAGGCTTTTAAGCTCGCTTGCAACACTGTCGTCTATTTTAAAGCCCACTAAACTGTAAGCTATGGTTCTTGGAGCTTTTACAGGTAATAAAATAACCTGGTAAAGCTCATTGTTTAACACTACAAATGTGGATTGCTCTTGTGCGTTAAATAGCTCTGCGAGTAAAGGGCGCAAGTCGTCTTCAAAGGCTCCCTGCTCTAAATTTGATGAAATTAGCTGACCCGATAAATCTATAAGCAACATTAATTGCGCGTCTATCCGTTGGCTGTGGTTATACAAAACACTGCTTATTGTATCGGCATCGCGTGTTGCAACCGCTTGCTTAAAACCAAAATCGGCGGTGAGTACCTTAGCTGCAGTTAACAATAAGCTTTCTTTTGAGGTTAAATATTGCTTATAAACGTTTTGCGCAACACTTATATCTTGCTCTACTTTTTGTTCTTGAAACTGACTTGTTGACCACCAAAAACTAGCAACACTCACCAGCGTTGTTAATAACACTAGCCCTACGCAAAGTATGGTAATTCGGTTTTTTAAACTATGCGTCATTACCAGCCTTAAATTTGCTGCCAAAAGTGTTTCTTGGTGCGGGTGTAGATGTGTTTACAGTAACGGTATGTTTATTTTTAGCATTCAATTTAATAATTTTTTTATTCTCCAATGGTGCGGTTTGCAAAGCGTGCCATACGCTCAACTCAATTGGTAATTGGTTATTTGGCAAGGTCACTTTGCCCTGCTTGTTTGTTTTGTAAACATGCTTACTACCTGCCACATATATATAGCCAACCATAGAATCGTGAATATTACACCCTAATACAACCACGCCTTGATTATCAAAAGTAATCGGTGCTTTGGTTTGGCCTGAATATAACTTTAGCTGAAAAGGCTTAGCTTGCGAGAAAGAATACACATGATGGCGAATATTATCGCTGTTAGGAAAATCAACTTGTTGCCCTTTTTGTACTATTAAAAGTTCAGGCATAAACTGTTTATGAACTTGGTCCATAGTGGCCAATGGAAGGTTTGGTTGAGCTAATTGCTCGGCGTTAAAGTGTAGCTCAACAACGGTATTTTCTAATTTATTACCGTGCTGATCTTCTATTACCAACTCCAGTGCAGCGGCGTTAGAAAAGTAACCAAAAAACAACCCCATGGCTAAAAAACGGCAACTTTTAGTTATTTTTTGCAAACCACGTTCAAACATAACACCACCTAACTATTAACGTTAGGTTAAGGTAATTAATTAAAGGGGTTAATTGCAAGGAATATAGCCCAGTAACTAAAAATAAAAAATAAGCTACTGGGGTTTTTAATACTAAATCATGACTATTTTACAATTAAGCCATAATCAGCATCTAAAATAGAAATAACCTCTTGGCGCGGATCCTCAGGAATAGTAATTGCCTCACCAACAATTTTACTAGCAATGCCCACATAAGTATTAGACACTTCAAGCATAACTGATTCAGGTAAAATATACTCCTTTGCTAATTTTTCGCGCTCAGCCATGCGATCTTTATTTAGTAATACATCGCTTTCTGGCACATTATTAATTAACAGCTGGCGAAAGCCTTCTTTAGAGTTTTCAACAATGTTACCTTCTCGGTATGCAGCACCATCCCAAATGCGCGACGAATCGGGTGTACCTACTTCGTCGATATAAATAAGCTGTTGTGCACCGTTCAAATCTTCTACGTAACCAAATTCAAATTTAGTGTCTACAAAAATTTGGTCAAGCTTGGCAAGCTCTTTACTAATTAAGCCAAAACCCTCTACTAACAGCTTTTCGTATTTAGCTACGTCGTCTGCCGACTTAAAATTAAACACATCTAAGTTGTTAGTTATATTTTCGCGGGTAATGTTTACATCGTCTACTGGCGGAATATCGGCAACGCCTTCAATAATACCTTTAGTTGACGGGGTGATTAGTACGTTTTCTAATTTTTGGTTCGCGTTTAAGCCCTCAGGCAACTCTATACCGCAAAAGTTACGTGTCCCTTTAGCGTAATCACGCCACATACTACCGGTAATATATTGGCGCGCTATCGCCTCTACTTTAACTGTGCTTGCTTTACGTACTATCCATACATACGGGTGTGGAATATCAACAATATGATTACCAGCAAGGCCTGCCTCATCAAATAACCTAAACCAGTAAGATGCAACCGTATTAAGCGCTATACCCTTACCTGGCACGCCATTTAAACCGTTTTCACCTTGCCAAATACAATCAAACGCAGAAATACGGTCTGAAATAACCATAATAGCCAGCTCGGTACCTGCGGGTACTTTGTACTCTTTTTCTTTGATGAGTCGCGCGCTGTCTTCGTCTGTTAGCCAATAAACTGAACGGACTTTACCACTGTGTACTTCACCTTTGGTTCGAATGGGTAAATCATCGTTTACGTCTAAAACTTTATAGCTAGTCATGCTATCTCCGGGGTTAGGGATGCTCTATGAGCAAAGTATGGTATGGGGTTATGTGCGGTATGATAATCCAGCCAACTTCAAAGCTCAATCGTGGGCTAAAAACTAAATAGCCTGAACTTTGGTTAAGAGATTCACCAAGAATATTTATATGGCTGTCACAATCGGGTAAACTGGCTATGCTAACGAGTCGAGGAGCTAGCTTGAACTACCTAACCACCACCAAAAATAAAAAGTACTTAATGTATATATCTCAAAATTATTCATACGCAATTTTGAGACCTATTCAGGCGGCCATATTAGCGAATGGAGGCCAAGTGCGCTGGTTTTTACAAGGTAGTTCAGTAAATCCTAACTTTTTAACACCCGATGAAATACGCCTTAATTCAATAGACGATATTCACAACTGGAAACCCGACGCTACATTCGCACCGGCCAATTTAATTCCTACGTTTTTTCCGGGTATTAAAGTCGGTGTGTTTCATGGTTTTGACGCCGGAAAACTTGATAAAAAAGGCAACAACGACCACCTAAAAGCAAGGGGCTGCTTTGACCTTTACTGCACCCAAGGCCCAAATACCACAGCGCCATTTAAAGCCTTACAAAAAAAGCTGGGGTATTTTAAAGTAACCGAAACGGGCTGGCCAACGCTCGACCGTTTATTTACCGGTGAATTGCAAACCCCTTACACCAGTAAAACCGACACGCGCCCTACACTTTTAATTTGTTCAACTTTTTCAAAACGTTTATCACTTGCACCTAAACTTTACGAGCAAATAAAACACTTTAGCGAAACAGGAAAGTGGCGCATATTAATGCAGTTTCATCCTAAAATGCCGCTTGAACTTGTTAATAAATACAAAGCGCTGAGTAATCAAAATTTAACGTTTATTGAAACCGACGACGTAGTCCCCTTATTAAAGTCGGCCGATGTAATGCTATGTGATACCTCATCGGTACTTTTAATGTTTATAGTGCAACGCAAGCCGGTGGTGACCTTTTGTAATAACGCCCCAGACAAACACTTACTAAACGTAACAGATCCAAATAAGCTAGAAGACGCGTTAGACCTTGCTTTTACTTACCCTAAAACATTGATGCAAAATATAGAAAGCTATTGCCAACAGCTGCATCCATACACAGACGGTAAGTCAAGTGAGCGAGTAGTCGCTGCAACCAATGAGTTTTTACTGAGTGACGATAAACTAAAACCTAAGCCGTTTAATATTATTAGGCAGTTTAAAACACGCAAAAATCTTAATTATTGGAAATGGTAAACCAAACAATGATAAGCCTTAATAACGTTACTTTTAAATGGCATAAAAACGATGAAACGCCCACGCTAACTATTAGCAAGTTGAATATAGAAAAAGGCCAACACGTTTTTTTACATGGCCCAAGTGGTTCGGGTAAATCAACGCTACTTGCCTTATTGGCCGGTATAAATACAGCCACCAGCGGCAATGTCACGTTACTAAACCACACCTTAAATACCCTAAGTAACACCCAGCGAGATATATTTAGAGCTGACCACATTGGTATTATTTTTCAAAACTTTAACTTACTCCCTTACTTATCACCTATTGAAAACGTAATACTGGGCTGCCAATTTTCAAAAAAGCGCCAACAAAAAGCATTAAGCCACTCAACTACCTTAAGTAATGAGGCTACCCGGCTATTAAACGCGCTGGGTTTAACCGAGCAATACCATACTAAAAATGTGGCAGAACTAAGCATTGGACAACAACAACGTGTAGCTGCCGCACGCGCATTTATTGGTAACCCAGAAATTATAATTGCCGACGAGCCAACTTCAGCCCTTGATACACAAAACCGCGAAAGCTTTATTAATTTATTGTTTGAACAAGCGAGTAATACAAACAGCACACTGATATTTGTAAGCCACGACGAAAACTTAAAGCCGCTATTTAATCGCTCAATCGACTTAGTCAGTTTGCAGGGGGCATTATGATCCTTACAAAATTGGCCTTTAAAAGCTTATTAAATAGACGTGCAAGTGTTGTTTTAACGCTGTTTACCATTGCCGTTAGCGTTATGTTATTGCTAAGTATTGAACGTATTAGAGTTGATGCTAAAAGCAGTTTTAGCAATACTATTTCGGGCACCGATTTAATTGTAGGAGCACGCACTGGCGATATTCAATTACTGCTTTCATCGGTATTTAGAATTGGCCACACCAATAATGGCGTAAGCTGGCAAAGCTACAAATACATAACAAGCCAACGCGGGGTAAAATGGAGCATCCCCATTAGCCTTGGCGACAGCCACAAAGGCCAAGCCGTTTTAGGCACATCACCCGATTACTTTACCCATTACCGCTTTGCTAAAAAACAACCTTTGAGTTTTAGTGCAGGCAACCCTTTTAGCACTATTCACGGTGTGGTATTGGGTAGCGAAGTAGCTACAAAACTAGGCTACAAACTGGGCGATAGCATTATAATATCCCATGGTATGGGCAATACCAGCTTTCATCATCACAACGACAACCCGTTTGAAGTAGTCGGTATTTTAAATCCAACAGGCACACCGGTTGATAAAACACTGCACATACCGCTTGCCGCTATTGATTTAATTCATGGCGGTAACGCAAGCCATGAGCACCATGAGCACGATGAGCACGATGAGCACGATGAGCACGATGAGCACGATGAGCACGATGAGCACGATGAGCACGATGAGCATAACAACTTAATTGGCCACCCAAAACAAATCACTGCATTTTTAATGGGATTTGATTCGCCTTTATACACGCTACAAATTAGGCGCAACATCAATCAGTATAGGCCAGAGGCCTTATTAGCCATTATGCCAACCGTTACGCTAAAAGACTTATGGGAAATGCTCGCCATTGTTGAAAAAATACTGCTACTTTTCTCATTTGTTGTTGTGCTAGTAAGCCTGCTTGGTATGCTAACCACGTTGCTTGCAAACCTTAATCAACGCCGTCGCGAACTTGCTATACTGCGTTCGGTTGGCGCAAGGCCTTGGCAGGTATTTACACTTATAAGTATGGAGTCGTTGCTTACAACGTTTTTAGGATGCGTGGTTGGGTGTGCATTATTTTATTGCGCCCTACTTTTAGGAGCCGACTACCTACAAAGCCATGCCGGCATTAGTGTAAATATAGCCATGCTTTCACGCTATGAACTCACCCTTATAGGCGTTATTATGGCGGCGGGTTTTATTATTGGTTTAATACCAGCCACTCGTGCTTATTTTTACTCACTCAGCGACGGCATGAGTATAAAAACATAATTTTCAGGAATTTTATGACACTTTTTAAAACGGCTTTTAATACCTTATGTGTATTAAGCTTAGCTATTATCACCTTTACAAGTAATGCTAATCCACCTAAAGAAATTTTTTGGGAAGACCTAATCCCTAAAGGTCATGTGCAAATTGATACCCAAGCACAAGCGAACCACGAAGGCAGCGATCAAAACTGGGTACAACCCGATTTAGATGCCCCCGTAGTAAAAGAGTTAAACGGGCAATCGGTTAGCTTACCCGGCTTTGTTGTACCACTCGAGGGCGATAGCGAAGTAATCACCGAGTTTTTACTAGTACCGTATTTTGGCGCCTGCATACATGTACCACCGCCACCACCTAACCAGCTTGTGCATGTAACTATAAAAGGCGGCGTACCAATCGAAAGCCTTTACGATGCCATTGTCGTCACCGGTGTCATTACAACAGAAACCTGGTCAGGCGAATTAGCGCAGGTAGGTTACAAAATGAAAGCAGTCGGCGTAGCGCCGTTTGAGCTTTGAAAAAGTTTTCAGTTTTCAGTTTTCAGTTTTCAGTTTTCAGTTTTCAGTTTTCAGTTTTCAGTTTTCAGTTTTCAGTTTTCAGTTTTCAGTTTTCAGTGCGAAGAATGAATAGCTAAACACTCTAAGGTTAACTGTTATCAAACTTATTTTTAAGGCTTGTTAACATGGCAGCTAATTCTTTTGTTTCTGTTATCCATTGTTGGCTTGTTGACTTATTTAGGTAACCTATTTCTGTGCCTATGTATATCTGCGTTCTAGCTTCTGCAAGAGAAGCCCTAGCTATATCTATAAATCTACTTTTCTCTTTATAACTTTCTCTACACACACCTTCTGCGATATTACTGGGTACTGAAAGGCCTGAGCGTGTTAATTGATCTCTAAACCCATAGTCTTTTATATCTGCTGTAAACCTGTAAATATCTACACTGAGACGTGCAGATCGTTTCCATACATCTAAATTTTCAAAATTCATTAGTGTTACTTTTGTTTATACCATTTTTACTAGCTTAGTTTTTAATATGTTAATAACAAATAGCTAACTAAATTCGCCTAAAATAAATCTAAAATTTATTAATTACTGACATCTAATCACTAATATCTAAAAACTTCTATCTGATAACTAGCCACTAACCACTGACAACTGACTTCTAATAACTGATAACTAAAAACTGACAACTAAATGCAGCCTTAAAGCTTTTCTAAAACATGCTCTGCGCGGCTTACTGTAAACTCTTTACCTGCTTCTACAAATAACCCAGTAACAACCGCGTTATCTACAATCATTGCGTAACGTGAAGAGCGAATACCACCAAAGCCTGCGGTATCTTTTTCAAGCCCAAGCGCTTTAGTAAAGCTTGCGTCACCATCGGCTAGCATTAAAATTTCTTTAGCGTTTTGCGAGTCGCCCCATGCTTTCATTACAAATGCGTCGTTAACCGACACACAATAAATAGCATCAACCCCTTTTGCTTTAATTTTATCAGCAAGCGTAATAAATTCAGGTAAGTGCGCATTTGAACACGTTGGTGTAAACGCCCCTGGCACAGCAAATAAAACCACTTTTTTGCCATCAAACAGTTCTTTATTAGTTAGCGTTTGCATACCTTCGCTTGCTAGCTGCGTAAGTGTAACTTCTGGTAAGTTTTGGCCTTGCTCAATCATGATGAATCCTTAAAAATATAAATAACGAATAGCCCATAGCATAGTGGACTTTGCTAATAGGCGCAGCTTTATTATTAAAAGCATAAATACAAATTTTTCACACAATATATATTAAGATATAAGTTAGAGTGCTCATTTACACACTATATAGCGTCGCGTTTAATTTACATATGGTCACATTAACAACCTTTTGCGTGAGCAAGCTTCACGCAAAGTATAAAGGCAAGTACCAGCCCAAATATATAACACCCCACAAAAACGCGGCGTAACGTCACTACTATAATCCAACCCTCTAAAGCGCAGCGTCTCTTACCCTCTTTGTGAATAATCGGCTTTTAAAAACATAATGCACAAAGAGAAGCGAATGAGGAGCAAATGAGAAAACCAAAGCCAATTAGTTTAAGTTATTTTTTCTCGATACACTACGGCGCGTTTTTTGTAGGCGCCTTGCTTGCTGGCGGGTTTAATTTACACATATTTTATTAACAATTTTCGCGTGAGCAAGCTTCACGCCTACGTTGAGATAATCTAGGGATTTAATTACCACCGAGAGCACCGAAGCACTGCGCGCTACACTGAGAAGAACGCAACGGTTGATTGGTTTTAAAATCACTTCTTCTGCACTGGTCCTTGTCTTCTCTGTGGTGATAATAATGTCTTTTTTTCTTTATCAACTAGGTACAGCTCCCAAGTTACAAAACAAGTTTGACCACCGATCGCACCGAAGCGCTGCGCGCTACACTGAGAAGAGCGTAATACAATATATTTGTTTTAAATGACTTCTCCTGCACTGCTCCTTGTCTTCTCTGTGGTGAATAAGTCACTTTTGTAAATAACGCTCATCAATACAAACCTTAATGGCTATTCTGATAACTGCCGCCAACTTAAACTGAAAACTAACATCTATAATTGCCAACTAATATCTAGAAACTTCAACCTTATAACTAGCAACTTAAAACCACTTCCTATAAACGCTTTTTTCTTTCTTACTAACGTATTTATTGCTAACCTCGCATTAACGTATTTACTTACTATAAAAATTGGCAAACGGAATAATTATGCTCAAAAAAACATCGTTACTTATAGCATTAGCATTAAGTGCAAACGCTTTAGCAAAGGGAGGCGTATCGCCATATTTACCTTTAAACCAAGCACCAGAGTTAGAGCATAATGTAGAGCGCCTTTTAGCGGTAAGTAAAAATACCCACATTATGAGCAAGCCCTATAAAGCGCACGATATATACAACGTACTACAAACCATAAGGCATAGTTACCCAGAGCTCTATCAAACTCTGTCGTACCAAATAAGCCCGTATATACAAAGTGATGCAGGCACATTTGCTAAAGTAACCCTTGCTGCTGGTACAAAAAACAAAACACTACCCAATCAACGCGGGCAAACCACTAAAACCAACTTAATTGTTGAAGGTGGCGCTTACGCTAACTTTGGACGTTACTTTGGTGTAAGTGTGGCAGGCATTGCAAACGAAAACGAAATACTCCCAACCCAAAGTTTTATTTACCTAGGTAATAAATACGCACAGCTCGATATAGGCTACCGAGAACATTGGTATTCGCCTTTTAACGACAGCGCCATGCTATTAAGCACACATGCTAAAACAACGCCGTCACTTACCATAAGTAATGTTGAACCAATAACCAGCTTTAACATTCGGTACGATATGTTTATTAGTAAAATGACCGAGCAGCGTGGAATTTTAAAAGAAGGCAAACAAAGTGGGGTAGAAAGAGTATATGAACCAGGCAAGCCTTATTTATACGGCTTACATATTAGTTTTGCAGCAACAGATAACTTAACTATTGGACTAAGCCGCTTAATGCAATTTGGTGGGGGGCCGCGTAGCGTAACCTTAAAAGATTTTGCTGAAGGTTTTTTTACACCCGGCGCTAAAGATAACGTAGGCAGCAACGATGCTGATGAATTTGGTGAAAACTTTGAGCTGGGTGATCAGTTAGGATCAATCACCTTTGAGTACAATAACAGCCTATTTGATTTACCGTATGAGATTTATAGTGAAATAGCCCTTGAAGACACACTCGGTGGCTCTCGTAATAATGCTTATAGTTTTGGGCTTTATTTACCCTTCGTTGCAAACAATCACAGCTTGCGTTTTGAACACAGTAATTGGCAAAAGCTTTGGTATGCTAACGGTTTATACTTAGACGGTAACCGCAACTCAGGCAACGTAATTGGCCACTGGGGGGGGGATGAGCACGACTATACAGACTACACTCCAGCAAAATCGATGAGTATTAACTGGCATTGGCAGCTTAGTGCTAAAGAGGGCTTGAATACAACGTTACGTGGCCTTAAAAATAAATATGACGGCTATAATACAAGTTACGAACTCCAAACAGCTTATATACGTAAATTAAACAAACCTATTTGGGGCGCTAAAAGCCTAGGCGCTGAGCTCTACCTAGGTAAAGATGTGTATGGCGAGGCATTTTCAAGAATCGCTTTCTCCGCTAGCTTTTAAATTTGAAAGCGCGAATTTATTTCGCGCTTTCAAAAGCGATATAATACCTATCCAAAACTAAACTTCCTAAAGACCAGCAGAGTACCCAAGCTTGTTTTTGTAGGCGCGTTGTTTGCTGGCGCGTTTAATTTATACATAGTCACATTAACAACCTTTTGCGTGAGCAAGCTTCACCCCTACGTTAAGATAATTTAGGGATTTAATTACCACCGAGCACACCGAGGCGCTGCGCGCTACACAGAGGGAACATACTATTTTCTAGTATCTTCTCCTTTACTTCCCCATGTCTTCTCTGTGGTGATAATAATATTTTTATTTACTTTATAAATCAGGTACAAACCTAACCACAAAACAATTTCTACCACCGAGCGCACTGAGGCGCTGTGCACTACACTGAGAAGAGCGCAATACAATACACTTTGTTTAAAATGACTTCTCCTGCACTGCTCCTTGTCTTCTCTGTGGTGATAAAAATGTTTTATTTACTTTATAAATCAGGTACAAACCTAACCACAAAACAATTTCTACCACCTAGGGCACCGGGGCACCGGGGCACTGCACGCTACACTGAGGAAACATACTATTTTCTAGTATCTTCTCCTGTACTTCTCCTTGTCTTCTCTGTGGTGATAATAATGTTTTATTTACTTTACCATTTAGGTAAAAAATTTAACCACTAGACAATTTTGACCACCGAGAGCACTGCGCGCTACACAGAGGAAATATACTATTTTCTAGTATCTTCTCCTTTACTTCTTCTTGTCTTCTCTGTGGTGATAATAATGTCTTATTCACTTTATTAACCAAATACAAAACTTGTCTAAAAAACAAAAAAACCGTGTTTAAATTAAACACGGTTTAATAATTTTAGAATAACTAAAGCTATTTTTACAAATTAACCACATTATTGAGCGCTGGTGCATTTTCACCATTCACTAATGCATTTAAATGCTGTGCAAATTCTTTACCCAGCTTTTCATCACGCATACCATATTCAACAATTGCCTTTAAATAACCCAGCTTGTCGCCACAGTCGTGCGCGCGGCCACTCATATGAAATGCCTCAACCGTTTCTTGCGCCATTAACGCATCAATCGAGTCAGTTAATTGTATTTCGCCACCCGCCCCTACTGGGGTTTTAGCAAGTAATGGCCAAATATTTTTACTTAATACATAACGGCCAACTACAGCTAGGTTTGAAGGCGCAACATCAACATCCGGCTTTTCAACCATAGTTTTAATTTTAGCGCTTTCGCCAGGAGCTAATTGCACACCATTAATATCGGCAATACCGTATTTACTTACATCATCCATAGCCACAGGCTCAAGCATAATTTGGCTTGCTGCGGTTTCATTAAAACGAGCGATCATAGCGGCAAGGTTTTCTGTTTTTTGGTTAGCCGTGTACGCATCAAGTATTACATCGGGTAGCACAACTACAAAATCGTCATTCCCTACAATGGGCTTTGCACATAAAATAGCATGCCCCAAGCCTTTAGCCTCACCTTGGCGAACGTGCATAATGGTCACATCACTAGGGCAAATAGAGCGCACTTCTTCAAGTAATGTGCGTTTAACACGTTTTTCAAGTGTTGCTTCAAGCTCGTAGCTGGTATCAAAATGGTTTTCAATCGCGTTTTTAGAGCTATGAGTAACTAAAACAACCTCTTTAATGCCTGCAGCTACACACTCATTAACAATGTATTGAATAAGAGGCTTATCAACAATAGGAAGCATTTCTTTAGGGATTGCTTTGGTCATGGGTAGCATACGCGTGCCAAGGCCAGCAACAGGAATTACAGCTTTCATGGGTAGTCCTTTATTTTTAAATTAATTATTTTTAAATTAACAGATTAAATGTAGATAGAAGATGAATAAAAAATACATTGTCAGTTAATTAAAAACACACCTTCATGTAAAGCTGTGTTTTTTAACTTATAAAGCTTATTTATAAAAGCTTTTATACCACTTAATTAACTCGCTAACGCCTTGTTTAACACCTACTTGAGCTTTATAACCCGTGGCATTAAACAAGTCTTGCGTGTCGGCGTAAGTTTTATACACATCACCCGCCTGCATTTCACGGAAGTTTTTGCTTGCCTCTGTACCAAGCTCGGCCTCAATTGCTTCAATAAACTTCATAAGGTTTATTGGACTACCGTGGCCAATATTATAAACCGCATAAGGAGCTGAGCTTGTAGCAGGCGAGCCGCTTTCTACACGCCAGCTTGGGTTTGCTTTAGGTATAACATCGGCAGCACGTATAACACCTTCTACAATATCGTCAATATAAGTAAAGTCGCGCCACATATCACCATTGTTGTTTATATCAATAGTATCGCCGTCGAGTATTTTTTTAGTAAAAATATACGGTGCCATATCTGGGCGACCCCATGGGCCATAAACCGTAAAAAAGCGTAAACCTGTGGTTGGTAAACTATATAAATGAGAATAGCTATGTGCCATTAGCTCATTTGCTTTTTTAGTTGCCGCATAAAACGATACAGGGTGATCAACACTATCGGTTGTTTCAAATGGTGTTTTTTCGTTTAGGCCATAAACAGAGCTAGATGATGCATAAACAAGGTGCTTAACTTTGTTATGCCTACACCCTTCAAGCACATTTAAGTGCCCTACTAAGTTAGAGTCGGCGTAGGCATCTGGGTTTTCTATTGAATAACGTACACCCGCTTGCGCAGCCAAGTGTATTACTTTATCAAACTGCTGAGCTGCAAATAACTCACTCATTGCTTCACGTTCGCTTATATCAAGCTTAATAAACGTAAAATTATCGTGGCTTTCAAACTGCGCCAAACGTGCAAGCTTTAAATTTACATCGTAATAATCATTTAGGTTATCAATACCTATAACCACATGGCCAGCCGCCAATAATTTTTGACACGATGCTGCACCAATAAAACCTGCAGCACCTGTAACTAAATACTTCATAATTTCCTAATTTTTAAACTGATAAAATTGAAAGTTGAAAGTTGAAAGTTGAAAGTTGAAAGTTGAAAGTTGAAAGTTGAAAGTTGAAAGTTGAAGACTAAAAACCTAATCCCAAGTTTCAATCGTTTTAATTAAGGAAGATATCATTTTTGACAACTGCCTAGACTCTTCTATCCAGATTTCTGCTGTTTTTGTATCAACCTCACCAATTTTTAAGGCAATATATAACTGTGAACGAAGCTCTCCACAGCTACCTTTAGAGTAAGAGAGAAAACGGCAGTAATCTTTAGCTGTCTTTCTCTCATAACCCTCAGCAATATTTGATGAAATTGATAATGCTGAGCGTGTAATTTGATCTTTTAAACCAAATTGCTTACTAGTCTTAAAATAAATAAAAACTTCACAAGCTAAGTCAGCAGAGCGTTGCCAAACGTTTAAGTCTTCAAATTGCACAACGCCCCCGACTATAAATTAACTATAGTTTTTACTTACCTTTAATCTTAAGCTTTTAGCCTTTAACCTTTAGTCTTTAAACTATGTTTATTAATCACTACCAAATAAATCACGCGTATACACTTTATCTGCAATATCGCTTAGCTCTTCAACCATACGGTTAGAAACCACAACGTCAGATATCTGCTTAAACTCATTTAAGTCTTTTATTACGCGTGAGTGGTAAAACTCGTTTTCTTCAAGCACTGGCTCAAATACAACAACTTCAATACCTTTGGCTTTAATGCGCTTCATAATGCCCTGAATGGCAGACGCTCTAAAGTTATCTGAGCCCGTTTTCATTACTAAGCGATAAACACCCACAATTTTCGGGCTGCGTTTAATGATTGAATCAGCAATAAAGTCTTTCCGAGTTGTGTTTGCATCTACAATTGCGCCAATAATATTATTTGGTACGTTTTGGTAGTTAGCACGTAGTTGCTTAGTGTCTTTTGGTAAACAATAGCCACCATACCCGAACGATGGGTTGTTATAATGGCTGCCAATACGTGGGTCTAACCCAACGCCTTGTATAATTTGCTTGCTGTTTAAACCGTGTGCTTCTGCGTAACTATCAAGCTCATTAAAATACGCAACGCGCATAGCTAAGTAAGTGTTAGAAAATAACTTAATAGCTTCAGCTTCAGTTGAGTCAGTAAATAACACTTCAACATCTTGCTTAATAGCGCCTTGCTTAAGTAAATTAGCAAAAACAGTTGCACGTTCGCTTTGCTCACCTACAACAATACGTGACGGATGTAAGTTATCGTAAAGGGCTTTGCCTTCACGTAAAAACTCCGGCGAAAATATTAAGTTTTCTGCGTTAAGTTGCTTTTTAATATCAGCTGTAAATCCTACTGGAATAGTCGACTTAATCACCATAACCGCATTAGGGTTATGCGCTATAGCATCTTTAATTACAGCTTCAACAGAGCTGGTATTAAAGTAATTGTTTTCAACATCGTAGTCTGTTGGCGTTGCTATAATTACGTAATCAGCATTTTTGTAAGCTGCTACTTTGTCGGTAGTGGCTGTAAAATTTAAATCACTGCGTGTTAAAAATTCACTAATTTCAGTATCAACAATAGGCGATTGTTTATTATTGAGTAATGCTATTTTTTGCTCGTCAATATCAAGTGCAACCACTTCGTTATGTTGCGATAAAAGCATAGCGTTCGAAAGGCCTACATAGCCCGTACCAACCACGGCAATTTTCATGTTATTCCTTTAAAGTTTAGTTAGTAATTAATAGTGTGATTTTATCAGACTTGTATAGCATTAGGTATTAGATTTAATCTTTCAGTTATTTTCCGGCCGAGAGTTTTTTCTGCTAAGCCAAAATGACGCATAAAAAGCTTATTACTGCAAAGTAATAAATAAGCACTAAAAACAGCTCAAACATAAAATAAGGCAACATTTAGAATTGAAAAGACCTTAATCAATAAAACTTTCAAAGTCCTTGAGTTTGCGCCCTTTCACCCTAACTGTAGCTTTTTCCACGTATTCACATTTAATATCATCTTTAAAATATTTACCAAACTCGCTATCTAGCAAGCTAATCAGACGCTCCGTAACTTCCACCTCTAAGTAAACAGTAAGAAAACCAATAGTTGATTGTTCGCAACGATAAGTTAATTCTAAACCAGAGCTTAAAGCGATATTTTTGAAAATATAATAAAGAGTTAGCGAAGGGTATTTATTATTAAAACCAATGATATTTTTACCTACCCTTCCGGTCACTTCTTTTAATACCTTATGTTTTCTACCACAATCACATTCGATATCTGAAAGTTCTATATAATCACCTAGATCATACCGTATTGTAGGAAAGGACATAGCAACTAAATTTGTTACTATAGCTTTGCCATCAATACACTCCACAATACAAGTTTCTTCATTTAAATGCATATTTCCCTCTGGGCATTCAAATGCAATTATTCCAGATTCAGCAGAGCCATACTCACTAATAATTTTTTGGCCAAAAGCCTTGAGGGTCTCACTACTATAATGTGGATATATTTTTTCAGATGTACCTTTAATCAATTTTATATTCGTGAGGTTAACACCCTTTTTATTAGCGAGTTTTGCAACCTCATAAATCATTGAGCTATAGCCCTCTAAATACCTTGCTCGTTTACACTTATTTAAAAACTTATCTAAGTCATTATCTGAATAGGAAAAAAGGCGAAAACGACATAATAAGAAGTCGAACAGCTTTGTTTTTAATCTATGTAAAAAAACAAAGTTAAACCCCCAGAAATAGCCATTGCGATCCCATGGTGATATTGAAAACCAACTCAAGCCTCTATTTATAGATGATCTATTGTAAGAATCCCAAACCTCATCCTTATAAAAAGTTAAGGCTTGGCCTGTTGATCCTGAGGTTTCAGAAAAAAACTTTTTCTTAAACTTGAATGAGTTAGTTGTATGAATTTCTGAGTTAAATTTGATTAAGTCATCTTTTGAAAGGATTGGAATTTTACTTAAAACATCTAAATTGATAGGCTCTAATAATGGATTAAACCCTACTTTATCAAAAGACTTCCTGTAGTAAGCTGAATGTTGATAACAGAACTTCAAAAGAATAGTTAATTTTCTTTGTTGCAAATCATGAAGCTCTTCACTTGAATAAAACTCCGATTCTTTAAGAGCTTCATAACATTTATCTATACTAGGGTTTCTAATTAAACATCCAACCCTGTAAATAAATTTTCTTAACATGCTATTCCATAAATTGTTATTTAAATTAATTTTTTCTTAATAATTTAGCTGGTACGCCACCATATATACCTGGCTCATCAAAACTTTTACTTAAAACAGCACCACCAGCTAACAAGCTAGAATTTGGCAGGGATGCTCCAGCAGTTATTAGTACATTTCCAGCAACCCAACTACCACGACCAATAAATATCGGCTTTCTTATCGGTTTACCGTATCTATAACTACCATCTTTAATAGTATGATCTCCTGATACAAGAGTACTAGCAATACCAATCATGACTTCGTCTTCTATGTTAATTAAGCAACTTGCATTAATAACAACATTAGTTGCAATAAAGATATTATCACCAAATTTAAGGTTTTCTAGGCCAACTAACTTGGAATCAGCTGACACCTGAAAATTCTTACCAGCACTTTGCATACCAAGACTATAGAGCCACCCTCTAATGCTCATTACTATTGGTATATCAGGAAAAAAAATAAAGGTAGTTCGAACCAACCATGAATATAATAGTAAAGATTTATGTTTCATTATTGACGCCTAGTATATGTAGAGTTTGCTCAATCCAATATTGCTGGTTAGATAACGATTCCATATTCTCAGCACCTTTTGTTAGGGATGTAAGTAAAGCTTTATCATCGAGTAATAACTGAATTGAATGTAATAACCCAGTTTTATCACCTTGCTTGAATATTAGGCCGTTGACACCATGCTTAACAAATGCCTTAACCCCCCCCACATCTGAAACTATTACAGGTTTTTTATAAGCCCAAGCCTCCATAATAACTCGCGGAAAGCCCTCATAATAATTATTTGAGGGTACAACAACTAAGTTTGTAGCTTCTAAATACTGAGGTAATTGTGAATGAGGTAGTTGGCCTTTAAAAAAAACACTACTAGCAACATCTAACTTATTACTTAACTGCTTTGCAGAAGCTAAATCAGGGCCATCACCAATAACGGTTAACTCAACTTTACCCTTTAATTCACTGAGAGACCTTATTAGGTCGTAAATGCCTTTGTCTTCTACAACTCGTCCTATAAACAATAGTTTTAAAGTATTTGAGGTAGGGGTGCTAATATAATTTTCTGTAGGCTTTTTTACCATTAAATCAACAAACTGGTATGTGCTATTTGGTGCGAACTTTTTACTAAATTTTTCTAAGGAATCACCAGTACATAAATTGATAGTGTTTTTATTACTACATATTTGGCTTAATTTAAAACGAATATAACGCGATAATAAAAAACCGAATACTTTTTCAGGTAAAGAGTATTTATTATCCCTCCAAGTATTTGATGCATCTGCGCACATATGATGTAATACCTTTTCACCTGCTTTTAATGCTTGCAGACCAAAAACTATACTGCCGATGGATGGAGTCCTTATCCAAAAGTAGGCACCTTTATGGTTACTTATAACCTCATCAGCTGCGTTTTGGTAAGATTTCAAATAACCTTTTTTTAGCAAACTTTTGAGGGCGAAATCTTTGGTAGATTCATAAGCAGGAAATGAATGAAATTTACTTGCACTCACTTCGGTACTAAAGTTGGTTGGCTTATTAACGACTTTTACTGATGGAGAACAAACAAAAACATTATCTCTACCTATTGCATCCTGTAAAAATGCCGCTGATGTTGGTTTTGCGTAAAAAACACCATCAAAACTACTAAAAGTTTCACCTACAAATGAAACTATCTTCATGCTTTACCCTTTAACAAAAACTTTTTGGAAGAAAAATAAATAATTGAAAGATCAATGACAATCGCAACAAAAAATGAAAATACATGTGTAAGAGTCATGAACGGATGAGAAACTGCAGTACCCAATAACACAAAACTTAATAAAAGAACCAGTGTGAATATCATTCTATTTAAAAGGATTATGTAAAGTAAAATATATGTATATATAGCTTTTACAATCAAACCAAGAATCCCATAAACTCCTATAAACCAACTCCACCAAGGATAAACTACATTTGCTAAATAAGGTCTTCCTGTTGTTGGACTTGTCCCTAACTCATGAAGCCCACCTACATAAGCAGAATCTATTGGTACCGCAATATTAGTGATGTTTTTCATGAAAAACTCTGAAACATACCCTCCAAAAGGAAATAGGAGCTTATCTAAATAAAATGAGTTTTGCATTGCAATCTCACCAAGGTAGTAGCCGTATGCTCTATATGTAAATACATTTCTTACAATGTCAACAATTGCGGTCATTCCAGCGGAAATTGGCCTATTTTGTATTAGACTAGTACTTAGTATCGCAAAAGTTATCATAACAAGCGCCATGCCTGTGAACTTTATTAATCTAATATTACCCTCTCGCCCTTGGTTAAATATCATTAATATCAAAAAGAAATGAATAACATACCTTAATTCTGAACGAGAAGCTGTAATGATTATGACCATTACTAGCCCTAAAATACTCATAATCTTTAAGCTTATAGATGATCTAAAGCAATATACAAAAGGCACTAATAATTTAAAAAAACCACTTAAGAACATATAGTCCAAACCAGCGGCATCATATTCTTTTAATAACTGATGCCGTAAAATTCCTGCACCAATTAGAGAGTAGGATTGAAAAGCTAAGAAGGCAGACCACATTAATAATAAAAATATAATTGGCTTTAACCTTTCAATAACTGGAAGGTAGTTTCTTTCGTAGAGTTCAGCGAATTGATATTTAATACCTTTAAACCTTAAAAGAACCAGATATAAGACTAGAAAGCCTAATATTAGATCCAAAGAAGAAAGTATCATTGTTTCTAACTTTATATTATTAAGAAAACCATTCTCAAAGGAAAAGAATATTGCACCTATATGGAAAAATATCGCTGTAAAAAATACTATTTTCAAAACTAAGTTCGCCTTTGAGTGGCTTTAAGATATATTTTTTTCGAAAATTTAAGGAATATAATTTTAAAAAAACTTATTATTAACCTTTCCTTTAATGCAAATTTAAATGCCTGCTTATTATTTTTATGGCTTATTATGCTTCTTAATATCACGAGCACTTTAAAAGCCTTAATGGATTTTTTATTTAAATATTTAGAGTATAACTCTAACCATTTTAAGGAAAAATGATAGTCATTTAATTTTGGTATTTGAATAAACTCATAACTAACTTCTTCTAGCATTAAAAAATTCGCGCCTTTACTTTCTAATGATAAACAAAATTGATAATCTTGATGGCGTTTTAAGTCATCAAACATAGTCTTACGAGCAAGCTCCGTCTTTAAAAAAATACCGCTGGTTTGAATTATTTGTTTTGCGCAAAATAGGTACTCGCCAACTGATTCTGTTTTTTTTATAGACCTTGTAGGCCTAATTAACACTCGATTACCATCTATTATTTTACATCTTGAATAAATAACTAAATCGTTGAGGTTAATTGAGTATGTGTTAAAAAGTTTATGCTGCTTTTCGAGCTTATCTTTATACCAAATATCGTCATAATCTAGAAATGCTATATATTCACCTCTAGCACTTTCAATACCAGTATTTCGAGCTATGCCACCATTACTGTTCTCTGAATGAGTAATGATTCTAACTCTGTCATCATTAATAGCTTTAACCTCATCTTTGGCAAGAACTGGCGAGCAGTCATCTACAATGATTACCTCCAAGTTCTCCATAGTTTGATTCAAAGCACTTTCAACAGCTTTAATTAATAAACCGGGCGTAGATGAGTAAAACGGAATTATAACAGTAACCAGAATCATAACTTCCTCATTTATTTTTGAATTTCGCTAAATACCTTATCCCACATTTGGGTAGATAACTTTTTCAGCTCAACGGAGGCAGTATTAATTGTTGATAGCGTTATATTTTTATAACTTTCGTCATTTAAAAGCTTTGAACAAAGCGAAGTAACAGTATTTGCATCGACTTCCACTAATAACTCTGGTACTCCATACTCCTTTAATAGCATCTCATATTTGTGGCTCCATCCCATAGCTACAACTGGAACACCTGTAGAAAGTGCACTTACAATTCCATGAAATCTTGAGCCAACTAGTATAGAGGATTTACTAATAATGCTTTTTATAGATAAAGCATCTTGAGGATCAACAATCTCGACCTTATGTTCTAATACACTGTTTACTTGCTTAGCTAAGCTTAAATCTCTTTCGCCTTCGTGAATTAATAAATAAGGCTTTTGCCCCAAATCTTCTAGATGCTTTATAGTATTCGCTAAAGTACTAACGTATTGCTCACCTAGACTATTCCCGCGTCTAATCATCTGAAAGTTTGGTATTACACAGGCCCTATTTTTAAGATGTTCATACTTTTCAATATCGATGGGCTTAACTAAATTTGTAAAATCAGGAAATTGACTTAGCTTTTCAAACTTACCAAGCTTGTTTACATATTCATAAGACACATCGTCACGGGCCATAAGAATATCGGCCTTTGAGAAAATACTTTTAGATGCTTCAGCAACTGCTTTGTCTTCGAATGGTCCAAACGCTTGTGGCAATAAAATAACTTTTACGCTATTTTTTTTAAAGTAATCAATTTCATTTGCTAATCTGTCTTTGATTAACTTCGCCCCCCACTTGTCTCCATATGCAAACCCAGAGGCATCAATTACTAAATCGATTTCATTTTTATTTACAATCCCATATTTCTCTCTAATGATTTTGGGAAACAATGAAAAAGGCCAACCAAAATTATAACCTTTACCAAAAAAACGTGATTTTTGAAATAAATTATATTTAGCTCTCGTTTTGTAATCACCAAGAGGTTCAACTAAAAAGTCAGCATTTACACCTCTTTTTTCAAATTGCTCGATAACAGCTAATAGCATAAGCTCAGCGCCACGGTTTGGTAAACCAATACCTTTGATTTCAACCATCATAACTTTATAAATCCTTAACTAGTAAATCATTTTTTTTCTTTTGAGAGTAAGCTACCCCCCCCTCAGCTTGAGGGTACCCGACAGCCATTAACATAACTACACGCTCGTGATATTCTAAATTTAGTTTTTTACTTATAAGTTGCTCTCTTTCTTCTACGTCAGGCCAGTTTATCGGGCATGTACTTAATTCCAGAGTTTCAAATGCGAGCATAAGTTGCATTGCTGCTAAGGAAGAGTCTATATAAATCACGTGACGATCTCTTTCTGCTGGGTACGCACTTAAATCCCCAACAACAGCAATCAAGCAAGGAATATTTTCAGCAAAACCCGTCGTACCCATTGCATATTTAGCAACCTCTGTTGCTTTATTTTCATCACGCAGAACAACAAATTTATAAGGCTGCCTATTGCAAGCTGAGGGCGCATATGTTGCTGCATTTACTGCTTTTTTAATTAAATCCTCAGGCACTTCTTTTTGTTCAAACCACCTAACAGACCGTCTTCTCTTAAATAGAGTGTTTAACTCATCATAATCAATTGAAAGTTTAGGCCTTTCACTTTGTGTGTATGGAATACACTTATTTGTAGTATCTAATGCATTTATAATAAAGTCAGCTTTAGCTAACGATATTTTCTTTGTATCTGTAACACATTCAAAATAGTGCTGGAGGACATCATGAGCCCACTTTAACTCATCCTTCCCTGCTGTTTTACTTTTTTTACAGTCGTTGTAGCAGCTTACTGTTTCTTGTATGTACGCTTCACCAAAGTACGCTCTCCGGGGTTGCATTATCAGACCTTTTTCAAGTCTGTGGATATTACGCCTAAGGAGAGCAGCGGAACCTACTTGGGCATCTAATGAAGCTTTATAAACTTTTCTGCCCAATAAAACAGAGCGGTGCTCACGATCAAATTCTCGACTAAAAATAAGATAATAAAGTGAAGATAAAAAATTATTTTTTGAGAAGAACTTAATTAATAAGAAGTCTAATTTAGTTTTAGCTGTATAAATTTTGTAAACAAAATTTGAGGGGAGGATCTTTTTTACTAATGAACGCATTTAATTATTTTTACCTATTTTCCAATACCTTTTTCCAAGTGTAAAAGGCAATAAAATTGACTTCAGCATAACCACTGCAATTAATCGTGTTGACTTACTAAACCAAAAAGCCAAAAATGAAGCGGCAAAATACGAAATAATCGTGGCTATTGCTGCTCCCTCACCTGCATACAAGGGGATTAAATAATAATTAGCAATAACATTTATTATTGCACCTACCCCATGCGTAATCAGTGAGTACTTCAGAAGGCTCTCAGCTATCAGCCATTTACTGGCTAATGCTCTCATGAACACAAATACAGCAGCCCAAATATGCCACTGCAATATTGTACCTGAAACGCCATACTCTTCACCGAAGAGTAAAACTATAAATGTTGGACCAAAAATAGTTACTAAAATTGCCAGCAATAATGCGCTTACAAATAAAATGTCACATATTTTTTGAAGCTTTATAAGATAATTTTTTGAATTATCTCTAATTTTCAACAATGCGGGGAACAGTGTAATTACCAATGCATTCGCAAAGAAATACCAAACTTCTGATAACCTTGACGCAACGGCATATGTACCTACAGCAGTCGAGTCAATCATATGATTGAGCATAAGTTGGTCTATTTTTAAATAAACAATGGAAGCAATACCTGACAAAATTAACCAGTAAGATTGGCCCAGTAATTTTCGCCCGTACGTTAAGTCTATATCTTTAAAACTAAAAGTATCAACTTTTTTAACCCTAATATATATAAATAAGAACCCACCACCAATTAATGCGACCTCTAGAGAAAATGCTAAAACAATGTATACAAGTTTAGGGTTAAATAAAGCAATTAATACTTTTATTACTGAAAATGAAACCACAATAATAAATTTCATTTTCGTTACAATTTTTGCCTTCACATGGGCCTGAAACCAAAAATCCAAAACATAAAAGCATGTAAAGATATTTCCAAGGCAAAGTAAAATTAATCCAAGCTTCTCTTCATTAACTTGAATAATATTTGAGAAGAGTATTAATCCAATAAACAGACTAAGGACTATTAGAGAACAACCGAACCTGAGAAAAAGACTCGTAGAAATAATTTTGTTGGTGTCTATTGGCTTATTAACAATCTCTCTAGTTACTATTGCATTTAGACCGAGTGCTGTTACTGGTGCAATCAAGGCAACTAAAGCTAATAAGTAATTTAACAGCCCATATTGTTCAGCCCCCAGAGCTCTAGCCAAAACCACGGTAACTAATAAGTTTGCCACCATGACAATAATTTTTTCCCCAATTAACCAAGAGGTGTTAGAGATAATTTTTTTTAAATTCACAGTAGTTTACTTTTTATGTTTTACAAAACCGCGTATTGCATAACTACAAAAATAAATTGAAGTTTTAAACAATCCTAAACCAACAACATTTCGATATAAATCCCACTGCCATTTTAATATTTTAAATTTATTTTGAGTCATACCGGAATCAACTCTATACAAAGCTAAAACATCTGGGATGCTGTAAGCTTTAGGGGTTTGTTTTAATATATTTAGCCAAAGCCCCATATCCTGTCTTTTACGAATTAAAGGCATGTAATGCTTACCTAATATTTTGCTATCATAAACAGCAGTTAAGCAGCCAATTACATTACTGCTTAGTATTTTTTTATAGGTAGTAATACTTGGAGGTATAACACTCCCCAACAAGCTTTCACCACTTATCTTTTGATATGCAGTAAAAGTAAAGGCATAGTTACTTTTAAGCATGAAGCTAATTTGTTTAGTCAGTTTTTCTGGTAACCATTGATCGTCAGCATCTAAAAATGCAATAAACCGACCACTAGCCTTACCGATAGAGTAATTTCGCGCAACCCCTGCCCCGCCATTTTTCTCATTTATAAACAGTTTTATTCGCGAATCTTGAATAGCATATTTATTAATTATTTGTTGAGTAGTATCGGTAGAGCGATCGTCAGTTATCAACAGCTCCCAATTTTTATAGCTTTGTGCAAGAACCGACTCAATGGATTCCGATATATATTTTTCCGCATTATAAGCAGGCATTATTATTGATACTAACGGCTGTTCCTCACTCATTTAACGGCCCATACCAAATATAACTGTTCGCACTGTCATTAATAAAATTTTGATGTCCAGTAAGGCTGAATGATGTTTTATGTAATGAATGTCATACTTGTGCTTCCATATAGCGTCTTCAACCGATGCACCATACGGGTAGCTCACTTGTGCTAGGCCTGTAACACCCGGTTTTACTGCATGCCTAAAGCGGTAGTAGGGTATTTCTTTTTCTAGATCTTTTATAAATACTTCACGCTCAGGCCTTGGGCCAACTATCGACATAGTTCCTTGTATAACATTTATTAGTTGTGGAATTTCATCTATGCGTGTTTTACGTATGAATTTACCTACTTTTGTAACGCGTGCATCGTTTTTTGAAGCCCATTGAGCCCCATTTTTTTCAGCATCGTTACGCATAGATCTAAATTTATACACTTCAAACTGTTTGTTATATTGCCCGGTGCGCTTTTGCTTAAATAGTATGGGCCCTGGGCTTTCTAATTTAATAAACAAAGCAGCAAATATTGAAAATGGAATGGTGATTATAAGGAGTAAAATAGCACTCACAATATCTACACAGCGCTTTGCTACTTGAGTACGTTTGTTTGATAAAATAGAAAATGCTTTTTGGTGCAAAAAATAACTGCTATGTAGTAAACGCACTTCTGTATATTTTAGCCTGTCGTCTAAATAACTTACTAAAGGCTCAACCCATGCACCACACTCTGTGGCATTAACTAAAAACTTACGTTGTTGCTTACTTAAATGTGCACTTTGATAATGACATACTACTTTTTTAGTAAAATCAGTAATACTGTAGTCGTTAATTATTATATCGAATGAATAATCATCAATAATTTCACCTATATTACTGGCACACTCCTTTGGGCAAAATACATAAATCACACTTTGCTTTAGTGCTTCTGATTTTGATTTAAAGCTTTCAGTTATGAATATCGATTTTAGCTGTTCTTGATTATTACTAACAGGCTCTTCATTCACATCGGGTGTACCTACTTTCAGGTTCATGTACTGCTCTTTTTATTTATCTGATTTATATTCGTAATTGTAATAACCGTAATAACCATAGGCGTTGCTGGCTTTTTTAACTACCCCGTTAAATACTAGGCCTTTTACGTCTATCCCATTTTGCTCAAAGCGGTTGCGGGTTAGGTCTATTTCACGTAAGTGGTTTTGACCAAAACGCGCTACCAATAACGTAGTGCCCGTATGAGCACTTACTATAGCTGGGTCGGTTACTGCAAGTATTGGTGGCGTATCTATAATTACTATATCGTAAGCTGCGCTTACCTCTTCAACCAATTTGCTAAAGTTGCTGTGCATTAATAGCTCAGAGGGGTTCGGTGGTATTTGCCCACGGGTAATTACATTTAAGCCTTCAACTTTAGTTGGCTTGGTTACTTGCGCTAGGTTTAATCGGCCTGATAAGTAATCACTTAAGCCATCGTCCCACTTTATGCCAAATTGAGTTTGTAGGTAGCCTTTACGCATATCAGCATCAATAATGAGTACTTTTTTGCCGCTTTGTGCTAATACTGCCGCTAAGTTAACCGATATAAACGATTTACCTACACCCGGACTCGGGCCCGATATAGCAATAATGTTGTTTTTAGCCTCCATCATCGCAAAGTGTAAGCTGGTGCGTAGGCTACGTAGCGCCTCTATTGAAAGGTCAGCTGGGTTATCGAGCGCGAGTAAGCTTTTAGCTTTACCTGCTTTATTTTTGCGCCCCGTAAAGCCAGTTAGTTTATCTTGGTAGTCTGAGTGGGGTACACTAGCGTAAACAGGTATGCCTAGGCCTTCAATCTCACTTGGGTCTTCAACCCCTTTATGCATGGCTTTTTGTATAAGCACAATAGCCACCGCAAGCATGCCACCTAGCATAGTTGCCATTACTACTATTAATGCTTTTTTAGGTTTTACTGGCTTACTTGTGTTTACCTCGGCGTAGTCTATAACACGTACATTACCTACTGTACCCGCGCGTACAATATCAAGCTCTTGGGTTTTACTTAATAGCAATGTATAAATTTGGTTGCTTACCTCAACATCGCGTTTTAGGCGCAGCAGCTCTTGTTGTGTTTCGGGTAGGTTACCTACCTCGCCAATAAGGTCGTTTTTTTGGCTTTCTACCGCTTGAATTTGCTCAATAATACCTTGGTATGCTGGGTGGTCTTTTTTAAACTTACGGCCCAGCTCTAAGCGCTTTAGGTTTAGCTCTTGTAGTTTGGTTTCAAGCTTTACTACTTGCTCAAGCACACCTTGGGTCTCAAGTGTTATATTTATTGATTGGCGTTTTATTTGGTAGTCGTTAAAACGCTGCTCGGCGTATTCAAGTTGTTTTTTAATCTCTGGTAATTGTACTTCTAAAAACTCTAGCGACTTTTGTGCCTCGGCGCTGTTGCGCTCTACATTACGGCGTACATAAATAGCGGCTACTTTATCTAGCACCTTTTCGGCGTAGCTTGGTTTTGTGCTTTGTAGGCTTAAATTAATAATGCCTGAGTCTTTACCTTTTTCGCTTGCACCAATTGCTGCTTGTAAATCAAGTATTGTATTTAGGCGATCTTTTCGGGAAATTATAAACTCGGTACCGGGGCGAGCATTAAGCTTGCGCACTGTTAAGTTAAATTTACCATTAGTAAGCTCTTCACCTACTTTACCTGCTAGTATCTGGTCTCCATCATCATTTAAAAGCGCCACACTATTACCTGCTTGCGCCAAAAGAGTAAAGCCTCTATTAATAGCTGTGCGGGGTACGTCAAACCTAAATATATTTATGCTTTCGCCGCCCCATGCATAGCTGCTTGCACCAAAACTTGGCTCGGCTACATCGCCCTCTTCCATTGGGGTAAATTTACGATAAGCGCGGTTACCAATAAACGGGAATAATTTTGGCTCGGCTACAATATCTAATTTAAGTGAATCTACCGCTTCACCAATTACGCTGCGTGATTTTAGCAGCTCAATTTCGGTTACCGCGGCCGATGTACTTTCGAACATGCCAGCCATGTCGTCAAACCCGGGGACCGATGCACTGCCGTCTTCCACTTGTATCATGGCGGAGGCTTGGTAAACCGGTGTACTTAATACTGCATAAACCACACCTATAAACATAAACAGTGCCGTTATGCCTGCTATAAAGTATTTGCGGTCGAGTAATGCGCCTAGTAGTGCCATTAAATCGATTTCTTGGGTGGGTTGTGCGGTGTTTTTATTTTTACTTTCAGGCTGGGTATTCATTAAATTAGCCATTCCTTATAAATACTTTTGCCAAGCGCTGCATGCGCTATCGATTAATGTGTAAACGTGTTCAAATGCTTCGGTGCTTTGGCGGTACGGGTCGGGTATTTCGGCGTTGTTAATCCACTTACCTAGTAAAAATGTTTTACCGCGAGCCTCGGGGTAGCGGGCGTGTACATCGTTTAAATGGCGCTCTTCCATAACCAGTATTACGCTATTTTGCGCAACAAGTGCAGACGACAACTGCCTGCCTTGGTGCTCATCCATGTTTACACCATGTGCTTGCGCAATTTGTTTTGCTTTTGCATCGGCAGGTTTACCTTCAAGTGCGGTTAACCCAGCCGACGAAACCTTAATATTTTTACCTTCAAGCTTTTGCTTTAATACATATTCACCGGTAGGGCTGCGGCAAATATTACCAGCACATACAACTAATACAGAATCAAACATTGCTATGCGCCTTAGTTATTTATGTCGTTTAGGTTGTCAACGGTGGCTACCGACGGTAACAATAAGCTTATTACACGGTTCCAACGGGCCAATGGTGCCGATGTTACGTATACAATGTCGTGCGGTTGCAGTTCAAACTGCTCGGCTAATACCATTGCAGTAATGTTTTTAGCATGCAGCTGGTATACGTTTGCAATAACACCTGTTTGCTCTACGTTGCTTTTACGCAGTACAAACACGCCATTGGCGTCGGCTGTGGTTTCGTTTAGGCCGCCGGTGTCGCTAAGTGCTTCAGCTAGGTTTAAGCCGTATCGGTTTAATACAATTGATCCAGCACGCTTTACATCGCCCAGTACAAATACTTTTTGTGCGTCGTTACGCGTTACATGAATTATGTCGCCGTGTTGCAGTAAACGGTTTTGCGAAATATCACCCTGTGAATAAAAGCTGTCGAGCTGTATGGTTTCTGTTTTGTTACCACGAGTAAACGTTACTGTGCGCCAATCGGCTGCCTCGGTTAGGCCACCTGCTTGGTTTAGCGCGTCAATTAGGGTAAGTGGTATTTCGGTAACTGGATATACGCCTGGTTTGTTTACTTCGCCGGTTACGTAGGCTTTTTGGCTTCTAAAGCCTACTACTTTTATGTCTACTTGCGGGTCTTCAATTACGCGGCTTAGGCGTTTAACTAGGTCTTCGCGTACTTCGCTAATAGTACGTCCTGCTGCAGGAATATCTGGCGCGTAAGCATAGGTAATGGTGCCGTCTTTTTGTACGCGAAAGCCATCAAACTCTGCGGTACGTTGTACTGCTGCGGGTATTGTAAGTTCGGGATGATCCCATACGCCTATGGTTAGTACGTCACCTACACCTAGTTTGTATTCGTAATTGCTTACGTTTACACCAGTGGTGTTCGATATTGGCTTTGCAGATGCACGTGCTTGTTTTTGTTGTTTAATTAGCGTCGAGTCGATAATTTGAATATTTACTTTTTCGAGATCTTGCTCAAGGTTTTGTGTTTGCTCGCCAGATTCTAAGCCTTCAAAATGGCTGCCTGGTACTATGGTGCAACCGGTAACTGATAGTAATGCGAGTGAGGTGATGAGTGATTTACAGCTTAACGCCATTGTAGAATCCCAAAATTATTTTAAATATTTTGTTCCTCACCGACCTTGGTGAGTACTTGTATTTTTGTGCGGTAATTAAAGCATGAGAGGGCTTTTCGCGCAAGCCGAAACGCGCTTTTGAATTACTGCTTTCTTTTAAATAAGTATTTAAGCTTACTCAATGTTTTACAAAATGTAGGTAGCAAACAGGGCTGACTTTATTTTGCGATATTTTAACTTTTTTGCACTTTTATATTAAACGCTTATTCGCTTTATACCTTCAATAAGCTTTAGTTGGTTAAAGTTTATGAGTAATCCTGTTTTTATGCCGCTTAGCTTTAGGTATGTTATTAGCTGTGCTGTATGAATTGGCAATAATTTTTCAACTGTTTTTATTTCTATTATTAATTGCTCTGGAATTAATATATCGAGCCTATACCCTGCATCAATGGTTGTGTTTTTATACTTAATTGGTAATTTTATTTGGCTTTTTGTTGATAAACCTGTTTGCTGTAGTTCATATACTAGGCAGTTTTCGTAGCTTGATTCTAATAAACCTGGCCCTAGGTTTTTATGTACTTCAATGGCGCAACCAATTACTTTTTGAGTTAGTAAGTCTTCCATGGCGATCCTTTGCAAATTTGTCACTTTGGAATATAGACTAATTATTTTAGTTACACATATTTTGTACGCCACTTAGGCGCTTGATTGCTAGTACGTTTAATTTACACATGGTCACATTAGCAACCCTTGCGTGAGCAAGCTTTACGCCTATGTATAGATAATTTTAAAGATTTAATTACCACCGAGAGCACCGAGG
>NZ_LODI01000002.1:0-38876 GCF_001468485.1 Pseudoalteromonas sp. H71
TCCAGTATCACCCACCACATATAACTACCTCTTTAATATCTACTCTGAATTATTTTTTACTTTTTTATATATGCCTATTTGCATAATTAACTTAGTTATCAGAAAAAAGAGCATCACTGCCCTTTAGGCATAATAATTTAATCACCACAGCCTAATATTTAATCCCTATTCAAATGAGAATATAACCCGCCATTACAGCACTGAATAAAAATGACACTTTATGACCATATAAACGTATTAGTTAAACCTAATTACCTAATAAATACAGCTAACATTTAAATTCCCTTGTAAGCAGCTAAACTGTTGATTATAGTCTGTGTTAAAAGTGATAACGCTTAAGCCAATGCCAACTAAGATATTTTCAAAAGCCAAAATACTAATAGTCGAAGAGCAGCCACTTGCTCAAAGCTATATGAAACAATCGTTAGAAAGACTTGGCTTTCGGCAGTTGAGCTTTGCTGATCATGCCAATTCAGCAAAAGAGCAATGTTTAAGTGAATCGTTCGATTTAATTGTGTGTTCCTTCAACTTAAATAAACACCAAGACGGTTACCAGTTATACGAAGAGCTAAGAGTTAAACAACTCATAAAAAACTCTACTGGCTTTATCTTTATTTCAGCTGAAACAAGTGGTTCATTAGTACACAGTGTACTTGAGCTTCAACCCGATGACTTTTTGGTTAAGCCTTTTACAGCGCAAGAACTAAAGACCCGAATTGAACGTATATTAAAGCGTAAACACGATCTTCAAACCGTACACACGCTCATCGATGATGGTAACGACTCAAAAGCCATAAAATATATTAATGCGGCACTTGAAAGAAAAGACAATAATTACAGCCCTATTCTACTTCGTCTGAAAGGTGATGCTCTTCTTCGGTTAAAACGCGCCCAAGAGGCCAAAGACTTTTTTAAATCTGTGCTCGATATTCAAAAATTCGCCTGGGCTAAAGTGGGGCTAGTAGAAGCGCTTATAGCCAATAACGAGCATATTTTGGCGCAACGCATGTTAAAAACCATGCTAGGACGTCAAGAAACCCGTCTTGTTGCATTAGACTTACTTGGCCGGTTAGAAATTAAACTGAATCAATTTGAATTGGCCCAAGACTTTTTGAGCCAAGCAGCCACAATTGCGCCACGAAATATATCGCGTCAAAAATCGCTAAGCACGGTCTCGTTAATTAATCACGACTACGAAAAAAATTACCTAACACAAAAAGATATAGCAAACTTTGCTAAGCACTCTATTTACGATCATCCCGATATTTACTTAAATGCGGCTCGAGCAGGAATTGACTTTGCATTAACGACAGATCAAACCGATCAGGTGCAGCGCATTTCTAGGCAAACAAATAAATATATAAACGATTTAAAAACCCAATTTCCTAACAGCACTAATCAATCGCAAATTGATGTGCTTAATGCGCGGCTTCATTATTTAAAAGATGAACATCAAAAAGCTAAGAAGCTCATTGAGCAATTAGAAGATGACGACTCAATAATCCGTTCAGTCGATGGCGCACTTGATAAAGCAAAAGCCTTTCATGAGCTAGGGTTTCATCAAAAAGCACAAATGTTATTCACGCAAATAATTAATCATTGTGAAAGACACCCGACTACGAGCGAACCCACCTATTTACGTTATATACAGCAACAGCAAAGTGAACGACGTGATATTAAAATGGGGCCAAAAGAACTTAATAACCATGCTGTGACCCAGTTTAACAAAGGCCAATTGAATACAGCACTAGAAGCATTCACACATGCGTTCAGAGTGATGCCACGGAATCAAAGCATTGCACTTAATTTATTACAATGCTTATTTGATTCAACCAAACAAAGTGGCAGTTCATTGAATATCGGGCTTGCTAAAAAGTGCTACACCTTATTAGACAAATCCGATTTGCCTGCCGATCAAGCGCAGCGTTTAGATAAAATTATGAATCAAGCAAAAGAGATGAAGCTAAACCTCAAAGACTAAAGCTTTTTCATTGCAGCGCCATTAACGCAGTATCTAAGGCCCGTTGGTAATGGGCCATCTGGAAATATATGCCCTAAATGCGCATCACACACATTGCATACAACCTCAACACGCTCCATGCCATGGCTAACATCACGTACATAGCCAATTGCTTCTATACTTGCCGGCTGAGTAAATGAAGGCCAGCCAGTTCCGCTTTCAAACTTTTCGTCAGCATCAAACAATAAATTATCACAACACACACACACATATTTACCGGGCTCTAACAATGTACAACTACCAGACATATCAGGGCGCTCTGTTCCTTTCATACGCGTTACATAGTATTCGTTTTCTGATAATTGTTTACGCCATTGTTCATCTGTTTTAGTGACTTTTTTACTGGGTGTCGGATTGCCATTTTTGGCAAAATTAATCACATCGTTCCATTTCAACATAGTAACCTCATGAAAACCTGTATTACGAATAGGGTAAATAATCTGAGCTCTGGATAATTAACGTTTATAAATCAAAGATCAACTTATATAACTACACCTTTATTACGTGGTGAAATGATGCCTCGATCAAGCTTGCTCAAAGGTAATCGTTTGCTTTTCCGCAGTAGTAAAAATCCGCTGCATGAACGCCTCTAACTCCGCTTTTTTAACTGGTAAGCTAACGCTTAGTTGCCGATCATTATTGCTACAAATAATAAGCTCATCATCTTTGCTTACTACGCGCTCAATACTTTGTATAACCAGCCAATTAGGACCATGTTTTTTATCAAAAAAGCCCATTAAGCTAAACACTAATAAGTGCTGCGCATCGCGTTGAACAAAATGCTCTAAGCGGTTTCGCGCTTTAAATAATGGAGTAAGCCTATACATGCTAGAACAAAACACAAACACCCATACACCTATCAGCACTTTAAACCACATAACGTCTGATAACTCATAGGCAAGCATTAAACCAACAAGCACAAAACCAATAATTGCAATTATTAATGCTATTTTTTTGTTTACTGCGTCCACTATGAATCCTTTTTAAGCTGTTTTTTTTCATCTGATGCTTTTTCTGTTGGCTCAGGCCAATCTTTAAAAAACACAGTTAAATACCGACTTTTAACTAAATACCAAAGCACCCAAAACACAATAACCATTTGCACTGCTAAAAAAAGCGAAAACCGATAATGGCTATTTGCCGCTTGTACTATTAACCATGTTAAATCTATCAGCGCACAAACAATTAATGGCCAGCGCATATGCCGCCAAATACTTGCCAACCGGTCAGTGGCTTTATGTGAATCACGTGGACGGCGCAAACAAAAAAACAATGTAGGAATTATCGCAATACTGCCAATAGCAATGGCAATAAAAAAGTCGCTTTTAGATCTAAAAAATAACGACATTAAGTCAAGCTCTGGTCGGCGGCTTAGTGCAGCAAAAACCCAAATAAAATAAGCACGCAGCAACACCACTACACTTAAGTGAAACGCAACAGGCGTACGATAACTCCCGTATTTATCCCAGTATTGGGGTCCGTATCGGCTCATTACTACTTCCCTAGCCGTTATGCTTTTTAAGCAGCTCGATTAAATCATCCTCTGTCAGGACATCTATTCCTAAATCTTGAGCTTTTGTGAGTTTAGAGCCCGCTTTTTCACCCGCTACTAAGGCATCGGTTTTAGCAGATACACTGCCTGACACCTTCGCACCTAGCTGTTGTAAGCGCGCTTTTGCATCATTGCGATTAAGTGTGTTAAGCGTACCTGTAAGTACATAAGTAAGCCCTGCTAGCGGTTGGTCATCCTTCGATGGTGCACTCAGCGCAGGCCAATGTATGCCTTGCTCAATAAGCGCATTGACGACCGCTAAATTGTGCTCTTCGTCAAAAAAACCTCGCACATGCGATGCCACAATATCACCTACATCGCTTACTTGTGTCAGGCTATCGACACTGGCACTAATAATATTCTCAAGCGTTAAAAAGTGATTTGCTAAATTTTGTGCCGTTGCCTCACCTGCCTCTCGTATACCCAATGAATATAAAAATTTAGCAAGCGTGGTGGCTTTTGCTTCGTTTAAAGCAGTGACTAAATTTTTAGCCGATTTTGGCCCCATGCGTTCGAGTGATTCAAAATGGCCTTGTTTTAGTATAAATAAATCAGCGGGTGTTTTTATAAGCTCACGGTCCACTAATTGATCAACAATTTTATCGCCAAGGCCATCAATATCTAATGCTTTGCGAGATGCAAAATGCTTTATAGCTTGCTTACGCTGTGCCGGGCACACTAAACCGCCAGTACAACGAGCTACAGCTTCACCTTCGACTTTTTCTACATGGGAATCACAAATTGGGCAAGCTGATGGAAACACAATATCTCTTGCATCTGCGGGTCTGCGATCGAGCACTACCTGCGTTATTTGCGGAATTACATCGCCAGCACGGCGAATAATCACCGTATCACCAACTTTAACACCTAAGCGAGCAATTTCATCACCGTTGTGAAGCGTTGCATTAGACACCGTTACACCGCCTACAAATACAGGCTCTAAACGAGCAACAGGCGTAATTGCACCCGTGCGCCCAACTTGAAACTCTACATCAAGTAGTTGAGTAACTTCTTCTTGCGCCGGAAACTTATAAGCAATAGCCCAACGAGGCGCACGCGCCACAAAGCCCAAACGCTCTTGTAAGGCTTTATTATTAACTTTTATTACCACGCCATCAATTTCATATTTAAGCTCACTACGACGCGTTAAAATATCACCATAGTAATCTAAAGCAGCTTGTGGCCCTTCCACCAGCTTTGTTTCTGGGCAAAGGGGTAAACCCCAATCAGTTAGCTTTTCTAATTGCTGAAAATGATCATCAGGAATTGAGCCATCGGCAACCAAACCAGTGCTGTATGCATAAAACATCAGTGGGCGTTTGGCGGTGATTTTAGAGTCTAGTTGACGCAAGCTACCTGCGGCTGCATTACGTGGGTTTACAAATACTTTTTCGCCACGCTTTTGCGCTTCACTATTGAGCTTTTCAAACCCTGCGCTATCCATGAATACCTCGCCACGCACTTCAAGCTCTTTCGGGAAGTCTCCACGTAATTTAAGAGGCACGTTACGAATTGTTTTTACATTTTGAGTGATATTCTCACCAGTAAAGCCATCACCCCGCGTTGCAGCTTGTACCAACACCCCATCACGATAAATGATCGACACAGCCAAGCCATCTAACTTGGGCTCACAGCAAAAAGTAAGCTCATCGGTGCTCATTAAGCGCTCTTTGATTCGGCGATTAAAGCCTGTAAATTCGTCTTCGCTAAACGCATTATCGAGCGATAGCATGGGCACTTGGTGGGCGACTTGCTCAAACTTGCTAAGCGCTGCGCCACCTACTTTTTGAGTCGGTGAATCGGCAGATAAAAATTCAGGGTTTTGTGTTTCAAGCGCACTGAGTTCGCGTAATAGCCTATCGTATTCAGCATCTGGAATGCTTGGGGTATCAAGCACATAATAATTGTAATTGTGCTGCTCTAATAGGGTACGAAGATGATTAATTTGCTCACTAATGCTGCTAGACATTTAAACCTCAAAAAACATAAAAAAGCCACTTTGACGATATCGCCCAGTGGCTTATAAAAATTATATATTACAAATTGTTACGCTGAAAAAGCACGAACCTGCTCAACATACTGTCTTACACGCTCAACACTCATTTCTTCGCGCTCTGCGTCTAATATATGCGCGCCGAATTCGTCGGCTATTTTTTTAGCCGCACTGTGCAACATATTAAACGCTGCTAACCCGTCGCCGTCACACGGTAAGGTCATGAATAAGCTGACCCCAGCGGTGCTAAACTGTTCCATATTATCTATATCGAACGTCCCTGGGTTGTACATATTAACCAATCTAAACAGCACAGGCCCTTGGCCAGCAGGGTCTAAATGACGGTTAAAAAAGCCTTCCTCTGAGTATTTAAAACCGAGCGTATTTACAGCGGGTAATAACTTGCTGCCTTGCATAGTTAACCCTTCAGGCATTTGTATATGTACAATAACAAAATCCGGTACTGGCTCTTGTGGTTGTTGATCAGTTTGCTCAACCGACTCTAAATCATCAACAACACTTAGATCGTCCTCAATAGGCACCTCTGGCACGCTAGACTCTATTTGAGGCTCATTAGCATCAAAGTTAAGTTCCCCTAACTGTGGCTCGTCACGCTCACTAATAACCGGTTCTTTTTGCTCAGTTTTTTGACTATACGAATGAGATGAAGCTGCGGGGCTTTCTTGGAGTGGTTCAACCCGTTCTTTAACAGACGTATCTGGGCTGTCTTTTTTTCTTACAGACCATAAACCATGGACTAATAAGCCACCAATGACAATCACACTGATAATGATTAAAACCCATCTTAATTGTTCGGCCATCCCCTCACCTTTTATTATTTGTTATGCCTAAACTCTGTATAGTAATAAAAAACTAATACACGTGTTATAAAAATTTATGCGTGTGCAAGTTGCACCGCTTGTTCAATATCTACAGCAACCATTCGTGATACCCCCGGCTCTGCCATGGTAACACCGGTTAAACGACCCGCCATCTCCATTGCAATTTTGTTATGGCTTATATAAATAAATTGCACTGATTGTGACATTTCTTCTACCAAACGGCAAAAGCGTACAACGTTTGCGTCATCTAATGGCGCGTCAACTTCATCCAGCATACAAAATGGCGCTGGATTTAGCCTGAATATAGAAAACACTAATGATAATGCCGTCAGCGCTTTTTCTCCACCACTTAACAAGTGAATGGTTGAATTTTTCTTACCTGGCGGCCGTGCCATTATACTAACACCACTTTCAAGTAAATCGTCACTGGTTAATTCCAAATACGCACTACCGCCGCCAAAAACTTTAGGAAACAGCAGCGCAAAATCTTCGTTTACTTGATCAAACGTGGCTTTAAAGCGTGTTTTTGTCTCGGTGTCAATTTTTCGAATAGCACCTTCAAGGGTATTTAACGCTTTAGTTAAATCCTCTAACTGGTTATCTAAATAATCACTTCGCTGTTTTGCAACGTCAAACTCTTCTATAGCTGCTAAGTTAACCGCACCAAGCCTGTCTAGCTGATTTGTAATACCTGTTAATTGGTTTTGCGCTGCATTGAAAGTTAAGTCGTCAGGTAATGTTTCAAGTACTGCTTTTAGGCTTTGTTTAAGCTCATCTAATGGCTCAAGTGAAGCTTGCGCCTTTATTAATAAGCTCTGCTCTTCAAGTGTTAATCTTTGATGTTGTTCTTGAAGTCCTTGCAGCTCACCCTGAGAATTTTTAAGACTAGCTTGCTTTGTATTCAAGGCGTCTTTGGCTTGTGATAAATCGTTTTGTAATTGCGCTAGTAATTGCTCGCCATGTTGGTGCGTTTCTAATAACGTTAAAATTGATTCACTGAGTGTTTCTTCTGGAATAAGTAGCGTCTCAATTTCCAAAACTAATTCTTCAGCTCCTTGTTTTGCCTCATTATAGGCTTGCTCTGCATGGCTTAGTTTTGTTTGGCTTAATTGCCACTCACTGCGTGCTTTTTGCTGTCTTAAACTTGCCTGATGAGCCTGCGTTTTGTATTGCTCTAGCGCACTGAGTGCTTGGCTATAGTTTTTATCGCTTTGCATGCGCTCATCATTAGCAGCCTCAGTTTCATCTATTAAATTAAATTGCTGCTCAGCAAATAGTTCATATTGCTCTGTTTGTTCTTCAAGCTGCTTATTAAGGTGCAAAAGTGACGCACTTATCGTTTGCTCTTGAGTTTTTATTTTTAATAGCTGGTGTTGATATTGAGTGACCTGCTCTGTGAACATATCGCTTCGGGTACTTGAAATAGCAATCTGTTGGGCAAGCTGATGAATAACCTCTTTAAGCGCTTTTTGCTCGGTATTAAGCTCTGCTTGTAGTGCAATGTATTGTTCAAGTTCGCTTGTTACCTTTTCAAGTTCACTTTTAGTCTGTGTGATCTCATGGGTGTACTCGTGAAGTTGCTTATGTTTAATTAGCAATGAGTTGTTTGTGTTGCTATCCGCGTTTACGTGCCAATTACGGCCATGCAACGCGCCATTTTTATCCATCACCGCAATGTAATAGTCATCGTTTAACACCGTTAAATCGGCGTGTTCACTGTAAACAATTCGTGTGAGTAAATCTGGGTATACGCCAGCGGTAATATAATCAGCCAGGCTTGGCTTAAGTAAAGACTGACCGCTTGGCCATACGCTATTAGGTGATGGCTGCTCTGTTACACTTAAATGTGTAAGCGACTTAAGTGCTTGCTCTATTAATGGCTCAAAACCATCTTGCACTATTAGTTGACTTAAGAGTCCTGCTAAATCAGTGACCTCTTCATCTAACCCCAATGCACTTTTAAGCCCCGCAATACGGGCGTTTAGTTCATTTTCTTTCTGTGCCAGTGCTTTATGATTGTCTTGAGTTTTATTAACCTGCTTATTTTGTTGGGTCAGTGTAACTTCACATTGGGAAAGCGCACTTTGATTTTTTGCAAGCTCCTCAGTAAGTGTTTGGCGCTGGCGTTGTTGCTCGACCAGCTGCTGTTCTATATTATTATTTTTTAGTTCATCAAGCTGCGAATTTAACTGGCTGAGTTGCTCATTGACATGGTTTATTTGCTGTTGCGTGTGCTTTATTTCACTACTTTGCGACTGCACCTGAGTATTAAATTGCTGCTGTTGTTCGTTGAGTGTTTGCCAATGCGAATAACTCTGCTGCTTAGCGGTCTGTAGTCCCTCAAGTTCAAATGACAGTTCATCCACTTGCTCTTCGCACATTACACTGCTTTCTATTGCCGCTTGCAGTGCTTCATCAAGTTCTTCGCATATATGCTGCTGTTGCGCTTTTTGATCAAGGCTGTCTGTTTGACGTTGCTGTAATTTTATTAAGCTTTGTTTAAGTGATTGTATTTGTTGTTTAATACTGATTTTTTGCTGTTCGGCTCGAGTTAACTCGGTATGAGTAATATGTTGCTGGTGCTGCGCATCACTTAATTTATCTTGCTGAGCTTGTACTTCGCCTTCAAGTGTTGCAAGCACATCATCGTGCCCTGAGTGGGCCGTTTTAAAAAAGCTAATTTGCTCATCAAGCTTTTTTATTTGCTCGCTTTTGTCTATTTGTTGCTGATGAAGTTTTTGCCATTTTAAAACAGCTATTTGACTTTTTAATGTGCGCTCTGTTGCTTTAAGTTCACGGTATTTTTTAGCGTCAAGTGATTGAACTGCCAATTTATCGAGTTGACTTTGCAGCTCTTTACGAACATCTAATAAACGTTCTAAATTTTCGCGGGTACTTTTGATCCGCGTTTGCGTTTCGCGGCGGCGCTCTTTGTATTTAGATACGCCTGCGGCTTCTTCTAAAAATACGCGCAGCTCTTGAGGTTTACTTTCAATTAAGCGCGATATCATCCCTTGCTCAATAATCGCATAACTGCGAGGACCAAGCCCAGTGCCCAAAAATATATCAGTTATGTCACGCTTGCGGCATTTACTGCCATTTAAAAAGTACAACGATTGACCATCACGTGTTACTAAACGCTTAATCGCTATTTGGTTTCTATCGGCAAAGGTGTTTTTTAATTCTTGCTCGCCTAACGAGTTATCAAAAATTAGCTCTACTGAAGCTTGCGAAATGGCTTTACGGTTAGTTGACCCATTAAAAATAACATCAGTCATGGCATCGCCACGCAAGTTTTTAGCTGAGCTTTCGCCTAGCACCCACCGCACTGCATCAATAACGTTAGATTTGCCACAGCCGTTTGGCCCAACAACGCAGGTCATTTGATCTGGAAACGGTATTTTAGTGGGCTCTACAAACGATTTAAAGCCCGCTAATTTAATAGTGCTTAAGCGCATCTTGTTGTTTTACCAATTTATTATTGTTGTTATTCATGGGCAATTTAACTTAAAAAACACGCGTTTGTTAAGCTTGTCGCTTAAAATTATCTAAAATAATCCCTGTTGCCATGGCAACATTGAGCGACTCGGCCTCGCCAAATGCAGGAATTGTTATTTTATCGGTCACTAAACCTGCACAGGCTTCGCGTATCCCATGCGATTCACTGCCCATTAGCAAAACACCCTCACCACTGAATTGTGTTTTATGCACACTTTCACCATCTAAAAATGCGCCATATATTGGCAAATTTAAAGTCTGTAAATATTCAGGTAATTCAACTTGGCTTACAGATACTCTTACAAACGACCCCATAGTGGCACTAATTGTTTTTGGGTTATAGGCATCTGCGCTGTCTGTGCTAGTAACAATATGTTTAATCCCATACCAATCAGCAACTCTGATAATAGTGCCTAAATTGCCTGGATCAGACACGCCATCAAGCGCCAATATTAATCCATTCATATTGGGTAAGTCGGCTTTGGGCATATCAACAATTGCAATAGCCGCATTATTACTTACAAGGGTGCTCGCTTTAGTCAACGCCTCTTCGTCTGCTTCAATGATGTGGGTGTTTGGAAAACGGCTTTGATGAGCATTTATAAACGCCTGCGTAGCAAATATAACAACTGCGTTTAAAGAACTATTTAACAACTCAAGTACGTTTTTTTCGCCTTGTACAAGGTATTGATTATATTGCTTTCGGTACTTTTTTTGGCCAAGTTGGCGAATAAGTTTGAGTTGGTTTTTTGAAATCATAGCAGCCCCATAAAATTATCCGCTCAGTATAACAGAGTTCATTATAAAAAATGTATCACCTAGTTTGAACACACCTTATAGTGAGAAAAAACAGCGCTATTGCTGTGATAAATATTGAGTTTTGCACTTAAAATCGGTAAATTAACAAAAAAACAACATGGAATGGCTTTTAATGGAATCAATACACCCAACCCCTTCACAATCAAACGAACCTAACGGTCAACCACTTACCCCACTATCTAGCTCCAAAGTGCAATTTAGTGGCAAGGGCGGTGAATTTTTTGGTATTTGGATAGTTAATATCTTACTAAGCGTACTAACATTGGGCATTTATTCTGCCTGGGCAAAAGTGCGTACAATGCGCTATTTTTATGGGCACACTCGTATAGATGGCCACAGCTTTGACTACTTAGCTACTCCAATGCAAATTTTAAAAGGCCGTATTTTAGCGGTCATTGTATTTTTAATTTACACCTTTGCTGTCAGCTTTTTTCCACTGATAGGCTTTTTATTTGCCATCGCTTTTATTTTTTTAATGCCGTGGATTATTAACCAAGGCCTGCGCTTTAATATGCGTATGACCCGTCATCGTAATGTGCGCTTTGCATTCAAAGGCGATTACGGCGAAGCCTTTGTTAACTTTATACTGTTACCGATTGCCAGTGTATTTACACTTTATTTATTAATGCCGTATGTTTTAAAGCGCATAGATAATTACATTCACAGTAATATTAGTTACGGCAATAAACCATTAACCGTAAAGCTCAAAGGTGAAACTTACTATTTAACAGCGCTTATTTGTTTTGTAGTGAGCTCTATCACTATGGTGATATTTATGGCTATTTTAGGACTTTTTGGACTTGATTTACTCAATGTTGAAAATCAACAAGCGGCTCAAGACCCAGTCAAAATGGGAATTATGTTTGGTGGATTAATGATTGCCTATGTTGTGATGATTGCCATAGTAACCGCAGTGTGGAAAGCGGCCATTCGAAATCATATTTTTAATAACAGCCAATTTGAAGATGTTGCATCGTTTAAGTCTGAACTTAAACCTATTCCTTATGCCATTTTACTTTTAACGAACATGCTAGCTATTGTGTTTTCATTGGGGCTTGCTTACGCCTGGACACAAATTCGTACATCAAAAATGCTTGCCGAGGCCACAACTGTTGATATATACCCTGGCGCATTAAACTTAATCGATACAACGCAAGAGCAGCAGTCATCCTTTGCCGAAGAAGCGGCTAATGTATTTGATATTGATTTATCGCTAACCTAAGAGATTACTATGCACGTACAGGGACATTACTTCCCCAAAGCATCAAGTAATTATCAACCGGGTGTCGCTAATATTCGCGATACCCTGGTTGAAATTAGCCACGATGATCAGCTTATTTCAAGCTATGCAATAAGCGATATATCACTCACGTCTGGCCTGGCCGGGCTTGCTGATGAACTGCGTTTTAATGATGGCAGTCGCTTCATTCCAAGTGATGTAAATTATCGCTGGCCTTTTAAAACCAATAAGCACGACCTATTAGAGCGCCTTGAAAAAAGTAAATGGGCTATTATAGCGGCAATTGTAGCTACACCACTTTTTATGTGGTTAATGCTATACAAAGTTGTGCCCGCAATTGCTGTGTACAGTGTTGACACCCTACCGCATAGCGTTGTTGAACAAATGGGTGAGCAGAGTTTTGCTGTAATTAAAAAATTAGCCCTAGACCCAACCGAGTTATCTGCCGAGCAACAAGCCACAGTGCAGCAGCATTTTAATACCATGCTTGATGCGCTTGCACTTGAAAAGTCGGTGTATAGGCTTTCGTTTTATAAATCCCAAAGCTTTGGGGCTAATGCGTTTGCACTCCCTCATGGCCGTATTGTGGTTACTGATGAATTAGCTAATTTACTAGCCGATAAACCCAATGCGCTAAAGGCTGTGTTACTTCACGAAATTGGTCATGTCGTCCACCAGCATAGTGTTCGCATAACAGCACAATCGGCCGCCAGCACAATTGTACTTGCCGTTATATTTGGTGATTTAGAAGGGATTGCAGAAGTCGCTTTAGGTACGGGGGCATCGTTTGCTCAACAAGGATTTTCACGAGATATGGAACGAGAAGCCGACAGCTATGCATTGACTCAATTAGAATACTTAGGCTATTCAAGCAACGATTTTGCCGATGCAATTGAAGCATTACAGGGTGCGCATACCACTGAGAACGAACACCTTAAAAAGGTGAATAACTTACTCGAATATTTATCGAGCCACCCCAGCTCACAGGAGCGAATAGACAATGCTAGGAAATAACCGCGGTTATATACAAATGGCACGCTATATCGTGGGGCTGAGTTGGATGTATCATGGCTTTTTCCCGAAGATTTATCATATCGCCCCTCTTGAAAAATTAATGACTGGCAGTGCAGGCTATTCTGAACAGGTGTCTGATTTAATTACGCGTAGCGCGGGTATTGCCGAGGTTATTTTTGGGCTGTTAATAATAATATTTTATAAAAATAAACAGCTGGTTTGGTTAAATATTTTCGCACTATGCGGCCTGCTAGGAGCCGTTGCGGTCATGCAGCCTAGTTTACTCATAGAAGCATTTAATCCAGTTACTACCAACGTGCCACTTATTGCCTTAAGCTTTATATGGCTAAAAGAAATTAAACAGTTAAGTAATCGGTACCTCTAAATAATAAAAGAGGATTTTATCCTCTTTTATTATTGGGGCATGTTTAGAGTGAGTACTTGTTCTTGTGGGTCCACAAATGCAGTAATTCGCTCGCAATGGTTGCTGCCGCAATTGCGGTAAGCTCACTTTGATCGTACGAAGGTGATACCTCTACCACATCCATACCCACCATATTTATCCCTTTTAGCGCGCGCAGTACTTTAAGTACTTTATCAGATGTTAAACCACCGCATACAGGTGTGCCGGTGCCTGGTGCAAATGCCGGGTCAAGGCAGTCTATATCAAACGTTAGGTAAACGGGTAAGTCACCTACTCGCTCACGTATTTGCGCTGCAATGTCATTGGCATGCAAATCGTTAGCTTGCATTGCATCAATCACTGCAAACTCATGCTTTGATTGATCAAAGTCGGTACGAATACCAATTTGTATACTGTGCTCTACATCAATCAGCCCTTCCATGGGTGCATGATAAAACATAGTGCCGTGATCAAAACGCGAACCGTTGCTGTAAGTATCGGTGTGCGCATCAAAATGAACCAAAGCCATTTTGCCGTGAATCTTTGCATGTGCCCGCAGAAGCGGAAGCGTTACAAAGTGATCGCCCCCAAGACCTAACAGCGTTGTTCCTTGACGAAGTATTTGCTCTGCGGCCATTTCTAGCTGTGCAGTAAAATACTCTGGGTCGCCGACTGGATAAGTAAAGTCACCTGCATCTGCAACCGTTAAACGCTCAAATAAAGGAAATGTCCACGGGTATTTAGTGTCTTCCCAGGCTAAATGTACTGACGCTCTGCGAATAGCATCGGGTCCTAAGCGAGCACCGGGACGGCCCGATGTTGCTAAGTCAAACGGTAAGCCTAATACAACGACATCTGCATCAATGGCATTAATATTTTGCACCATAGGACGACGTAAAAACGTCATCCCGTTTGAATACAACGAGTGGTCAACATGACCAAACAAGCTAGACATTGCTTATAACTCTTCTAAATAAGTGTAGCCATTAAGGCCGCTTTGCAACTCGTCTAAAACGCTTTGCTGTTCTTTTTTATCTATTTTTGCAGACACTAACTGCGCATACGACTGCTGAAAGCTCTCAACATCTAAATGTACATAACGCATCATATCAGCTACGGTATCACCCTGATTTATTTCGCTAATACTGGCAACGCCTTGCTCATCCATATTGATAATGGCGCTGTGTGTATCGCCAAATAAATTGTGCATATCACCTAAAATTTCTTGATACGCTCCCACTAAGAAAAAGCCCATTAGGTAAGGTTTATCAGCACTGTACTCAGGCACCGGTAATGTGCTTTCAATGCCTTGGCCATCAACATAGTGCTCAAGTGCGCCGTCTGAGTCACAGGTTATATCAAGTAATACAGCACGTTTTTTTGGTGCTTCGGTTAAGCCACTTAATGGCAATACCGGAAACACTTGATCAATCCCCCACGCATCAGGCAATGATTGAAAAAGCGAAAAGTTTACAAAAAACTTATCAGCTAAACGCGCATTTAACTCGTCAATAATCGGGCGATGAAAACGGTTTTTGTTATCCATGTGTTTGTTAAGCTCATAACAAATACGTAAGTTAACTTGCTCTGCCCACGCACGCTGCGTTAAATCTAAAAGCCCAAGTGCAAACTGGTTATGCGCCTCTGCTAAGTCGCCTTGGCTATCGTGATAAATTTCAATCAGTGCACGGTCGTCAGTTAAATCGGTTAGCTGAACAAATGACGCCCACATATTATTTAATAAAAGTGGTGCATCTGCTGCAGGCGCTTTTAGCTCCTCTGGTACGTAGCTTTCTGTGCCTATCACGTTTGATATAAGTACCGCATGGTGCGCCGTTAGTGCACGCCCCGACTCAGAAATAATAGTCGGCATAGGCTGCGCGTACTGCTTACACGTATCGCCTATGGTGTACACAATATTATTTGCATACTCTGCTAAGCTATAGTTCATTGAGTTATGAGATTGGCTGCGTGTACCATCGTAATCAATCGCTAAACCGCCCCCTACATCTAAGCACTCAATACTTGCGCCTAATTTGCGTAACTCACAATAAAAGCGCGCGGCCTCGCTTACACCTAAACGCACATCGCGGATGTTTGCCATTTGCGAGCCTAAGTGAAAATGCACAAGTTGCATTAAATCAAGCTGGTCGGCCTCTTTTAAACGGTTCACCACATGCAGTACTTGCGACGCAGATAAACCAAATTTAGATTTTTCGCCGCCACTTGCTTGCCACTTACCTTTACCTTGCGATGCTAAACGTACACGAATACCAATACGTGGTTTAACATTTAGCGCTTTTGCTTGGCTAAGCACCATGTCGAGCTCAGAGAGCTTTTCAAGCACTATGTATACTTTGTGGCCTAGCTTTTCGCCAATAAGTGCTAAGCGCACATATTCCTTGTCTTTGTAGCCATTGCATACAATCACTGCACTGGTTTTTTCTGCCATTGCCAAAACAGTTAAAAGCTCTGGTTTGCTGCCTGCTTCTAGGCCTAATTGTTTTTTTTCTAACTCGGCTTGGCTTGCTACTATTTCTTCAACTACTTCGCGTTGTTGGTTTACTTTAATTGGGTAAACTAATAAGTAGTCTTTTGGGTAGCCATAGTTTTCAATCGCAGTATTAAATGCAGCACATAAACTGTGCACACGATGATGTAAAATTTGTGGAAAGCGCACTAAAGCCGGTAAGCTCAAGCCTTTTTCTTCTAGTTGTTTTGCAATATCTGTCAGTGCAATAGTTTGCTCTGGGGCGTGAGCCTTTGGCGCAACATACACATCACCTTGATCATTAATACCAAAAAAACCTTGGCTCCAATGACGAACATTGTAACTCGTGCGAGCTTGTTCTAGTGATGTTGTCTCTTTCATTTATCTTTCTCTTTTATTTAATGAATGCCGGTTCGGCTGATTGGGCGCATTAAAAGAAAAATAGACTTTTAAGTCCAACAAGTATTTTTACTCGTAACGAGTGATTTTTAATATTATCAGTAAATAGTACAGAGCATGACCCACAAGCCCTTATTTAATGAGGCCTAGTTGCAAATAATAATCAGGTTAGTCACACGTTTTTTATAAGGAGAAATATAGGTCTGGTTTTAATAAAAATGTATTCAACATATACACATGGCTAAGGGGCTGCTAATAAAAACTTTTTTGTATTCATTATTTAATTTTGCTACGTCGAGTTTTTAACCGTTAGCGTGAAAATTTAAATCTTCAAATTGATTAAGTATTATTGGGGATGGGTTTTAACAGCTAAATAGCAGCAAATTAATTACTTAGCCTGAAATCTGCTTTAGCCGTTTGCTATTCAGAAATCAGGCTAATTAGCTATTGAAGCTAAAATCAATTATTCAGCTAAAGCCACTTCGGCTAACTTCATTGTACTTTCGAACGACTTAGTGCCGGCTATAAATAACCCATTATGGCAAAATACAGCGTCGTCTAAGCCTGTTTCAGCTTGAAACTCTTCATCAGATAAACCAGCCCATGCTTTAGGTAAAGACTTTCTATCTTCAAACGATCCTGGCTCTACAGGTACTGTTTGTAGTATCCATTGACCTGAGTGTGAAGGATAAACCATGTACAATGCTTCACTTGACAAGATATGCACTGTTTTTTTCCATGGCGTGTATTTTTCAAGCACAATAACGCGTGGGTCTTCTGCACTTTCTATAGCTTCAGTCACAATTGCTTTTGCATTAACACTGCCACTGGCTGACGCTATAAATCGAGTCAACATACGAGAGGCAAATTCAACAGCCTCATCAAAGCACTTATCAAACTCAGGGCTCTCTTCCCACGTTGGGTTATACATTGAAATTGTTTGACTTAAACTTATGCCTTGCTGCACCCCTTCAACATGGCCACAATCAATTGCATCAATGGTTGAGACCAACCCGGCATCTACTCTGTCTGCAATTGCTTGGTTATTGCCACACAGTGATAAACCATACTTTTGCCACACCAAACCAAATGACGAATACGGTATTCCATTTTCACGCTCCCCGGCGCCACCGCGCTGGTGGTGATCAAAACGCCCGGTATCAGGATCGTATTGCCCACCTACATCAATCACGATATCAGCATTATCCATAAGCGCTTTGTCGCGGGTACGTACTAAATTAAACGAAGGAAGTACATGTTTGAGCACCGCGATGCTAAATACATCATCGGCATGAAAATTACCATTGTGGGTAACTACTGTTAAATCGGTCGTTGAACTGGTGTCTTTATTAGAAAGGATAAGGAAATCTCGCTCTATATTGCGTTAATTATGAAAACTAAAGGACGTTATGTGGTGAATTTTATATGAATGCGATTAACAAGAACAGGGTTCTTGTTAATCGTTTTGATATTGCGACTGAGCCTAGCCTAATTGCTAAGGTATGTTAATTTTGTATTTACAGTATCTACCTCTAAAAAGACTGATGCCAGTGTAAATAATCTTCAAAATGCATTGGTTTAGCAATTAAATAGCCTTGAATCATGTCAACGTTCATTGTTTTAAGTATGGTAAATTGCTCTTCGGTTTCAACACCTTCAGCAACAACTGTTAAGCTAAGGCTTTTACCAAGGTTAATAATGGTTTGCACAATGCTAAATCCAGTGCCTTTGTCTAATATTTTATCTATAAAGCTTTTATCTACTTTTAATTCATTCACCGAAAACGAGCTCAAATGCGTTAAACACGAGTAGCCTGTGCCAAAATCATCTATCGAAAAAATAAAACCTTGCTGTTTTAATTCATCAATTTGCGATATCACGCTGGCAATATCGCCGCTAAGCATAGACTCTGTGATCTCTAACTTAATATTCGATGGGTTAACGCCATAATCGTTAACAACATTTAATAATTCAGTTTTTAACGTCGTTGAATTGAACTGGACCTGACTTATATTTATAGACACTTTAAATGAATCATCAATCAGCTTCTTGCTGTTAAGCTCATTTATTAAAATACAAATATCACGCAGCACGGTGTTTTGAAGTTTTTGAATAACCCCATTTTGCTCAGCGATTGGAATAAAGTCATTAGGCGCAATCAATCCCTTACTTGGGTGCTGCCATCTAATTAGAGCCTCTGCCCCCGTAATTTTTCCATTAGCGTTTATTTGCGGCTGAAAATAAGCACTAAATTCATCGTGTGCTATCGCTCTGACAATATCGGTTTCAAGTTCTGCCTGATTTTCTAGTAGAGCTTGTAACTCTGGATCATAAAAGCTGCAACTGTTGCCATTTTTCATTTTAGAACGGTACATGGCCGTATCAGCAAATTTAAGAATGTTATCGGTTAAATGATTACTTTTATCTATTAAACAAATACCGATACTACAACTAACCTGAAAAGCTAAACGACCCACTTCAAATTTATCATAAAAGACACTTTGTATTATTTTAGCCTTTTTTTCTGATTCTAAAATCGCGCTTTCGGTGTTATCACCAACATATTCAAGCAATATAATAAATTCATCGCCGCCAACACGCGCTAATGTATCTTTTTCACCAATAACACCGTTAAATCGTTTTGAAAGCTCTACAAGTACTTCATCACCTGCACTGTGACCAACTGAGTCGTTAATTCGCTTAAAATTATCTAAGTCTAAAAATAATAATGCACCGGTCACATTGCTTTGGTGTATATTCTCAACATAGGCTGCTAATTTGTCATTTAGCATTCGCCTATTTGGTAAACCTGTTAATGGGTCATAGAAGGCGAGTCTTTCTACTTCTTTCTCTGCTTTTTTTCTTGTGGTTATATCGCGGGCAACCCAAACAATATAACGCTGAGATGGGTTATCTGATTGGTAATCTTTAATTGGCGATGTACGACCTTCAAAAACCATTATTTTGCCGCCAATATCTAGCTCATATTCAAATACTTGCACATCATTTGTCAGCAATGTTTTATCTATTACCGCCATGATTGATGCGGCATCTTCTACAGGCAACACATCGCTAATTTTTTTATTTATCAAGTCAGATTGTGATTTGTATAAAAGTGCATCAGTGGTGCCGTAAATATCCATATACTCACCTTCTTCACTAATAATGAGGGTCAAATCAGGCATCACTTTCGTAAATGCCTCAAATTTTTCATTACTTTTTTCCAAATCATTGATCAGTTGATTAGCTTTTATGTACTCATGGTTTTTTTCAAGCGCAATACTGGTAAAGTGAACAAAGTAGTCGATTAATTCAAGTTCGAAAGATGAAGGCTTTTTAGGTTTATCGTGGTAAATAGCAAAAGTACCTAAAATATTTGATTTAGTTGAAATAATAGGAGTAGACCAACACGACTGTAGTCCAAACTGTAAAGCGATTTCTTTAAAGTCTGCCCATAAAGGCGACTTAGCTATATCTTCAACAATCACGCGTTCACCTAAATACGCAGCAGTACCACACGAGCCAACATTTGGACCTATATGAACCCCATTAATTGCTTGGCAATATTCATCATCAATATTGGGCGCAGCACAATGAAGTAGTTTTCCTTTATTTAGTGATAGGATTGAGCATTTAGCTGAATTTTCATCAATAAGTTCTTCTATAGACAAACATATCTCATCTAAAACGTCTTCAAAGGGAAGCCCTAGCGCTATTTTAGATAAGATATCTTGCTGATGGGATAACAACGTGTTTAACCTAACTGCTTCCATTTGACACCACACACTTTCATTATTGTTTTTAGCTTAAATATGTTTTTAAAAACAGTACAGTATTAAGTACCGAATAAAATAATTCGCTTAAGTAACGTAAAGTATAGTTGTAAATAATCGACTTTTACTGTTAATTAATGTTTTTTATACAATAATAAACAGCACAGCGTTAGCCTATAAAAACATAGGCGTTCAGAAATCTGCTTGTTATTGGCTTAAGCCAAGCTCCATAAACACACTTTGCGGGTTATCTTGATAAGAGCCAAAACAACCACAACACTTAAACCCTAAATTTTCATATAATTTAATCGATTCAATTTGTTTAGGGCCGGTTTCTAACCTAATTAATGGGATCTCTTCTTCACCTGCGTAATGCAAAAGAATTTGCATTATTCTACGAGATAGCCCTTTTCCACGGTAACTTGGGTTTACATAGAGGCGCCTTATTTCTGCGTAAGATGGCTCCCCTGATTGCATCACAATTGCCCCACAAGCAACAATCCCATCATCGTTTTTTAAACCAATTGCATAAACATTAGGTTTATCAAGCTCACCTAACGTGAGAGATTGTGCGGTCGCTACTGGGTACAAAGAATTTATAAGTCGGTCGATATCAGCAAAAACATTAATCACATCCTGGTCATTCGGTTTTAAATCAACTAACTGCATTGAGTATCTCAAATTTATATTAATTATATGTTGTGAAACTATACCGAATTGTAACAAATGAACAACCTCTGCGTGTTGTTTTAACACAATTACAGGTTTAAATAACTCAGACTCAGTGCTTTCAAATTAAGAACTGATAAAAATACGTATACCTGGCTTTAAACACTTTGTTACGCAAAATAGCTGTTCAAAACTATTAAGCTATTTATACTAACTTGAGTTGTAAACATTGATTGAGGTTGTTGTGCAGATCATACAAGGTATGGAATATTTTTTTTCAGGGTTTAAATTAATAAGCCAAAAAGGTTTAAAGCGCTTTGTGCTCATTCCGCTTTTAATTAATATTTTATTATTTGGTAGTTCGCTCTTTTTTTTATTTGGCTGGCTTAGTGAAAGCTTTAGCTACATCAATAATATGCTCCCTGATTGGCTGAGTTGGTTAGAGTGGCTAATGTGGCCGATTGCGGTATTGGTCGTACTATTTAGCTATAGTCTGGTATTTACAGTAATAACAAACTTTATTGCCGCTCCATTTAATGCACTTTTAAGCGAAAAAGTAGAGTTATACTTAACTGGTCAAAAAATTAATGATGACGGCTTTGCCGAGTTAGTTAAAGATGTACCTCGCATGCTTGCCCGCGAATGGACCAAGCTATGCTATTACTTACCACGAGCTATTGGCTTTTTTATACTGTTATGGATTTTACCGGTAATAGGTCAAATATTATGGGTTTTATTTACGTGTTGGATGTACGCGGTGCAATATGAAGATTACGCGTTTGATAATCATAAAATTAGCTTTAATGAGATGAAAAACGACTTAAAGTCTAAGCAAGGGCTTTCATACGGGTTTGGTTTTGCTGTTATGCTGTTAACAGCCATTCCAGTTGTTAACCTAATTGTTATGCCTGTCGCGGTATGCGGTGCTACGCGTTTGTGGGTAGATAATTACCGCCCTAAGTACCGAAGCTAACTCTTAAATGAAGTTATTGCCTTAGTAACAGTGTGTATATAAAAATGGGCCTAGTGGCCCACTTTTATCGTTAATCAACTGTATAAGCTTTGAGGGACTTTAGTCACATTTAAATGTACCGTGATCTCTTCTCTATCATGGTATAAATGCTTAGCTTGTAATTCGTAGCTAATACCGTACTTAGCGAGCTCTTCTTTTATCATTGCTAAACATTCATACACACTGTCAAAGCGCTTTTTCATTGGTAACTTAAGATTAAAAATAAGCTCTTTTGCATAGGCATTAACAGCCCAATCAATCATTAGGCTTGTTACTTTGGTTGGCTTTTCTACCATGTCACATACAAGCCAAGTAATGTTTCTTTTCTCTGGGCGGTATTTAAAGCCATCTTCTCTAAAGTGCTTAACTTGGCCTGTTTCCATTAAGTCATCATTCATTGGGCCATTATCTATTGCATTAACAAACATCCCTCTGCGCACTAGCTGATATGTCCAACCACCTGGGCATGCACCTAAGTCTACACATCGCATACCTGCAGCAACGCGTGTTTCTCTTTGTTGCTCAGGTATAAACACGTTAAACGCTTCATCAAGCTTAAGTGTAGAGCGGCTAGGCCCGTCACTTGGCATGCGCAAACGTAAAATACCCATAAAATTGGCTGAATTGTTATAGCTGTATGAATAGCCAACATAAGCGGTATTATTTGCCAAAAATAACACATGCATAACAGGCCGGTTCGCTTTTGGCTCACGCAACACGGTGTTTTGTTTCTCTAGTGCTTTTTTAAGCGGTGTCGATATTTTTTTACAAAAGGTAAGTAGTTCTTTTCCTTCGTTTGTATCGGGTGTCTCTACTCGCAGTTCAGAGCATAACGGAAAATCCTTAGCTGCTTGCACAACAGCACCTACACGGTCTTCCAATGGCATATTTTCTAACAATGTGCCAGCAAACCATTGGCGAGCAAACACCATGTTTTTAAAATCTATTTTTTTGATTATTTCGTCACTATGCTGGGCTTCAAAACATTCATATATAACGTAACCTGTATTTGGTTTTGCTTTTACATACCCTGCAAACCCCTGCTCCGCAGCATGAAATGTTATTTCAGCAGCTGCATCGTTTTCAAACCCACTGCGACAATAAATCACAACACTAGACATAATAACCCTTAAACTTTTTAAAACTTAAATCGTGCAACTTGCACTAAAATGATAATCCAACCAACAATAAAGCACATTCCACCAAGAGGCGTAATTGGCCCTAGCCATTTCATTCCTGTCAGTGCTAATAAATATAAGCTGCCACTAAACAGCAACGTCCCTATTATAAAAAAGTGACCAGCCCAATTTAGGTTAATACCCCACTTTATGAGTAAAGCCACTGCAATTAATGCTAAACCATGCACCATTTGATACTCAGCAGCAGTTTTAAACACACCTATCGAATATTCTGATAGACGGTTTTTTAGTCCGTGAGCGGCAAAAGCCCCCAACATAACCGAAAGCATACAAAATAAGCTTCCCGTCATTAAAAATAGTTTTGTCATTATTTATCCAATATTTTTTTTATAAACTGTACTGTGCTTGAAGCTGCTATTTGGCGGTTTTCTAATTCAGTAATTCCACTTTTTTTACGCGGTTTTAATGAGTGATCACCGTCAGTTAGCCATACAAAATTTGGCTGCTTTGGCATAGACAGGGTTTTTAGCTCTTCACGCGTACCAAATGTATCTCGCTCACCTTGTAATACTAAAAAAGGACAATTAACATCAGCAAAGTGCTCTGTGCGCAGCTTTTCTGGTTTACCAGGTGGGTGAAATGGGTAACCAAACGCAATAACCCCTTTAACAGGCTGATTTGTTGTGCATGCGAGCATAGATGCCATTCGCCCGCCCATTGATTTACCGCCAATAAACAATGGTAATTTAGACTGAGCATGCGTTAATACTTGCTCGTAGTAAGCAAGTAACTTGGGTGCACGCTCCGGCGGGCGTCGCTTATTAGTTTGTTTGGCAATTTGCATATATTCAAAATCAAATAAACCAACATCAACACCTTGATTACTGATCAGTGCAGCCACGTGCTGCATAAAATCAGAATCACTTCCAGCACCAGCACCATGAGCAAAAATAAACTGTGCAATTGCGGGTTGGCTTTGACTTTTAAACCATTCAATCATGATTAATACTCTTGCTCTTGTTCAACCAAACTTAGCATCCATTCTTTAAATGACACTATTTTCCCCAGTTCAATTTGTGACTCACGAAGCACCAAATAGTAAGCGTTTTTACTTTCTAGACTATGGCTAAATGGAATAACTAATCGTCCTGCATCAATATCTGGTTTAGCTAACACACTATTCCCAATTGCAACGCCTTGGCCATGAACAGCGGCTTGCAGCACCATAGAAGAGTGGCTAAATATAGGCCCCTGATTTACTTGTACATTACGTACACCTGCAGTTTTCATCCACGTTTTCCAATTTTTACGTGTAGTGTCATGTAATAAGGTGTGCTGTGCTAAATCACTGGGTTGATCAAGCGGTTTAGGACCACTCAATAACATAGGGCTACACAATGGCACTAAATACTCTGTATGTAGCTTATAAGCTTGCACCCCATTCCAGTGGCCGCGCCCATAGTAAATAGCAATATCAACATCATCGCTTAACGAATTTTCGTCTTGGTCTTGTGCTTTTATTCTTACGTCAATTTCAGGGTGTAATTCATTAAATAAACTTAAACGAGGCACTAACCATTGAATAGCAAAACTAGGGGTTAAACTTACCGTTAATGAGCCTTTAGCCCCTCGCGCAAGTAACTTTTCAGTGGCATCAATCAATTGCGTAAAAATTTCTTTAATATCTAAAAAATAGCCTTGGCCTTCTTCCGTTAATAATAACGAGCGATTTTTTCGTAAAAATAGCTTTAAACCTAAATGTTCTTCTAGTGTTTTTATTTGATGACTAACAGCTGCTTGCGTTACATAAAGCTCTTCTGCGGCTTTAGTAAAGCTTAAATGCCGCGCCGCAGCTTCAAATGCTTTGAGTGCGTTTAATGGGGGGACTCGTCTTGACATAATAACCAAGCTTTGAATTAGTTTTTCTTATGCATGAATTATATACCCATGACGAGAAAGAGTATATTTAAGGTGTAAAAAAAGCGACTAATGTCGCTTTTTATTATACGGTCACTTTTTATAAATCACTAGCGCTGGTATCTAACGGCGCAAAACTCTTGACCAAATCATCTACCGCCTTCATTTGCGATAGGTAGCCTTCTAATTTACTTAGGGCTAATGCACATGGTCCATCACACTTTGCTTCATTAGGGTTTGGATGTGCTTCTATGAATAAACCAGCGATCCCCAAAGCCATTCCACTTCTGGCAAGTTCTGCGGCTTGAGCTCGACGCCCATCCGCTGAATCTGCGCGACCACCTGGGCGTTGCAGCGCATGCGTCGCATCAAAAATCACTGGTGCCATTGCTTTCATGTCATCCATACCCAACATATCAACAACCAAGTTATTATAACCAAAGCTAGAGCCACGCTCACAAAGTGCAATATTATTATTACCAGCCTCATTAAATTTAGTAATGATATGGCGCATTTCATGTGGTGCTAAAAACTGCGGCTTTTTAACATTAATAATGGCACCTGTTTTTGCCATAGCAACAACTAAGTCTGTTTGACGAGCTAAAAAAGCAGGCAACTGAATAACATCAACCACTTCAGCAACCGGCGCCGCTTGATGCGGTTCATGAACATCGGTGATCAGTGGAATATTAAAGGTATTTTTAATTTCTTCAAATATTTTTAAACCTTCTTCCATTCCCGGACCACGGTACGAGTTGATTGAAGAACGATTAGCTTTATCAAATGATGCCTTAAACACATATGGTATGTTTAGCTTAGTCGTCACTTCTACATAATGCTCTGCAATGCGCATGGCTAAGTCGCGCGATTCTAAAACGTTCATACCACCAAATAAAACAAACGGTTTGTTGTTTGCTAATTCAATATCATTAATTTTGATAATTTGATCTTTCATTTTAATTCCTTAAGGTGCAACTGCTTGCAACATTAATCCACAAATATAAGCCATGTATGTACCCACTCCGTAACCTAATACAGCCAGTAAAACACCGACAGGCGCGAGTGAAGGATGAAATGCTGACGCAACAACAGGCGCAGACGCAGCCCCTCCCACATTAGCTTGTGAGCCTACTGCCTATAAAAAAGCGGTGCTTTAATTAATTTTGCAACAAGCAACATTAAACCAGCATGTACTAGCATCCAAATAGCGCCCACTAAAAACAAGCCCGGGTTATCAAAAATAGCGGTTACATTCATATGTAAGCCAATTGAGGCCACTAAAATGTATAAAAAGCTTGAGGCGACTTTAGATGCACCAAATGCTTCAATCTGTCTTACTTTAGTAAAAGACAAGCTAATACCAATGGTCGTTGAAATGACAATTAACCAGAAAAACTTACTGGTTAAACTGTACTCTTTTGCCCACGCATAATTATTAGCGAAAAACGGCCCTAAAAAGTCTGCGCAAAAATGGGCTAAACCAGTAATACCAAATGCAATAGCAAGCAATGTCATGTAGTCATTCAGTGTTGGCATGCGCGCATGCTCTGCATGGTATTTTTCAACACGCTGCTTTAAATCTTCAATGGCGCTGGTGTCTGCTCCCGTAGCAGCATCAATTTTCTTGTGGTTAGCTGCCATTAGTAACAAAACTGCCATCCAAATATTAGCCACTATTACATCAACGGTGACCATTACTGAAAAAATATCGCCACCAACCTCAAACATTTCTTTCATTGAGGCTTGGTTTGCCCCACCGCCAATCCAGCTTCCAGCTACGGTTGTCATACCGCGCCATACGGCATCTGGCCCATGCCCACCTACAATTGTGGGGTCTACCGCGCTCACAACTAAAATTGCGAGGGGTCCGCCGATAACAATACCGAGCGTTCCGACTAAAAACATAATAAGCGCTTTAGGCCCTAAGTTTAAAATTGCTTTTAAATCAATGCTAATAGTTAACAGTATTAAGCAGGCCGGTAATAAATAACGCGAAGCCACGTAATACACATTCGATTTATTGCCATCAACAATACCAAACGTATTAAGCAAAGAAGGTAAAAAGTAGCAAAGTAATAAAGCCGGTACATATTTATAGAACGTTTTTAATGCTGGGCGCTCGCTGTTTGAGGTTTTAAATATAAACCCCAAAATAACGGCGAGTAAACCAAGCACAACTGCATCATTAGTGATTAATGCGCTTTGTGTTTCAACCATGGTATTCCCTAATATTAATGGTGAGTTTTATTATTATCTTCTAATTCTTCAATTTGGTGCTGGATGATTTCTATTGCTGGATCATCTGGGCATTCATCTACAAAAAATTGTAGATCATCTCGGGCCATTTTAGGGCAATCGAGCTGATTTAATAAATATCCTCTGTCACGTCTTTCGTAAGGGTCGTCGCCAATTAATTCCATTAACATTTCAACGCATGTTAATGCATGGCCAAATTTGTTCTCGCTGATGAATGACCACTTTTGTTGTGCTAAGAAAAGCTTATAAACTTCATCGTCAAAAATAAGTTCCAATGGCTCTTGTTCTTGCCCGTCTGCTTCATCAGCATTTTCAGGAATAATATACCAGCTTTGTTGGCCGCTACTTGGCTCAACCAAATAGCCTTCTTCATCGCTCATAGCAATATGTACACCTATATCGCCTTGATTTAGGCTCATACTGGCGTCTAGCTTAGCCTGCTGTAAAAAATGACAAAGTAAAATTGCCAGAGTGGTTGGCGAGCCGCTACGCATAGTTAAGGTGTAACTTAAGCTATTTAGTTTATGCTCAGGTACTTTTAAACTCGAAGCGCTAAATAGCCATGCACTGTAAAAAGTGTCTAGTAACTTATCTAAGCGTTCATGAGAGTCGGGTACAGCAATACATAATGCATTAATTTGTTTTTCAAAATCAGCAAGAACATCTAAAGCGGCTGTTAAGTCTAGTTGAGGATCCCATTTCGATTCAGCCTTAATGCAGCGATAAATTGCCGCAGGGGTAAAGTCATCGTAAGCATCATCAATATAAGAGTCATCGTGTTCATCAAACCCAAAAGTGGTCATCAATACTGCAACATTTCTAGAAAACGAACGCGTAGTTTACCTAATTCTACCAATATATTCCAATAACGAAATCTACTTGATGAAATCAATGGAGGAGGATATTCGAGCCTCAAAGATACTGAAGCTCGGTAAATTTATTTTAGGTTTAAAGTAACAATGCTGACTTAGCTGTTGCCAAGTAACCAATAGCTAAAATAACAAACGTATTTACAGTAAGGTACGATATTTTAGCCAAAAAGTTAGTTTGTTTTGCACTAATAACACCGATGGCAATATACGCGATAACCAATATAATTTTTTCTAGTAGCCAAAATTGCTCAAATGGATTAATTTTACCCATGAACATCAGTGTAAATGCAGAGATCAAAAGTAGCGTATCTATACCGTGACTGCCAATAAATACTATTTTGTTCCGAGCTAGCTTACCACTTCCAATTCTCGAAAAAGATCGAATATAAAATAAAACGACACTCAGTACGGCTATCGCCATGTGTGAGTGTTTTACTGCTAAATAATCCATATGCCTCTATTCTTCTAGTTATAAAGTTAATCGGGGTAACGTTTAATAATTGTTTCAAGTTCATTGAGGTTTTCGTTAAAAACGTCAACTAATTTTGGCTCAAAGTGCGAGCCTTTTTGCGAGTTTATTTCTTCTACTACGCGTTCAAGTGTCCATGAGTCTTTGTAACAACGCTTATGCCTTAATGCGTCGTACACATCAGCCAATGCTACAATACGACCAAATATGTTAATTCGGCTTCCCTGTAAGCCTTGAGGGTAGCCTGTGCCATCCCACTTTTCATGATGTTCTTTGGCTATGGTAGCCCCTGCACTCACAATTTCGTGAGCAGACCCTTTTAAAATCCCGTACCCTTTGTCTGTGTGAGTTTTCATTACTTCCCATTCGGGGGCATCAAGCTTTGCAGGTTTATTTAAAACCGAATCGGGTATACCTACTTTACCTACATCATGCAAGGGCGCAGCCAATCTAATTAAGTCGGCTTGTTGTTTTGATAACCCATAGCCAATAGCAAGTGCGTGGCAAATATGTGCAACACGTTTTACATGATTACCTGTTTCAGTAGAGCGTTGCTCAACCGCCTCACTTAATCTGTAAACAAGTTCTTGCTGGGTGGCTTCTATTTCGCATTGTAGCTGAACATTTTCAAACGCTAATTGCACATTTTGGGCAAAAATTTCAACTAAGTTTCGTTGTGTATCTGTCAAAGCATTTGGAATGCCAGTAATGAACAACATCGAACTATGGTTATATTCACTGCTGCAATAAGCAAATAAATAATTGTCTTTGTAGATAATAGTCTGATTAGCTAAAGCTTCTTGGCATGCACTTAGTTGTTCTGCGTGAAGAACCTCTTCTAAGTTCTTACCTTCGCTTTTTTCAAATTCACCGGTACCTGAGCAAATAATCATTTTATTATTTTGAGATGCCGGGTTTTGTGCCACAAGCGTTGTGGCATACATAGCTTGATCTGAAATGCCCAGTAAAGATGTAAGTTGCTGCATTACACCTTCAATAAAATGCTCAATTGAATGCGCAGAAAATATATTACGCGAAGCGGTTATTATTTTTTCAAGACCAATTCGCGACTGCTCTATTGAAATAATGTCGCGGTAAGAACGAAGGCTTGACATAATCACAGTAAATAGCTTTTGTGCTGTCAACTCGGTTTTCGATTTGTAATCGTTAATATCATAATTAACAATAACTTGGCGTTCTGGTGCCTGGCCAGGTTGGCCGGTACGTAAAATAATACGAATGTGGTTATTTTTTGCGGTTTCACGAATATATTTTACAACTTGTAAACCTGCATCGTCCGTTTCCATGACAACATCAAGTAGTACGATTGCAGCATCCTTGTGCTCATCGATTAGTTTTTTAGCTTCTACGCCTGAATAGGCACTTATAAATTCTAGACGTTTATTTTGAAACTCAAAATCACTCAATGCTAATTTTGTAACTGCATGAACTTCAGGTTCGTCATCAACGATTAATACTTTCCAGGTGCCCAAATCGGTATTGTCTACTGGTACTTCTGGCTCATCTGAAAATAAAAAGTCACCCATCATAATTAGAAATTCCTACATGACACATTTAACACACGGATGCAGTAATAATTAAACTTATTATGGCCACTGTGCGAGCGTTACACGGTCATTTTCACCAAGATCTTTTATCGTTTTAACATTAACAAAGGCCATCGTTTCAAAAAATTCACGTACAGCAAAACCTTGGTCATAACCGTGCTCTATTAGAAGATAGCCACTAGATAGCAAATAGTCACGTGATTGTGTAATTATTTGTTTAATATCAGACATTCCTGAATCTTCAGCAACTAAGGCAGATAAAGGTTCAAATCGCACATCGCCTTGAGCCAAATGTTCGTCACTACTTTCTATATACGGTGGGTTGGTAACTATAAGATCAAAATATTCATTACTAAGTGAGCTAAACCAATTGCTTTGTTTAACACGCACATTACTAATTTCTAAACGCTGTTGATTACGAGTTGCAAGCGCTACAGCATCACTTACTCTATCTACCGCTGTAATATCCCAAAGAGGCATTTCACTGCCCAATGCCAATGCAATGGCGCCCGTTCCCGTGCCTAAGTCTAGTACTTTGGCCTGCTCTGGGATCCCTAGTTCAAGCGCTACTTCAACTAAGGTTTCTGTGTCTGGGCGCGGAATTAACGTTGTTGCATTCACTTCTAAGGTTAAACTCCAAAACTCACGTTGCCCTGTAATATGCGCGACAGGCTCGCCGTTCAATCGCCTAGCGCAAAGAGTGTCAAAGGTGTGTTGTTGCTGTTCACTAAGCAACCTTTCAGGCCAAGTAAAAAGGTAACTACGAGGTTTATCAAGAACATGAAGAAGTAATACTTGTGCGTCTAATTTTGCACTATCGCTGCTTTGCACTAATAATTTAGTGCCAGCAGCGGCAGCTTGCTCAAGGGTTTGCGTCACGATTACTCATCGCCCATTGCAGCAAGTAAATCAGCTTGATGCTCTTGCATTAACGGATCGACAATCGCACCTAAATCGCCAGCAACAACTTCATTTAAGCGGTATAACGTTAAATTAATACGATGATCGGTAATACGACCTTGCGGGTAATTGTAAGTACGAATACGTTCAGAACGATCACCACTACCTACTAAATTACGGCGTTCAGACGCCTCAGCAGCATGACGCTTTTCATCTTCTGCTTGCTGTAATCGTGCAGCAAGGACTGACATCGCTTTTGCACGGTTTTTGTGCTGAGAGCGCTCATCCTGACACTCAACAACCACACCTGTAGGTAAATGCGTAATACGAATTGCAGAGTCGGTTTTGTTTACGTGCTGCCCACCCGCACCAGATGCTCTAAAAGTATCTACTTTTATATCGGCGGTGTTAATTTCAATTGCTTCAGCTTCTGGAATTTCTGCCATTACCGCCACGGTACAGGCCGAGGTATGAACACGACCTTGCGACTCAGTTTCTGGTACACGTTGAACTCGATGAACACCAGACTCAAATTTAAGTTTACCGTAAACACCTTCACCACTAATGTTAGCAATGACTTCTTTGTAACCACCATGTTCACCTTCATTAGTGGTTACAACTTCTAATTTCCACTTTTGTGTTTCGGCAAAACGGCTATACATTCTAAATAAATCACCAGCAAAAATAGCGGCCTCATCGCCACCTGTGCCCGCACGCACCTCTAAAAATACATTGTTATTATCTTTAGGATCTTTAGGTAGCATCAACACTTGGATTTCATCTTCAAGTGTTAGTATTTGTGCTTTTGCCTCTTTGTACTCTTCTTGCGCCATTTCACGCATATCTGGGTCTGAATCTTTTAACATTTCTTCAGCACTGGCTAGGTCATCTTTTGTTTGTTGATATGCTAAAAAAGTTTTAACAATTTCTTCAAGCTCAGAATATTCTTTTGAAAGACCACGAAAGCGATTTTGATCGCTAATAACCGATGGGTCGCTTAAAAGTGCTTGTACTTCTTCGTAGCGTTCTACTAGCGTTTCTAATTTATTATAAACAGACTCTTTCATTTAACTGTTATTCCTGGTCAATACCTAACATTTTTTTCAACTGATTTAATTGAGCAACTTCACCTTTTTTAGCCGCATCTTGAATTGCACGTGTAGGCGCGTGCATTAAGCGGTTGGTTAATTTGTTGGCCAATTCTAAAATTACTTTTTCTGCATCTTTACCATTAGAAAGCTGGCTAACTGCTCTTTCTACTAATTCAGACTTAATTGTTTGAACATCATTTCGATAGTGGCGGATTAGCCCCACTGAATCGAGTGAGCGCATCCACATACAAAACTCTTTGGTGCGCTCAGTAATAATTATTTGTGCTTGCTGTGCAGCTTGTTCTCGTGCTGCCATATTTTCACTTACAATCGTTTGTAAATCATCAACCGAGTAAAGATACGCTGCATCTAAATCCCCCACTTGGCTTTCAATGTCGCGCGGTACCGCAATATCAATAAACAACATAGGCTTATTCCTTCGCTGTTTAAGCGCCTGTTCAACAACACCTTTACCAATAATGGGTAAGGTGCTGGCCGTTGAACTTATTATAATATCGGCGTTATGCAAACGCTCTGGCAACTGCGCGAGTGCAATAACGTCTGCAGATACTTCATCGGCTAAATTGCGGGCTCGTTCAATGGTTCTGTTTGCTACGGTAATATTTTGGGGCTCGTTTTGATACAAATGCTTAGCCACAAGCTCTATTGTTTCGCCTGCACCTATTAATAGTACATTCGTTTTTTCTAGTTTACCGTAAATGTGTTTGGCTAAGTTTACCGCCGCAAATGCAACCGATACCGCACTGGCGCCTATATTAGTTTCAGTTCGGACTTCTTTAGCAACCGAAAATGTTTTTTGAAACAAACGATCAAACGTAACACCCACTGCATCATGAGTTTTTGCACTATTATAGGCTTGCTTAATTTGCCCTAAAATCTGCGGCTCACCTAACACAAGTGAATCTAAGCCACAGGCTACACGCATTAAGTGATTAATTGCTTGATTACCCTCGTGGCAATAAATGTTCTTACTCAGTTCTTGTTCATCTAAACCGTGGAAACTGGCAAGCCATGTTAACAGTGTTTGGGAATTTTGCTGAGCAAGGCTACAATAGATTTCTGTTCGGTTACAAGTCGACACAATCACAGCTTCATTAAAGTCGGCATGCCCACTTAATTGCTGTAACGCCTCTGAAATTTGCTCAGGCGAAAAAGCCACTTTTTCACGTAGTTCTACGGAAGCGGTTTTGTGATTTATACCTAGTGCTATTATGGTCATATTTGCCAAATATTGCTGAGCCCTACTTTAAAGGCGGCAATTTTACCAAAAATCATCGGAATATGGAAAGTAAGGAACAACATTTGATTCGACATTATGTAATTTTAACCATAACATTTTTGTTTTTAGGCGGTTGCGCGCAACAATTATCAGATAAAACAGCTGTTTATGATAATTGGAAGGGTCAACTTACCAATCAAAAAACTTGGCGTGTGCAAGGCAAACTTGCTTTTATCAGCCCCGATGAGCGTCAATCTGCAAACTTAAATTGGCAGCAACAAGAAAATAGCAGTAATTTAGTGCTAACTTCGTTTATTGGCACACGTATTTTACAGCTTAAGCAATCACGCGATATTGCCGAACTTGAATTCGACGATAAAGTTTACGTCGATAGCAACGCATCAGCCCTACTAAAACGTTTAACGGGTTTTGCATTACCTGTTAATAATGCAAGCGATTGGCTTAAAGGAACCATCGATTCACACACCTTACAGGTAGACGAGCTTGGCCGAGCCAAACAAGTACTATGGATTGATAACGAAGGGAAACAATGGCAAATAAATTACGCTAATTATATACAAAGTGCAGGCTTTTGGTTACCCACAAAATTGACACTCAAGCACCAAAAAATAAGAATTAAAATTCAACTTTACGACTGGCGATTTAATTAATTATGAATAGCAATACGTCTTTTTCACTCATTGCACCTGCAAAACTCAATTTATTTTTACACATTAATGCACGCCGAGATGACGGATATCACGAATTAGAAACCTTATTTACCTTCTTAAACTTTGGCGATGAGCTCTCTTTTGAGTTGATAGATAAACCGTCAATTTCAATCGATGGTGATACTAAAGACATACCACTTGAAGATAATCTCATCTATAAAGCTGCTTTAATGTTGCAAACCCACTCTAAAACAAAGTACGGTGTAAAAATAAATTTAATAAAACGATTGCCAATGGGAGGTGGCGTTGGAGGTGGTTCGTCTGATGCGGCAACCACACTATTAGCGCTGAATAAATTGTGGAATATTAATTATGACATTAATGAACTTGCCCGTTTAGGATTACAGTTAGGGGCGGATGTACCTGTTTTTATACGTGGTGAAAGCGCCATAGCGCATGGCATTGGAGAAGAACTACACCGTGTAGAGCTTGAACAGAAATGGTACTGTGTTGTGCACCCAAATCAGCATGTAAGTACCGCTGAAATATTTACCCATCCAGATTTAAAACGCGATACACCAAAAATTTTAGGAGATTGGAAAGAGCACGATTTACACAACGATTGTGAGCCTTTAGTTAAAAAGCTATGCCCCGAGGTTGAAAAAACCCTCCAGTGGTTGCTAAAATACGCCCCGTCGAAGATGACCGGAACAGGTTCATGTTGTTTTGTAGAGTTTGATACACAAACTCAGGCAAACGATGTGCTTGCAAACCTCCCCCATACTTGGCAGGGATTTGTTGCGTCAAGCGCTAATACTTCTCCTGCTCATACGGAGCTTACCGCCATATTCGATCAATGAAGTAACGTAAAAGTAATCATAAGTTAACTTGCAATGCTTTTTATCATTGCTTGTTAGTCCAAAATTTCAGTGCCTGAGGAACCCTACCGTGCCTGACATGAAGCTCTTCGCTGGTAACGCAACACCTGAGTTAGCTCAAAAAGTTGCAAAACGTTTATATATTGAATTAGGCGATGCTGTTGTTGGCCGTTTTAGCGACGGTGAGATCAGTGTTCAAATTAATGAAAATGTTCGTGGCTCGGATGTTTTTATCTTGCAATCAACCTGTGCCCCTACAAACGATAACCTTATGGAACTTATCGTTATGGTTGATGCTCTTCGTCGCGCATCTGCGGGTCGTATTACTGCCGTCATTCCTTATTTTGGTTATGCCCGCCAAGATCGTCGCGTACGTTCAGCCCGTGTACCAATCACTGCTAAAGTTGTTGCCGATTTCTTATCGAGCGTAGGTGTAGACCGAGTACTTACGGTTGATTTACACGCAGAGCAAATCCAAGGCTTCTTTGATGTACCAGTAGATAACGTATTTGGTAGCCCGGTATTACTTGAAGATATGAAAGAGCGTCATTTTGATGATGTTGTTATTGTTTCTCCAGATATTGGTGGTGTAGTGCGCGCACGTGCAATTGCAAAACTACTAAACGATACTGATTTGGCTATTATTGATAAACGCCGCCCACAAGCAAATGTTTCTCAAGTAATGCATATTATTGGTGATGTAGAAGGCCGTGACTGTATCATTGTCGATGACATGATTGATACTGGCGGTACTCTATGTAAAGCAGCTGAAGCTCTTAAAGAACATGGTGCTAAACGCGTATTTGCTTATGCAACTCACCCTATTTTATCAGGTAAAGCAGCTGAGAATTTACGTGATTCTGTTATTGATGAAGTTATTGTAACCGACTCGATTCCATTATCTGATGAACTTAAAGCACTTGATAAAGTAAAAGTGCTAACGCTTGCTGATATGTTGGCAGAAACTATTCGCCGTATTAGCAACGAAGAATCTATTTCAGCGATGTTTGAACACTAAACACAGATATTTGCTGAAAACAAAAGCGCCTTTTGGCGCTTTTTTTGTATGCTATGTATATTTTACTGAATCACAGTGGTATGATAGCGCGCCTTTTGGCTAGGGACCTTGGTCGCAAAGGCCCTAAACTTTTAAATAATTGGAGACATCATGTCTAACACAACTTATACATATGACGCTGAACTTCGCGTAGAAACTGGTACTGGTGCGAGCCGCCGCCTACGTCGCGAAGACAAAGTTCCTGCAATCCTTTACGGAGCTGACAAAGAAGCTTTATCTCTTACTTTTGCTCATAAAGATATGATCAAAGCACAAGAAGACGAAGGTTTTTACACTCATATTCTTTCACTTAACGTAGGCGGCGAGAAAGTTGAAGCTATCTTAAAAGATATTCAACGTCACCCATTCAAGCCTAAGCTTACTCACCTTGATTTCCAACGTGTAGACGCAACTCATAAATTAACAACTAAAGTTCCTCTTCACTTTATCGGTGAAGAAATTGTAACTAAAGCTGGCGCAACTGTTGTTCACCAGTTAACTGATGTTGAAATTTCTTGTCTTCCAAAAGCACTACCAGAATTCATCGAAGTAAATGTTTCTGACTTAGTAGCTGGTGATTCAATCCACATCTCTGATTTACAACTACCAGCAGGTGTTGCATCTGTTGAATTAGGTAAAGGCGAAGGCCATGACCTTTCAGTAGTTACAATCAAAGCAAACAAAGCAGCTCCAGCTGAAGACGAAGAAGCTTCAGACGCTGCAGAATAATATTTAAGGTCTCGCACCTTGAATTCTATTCAAATGCTTGTGGGCCTGGCTAATCCAGGCCCCGAATACGCAAATACACGCCACAATGCAGGTGCTTGGTTCATCGAGCAACTCGCAGCACGCTACAACTGTACGCTAAAACACGATCCTAAATATCACGGCTTAACTGGCAAAGTGATAATTCAAGGCCAAGAATTCAAATTATTGATCCCCACTACTTACATGAATTTAAGTGGTAAAGCGGTCAGTAGTTTAGCCAATTTTTTCAAAATCCCTGTTGAAAATATCTTAGTCGCACATGATGAGATGGATTTAGATCCCGGTGTCGCCAAATTAAAAAAAGGGGGTGGACACGGCGGTCATAATGGCCTAAAAGACATTATGGCAAAAATGGCAAATCAAAAAGATTTTATGCGTTTACGTGTTGGCATAGGTCATCCAGGACATCGTGAAATGGTTACCGGCTGGGTGCTTGGAAAAGCGCCGAAAGTTGACCAAGAAAAAATGGATGCAGCTGTAGATGAAGCAGTTCGTTGTATGGAAATACTTGCAAAAGACGGCGTGCTAAAAGCACAAAACAGACTTCATTCGTTTAAACCCTAGTAAACTTGAGTGCAAGTGCACAGTTTAAACGAATTCTAAACAAGGTATCTTACTATGGGTTTTAAATGTGGCATCGTTGGCTTGCCTAACGTTGGTAAATCAACGCTTTTCAATGCACTAACTAAAGCGGGTATTGAAGCCGCTAACTTTCCTTTTTGTACCATTGAGCCTAATACAGGTGTGGTACCTGTGCCAGATCCTCGCTTAGACGAGCTTGCTAAAATTGTAAATCCACAACGTATTCTTACTACTAGTATGGAATTTGTTGATATTGCTGGCCTTGTAAAAGGCGCATCAAAAGGTGAAGGTCTAGGTAACCAGTTCTTAGCAAACATTCGTGAAACGGATGCAATTGGCCATGTAGTTCGTTGTTTTGAAGACGAAAACGTAATACACGTAGCCGGTACAATTGACCCTGCTGACGATATTGACGTGATCAATACTGAGTTAGTACTTGCCGATATGGACAGCGCTGAAAAAGCCATGTTCCGTAATGCTAAAAAAGCGAAAGGCGGCGATAAAGACGCAAAAGAACAAAATGCAGCACTTGAAAAAGTAAAAGCACACCTTGATGAAGGCCTAACACTTAGATCGTTAGAATTAACTAAAGAAGAAAAAGCGGCTATTAGCTCTGTCAACTTCTTAACTATCAAGCCAACAATGTATATTGCAAACGTAGCAGAAGATGGTTTTGAGAATAACCCACTACTTGACCGCGTTCGCGCTATAGCTGAATCAGAGGGCGCTGTTGTAGTGCCTGTCTGTGCAGCAATCGAATCGGAGTTATCTGAGCTTGATGATGAAGACAAACTTGAATTTATGGCCGATCTTGGTTTAGAAGAACCAGGTCTCAACCTTGTTATTCGAGGCGGCTACGAGTTACTTAAACTACAAACTTACTTCACAGCAGGCGTAAAAGAAGTGCGTGCTTGGACAATTCCTGTAGGCGCAACTGCACCACAAGCAGCGGGTAAAATTCATACCGATTTTGAACGAGGGTTTATCCGTGCACAAACCATCGCATATGATGACTACATTAACTGTAAAGGTGAAAGTGGTGCAAAAGAAGCGGGTAAAATGCGCCAAGAAGGTAAAGAGTACATTGTTAAAGATGGCGATGTAATGAACTTCTTGTTTAACGTATAAGATTTTATTCCCTCTATTATGGGAAATAAATTTTAAAGGCTCGTTTTTACGAGCCTTTTTTTGTTTTTCAAACGTATATAAGCTGTAATCTATCAGGACAGTTTATAACGCAAGGTTAATTCTAAAAAGCCAAACCTCATACACTTAACTTATAATAGGTGTTAAAAAAACAGCATTTATATTAAAATTTAGCCTGTTAGCTTAATTTTCCTGCAAACAAACACAGTTAAGTGTTTTTTTGCAAAAAAGGTGTTGACGAATTTGGGTCATGTCAGCATAATACGCCCCGCACTCAGCGATGAAGTGCTAACAAAAAAGATGGCTAAGTAGCTCAGCTGGTTAGAGCACATCACTCATAATGATGGGGTCACAGGTTCAAATCCCGTCTTAGCCACCATTTATTTTTTGTTGCTCAATGAAGAGTTTAAAATAACTACCTTGTGTACGGTAGTTGCGGAATTAGCAGTTGTCTTGAATTAGACGCTGGATTTAGGTTCCAAAACAGTATTACCTGTACGCTCGATGCGGGAGTGGCGGAATTGGTAGACGCGCTGGATTTAGGTTCCAGTATCTTAGGATGTGAGAGTTCAAGTCTCTCCTTCCGCACCATGTTCT
>NZ_LODI01000002.1:39184-159089 GCF_001468485.1 Pseudoalteromonas sp. H71
GTTGGGATATCGCCAAGCGGTAAGGCACCAGGTTTTGATCCTGGCATTCCCAGGTTCAAATCCTGGTATCCCAGCCAATTTTATAAAAGCTATCTCTATTTCCCCATCACTCACATAAACTTCATAAAAACATCAAGTAAAAATTAAAAACATATAAATTAGTCGCCTTATCACGTAAAAAAAAAGACTCATAAAAGAGCCTTTATATTACTTTACTGTTTTCTAACCAATTTCACCGCTAATTGCATATTTTAATACCCAGTTTTTTACCACTCCAGTACTGTTAGCCATTTTCAAAAATTGGCTACGCGCCCATTTTAGCGGCGCTATTTGGTTTGAAAAACCAAAGTAACAAGCATCCATCATACTCATCATTAATAAGTTGGCCTTTCGACGGGTGCGTTCGTACTCTTGCAGCGTTAACGCGCAACCAACGTCGCTTGCATCGTTCAATGCAGTAGCTAAAGCGACTACGTCTTGGAAACCCAAATTAACGCCCTGACCGGCAAGTGGATTAATGGTATGCGCAGCATCACCAACTAATACTAAACGACCACTAGAATACGTATTTGCATGCTGGCGGGTAATTGGAAACACAGCATGACTTTGTACTTCAAAATCACCAGCAAGCTTTGGAAACTGTTCAATAATATGGGCTTTTAATGCGCTAGGCGATAGGTCTTTAAATGCCTTGAGGGTATTTGCATCGTCGTACCAAATTAAATTAGCATAAGGTGCTTGCATAGGTAGAAAAGCCAGTGGCCCTGATGGCGTAAACTGTTGCCACGTTTTAACCTGTTGAGGTGCATCCAATTTAATCAGCACCCCCATACACTGCTGCTGATACTGCCAACCAGTTACACCAATATTTGCTTTAGTTCGCAATTGCGATTGTCCACCGTCGGCTGCAATTACTAAGCTCGCGGTATAACGTTGCTCGCCATAGACCAAGGTAATTGAGTCAGCATTTTGCTCTATTTTACTCACAGCCTGTTTTTGCTCGATGACTTCAATATCGTACTGCTCAAACTGCACCCATAAACTAGCTTGTATTAAACTGTTTTCGATTAAGTGGCCCAAATGCGAGGTATTAATGTCGGCACAATCAAATAACAAGTTATCGTCGCCGCGCTCGAAAGCTTCTAACTGTTGGTATGGTGCAATCCGGCCTTTTCTTAAAATGGGCATGGCCCCTAACTCATCAAGTAAGTTTTCTGAAAAACGATTAATAGCCGACACTCTTATATCAACCTTGTCATTACTCAAAATATGAGGCGGATCTATTAGGTGCTTTTCTATGATACGCACTGACTTTCCTTGTTGCGCTAACTTTATTGCCATTGCCGCACCAACCATGCCGCCGCCAACCACTATCACATTATTTTTAGTCATGTTTTTCATCATTTTATTAATACGTGAATCTATTTTTATTGTACCGTAACTCGCCGCTTTAGTGCGAGAGTATATAACTATCAAGCTATTAAACTCGTCTGAGTTTGATTTGAGATCACAAACATGAAAACTATACTTGGATCTGGGCGGGTATCCAGCTAAAATACGCGTCCTTTAAGTGAGCAAGCTTGCTCCTTAATTCTGTTTCAAGCACATATTTGTGCCATTATCGAATTGAACACGAGGCTAAATTTCAATGAGCAAAAAGCTGCATATCAAAACCTGGGGTTGTCAGATGAACGAATACGACTCTCAGAAAATGGCTGAACTTTTAGATGCCACCAATGGCTACCAGCTAACTGAAGATGCAACAGATGCCGACGTAATCTTACTTAACACCTGTTCAATTCGTGAAAAAGCACAAGAAAAAGTATTTCACCAATTAGGCCGTTGGAAGCTGTTAAAAGACGACAAACCAGAGCTGGTTATTGGTGTTGGCGGCTGTGTTGCCTCGCAAGAAGGTGACTCTATCCGCCAACGTGCACCATTTGTTGATGTTATTTTTGGCCCTCAAACACTGCATCGTTTACCTGAAATGATTAAGCAAGTGCAAGGTAATAAAGGCTCATCGGTTGTTGATATTTCATTTCCAGAAATTGAAAAGTTTGACCGCCTACCTGAGCCAAAAGCAGAAGGCCCAAGTGCATTTGTATCAATTATGGAAGGGTGTTCTAAATACTGTACTTTTTGTGTTGTACCTTACACCCGAGGCGAAGAAGTAAGCCGCCCAGTTGATGACGTACTTCTTGAAGTGGCACAACTTGCAGAGCAAGGCGTTCGCGAAGTAAATCTATTAGGCCAAAACGTAAACGCATACCGTGGTGATACTCACGATGGCGACATTTGCTACTTCTCAGATTTAATTCGTTTAATAGCAGCTATTGATGGCATTGACCGTATTCGTTATACCACCTCACACCCAGTAGAATTTACGCCAGACATCATCGACGTATACGCTGATGTGCCAGAGCTTGTCGATCACTTACACTTACCAGTGCAAAGTGGTTCAGACCGTATTTTAAACTTAATGAAACGTGGTCATACCGCACTTGAATACAAATCAACAATTCGCAAGCTGCGTAAAATTCGCCCTAATTTAAGCATGTCGTCAGATTTCATTATCGGTTTCCCGGGTGAAAGTAAAGCTGACTTTGAAGCTACTATGAACCTTATAAACGATATTGGTTTTGATATGAGCTTTAGCTTTATTTACAGCGCACGCCCTGGTACGCCTGCGGCCGATTTACCAGACGATGTAACTGAGCAAGAGAAAAAAGAACGCTTATACCTGTTACAAAACCGTATTACACAAATGGCACAGCAAATTAGCCGTCAAATGTTTGATACAGAACAGCGTATTTTGGTTGAAGGTCCATCTAAAAAGAACCCGATGGAATTACGCGGTCGAACCGAAAATAACCGTGTTGTTAACTTTGTGGGCCCACATACGGTGATCGGCCAGTTCGTTGATGTACGTATCACTGAAGCACTGCCTAACTCTTTACGTGGTGACTTAATTCGTACAGAATCAGAAATGAACTTACGACGTGATATCGCTCCTTCAGCTATTTTAACCAAAGCAGCGAGCAATGAGCCAAAACCAGAGACTGTTAACGAAATTGGCGTAGCTACTTTCGTTCCTTAGTCAATATACCCAGCGCCAGTAAATACTGGCGCCGTTCTATAGGAAGCAATTTTGAGTAATCAGTTAAAAACATTAGAGATTTATTTAGAACCTGCCGATAACAAACGCCTTTCTTCTTTATGTGGCCCGTTTGACGAAAACATCAAACAAATTGAACGTCGCCTCGCTGTTGAAATTATTCACCGCGATAACTTTTTTAAAGTAACCGGTAAATTAATCAATAGTGCCTCTGCGGTCGAAATCTTAAAAAATCTCTATGTTGATACTCAACCTGTACGCGGTGTTATTGGTGAAATAGAACCCGATAGTGTTCACTTAGCAATTACTGAATCTAAAGCCCTAGAGCAAGATGCTTCAAATAGTGCATACGGTAAAGAAATGGTTATTAAAACGCGCCGTGGTGTTATTAAGCCACGAAACGACAACCAAGGCCTTTACGTCGCCAATATATTAAATCACGACATTACGTTTGGTATAGGCCCTGCTGGTACAGGTAAAACCTATTTAGCAGTAGCTGCTGCAGTAGATGCACTGGAACGCCAAGAAATTCGTCGTATCTTATTAACGCGCCCTGCAGTAGAAGCCGGCGAAAAACTCGGTTTTTTACCTGGTGACCTAAGCCAAAAAATTGACCCATACCTTCGCCCCCTTTACGATGCACTGTTCGAAATGCTCGGCTTTGAAAAAGTCGAAAAACTCATAGAAAAAAACATTATTGAAGTGGCACCACTTGCTTACATGCGTGGTCGTACATTAAATGATGCGTTTATTATTTTAGATGAAAGCCAAAACACCACCGCAGAACAAATGAAAATGTTTTTAACCCGTATAGGGTTTAACTCAAAAGCGGTGATCACCGGCGATATTACACAAGTTGATTTACCGCGCGGAACACGCTCGGGTCTTCGCCATGCCATTGAAGTGCTCGACAATGTAGACGAAATTAGTTTTAACTACTTTAAGGCACACGATGTAGTGCGCCATCCTGTTGTTGCGCGTATTGTTGAAGCATACGAGCGTAACGATGAGAGCGAGCGTCTAAAGCGAATTGAAAAGCAAAAAGCAAAAGACGAGCTAGCTGCTCAACTTAACGCGACTACTAAAGAGTAATACTTTGACGACCGAACTTGATTTACAAATAGCCTGTGAGTTTGACAACCTCCCAAGTGAAGCCCAATTTACTTTGTGGGCCGATAAAGCCTTAAGCCAATATCGTGATGAGTCAGAACTCACCATAGTAATTAGCGACGAAGCGCAATCACAGCAGCTTAATAACGATTACCGTGGTAAAAATAAACCCACTAACGTGTTGTCGTTTGAATTTGAAGCGCCACCTGGAATAGACCTCCCTCTTGTTGGTGATTTAGTTATTTGCCCAGCCATTGTTTTGGCTGAAGCAGTGGAGCAAGAGAAGTCATTTCATGACCACTTTGCCCACATGGTCATCCATGGGTGCTTGCATTTACTTGGATTTGACCATATAAAGAGTGAAGACGCTCTGCAAATGGAAAGCATAGAAAAGCAATTACTTGCAGAACTAAATATAGCAGACCCATATCGGGACGAAATTTAAATTAACGGAGCAATTAGACGCAATGAGCGACGGTAACTCGCAATCTAGCCAGGGTTCTTCTGGCAAAACGTGGTTGGGTAGAATAACCCAAATGCTGCAAGGGGAACCCCAGAATAGAGAAGAGCTGGTCGAAGTGATTGCCGATGCGCAAGAACGAGACGTAATCGATCCAGAAACAAAAGAGATGATTGAAGGTGTGCTTAGCGTGTCTGAGCTTAAAGTGCGAGACATCATGATCCCGCGCTCACAAATGGTCACTCTTGAGATCGACAGCCCGCTTGAAGAGCTAATACCCATGATGGTCGACTCAACTCACTCACGCTTCCCTGTGGTGATTGAAGACAAAGATCACGTAGAAGGTTTTTTACTTGCTAAAGATTTGCTTCCACTTATCTTAAACAAAGACGAACATTTACCTTCAATTCGTGATTATTTACGCCCAGCCATGGTCGTACCTGAGAGCAAACGTGTTGACACCCTGCTTAATGAATTTCGTCAGCAACGCTACCATATGGCTGTTGTCATTGATGAATACGGCGGTGTATCGGGACTAGTAACCATTGAAGATATTCTTGAAACCATTGTTGGCGAAATAGAAGACGAGCATGACGAAGAAGAAGAACAACAAGATATTCGTCAACTTGCTAAACACGTACACGTGGTTCAGGCGTTAACGCCAGTAGATGACTTTAACGAACATTTCAGCACAGGATATAGCACAGACGAGGCAGACACCATTGGTGGCACGGTATTGCATGCATTTGGTCATATGCCTAGCCGAGGTGAAACTATAGACATAGACGGTTACCAATTTAAAGTAACCAATGCCGACAATCGTCGTATCTTGCAACTGCAAGTCACCGTACCTAAGGCTGATGATAACGACAGTGAAGAAACTGCTAACTAGACTTACCCTATTAGCAAAAGATATAAAATCATGGCTCGCATTTATTGCGGGCCTTATTTTAACTTTTAGCTACTCCCCTTTTGAAATTTGGCCTATTGCATTTATTAGTATTGCAGCTGTCATATTTTGTATCAATCCCAACAACACCGGAAAACGCCACGCTAAAAGTGCCGCTAAATATGGTTTTATATTTGGTTTAGGCTGGTTTGGTGCAGGTATTAGTTGGGTACATGTCTCTATTGCTACCTTTGGCGGTATGCCGCTTGTAGCCTCTTTGTCGTTAATGGCGCTATTGTGCGCCTATTTAGCGCTTTACCCCGCCTTAGCGTTTTATTTAACAACACGTTTTGCCACCAGCTCAAATAGCTTCGGTTTACTGCTTATTTGCTTTTTTGCCATCAGTGAATATTTACGGGGAGTAGTCCTTACCGGATTTCCGTGGTTAAGCTTTGGGTATACCCAAACCGATGGGCCATTAAATATACTGGCCCCTTATATTGGTGAATTTGGGCTAACCTTAGTGTGTATTGCCATTGGCTTTGCCCTATATCGGTTAACGCAAAAAGACATAAAGACCCCGCTTGTTACACTCATCATATTTACTGTTTTATGCATTGGTTCGCGCGCAACAAGCACAATTGAGTACTCTGGTAAATCAATGTCAACCTTAATGGTGCAAGGCAATATAAAGCAGCACCTTCGCTTTGAGCCTAGCGAGTTTTGGACCACCATGAGTAAATACCAAGACATGACACGCCCACATTGGGATGCTGACTTAATTGTATGGCCAGAAGCAGCAGTTCCTGAAATAGAAGCCCTTGCCGATAGCTACTTAGCTGGGCTTGATAGCGCTGCATCATTCAATGAAACCGCCCTTATTACAGGTATTGTCGACTACCAAATCGATACTAAAACCATATTTAATACACTGATAGTACTGGGTAACAAAGAGCGTGGCGACGAACATGGCCACTATCAATACTTAGGTAAAAATCGCTATCAAAAACACCAGTTACTACCGATTGGTGAGTTTGTACCGTTTCAAGATTTTCTGCGCCCTATCGCGCCTTTGTTTGATTTACCTATGTCGTCGTTTACCCGAGGCGATAGAGAACAAAACAACTTACGCGCTAATGGTTTTAACTTACTACCCGCTATTTGCTACGAAATAGTGTTTGCTGATTTAGTACGCGGTAACTACAAAAGCAACTCAGATCTACTTTTTACCGTAAGTAATGATGCATGGTTTGGTCAATCAATTGGGCCCTTGCAACATATGCAAATTGCCCGCATGCGCGCCCTAGAACTTCAACGCCCGCTGGTACGTGTTACCAACAATGGGGTAAGCGCTGTATACGACCCAATAAGCCACACACAACAAACCATGCCACAGTTTGAAGCCGCTATATTAAAAGCTGATGTAAAGCTGATACAAGGCGACAGTGTGTACAGCCAATACGGCAATGTGTTTGTGTGGAGTTTTGTGTTTTTGATGGGTGTTGTTGGATTTGGGGTTAGGTTTAGAAAATAAAATAAAGTTGATAGCTGTCAGTAGTCAGCTATCAGTTTGTATGTTGCCAAGGATATTTAGCTGACCTCAAACATTAGGATAGCTTCTTATCCATAAATCCGTACACCCTCTTTCGATGTAAATCTCTATCGTTTTCTCTATAAGTTGAGCTGTCATATCCATTAGTGCAGAGGTCCCCCCCAAAATTGCATTTTTCTCATAGATATAGCGACTTTCTATAAATGTACATCGATATTTTTCTATCAAGGTTAATAAGGTGTCACATGAAAATTTGTGCTTTATTGAACTTGGTAACGCATTAAATAGATGCACCAGATCATGTGCACTCTCTTTCTTATTGAGAACCTTTGAGTTAAATTGATATTTTTCGTTTATTAAACCGTTATTGCTTACTACTTTACAGTTAAAGCTTTTAAATAATATCTCCAAGGCTAACGCAGCGTTAGCAATTGAAATACTAATGGAGTGGGTCCACATAAGCTCTGATGACTTTAAATATAAATATGATGTTTCAATCATATGGGGCGCTAAAACCCATTCATACTTTTCATCGCTCATAACATTTCCTTTCAAGTATTACCTTCAATTTTTATACTTCATAAAAGTATACCTCTAATTACTTAGTAACTTTCTCAACCCATAATACCAACTAAGTGCAGCAACGGTGCCATGCGTCTCGCTTTCAAAATAACGCTGTGTTACTTTTAAATTTTTACTACGGTGATTGCTCAACTTTTCTGCAAACGCTAAACCCCATTGGTAATTTGTTTTGCCAATCTCACCAAACGCTTCGGCATTATTTGCAAAGGTAAAATACACATTCCCTGCCATCTCTTTGTTTTCAAGTTCGTTACTTTTAAAGTAGCGGTTTAGATAATTATTATCCCAGATATATGTAGCATCAATTATTAAATAATCTGTAAATAATGTGTGATTAGTCAAAAGTACATAACTTGCAAATAAGCCGCCAAAAGACTCACCAATTAATACGCGTTTAGTTGATGTGCGGTAAGTTTTATTAACATGTGGAATAAGTTCTTTTTCAAAAAATGCACTGTAGTTTGCAGCATTACCAATATTTTCAAACCTTTCTAGAAGTTTACCGTTAAATGTCCAATCAACATTGGTTGGGGTAAAATCGCGCTCTCTTATTACGTTTTTGCTGTTAGGAATAGCAACTATAATTGCTTGTTTTATTTGCTGCTCTAGCCTTTGTGTACTAAGTGCCTCTACTAGCCCGGCGACAGCTTTTAGATGTGTTTGGTCACCATCGAGCAAGTAAATAACTGGGTATACTTTATTAGAGTTTTCATTATAGCTGGGCGGTAAATAAACACTAAAGCTGCGTTGCTCACCTAAAATAACAGACTTAAGCTGATGCGCCTTGGCTAACACAATATTTTCTGACGAATACGCAAACGAAATAAAATACAGATTAATAAATACAATTAATAAATACAATTAATAAAGATTTCATAACCATCCTTGTAATAAAAGCAAAATTAACTTTTTATAGTCTCTTCTACCGTTTGCACATTTACAACTTGATTCACACTGCCTTGAATAACCACAGTCGCTGATATTTTATCTTGAATAGCTTGCCTGTGCGGATCCCAATATATCTGCATGAACCCTAATAGCCCAGTGGCAAAACCTGCACCGTAACCGCCGTATCGGCCAAAACAATCCAGCAAGCCTAGTGGTTCGCCATTTAAGGCAACAACACGTATGTTGCACACCTTTTTCCCGGGAGTTTGACCACGCCAAAGTAATGAGAATAGCGTAAAGTAAACAGCAGCCCAACCAAAACCCAAACCTAAGTCTTGAATAATACCTTTGCCCCACTGCAAAATACTGTGTGTAGTTGTTTGTGCCGGTTTTTCTTCTAATAACTGCAAAGGTTTTATTTCGTTATCCTCACTGAGCACTAATAATTGTAATAGTGCTTTAGCAAGTTGTGGGTTTTGTAGGTCGTCCATGTCTGCTAATTTGGGTACTTGCCCTATCAAATTATCAAGTGCATTTTGCTGACAAGGTTGCTCACAACGTTCGTCTGCTGTTTGCACAAAAAAAGTATTTACGTGCTGCTTTTCTGTGGAGGTAAGCTTAATCTCATCCTGGATTTTTAGGCCCTGAGCGGTTAAGGCTTGATCGACGCTATCGCCTTCTAGATAATCTATGCCAATTGAAAGCACCGCAAGAGCGCTTACAAATAAAATACCGGCGGCTGCTATTTTTAATATTCTTCGCCACACACTCGACATTTTAGGAAGGTATTGTTGTGCCGTCCCTTTATAGAATGCCATAGCCGCAACAAAGGCAATTAAAGTCGCGCTAAGCTTTGCAGCCATAAATATTAAGGCTACATCGATTACTATTGCTATAGCTCGCTTTATTGGCGTTGCTAAAGGTAAACCTAGTAGGGCGTTATCAATTTTAAACGCGTAAGGGGTGATGACTTCTCGAGTTTCGGTTTTAGATAGCGCTAATTGTTCTATTTCTTTTGCTTTCATTTTAATTCTTGTTATTAAAATAGGTAACGCGGTTAACTTACGCGCTTTTTATTTTTTGCTCAAGCTAATTCAAACCAAGGCCAGTTTATCTCTCAGAATAAAAATTTTTATTCTGAAAGTTTACAAGCTCTAGAATATTGTTAATAAATTAGTTTTATATTAAGTGAACAATTCATGTATTTAATCGTATTAGTTAACCAAAGCCTTTAGGAGCAACCCAATGACCACCAAACAACTATCATCTGTTTTTGTATTTAATGCTTTGCTGCTGAGCGCAGAAGTAAACGCCAATCAGCGTTGGTATGTGGTCAACGATTCGGTTATGGGCGGTGTATCTAATAGCCAAGTAAGTCATACAAAAGATGCTTTGATATTTGAAGGTAATGTATCGCTCGAAAATAACGGAGGGTTTGCTTCTATCCGCACTGAGCTAAATATACAAAGCCAAAACACACGTACTATTAATTTACGTGTTAAAGGTGATGGGCAAACCTATCAACTAAGGCTGCGTACATCTAACTACCTTGACGGGCCTGCGTATACACACTCATTTAAAACAATAGAAAATGAGTGGACTAACGTTAATTTTACACCAAGTGATTTTACACTTACTTTTCGTGGGCGTACGCTAACAGAGCAACCAGAAATTGATTTTAATGATATTAAGCAACTTGGTTTTATGATTGCAGGAAAGCAAGCGGGGAAATTTAAACTTGAAATAGCACATATTGAATTTGCAGATTAGTATAACTTGCTCACTCTAAATCGGTTCAAAGTGAGCAAGTACCGTATATTTATGACTCTATTGCAAGTAGTTCTACTTCAAAAATAAGCAGTGATGCAGGCGGAATACTCCCTACCCGCTTTTCGCCATAAGCTAGTTGATGCGGTATATAAAACTGAAATTTATCACCCGGACTCATTAATTGAAGCCCTTCGGTCCACCCTTTAATAACTTGGTGCAAACCAAAACTAATCGGTGATTTGCGCTCTACTGAGCTATCAAACACGGTGCCGTCGATAAGCGTACCGTGGTAATGCACATTGACCATACTTGTTGAACTGGGCGTGTTGCTGTTTTCTCCTTTGTGCAATACTTTGTATTGCAAGCCAGAGGCAGTCTCAAGTACACCGTCTACTTTAGCGTTTGCTACTAAATAGTCGCTTTCAATTTGCGCATTAGCAATCGCCTGTTGTTTGGCCTTTTTACTGTTTTTAAATATTAAAACGCACAAAATGGCGATGACAACTGCCAAAATAATGTTGATCATAACTCCCCTTTTTCATCTTCTGGTTTTTCATTTTCTAACTCATCATCTGCATCGTCTTCGTTGTCGCCATTAACAATATCAGCAATCTCCTTTAGACGCGCAAGTGCGATGCCATTTACTGAATTTTCAGGGTATTCATCGTCGATGAGGTCGCCTGCTTCAATATCCATCAGTAAGTTTAACGCCTGATCCACCGTCTCTACGGCGTATATGTTAAATTTACCTTGCTCTACGGCGTTGAGTATTTCGTCATCTAGCACTAAGTTTACTTGGTTTGATTTAGGAATAATAACGCCTTGCTCACCTGTTAAACCACGCATTTTACACAACTTAAAAAAGCCTTCTATTTTCTCGTTTACACCACCGATAGCTTGTACATCGCCATGTTGGTTTATAGAGCCGGTAAGCGCAATTGATTGGCTTATTGGTAAGCTTGTAATAGCCGAAATTAACGCGCAAAGCTCAGCTAACGAGGCGCTATCGCCGTCTATGTAGCCATAGCTTTGCTCTATTGCGATATTTGCGCTGAGCGTAAGGCTAAACTGCTGGGCATATTTATTACCTAAATAACCGGTAAGTAACATCACGCCTTTAGAGTGAATAGCTTTACCCAGCTCTGCTTCGCGCTCTACGTCTATTACGCCATCGGCGCCGGCGTATACCGTGGCGGTAATTCGCGCCGGTGTACCAAACGACGTATCACCAATATGCAATACCGTTAAACCATTTACTTTACCAATGGCTTGACCCGTTGTAGCAATTAACGTGTGGCCTTCTTTGATATCACTGAGCATATTTTCACTAATTTGACCGGTGCGATATTGCTTACCCTCAATGGCTTCATCAATATGGTGCGCATCAATAACCGTTAGCGTATCTTGTTTTGCGTAATAACTTGCCTCAGCCACCAGCTCTAACACATCAGCAAAACGCGCTGAGAGCTTATTATGATGCTCAGCTTGGCGATAACTAAATTTAAGTAACCTCACCATAGCCGCTTGCGTTGTAGTGCACTTGAGGGTTTTTTCGCAGTACTCAGTCACCTTAGTAATAAACTGATACTGTAACTTATCGCTACTTGGTAGGTAGTAATCAAAGTCGGCTAGCACCCTAAATAACTCAGCAAATTCTTCATCGTATTCACCTATGGTGTAATACAAATCGCGCGAGCCTAATAAAATAATTTTTACATCAAGCGGGATCAATTGTGGGCGAAGCGTAAAACTCGTACCTACTGTGCTGTCTTGATACGGCAAATCGTTTTTAATCTGGTGCATTTTAAGCGATAGCTTTAACCCATCCCATACTTGCGGGTTAGCCATTACTTTTTCAGCATCCATTATTAAGTAACCGCCATTTGCACGGTGTAATGCACCGGGCTGAATTGAGCGGTAGCTGGTGATTAGTGTACCTTGTGAAGTGGCATACTCTATTTTGCCAAATAAATTGCCAAAGGTGGGGTTGGGCTCGTATACCACAGGCGCTGCATCGTCTTCCTTAAACTCAACTAAAATATTGGGTGCAAAAAAGTCAGTAAGCATACCTTTACGATCAAAGTCTTCTTTATTTTCTTCGCTTTCGTCTTCGTCATCGAGCCATTCAAGTACAGCATCTATAATTTCTACACGTATGTCTTTTAAGTAACGAAGTACACCAATATGGGTGGCGTATTTATGTTCTAAGTCTTTTAGTAGCGGTTTTGTTGCTTGCTCAGCGGTCGACTTTTTAAGATTACGGAGTTTTTCTTTTGATTCGCGTTTCCAGCGTGGCAGCTCTATCAGCGCTTCAATTAACGCATCTTCTAGTTTTTCTATTTTCTCAAAAAACGCTTCGCGTAACTCATCTTCTAACTCTGCAAATTCGCTATCGCTCAATTGCTTGCCATCTATTAGTGGCGCAAACCCCACTGAGCTTTTTTCTTCAACCAGTGCAACGCTTTGTTCAAGTGCCGCTACTTCAACAGCGGTAATTGCGCTGTCGTAAGCATCATTAAACTCACGATCAATTGACTTTTTCTTACGTTGATAAGCAGGGTTATCAAATGCGGCTGGAAATGTATCGAGTACCTCGTCTAAAAACGAGTCTATGTCGTCACTTAACTGCTTGCTTTGCCCTGCTTGCATAAACAGCGCTATCGGCTCGCGGTGGTCGTCGTAGTTGTTAACATACAACCATTCGTTTGGCGTTACTCGACCTTTAGCATGTTGTTTTAGCTTGTCTTTTACTAATGTATAACGCCCATGTGCAGCTTCGCCCATAACGTATACGTTGTAACCAGGTAATTCCATTCCAAGCGAAAAGTCGAGCGCGCTTTGTGCACGTTGTTGCCCAATAAAATTGAGCTGCTCTGGATAGGGGTTATTCATGCACGTCAGTACGTGATTAGCAGAAATACTAGGTGCAAGCGTTGATACAGGTAGTGGCAGCAGTTTTTTCGTCATTCTAACTTCTTTATGTACCAGCATAATCGCTGGCTTTGGGCGTATTAAGTGGCCAGCAGCCACTTAATACATATGCTTAAGGGTGCAGCGCCTTACGACTAAAATAGATTCCATCACACTCAATACACGGTAAAATTTGTGTCGCGTGATAAACATCATAACTATGAGTGCAATTCTTACATACTAATGTGCCCATGGCTATCCATTCGCCTGCGTGATACACCCCATTGTGTTTAAAATCTTGGTTTAGAGATTGCCATTCCAGCTGAGTTTTGTCTTCTATATGCGAAAGCTCGAACCATAAAGACTCTTTAAGCTCTTGCCATGCAAGCGAGTTGTAGTGGGAGTCGTTCTCGCTAAGGTGCTCTATATCACGCTTTAGGTAATTGCGGTAAAGCTGATACTTTTCTTCACCTAAATTTTTAAGTGCTTGCTCTGATTCAACAAAACGAGTTACCGCATCTTTTACCTCGTGATCTTTTATGTCTTTTAGCCACGCGCTTAAATCACTAAGCCATGCTTTATAATCTGCCATTATGAACTCCTTCAAAATTGCTAATAAACGAGTTGGGTTGACGCAATATTTGTTAATAATTACTCAGACCACTAAGTGACATCTTATAGTGTGGTTAGAGAACTCTAAACTGAGCAAATTTCAATCCACAAAGGTCAACACGCCTAACGTTTAACATAGATAAGTATAGGTTAACCTGACCTGAAGGTTAGAATTTAGCAAAACGGTGTTTTTGACGCTGTGAATAGCACTTTATTTGGGTTATCCTATCGGCAATTTTTTATTAGTTTGCAAGAAGTCTGGAATCGTAGATGCAAGAGCAATATAACCCGCAAGATATAGAGTCAAAAGTACAAAGCTACTGGGAAGAAAACCAAGTATTTAAAGTCACTGAAGATGAGAGCAAAGAAAAGTATTACTGTCTTTCTATGTTCCCTTATCCGAGTGGTCGACTGCATATGGGTCATGTGCGTAACTACACCATTGGTGATGTTGTTTCTCGTTTCCAACGTTTGCAAGGCAAAAACGTAATGCAGCCGATGGGTTGGGATGCGTTTGGTTTACCAGCAGAAAACGCAGCTATTAAAAACAAAACAGCGCCTGCAAAATGGACCTACGAAAATATTGATTACATGCGTACCCAACTTAAACAATTAGGTTTTGGTTACGACTGGGACCGTGAAATTGCGACTTGTCACCCAGAGTATTACAAATGGGAGCAGTGGTTTTTCACTAAGCTTTACGAAAAAGGCCTAGTGTATAAAAAAATGTCAACGGTTAACTGGGATCCGGTTGATCAAACTGTACTTGCAAACGAGCAAGTAATTGACGGCCGTGGTTGGCGCTCAGGCGCTGTGGTTGAGCAAAAAGAAATTCCGCAGTGGTTTATTAAAATTACCGACTACGCTCAAGAGCTTTTAGACGATTTAGACAAGTTAGAAGACTGGCCTGAACAAGTTAAAACCATGCAGCGCAACTGGATTGGTCGCTCTGAAGGGTTAGACATAGAATTTACACGTACTGATAACAACGAAAAGTTTAGCGTATACACTACGCGCCCAGATACCTTTATGGGTGTAACTTACCTAGCCGTTGCAGGTGGCCACCCTATTGCACAAGAAGCCGCTAAAAACAGCGATGCAATTGCAATGTTTGTTGAAGAATGCAAAAACACCAAAGTAGCCGAAGCAGACATGGCAACCATGGAAAAGAAAGGCATTGCAACTGGCTTTTACGCCACTCACCCATTAACAGGCGAGCAAGTGCCTATTTGGGTAGCTAACTTTGTACTTATGCATTATGGCTCTGGTGCGGTGATGGCAGTACCTGCACACGACCAACGTGACTTTGAATTTGCAAATGCATACGGCTTAGATATCAAACAAGTTATTGCGCCAGTTGAAGGCTCAGACCTTGAAGTAAACCTAGAGCAAGAAGCATTCACTGAAAAAGGTGTATTAGTAAACTCTGGTGAATTTGACGGGTTAGACTTTTCAGCAGCGTTTAATGCGATTGCCGACAAACTAGAGGCGCTAGGTGTGGGTGAGCGTAAAGTTAACTTCCGTCTACGTGATTGGGGGGTTAGCCGCCAGCGTTACTGGGGTTCACCAATCCCAATGCTTAGCGATGAAGACGGCCAAGAACTTGCTGCAACAGAAGATATGCTACCAGTTCGCTTACCAGAAGACGTGGTAATGAATGGTGTTACATCGCCAATTAAAGCAGATCCAGAGTGGGCTAAAACCACAGTAAACGGCGTACCTGCTACTCACGAAACTGATACCTTTGATACTTTTATGGAATCGTCTTGGTATTACGCACGTTACTGTAGCCCGCGCTACGATGAAGGCATGTTAGACCCTGCAGCGGCTAACTACTGGTTACCAGTAAACCAATATATTGGTGGTATTGAGCATGCAATTTTACACTTATTGTACTCGCGCTTTTTCCATAAATTATTACGTGACTTTGGTTTAGTAAATTCAGACGAACCGTTTGATCGCTTACTTTGTCAAGGTATGGTACTTGCCGAAACGTTCTACCGTAAAGATGAGAAAGGTGGTGACATTTGGATTTCACCGAGCGATGTAGAAACCGAAACTGACGAAAAAGGCCGCGTAACTAAAGCATGGCATAAAGACGACGGTGAGCCAGTATTCTCATCAGGCATGAGCAAAATGTCTAAGTCTAAAAACAACGGAATAGACCCACAACAAGTCATTGCCCAATACGGTGCAGATACAGTGCGTTTATTCATGATGTTTACCGCACCACCAGAGCAAACACTTGAATGGTCAGACTCAGGTGTAGAAGGCGCGCATCGCTTCTTAAAACGAGTATGGAAATACGCGGTAGACGTTAAAACTGTTGGCTACCAAGCACTTGATAAATCGGCTTTGTCTAACCCGCAAAAAGTACTTCGCCGCGAACTACATAAAGCCATTGCAAAAGTAAGTGATGATGTTGAACGCCGTCAAACGTTTAATACAGCGATTGCTGCCATCATGGAGCTATCTAACAAGTTAATTAAAGCGCCACTTAACGATGCACAAGACATTGCCATTGCAAATGAAGCACTTGAAGCGCTTGTGATTATGCTTGCCCCTATTACGCCGCATTTATCTCACGAATTGTGGCAAGAGCTAGGTAAAGAAGGCAACATTTTAGATGCTGCATGGCCAACGGTTGACGAATCAGCCCTTGTTGAAGATGAAAAGCTCATCATCGTTCAAGTAAACGGTAAACTTCGCGCTAAGTTAACTGTGGCAGCGGATGCAACGCAAGAGCAAGTAGAAGCACTGGCTTTTGCAGAAGCTAACGTAACTAAATTTACGGATGGCGCAACCATTCGTAAAATTATTTACGTGCCAGGTAAATTACTTAACGTAGTTGCTAACTAATATGGCTTTATTTAACGCCATTAAAAACGGACTAGCCTTAGCGCTAGTCTGTTTTTTGTTGTCTAGCTGTGGATTTCACTTAAAACAAGCGTCAAGCCTGCCTGATAACTTAAAAGTAATAACGCTCATTGGCGATGATGAAAAATCAGCGTTATTTGAACAGCTACAAAAAGAGCTGTTAGCAAGTGGAGTCGAGTTTACCTCGTCATCTAAAAACGTAGCGCAACTGTATTTACGTAAAGAAACCATAGAACGCCAAACATTGTCGTTATTTAAAAATGGTCAGGTTGCTGAATACGAACTTGCCTATGGCGTATCGTATGTTCTAAAACATCCCAATAAAGATGCAATAGAAAAGCGCTTTGAACTATACCGAAATTATCAAGACGACCCCGATAACGCCCTTGCAAAAGCAAAAGAGCTAGAGCTACTAATTAACGAAATTCGTAAGCAAGCAAGTCGCCGCATTGTTAGAGAGCTGTCGCAACTGTAATGCGCTGTTACGCTAATCAATTACCCAACGAATTAAAAAAAGGCTTAAAACCTTTTTACTTAGTGTTTGGCGAAGAACCTTTTCAAGAAGCGCAATGCGTACAAAAAATACGCGATGCCGCCAAAGAACAAGGCTTTGATGAAGTTATTAAATTTACTTTAATGCAAGGGTTTGATTGGCAGGAAATAATCGCGCAATATCAAAGTATGTCGTTATTTAGCGCTCGCACTATTGTTGAGTTTGATCTAAACCAGCAAAAGCCCGGAGTCATTGGTAGTAATACCTTTAAGCGTGTAGTTGAGCTTGTTAACCCAGACACAATACTAATTATTAAAGGTGCTAAAGCCAGCCAAGAAGTACAACGTGGGGCATGGTTTAAAGCGCTCGACAAACAAGGGGTATTTGTACCTTGTTACCCTCTTACAGGCTCGCATGTGAAACGATGGCTTGATGAGCAATGCCAGCGCTTGGCTCTTAACATGCAAAACGATGCCAAATTAAGCCTTATCAATGCAACAGAAGGTAATTTATTAGCGTGTTTTCAGGAACTCGAAAAGCTTTCTTTACTCCACGGCAATGCACTTATTACCCAGCAATTGGTTATGCAAGGGCTATTAAATCAAGCCAAATTTGATATTTTTGATTTAAGCGATGCTTTATTAAATGGTCACGCTAAACAAGCGATTAAAGTGTTAAACAAATTAGCCCGTGATAACACCGAAGTAGTGAGTATATTGTGGGCAATTACAAAAGAACTCAACACCTTGTTGAATGTGCAACTAGGATTGTTAAATGGTGAGCCAATCGCCAACTTATTTAAACAAAACGCCATTTGGAAAAATCAACAAGGGCCTGTACAAAGTGCCGTTAATCGCCTAAACATTGCTGTGCTTGAGCAAATAAACAGTGACGTTGCTTTATTTGATGCAAGCTACAAACAAGGCAATTTAATAGCTCCCTATCAAGCACTTGCACATATTTGTATTAAGTTTTGTCAACCGCTCGAAATTCCTATGCCGTGTCACAGCCTTAATTAATCGCTTAACCTGTTGGACAATAAAATGATTGCTATTTTTGGTGGCACCTTCGACCCCGTTCATCTGGGCCATATTAATATGGCACAGCAATGTGTAAGCGCATTTAATTTAAGCACTTTGTATTTTATGCCTTGCGCGCTACCAGCTCATAAAGCGGCACCCGGTATAAGCACAGAGCATCGTGTTAATATGCTCAATGCAGCTATAAAATCGTTCCCTCATTTTGCACTCGATTTAAGAGAGCTAAATCGTAAGGGGCCGTCGTATTCATTACTTAGCCTGCAAGAGCTTCGAAGTGAACACCCTAATGAGCCTATATTATTTTTAATCGGTATGGATTCATTTAATACACTTGATAAATGGTTTGAATGGGAGGCAATTACTGAGCTTTGCCATATTGTGGTGTATCAACGACCATTACAACAGTGCCATGTTACTGGCAAACTCAAAGCATACATGCAACAGGCTCTAGTGGAAGACCCTGCTAGTGTTTTAAAGCATTCTGGCGGCAAACTTTATTTTTTACCCGGTAAAATGCTTGATGCGGCCTCTAGTACTATTCGTGATGACCTTAAAAAAAGTAACAAAAAGAATGAACTATTGCCTGATGCAGTGAGTCATTACATACAAATGCATCAGCTTTATCAAATTGATGCTTAAAAATGCCTAGCGTGTTAAAATATGCGCCATTAAATTTTATATTGAGACAAAACCTTGGATTCAAAACAACTACTCGCCTTTGCAATGGATAAAATTGACGATATGAAAGCCCGTGACATCGTTGACATAGACGTAACTGATAAATCAGACATTACCGATTACATGGTAATTTGTACTGGCACGTCTAAGCGCCACGTTCAATCAATCGCCGACCACTTAGCAAAAGAAGCACGTCATGCAGATTCAGAGCCGCTAGGCTATGAAGGCGAAAATGACGGCGAATGGGCACTGGTTGATTTAGGTGATGTGGTTGTACACGTGATGCAAACTGAAGCACGTAGCTATTACGATCTAGAAAAACTGTGGGGCTAACCACCCACTTATTAAAAGCAACGCTTGGAAGTTATTCGTGAAAATACAAATGATTGCTGTTGGCACAAAAATGCCAGCGTGGGTAGAAACGGGATTTGCTGAATATCAGCGCCGTTTTCCCAAGGATATGGCTTTAGAGCTAATTGAAATACCCGCCGGTAAACGTGGCAAAAATGCAGATATAAAGCGTATTTTACACATTGAGGGCGAAAAAACATTAGCCGCTATTCCTAAAGGCAATCGTATTGTTACACTAGAGGTTACTGGCAAAGCGCTGGATACTCACCAACTTGCTAAAAACATGGAAAAATGGCTACTCGATGGCCGCGATGTAAGCTTACTTATTGGCGGCCCAGAGGGACTTGCTCCAGAATGTATAGCTGCATCGGAGCAAAAATGGTCGTTATCAAATTTAACATTACCACATCCTTTGGTGCGCATTATTGTAGCAGAGAGCCTTTACAGAGGCTGGAGCTTAAATAACAATCATCCTTATCATCGCGAGTAACGCTTGCCATGTTAAAAAAAAGACCCACTATTCGTGACCACTCTGCTGAAGCTAATTTATTTGCGCGGAGAGCGTTTGTGGGTTTTGTTTTTGTACTGGGGCTAGTGGCTGTTTTAATTACTAACCTTTACAATATTCAAGTAAAAGACCACCAAGATTACCAAACCCGCTCTAACGACAACCGAATTAAAGTTATTCCTATTGCACCTAATCGCGGCTTAATTTACGACCGAAACGGTGTACTGCTTGCCGAAAATAAACCCGTTTACAATCTTGAGGTGATCCCCGAGGATGTTGACAACCTTGAAGAATCACTTGAACAAGTAAGCCACCTAATCGCTATTACAGAGCAAGAAAAACAAGACTTTCTAAAAGATATAAAAAACACGCGCCGTTTTAAATCACAAGTACTTAAAGCGCGCCTTGATGAAGCCGACGTTGCTACATTTTCGGTAAACCAACATAAATTCCCCGGTTTTAGTATAGAAGCCCGTTTAGCCCGTTATTACCCGTACGGCGACACACTGACTCATGCACTAGGCTATGTGGCAAAGCTAAACCGAAAAGAGCTAAACAAACTCGAACAAGAACAGCAAGCCACTAACTATCGTGCAACCCACGATATTGGCAAACTTGGTATTGAAAAATACTATGAGCAACTCTTGCATGGCCAAGTTGGTTCGCAACGTGTAGAGGTAAATAACCGAGGTCGTGTTATTCGTACCCTGAGCATGCTCCCCCCGCAGCCAGGTAGTGATTTAGTGTTAACGCTCGATATTGGCCTTCAACAAATAGCCCAACATGCACTTAAGGATATGCGCGGTGCGGTTGTCGTTATGGACGCAAAAGATGGCGGCATACTTGCGCTATACTCAAACCCAAGCTATGACCCAAATTTATTTGTACACGGTATTAGTAGTAAAAATTATAAAGCACTTCTAAACCCAGATCGCCCACTAATTAATAGAGCCACCCAAGGCCGATATGCTCCAGCATCTACCATTAAACCGCATATGGCTATTTTAGCACTTGAAGAAAACATGGTAACGGAAGGGACAACTATGTGGGACCCCGGTTTTTTTGAAATACGAAACGTAGAGCATAAATGGCGTGACTGGAAGCGCTGGGGGCACGGCCATGTAGATGTATACAAAGCTATTGAAGAGTCATGCGATACATACTTTTACGATACTGCATACCGATTAGGCATTACAAAAATCAGTAATTTTATGGCGAACTTTGGTTTTGGTGATCTATCGGGTATAGATATACACGAAGAAACCACCGCCATATTGCCTTCAAAAGAATGGAAAGAAAACAGATTTAAAGAGTCTTGGTGGCCTGGCGATACAATTTCTGTAGGCATTGGCCAAGGATATTGGACCGCAACACCCATTCAAATAGCTAACGCAACCAACATACTCGTTAACAAAGGGATTAATCATCCTCCCCACTTAGCGCAAGTGGCTAAAAAAGAGGACGATGTAACCCAAATAAATAATGAAGAAAAACCACCCGTTGTGTTAAACAACCCAGACAATTGGCGTATAGCTATTGATGCTATGCACAATACCGTAACCAAGGTAACAGGCACCGCTCATAAAGCATTTAAAGGTGTAAATTACGATCCAGCAGGCAAAACTGGCACAGCACAAGTTGTGAGCATTGCACAGGGTGAAAAGTACGATGCAGAATCACTAAAAGAACGACAACGCGATAATGCCATTTATGTGGGGTTTGCACCTTACAATAACCCTCAAATAGTTGTGTCTATTGTTGTTGAAAATAATGGTGGTGGCAGCACGGTTGGCGCGCCTATTGCCAGGCAGTTAATGGATTATTACTTTGCTGCTAACCCTGTTGAACTGGCAAGGAATAACACCCTATGACCGCCCTGCATGACAAGCGCTCTATTTGGATGCGTATGCACTTAGACTTGCCTTTACTTATTGCTATTTTACTCATGATGGCTGGAAGCATAACGGTTGTGTACAGCGCAAGTGGCCAAGAATCAGCCATGATGATAAGGCACATGACGCGGATGGGTGTGGCCATCATTGCCATGATAGTACTTGCACAAATCCCCCCTGCTACACTTAAAAGGCTCACTATACCTATGTACTGCGTTGGATTATTAATGCTGGTTGGTGTGTTGTTATTTGGCGTGAGCTCTAAAGGCGCACAACGTTGGCTTGATTTAGGTATAACCCGCTTTCAACCCTCTGAACTAATGAAGCTAGCAGTACCTATGATGGTAGCTTGGTATATTGGTCGCAAACATTTACCACCTCGACCACTACACTTAATTTTCGGCTTTGCGATAGTAATGCTGCCTACATTATTAATCAAAGAGCAGCCAGATTTAGGAACATCAATACTAATTGCAAGCTCTGGCATATTTGTACTTTTTTTATCTGGGTTGAGCTGGCGACTAATTAGCTTTTTAAGCGCGGCCGTTGCCTTAGCAGCTTGGCCATTTTGGCAATACGGTATGCATGCTTATCAACGCCAACGCGTACTGACATTCTTAGATCCTGAGAGCGATCCACTTGGCTCAGGTTATCATATTATTCAATCTAAAATAGCCATTGGTTCTGGTGGCGTTGAAGGTAAAGGCTGGTTGCAAGGTACACAGTCACAACTTGAGTTTTTACCAGAGCGCCATACCGATTTTATTTTTTCGGTATTAAGTGAGGAGTTTGGCTTATTTGGTGTTTGCGTTTTACTTAGCTTGTACTTGTTTATTATTGGCCGCAGCTTGTATATTGCAGTAAATGCACAAGACGCGTTTGGAAAGCTGTTAGCAGGCGCACTAACCTTAACTTTTTTTGTTTATATATTTGTAAACATTGGCATGGTATCGGGACTACTACCTGTTGTAGGCGTGCCATTGCCTCTGATAAGTTATGGTGGCACATCGATGATTACGCTAATGGCTGGCTTTGGTATTATTATGTCGATAGCAACAGATAAAAGGATGCTTTTAAAATAATGCAACGTTACGCTCAGACTCTCATAACCATTTTACTCGCTATTACTGTCAGTGCCTGTAGCAGTGGTTCGAGTGGGCGTTACCACATGCGTCATGATTCAGCCCCCCTGCGTGCGCCAACTGCGCTTGAAATGCAAGACGCTATAGTTACCGAGGTGCAAAAAAGTGCCAGTGCTTCTCGCCCCTACGAGGTACTCGGTAAACGTTACACCCCTATGCTTGACGAAACAGGTTATAAAGAAGAAGGCATTGCATCGTGGTATGGCCGAAAATTTCACGGCTACCACACTTCAAATGGTGAAATATACGATATGTTTGCCATGACCGCGGCGCATAAAACATTACCTTTGCCTAGTTTTGTTCGTGTTACAAACACGCAAAATGGTAAGTCAGTCATTGTACGCGTAAACGACCGTGGGCCTTTTCACGACGACAGAATTATTGACCTTTCCTATGCAGCCGCATACAAGCTTGGCTATTACAAACATGGTACAGCAAAGGTTAAGCTTGAAGCGGTTACGCTTCCTAGCTCTGCAGCTAATAAAACGTATATTCAAGTGGCTGCTGGCAGCACATTGGCAAATATTGAAGCCCTTGCACAGCGTTTACGCCAACAATACAAATTACCGACAAATATTGTTAAGAAAGACACTATTTATAGACTGCATTTAGGGCCAATAAAAAACGCGCAGCACGCAGAAAAAGTATTAAAAAAATTAAAACAAGATCAATTTCAAAACGCGTTCTTGCTTTACACTCAGTAAGACAAATACCCAAACTAGCCCAACGAGGCTCGCATCTCAGGGGTGTTTGGGTATAGAATGGCATAACGCGAATTTTTAACTTTAACCATTAATGAGTATGATGAAATCAATTAAACATAAAATCCTCAAAGGTGTATGTGGCTTAGTTTGTTCAGCCGCCGTATTTTCAGCCAGCGCCCAAATCATTCCGGCACCACCTCAAGTTAATGCAAAGGGTTATTTTTTAGTCGACTTTACAACCGGTAAGGTTATTGCAGAGGGCGAAGCCGATACTAAACTTGCGCCAGCAAGCTTAACTAAAATGATGACCAGTTATGTAATTGGTACAGAAATTAAAGTAGGTAACATAGCCCCTACAGATATGGTTACAATTAGCGAAAAAGCATGGGCAAAAAACTTCCCAGAATCTTCAAAAATGTTTATTGAAGTGGGTAAACAAATTAGTGTTGATGAGCTCAATCATGGCATTATTATTCAATCAGGGAACGACGCCTGTGTTGCTATGTCGGAGCACATAGCAGGCAGTGAGAGTGCTTTTGCCGACTTAATGAATGCACATGCCGCTAAATTAGGTATGAGTAATAGCCACTTTATTAACAGCCACGGGTTAGATACAGACGAGCACTACACAACACCTCGTGATATGGCCACATTAAGCGCAGCACTTATCAGAGATGTACCTGAAGAATATGCTATCTACAAAGAAAAATCATACACCTACAACGGTATTAAACAATATAACCGTAACTCGTTATTATGGGATGAAAGCCTAGACGTTGACGGCATAAAAACAGGCCATACTTCTGAAGCTGGTTACAGCCTTGTTACCTCAGCCACTAAAAATGGTATGCGCTTAATTGCTGTTGTTATGGGTACATCAAGCGAGCGCGCTCGTAAAGTAGAAAGCAAAAAACTACTTAACTACGGCTTTCGCTTTTTTGAAACAATTACACCTTACAAAGCGGGCGACAGCTTTGCAGAGCAGCGCATTTGGATGGGTAACAAAGAAAATGTATCGTTAGGCATTTTAGAAGATACACCTATTACTATTCCACGCGGTCAGCATAAAAACCTAAAGGCTAACTTTGAATTAGACAATACACTTGAAGCCCCACTAGCCAAAGGCACTAAAGTAGGCACCTTGTTCTTGCAACTAGAGGGTGAAGACATTGCACAATACCCACTAGTAACACTTGAAGAAGTGGAAGAAGGCAGCTTCTTTAGCAAAATCTACGACTATTTACGCTTACAAATAATGTAAACGTAAATATAAACCCACAGTTGCTGGGTTGTAAAAAAAGCGCCTCTGTTATGAGGCGTTTTTTTTTGCTTGAAAAATGCTAGAATGCGCCCCATATATGCAACACTGCTAAACGCCTATCTGTATTAAGCTTCGAGCTTTACATAGAGTTCACACTTTTGTATGAGGAGTCACTATCGTGGTTCAACCAGTTAAAAATACTAAATTTGATGAGTACCTAGAGTACCCTTGCCCATTTACATTTAAAATTATGGGTTTAGCCAATGTTAATTTAACAGATCAAATATTAGCAAAATTACAACCTATTGCTCCGGGTGATTACGCACCAAAAGTAAAGCCAAGCAGTAAAGGTAATTATGAGTCTGTAACGCTAGTGGCTACGGTTACAAGCGGGAAGCACATTGAAGAAATTTACAACGTGATCAGCAATATCGATGACGTACGTCACATGCTTTAAGCCATAATTGAGATTTGTTGTGAACGAAAACACCTTGATCGTACGCCAACTAGGTCGTCAGCGTTACATGCCAATTTGGCAAAAAATGCAAGACTTTACCGACACCCGAGATGACAGCACTCCAGATGAAATTTGGCTTGTAGAGCACGAAAGTGTATTTACTCAAGGCCAAGCAGGAAAAGACGAGCATTTACTCGCCCCAGGCGACATTGAAGTGATTAAAGTTGATCGCGGCGGCCAGGTAACTTATCACGGCCCTGGCCAACAAATGATGTATGTATTATTTAATTTGCGCCGCTTAAAAATTGGTGTGCGAGAGCTTGTAACCTGGCTCGAAGAGTGCATTATTGAGTCGCTTGCTGAATACGATATAAAAGCATACGCTAAAGCCGACGCACCGGGTGTTTACGTTAACGACAGCAAAATTGCATCATTAGGTTTGAGAGTTCGCCGCGGCTGCTCATTTCATGGTTTAGCATTAAATGTTAACATGGATCTAAGCCCGTTTTTACGCATAAACCCGTGTGGTTATGCCGGCATGAATATGGTGCAAACGAAAGAATTGAATGGTCCTCAAAACCTACAAAGCGCAGGTGAAGGCCTAGTAAAACACATGATAAAAAAGCTTAATGCAGCACAGGTTAAGCATACTGAAGGGTTTGAAAACGAATGAATAAACCAGTCAAAATGGAACCAGGTGTAAAACTACGCGACGCAGAAAAAATGGCGTTGATCCCCGTTAAAGTTTTACCAACAGAAAAAACCGAAATGTTGCGCAAGCCAGAGTGGCTTAAAATTCGCTTACCTAAATCAACTGAGCGTATCGATGGTATTAAACAAGCAATGCGTAAGCATGGCTTACATTCAGTATGTGAAGAGGCCTCGTGCCCTAACCTATCTGAGTGTTTTAACCACGGTACAGCAACCTTTATGATTTTAGGTGCTATTTGTACGCGTCGTTGCCCATTTTGTGATGTTGCCCATGGTCGCCCATTAAAACCTGATGCAGCAGAGCCAGAAAAGCTTGCACTAACAATTAAAGACATGAAGCTAAGCTACGTGGTAATTACCTCGGTTGACCGTGATGATTTACGTGATGGCGGCGCACAACACTTTGCCGATTGTATTCGCGAAATTCGCAAACACAATCCAACGATCACCATCGAGATTTTAGTACCCGATTTCCGTGGTCGTATGGACCGTGCGCTTGAAATTTTAATTGAAACGCCACCTGATGTGTTTAACCACAACTTAGAAACAGCGCCACGTCTATACAAACTTGCGCGCCCAGGTGCCGATTACAAATGGTCTTTAGAATTACTTCGTCGCTTTAAAGAAGCACACCCAGAAGTAAAAACTAAGTCAGGCTTAATGGTTGGTTTAGGTGAAGAGATTAGCGAAATAGAAGAAGTACTGCGTGATCTGCGTGCGCATAACGTAGATATGCTTACTGTTGGCCAATACTTACAGCCATCTAAGCATCATTTACCAGTTAAACGTTACGTGCCACCAGCAGAGTTTGATGCATTAAAAGAGTACGCGGATGAAATTGGCTTTACTCATGCAGCCTCTGGCCCGTTTGTTCGTTCAAGCTATCATGCTGACCAACAAGCCGCTGGTAAAGAAGTAAAATAATTACTTTTTATAACACATTAAAAAAGCCCTTAACAATTTAATTGGTAAGGGCTTTTTTGTGAGTGTTCTACATCCATCCTTCGGCTACTTTGTTAAAACACCTTTTTTAATCACAAAATCAGCAAATCGTACCTGCTCTTCTTCAGCGCGAAGGCTGTCGGTTTCTACTATTGAGCGATAAATTCCCCACTTAGGGCGAGCAAAGTCATCATCGCTAAAACCACGCCACATATCTATGTTTTGCTCGCTTATATTAAATAGCTCTTCGTTGTCACTTAAGCGGGTGAGGGTCATATCAAACTGACCTTCTTCGCTAAAGGTCGCTTGAACAAATACCGCTACCCATTCATCAGTAATAAGTGACCAATCGGTTTCTATGAGGTTTTTATCAAGCCCAGTACTGTTACCATTTTTGTCAAAACCTGCGCTATAACGCACCTGTAGTTGATTCCCTGTACTGTTTTTTTGCGCCCCAGAGAGCGTAATAATAGGCTGGTCGTCGTTCCCATTGGTGTTGTCGTTACTCTCGTTCCGAGCTTTTATTTGAAAAAAATGACTAAATTTGCTCGTTAATTCAAGCTCACTACTTACTTTAAACTTCCAACTGTATTGTACTGTTTCATTTTCAAAAGCAAGGGTTGTAGCAGGTGACTTGTCGTAAGCTTTTATTTCGTTGCGCTGCCTATCAGTCAACCCTTTATCTCTATCTTGGTCTTCATCGCGATGCGCTAAAAAAACAAAGTGGTTACCTACAATCGAGTCGGTATCTTCAATTATATGGGTAACACCTTCATGGTTACCAGCGTACATATCTGGCGACTCTATAGCCCCTTCGCTAAAAACAGTTTCTATTAGTGCATATGCGCTCAGCCCAGAATTAACACCGTCAGCTTTAAGTGTTGTTTCATCGGTTACTAAAAAATCATCAGCCGAGGCAACACCTACGATAGTGACAGTGATAGTTGCTTCAGTCCCATCGGCTGAACTGACTACTATTTCGTCAAGTAGAATTTCATTTTCATCTAAAGAATTAATATTTGCATGGTTAGTATTTAAGGTATAAAACCAACTACCGTCCCTTGTAAGGCTAAATGTGCCATAACTCGTTTGAGTATCTCTTTGAGCATTAAATACAGCCTCACTGGCTTGAGCATCAGATATAGAAAGCTCGCCAGTTACCGCACTATCACGGTCACTGTTAATACTGACTGAAGTTTCACCGCCTATTACAGCGTGGGTTTGGGCTGTCAAGGCAACACTTACTGGTTCGCCTTGTGAGCCCGAACTACCACAAGCGGCCAATCCGCAACATAAAAAACATACAATCACAATTTTTAAAATACCTAAGCGATACATTGGCATAATACCCCACACACAAAACATTGGTCATCTATAAATTTAAAATATAACTTACCAATTTTAAATTTAAATAACCATTTATTCATTACCAATTAACGCTATTGTTCTTAATGTTAAATTAAGTAGCTTAAATTGAGGAGTGTATGGCTGAGTAAAAATATAATTAGGTTAAAGCCAAATTACTTGAGATAATCAAGCTGAACCCATTATTTAGGTTAAATATGAAATTATTAGTTCGTAATTTGTCTCGCACAACATCAGAGCAAGACCTTCGTACGTTGTTTACAGCTCACGGTAAAGTGACAACTTGTAACTTGGTACTTGATAAAGAAACTGGCCAATCTAAAGGTTTTGCCTTTTTAGAAATGCCAAACGATATTGAAAGTAAAAGCGCGATTAAAGCACTTAATCAATCAACCGTTGATAAAAGTAAGATTCGCGTAAAATACGCAGATGAAAAATAGCCGCTTGCTATGCACTTTTAAAACCAGCTAAATGCTGGTTTTTTCAATTATTAGTATTGCTGTATTTTCAGCTCAAAATCGTACCTAAGTTTGCTACTTTTAGACTACGACAAGTGAACGTTTATACCCCAACCTACTATTTTATATTAGGTTTGTTAAAAGCTACTTCCAACCTTGACGCCATTTTTCAGTGTTTTTAAGGTCTCGCCAGCTAATGGGATATTGTTTTTTAGAAAACACCGACTCAGTAATACAGGCTATTACATTAGCATCTTCATCGTACTCTACTTCTACAATTACAAAATGCTTTTCTTTATTAATGGTAGGTGTTGCAGTCCATTTGCTATTAAGTAATTTTTTTGGATTGAGGTTATTCATAAAATTTAAAGCTTATTATTAATTTATAGAGCCTAATACGAACAAATATGCGTCTAAGCTCAATTAAAAAACCCTCATGAAAGCGTTAACTGGTTTGCCATTAGCAAAAAACCGAATAAATTTCTTTATTCGGTTTAATATCGATAACGCTTTGCTTTAACGTAAACTTAATAGTTTACTAATCAATAAAGCTTAATCATCCTCAATATTGTCCAGGCCTTTGGTGCCCTCTTTTGGTTTGAGTTTATGATGAATAGCCGACTTAATTAACATATAGCCACTAATTGGGGCCGTTATTAATAGAAATATAGTGATCAGTATTTCTTTAACACTTAAACCCGTTTTAGAGTTTGCAAAATACACCATAGCGGCAATTAACATACTTGCCATACCCAACGTTGTTGCTTTAGTTGGGCCATGTAAACGCATAAAAAAGTCTGGCAATTTTAATAAGCCTAACGAACCAATTAAAATAAACGTGCCACCAAATAACAATAAAATTGATACAACCCATTCGCTAATCATTTTGCCACCTTATTCAATTATATCGCCACGTAGTAAATACTTACATACAGCTACTGTACTTACAAAACCCAGCATAGCTATTAATAATGCGGCCTCAAAGTACAACCCTGTTCCCATGCTTATACTGTATAAAACAATGAGCGCAATAACATTAATGTACATAGTATCAAGCGCTAATACTCTATCGGGGATTGATGGGCCAATAATTAAACGCCATAAATTAAGCAGTAAAGAAAGTCCTATCATTGCGAAAACAATAAGTAATACAGTATCTAACATTGAAATATCTCCTTTAGTGGAGCTTCGTAGCGTTTTTTAATATGCTTGATAAGCTCAGCTTCGTCGTCAAGGTCAAGTACATGTATAAGCAAATAACGCTGCGTCATTTCCTCTCCCTCAGCTAACGACTCAGGAATAGGATACACCTCAGCACTTACAGTACCGGGAGTTAACGACACACTGCTTGCTAAAATTGTAATCGGCATATCGTGAGTTAAGTCTAATGGGACTTTAATAAATGCTGGGCGTAGTTTTTTGGAAGGCCCAACAATTAATAACGCAACCTGTAAGTTAGCAACAATAATATCGTAAAGTACAATTACAAATTGTTTAAGAGCTAGCCCTGGCTTTAAAATTAGCGGCTGAGGATCTCTAAATGAAAAGCTTAAAATAGGAATAAAAATAGCAAAAAATGTTGCCAGTACAATATGGCCAACCGACACACTATTGTTAAGCAACAACCATACTATAAACAAAAATAAACTACGAAATGGCGTTGGTAACCACCGAAAACGGGCTTGTAGTCTCATTACATGCCTCCTTTAAGTACAGCATTTATACCGCCGCTAATATCATGTAACTGCGTAGCAGCACCTACCATGTACTCGCTAATCGGCCCACCGAAAATAACTAACAGCGGCGAACAAGCAAGTAAACCTATTATTACTGTTACTTGTAATGGGTTTGCATCAGCGCAGTCTGCGCTTTCGCTGCGTTTATCTTTTCTTTCCCAAAACAAGCTTGTACCCGCCCGAGAAAGTGCCACTAACAGTGCAAAGCTTGTCACTAAATACACTGGCCAAAATACTAAGGCTTGCTCACTATTTAACGTCGATTTTAGTATCCATATTTTACCCACAAAGCCCGATAGTGGCGGCATACCTACCACAGTTAAGGCTGCTACAACAAAGCATGCCCCAAGTAAAAGCGGCTGTTTAACTGCGCGCCCACCAACAAGCCTATCAGCAACTTTACCGCGTTGCTTAGCAATTAAGTCAGCTAGTAAAAATAACGCAGCACTCACTAATGTTGAATGCACTAAGTAATACAACAACGCAGCCGTTGCATTTACATTTTGTAAAGCTACTAACGCGACTAAAGTACCCACAGACACTAAGACTAAATTAGCGGTTAACTTACGCAAATCTTGCGCAGCAATAGCGCCCATGGCGCCAACCACAATCGTTGCAATCGCTAATCCCCAAAGCCAAGGTTGTACCATGTGCTCAAGTGCACCCGCTTGTTCACCAAATATAACGGTGTAAACACGCAGCATGGCATAAACCCCCACCTTAGTCATAATAGCAAATAAGGCTGCAACAACAGGTTTTGCGCTAGCATACGTATTTGGAAGCCATAAATGTAGCGGCAACAATGCGCCTTTTAAAGCAAATACAATAAGTAGTAATAAACCGCCGGCTTTAGCAATAAATACATCGTCGCCATTAAGTTGTGATACCTTTTGCGCCATATCAGCAATATTCAATGTACCTAATACGCCATATAAAATACCTAAACCGATTAAAAATACACTCGAGCCCACTAAGTTTAGAATTACATATTGTAGTGCTGCACGTGTGTTTTGTTTGTCGCCACCGTGCATAAGTAATGCATACGATGCAATCAGTAAAACTTCAAAAAACACAAACAGGTTAAACAAATCACCGGTTAAAAAAGCGCCATTAACACCCAGCACTAAAAAATGAACCAGTGGGTGATAAAAGCTCCCTTTTTCATCATCGCCTGCACTGCCATATAAAATGGCCCCAAGCCCTAAAAACGAGGTTAGCGCTACGAGTAATGTTGATAGATTGTCGGCCACAAGTACTATCCCGTAGGGGGCTGACCAATCACCGATGGCATAAACACTAATGCCTGTGTTGTAAATATGTATTAATAAAAACACACTAACAGCAAATGTAATAAGCGCCATAGTATTTGATGCGTATCGACGAATTTGTACACTTTTACCGCAAGGTGGGAGTAACAAAATTACAGCTGCAAGCATAGGCAGTAAAATAGGTAACGAAGCTAAATGTTGGATCATTTTTGCTCCTTACTTGCTGCAGCTGATTTAACGGGGCTTCCATCAACGTGGTCGCTTCCTAAATCAGCACGTCCACGAATAGCCAAAATAACCACAAATGCTGTCATTGCAAAACCAATTACAATTGCGGTTAAAACCAAGGCTTGAGGAAGTGGATCGGCGTAATCTGCACCGGTACCAAGCACCACGGCTTTGTTTATAGTTAAACGCCCTGATGAAAATAAAAATAAGTTTACTGCATATGAAATCATGGTAAGACCCAGTACAACAGGAAACGTACGTGCTCTTAACAGTAAAAATATACCGCAGCTAACTAATACACCAACGCACGATGCGTATAATAGCTCCATTAAATATTCACCTCTTTTTTAGGGGCATCGGAAGTCATATTACCCAAACTAGCTAAAATCATTAATGTTGCACCTACAACTGTGAGGTACACGCCAAGGTCAAACACAATTGCACTAGCAAGTTCTGTTTTACCTACAAATGGAATATCAAAGTAATCGAACCACGTGGTTAAAAATGGTCTACCAAAAAACCAACTACCCACACCGGTAAACATTGCTATACCTATACCCGAGGCGATAATTTTACGGTAGTTGATATCAAAGCGCTCGGTGATCCAATTAGAGCCATGCGCCATGTACTGTAAAATAAAGGCTATTGACGTAACTAAACCAGCAATAAAGCCACCGCCGGGTAAGTTATGACCACGCAAGAATATATATGCTGATACTAACAATGCCAGCGGTAATAAACTTTGTGAAATACTTGCAAGTAAAATTGGGTATCGTTCACGCGCCCAAGGACGCCCTTCACTGTCACTAGCTGGCATAAATAGCGGAATACGCGATAACACTTTAAATATACCTAGTGCAGCAATGCCCAATACCGTTATTTCACCTAGGGTGTCAAACCCTCTAAAGTCGACCAGTATAACGTTAACTACGTTTGTGCCACCGCCACCCGTTTTAGCATTAGCTACAAAGTAATCAGAAATAGAATTTAATGGGCGCGTTAGTATTGCATAACAAATACTAGCAACTACGACACCAATAGTAGAAGCAATCCCTAAGTCGCGTAGCACTCGCAACGAGCTCGACTCTTTAGGCGTATGCTGCGGTAAAAAGAACAGCGCAAGCATTAGCAATATAATGGTGGCAACTTCAACTGTTAGCTGAGTTAACGCTAAATCTGGCGCAGAAAAACGAGTGAATAAGACCGACACCATTAAACCAACAATAGAAAGCATTAACAGTGCGACCATTCTTGATCTGTGCCAAATAACGGTGGCTATTGCCCCAATTATTAATAAACCAGCACCAATCGCATTATGCACATCAACAGGTGTGCGCGGCATACTGCCGGCTAATTGTTGCATTTCAAATAATGGCCAACCTGCACAAAGTAATACCACGCCCAGCATAATAACTAAGTAACGCTGTAAAGAACCGTTTTCAGTACTGTTAATTTTACTTTGACACCATGCAACGACACTCAGCACGGCACGCTCAAAGGTTTTTTTAGCATTGAGTGTGGGTAATGACGCCTGAAATTGAAATAAATATTTGCGATTTACGTAAATGAACAAACCACCAACAACAGCCATTGCACTCATCAGTAACGGCAAATTAAAACCATGCCAAATTGTTAATTTATACTCTGGCATCGCCTCCCCTAATACTGCTAATGAAGCTGCAGATAAAATACTATCAACAGTAAAGCTTGGGAAAATACCTACCAAAATACACAGTACAACCAGTATTTCTATTGGCACTCGCATATAGCGTGGAGGTTCATGCGGTGTTCGCGGTAAATCTATTGGGTCACCGTTAAAAAATACATCGTGAATAAAGCGGGCTGAATAGGCAACTGCAAATGCACCAGCCACCGTCGCAAGCACCGGTATTAACCATGACATAGAGCCAAGTACTTGCTGATGGAGTGTTTCGGCAAAAAACATTTCTTTAGATAAGAAACCATTGAGCAGAGGCACGCCCGCCATAGCTGCAGCAGCAACCATAGCAAGGGTTGCAGTATAAGGCATAAACCGCCACATACCATTGAGTTTACGCATATCACGCGTACCAGTTTCATGGTCAATAATACCGGTTGCCATAAATAGCGAGGCTTTAAATGTCGCATGGTTAATTATATGAAATATGGCTGCCACCGTTGCAAGCTCGGTATCAAGGCCAAGTAATAGCGTGATCAAACCTAAGTGGCTAATTGTCGAATATGCAAGTAACCCCTTTAAATCGTGCTTAAATAACGCAATGTAAGCACCAAACAGCAGGGTAGCTAAACCCGTTAAACCAACTAATAAAAACCACATCTCGGTCCCAGCTAAAGCTGGATAGAAACGCGCAAGTAAAAAGATACCTGCTTTAACCATTGTTGCTGAGTGTAAATAAGCGCTAACAGGCGTAGGCGCAGCCATGGCATGGGGTAACCAAAAGTGAAACGGAAACTGAGCCGACTTAGTAAATGCCCCCAGCAATACTAGAACAAGTGCTAATTCGTACAAATCATGGGATTGTATAATGGCTTTGCTCGCTAAAATAACATCTAAGTCGTAACTGCCAACAATGTCCCCTAACAACATTAACCCGCCAAGTAGTGCTAAACCGCCTGCACCCGTTACAGCTAGCGCCATTCGCGCGCCCTTACGCGCTTCAGATTTATGCCACCAATAGCTTATCAATAAAAAAGAACTGATACTGGTCAATTCCCAAAATAACCATAGTTGTATAACGTTATTAGACATAACAATACCTAGCATTGCCGTCATAAATAACATTAAGTAGCTATAAAGCTTAGCCATTGAGTCATTAGCGCTGAGGTAATAACGTGTATATACAATAACAAGCAAACCAATGCCTAGTATCATAAACATAAACAAGAGGCTTAAACCGTCTATACGAAGCGATAAATCAAGCCCAATAGATGGGATCCACGCTAATGAATAGCGAATAGTTTCACCAGAAAGAACCGCAGGCGCGTGGTATAAAGTAATAGCCAAAGCGGTTAACGGTGCAAGCACAGTAATAAATGTACTTTGATTGCGAGAAAGTTTGCCTGTGAATGCAGAAATAACACTGCCAATCAAGGATAACAAGGGTATCCAGAGCAAAGTCATAATGTAGGGCCTTTTATAATCATAAGTTTATCAGGGCGCCACTTTTATACATTAAGTGATGCTTTTACTGCCTGTTTTTAAACGACATTAATGGTAATAGTTATACTCAATAACACATATTTTGTCTATAAAAAGCGAAGCATGTTGAGTTAATTTAAAGAGGGAAAATAGGGACTTAAAAACCTATGGTTATAAACATATTAACGCTTAATTTTATCTATATGTGCCAACCAAAGGGCCCTGTATTGATCAGAAAGCGTGATCTGCTGATATTCTAGAATTGACCAGTCTTTACTTGGTTTGTAGGCTACACCGCCAATCTGGCAGCTTTTACTTTTATGCCAACCATTTGGTGATTTTTCACCTTTTTGTGCAATATACAAGTTAGGAGCAACTAAACCTCTCCTTTTACACAACCACGCTTGCTTAGACTTGGGTAAAATATATTCATCTTCAAAGCCATTAAAGTGCATTAGCTCGTGCAAAAAAATACCATAATTAGCGCCTGAATTTAATTGCATAACGCCACGTCTAACATTAGCACTTCCATATTTGGGCATCATCACAACAAAATCAAATTCTCTTAAAAGCTGTTTATTTATTAACGCTGATTGCCAATCACAATTAGCCGCTTTGCTCATGCTATTAGTGCATTTTAAAGCACCTGCCACATATACTGGTTTACTAAAACAAAAAGCGCCCCGTCTTGGTTCAGGTTTTTTATTATAGGTTTTTATTAATGCCGACAACTTATAAAGTCCACTTCGATGATCGCTCATCGTTAAAACATTAAACTGGCATTTTTGATTTGCCAAAATATTAGAGTCTAACGATAAAAACTCCAATGAATGTAAAAATGGCTTAGGGATCTGTGTGTGAATAACACCATTGTGTAAATTAAAATGATTTAATACAAAACCAGGCTTAAGGTACCCTAACGTGTTTAATATATTAAGATCGCCCCATTGCTCAGTAGCGAGTAGTTGCTCCGATAAGTTAGTAATCTGAGCATTATTTATATTGGGTAAACTTGCCCACCAAAATAATTTAGCAGCTTTGATCTGTTTTGCCTTGAGCAGATGTAAAGAATACTCGTATTGCGCAGTAGGAATTTGATGCCTAGCAAGTAGGCCAAGGGTGTTTTTAGGCAGCTTATTTATACGTGCTAAAAAGTAGTGTGGAAATTGCCAATATAATTGCAGCGGATTGGCCTTGGCATTTAAAACCTGCCAAAAACCAATACCGCCATAACTGTTACTCGACCCTGCTATTGATAAGCTAAAAAGTAACGCGATTGTTGCTCTTAACACACTAACTTGCGTCTGCTTCCATTAACAGCTCAAGTTCTAAACGTGCATATTTGTATTCAATAAACTCATGAACGTTTGTAGACAGTGCCAATCTAAAATAATCCGCAGCGACATAGGTATCACCTGCAGCTTGATGTAGTTTAGCTAAGTAAAAATAAGCTTCGCACAAACGTTGTGCATATTCTTGCTCTGACTTAACGCCATCGCTAACGCCAGATAAAAATGCATGCTCACTCATATCACCCGCAAAAAGTGAAATTAGCTGATAAGCCCATTGTGAGTCATCAAGCGCTTTAGAATTGGTTTTTAGTTCGGCGAGCGCTGAGTCTTTATCTAATTTAGCTTGTGCTAAATAAACCCACAACACACGGTAAGGATCATTGGGAGAACGCGCTAAAAATTGGCTAAAATCGGTCTTTGCAATACTAGGCCTATCGCCATAGTACAATGCAATGCCCCGGTTTAAATAAGCATACTCATGTTCTTCATCCAGCTCTAAAGCAGAATCAAAAAGCTCATACGCTTTTTCGTATTGCTGCATTAATGTATGTTGAATACCTAAAAAATTATAAACTTCGGCTAAGTCTGGCTTAAGCTTTACAGCACGGTTGAAGTCAATACGCGACAATGTCGTCATACCTAAGCTGTCAAACAGTACTCCCCGATCATAATATAATTTAGCTTGTTGCTCGGGTGTTAAATCAGCTCTGTTGAGTAACTCAGAATAACGCGCTATGGCTATTTCACTGCGAAAATCAGACGCTAATGGTGCTGTAAAAGGCACATTCACCACTGGTGTTGGTTCTGATTGAGTTGTTGTTTGGCAAGCGCTTAAAGACAAAATAGCAAAAGACGCCAAAGCAATGTGTTTGAATATCATTAAAATCCTTAATACCAAGGTTGGTAGCTCTAAGACTGACGACGACCAATTTGGTTCATAATCACATATACACTGTATATCATCGTAAGTAATCGAACCTCCTTGAATAATCTTTGTTTAAATTCAAGTTCCTCATTAAAGCATAAAAAAAGGGGCTAAACAGCCCCCTTTTATATTATCCAGTAAATATCTGGATTAAGCATTAGCAATTACGCGTCAGTTGGCGCATCAGATTCCATTGCTTCTTTAATACTTAGACGTACACGGCCTTGGCGATCTACTTCTAGTACTTTAACTTTAACTTCTTGACCTTCGCTAAGGTGGTCAGCAACGTTATTAACGCGCTCAGTACTAATTTGAGAAATATGTACTAAACCATCTTTACCAGGAAGAATGTTTACGAACGCACCAAAATCTACGATTCGTACAACTTTACCTTCGTAAATAGTACCTACTTCAAGTTCAGCTGTTAGTTGCTCGATACGGCTGATTGCATTTGCAGCACTTTCACCGTCAGTAGCGGCAATTTTAATTGTACCGTCGTCACCAATCTCAATCGTTGTACCTGTTTCTTCAGTAAGCTGACGAATAGTAGCGCCACCTTTACCGATAACTTCAGCGATTTTCTTCTGTGGAATTTTCATTGTGTAAATGCGTGGAGCAAACATTGAAAGCTCTTCAGAAGGAGCAGAAATAGCTTCGTCCATAACTTCTAAGATGTGTAAACGTGCTGCTTTTGCTTGTTTAAGCGCAATTTGCATGATTTCTTGCGTGATACCTTCAATTTTAATATCCATTTGAAGTGCAGTAATACCTGCAGCAGTACCCGCTACTTTAAAGTCCATGTCACCTAAGTGATCTTCATCACCTAAGATGTCAGAAAGAACAACGAATTTCTCGTCTTCTTTTACTAGACCCATCGCAATACCTGCAACAGATGCTTTAATTGGCACACCTGCGTTCATCAGTGCCAGTGAAGTACCACATACAGACGCCATTGAAGATGAACCGTTTGATTCAGTGATTTCAGATACTACACGGATTGAGTAAGGGAAATCTGTTAGCGTAGGCATAACTGCTGCAATACCACGCTTAGCTAGGTTACCGTGGCCGATTTCACGACGCTTAGGAGAACCTACAAAACCTGTTTCACCTACACAGAATGGAGGGAAGTTATAGTTAAGCATAAAGTGGTTTTTGTGTGTGCCAGTCAAGTCATCGATTAACTGTGAGTCACGCTCTGTACCAAGCGTAGCCGTAACTAATGCTTGAGTTTCACCACGTGTAAAGATAGCAGAACCGTGAGTACGCGGTAATACGCCAGTCATTACGTCTAGTGCGCGGATCATATCTGGTTCACGACCATCGATACGCTTTTCGCCTGCAGCGATACGGCCACGAACAATTTTCTTCTCAAGTGAACCGAATACCTTACCCACTTCTTGCTTATCAAGCGTTTCGCCTTCAGCAAGCTCGCTTGATAGTGCTTCGATAACTGCATCTTTAGCTACGCCAAGTGCTTCTTTACGCGCTACTTTATCAGTGATACGGTAAGCTTCGCCTACTTTATCAGCAGCAAGTTCAGCTACTTTCTCTTCAAGAGATACGTTTTTCTCAGGTGCAGTCCAATCCCAAGTAGGCTTGCCTGCTTCTGCTTTAAATTCGTTAATAGCGTTGATGATAGCTTGAGATTGCTCATGGCCATATACAACAGCGCCTAGCATTACGTCTTCTGCAAGAACGTCTGCTTCAGATTCAACCATAAGTACCGCGTTATCTGTACCCGCTACTACTAAATCTAGTTGGCTTTCTTCAAGTTCTTTTAACGTTGGGTTAAGAACATATTCGCCACCAATGTAACCAACACGCGCAGCACCAATTGGACCACTGAACGGGATGCCAGAGATAGCAAGCGCCGCAGATGTACCAATCATTGCAACCATATCAGGTTGGATCTCAGGGTTAACAGACACAACCGTTGCAATAACTTGTACTTCGTTAACGAAACCATTTGGGAAAAGTGGACGAATTGGACGGTCAATAAGACGTGCTATTAGTGTTTCACCGTCGTTTGGACGACCTTCACGCTTAAGGAAACCACCTGGGATACGACCTGCAGCGTACATACGTTCTTGGTAGTTAACTGTTAGTGGGAAAAAGTCTTGGCCAGGTTGTGCTTCACGCTTACCAACAACAGTTACTAAAACTGACGTGTCGCCAATGCTTGCTAAAACTGCACCATCTGCTTGACGCGCAATTGCGCCTGTTTCTAGAGTTACAGTGTGTTGACCTAGTTGAAATTCTTTTATAATTGCTTGCACTTAAAATATCCTTTAAATCTAAATAAGTGTTCCATCAAAGTACCAATTACAGTACATAATTGTATTCAGTTGGAAATCAATTAAGTACTACAATTGGCAATGATGTTATTAACTGTAGATAAACCTTTTTATCTACGCGCATAGTATATACCAAAGCCACGTAAAAATGCGAGTCTAGCAAACAGTTTATAGTATGTATGTTTATCATCTAAATGGGTTGAATTAACGAGAAAAACTGCGCACAGCTTTATAGAAGACTTTTATACTAATCCGCTTAATAAAGTGATCTATTTTAAGAGTGGAAAAACGTGTAAATAACTAAGCAAAAAAATTGCTATTAAGTTGTTCTCAAAATAAATTTTTAACGCGAATAGTGACACGTTTAGCCCCGCAACATGGTTAAGTATTATTGCGGATTGGTGTAAATATTATGGCCAGTTACTAGTCGATGTTATTTTCTAAATTTCAGGCACAAAAAAAGGAGCTATAAAGCTCCTTTTCTCGTAATCAAGTTCTTAGCGACGTAGGCCAAGCTCTTGGATTAACGCAGTATAACGCGAGATATCTTTACCTTTAAGGTAATCAAGCAATTTACGGCGAGTGCTTACTTTACGAAGCAGACCACGACGTGAGTGGAAGTCATGCTTGTGATCAGCAAAGTGACCTTGAAGCTTGTTGATATCAAAAGTAAGTAATGCTACTTGTACTTCAGGTGAACCAGTGTCGCCTTCAGCACGTGCGAATTTAGCAATGATATCGATTTTTTCTTGATTGCTTAGTGACATAATAACTCCAAAAATTAAATTTAAAAGGTGTCTTAGCCGATCACTAATTCAGCCAAAACGATTAAGCGGGCGTATTCTAACAAGTATAAGAATAACTACAAGTTAAACTTTACTCTGCCTGCTGATTAGATAGGCCGCGCTTTGATTTTAAATGCCCGTCAGGATTTTTCTCACCAGTGCCTATAAACACGCCATCTGCTAAGACTTTTATCGCACCGTCTGGTAATTCTTTACCTAGCACCACAGCTTGACCATGGCTAAATGCAATGCCCTGCTCTTCACTTATCTCTACAACAGGTAAATCAACTAATGCTGTATCCATGGGTAGAAGCAGTTCATCAAGGTAGCTTGATGGCAAAATTTCTTCGTCTTTCGCTTTAGCTAATAACGACTCTAGTTGCTCGAGCGATACCATTTTCTCTGCAGGATAATGCCCAACAGCTGAACGGTGAAGCATAATTACATGAGCACCACAGCCTAAATTTTCACCTAAGTCATCAACAATAGTACGAATGTAAGTCCCTTTAGATACATGGGCCGTCATTTGTACTTCATTATTTGCTTCATCAAACTCATCAAGCGTTAAACTAAACACATTTATTTTTCTGCACTTTCTTGGAACTTCAATACCTTCGCGGGCATATTTATACAAAGGTTTTCCTTCGTATTTAAGTGCAGAATACATTGATGGATACTGATTCACCTAAAAACGCTGCAATTTCTTTTTTCAGCTGTTCTATAGTTACATTTACATCTCGTGTCTGAACTATTTCACCATCAGAGTCTGATGTTGTTGTTCTTTCACCTAATTTAGCGCGCACAACATAAGTTTTGTCAGTATCAAGTAAAAACTGGGTAAACTTAGTTGCCTCACCAAAACAAATTGGCAGCATACCAGTCGCTAGCGGATCAAGCGCGCCTGTATGCCCCGCTTTTTGAGCAAAATATATACCTTTTGCCTGTTGTAATGCTTTATTTGACGAAATGCCTTGCGGTTTGTTTAACAACAAAATCCCATCTATTGCACGGCCTTTACTGCGTCTTGCCATCGCTACATGCCTTCTTAACTGTCTTTATCGCCTGCTTGCTCGATATTGTCATCGTTATTTTGCGCTTCATCAACACTGTCTTCATTGACATGTTTTGCGTTATCTTCTCTGATGATTGTGTCCACTAAGTTAGAGATACGCATCCCTTCCATTAATGAATTATCAACCACAAACTTTAGCTCTGGCATAATACGAGCACGAATACGCTTACCTAGTAACGAGCGAATATAGCCTGTTGCTTCGTTAAGAACTTTTGCGCTTTGCTTAGCTGCATCTTCATCTTTTGTATTGAACACTGTGATGAAAATTTTTGCATAAGATAAATCGCGCGATACTTCTACCGCAGACACTGTCACCATGCCTAAGCGCGGATCTTTAATTTCGCGTTGTAAAATCACAGCAATTTCCTTTTGGATTTGCTGGCCAACACGATCAGTGCGAGAAAACTCTCTCATGAAATTTGTCCTAAAAATGTAACTTATTGAAATTTAATAATAAGCTAATTAAGTTATAGATACACAAATGGGGGCTAAGCCCCCATTTATTAGTTTAGTGAGCTAACAATTATAAAGTACGTTGTACTTCAACTGTTTCAAATACTTCGATTTGGTCACCAACACGTACGTCATTGTAGTTCTTAACACCGATACCACATTCCATACCGTTACGCACTTCTTGAACATCGTCTTTAAAGCGACGAAGTGACTCAAGTTCACCTTCGTATATAACCACGTTATCACGTAGTACACGAATAGGCGCGCTGCGCTTAATAATACCTTCCGTCACCATACAACCGGCAATTGCGCCAATTTTTGGTGATTTGAATACGTCACGAACCTGAGCAAGACCGATAATTTCTTGCTTAAATTCTGGTGCAAGCATACCTGACATCGCTTGCTTAACTTCTTCAATTAAGGCGTAAATAACGCTGTAGTAGCGTAAATCTAAGTTTTCAGAGTCAATCACTTTACGTGCAGATGCATCAGCACGTACGTTGAAACCTACAACAATTGCGTTAGAAGCTGCAGCAAGCGTTGCGTCTGTCTCTGTGATTCCACCAACGCCAGAACCTACTATCTTCACTTTTACTTCGTCAGTAGAAAGCTTAGTTAGTGAATCAGAAATTGCTTCGATAGAGCCCTGTACGTCCGCTTTAAGTACCACGTTAACTTCTGAAACGTCACCTTCTGCCATGTTAGTAAACATGTTTTCAAGTTTCGCTTTTTGCTGACGTGCTAGTTTAACATCACGGAATTTACCTTGACGATATAATGCAACTTCACGCGCTTTACGCTCATCTTTAACTACCGTTGCTTCATCACCCGCTGCCGGAATACCAGACAGACCTAAAATCTCTACTGGGATAGATGGACCTGCAGACTTGATGTCTTTACCGTTCTCATCGCGCATTGCACGAACACGGCCATACTCAAGACCACACAATACAATGTCACCTTGGTTTAGCGTACCTGACTGAACAAGAATAGACGCTACTGGACCACGGCCTTTATCAAGACGCGATTCAATTACAACACCTGCAGCCATACCTTGGCTTGGTGCAGTAAGTTCTAATAGCTCAGATTGCATAAGTACAGCTTCAAGTAGTTCATCAATACCTAAGCCAGTTTTAGCTGAGATATGAACGTACTGCGTGTCGCCGCCCCATTCTTCTGGAATAACGTCTAGCTGTGCTAGTTCGTTTTTAACGCGATCTGGATCTGCGCCTTCTTTATCCATTTTGTTAACAGCAATGATTAAAGGAACACCCGCTGCACGAGCATGCTGTACCGCTTCTTTAGTTTGTGGCATTACACCATCATCAGCTGCAACAACTAGGATTACAATATCAGTCGCTTTAGCACCACGAGCACGCATTGATGTAAACGCGGCGTGACCCGGTGTATCTAAGAATGTGATCATGTTGCCGTTAGTTTCAACGTGGTATGCACCAATGTGCTGCGTAATACCACCGGCTTCGCCTGAAGCAACTTTAGCTGAACGAATGTAATCAAGCGTCGATGTTTTACCATGGTCAACGTGACCCATAACAGTAACTACTGGAGCACGCGGCTCAGACTTGCCATCTTCGTGGCGGTCATTTAGTACTGTTTGCTCTAATTCGTTTTCTTTAACAATGATAACTTTATGACCCATTTCTTCTGCTACTAGTTGTGCAGTTTCTTGGTCAATAACTTGGTTAATCGTAACCATGTCACCCATTTTCATCATTGTTTTTACAACTTCAGCGCCTTTAACAGCCATACGTGATGCAAGCTCAGCAACTGTAATTGTTTCGCTAATACGCACTTCATTTTTAACATCAGCCGTTGGTTTTTGGAAACCATGCTGTAATGAAGCAGGTGCTTTTAGCTTACCTTTTTTACCTTTAGACGCTGCAAACTTATCTTTTGCTGGCGCTTTTTTCTTCTTCTTCGCACGGCGTGAGCCTTGCTCTTCGCGAGCATCAGCTACATCTTCTGCTTCACGTGCGTAAGTTGAAGTCGTAAGGTGGTGATCTGCTGTTTCTTCACGCTTCTTACGCTCTTCTTCTTCTTTCTTCCAACGAGCTGAATTTTCTTCAGCTAGTTTTCTTGCTTCTTCTGCCTGACGTTTCGCTTCTTCTTCAGCTTTCTTCAATGCGGCCTCTTCTGCTTCTTTTTGCAGACGCTCAGCTTCGATGCGATCTTTCTCAGACTTAGCACTTTGCTCTGGGGTCATCTGCTTTTGTTTCGCTTTACGCTCAGCATCAGCTTTACGTTTAGCTTCTTCTTTGGCTTTACGATCAGCGTCTTCTTTCGCTTTACGTTCTGCCTCTTGTTTTGCCTTTAACTCAGCGGCTGCTTGTTCAGCTTTTTGCTGCTCTTCAAGACGCGCTTTTTCTTCAGCGGCTAAGCGTTGCTGCTCTTGCTCTTGTTCCATTGCGCTTTTCTTCACGTAGGTACGTGTTTTGCGAACTTCAACTTGAACTGCTTTCGCTTTACCTGTAGAGCCAGTCACATTTAGTGTGCTTTTGCTCTTACGTTGTAAAGTCATGCGTGCAGGGCCTTCAGAGCCCGTGCCACCATGTGACTTGCTTAAATGATCAAGTAACGTTGCTTTTTCTGCTTCAGTTACATTATCAGTTGCCTGCTTAGTGATACCCGCTTGCGAAAATTGCTGTAGCAATTTATCAACAGTTGTACCTATATCGCCGGCTAGTTTTTCAACATTTACTTCTGCCATAGTGTGTAATACCTCCGTTAATAAATTACTCGTCTGCAAACCAACAAATATTTCGTGCAGCCATTATAAGCTCACCTGCTTGTTCAGATGAAAGCTCTGTGATATCAACTAATTCGTCAATACCTTGTTCTGCCAAGTCTTCAAGTGTTACAACACCTTTGCTTGCCATTACAAATGCTAGGTGACGCTCTAACCCTTCAAGCGCAAGTAAGTCTTCAGCTGGCTCTGCGCCCTCTAAGCTTTCTTCTGTTTTAAGCGCTTTTGTTGTTAATGCATCTTTAGCACGTGAACGTAAAACGTCCACAGTCTCTTCGTCAAGACCGTCGATTTCTAAAAACTCAGAGGCTGGCACATAGGCAACTTCTTCAAGCGTTGAGAAACCTTCGTTGATAAGTAGTGTTGCAAACTCATCATCGATATCTAAATTTTCAGTGAATAAGTTAAGTAACTTATCTGATTCTGCTTCATTTTTAGTACGCATTTCGTCAACTGTCATTACGTTTAGTTCCCAACCAGTTAACTGGCTTGCTAAACGAACGTTTTGACCATTACGTCCAATGGCTTGTGCTAGGTTATCGGCTTCAACTGCGATATCCATTGAGTGAGTGTCTTCATCTACTACTATAGAAGCAACTTCAGCCGGCGACATTGCATTAATAACAAATTGAGCTGGGTTGTCATCGTAAAGTACAATATCAACACGCTCACCACCAAGCTCAGACGAAACAGCCTGAACACGGGCACCACGCATACCTACACATGCGCCAATTGGATCAATGCGCTTGTCATTAGATTTAACCGCGATTTTAGCGCGTGAACCAGGATCACGCGCAGCAGCACGCAGCTCAATCATTTCTTCGCCAATTTCTGGCACCTCAATGCGGAATAACTCCATCAGCATTTCAGGTTTAGAACGCGTTACAAATAATTGTGCGCCGCGAGCTTCTGGCTTAACTTCATATAAAAGACCACGAATACGGTCGCCTGGGCGGAAGTTTTCGCGTGGTAACATGTCGTCACGGTAAATAACGGCTTCTGCGTTGTTGCCTAAGTCAAGTACGATTGAATCACGCGTTGCTTTTTTAACAACACCTGTTACTAACTCACCAACCTGATCTTTATATGCGTCAACCACTAAAGCACGCTCAGCTTCACGTACTTTTTGTACGATTACTTGTTTAGCCATTTGTGTGGTGATGCGGTCAAATTTGATTGAATCAATTTGCTCTTCAACAAAATCACCAAGCTGTAAATCAGGCTCTTCAACCTGCGCAGCTTCCAAAGTTATTTCGCTGTACGGGTTTTCTAATGACCCATCTTCTAAAACTTCAGCAATCTGCCAGCGGCGGAACGTGTCGTAATCACCTGTTTTACGGTCAATTGATACACGTACTTCAATTTCACCATCGTGTTTTTTCTTTGTCGCCGTCGCTAGTGCGAACTCTAATGCTTCAAAAATCTTTTCTTTTGGAACCGCTTTCTCATTGGAAACGGCTTCAGCAACCAATAATATCTCTTTTGCCATGGGTAATGCCTCGCTTGCCCTATTCCTTCGCACTCGAATTTAAAACTTTGCGATTAAATTCGCACGTTCTATATTACTAAGCATGATCAAATGCTCTACACCATCGCTTGACAGTGTGATCATATCGCTGCTAACTGCTATTAAGTCGCCTTTAAAATTTCGACGACCGTCTTGTGGAAGCTTAGTACGCACGCGTACTTCCTCTCCTTGCGCCTGCTCGTAGTGATCTTGTTTGAATAATGGACGATCAACACCAGGAGACGACACTTCCAAATCATATTCATTTGTAATTGGGTCTTCGACATCTAATATCGCACTAATTTGGCGACTAGCGTCCGCACAGTTATCAACTGAGATCCCATCCTCATGAGCAATATATACTCTTAAGGTAGAATGGCGACCCGCTTGTACAAATTCAAGACCATGTAACTCAAAGCCTAACATTTCTACCGCAGGCGTTAACATGGTTACTAAATCTTGTTCAAGTTTTGTCACGAAAATCCTCCATACAAACAAAAAAAGGGCTTATAGCCCTAAAATACTGAGTTTAAATTTTAATTTAATGACAACCGCCATAAATTAAGAAAGGTGCAGATACAACAACGCCCCGAACCAAGCGGGGCGTCACACCAATAAAGCATAAAACTGTGTGGCCTAGGGCCGAGCTTGGTTGCGAGTCAGTAAATGACCAAATTAAACTGCATTAGCTTAAACGCAAAACGCGCATTACGTAGAATGCGCGATATAAAATAATAAGTTTACACTTATTAGTAGAATTGGTTGCGGGAGCCGGATTTGAACCGACGACCTTCGGGTTATGAGCCCGACGAGCTACCAGGCTGCTCCATCCCGCGCCAATAGATATCAAACCTTGATTTAATATCGCTGTTAGTTGTTTTAAAACAGACTAAACAATGGCCGCTATTATAGGGATGTTGGGGATGATTAGCAACCATAATAACGAATAACTTTTTAAATATTGTGCTCAAAGACGCTAAACAAAATACTCATTATACCTATTAAAGGTATAGAGCTATTCTCGTTGATGTATGATTTACAGTTTAAACAGAGCAAATACAGTAAAAACGAATCAATAACCACTCTCATTTTTATTTTTAAATGTATAAAACTCAAAAAGTTATTTCATAATTAATACTTTTTCATCAAAAAAACGTGTGATTTTTGTTACGCAAACTATAATAATAAAAAAGAATTATAAAAATAAGTTTTTCCTTTCTGTGAGGCTATGATGAATTCACATAAATCCGTTTTGTTAAAAAGTCTTGGTATCATAAAACCAAACTTTCACGCATTTACTGCACGATTCCACAAAAAGCTCGAGCAATCTAATGTATCAATGAAGATACCGAGCGCTGAGCAATTTAACGAAAAAAGTTACATTTTATATTGTACCTTAGAGCGCATAATCAAAAATATAGATAACCCATCATCTGTTGCGCCATTTTTGAGTCATCATTTACAGTTTTTAAAAAAATTAAATATTCAGCAAAGTGATATAAAGCCCCTTACAGATATATTTTATATAACTTTAGTAGAGCACTTGGGTCGACTATTTAAGGAAGATACCCATTTAGCATGGCGTAATGTTCTGACCTATTTTGAACGCTTTACGAATGACACACTGTTTAATGTCTCTAATGTGGTTTGCTTAAGCGAACTTATGCAACAAAAGCGAAGTAATAATTAAAGTAGTTTTAGGGTCTGTTGACCTTTTAAGATTGAATTTGAAGCAGTCTGTTTGGTATTCAGGCAAGGCAGAGCTTGTGTAGTGCTGTTATTCCCCATAAATTGGCGATAACGAAGCATTAATGCCAAACAGGCGCTGCCCGAGGGGGGCTTCCTAAAGGCTATTCACGCTTTGTTGCCTACATGGACGCAAGTAGGGGCGTGAGCAGGACGCAGAAGCTTTGCTCGGTCTTTACTTATACTTACATGAATGAAAGCCAGTAGAATAAAGCAGGAGCAGTTATCGACTGCCCACTAGGTTAAACACCTCGCGCCGCGATTACCCCCCTAGTCTGAACAAATCTCAACCCTAAAAGATCATCAACCCCTAATTAAACCCTCTAAAATTGATTTAATAATATAAATAGAACGTAAATTGTAAATTAAGTTGTTAAAAAACAGCGATCGGTTAGGCAAATACCTACGTATTAATTTTCATTTTTTGGCTTTATTATGGCGGCTTATAAAACGCTAAGACTCATTTTAGGCGACCAACTCAACCCTTCTCATTCTTGGTTTAAAAATAAAGACGATGACGTCGTTTACCTTATTGCAGAATTAAAACAAGAAACCGACTACGTTAAACACCACATACAAAAGCTGTGTGCTTTTTTTAATGCAATGGAAAACTTTGCAACTGCGTTGAAATCAGCAGGTTTTAATGTCTTACACTTAACACTTGACGACACACATCAGGATGAAAACCTACCTGCACTGCTGAATCGTATTGCAAAAGAATATAACTGCACTTCTATAGAATACTTATACCCGGACGAATTTAGGTTAAAAAAGCAATTGGCTGATTTTGAAAAATCAAACGCAATAAATGTGTCAGCATATGACTCTGAACATTTTTTACTGCCTTTTGGCGATATTAAAGATCGATTCAAAAAAGATAAGCACGTAACTATGGAGCACTTTTACCGTGCTATGCGTAAGCAATATGATCTGTTGATGGAAGGCGATAAACCAGCTGGCGGTAAATGGAACTACGACAGCAATAATCGCAATAAATTTTCTAAGCAAGACTTAAAATCTATCCCAGAGCCTAAATTATTTAAAAATGATGTGAGTCATATCATTACTCGTTTAAAAAAGCATGATGTAGCTTATTTCGGTGAAATAAATGTAGAGAAACTCGAATGGTCGACCTCTCGTAAGCAAGCCAAAGAATCTCTTGAATACTTTTGTAAATATTTACTTGTCAATTTTGGTAAATTTCAGGATGCAATGACAGATCAAAGTAAAGACAATACCAGTCTTTACCATAGCAGGCTCTCTTTTGCCCTAAACACTAAACTTCTTCACCCCTTGTATGTAATCAAACGTGTAATATCTGAATTCAAGCAACGGCCTGACGAAATATCACTTTCACAAGTTGAAGGGTTTACCAGGCAAATACTCGGTTGGCGAGAATACGTTCGTGCTGTTTATTGGGTAAACATGCCCGACTACGCGACTAAAAATCAACTAAAAGCCAATAATAAGCTACCTAAATATTTTTGGGATGGTAATACAAAAATGAACTGTTTGAGCCACTCGTTAAAGCAGAGCTTAGACACCGCCTACGCTCATCATATTCAGCGCTTAATGATTATTGGTAACTTTTGTTTACTCAGCGGGATAAACCCTGATGATGTTGATAACTGGTACTTAGGTGTCTACATAGATGCCATTGAGTGGGTTGAAATGCCCAACACACGTGGAATGAGCCAATTTGCAGACGATGGAATTATTGCTACCAAACCTTATGCTGCAAGTGGTAATTACGTCAATAAAATGAGCGACTACTGCAAAAATTGTCAATACGACGTGAGACAAAAAATGGGGGATAAAGCTTGCCCACTGAACAGTTTATATTGGCGTTTTATGCAAACACACCGCGAAAAACTAGAGAAAAACCCACGCATAGGCATGGTTTATAGAAATTGGGATAAGCAAGACGATGAATTACGCGAAGAGACACTTAATCAAGCTACACACTACATAAATAACATTGAGTCTTTATGACACAAAAAAGCCGCCTCAAAAGAGGCGGCCAAATAATCAGGGGAAAATAATGTTGTTAATAACGAGGTTAGCTGTCTTCTAGTAGTCGACCTTGGCCAATCTCAATTTTACGCGGCTTTAAAGCTTCTGGTATCTCGCGCTTTAGCTCTATTGTTAGCAAGCCGTTTGCTAAGTCGGCGCCAAGTACTTTAACATGGTCTCCTAGCTGAAACTTTCTCTCAAAGTTGCGTTCTGCAATTCCTTGATGAATAAACTTACGTTCTTTGTTTTCATCTTTATTAGCTTTTATACCCGCTACTTTTAATGTGTTATTTTCTGACTCAATGCTTAGCTCGTTGTCGCTAAATCCGGCAACAGCCATAGTAATTTGGTATCTGTCTTGATCGAGTGCTTCAATATTGTAAGGAGGAAAGCTCGGCTGTTTGTCTGTATTCGCCGCAGCATCCATTAAAGACGCTAAATGATCAAATCCAATGAATGAACGATAAAGTGGTGATAAGTCTACTGTACGCATAATAATATCCTCGTATTTAAGCGATATTTTGTTTGCACTTTTCATTTGAACAAGCGCTAACAAATATAAATTAATAATATAAATTTCAATTGTTTAAGTTTAGTTTAGGACCCATCAGGCGTCCTACTAAACTATATATGGACGGTAAAAATATTTTCAAGTAAATAAATTAAAATATTTAAAAAAATTCCTCATTTTATAAACTAGTGAAATTAGTAACCCATTTTGAGGCATTAAAAAGTCAAATGCTTTTAATTCCTCAAAATGGTTGTTCAGTATTGTAGATTAGCGCTAAGTATTCATCGCTAATTAGTGTGTTAATGTGCCACGAATTGGATAATCGTTTTCGCGAATAAACTCAATACCAGCCAACAAATCATTTAAATCAGGGCGTGAAAAAGGTGCATTTGATTTATCTAGTATCTGAATTTGATCATGCTCGTTAATTACAAAAATAGCAGGTTCAGCAAATGGGTGATCGGTTTCTTTTTCACTGCGTGGTTCACTAATATACAAACCTAAATCCGTCATTTGCGATAAAGATAAGCCACTGTAAAGAGGAAAGTTAACCTGTAAATCATTTAGATGCTCGGTTAATTGTGCATGGCTGTCGCCACTAACGGCTGCAATCTCTACCCCTGCATCTTTAAATTTATCTTTCATTTTAGCAAGTGCATTAAGTTGTTTAGTACATAGTGGGCAGTGCTTTCCGCGATAAATTACTATCATTTTCCAGGGTAAAACTGTCTGTCGAGCCGAAACGTCAGCAAGGTTATTATCATTGTCTTTAACATTAAGTGAAGGCATTTTCATTGCTGGTTGTAAATAATTGCTCATGATCTAGGTCTCCTTTGCCAGTTAAAAAACATACTCTATATCTGCATCTCAAATATAGAACTTAGGGTTAAATTTATAAATTCAACTGTTAAAATGTAACCAGAAAGTCATTACCGTTTTCTGCTGAACCTTTTCACTAGAAGCATATTTTGTGTAAAAGAGTAAGTTTAAAATAGATGCTTTATTGGCAACTGGGCTTGATACACAAGCAAACGCTAAAGCTCTGCCTATCAAATAAAAGTGGCTGCTTAGCATTTATGTTAGGGTTGGCTTTTAATTATAAATAGGTCAGATAAAATCAATGGCATTAATACGTAGCACGTTAATAAATTTAAGTTTAGCAATACTCGTGTTTTACTTAGCAAGTGCCTACCAAACGCGTAATTTACTTGAAACAAACCACACTCCTGCCCCTTATTTTAACTTGCCTGTTTTAAATGAAAGCGGCGAGCGGTTTAGCATCGCAGAGCTTAAAGGAAATACAACTATTGTGTATTTTTTTGCTCCTTGGTGCTCGGTATGCCGATATAGCATGCCCAACTTAGAAAGCACGTTAATAGACTCTGACATTAATGTAATTGGTATTGCCCTTGATTATAAAAATGAGCAGCAGGTTATTCAATTTATAGATGACCTAAACCTTAATATCCCTATACTACTGGGTAATCAATACACCCAATCAAATTATAAAGTAGGCGCTTTTCCAACTTATTACGTAATAGATGCAAATTTACAGATAACGGCACACGCAATGGGCTACTCAACCCAATTAGGAATAGCAGCAAGAACGTGGTGAGTTAAGCCGTTCATAACTCGCTCAGCTTAATGTCCATTGTAATAATAGAATGGCACAATCACTTTTTTGCGCTTTATTATATTTTTTAATCATTTAAACTAAAGTCAATCAAATAAAGGAGAGCACCATGCTTACAGTAATTTTTGGCCGTGAAGGCTGCCCATTTTGTGTTCGTGCCAAAGATGTTGCAGAGCAACTTGCTAACGAGCGCGATGATTTTAAATATCGTTACATCGACATTATAAAAGAAGGTATAAGCAAAGCAGATTTAGAAAAGTCAGCCGGTAAACCTTGCCCTACTGTTCCACAAATTTTTGTTGATCAAAACCACATAGGCGGTTTTACCGAATTTGAAGCTTACGCAAAAGAAAATCTAGGCTTGTATAAGTAATCTTGTATCAAATTTGTTAACCAGTTTAATAATCCAATTATTCGACTGGTTAAATTTCAACCAACATCAAGCACATACAAATTAGTTTCAATTTATACAAGCATTTGCCTCGCTAATCCTATATAATGCGCGCCTCTTTAAATTCGTTGAGGCGTATTAATGTCAGAACCAGTCACGTTTGAATCTCTAAATCTTTCTCCTGCAATTTTGAAGGCAGTTGAAGAGTTGGGTTACAAGACACCATCTGAAATCCAAGCTCAATGTATACCGTTATTGCTAGAAAGAAAGGACGTACTGGGACTAGCACAAACGGGTACAGGTAAAACCGCAGCATTTGCACTGCCGTTACTAAACAATATTGACCCGTCTGTGAAACAGCCACAGATCCTTGTACTCACACCTACACGTGAGCTTGCGATCCAAGTTGCTGAGGCATTTGAACAATATGCAAAAGGTACTCGTGGTGTTGAAGTATTAGCACTATACGGTGGCCAAAGTTACAGCATTCAATTAAGCGCACTTCGTCGTGGCGCTCAAATCATTGTTGCTACACCGGGTCGACTAATCGATCACATAAACCGTGGCACTATCAAGTTTGACGCTCTTCAGGCACTTGTGCTTGATGAAGCCGATGAAATGTTACGTATGGGCTTTATCGATGATGTAGAAAGCATCATGGAAAAAACACCGCGCGAAAAGCAAACATGTCTTTTCTCTGCGACTATGCCTAAGCAAATTCAAAACATCAGCAGCAAGTATATGAATAACCCTGAACAGGTTCATATCTCTGCGCGTAACTCGACAGTATCGTCTGTTGAGCAAGTGTTTTGGAATGCAAGCGTACATAAAAACAAAGCGATTGTTCGCTTTTTAGAAGCTGAGCAATATGAAGGTGCTATTGTTTTCGTTCGTACACGTAATGACACAGTTCAACTTGCTGAGTTGTTAGAGCGCGAAGGTTTCTCTGCTGCTCCACTTAACGGTGACATGAACCAGCAAGCACGTGAACGCACGGTTGATCGCTTAAAAAGTGGTATGCTAAATGTTGTTATTGCAACAGATGTAGCAGCACGTGGTCTTGATGTTGACCGTTTAAGCTTAGTTATCAACTACGATATTCCACAAGATTCTGAAGCCTACGTTCACCGTATTGGTCGTACAGGTCGTGCTGGTCGTACTGGTAAAGCAATTTTATTTGTTAAGCATAACGAACGTTACTTACTTAAAAATATCATTCGTCATACTAAGTCTGAAATTGCACAGGTTGAATTACCTACAGCTAAAATTGTTGAAGAAAAACGTATCGCTGCGTTACAAGCAAAATTAAGTATTGCGCTTGAAAACAAAGACATTACGTTCTTTAACGACGTTGCTACTAACATGGCTGAAAAACTTGACCTTCCTCTTGAAAGCTTAGCGGGTGCTTTACTGTGTTTAGCGCAGCAACAGTCGCCAATCAAAGTTGAAGAAGTTAAAATTCAACCACGTGAGCGTAACGAACGCAGCCCACGCAATGACCGTGGTGATCGCGGACGTCGTAACGAACGTGGTGGTGAACGCGCTGAGCGTAAACCTCGCGAGCGTAACAGCCGTGATGCAGGCCCTATGGATACTTACCGTATCGAAGTGGGTCGTGAGCATGGTGTTCAGGTTAAGAACATCGTTGGCGCAATCGCTAATGAAGCTGATATATCAAGCAAGTTTATTGGTGATATTCGTCTTCACGATCAGCATAGTACGGTTCAATTACCGCAAAACATGCCTAAAGATGTACTAGATCATTTCCAAAAAGTGTTTATTTGTAAACGCCCAATGGGTATGACAATTACACAAGATCAAGGCCCATCTGAGCCACGTGGCGAACGCCCATCTGGTGATAGAAAACGTAACGATGGCCCACGCGGTGATAAGCGTAGCGGACCTCGTAAAGAACGTCGCCCAGTTAGCTTTACCGCTAAGTAAGCAACACGTCTTTATTAAAAAAACCTTGCCACGACAGTGAGCAAGGTTTTTTTATGTCTTGAGTTTAAGTATCAGGCAAGCCCAATCGCTGCAAAAGCAAGCCACTATTATCTTCTAAACGCAGCGTCTCTAAACCCCTCAGTAAATAATTCACTTAAAATAAAAAGGCCTAACCAATGAATGGTGAGGCCTTTACTTTATTATGGTGATTGTTTTTTACGGCGCTACAGCTGGATAAACGTAACTTGCATCTAACCCTAACGGAATACCCAATGCCCAATAACCAAGTAAAAATAAACTCCAACCAATTAAAAATGCGACCGAGTATGGCAGCATCATCGCTATTAGCGTACCAATGCCGGTACTTTTAACGTATTTTTGACAGTAAACTACAACCAACGGAAAGTAAGGCATTAGTGGTGTAATAATATTAGAGCTAGAGTCACCAACACGATAAGCCGCTTGCGTTAAATCGGGGGAAATACCTAGTTGCATTAACATAGGCACAAACACCGGACCTAGTAAGGCCCACTTGGCCGAACTAGAGCCAACAAATAAATTTACAAATGCGGTTAAAAATATAATGCCTACCACCGTTACCGAACTTGGTAGTGCCATGGCTTTTAATAACTGCGCCCCTTCGATAGCAAGTAAAGCCCCTAAATTTGATTTACTAAATGCGGCAATAAATAATGCACAGAAAAAGGCCATTACAATATAATAAGCCATACCGCCCATCGCTTTGCTCATAGCATCAATCATGTCTTTAGAGCTTTTAAATGTGCCAACTGTGAAGCCATATACAGCGCCTGGGATCCAAAATAATAAAAAGATCAACGGCACAATAGATTGCATTAAAGGTGAACGGAAATTAGTTAATGAGCCATCGCTACTGCGCATTGCAGAGTCAGCAGGAGCAGAGACATAAGCAAGAAGAGCAATACCAGCAATCATCACGCTGCTTGCTATAAAAAATGCACGTTTTTCATCGCTACGAGCATCTTCAAAAACAGGTAAATCTTCACTGTTTCCATCAAGCGGCGTATTTTGTAAACGAGGCTCAATAATTTTATCGGTAATATACCAACCAAGTAATACAATAAACATACTTGAAGCAGACGCAAACGCCCAGTTATTTAATGGGTTTATCGACATATCAGGGTTAATAATATGGGCAGCACTTTGCGTAAAGCTTTGTAGTAGTGGGTCTATTCCTGATGGAATAAAGTTGGCGCCAAAGCCACCACTTACACCGGCAAATGCCGCTGCAATCCCCGCTAAAGGGTGCCTTCCTGCTGCATAAAAGATTACGCCAGCTAACGGTATCACCAACACATAACCTGCATCAGTCGCTGTGTGACTTACAATAGCAACTAAAATAATAGACGGTGTTAACAGCTTTTTAGGTGTTACTTTTAACATCAGCTTAAGGCCAGTATTAATAAAACCTGAGTGCTCAGCTACACCCACACCTAACATAGCTACAAGTACCACGCCCAAAGGAGCAAAGCCTGTAAACGTTTTAACCATAGAAGATAAAAACGTGGCCAACGAATCGCTGGCAAGCATATTATTGATGATAATCGCTTCGCCAGTACGCGGATCGATTGCATCAAAACTTACGCCAGAGAACCACCACGACAAACCCCATATCAATAGCATGGCAAATAAAAATATAATTGCTGGATCGGGTAATTTATTACCAACCCGCTCAACTACATTCAAGAAGCGCGCAACTACTCCTGAAGGTAAAGCATCTTGATTATTATTCATTGTATTTCGCTCATTAAAATTTATTTAAGTAACAATATCGCATTAATACGCAACAGTAAATTAACGTAAAAAGCTATTTTAGGAACGTTAAACAAAAAAAGCACGATTACCTAAGATAATCGTGCTTTTTTTATTCATTTGGCTATTAAGCGAGCGCTTTTACTTCTTCCCATAAGCGAACAACTAATGCTTTGTCTTCTTCGTTAAGTTCACCGTTACGGTAAGCTTTTACCAAGCTTTGCTCTACTGTTTCGTTTAGCTGCTCAATACTAATAGTAAGTTGCTCAACTTCAGCATAGCCTACAGCTAGATCAAAATGACCCCGTAAGTAGCCGCCTGCAAATAATTCGTCATCCGTTGCTTTGATCACTAAATCGTCATAATACTGTTGGGCCGCGTCAATATAGTTTACTAAGGTCACTTGTTCATCTCCTGATTTTGTATAGCACCCGTTTCATCTTGGTATTGGTGCCCTACTGCATACATAATATGGTCGTTAAATCCGGTGGTTACTTTCATGTAACCTGTTAATTCATCGTCTAATTCACTGTCGCCTGTGTCACAAATTAATGGGCGACCATTCAGCGCTTGTAATTTAGTTTTTGTTGCAACAACAATAATATTTTCTTTGCCAATAGCACGGATCAGAGCAGGGCTTAATTGCTGATTCCCACGACCAAAAATATGCCCTTGCCCACCGATTAAAGTGATCACAAGTTTTGTATTTTGCTCATGGGTAAGTTCTAGTAACTCAGCGGCTGTTAAATCTTGGGCTATAAGTGTTTGGTCTTTTATTAAATCAACACCTAGCAAAGTGTTCTCAAGACCCATTTCTTCCATTATAGCTTCAACGGTTGAGCCACTACCCATAATGTAAAGTGTTTCTTCGTCCATTTCGCTCACTACGTGGGCCGCTATATCTGAAAGTACTAATTCGTCAGTTTCTTTACCGCCATTTTTAACGGCTTGCACATAACGTACTTCTCTAGGTATTTGCATCTCGCCAAAACGTTTTGCTTTTACCGTGCCTTGTCTAAAGGCATCTTCATCAATATCCATTATATCGGCATCAGCCAAAGTGACTAACTCGCCATTTACCAGCATTTCAACAACACGCCCGGCGGCTTTAGGCGTAATAGCATAGACGCCAGAATGGATTTTACAGCCTGCGGGAATTCCTAGTACTGGAGCGGTGTCTTCAATAGCATGACACACATTACGTGCGGTGCCATCGCCTCCTGCAAACAACAATAGGTCAACACCGGCATTTTTTAATAGCTTTGCAGCCTGCTCCGTGTCATCTGGTGTAGTTATCGTATCGGTGTTGTAAACAATTTCTACGTTAAAGCCTAGAGCTTTTGCAGTGTGTTCGCCCATATCGCCATTTACAGTATAAATTGTAAGGCATTCTTTATACGGAAGCAGTACTTCGAGTGCGGCTTTAGTGCGGCTATTTGCTTTAGGCTGTGCACCTAGCTCAATAGCTTTTGCAGCGGTTTGCGCTCCATCGCTTCCTTTAAGGGCAACGCTTCCGCCTAATCCTGCTACAGGGTTTATAATTAAACCTAATTTAAACTGCATCACAAAACTCCTGAGGATGTTGCCAATTAAACTGCTTTGCGGTCATTGGCCATGGTGTATTGTAAAAATTGGCAAGAGCAATTAATAGTGATTCTGTTCGTGGGTTAAATCCGTTTTCTATCAAGTTAATTACACGCTGGTGCACTCGCTGTTGAAAATCAAACCGGCATGTTTGCTCACCATTTAAATTATCAACCGATACATTAAAAGAAAAACCCGCAGCAGCGCTTAATAACCATTCTATGGCTTGCGGCTTAACTTCTACACTTTCAAATTCAGCCTGCTGGTGTTTATCACGGCCATCAGGGCAATACCAATATCCATAATCTTCTTGTTGTCGACGATCAATGCCCGCCACTAGCCAATGGGCTATTTCATGTAAGGCACTAGCATAAAAGCCATGCGCAAACACAATTTGGTGATAAGGGGTGTTGTGTGTTGCGGGAAGGTATACGGGCTCGCAATCACCTTTGATCAGCCGTGTATTGTGGCTTTGATAAAAAGTGCCTTCAAAAATAGAAATAAGATCAGCTATTTGATGCATAAAATATGGCTAATTCGTCTCGGTTACAGCGCCCAGCGGCACATTAAAAACGAAACGAATTGTACGGGCTTTTACAGCTAAAGTAAAAGTCGCTTACTTGCTATATTTTTAAATCAACGCCGGCTTCATCAGCATCTACTATATCGGTTTCTTGAAGAGCTTGAGTTATCCAGCTCTGTAATACAGGGCATGCTAATACATGTTGGCAGTAACTGTTGGCGGCTTTAGACAAGGTTATCTGATACGTTTTTAACCGCAGTACAATGGGGGCATACATAGCATCAACAATACTGAAATCACCAAACATCCACTGATTTGGGTAAATTACCTGTTGTTTACTAAAAATGTCGTCAATGCGGGCAATGTCTTTTATAGCATCATCAGAGAGTATGATTTTACGCTTTGCACGAATATTCATTGGCATTTCTCTTCTAAGCGCTATAAAGCCTGAGTGCATTTCAGCGCTTAAAGCACGCGCTGTTGCACGTTGCGTAACATATTTTGGCCATGCAGCTTGTGAAAGGTACGCATCATTAATGTATTCACAAATGGCAAGTGAATCCCAGACTTGTAAATCACCATCAATTAATGCTGGCACTTTTAGAACTGTAAAATGCTTTTTTAGCTCGCTGTAAAAGTGTGGGGTATCGAGTACAAGCTGGCTTTCATCAAACTCCAATTCAAATTTACTCATTAAATACCACGCGCGTAACGACCAGCTTGAGTAGTTTTTATTGCCAATAAATAGTTCCATGACCTATTCCTTGTTAAAACGGACTCCCTAACTGTACATTAATCAACCACGAAGTTAATACTAAAAATTACTCAATATTGTCTTTATTTAATTGCTTAGTAATATGCTTTTTTAAAATGTGTGTATTTCGGGTATTCGCTTTAAAAAACGCATCAAATATATCGCCAAAAAGAGGAATTGATCCGACAAAAAAGTCTATCAGCATATTAATAATTATCCGTAATTTAATATGCCAGCTTATACCTAGCTTTTGAGCTTCAAATAATACGTAACTAGATAAAATAAGCCCTATCACATCCCCTACAACTGGCACAAAACCAATAACTGCCTCAATGCCAAACCTAAAGTTTGTAAAAGGAAAACGAATACTACTGTCGGTTAGTTGACTAAACCTTTCTAAGCGTTTTAATGCTGCATTTTGTTTAGCGTATTTACTATGTGTTTGAATTGAATCTTGCATAATTTACCTCTATAGAAAATTATATAACGGTAAAGTTGAACTGCGCCTTAAACCACTTTAACTCTTTTACATAAACAAAAAGCGCGAAAAACGCGCTTTTATATGACTAACTTCAAACGTTAAACAGAGCCGTTAATTGGCCCGTGTTCGTGGTTCACATGCGGGTTTTGACCGCGTTGACGCAATAAATGGTCCATTAGCGTAATGGCCATCATTGCCTCAGCAATGGGTATGGCACGAATGCCCACACACGGGTCGTGACGACCTTTGGTGATCATCTCTACCGGTTCGTTGCTAGTATTAATACTCTTACCTGGAATAGTAATGCTTGATGTAGGTTTAAGCGCAATAGAGGCAATAATATCTTGTCCTGTAGAAATTCCAGCTAAAACACCACCAGCATGGTTTGATGTAAAACCTTCAGGCGTTAGTTCATCACGATGCTCTGAACCTTTTTGCTCTACTACATCAAAGCCATCACCAATTTCAACGCCTTTAACGGCGTTGATGCTCATTAGTGAATGTGCAATTTCAGCATCTAATCGGTCGAACACAGGTTCGCCTAGCCCTACAGGTACGTTGCTCGCCACGACTTTCACTTTAGCGCCGACTGAGTCACCTTGTTTTTTAAGGTCTCGCATATATTCGTCAAGTGCTTCTAGCTTGCTAGCATCAGGGAAAAAGAACAAGTTGTTTTCAACTTCATCCCAATCGTAACTTTCGGCTTTTATTGGCCCTAGCTGGCTCAAGCATGCTTTTACTTCAATACCATGAAATTGTTTTAAGTACTTTTTAGCAATGGCCCCTGCCGCAACGCGAATTGCTGTTTCGCGTGCAGAAGAGCGGCCTCCTCCGCGATAATCACGAAGACCATATTTGTGCCAGTAGCTGTAATCGCCATGACCTGGGCGAAACACATCTTTGATTTTGCCGTAATCTTGTGAACGTTGGTCGGTATTTTCGATTAATAAACCAATACTTGTACCGGTTGTTTTACCTTCAAAAACGCCTGCTAATATTTTTATTTGATCGCTCTCACGGCGCTGCGTTGTATAACGGCTTTGCCCTGGCTTACGGCGATCTAAGTCTATTTGTAAGTCGGCCTCTGTTAATTCAAGACCTGCTGGAGTGCCGTCAACAACGCCGCCTAAAGCAACACCGTGGCTCTCTCCAAAGGTGGACACTTTAAATAACTGCCCAATGCTATTACCTGCCATTAACTTTCCTCATTCCTAATGACGACTAATAGCCGGGCTAACATGCCCAGCTATATATTTACACTCGTTTTAGTTAATACAAATCCAAAAACAAAAGAGTGCTATTTTGCAAAATACTCATCTAACTGCTTTTTGCTAATTACAAACACACCTAAGCCACCTTGCTCAAACTCAATCCACTCAAACGGTGCATTTGGATAAAGTGCATCCATATGTACCATAGAGTTCCCCACCTCTACAAATAACAAACCGTTATCAGTTAGATGATTACTGGCTTCACTTAAAATAGTACGCGTTACGTCAAGCCCGTCGTGGCCTGATGCAAGGCCTAGTTCTGGCTCATGGTGAAATTCGCGCGGCAAGTCTGCCATGTCTTCAGCGTCAACATAAGGTGGATTGGCAACAATCAAGTCGTACTTTTGACCTTCTACACCACTAAATACATCTGACTGGATAGGTAGCACGCGATCACTTAACATATAGTCGTTAATGTTGATATCAGTCACTTCAAGGGCTTCATACGAAATATCAACAGCATCTACTTGCGCTTGTTCAAATGCTTGTGCAAGTGCGATGGCTATACAACCCGACCCTGTACATAAATCTAAAATGCGATTTACCGAGCTTGGCTCCAAAAGCCAAGGCGTAAAGCGATTGCTAATAAGCTCTGCAAATGGTGAGCGGGGAATTAGTACACGTTCATCTACGTAAAACGGCATGCCTGCAAACCACGCAATGTTAGTTAGATAAGGTACTGGTGTGCAGTCGTTTATACGCTCTGCGATAAGACCCGCTAGACGATTTTTTTCTGTACTTGTTAAACGTGCATGCATTAATTCTTTTGGTGCATCAACGGGTAAGCTAAGCGCTGGCAAAAGCAGGCTTACCGCCTCGTCCCATGCGTTATCAGTACCGTGTCCAAAAAATATACTACTACTTGCAAATTGGCTTGTAGTCCAACGTAACCAGTCATGTAAAGTTGACAGTTCTGCAACAGCTTCTTCGAGTGTTGCTTCTTCTATTTGTAAATCGCTCATATATGTTTACCTGTATTAGCTTACTGACTGTTTTGAGTCTTTAAGACGATTGCATTGCCTATATGCGCTAGGCAAATTACAATTGCCCATCATTTAAGTATTGTACCGCCTTTTGCGCTGCGTTTTTACGTTTTTTTGTTTAGGTAATAGTTATGAAAAAAGACTCTCCATCACAATCGTCCCTAAGCAATGACGACATAGACTTATTTCGTCAAACGATCACAGGCGCTAAAGTATTTAAACAAGATACTCATCGTTTTGATACAAAGCCTAAGGTGTCACAAGCAAAGCAATTTGCCCAGCAAAAAAAGCAGGCTCAATCTGAATTTTATTTCTCAGATGAATATATTCCCGATATAGACACCCATGGCACTGTCAATTACGTAAAAGAAGGGCACGACACTTATTTACCCAAACAGTTACGCCGAGGCGACTTTGCACCTGATTTAACACTTGATTTGCATGGCTTAAACAAAGAAATTGCTAAAGATGAATTAGCAGGGCTTATTCATGAATGTAAAAAGCAACATTATTACTGTGCATGCGTAGTGCACGGAATTGGTGGAGGAATACTTAAACATAAAATTCCTCAGTACCTAGTTCAGCATCCAGACGTTATTGCAATGCATCAGGCTCCACTTGAATACGGTGGTAAAGGCGCGGTACTTATTTTGATAAACTTACCACAAAGCGATGAATTTAGACGCTAACCCAACACATTACTAGGAAGTAATTACGTGCATATTGTTTCTATTATTTTTCCACTTATATTCATTGTCGCATTGGGTTATAGCTGTTGCCGACTCTCGTTTTTTGACAAACAGCACATTGCAGGCCTAAGTAAATTCACATTTTATATAAGTTTACCGGCTTTTTTGTTATTGAATATGTCGCAAATAGACTTAAAACAAAGCATTAGTCTTTCTGCGTTTTTAAGCTTTTATATTCCAGTGCTGTGTGTTTTTGGGTTAGGTATTTTAGTTGATCGGTATTATTTAAATAAAAAACATCCAAAAAACTACCAAAAGCATGGCGTATTTGGCCTTGCTGCTAGTTATTCCAATATGGTGTTGGTAGGTATCCCAATTATAATTGCGTCCTTGGGCAAAGAGATGATTGCAATTGCTTTTATGATCATCACGTTTCATAGTACTTTATTATTTGCACTGACCTATTTAATTGGGGCAAAAGGCAATAGCAGTTCGTTCTCGTGGCTACAATTTAGTAAAAGCATGGTGCTAAACCCTATTGTTTTGAGTATTGGTTGTGGCTTAATTATTAATATATCTGGGGTTGAACTATTTAAAAACTTAACGGATAGTTTGGCATTATTAGCGACCACCGCCATTGCCTGTGCGCTATTTGTATTGGGTGCAAACTTAGCGTTTTATAAAATAGCAGCAAACTGGCAACCTGCCTTACTTGCATCTATTCTAAAAATTATAATACTCCCCGCAGGCGTATTAATAATTGGGTCGTATTTGTTTAAGCTCGACCCTCAAATACTTACCGTACTTGTTTTATTAAGTGCCTCACCTGTTGGCGTGAATGCTTATTTAATAGCAAGCCAAATTAAACAGCATGAAGCGACGCTTGCTGGAGCGGTGGTGCTATCAACTATTTTAAGTGTAGTTAGTTTATCGTTTTGGTTGGCGGTTTTACTTTAATTTATAAGCCACCAGCTACATCAATAAAAGCGCCAGTAGTAAATGAGGCAGAGTCTGAGGCTAAAAAATAGATTGCAGCAGCCACTTCTTCAGGTTGCCCACCCCTACGCAGAGGAAGATTACTTTTAAGCCGCTCTACTCGCCCCTCTTCTCCGCCATCTGTGTGCATATCAGTATAAATAAGGCCAGGCCTAACACAATTAACACGTATCCCTTTGCAACCAACCTCTTTAGCTAGACCCATAGTCAACGTATCAATCGCACCTTTTGTGGCTGCATAATCAATGTATTCATTTGGTGACCCAGTTTTAGCCGCTACCGAGGACACATTGACGATACTACTGCCGGATAACATTCGCTTAATAGCTTCTCGGCTGCATATAAATGCACTGGTAATATTTGTAGTGAGTAATTGGTTAATTCGCTCAGCGTCCATATTTAGCATCGGCATTTGCGGTTTAAGCACACCGGCATTATTTACAAGCACGTCGAGCCGACCAAATACTTCATCTATACGTGAAAATAAAGCGCTAACATCACTCTCTTGAGACACATCGGCTTTTACTAGTTCGGCCCTTACGCCACAACGTCTTATTTTATCGGCAACCTGTTCTGCTTTAACTAAATCAGTCTTATAGTTAATACATACATCATATCCATGGCGCGCAAAATAAACAGCGGTGGCAGCACCAATCCCTCGGCTAGAACCTGTTATGAGTACCACCCGCGCTTTGTTCATACAAAATTAGTCCTTGAGTGCTGCCACAACCGAAATTTCGACCAATAGCGCATCGCGTGCCATTTTAGCTTGTACACATGCACGTGCTGGTGCGTGTCCTTGCGGAACCCACGCATCCCATACGGCATTCATTTGTGCAAAGTGCTGCATGCTTTTCAAATAAATTGTTGCGCTTAACATATGCTGTTTTGAACTACCCGCTTCGTCTAGTAACGCTTCTACTTTATAAAGCATGGTTTGCGTTTGCTCTGTTATGTCTTTTTCAGCATCAGCACATACTTGCCCACACAAATAAACAGTGCCATTGTGTTTTACTATACGGCTCATTCGGGCACCGGTTTGAAGGCGTTCAATCGTCATATTTTTCTCATTATTTATAAATCAGCAGGGGCGTTTATACTTATATATTCGCTGCGGTGAGTATCATCATTGTAATGTATGACAGCCACAGCACCCGTGTTAAATATTGGCATGTTGCCAGGACAAAGCTGATCAACCAAATAACTCACTATTGGCATGTGAGCCACAACTAACCAGCAATTACACTCTGGGTGCATTTGTATTAATGTTTCAAGGTAATCGGCAGCAACATGGGGTTTGCCTTCTGGGATGACATCGTTACACGTTTCACTGTATTTAAACGTTATAGTTTCAGCCACTCCATTTGCAGTTTGCTGAGCGCGTGTGTAAGGGCTAACTAACAGCGCGTCTGGAGAAAAGTTTTTGGCAAGCCATAGCCCCATTTTTTTTGCTTCTAAATGACCCACTTGGGTTAAATTTCTTGCCGCATCGTCAGCCTGCATAGGGGCCGCTTCGCCGTGACGCATTATTAAGATTGTTTTCATAAAAAATCAACCGATTTAAGAATATAAACAGTAGCCAGTTTGCTCACTTGTCAGCTATATTAACAACATAAAGTTATTTTTTCTAAAAATAGTTCTTTCAAGACATTCAGGTAAATCTTTTAGCATATTCTCGCTACCCTGAAGTTATCCTCTATTGTTATCTAGTAAGTATTTAGTTTCAGGAGCATCATTTGAATATCAGCCGCAATGATAATAGAGCATACCACGCCCTTACACTGGACAATGGTCTAAAAGTGCTGCTTGTGCAAGATAAAGATTCGACTAAGGCCGCAGCATCAATGGCTGTAAACGCGGGCCATTTTGACGATCCCTCTGACAGGCAAGGCCTTGCTCACTTTTTAGAACACATGCTTTTTTTAGGCACAGATCAATTTCCAGACTCAGGCAGTTTTAATAATTTTGTTTCTCAAGCTGGCGGTAATACCAATGCATGGACGGGTACAGAACACAGTTGCTATTTTTTTGATATAAACAATCAAGAATTTAAACATGCTTTATTACAATTTAGCCGTTTTTTTATTGCCCCCTTGTTAAGCGCCACAGAAACAGAAAAAGAACGCAATGCCATAGAAGCTGAATTTAAACTAAAAATTAAAGACGATGCACGCCGTATTTATCAGGCCCATAAAGAAACCGTTAACCCAGCGCACCCTTTCGCTAAATTCTCTGTTGGTAACCTGCAAACATTAGCAGACAGAGAACGCTGTATTAGCGACGAACTTCGCGACTTTTTTAATGATCACTATCAAGCCCAGTGGATGACACTGGTTATATGTGCAAATGAAGAGTTAGGCACACTTCAAACCTGGGCAAACAAATACTTTAACGACATTATTGGCAATAAAAAGGCTGTAAAACCCGAGATCAACGAACCCCTTTACAGAGAGCAAGACCTAGGGAAAATTTTACATATAGAGCCACATAAGCACATGCAAAAGCTAATAGTAAGTTTTGCAATGCCCAATATTGATGACTTTTACCGCCACAAAACAGTGAGCTTTATCGCGCATTTACTTGGCTATGAAGGGCAAGGTTCGCTCTATTCTATTTTAAAAGAACAAGGTTGGATAAACGCCCTTTCTGCGGGTGGTGGCATTAACGGCAGTAACTTTAAAGATTTTAATATAAGTATGGCTCTCACCGATGAGGGCATTGAATACTTTGAAGACATTATCGAAATGCTCTTTGAGTACATTTGCTTAATAAATAACAACACAGAAAAGTTACCACGCCTGTACCAAGATAAAAAAAACCTATTACAAATAGCATTTGATAACCAAGAAAAATCACGCCTTATTGATTGGGTAAGTAGTTTAAGCATAAATATGCAGCATTACGACGAATTTAATTATGTGCAAGGTGACTACCTAATGGAAGGCTTTAAAAAGGCAACGCACGAAATGGCGATGCAATGGTTAAAACCTAACAATATGCGCATTGTACTTATACATCCTGATGTAGAGCCTGAACATAAAACAGCGTGGTACAACACACCTTACAAAGTAGAAAATGTATCGCCTAGCTGGCTTGACGCACTTAGCGACATTAACAAACCTCTAAAAAATATGCTGTTACCCACGGCTAATCCATACTTAACTAAAAATGTTGAGCTTTTTGATGTAGAAAAGCCTCAAAACCAACCTACTCTTTTAGTTAAAAAACCGGGTTTTGATTTTTGGTTTAAACAAGACAACACATTTAGAGTAGCTAAAGGCCACTTTTATTTAGCCATGGACTCTCACTTTGCTGTGAAAGACGTAAAGCACATGGCCTTAACTCGCTTATTTAGCGATTTATTTATGGACAGTGTTGGCGAGCAGTTTTACCCTGCTGAGCTTGCAGGGCTTAGTTATCATTTAACATCTCATCAAGGCGGGCTAACACTTCACACCGCTGGATTATCGTCGAGCCAACTGGAGTTAGTAGATGAGCTGCTCGACGCGTTATTTAATGTAGATATATGTGCCAGACGCTTTGCTGAATACAAAAAACAATTAGTAAGGCACTGGCGTAATAGCAATCAAAATAAGCCTGTTAGCGAATTATTTAGTATTTTAGGTGCTAAAATAATGCCTTGGAATCCTCAGCCTAACGAACTTGCCGCAGCTTTAAAAACAACTAGTTTTCAGCAATTTAATGAATTTAGACAAGACTTTTTTAAAGCATTACATGTTGAGTCGTTCCTACACGGTAACTGGCAAGAAAACCACGCTATTGAATTTCAAAAAAAGGTGGCCGTTCACTTACGTCACACTGCAACAATTGACGATTTAAGGCGCCCTTTATTTGAAATTAAAAAAGCAACACGCTATGAAATTGAGTTACCGTGTAATGATCACGCTATGGTGGTGTATTACCAGGCTCAAACCGATGACGTAAACGAAAAAGTTAAAATGATGGCATTAAACCATTTGATGAACCAAGACTACTTTAACGAATTACGCACAACACAGCAGTTAGGCTATTTAGTTGGTGCGGGTTACGCACCTTTTAACACCCGAGCAGGAATTGCCTTTTATATACAGTCCCCTAAATTTGACGCAAAAACTTTATTGCATCGCCATAGTCACTTTGTAAATCAATACTTGAGTAATATTGGTGGATTAGACGAGCAAAGCTGGCAGCAACAAAAGCATGGTTTAAAGACGCACATTGCAGAAAAAGATAAAAACTTACGTTTGCGTTCACAACGATTGTGGCTTGCCATAGGTAATAGGGATCATAATTTTGATATGCAAAAACGATTACTATCGGCATTAAATATGCTGACTTTACAAGAAATTAAAGATTATGCGCTGGTACTTTTTACTGAAGATAGACCAAGATATGAGCTATTAAGTAACGCTAAAGTTAATAAACCTCAAAAAACACCCGTTTACTCGCATTCTCTTTGACTCTGGGTTTAGCTTGTTTTAAATTATCATTTGTAAATTAGAAGTAATAAAAAATGATAATAAAAACAATAAAACTAAGCTTGTCAGTTGTATTACTTGCTTACTCATTTGATCTTTTCGCCTTTGAGTCTTCATTTAAATACAATTCAGATACAATACTCTTTTTCTCAAGCGCTATTATAGCGCTCGTTCTTCCGTACCTGTTATTTGTGATATACAAACTGAGGCGTTCTCGCCGCCAGCTTCGATTGTCTGAAAAGCGCTTAAAAAGTACTGTAGAAGGCAGTGGTGATACCCTGTGGGATTGGAACATAAAAACGGGTGAAGTTATTCGTATTAACGATAAATATATGATGAACTCCCCCACTATTATGGGTTTCCCACCAAATAAAGGCCTTATACACCCGCAAGATATTCCACATGTTGAGCACCTACTAAAAAAACATTTTGCCGAGCAAAGCGTGTTCTTTGAAGCAACATACAGAATTAAAGATACTTTTGGTAAATGGCATTGGGTACTGGACCGCGGCAAGGTTATCGAAAAAGATGCAAACCTAGCCCCACTAAGAATGACAGGAACAGTACGCGACATCTCACAGTTAAAATCAACCGAAGAACGATTAAATTTGTTTGCAAAATGTGTTGAATCGTTTACAGATGCGCTAGCAATTTACGATAAAAACTTTAAATTAGTCGATATAAATCCCAGTTTTTTAACGTTATTTGGGGGTATGCGCGAACAATACCTAAATAAAGGTTTTAATTTGCCTGGATACGATACAAGTTACGTTGAAAACATTATCGATGTAGTGCGCCAAACTGAGCATATTCAACAAGAAATTAAACTGCGCAATAATGAGCGTGTATTGCTGCCAATAGAAATATCGATTGATGAAATTAAAAACGAGCAAAACCAAATTACTAACTACGTGGTTGTTTATTCCGACTTAACAGAACGTAAAAAAGCAGAATCGCAATTACACAATTTATCAAACCGCGACCGTACCACGAGCCTGCCAAACCGTAATTTATTTTTTACTAACTTACATAAACTAGTAAAACAAGACGCCCATCACGCATTACTGGTTTTTGATTTAGATAATTTTAAAAAAATAAATGACTCATTAGGCCATCAACTTGGTGATAGCTTATTAGCCAAACTCGCTATGCGATTAAATAAGCTCACCCGTGAAAACGATGTATTTTATCGTTTAGGAGGCGATGAATTTGCGCTTGTTATGTCAAATACAAACGACATTCATGTCATAACTCGCACTGCAAAACAGTTTTTAGCCGCTATTTCGACCCCATTTAAAATGGCAGGACATGAGCTGGCCATTACCTCAAGCGTTGGTATTGTGCTATTCCCTGAAGATGGAAACACCCCTGAGGTATTACTTAAAAATGCCGATACCGCTATGTATCACGCGAAAAAGAAAGGTAATAGCTACCTGTTTTTCAACGACACCATGAACCGCCAAGCTGTTAAACGTTTACAAATAGAAAACCTAATGCGTTTTGGTTTAAAAGAAGACCACTTTGAAGTTTATTATCAACCAAAAATGAATATACGAACCGGTAAGCTAACCGGTATGGAAGCATTAGTACGCTTTATTACACCTAAAAAAGGCATTATAAGCCCAGGTGTTTTTATTCCTATTGCTGAAGAAACAGGTCAAATAATAGATATTGGTGAAGTTGTTTTAAACAAAGCCTGTCGAGATGTAAAAAAATGGCTGGACGATGGGCTGTTTAATGGGCGCGTTGCTGTTAACTTGTCTGCTAAACAATTTAGCCTCCCCGATTTAACGTCGCGAATAGATATTATTTTGCAAAAAAATGCATTGCCATCGTACTTTTTAGAGTTAGAAATTACCGAAGGCACAGTAATGGACGATCCAAATGAAGCCATTAACATTATGCGTTCACTAAGCGCACGAGGTATACATTTAGCCATGGATGACTTTGGTACAGGGTACTCTTCTTTAGCTTATTTAAAGCAGTTTCCGCTTAATACACTTAAAGTAGATAAAGCGTTTATTGATGACATGAAAAATGAGCGCGGGCGCAATATGGTCGATTCAATTGTGACAATAGCGCAAAACCTAGACCTGCATGTGGTTGCAGAAGGTGTTGAACAAGCATACCAAATAGACACTTTAAAAGCACTTAACTGCGAAACGGTGCAAGGCTATTACTACTCAAAACCGTTGTCTAAAGACGAATTCACCGAGTTTTTAAAACAACAACAAAGTAAAGCAACACCAAGCTTAATAAGATCTAAAGCAAGCAATGTGGCGTCTCTTAATTAAGGGCGCCATATGCACGCTTTAACACCCACGTTACGCAGCCAGGCTCGCCTGTAGTGCACGTTAAACAAACACCAAGCCAGTGGACCAAGCAGCGCACTGAGTACAAGCCAGCGCTTTACAGGCATGCCTTTTTTTATAGTGTTTAAGTACATGAGTGAAATAAACAAACTACTGAGTAAAGCCAACCACAAAACCACATACCCTCGCCAATTGAATTAAGGCGCGCAGTTTAACGTTTCTTCAATTAAATTTAAAGCAATACACCTTTAGCAAAAAAGCCGCGTTTTTAGTGGCTGTTGACCTTTGCGGATTGAAGTTTGTTAAAACTTGGAGGATTTAATCGCGACGCGAGGTGTGAAACCTAGTGGGCTCTATAACGGCTACTGCATTATTCTACTGGCTTACATCCATATAAGAATAAGTAAAAACTGAGTGAAGCTTTCGCATCCTGCTCGTGCCGCTTACCTACATCCATGTAGGCAACAAAGCGTAAATAGCCCCCCTAAAAGATCAACAGACCCTATTGAGAGCGCAGCTTTCAAATTTAATTAATAACTTGATAAGCGCTACTTTTCAGCGCGCCCCATAAACTTGTTTTCAACCGTATTGATACGAATGCGATCGCCCGTTGAAATATGCTCAGGAACAGATATATTCAGCCCTGTAGACATACGTGCTGGTTTTGAACGAGCACTGGCTGAAGCGCCCTTAATAGAAGGATCGGTTTCTTCAACAACAAGTTCAACGCTTGAAGGTAGGTCTAGCCCTACAGGCGCTCCATCAATGACAATAACGTGCACACCTTGGGTTTCTTCATTAATAAACAAAATTTCTTCACTAATCGCGTCTTTGTTTAAGTTATACGGCGTGTAGTCTTCGCTATCCATAAATACGTATTCATCACCGTCTATGTACGACAGCATAGCTTCACGACGAATTAAATCAGCAAGCGTTAGCATATCGCTGTCTTTAAACGTTTCATCAACTTTACCGCCGGTTACTACATCGTATAAACGCATGCGGTATAAGCTTCCACCAGCACGGCCTTGAGGAACAGAACGTACAATATCTTTTACTACTAATACACGACCATTAAATTCAATAGCTGTGCCTTTTTTAACATCACTCGCCTTTGGCATGTGTAAATCCTATTATTTTTTTGATTGCCAGAAACATACCACGAACTCAACTTTGTTCAACAATAAAGTGAGCTAAATAGGCTTATACCTTGTATTGACTTGTAAAATCTCTATTTATACTAAAATACATATAATCAATTCATTAAAAAACTGCTATGGTGTATCTACCTAGTATGACTTCAAGGAATGGATCATGGATCAAATAAAAGTACATGAGTATTTAATCAAAAAGCCGCTTGTGTTGGTTACAAAGCCATTTGCTCAAGAGGTTGATGTTTACAAAGTGAATCATAAAATGTTCGCCACCCTTGCTGTTGGTAACGATGGTGAAACAAACGAAAACGGTGAAGTAATTTGGTGGCTAAATTTAAAGTGCGATCCTGATGAAGCACTTTCATTACGCGATATTTTCCCCGCGGTTATCCCTGGTTACCACATGAATAAACGTTTATGGAATACGGTTATTTTAGACGGGTCAATTCCCCAAGGTGAAATTGAACGCATGATTGATAACTCGTTTAATTTAGTTGTGGAAAACATGCCTGAAAAAGACCGTAACATGATAGAGCAACATTTAAATGCGAATTAAGTTCGCTTATAAGTCTGTTATTTAGCCTATGTATGGCACAAAAAAACCGCATATAAATGCGGTTTTTTAATACGTGTTAAACGTTATTTAGTATCATCTTTAGCAACGTCTGATTGCTCTTCAGATACCTCGTCTGCTTCTGGCTCTAGTGTTTCTAGCTTTACTACTTCAGCAACGGTTTCGTTTTGTGTTGGCTTTTGGCCATAAAACGTTTCACCTGACTCAGACATTGATACTAGCGACTCACACGGTGTAAATATAGCGTTGCTATTGGCAAGCGTAGACATATCCGAACTTACTTTACTCGCACCGAGTTTGTCCATGTAGCTAAATGGACCACCGAGGAATGGTGGGAACCCAATACCAAAAATAGCACCAATGTCACCATCACGTGGGCTTGCAATAATGCCCTCGTCTAAACAACGTGCAGCTTCATTTAGCATTTGCGCTACACAACGCTGTGCAATTTCACTTTTGTTTAAACGTGAATTAGGTGTTACATCTAGTAGCTCGTATACTGACTCATCAACCTTTTTGCCTTTTTTCTCGTAATCATAAAAACCACGACCCGTTTTACGACCAAGGCGTTTTGAATCAATCATACGTGAAAAGGCATTAGGTCCTTTAAAGCGTTCACCTAATTCTTTTTCAAGAATTGGCGCAATCTTAGAGCCAATATCAATACCTACTTCATCAAGTAACGCAAGCGGTCCTACCGGGAAACCGAACTCTACAAGGGCTGCATCAATTTTTTCAATTGGCTCACCTGCAAGCATTAAGTTAGCTGCTTCATTTAAGTAAGGTGCAAGTATACGGTTTACGTAAAAACCCGCCATGTCTTTAACAACAATGGGTGTTTTACCCTGCTTACGCGCAAAATTAACAACACGTGCAATTGTCTCTTGAGACGTTCCTTCATGCGGAATAATTTCAACCAGTGGCATTTTTTCTACTGGTGAGAAGTAATGCAGGCCAATAACGTTTTCTGGACGTGCAGCGTTTGCCGCAATCTGTGAAATAGGCAACGATGACGTATTACTTGCAAAAATTGTATTCTCTTGGCATTGCTGTTCTACATCAGCAACCATGCCTTGCTTTAACGCTAAGTCTTCAAATACCGCTTCAATAACTAAATCAATGTGTTTAAAGCCACTGTAGTCAGTTGTACCAGTAATACGGTTCATTGTTAACTGCATATCTGCTTTAGACATAATGCGGCGCTTAAGGCGCTTATCAAGAATTTTGTAGGTGTAGTTCATTGCATTGCTAATGCCTTGCTCTGCTACATCTTTAATACGAACAGGCAGCTTCGCTTTTACAGCACTGACGTGGGCAATACCCGCGCCCATCAAGCCACCACCTAATACTGCCGTTTTGGTAATTGCGGGTGCATCGTCATTGCGCCACTCTTTTTTCATTTCAGTGGTAGCAAAAAATAAGCCACGAAGCGCTTTAGATTGCTCACTCATTACAAGTGTTGCAAAACCCTCAGCTTCTGTTTTGTAAGCTTTTAGCTCATCAAGTTCTACGCTTGCACGTACCGCTTTAATAATAGCTAATGGCGCTGGATAGTGCCCGCCCGTCTTTTTCAAGACGTTTTCTTTCGCTTTTTTAAAGATAAAGTTACGGCCAAATGGGTTTGACTCTAATAACTTGCTTACTTTATCGAGCTTTGGCTCTTTAGCTTGTGGCTTTTTCTTAGCGGCAAATTCTTTTGCCACTTTTAAAAGTACGCTATGCGGTACACACTCATCCAATACGCCTGCTTTTTTAGCCTGTTTAGGACGTATTTGCTTACCGGTTAGCATCCACTCAAGTGCTTTTTGAATGCCCACGATTTTTGTTAAACGCTGCGTACCACCGCCACCAGGTAATAAACCTAGTTGAACTTCAGGCAAGCCAATTTTCGTCAAATCGCTATCAGTACCAACACGGTAATCACACGCTAATGCAAACTCTAAACCGCCACCAAGCGCCGCACCATGAATGGCACTTACCGTGGTATAAGGTAGTTTTTTCATATCAAAAAAAGCTTGATGACACAGCTCACTAATGGCAAGCGCATCTTCACGTTTTTCTACGCTATCAAGCATTTTCACGTCAGCGCCTGCAATAAAGTTATCACTCTTGCCGCTAATAAAAACCATGCCTTTAACAGCATGCTCTTGTGCTTGTGCTAATAACGCTTTTAAATCGTCTGCAAACGAGTCGCGCAGGGTGTTCATTTTTTCACCCGGCACATCGATAGTTACAACGGCAATTTTGTTTTCGTCTACCGCTAAATTAAAAACTGAATCTGTCATTACGCGCTCTCCAATACAAAGGCTGCACCTAAACCACCAGCAGCACACGCTGTTGTTAATGCTAAACCGCCACCACGACGTTTAAGCTCGTTTAAGCTTTGTGTGATTAAGCGAGCACCTGTTGCTGCAAATGGATGACCATATGCCAGTGAGCCACCATTCACGTTAAACTTATCCATGTTAATTTCGCCAATTGCTTTGCTACGACCTAGTTTTTCTTGCGCAAACTTGTCTGAGGCAAACATTTTCATGTTCGCAAGGGCTTGCGATGCAAATGCTTCATGCATTTCAATTAAATCTAAATCAGCAAGCGTAATACCGGCTCTGTCAAGTGCGATAGGCGTTGAATGCGCAGGACCCATTAGCATGTCTTGCTCTACACCAATAGCAGAAAACGCAAAGCTGCGAACGTAACCTAAAATTTCGTAACCAAGCGCGCGCGCTTTACTTTCGTTCATCATTAATACCGCAGCTGCACCATCTGTTAGCGGTGTTGCATTAGCAGCTGTAACCGAGCCATGTTGACGGTCAAATACAGGTTTTAGCTTTGCGTAACCTTCAACAGTAGAGTTTTTACGAATATTGTTATCTTCTTCAATAAAGCTTTTATACGGTGGTAAATGAGCCGTCATTACTTCATCTTTAAGCTTGCCATCAGCCCAGGCTTGCGTTGCAAGCGTGTGTGAACGATGTGCTAATGCATCTTGATCTTCACGGCTAATATTATGTGTTTTAGCCATTTGCTCAGCCGTTTGACCCATTGAAAGACCGGTTGAATACTCTGCAACTGCAGGCGGTACTGGCATTAAGTCTTTTAAACGTAGCTTTGAAAAAATTTGTAAGCGTTGGCCTAAAGTACGCGCCTTGTTTAAATCAACTAAACTACCTGCCAATTTTTTACTTACGCCAATAGGTAATACAGACGATGAATCTGCACCACCGGCAATACCTACACTTACTGAGCCCGCCATAATAGACTCAGCTACGTTAGCAATTGCCTGAAAGCTGGTAGCACATGCACGTGACACTGAATAAGCATCAACACCAACTGGCATGCCTGTACCCAGTACAATTTCACGCGCAATATTCGGCGCTTCTGGCATTTGTACTACTTGACCAAATACAAGTTGATCGATTTCTGATTTGTCGAAATTTAATCGCTCAAGCATTTCGTTAACCACTAATTTACCCATATCAAGTGCTGGTACGTGGTGGAATGCTGTTGCTTGTTTTGCAAACGGTGTACGAAGGCCACTTACTATGGCAATACGATCACCCTTTGGTGTTTTTAGTATGTTTTGCTCAGACATTTATGCTCTCCCGCTGACAGGTCTGACCTGTTTGTTTTCCTCGATTCTAAACAACCCGTGTGCTAAAGCCAATAGATAAACTGAAATTTATACAAAGTAGTCATGTTTACATATCACACAATAGGCTTTTTTAAACGCATTTACAAAGATTTGTGGTACGCTAAAAACCGTTAAAAAATAACGAACTATTTTAAAAAATACAGTCTAACTCTTGAGTTACCTAATTATAAACCTTATAAATAGGTCAGTATTTGCAACCTAACCCATTTAGGTACTAACCCAGCTGACGAGGACAGTCCACTTATTATGGCAGCTAACGCATTTTCACAATTAAAAACGTACTTAGATACACAAATCATTGGCCAGCCAGAGCTTACTCAAGCACTACTTATTGCTATTTTAGCTGACGGCCATTTATTAGTTGAAGGCCCTCCAGGGCTTGCAAAAACACGCGCCGTAAATGCGCTTGCAAAAGGTATTGAAGGTTCGTTCCAACGTGTACAGTTTACACCCGATTTATTACCTGCGGATGTTACAGGTACTGATATCTACCGCCAACAAACAAGCGAGTTTGTATTTGAAAAAGGCCCACTTTTTCATAACCTTATTTTGGCTGATGAAATTAACCGCGCCCCAGCAAAAGTACAGTCAGCTTTACTTGAAGCCATGGCTGAACGTCAAGTTACGGTAGGTAAAAACACGTACCCACTTAGCGACCTATTTATGGTTATGGCAACTCAAAACCCGCTAGAGCAAGAAGGCACCTACCCGCTACCTGAAGCACAGCTTGACCGCTTTTTATTACATTTGAGTATTGGTTATCCGGGCGCCGAGCACGAGCTTGACATTTTACGCCTAACACGAGGCGAAGCATTAAAAGAGCAGCAAGCTGTTTTACAAAAAATTAGCCAAAGCGAATTATTTGCTGCCCGCCAAGCAATTTTAGGTTTGTACTTAGCCGAACCACTTGAGCAGTATTTAGTTCAACTTATTATTGCAACGCGAGAAGGCGCTAAACTAGATGAGCAATTGGGCCGCTGGATTGAATTTGGTGCAAGCCCTCGTGCAACTATTGCGCTAGATAAATGTGCACGTGCTCATGCGTGGTTACAGGGCCGTGACTTTGTAGCCCCTGATGACATACAAGCCGTTGTTCATAATGTATTACGTCACCGTATTATTTTAAGTTACGAGGCACAGGCCGATGGCATTACTAAAGATCAGGTAATTAGCCGAATTGTTGAACTTGTAGCTGTACCGTAATTTATGCAAAAACAATTAGACCCTCAGGCATGGCTTAAACAAAGCCATAGCCACGGTGTTAATTTAGCACTAAAAGAGCTGATGTATTACAAAGCCAAAGCGCAACTGCTTGAGCTTGCCCCTAAGGTAAAAATTAAAAATACTTTAGCGGGGCAATACCTTGCACCGCACAAAGGCCGTGGTATGGAGTTTGCCGAAGTACGTCATTACCAGCAAGGTGACGATATACGCTCAATTGACTGGCGAGTTACAGCGCGTACAGGCGAAACCCATACAAAACTTTTTCAAGAAGAAAAAGAACGCCCAGTTTTTGTATTTACCGATTTTTCAAACTCTATGCTATTTGGTTCAAAGCTACTGCTTAAGTCAGTACAAGCTGCGCACATTAGTGCATTAGTTGCTTGGTCTGCGTGCCAGCGTGGCGACAGAGTTGGCGGTATTGTATTCAATCAGCATGCACACCTAGAACTTAAGCCGAGTGCGCGAGAAAAAGCAGTATTAAAGCTTTGCCACAACTTATGTGCAAATCATCAGCAAGCCCTTACAAATATTGATACTAAAGCCAGCAATAACTTTAGTGATAACCTAAAGCGCCTTAATCATTTAGCAAAGCCTGGGAGTTTAGTGTATTTAGTCTCTGACTTTAGCGCCTTAGATGACGCAAGCTTTAAACAGCTTGAAATACTTAGCCGTCATTGTGAGCTTATAGGGTGCCATATTAGCGACCCATTTGAACATCAATTACCCGCTTTTAAAAACACAGTAACGGTTAATGCGAACGGACAAAACTTTGCCTTACCGCTCATGGATAATACATTTAGGGCACAGTTTGCCAAAAATGCAGAAGATGCATTTAATACACGCCTTACTCGCTTAACTAAATCGGGTCTTAATTTAATATCATTCAATGCAGCCGACCCACTTGAGCTGCAGCTAGTGAGAAAATAAACCATGCAAACCAATCCTCTTGATGGCCTGCACGATGTAATAGCACCAAACCACGTTGACTGGTGGCCACTTGCCCCAACATGGTGGGTGATCATTGCTCTACTTTTTATTGCGCTATTGAGTGCAGTTTATGCAATTTACAAAGCGTATCAATATAAAAAAGCAAAACGCTATGCTGTTTTATTGAATCAAAATGAGCAGAGCCCTCAGCAGTTACATATTATTTTAAAACGCCTAGTAGTTGAATATTACGGTAAACACCTTGCCGCGCAGCCTACAAAGCAATGGTGTGAAACGCTAAACACACTCAGTGGGCTGACTTTTACCGAGCAAGAAATTTTAAGCCTATACAGCAGTGATAACAGCGATTTAGCATTAAGTAAAAAATTTAGCCAAGCAATCAAATGCTTTAAAGTAAAGGAACCACTACATGTTTGAATTTAGTTGGCCGTGGCTATTTTTATTAATTCCATTACCTTTGTTGCTTTTATTACTAAAACCCATAGCAAGCAATAGCAATACGCGCCTGCGTATTCCGGGCTTTGCTAAGCATGCCTTAAATAACCCAAATTCAGCACCTCAATCACGCCGTTTATCTATATTTGAATGGCTACTTTGGCTATTACTTGTCAGCGCAGCAGCAAACCCAACATGGCTAGATGAGCCAATTTTATTACCAAATGAAGGGCGAGATATCATGCTTGCGGTGGATTTATCTGGATCAATGACCGAACAAGATATGGCTTACAATGGTCAATACGTTGATCGCTTAACCATGGTAAAAGCCGTACTGAGCGATTTTATAGAACAGCGGACTGGCGATAGGCTCGGACTTATTTTATTTGGCGATACCGCTTTTTTACAAACCCCTCTGACACGCGATTTAAAAACGGTAACCAAAATGCTTAACGAAGCACAAATAGGGCTAGTGGGCCGCGCTACAGCTATTGGCGATGCACTTGGTTTATCGGTTAAACGTTTTGCAAGTAAAGAAGACAGCAACCGAATCGTCGTGCTATTAACCGACGGGCAAAATACTGCAGGTAACCTAAATCCTGACGACGCTCTACTTCTAGCGCGGGAAGAAGGTATTAAAGTGTATACCATAGGTGTTGGCTCTGATAACCCACGTGGATTTAGCCTATTTAATATGGGCGGCTCAGGCGGGAGTAATTTGGATGAACGCCTTCTAAAAAATATCGCCGACGATACCGGGGGGCTTTATTTTAGAGCAAAAGATGTTGCGGGACTCAAACAGATTTACGCTGAGCTTGATAAACTTGAACCCATTAGTGCAGATGAAAAAACCTTTCGCCCGCAAAGCTCATTATTTTATTACCCATTACTCATCGCTATTTTTTTAATTAGTCTAAATGTAATGCTAAATACACTGCGCGCATTAAAGGAGCCAAATTGATGGATTTTGAATTTATTCGTCCTGCCGTTTTATGGCTACTTATACCGGCAATTGGACTGTTTTTTGTGGCGTTAATTAAGCACAAAAAAACCACAAGCGAGCAATTAATTGCCCCTCATTTAGCGCAATTTATTATGACTGATACGGACACCAAAACCAGCCAACCGCTTTGGCTTGTAGCTGTATTTTGCACTTTAGGGGTTTTATTTAGTGCAGGCCCCAGCTTTGAAAAAAAACACGTGCCTGTTTTTCAAAGTAAAAGTGCACGTGTCATTGTAATTGACATGTCGTATTCAATGTACAGCACTGATATTTCGCCAAACCGTTTAACACAAGCACGCTATAAATCTCTTGATATGATTGAGCTATTTAAAGAAGGCGACACCGCCTTAGTCGCATATGCGGGCACGGCCTATACTATATCGCCGCTAACCAACGACGCCACAACACTCAGTAATTTAATACCCAGCCTGAGCCCTGACATAATGCCCGACAAAGGGTCTAACGTACTAGCAGGCCTTGATATGGCAAAAGAGCTATTAACTCAAGCAGGCTATATTGATGGCGATATTATTTTAATAACCGACGGCATAGAACAAGAAGAACAAACGGATGTCACACGCTTTATAAGTAACACAACATTTAGACTCAATATTTATGGGGTAGGTTCTGAGCAAGGTGCACCTATTAAATTACCTGAAGGCGGTTTTTTAAAAGATAGATACGGTCAAATTGTCATCCCTACTCTGAATATTTCACAACTGAAAAGTTTGGCCACCCGCAGCGGTGGTAAATTTGCGCGCTATCAACCAAGTAATAGCGACATAAATACGTTTTCGCCAATGGCTAACAGTGAATTAATTAAAGATGAGACGCAAAGCCATGCGCTATGGCGTATCGATGCGGGTATTTACGGGCTTTTACTTTTATTACCATTTGGTTTGTATTTATTTAGGCGCTCTGCCTTTTTAGGGGGAGTTTTATTGCTTGCCTTTTTACCGCAGCAAAACGCTTATGCATTTGAGCTCCCTGCAATATTAAAAAATACAGACCAACGTGCACTCACCGCATATAACAATGAAGAATACGACAAAGCCGCTAATGCGCAATCAAACCAATTAAAAGGCGCAGCGTTATACAAGCAAGGCAACTTTGATGCTGCACTGGATGCATTTAGCCAAGATAAGTCAGCCACGGGTTATTACAACTATGGCAATGCACTTGCCAAAGCTGGCCAACTAGAAGAGGCCATAAACGCCTATAAACAAGCTCAAACGCTACGAAGTGATTTTAGCCAAGCCGCAGATAATCAGGCCTTAGTTGAGCAGTTGTTAAAACAACAAAATCAACAGAATCAACAAGAACAAAGTGGTGATGAATCCCAAGACCAAGAAAATCAGCAAAAAGGCGATCAAAACCAACAACCAAATAACGATCAATCTGAGCAAGAGCAAGAGCAACAAAATAACTCTCAAAAAGGTGACAAACAAAGCCAAAGCGATGCAAACAAAAAATCTGAGCAGGAGTCTGAACCCTCTGAAGATCAACAAGGTCAAACAGGTGAGCAATCTCAAGAGCAAAATAAACCTGATATGCAAGCACAGCCACAAAATAAGCAAAGCGAAAGTAATAATGCTGAACAGTCTGACCAGCCAAAACCGCAGGCAATGAGCGAGCAACTAGTCAGCGATGAGCAAAAGCAAAAAGCGCAACAACAGGCTATGCAAGCCCAAGCAAGTGAACTGACAAACGAAGAAAAAGAAAAAGCGCAGCAGCTTAATCAATTACTCAGAAAAGTACCGGACGATCCGGCCATTTTATTACGGAATAAAATGCAACTCGAAGCCCAAAAAAGACAATATCAACGCCGCCCTACAGGAGTAGAAAAATCATGGTAATGCGATTATTTTGCTGTTTATTGCTATTATGCGCGATGCCGTCATTCGCAGCGACAAAACTCGAAGCAAGCGTAGATAAAAACCCAGTATTAGCGGGTGAGTTTTTTATGCTTAACATTTCAGTAAACGATACCGTTAATGGTGAACAACCCGATACATCTGTATTGTTAAAAGACTTTGTAGTCGGCCCCACAAGTTTAAGTACCCGCACAAACATCATAAACGGCAGCATTAATAAACAAACCACTTGGAGCGTTAAGTTAATGACCCGCACTGAGGGGCAGTATACAATCCCCTCGTTTAGTGTTGCTGGGCTTAGCTCTGAACCCATTGATTTAACTGTCGCCAAACGGGCTGTAAACGCAGACAAAAATAACGATATTTTTGTAAAAACATCACTTTCTAGCAGCTCGCTATACGTCCAAGAAGCAGGCGTTTACACGTTAAAACTGTACTTAGCTAAAGAGCTACTTGATGGCAGTTTAAGTACACCCAGCATGGAAGATGCACAGCTAACCCAATTAGGTAAACAAACAGAGAGTTATGAATTAGTCGACGGAAAACGATACCTGGTTATTACCCGAGAGTATTTAATTCAGCCCCAAAAAAGTGGTGCTTATACTATTGCAGCTCCGGTATTTCAGGGCCGAGTTCAACAAAATTATCGTCAGTTAGAAGTATCTGCTCTTGGCGACGATCTAGAAATAGAAATTAAACCTATTCCAAGCGACTACAAAGGGGCTTGGCTACCCAGCGAACTGGTGAACCTAGATGAAGAATGGCAACCTAACGATAGCACCGTAGAAGTAGGCACTCCCATAACACGCACTATTACACTCACGGCTTTAGGGGTAACTAAAGAGCAACTTCCTGATATAACAATGCCTACCATCGAGGGAATTCGTAGTTACCCTGATCAAAAAGAAAACAACAACGCTGTTCGTAATGGGCGTGTAGTATCGCAACAAACTGCATCTTACGCATTACTTCCACAAAAACCTGGAACATATACATTACCCGAAATAAAATTGCCGTGGTTTAATACAAAAATAAACCGTATTAGTTATGCGACCATTGCAGAGCGAACAATTACTGTTATTCCAAGTAGCAGCAGTGTTAACACACCAATTAATACACCACAAAATATGAACGACTTACCTTTGGATGAAGCTAATACCGAAAGTAATAGTGCTGGTAAACCTTTGGCACAAACAGCAACGGTTATAAACCAATCTCCGTTGTGGTTTATTGGTGTTGCAATACTGGGTTATGTTTTATGGATCATTACTGTAATGTTTTATTGGTTTAACCGTTCTAATATTAATACAGTTGAAAATGTGCAGCCTTCACCTACTTCACTTAATCAACCCAGCTTAAAAAAATTGATAAAAGTACATAAAACTGGTGATATTAAAGCGTTTTATAACGAGCTTACTCATTATGCAATGCAAGTCACACACGAAGAGACAGGGGCAATTGATAAGTTATGCCAAAGTATAAATAACCCGCAGCTAAACAATGCAATTATTCAATTACAAGCACAACTGTATGGTAATAAGGCTACAAATAGCGATCTTGGTGCTATTATAAAAATACTAGAGAGCGAGCAAACTCAGTCATTAAAATTACAACCAACTGTATTAAAAGACCTTTATAACTAAAGTGAAGTTAAAGATGAATCTTTTTTAATTAAATAAAAATAAAGTAGTAAAAAGTGCTTATGTTGGGAAATAAAAAGTCAAACAATCAGGTCTTAATCGATATGGCAGAGAAACAAAAACGTTATGAAGCCTTGGTCCACGTTTACAATAAGGAGCTTTATCGCTTTGCTTATTGGTTATGCCGTGACCCGCACATAGCAGATGATTTAGTACAAGAGACATTCTTGCGTGCTTGGCGCTCACTTGACTCATTACTAGATCAAAAAGCCGCAAAACCATGGTTACTTACTATTTTGCGACGAGAGAATGCGCGCCGATTTGAACGCAAACAGTTTGACTACAGCGATGTAGAAAACGACACGTTGGTTGATGAAACCAGCCATTCGCTTGATGATGAAATGGAGCAAACCGTTATTCAACGACAAATTGGATTATTATCTGATGAATACAGAGAGCCACTATTGCTACAAGTTGTAATGGGGTGTACTGGCGAGGAAATTGCCGACATTCTCGATTTAAATAAAAACACGGTTATGACGCGTCTATACCGTGCCAGAAACCAACTTAAAGAGGCTTTAAGCCGTGATGATGAACAACTTAAAGGGGCATCAAAGTAATGGATGAACTTGAGTTTCGTCGCCGCACTATTGCGCAGCCAAACGATATTGACAAAGAACTTCAGGAGTTTGCCCAAAGCAATCCTGAACGACAGAATTTTATTAATGAAATGAAAGATTTTGATAAGCATATCCAAGATGCACTCGATATACCTGTACCTGATAATTTAGCCGACCGTATTATTTTAAATACCTCGTTAAAAGAAAAGGCGTTGCAGGAAGAACAAGCTGCTGGTAGGAATGTGGTTGATGCCAAATCTCGGTTTAAGTTTGATCGTGTGCACCTTGCTTTAGCCGCATCATTTATGGTAGCTGTGAGTGCGTTCTTTTTTAGCTCAGAGCAACATATTGGTCACGAAGCAGGCGAACATGCACTCGCACATGTTTACTACGAAATAAATGCGCTTGATAAAAAATCTCCTATTAGCCTGCAAAGTGTGAATGATAAGCTGGCTGTATTAGGTGGCCACATAGACGAACTACCAGGTGATATAACTTACGCTATGTTTTGTGATTTTAAAGGTGAAAGAGGCTTACACTTAATTTTTGAATCGGACTTTGGGCCAATGACGGTATTTATTGTTCCGTCTGAAAATAAATCGTTTGGTTTGGGTAACGACCATTTCCAAGACGAACGATTTGAAGGGCAAATTAATCGCGGCACCCAAGCCGATACTATTTTAGTAGCCAGTGTAGGTGCACCGCTTGATACTTATAACGAGCGAGTAACTAACGCAATTCGTTGGCTTTAAACCCCAGTCAATAAAAAAACCGCTTAGTCCATGCTAAGCGGTTTTTTGTATCTACCTTTTATCTATTAAAAAACGATTGATTTACCTCTTCCTGAACTTTCAGACGCAGCATCTAATTGCCCGTTTTTATTGATAATTACATGCAAGTCACCAAAGTGGCGCTCGTCAATTGTGTAACCCATTTTTTGAAGCTTTAGTTTTACTTCATCATTCAACCCTACATGAGCACGTACAACGTTTTTAGGCCAAAGCTGATGATGAAAGCGAGGTGAATTAACGACTTGCTCTGCACTCATATCAAACTCAATAGCATTTAAAATTGACTGATAAACCGAGCTAATAATAGTTGTACCACCGGGTGAGCCTGTGACCATTTGTACCGTGTTGTCTTTTAATAAAATAGTAGGCGTCATAGAGCTAAGCATACGTTTGTGTGGCTGTATTTCATTGGCTTTGCCGCCAATAGCACCAAACACATTCATAACACCAGGTTTAGCACTAAAGTCATCCATTTCATCATTTAAAATAAAGCCAGCGCCGTCAACCACTACACCGCTGCCAAACCCTAAGTTTATGGTCGTAGTATTTGCAACAGCATTACCCATTTTATCAATAATAGAAAAATGTGTGGTTTGTTCGCTTTCTTTTAACCCAGGCTTTATTGTTTCGGTTGAAGTAATGGCTGCCAACGAAATACCGCTGCTACGTGTTTGCAAATACGGTTCATCAACTAATGCATTTACCGGCACATTAAAAAAGTCAGGATCACCTAAATACTCCGCTCGGTCGGCAAACACACGTTTACCTATTTCAGAAAGTAAATGTACGTAGGGTGTTGAGTTATGAGCTATGTCGTTAACTGGTTTTTTTAGCTCATACATTTTAAGCCATTGTAAAATTGCAATGCCACCAGAACTAGGCGGCGGCGAAGTAAGTACTTCATAGCTGTTCCAACGTGCTTTTAATGGTGTGCGTGATTTAGCCGTATAATTTTTTAAATCAGCCTTAGTTATGATTCCCCCATGCTGGCGCATGAACTTTTCAATAATATTAGCTGTTTCGCCTTCATAAAATCCTGCTTGGCCATTATCACGAATTCGCATTAAGGTTTTTGCTAGGTCGGGTTGCTTAAATATTTCATTAGCTTTTAAACCAGCAAAATACTTTTCGAAGTTAACGTTTATTTTTTGCTCGTTTAAATAGCTGATATAATTACTAGCTCCTTGCGCTAGCTTTGGTGGCACAACAAACCCCTTCTCAGCCAAAGTAACTGCGGGTTGCACTAGCGTTTCCCAGTCAACCGTGCCATGTTTTTTATGTGCTAACCACATACCCGCAACACTCCCGGGTACACCGCTTGCGTGGATGCCATAAATTGATTTATTGGGGATCACATTACCTTGTTCATCTAAATACATATCACGATGAGCAGCACTTGGGGCAGTTTCTCGGTAATCAATAAAATCACTTTTGCCATCTTTTTGGATGAGCATAAAACCGCCACCACCAATGTTACCCGCTTCGGGAAGCGTCACAGCTAGTACAAATTGTGCTGCTATAGCTGCATCTACTGCGTTACCACCTTGCTCTAATATGTTTTTAGCCGCATCTGCACTGAACGAGTCAGGCATAGCGACAGCACTTTGCACAACCTGCTTAGCCGCTACATTAAATGCACTAAATTGCAGCATAACTACGCTAGTTATCACTAACTTGCTTGGCGAGAAAAATAAGCCCATACAGCATCCTTAAATTATTGTTTTAATATTGGTGTTATTGAAAAATTAATTAAAAAGTAAACATCTTAAAAATAACTAACAGCATAACCTCACGCTTATTTATGCATAGCTTTAATGGCTAGGTCAATCGTTGCGCATTCAGATTTTAGTCTTACCTTAAACACTTAGAATAAAGAACAGCAGGTAGCTCACCCTGTTCATCGGTATGTGTGTAGGTTTTAATAAACAACAGTCCAAGTTTTTCCATTACTTTTATAGAACCGATATTATCAGCCAGAGCACTGGCGCTAATTTTTTTTACACTAGGCTGTTTTGCTAACTCTCCACACAGTGCCTTAGCAGCTTCAGTAGCGTATCCATGTCCCCAACTAGCTTGTTTAAAGCGCCAACCAATTTCAATATCACTAAAGTTTGGTGAATCACTAAAAAAATCCATAGGCCTCAGTAGAATCCAGCCAATAAACATATTCGTGTCTTTAATTGTTATTGACCAAAGCCCCCACCCTGTTTGCTCATTTCGATAAGCAAGCATACGCGGTATACCTTCCTCTTTAATTTGCTCTTTTGAGGTAGGAACCCCGCGTGTTAAAAATTGCATAACGGCAGGGTCTTGATCAAGTTCATACAGTTGCCGCCAATCGTGTTCGTCCATTAATTTAAATTTTAACCGCTTTGTTACGGGGGCGTTCATTTTCATTAGTGTATAGTTCCTTTAAATCAATTATTAATCTCTTGAGGAGATAACACATGAACAAATTAGCAGGTTTAGCATTATTAGGCACTTTAATAACTTTAACGGGTTGTGAAGATGCCAAAGAAGTAAAAGAAGAAACAAAAGAAAAAACCGCTCAAATGCAAGAGCAATTGGGTGATGCATGGAATGAAGTAAAAGAAACAACAAACGATCTTAAAAATGATGAGTCACTAAACGAACTGCTGCAAGAAAGTAAAGCAATGGGCTTAGACATGTACGACGATGGTAAAGAAATTGCTATTGATGCATGGATAAAAAGTAAAGAAGCCGCAGGTGAATTAACAGAAAAAACGAAGCAAAAAGCGCAAGAAATTGCTGATGAAATTGAGCAAGCTCGTGAAGAACATAATAAGGGATAATAAATCTTGTAATAAAAAAAGGTAAGCCATTACGGCTTACCTTTTTTGTATCGTACATAACAACTGTGAGTAATTAAGCTTTATATTTGCTCATTACCAGAGTGGCGTTTGTACCACCAAAACCAAAGCTGTTAGACATTACTGTATTAAGCGCTACGTCTTTGCGTTCCGTCACAATATCTAAACCTTCAGCTTGCTCGTCTAATTCATCAACATTAATAGACGGCGCTACAAAGCCATGCTCAAGCATTAGCAAAGAGAAAATGGCTTCATGCACACCTGCAGCCCCTAATGCATGACCAGTCATTGCTTTTGTTGCACTGATCATTGGCGAGTTACCACCAAATACATCTTGAATTGCACCAAGCTCTTTGACATCACCCACCGGTGTTGATGTACCATGCGTGTTAAGATAATCAATGCTGTCTACATTTTGCATTGCTTGGCGCATGCAACGTGCAGCGCCCTCGCCCGAAGGTGCAACCATATCGTAACCGTCAGATGTAGCACCATACCCTACTATTTCAGCGTAAATATGTGCGCCACGTGCTAATGCATGCTCAAGCTCTTCCACAACCACAATGCCACCACCGCCAGAAATAACAAACCCATCGCGGTTAGCATCATAGGTGCGCGATGCTTTTTCTGGCGTTTCGTTGTATTTAGTTGACAGTGCACCCATTGCGTCAAATTCCATTGCAAGCGTCCAGTGAAGTTCTTCACCGCCACCAGCAAACACAACGTCTTGCTTACCCAGTTGAATTTGTTCAACCGCATTACCAATACAATGCGCCGACGTAGCACACGCAGAGCTAATTGAATAATTAACGCCTTTTATTTTAAAAGGGGTCGCTAAACATGCTGATGTTGTACTGGCCATAGTACGTGGCACCATATAAGGTCCTACGCGTTTTACGCCTTTTTCACGTAAAATATCAGCAGCTTCAACTTGCCATTTAGATGAACCACCACCAGAGCCAACAATAATACCCGTGCGCTCGTTTGACACTTGGTCTTCTGATAATCCAGAATCTTCAATTGCTTGCGTCATAGAAATGTAAGAGTACGCAGCTGCATCGCCCATAAAACGCATTGCTTTACGGTCAACGTGATCTTTAACATTTATGTCAATTTTACCCGATACGTTACTGCGTAAGTTATAGTCGGCAAACTCTTGGTTGAAAGCGATACCACTTTTACCTGTTTTTAATGACTCTAAAACTTCTTCTTTGTTGTTACCAATGCTTGATACAACACCGATACCGGTAATTACGGCTCTTCTCATGGGTGATTCCCTTAGCTTAATACTTAATTGCATTTTATTTTACGCGAATTTAATCTCTTAAGTGGTCAGCTTTCTAGCGTACACTTGTACTCTGAACTGCTAGCTTATAAATAACGCCAGACTATTACAAAGAAAACCCGTAAAATAATGAAAAATATACTCTATAAATTTGTTAATTATGATCAAAAACGCACATATACACTTTAACGATTTAGGTACACCGTTTGCTGATGACTTCGGTGATATTTATTTTTCGAATGACGATGGCCTTGCTGAATCGCATTATGTGTTTTATGAGCAAAATAATATAGACACTCGATTACAAACTCATGACCAATCCCATTTTGTAATAGCAGAAACAGGGTTTGGCACAGGGCTGAATTTCTTAAATACATGGCAACACTTTAACGATCATATTGCACGTCAACAATCACAAAATCAATTAGATAAAGGTGTTAAACGCCTTCACTTTATTTCGTTTGAAAAATATCCGTTAAAAGTCGACGATTTAAGCCAAGTACTTCAAGCATGGCCTACATTACAAAAATTAAGCAAAAAACTCGTTAACAGTTACCCTATCAACTTACAAGGATGCCACCGCCTTGAGTTTGACAGCGGGCGTGTTGTGCTTGATTTACATTTTGGTGATGCGCTGGCGTCTATTAATACAATGAGCTACCCACAAACAGGTGTTGTTGATGCGTGGTATCTGGATGGCTTTGCCCCAAGTAAAAACCCTGACATGTGGCAACAAAGCTTATTTAATGGCATGGCTAAGATTTCAAAAGCAAAAGCAACACTCGCTACATTTACCGCCGCAGGTTTTGTTCGCCGTGGCTTAATAGAAGCCGGGTTTAATACAATCAAAAGTAAAGGCTTTGGCAAAAAAAGAGACATGCTAATTGGCCAAATAAATGATGCAAATACAGCGCAATCTGCACCGCCTTACTTTAATCAAAATGCGAGCAAACTCGAAAAAATTGCTATTATTGGTGGCGGTATAGCAAGTAGTTGTATTTTATATAGCCTTGCTAAACGTGGTATTGCAGCTGAATTATTTTGCCAAGATCCACGTCCCGCTATGGGCGCATCTCATAATGTACAAGGCGCAGTGTATCCTCATTTGCAAGCCAAAAACTCACCACATAGTGAACTTTTTGCTCATAGTTTTTTATACGCAAAGCGTGTTTACCAACAACTGCTGGATGAAGGCTTTAGTTTTGATCATCAATGGTGTGGTGTTTTGCAACATGCAGTAAAAAAACCGCTGGCTGATAAACACAAAAACCTAGCTCATAAGCAACTTTGGCCAAAGCAACTTATGCAAAACGTAACCGCAGAGCAAGGCGATGAAATAGCCGGCGTTCAAACTGGTTACCCCGGTGTGTTTTTTGAACAAGGGGGTTGGGTTAATCCACCACAACTCGTTAATGCAATGCTAGCCGCAGCCAATAAACTAGCGCCTCACAACAGCCATTTTAATTGCAATATCATAAACCTAAAAAAAACAGAAAACGGCTGGTTTTTAACAAGCAATCACCAAAAGTTTGGCCCATTTAGCGATGTTATTATTTGCGCTGGTGAGCACAGCGACGCATTTGAGCAAACAAAAGCACTTCCTATTGTAGGTGTACGCGGGCAAGTGTCGCATGTGCAAGCAAGCCCTGAATCTCAAAAGCTTAAGACGGTGCTTTGCCATAAAGGCTACTTTACGCCAGCTTATTTAGACCACCACTGTATGGGTGCTACGTTTGATAAAAACAGTAAAAGCCGTCATGTTTCAGATGAAGATAACCAAACCAACCGTGATCAACTCATCAACTTTTACGAACATAGCGACTTTGCCACAACGTTAGGTAAAGTAAACTCGGCAAAAGCCGCTGTCCGATGCACATTCATCGATCACCTGCCAATGGCTGGGCAATGGTGTGAACAAAGCGATTATACTAACGCATTTGCAAATCTAAGGCTGGGGAAACGTTACCAATACTTGCCTCTGGCTAACCCTCAACAAGGACTGCATATTTTCACAGGTTTTGGAGCTCGCGCTTTATGCAGCGCACCACTGTGTGCCGAACACTTTATTAGCTGCTTAGCAAACGAGCCACGCCCTCTCAGCGAGCGAGTGAGCCAAGCAATACATCCTGCTCGTTTTATTGTAAGAGATTTAATCCGCAATAAAATATAAATGACAAAGCCCCTAATTTAGGTAAACTATTCTTAATAAAAGGAACTTATAGAGCCACAATGAAAAAATTAATTGTACTATCGCTGATATTGTTTACCTCGTTTAAAGCACTTAGCATAAATGTTATTAACATTGCCCTGCCTGATGAGTTTGTTACAACAATGGAAGTAACAGATGAATACCCACTTGTAAAAACAGGGTATTTAACGCAATCTATTTCGTCCATTACAGACTTTTATCAGCAACAGTTAGGTGAGCCATTAAGCGTAACCGGCAATAAAAATTACCGTACCCTTCATTACAATTACCAAACTCGTAAAGTGCGTATTAGCTTATACCACCGTAACTATGTGACCGAAGTGAGTATAATGATCGAATAAACGTTATAAAAAAACACCAATGTAGCCACTCATTTTCATACTCAGTTAAGGTGCTCGTTTTAAATTAAACGTTCTTTAAAATTAACCAATTAATATCTCTTTTTACCCTTTAAAAACAATTTTTGAGCCCAAGCTCTATTTGTAAGCAAACACATTTACTAACAAGTGAAAGGAGTTAATTATGAGTAAGACCTTAATTATTGGCGCAAGTGGTCAAATTGGTAAAATGACAACGGAGTTATTACTTAAGAACGAACAAAATGTTACCGCCCTTGTTCGTGATAAAACTAAACTAAGTGATTTAGAAAGCCCGTTTTTAAATATTGTAGAGCAGGACTTAGAAGGTGACTTTAGCGAAGCTGTAAAAGGTTGCGACCAAGTAATTTTTGCAGCGGGTTCTGGTGGAAGTACTGGGGATGATAAAACATTATTGATTGACTTATGGGCTGCTGTTAAAGCAGTAAATTATGCAAAAGATAATAAAGTTAAACACTTTATTATGGTCAGCTCAATCGGTGCAGACAACCCGGACGCAATAGAAAGCGATTTAAAACCTTACTTAGTTGCTAAACACATGGCCGACGAATACTTAACCAATAGCAGCTTAAATTACACCATTGTTCGCCCTGGTACGCTTACTGATGAAACAGCCTCAATGGAAGTGACAAAACAGCGCCCTGATGATCAAGACAAAGCCAAAATCAGTCGAGAAAATGTAGCCAATGCGCTACTGCATATTGCAACTAACTCATTTGAAAAAAGTCGTATTTTTGAGTTATTTGATGGTGATACAGCAATAAAATCTGCGGTTAAATAATTTAAGCGCTCCATTAACCTGAGCGTTAGTGGAGCAACACTTTCATCGATTACCAATCGATGAAACAGCAAACATTAAAACAAGGGCGTAATACTGAGCCTAATGGATCTAAAAAAGGAATAGGCAATAAGGCACCCATTTGCATGCAACAAACAATTACCCCATTACTTCGCAAAAACTTTAAACCCAAAGTAGTCACGATGAGATTCAGTAAACTAGACGACACAGCCCCAAGATTAGATCTAAGTGAGTGCCGCTCTAATAGTTAAATGTAAAATAATCCACGTTTCCTTCCCTACTTTGCAAATTTTCTTCTTATGAACCCACTTTTCTGTACTAATTTTAAGCACAGTAAATTATTAATGAAAAATCATTAGTGAGGATTATAGATAACCGTGCTCCAATCTGTTAAATTTATGTTATGTATCTAAAATAAAAACAAAGCTTCTTTCTGGGATGTTAATAAGGGAATTAATGTGAGCGCTACATTTAAAATTATTTTTAATGGCCGATTACACCAGCATGCCAATATTCCATTGGTACAAAAAGAACTAAGTCAGTTTTTAAATATTCCCCATGCTATTGCCATCAAATTATTTGACGGTAAACCCTACGCATTGAAAAAAGATCTAACGAGTATTGAAGCTGTTAAAGCCGAATCGTCACTTAAAAAAATGGGCTTAATAACACGAGTTGAACTGCATCAATCTACCTCTTTAACTGAAAAACAGTATCCTTTAGCGTTAAAAACACCAACAAATTACGATAATGCAAAAACACATAAAACGTCCAATTCAAAACGTATACTACTGCAAAAAAAAGCAATTTATGTAAGGGATATGATTACGCGTTACAAAAACTACCAAGTAAAGCTGCAGCGCGCGTCACTAAAAAGCCTGCTCTATTTTTGTTACGTATCCCTGTTAGTTGTGACAATTACGGGCCTTACCATTAGCTGTAATTTACTTTCAAACATTGTGAATGAATCGCAAAGTAACACTTTAGTTAACTTAACCTACCAAGATTACAAACAATACATAACTGACCAAAACGCAATTAACAATCAACAAAGCAATATTAATACCGATAATAATGCATCGCAAAACCAAGGTAGTGAGCAATTCAATCGGTTTGCCCTATTAATTAATAGTTATGCTGAAAATGTAAAACAGCCTAATGTGGAAAAAATGGGAGGAGAAAAATTAAACCTACGCCTGCAAGAAATAGACGAATTAGGTGAAAAAAATGTATTTTGGCTGCAACTCATTAATTTAGCAAAAAACTTAAATAACGACGCGCATGTAATGAGCACACTTAGTAATGCCGACCCAAACAAAGTTCAATGGATCAACGCCGTAGACTGGATCAGCCAGCGTTATATTAGGCAGCAACAAATCAGCAACTCTCTTCCTAAAGTTAATGAACCTAACAACGTTGTGCTTAATTTAACGCTATCAATTAGTGTTTTATCACTACTTCTATTAATGATCATTGTGATAAAAATGAAGCTACGTACAATTAGAGAAACCTAGTATTTTTTATTCATTACATAAAAAAACCCGCAGCCTGATTACTCAAGTTGCGGGTTTTTTAGGGTTTTTAAACAAACGAATTTAAAAACCATTATTGGTGGAGCTGGGGGAATCTTAATCGAAAACATAACCAAATGAAAATTAATGAATCCTAATTACACAAAACCACTCGTTGTTACTATTGTTGTGACTATTTGTTTTTGTGTGGGTTCAAATTCGCGTCTTGCAGCTGCACTTATCTAGATTAAGACACTTACTGAAACAAATATATGAATGAACTAACGTTTAACTTTTATTTATTCGTTTTTGAATTGCATCTAAAAAAGCAGCCGATACCCTATGATCTACTTTAAAAACTGAGTCACACTTTTTACCTGCAGCTTTAAACTCGACATCTTTAACAGCAAGCTCTTTTAACTTACCTAGGGAAATGTCTATAGCAAAATACTCATGGATGACAACATAGCTAACACCCATTGCAGAGTTAGAAACTACATTTCTATCTATTTTGTGTAATTTGTATTCGTTTCCTAATTCATCATAAGCAGCATCAATAAAGCACCAACCGTTTTGTGAAAACATTTTTCCATATACCTGTATAAAATCAGGACTTGTAGAGTTATCACGATAACTTGCCCTATAATTATACTGCGTTACGGGCTCGGTCATTCCTCCTTGATACACTTCTGTCTTTAACCAACCTTGAGACTTAAATTTATCATAGGAATAGGTAACACTTTTTGCAGCAGCTTCTTTACTGCCAACATTTAAATTGTAAGCGCAGGCACTTAGCAATAGAATAGGGTAAATTAGTAATATAGCTTTTAAGATTTTCATACAATTCCTTTTATTTAATATTTAATTAAAACCTAAACTTTTCTTGTCGCTTTCTGGCTTATCTAAGCCACTGTAACCAACACCTAACATTGTCTCCAAACCAAATGTAGTTGGTATCACCCCGACACTTACTGAGGTTTCATTATCTTTCCATACTAACGTAGTAGAAGCCATATTAGATGAAGCTACATTCGGCTTTTCAAAATCATATCCAAATAGGGTAGTTAGTTTATTTATCAAAGTACTATAACTGTCAACATCAAAAGTAACACCAACACCAATTAACCTCATTTCTGAATCAAACGAAAAGTGTAATCTTTGCTTGTTTCTATCAATATCAAAAACCTTACGCGAATCTTTTATCTCTAACCAAATGGTATCACTAATATTTTTTTTCTTCGCTTTTGGATATTTGGCTAAAACCGTTTCAAACGAATCCCCCCACTGAGTACCAAAAACACCATCGCCAAACAACTCCGTAATAGTTGCCGCTTTTGAAGGGGATAGAAATAATAAAAATATAACACTTAATAAGACTCTCATGGCTTTCCTTAATTTGAATCGTAGGGTAAGTTTGGACTTGAATAAACTTACCAAGCCAATAAGTTATGGTAACACTTATATATGAACTGCTTGCCAGTAAACAGGTAAACTAATGTAAGAGATCGGCTTCTTGACTAGAGGTAAAAAGCTTACATTACTTGAATCGTAATAATAGCTCTCTTTTTTAGGACTCAATAAACCCTTGCGCATATCTCTCCGTAAAAGCTTGAATAGGTGTATTTTCGTAAATAAAAGTCAAGTTTTATCAGGTTTTGTGGGGGGTATTTAGTACGCCCGTTCATGAAAATAGTTAAGTTATACTAAGTTTTAATAAGGTTTTGTGAGGTAGGTTATATCAAAATAAGCTATTAGGCTGCTCGTGACTTACGAAAACACCTATTTAATTTGCTTAGGCTTAACCCTACTAGATCCATGGTTTTTGGTTTGTGGTGGTTTGTAGCCCTTCCCTCTGGCTTTAGCAAGGTAAGACATACGCCATATAGCGCCTTGCTTTTTATCATGCTCATTTCGTTTAAATCTATAAAAACAATTTTCTGGTATCCATGGACGCACAGCCAGTGTATTTCCCATTTCTAAAATAAATTCATTTATCTTGCTTGGGTAGCTTACTTTGTTGGCATCAAGAATAACGACCACATGATAATGCTGCTTTTTCGCTCTTTCTTGCTCCCGTGTCCAATGGTAGCCAAAAATAGGCATTTTATACCTTTGCTTTATAAAGCCGCTCAAGCTTTCCATAACAGCAATAATAAAACGGTTATCATTTGTTTGATATGGAATACCAATATCAAATCGTAAAACTAAAACTTGGCTGTAGTGCGTTAAAACTGACTCGAGTTGATCTAACATGCTTTTCATTTGCACGGTGTATATGCCACTTTTTTTTACATGAACCTGCCACAAATTTTGACCGTGTTGTATCACTGGTGAATGACTCACATACTGATAATTAGCCATACCGACTCCTAAGCAAACTAATAGATAATATAAATATCCGATAAATTACAAAGCAATAATTAGAACGAGAAAACTCGCGTTACAGTTAAACGAAAAGCCTATAAAGTTAAGAGGCACTCACAATTAATTAAAATTTGAGTGTCGTAAACCTATTAATCAACACCGCTTATAACCGCGTTTTTTACAAACTATGCAAATTGACTTATGGATAGGGGTGTTTCGAGATAGTAACAACTAACATTTCTCTGTAATTTCATGGTGGGAAACAGTACAAATCTTATGTAAGATATCGGTTGCTGGTGGGGCAAAAGCACCACCAGCTTTACATACCTTTCGCTGATTTTGACTGCCATCTTAATCAGCTTTTTTTCTAATCATCATTACTGGCTTTGAGCTTTTCAGATAAAAACTTAACCCGACTAATAGCCCAACCCTCGCCCCGCTCTTTAATGTCTTTTATGTAGGCTTTGTCTTTGCTAGTTCGCCTTAACGCATACACATTACTTTGAACCTTTCTTCTTTGGTTCTCTCGGTCATTAAAAAAGTCGAAAATTTGCTGATATGTCATAAAGTGCCGCACATGATTTCCTCGTACTCTTTCACTTGTAAACTCTATGAAATAACTTGTTTTGAGTGCGCTGGATACTGCATCTTCTTTATCTATCTCTATATCTGCATAACCTCTACCAATAGGGCTAGAACTCATACCGTTAAGCCAAGCGAGTAAAAGCTTCCTATGCTCTACCTCCATGCTTAAAAGCTCTTTAAACGTATCAGGGGCTTTAATCTCTAATGACTCTAATGTGATGAGCGAGTGTATATCGTTAAAATTAATCATTAGCTGCCTCCAAGTGAGTGTATTGCGCAAGTAAGTTTTTGCGTTTGGTCACCAGTTCACTAACAAAATCTTTTATTTGCTGGTTACTGTAGCCTGCAATGGTTACTGCCAAGGTTGCATTAACCTCATGCTCATAGAATGCTACGGCTCTTAAACCTAATTTTATTGGGGGTGGTATTAGACCTGAATTAATTTTGTGCTGCAGTAGTGTCTTTCCACAAGCAAAGGTGTTTAGTAATTCGGACTTTCTAACAAGTTTTAAATTAGACATTTTATTGTTCCTTAAGAGTTGTTTAAACGTCATAAGGGAATTTAAGTCATTTGTACTTTGGGCATTGGCATATGAATATATTCATTTGCCAACTATTTAATCTTTTTTTTTAAAACCACTTTCTTACAGTATCTGCTTTATACTTGTTAATGATTTCATCAGCCTCATCTTGAGAAAATTTACTGCTGAAGTCGATAATTGCCAACTCTGCAGCGCGCATTTTTGAATGATTATTTTCATTTATAAGCTTTTTACCTATCTCAATAATTTCTTGTTTATGCGAAAGTGGCTTTGAGCCACCTGGGTTACACTTCAAAACTTGATTTTTAATACCATCAATTTGTAGTTGAGTGATTACCAAATCTAAGCTATCTGCGTAATAATCAAGTGAAGCACCTAATAACGAACTTTTAACTTCATTTAAAATATCAATTAGATCTAGCTCCTTCTTTTCTGAGTTCATATTTCTAAATCTTGCCTGTTTAGCTAGTAGTACCTCATAGGGGATCATATTATTTTCTGCATTGCAAAGTTGGTATTTTAAGATAGCTATTTCTTTATCTGACGCGGATAAGCTTTCATAATCACTTAAAAATTCTTCTTTATTTTTTTTAAAACTATCTCCGATACTCTCGCCTAACTTTATTTCTTCATCTGGATTAGTATCTTGAATCTCACCAAAAACAATATTATCGATTATCTCATCTCTTATTAAGCATTCAGCATCTGGATACTGTTCTTGTGGTTTAACTAGTAATTCTTTTAAAAAATCACTATGCTCTTTTAAGCGTTTTTTTCTTTCATCCTTATCCATTTAAACCACCTTCAAACCTTTAATACCAGCTAACGAACTACTGCCACTTGCCGCAATCTCAATATGTTCAGACCACCAGCACATCATGGTTTTTCTACGCTCAAAGTAATCAGTGCGGTTATATGCTCGCCTTACTTCATTTGTATCTACGTGTGCTAAAGCCGCCTCTATTACATCAGGATCAAACCCTTGTGCATTGAGCGTTGTACTAGCAAGCGAGCGTAAACCATGCGCTACCAGCTCGCCCTTAAATCCCATACGCTTTATTGCTGCGTTAGCTGTTTGCACGTTTGTGTGGCTGCGTGGGTCTCTATCTGCGGGAAATACATATTCTCGGTGTGCGCTTATTGGTTTCATTAATTCAAGTAAAGCAAGTGTTTGCGGGGTTAACGGTATACGTTGCTCTTTGCCCTTTTTCATTTGCTCGGCAGGTATAACCCACACACCAGCATTTAAGTCTATATCTTGCCATTTAGCCGTTGCAGCCTCATTAGGGCGCGTCATAGTGTGTAACTGCCATTCAATTAAACAACGTGTTGTAAGCTTAATACTGGCACGATTTAAAGCACTCATTAACTCTGGTAGCCTATCCGCTTCAATAGACGGCATAGCGCTTTTTTTAGGTGCTTGGAATGCTTGCCTTATATTCGCTAGTGGATTGGCTTCTATAAGCCCACAGTTAACCGCATGAACCATTACTTCGTTAATACGCTGGCATAGCCTTTTAACTGTCTCTAAGCTCCCCTTTGCCTCTACGGGGCGCACTAGCTCTATTACTTGAAAGGCTTTTAATTTGCTTATTGGTTCATCACCAAACGCAGGAAAGGCATGATTGTTTAAGAGGCTAAGTGCTGCTTCGGCTGTTTGTGGTTTTATTTCTGTTTTCTTTTTCTCAAACCACATCAAAGCAACGGCTTTAAATGTTTGTAGGTGTGTTTCTTGTGCTTGTTTTTCATCTAACTGGCGTTGGTGAATAGGGTCGATATTTTCAAGCACTAAGGCTTTATATTTTCTATGGCGCTCACGGGCTTTTGCAAGGCTTATGTCTGGGTATGAACCAAGCCCCATATTTTTGCGTTTTTTAGTAATAGGCGCTGTGTAGTTATAAAGCCAAAACTTACCACCACTGGGTTTTATCCGTAGTGTTAAGCCACCACCGTCCGTGAGGTTGTATTCTTTATCTTTTGGCTTAGCTGCGCTTATTTGTTTATCTATGAGTTTTTGAATAGCCATTTGTAACAACGATCCCTATGTAATATTCCAGTTGTTACGTTTAGTGTTACAACAAATCGCGGTTGTTACAAGTTTTAAACGGTCACTAATGGTTAAACTATAGGCATAAAAAAACCCGCAAGGCTCGAATTAACTAGCGTTGCGGGTCTTTTACGGTTCTTAGCAACGTATCTAAAAACCTTTATTGGTGGAGCTGGGGGGATTTGAACCCCCGTCCGAAAAGCCTCGACCGTCGGTACTACATGTTTAGTATTGTCATTTAATTAACCTTTAAATCCCGGACAAACACGGTAAGTAAAGGCGAGGCCGCTTAGTTTTAACGCTTCAACCCCGGCCAGGGTTTCCATCGCGATCAGGTGTTAGGGTGACACTCCAGAATCCAGTCCACAAGAATACATGGAAGGAGCGCTAGCCAGCCTAAGCTGCTAGAGAGTAGTTATCGTCGTTTGCGATTACTTTAGATTGCGGCTTTTTTACGAGGCAAACCGCACCTCGACATGCACCTTGGGCTTCTTGAATTCCGTCGAATCCTAATCAGCCCCTGAATTAGTAAACTCATTCAGAGCGTGCAGGCAGTATAACTGAGTAAAGTGATGATACTCAAGGCTTAATGACGCTTTATTTAATTCACCTATGTTAACTGCGTATTTAATGAACAAATTAACAATAATGTACTAGATACAGTAAACATTTACTTAACAATATGGTTAACCTGTGTTCAAATGAGGGATTAGCAAACTAGTGCTAAAGGTTTAGTTGTAACTGTAAAAGTTAAGAATAATAACAGGCATAAGAAGTAGGGAATTAAAAATGTCGGTTTTTTCATTAGATAAAAGTACAGGATGTGTGTCTTTAACTAAGCATCCTGTTGATAGTGGTTTTCCGGTCACAAGCACTCAACTAATTGAAATGTTTGAGCAATCTGAGTTTGGTGAATATGAGATCATTTCAGCCAATATCGGAAAACTTTTTGCGCCTACAAATAACCACAAAGAAGTGTCTTTAGTTGTCGCAAAAGCAGTGGATGCATCTATTGTAATTAATATTGATGAAAAAAACATGGTTGCAGAAGCAACAATAACAACCGCCAAAGGTGGTGCACTGCTTTCAATAGAAGATGCACAAGAGGCGTTGAACAAAGCGGGTGTAAAAAAAGGGATTAGTCCTCGCGCACTTGATAGCTTTTTGGGTCAACAATTTGAACAAGCTTCTGGGTCAACTTACAGCGCTATTGTTGCGCATGGTCGTAATCCAAAAGAAGGAAGCGATGCTAAATTTGTTCGCCTTTGTTCAACAGCACAAGATCGTATTTTAAGCCCTCAAGCTACTGCCGGTGGCAAAGTAGATATGAAAGATCTTGGTGCCATTATTACTGTTAAACCAGGCACACCTCTTATGCAACGTATTGCTGCCACAATGGGTGAAGACGGCTATACCGTGTTTGGCGATATAATTCCTGCAACGCCTGGTAAAGAGCTTGAGCTGCAACCTTTTGAAGGGACAAAAATAGACCCAACAAACCCCAATTTACTAATAGCAGACTGCAAAGGCGTACCTGTTGCGCTACCACGCGGGATGCGCGTTGACGACGTTTTATGTTTCGATAATGTCGATGTGAGCACCGGTCATGTTGATTTTGATGGCAGTGTAATTATCAGCGGTGACATAAAAGACGGTATGCGAGTAAAGGCAAAAGGTGATATTACTGTTTTAGGCTTTGTTGAATCGGCCATTGTTGAAAGCCAAAGTGCAGTTACAATTGTGCTAGGAGCTATAGGCCGTAACCGTGAAAACGAAGAAGCATTTACATGTAGCATTTCAGCTAAGCGCACAATTTCTATAGGTTATGCCCAATACTGTAATATTAAAACCGACCAAAACCTGTTTATTGAACGTCAAGTATTGCATTGTGATTTAACGGCTAAACGTTTAATTCGTGTTGGCAAGGCAGATAAGCCTCGTGGCAAAATTATAGGTGGTAATATATTTGATGCTATGCGTATTGAAACTGGCGAACTAGGTGCACCAGCCGGTACTAAAACGCGTGTATTTTTAGCTCAAAACTGGTTTGAACTGCGTGATAAGCAGAGCCAAATTAACGACTTTGAAAAAGTATTAAGCACTAAATTAGTGGATTTAAAAAATGCGCGAACTAAAGCAGAAAAAATCACGAACCCTGCTCAGCGTAAACAATTTACAGATAAAATCAGTGCTAACGAAAAGCAACTGAATGCTCGCTCTCGCAATGTTAAGCAGCAAAAAGCACTCGTAAAAAGAAAAATAGCCCAGCTATTAGCTTCTAGCCGCGTAAAAGTGAACGAATTAATGCACCCTGGTGTGGAGGTTAAAATAGCAAAAGAAACAAAACAGTTTTCGCGTATTTACCCCCCCCACTTCGTAAAACTATCTGAGGGTAAAATTACTCAGTCGTTTTAGATTCATTAGCTGCTTCATCTTCGTCACTATCATCAAGTGGTGCAAGCGGCCAACCGCCTAGCTCTTGCCAACGGTTTACGATTAAACAGTATAATTCAGCGGTGCGTTCTGTGTCGTAAAGTGCTGAGTGGGCTTGACTGTTATCAAATTCAATTCCAGCCGCACGACACGCTTTAGCTAATACTGTTTGGCCTAATGCAAGCCCTGCTAGCGTTGTTGTATCAAAACTTACAAATGGATGAAATGGGGTGCGTTTTATACTATTGCGTTCAATAGCTGCATTTAAAAATCCGTGATCAAAGGCTGCGTTATGCGCCACAATAACAGAACGTTGACATCCGGCTGCCTTTTGCGCTTTGCGCACTACCTTACAAATCTCTTTAATGGCATCCTCTTCTTTTACTGCTCCTCTTAACGGTGAAAATGGATCAATTCCATTAAATTCGATTGCCGCTTGCTCAATATTAGCACCTTCAAACGGCTCAACATGAAAATGCACTGTTTGATCTATGCTCAACAAGCCATTGTCATCCATTTTTAATACAGAGACTGCAATTTCAAGTAATGCATCTGTTTCTTTATTAAAACCTGCGGTTTCAACATCAATAACAACAGGAAAAAAGCCACGAAAGCGTTTCGCGAAAAGAGTTTGCTCAGTATTTGCCATAGTCTTCTTGGTTTGTAGGTATAAGCCTTCTATTATGTCAAAAGTATAGGGCTTTCGGCTAGAGGCATTAACTATTATTTACGCCTATAATAATAGGCATATAACTTGCTTTAGAATGACGCTAGCAAAGTGTACATTGCACTTTAATAAAGTAGTACTGAACAATGCCAAATTTTTGGCGTGTAGGGTTACGGAGAGTTTTATGAAGTTTAAATTATTATTGATGAGCGCCAGTATTAGCTCTGTGCTATTAAGCGCAAGTTCAACTGCAGCCATGCGTAATTACTCTGCTAATCAAGACAGTTCAAGCTGGGAAGTCGTTAGAACAACACGCTTACAGTGCCAATTAAATCATGAGGTTCCTTACTACGGGGAAGCTATTTTTAAAGCCACTGCCAGCAAAAATAAAAACCTAACTTTTAATTTAGATATGGTTGTGCGCCCAGATAACTACTCTATTGCTGGACTTAAAGCAGTTCCGCCTTCATGGCGTTCTGGGCTACCAGCCCGAGATATTGCCAATATGAAACTACTAAAAAAGTTTAATGGCGAGCTAGGCAATCAAACAGCTTGGGAAATGCTCACTGAGCTTGAAAAAGGATTTTACCCCACTTTTTACTATCAAGACTGGCAAAATAGTGCCGATAAAATTGCCGTTGGTATTTCAAGCGTTAATTTTAAGCAAGCTTATTGGGCTTTTTTACAATGTCGTGACGAACTACTGCCTTACAGCTTTGAAGATATTTCGTTTACAGTAATGAACTATCAATCTAACAGCAGTAAGCTCACTAAATCATCTCAGCAACGCCTTGACAAAATTGCTGAATATTTAAAAAACGATTCAACCATCGAATCAATTAGTATCGATTCTTATACCGACAGCTACGGCGGTCGTTGGAACAATTTAGACCTATCGCGTAAACGCGCTAAAGCAATAAAAGACTACATGGTTAGCCTAGGGGTAGATGAAAATAAAGTCAAAACAACGGGGTTTGGTGAAAAGCGCTTTGTAGACACCAACGATAATATTTTAGGTCGCGATAAAAACCGCCGTTTGGTAATTCAAATAGCTAAAATGTAGGAGCGTCTACTCAGCCCACCAGGTTACAAACCTCACGCTGTAATTTAATCGCTCCTAGATATTGAACAAATTTCTAGCCACAAAGTTCAACACGCACTGGTGCTAACGCTTTGCTTTTAAATATTTATCGCCAAATTGAAAAAAGCCTAAACTAATAACAATGATAACCGCGCCAGTTATTAGCTCTATACTCAGTGGCTCATTGTTAAGCCACGCACCTAGTCCAATAGCAAAACTTGGAGTAATAAGTGTGGTTAACGCAACGGTACTTGCATTTAAATTTTGTAAAACATGAAAATATGCTAATGCCCCTATTAACGAACCAAATATTCCTAAATAACCAATTGCCCAAAGCGACCTTACATTCCAGTTTTGTATATTAAGCTCACCATCAAGCAACCACCATGCAATAAAAAATAGTGGCGTTACAAACACAAGTGCACCAAATGTTGTGGCCATAGGGTTAATTGCAATTTTTACTCGCTTTATCATCACACCGCTTAAGCTAAAAAAACACACAGCCATAAATACATATACAAGCCCGAGTCCCTGAGTTTGTGAATTTTGTACTTGGTTGTAGCTTACAAAATAAAGGCCAACTAAAGCGCTTGCTAAAGCAATGAGCTTTATTGGGCTAAATTTAGGCTCATTTAATAGCTGCTGAGCAAGCAACCCCGATAAAATAGGAGCCAACCCAAACATGAGTGAAATAATGCCAGAAGGCACTGTTTTAGCCGCCATATAACTCAATAGCATGCCACCAAAAATACCAATACTTGAGTAAGAATATAGTAAACACGCCGACTTATTCCATGGCACTCTTACATTAGTGACGGCTACGACAAGCGCCCCCATAAATAGCCCCACCAGCATACGCATTAACACCGCTAATGAGGGCGAAACACTTTCACTACTCCACACAATACCCAGCGGTGTGGTCGACCATATAAGAACCATAAAAAAATAAGAAACTTTAACTGGCACGTGCCATTCCTTTGTAAGTTAAAAATAAGGCGAATTGAGCTTAGGAAGTAAAAACCAGCTTAACGCATTAATAAATGAGTTACAGGCAAAGCTAAATAGCTTTTGTTAAAACTCGCTAAAAGCACTTAACTGTCAGCTTAATCTTAAAATATAAGCGCCTAAGAACTGGTCATAGGATTATACGCTGTAAAGGGTTTATGAATAGGCGTTTAATCATATTAAAAATTAAAAAACGTGTAAATATACAGCTGTAAATTGTAAGTTACATTTTATTTAATGCCATTTAGAACAAAACTATTTGAGTTTTACTGAAGTAGTTATATCGTGCGTGTAAATTAATAATAATTAAGGTAATTAAGTGCTCAAAAATAAAACAATAGGCAGCATGTTAATCGTAGCTGGTACCACAATTGGTGCTGGCATGCTTGCTTTACCTATCGCCTCTGCTGGTTTAGGTTTTATGACTGCACTTGCACTTATTGTTGCAAGCTGGGTATTAATGACTTACACCGCTTTACTGATGTTAGAGCTACATCAATTTGCCCCACGTGATGCCACGTTGAATACACTTGCTAAACGCTGGCTTGGGAAGCGCGGTCAATACATTGCCAATTTTTCTATGGTGTTTTTATTTTATGCTTTATGCGCAGCGTATATTGCAGGCGGTGGTGCACAGCTTCAAGAACGAATTAATCTTGGATTTGATTTAGACATGGCTCCCCAATTTGGGTCTGTCATATTAGCGGTCATTATTGCAAGCGTAGTTACACTGGGAACAAGCAAAGTAGATAAATTCAATAGAGTGCTGTTTACAATTAAAGTGATTGTTTTAGCCAGCTTATTTTATATGCTTACACCTTATGTACAAGCCAAGCATTTACTCGAAATGCCAGTACAACAAGGATTAATATTATCCGCGATCCCTGTCGTCTTTACCTCTTTTGGATTTCATGGCTCTATTCCATCAATCGTGAAATACGTAGGCCTTGACGTAAAAACGCTTCGTAAAGTGATGATTGCAGGCGCGGCACTTCCTTTAGTAATTTATATTTTTTGGCAATTATTAAGCCAAGGTATTATGAGCCAAAGCGATTTACTTAATAGCGAAGGTTTGAGCGGGTTTGTAGCCAGTGTTGCAAGCATTGCACATAATTCAAACGTGTCGGTAGCGGTAAAGTTATTTGCCGATTTAGCACTAGCAACTTCATTTTTAGGTGTAAGCTTGGGTTTATTTGACTTTTTTGCCGATACATTCAAGCAAGTCGATAACAACGTAGGCCGAATTAAAACCGCGATTGTTACGTTTATACCGCCTTTGGGGTTTGCCCTTTTTTACCCGCAAGGGTTTATTATGGCTCTAGGTTACGCTGCTATAGCTTTAGTTATATTAGCTGTATTTTTACCTGTTGCTATGGTTTATAAGCAACGAGGTTCAGCAAGCACTGTCACTGGTTATAAAGTACAAAGTGGTAGTATTGGGCTATTAATTGCAGGGTTATGTGGCGTGCTAATAATTGCTGCGCAATTTATGCAAATGGCGGGGTTTATACCCGCAATTGGTTAAACCGTACTTTTGTAACAACAAAATTTAGTTAATAAAAAACCGCATACCATTATTAATGGAGTGCGGTTTTTTTATATTAACTACGCTTATTTACAAACGTCAGCCACTGCATTTGCAAAGTAATCAAGGTTTGCTTTGCTAACACCCGCTACATTTACGCGGCTTGAGCCAACAATGTATATACCATATTCTTTTTGTAATCGCTCAATTTGCTCTTTATTAATACCCAAGAACGAAAACATACCGTGTTGACGTTCAATAAACGAAAAATCTTGCGCTATGTCTTTTGATGCTAGACTTTCTTTAATTAAACTACGAAGGCCATTAATACGTGTACGCATTTCATCAAGTTCAGCATGCCACATTTGCGTAAGCTCTGTACTGCTTAGAATAGTGTTAACAATATCAGCGCCATGTGCCGGAGGCATTGAGTAAATACTACGTACCACACTTAACATTACTGAGTTAGACACATCAGCTGTTGCACTGTCTTTTGCGATTAATGAACATGCACCTATACGCTCACGATATAAACCAAAGTTTTTAGAGCACGATGAGCAAATAATTAACTCTTCAACGGCATCAGCTAAAATACGAAGTCCGCGTGCATCTTCTTCTAGTGAAGAGCCAAAGCCTTGGTAAGCTATATCTACTAATGGTGTAAAGCCAACTTCTTTAGAAAGCTCTGCAACGGTTTTCCACTGCTCTTCGTTTAAATCCATACCACTTGGGTTATGACAACATGCATGTAACAGCACTACATCACCCTTTGGTACTTGCTTAAGGGTATTGATCATTTCATCAAATAACAGGTCTTTATTTTCGTAGTCGTAGTACGGGTATTCTTTGACGGTTAAACCTGCCGCTTCAAATAAACTAATGTGGTTTGCCCAAGTCGGCGTTGTAACCCATACGGTTGCATCTGTATTACAGCGTTTAATAAACTCAGCAGCAACACGAAGTGCGCCTGTACCACCTGGTGCTTGTGCAGTACGAACACGATTTGCTAATAATGCTTGGTGCTCACCAAGTAATAGCTGTTCCATTTTTTGACAGTAATCTAAGTTACCTGCTAAACCAATATAAGATTTGCTTGTTTCATTTTCCAAACGGAACGCTTCTGCTTTTTTTACTGCATTTAGTACAGGTGTATTGCCGTGCTCATCTTTGTAAACACCCACACCTAAATCAATTTTATTAGGGTTTGTGTCTTGTTTGTAGGCCGCCATAAGGCCAAGGATCGGATCAGTTGGTAATGGTTTTAATACTGAGAACATGGGCTATCTCTTATCTATATTTATGGGTTAGCAATTAAGCTTAGCTTAACATAAAAGCACATCACGTTGACTAGTGTTATTTACACTAGTGAATGAGGAATTTTAATACAACATGCAATTAAAATGGCCAGTGCTTTTTCATCAAAAAAATCATTATTAAATGCTTCCGCATCAATAATACCTACGCAATCATTTTGAGCATTAAACAAAGGCAAACACACTTCAGATTTAACTTTAGGGTCACAGGTATAATATTCTCCACCTTGTGCCAAGTATTGCTCTACATTATTAATAATGCGGCCTTTTTGAGATAAAGCCACTTGAACGTTATTGCTTCCTGCAGCAAAGGCTTGTGTAAGCGGAAATAAAGGACGGCTAGGCACGCCATGATAAGCAAGCTTTAATAGTTGTTTACCTTCGTTAGTGTTTGTTGATTGATAAATACCATACCAGTCAACACCCGTTTGCGAGTGTACATAGTTAACAATACTTTGCAGCTGTGCTAGCTTGTCGTTGGTATTGCTATCGTTATTTATGAAATCAGCAAGGTTGAAAGGCTCATCTTGCAAGTAACCAAATAAGCTACATGCTCCGCCTTCGCCTAATTCAGGTATTTGATACTGCCAACGAGTTTCTGGCAAAGATGTATGCGCAAGATAATTCTCGAGCTTTTCAAGCTCGGCTGAAATTAAGTTTGCATCGACGCTTAACTGCGCTTGCGTTAAATAAGAAGAAATCATTTGGCCATCCATACATCTAAAGTTTCGAGGATAATAGCATGGATATTTTCGCAGAGCTAGATCAACTTATAGCACATTTCAACTTGGTTACCGCTTGCGTTGTAAGTCACTTTTTCTGCTATTTCTTCAAGCAATGACAGGCCCCGACCAAATTCATTATTAGCACTCATTACATCATTTGACTGACTACTAAACCCCCGACCCGAATCACAAATCATAAAATGGAGGCTAAGTGTATCTGGGCAATAACGTATATCAATGATGATCATGGCATCTTTTAGCTCACTAATTGCCTTTTCACGCATTTCATAAAATTTAAAAAAACCGTCTTCCTGAAGTTTAATCGCAGAGTCTAATCCTAAAACACCATGATCAAGTGAGTTATTGTAAGCTTCAGAAAGGAGTAAAAATATGTTTGAGCGGTGATCATTTAATCCTTCAATACGACTAAGAATATTTACAATGTCGTAGACGGGATCAGTTTGTTTAATTTGTTTTGAATTTAGGCTCAATGACAAATTAAAAGCAAGCGTTGAGAAAGGTTCTCTGGGCTTTTCTTCCATCGGCAAAGGCAAGCAGTTTAGAAGCACAATGCTTACATCATCTTGTTGCTGTAAGCCCTGTGCAAAATCGCTGACATGAGCAATTATATCCTCACAGGTGATCATAGGCTTACTTTGCAGGGTGGCTATAAAGCGGTCTTCGGCAAAAAAATCATCTTGTTTATTTGTCGTTTCTATTATGCCGTCGGTAGCAAGCACTAAACGCGTATCACTATTTACTTCAAAATGTATTAAGTCGTACTCAAATTCATGTTTGTCTAATATGCCCAGTGCCATATGCTGAGACTCTAGCGTTTTTTTTATATTGCCTTCGCTATCAATCAAATATGCATCAGGTAAGCCACCAAGCCACGCTGATATACTTTTTCCAGATGCACTGAGCTCTACAATAGTCGCCGCACAAAACATGTGCCCTGGTAGCAGGTTATATAGAAGCGTATTTAATTCAAAAGCAATATCATTAACGGCCTTGCCTTTATTTACCATTGTATAAAATGCACGAGATACAGGAAGTGCACCAATAGCAGCTGCTAGACCATGCCCGGTAAAATCGCCCAGCATACAATACAAGTTACCTATTGGACTTTGCGCAACTAAAAACATGTCGCCGTTAAACATAGAAGCGGGAGACAAATTAAAGTCGAGGTGCTGCTTAAAACCATCTTGATTTTCGAGCGAATTATTAAAAATATGCTCAACAATTTCGTGTTCACGCTCAATTTGATTATGGTGATATTCGAGAAGTTGCTTTTGCTGATTCGCTTTTTTACTTAATTCTCGGGTTCTTCTATGCGCTTTAATTTTTGCGTTAAGGATTACTTTATCAAATGGTTTATGAATAAAGTCATCCCCACCAACCTCCAAACATTTTTCAAAACTTGCTTTGTCATCTAAAGAAGTAATAAAAATAATAGGTAAATAAACGTCACTGTGATTATTTTTTATTATTTTGGCGGTCTCAAAACCGTCCATAACTGGCATAATTACATCGAGTAACACAATGTCTATGGCTTCATGCTCAAGGACTTTAATTGCTTCTTGGCCGTTGAAGGCCATCGATACTTGATAACCTTCATCATTGAGCATTTGACTTAATAAAATACGGTTTAATGCCTGATCATCGACAATAAGAACATGTGCTGCCATTAGCTAATGTCAAATTTCTTATCGAAGCGCGATATTTGTAGTATTTTTTTAAGCTGTGGCTGGCAATTAGTAATTTCAAACACAGCCACTTTATCTTCTAATGTTTTTTTCATATTTAAAAGCATACCCAGGGCAGAACTATCCATGTAGTCAGTTTCTCTTAAATCAACAATAACTTTATTAGTACCATTGTCTATTTGTGCATAGGCTTGGCGAAAAGACTGAACTAAATTAAAGTCAAACTTTCCCTTTATTTGTATTGTTAGCGCTTTTCCATCAGCTGATGTACGAGTAGTTAAATTCATTGATTTCTCCGTTAAATGTATCTTTGACTAAATATAACCTGTTAAAACTATTTAGCAAAAAGAAAAACACACAACAGCAAATTTGCTATCATTTACGCCATTATTTAATACATTTTGACTGAATAAGGTAAACCATGACAGATAGTCACTTAGTATATTCAACAAGCACTGGACGCATTGACCAGCCAAAACCAGAAAAAGAGCTTGATATTAAGCTCTTCAAAGATGGTTTTGTGCGTATTGAGCGTCAAACAAAAGGCCGTAAAGGAAAAGGCGTAATGCTTGTAGTTGGCATAGACCCAAAAGAACATGACTTAAAAAAGTTAGCTAAAACAATAAAAAGTAAAATGGGCCAAGGCGGCGCTGTAAAAGAAGGTATTATTGAAGTTCAAGGTGATGACCGAGATAAATTAAAAGCGATTTTAGAAGGCTTAAAATTTAAAGTGAAAATTGCGGGTGGTTAACCCGCAATTATAAACTACATTACTTTTTTAAATGGTACTTCACCCAGCTTAGTATATAAGTCTGGTAAATCAGATTCAGGAATTGGGCGGCTGTAATAGTACCCTTGCACTATAAAGCAGTTGTTATTTTGTAAAAACTCTACTTGCTCTATGGTTTCTACCCCTTCGGCAACGACATCTAAATTAAGCTTTTGAGCCATTGCTATGATAGCGGCTGTAATTTCCATATCATTGCTATCTTCTGGGATATCTTGCACAAATGAACGATCTATTTTGAGTATATCCACCGGAAAGCGTTTTAAATAACTCAGTGAAGAATAACCCGTTCCAAAATCGTCAATTGAAATAGAAATACCTAACGCTTTTAACTGATGAAGTTGTGTAATAGCGGCCTCTACGTTCCCCATTAACATGCTTTCGGTTAACTCTAAATGTAAGCGCTCAGCCGATACACCTGATGTAATAATCATTTTGCTTAGGGTTGGCACAAGATTCGAATCTTTAAATTGGCGAGCAGATAAGTTTATAGATACATTATTTTCACGGTTTTGCTCTGTTAATCTCACAACAAAATTACATGACTCCTGTAATACCCACTCACCTAATTCAACAATAAGCCCTGTCGCCTCAGCAATCGGAATAAACTTATCCGGCGGTATTAAACCTTCTGTTGGGTGGAACCACCTTAATAAGGCCTCGTATCCAACAACCTGTTGAGTACGGCTATCGATTTGTGGCTGATAATAAACCACAAACTGGTCTTCTTTTAATGCAATACGCAGTTCGTTTTCAATGAATAAGCGCTCATTTGCGGCCGCATTAAGTTCTTGGCTATAAAAGTGGAACGTATTACGCCCTTTTTCTTTTGCCTCGTACATCGCTAAATCAGCATGCTTTAATAATTGGTCCTCTTCTAGGCTATCGTACGGCGCCATAGTAATACCAATACTGGCACTTATAATGACCTCATTATTGCCCAGCATGATAGGCATACTAAGTGTTTGCTGAATTGTATTTGCCACATCGGTTGCGTGTTCTTGGCTTTCGATACCACTCAATAGTACTGCAAACTCATCACCACCCAAGCGTGCAATAGTATCTTCAGAGCGAAGACGTTTTTTAAGTCTATTTGCAACCTGTATTAATAGTTGATCGCCCGCATCGTGGCCAAGGGTGTCGTTTATGCGTTTAAACTCATCCAAATCAAAGTAAAAAAGTGAAAACGCGTAATGACCGCGTTCTGCAAGTGCAAGAGATTTGCGCAGCTGCATTCTAAAGAAGGTTCTGTTTGCCAAACCTGTTAGCGTGTCAAAATAAGCCAACTGTTCCATTTTGCGTTGGCTTTCTTTAACAAACGAAATATCTTGTGCAGAAGCAACATAACTGGTGATATTGCCCCCCTCTTCACGTATTGGTGAAACGCTTAATGAAACCCATATAGGCTGTTTACCTTTGCTTTCAATTAAGGTATCGCCGCGCCAATAGTTGCGACTACGAAGATCAATATCAATATCTTCAACCAAAATCGCCATATCTGAAGCAACAATATTTAAAAGGGGTGCTCGGGTAAAGTGGCTTTCAGGGTACCCAGTCATTTCTAACATTTTAGGGTTAACGTATTCAATAACAAAGTTTTCGTCAGTTATAACTACACCTGTTCCTGAGAAAGCGACTGCTTTTGATAATCGGTTAGCTGCTTTTTCGGCTATTTCTTTTTCTGAAATTCGCTGGTTAAGTCCGTCAATTAATTTACGAATTTCAATCGTCATATCTTTAAACGAACCGTTAAGCGTACCAATTTCGTCTTTGTTCTCTTCTGGGAATTTAGTATCAAGTTTTCCTTGTCCAAAACTCGACACAGCATAAACAAGTGAATGCAATCGGCGTAACACAAGATGCTGCAATGCTTGATGCAATAACAAGGCAACTAAAATAGCGTAAAGAATAAAGAGGCCAAAAAACTTAAACTTTAAATCTTGCAGTGCAGACAATGTAGAAGAACGCTTTTTATAAACGCCTATATACCAATCTAGCTCATCAATTTTTTGAATATTGATTAATTGTGCCTCATCATTTTGTAAAAATGAGCTGGCATACTCGGGAAGCTTGGTCGCAATTGCTTCACCAATAATTGACTTAAGTTGTGGGTTTACAAACTCGTCCATAACTACTGTTTTGTTATTTTTTTCCGTATTCAGCAAGTAATGAAGCACTTAAATCTGGGTGAGCTAATAATTGGCCTTTGCTATCAAAAACGAGTAAGTTTTTTTCTTTGTCTCCTATAGGTAAAAAAGACACGAGTTTATTAAGCGTAATATCACTGCCTGTAACCCCTATAAATTCATTATTCGAATAAATAGGAACCAGTAAACTGATCACCCAATCATGCCATACCCTATCGTAATAAACCTTTGACCATTCTGGTTCTATTGAGTTACCTAAGCTTTCTCGAACATACTTGTAAGTTGAGCCTGCGCTTACCCGAAAATCAGCAGGGGCATTTAACGCCCAATTAGGAGGCGATATCCTAATAAAGTCATCATTCGTAATAAGGTAAAAATTGTAGAAGTCATAAACTAATGTTGGTGAAATAACATCCCAGAGTGCTTCAGAATTATTAAATAGCTGTTTGTAAAAAGGGCTGTACTTTTCTTGTGGTAAAAAAGCGGCGGATAAGCCATCAGATGAAGCGCTTCGAATCGTACCATCACTGTTAAACTGTAGTTGCGCTTTACTGGTTAGATCAATGGGGGAGTTTTTTTGAAATAACTGCTCATTAACTATGTTGTTAGCTTGCTTAGCAATATTTACTTTAGTTTTTATTCGTTCTTTAAATTGCCTTACTAATAAATCGGTCGAGCTTTTTAGTACTTCATGCTCTTCAAAAACCAGCTGTTTTTCCTCTGATTTAAGCATAAAAAATGCAGCACAAACACCCGCAATCAAACAAATTGAAGATATAAGTAACGACAGTTTTACACTTAAAGAGTTTATTCCAAAACGCGATGGAGGGCGTCTATATAGCACAAGCCAACCTTAATTATTAATAATTGTTATTATTTAGCTGTTAATGAAATATACCAGATTCAAATTCATTATTATAAATTTTTTGTAAACTTTATAAAAAAATTACAAAAGTTGAAATAATCAATACTTAAGCACTATGTTAGTAAAGTATGTTATTGACATTACTCCTAACTCTCCATACATTAAGTGCATGAACATATTTAATTCTCGCACTATTTTTTCTTTTTTTAGCTTCTTTATATAAAGAGGCTTGTCTGTTTGTGAGATAAATCAATCGAATAGTAAAGCCTCCCAACCGGGAGGCTTTTTTGTATATGCTGCGTTTACGCAGATTAATTTTGGAATGAGGAAACCAAAAATGACCAACGATGTTTTAAACACCTTAAGACATGATATAAACGAAATAGATTCTGATTTACTCGTACTGCTAGCTAAGCGACGTCGTATTAGTCACGGCGTTGTCGAATATAAGATTGCTAATAATAAACCCATTCGTGATGAGGCTCGTGAATTAGCATTGCTTGAAAAACTCATTGGTTACGGTAAATCACTCGGCTTGGATGCGTATTATGTAAATAACGTTTTTCAAACAATCCTAGAAGACTCAGTACTTCATCAACAAGCAATGCTTCAAAAAAATCTAAATCCTGATGCTTTAAGCGAAACACATCTTGTGACTTACCTTGGTGGGCAAGGTTCATATAGTCAATTAGCTTGCCATAAATACTTTAGTCGTCGTCCAGGAAAGCTTGTTGAAATAGGTTGTTCATCGTTTGAAGAAATCACCTCAAAAGTAGAAAACGGACAAGCCGATTTTGGTTTACTTCCCATTGAAAATACAAGCTCAGGGAGCATTAATGAAGTATTTGATTTGCTTCAGCATGCGCAAGTCTCTATTGTTGGTGAAGTAACACACAGTGTTGAACATTGTTTATTAGCTTCACCGGACACTCAACTAGCCCAAATTACAAAATTATTTGCACACCCTCAACCGTTTGCACAATGCAGCCGCTTTTTGCAAGGGTTAGGTGATTTACAACAAGAAACCTGTGATTCAACATCCTCGGCGCTTCAATCTGCGCTAAGCACACCAAATAGTGCTGCCATTGGTTCAGCCCAAGCCGGCAAGAATGTAGGACTCGAAGTTATTAAATCAAACTTAGCTAACCAAAGCGAAAACCACAGCCGCTTTATAGTCGTAGCGCGTAAGCCTTTACATGTGTCGAATCAAATACCAACAAAGACCAGTTTAATTATGTCTACTAAACAACAGGCTGGTTCACTTGCTGATGCACTGATGATTTTTAAGCAACACAAAATAAACTTAGTAAAATTGGAATCTCGTCCTACTCCGGGCAATCCGTGGGAAGAAGTGTTTTATGTTGATTTAGAGGCAAATCTAGCCGACGGCCAAGTAAAAGAAGCGTTAGAAGAACTTAAAGAACATACCCAATATGTCCGCATATTAGGCTGCTACCAAAGTGAAACATTGCAAGCCGTCAGTGTTAATACTTAAATATAAAACTAAAAGGGGCCAGATTCGGCCCCTTTGAGATTGCATTATTAATGTCACAAATTTAGTCGAGTACTTTAGCGTCATTCGCTTTGTTAAGTAAGCTGCGGCTTTGTGTCAGAAAATGCGCAGTAGAGTCTGAAAAATAAGATTTTGCATCGGCAAATGCATCTATTAACGCCGCTTTGTTGCCATTCCTTAATTTTTCGAGTGTTTGTGCAAACGTATCTTGGTATTGAGCCAATAGACTTTCTACATCGTCAAATTGAGCTAACATAATATCTGAATAAAGTTCGGGAGATTGTGCAAACAAGCGTCCCACCATCATTAGTTCTAATTGGTATATTGGCGACGAACAGCTTCGTAACTCTGCCAAAGTATGGCTTTGTTTTGCTAGAAACTGCCCATAAACAAACGTTGTTAAATGTCGCATTACCTGAATTATTTGCATAGCTTCATCGTGTTTTTTAGCATCTAGCTCTACAAGCTGACATCCCCACACTTGTAACTGCTCTAATAGCCCTTTGGCCGCTTGATGATGCCTGCCTTCACAAACCACTACAGTTTGTTTTACCCAATGTGAAATATCTGGGCCAAACATTGGGTGCAAACCGACAACCGGGCCGCTATGTGCAGCCTTTAGCGCTTTAATTGGCGATTGCTTTACTGATGTTATATCAACAAGCAAACACTCTTCATCTAGTTTCGGTAGTTTAGCAACTACAGATTCTAAAGCATTAATTGGTACACTGATCATAACCAGTTTTGCGCCACTCAAAATTTTGTGAGCATCATCTTGCTGATCTTTATCTAGCACTTTAACTTCGTAGCCAGAGCGCATAAATTGCTGCGCGAATAACTGGCCCATTGCCCCCTGCCCACCCACAATAACTATAGGAGAAAGCAATGGCGCTGCACAAGCTAGCTTAGCCTGCTGATTTTGATATGCTTCACGCATCATCCGTCTGAGAATGTCTTCTACTAAATCAGGGCTTACACTTTGGCTAATTGCTTCTTCCCGCCTTGCTGCTAGTAACTCAGCTTCACGTTCTGGTGCATGTAAAGGCGCACCTGTTTGCTGTTTGATTTCACCGATTTTTTGGGTAATACCATTACGTTTAGCTAGTAAGGCAACCAGCTGCGTATCACATTCATCTATGCCTTTTCTCAGCTGGGCTAAATCACTTATATCTGCCACGTTCAATCTCACCATAAAAACCAAATATCGTAAATATAAATTTACATAAAGGTAAACTAATCAATACAATAAATACTAACAGTATATGTAAACCGTTAAAAGAGCAGAGCAAATATAGATTAGTAAAAACCGAAGTTGTAGCACAGAGGTAATAGAGAAATAACTCACTGACTGTTAACCAGCTTAACATTAGATTGCAAAGCGTATGCTTAATAAAGTTTTAAAAAATTTGCGCATCGCAAAAAAACTGCTTATAACCACAAAATTTTCAATAACATCTAGGAAAGTTTTGGTTGTTAGAGTAATTAATACCTATTTAATTAATAGAATAATCTACTTGGTAGTTATTAAACCCTGTTGGTAGCACAAAAACTTATTGGTTGTTCTACATCAAAATTATTAACGCGATTAGCGTCAGTAATTCCCCCCTCAAACAAGTTAAATATTACAAAACACCTGAACTCTTATTCTAATAAGTGTTCCTTTATAAAAACGAAAACGGGTTGCAATCCGAAGACTGCAACCCGTTTTTTTGCGTTGATAAACAGCGCGTATTAGTTAAGTTTTTCTCTAATACGTGCAGATTTACCAGAACGCTCACGTAGGTAGTAAAGCTTAGCACGGCGAACTGCACCGCGACGCTTAACTGTTACGCTATCGATAAGAGGGCTGTGCGTTTGGAATACACGCTCAACACCTTCACCGTTCGAGATTTTACGAACTGTGAATGCTGAGTGAAGACCACGATTACGCTTAGCGATTACAACACCTTCAAAGGCCTGTAGACGCTCTTTAGCACCTTCTTTTACTTTTACCTGTACAACCACTGTATCACCAGGGCCAAATGCAGGTACGTCTGTTTTAAGCTGCTCTTCTTCAAGCGCTTTAATAATATTTTGGTTTACTTTTGCCATTATGTTTCTCACTTTCCTAGGTGTAACTGTCTTCTAGCCACAAGCTTTTTGGTACTCTTGCTGAAATTCTGCGAGTAATACCGCTTGCTCCTCAGTCAGAGCTAGGTTATGCAACAAGTCAGGACGTCGTAACCAAGTTCTGCCTAATGACTGCTTAAGCCGCCACTTTGCTATCGCTTGGTGATTACCACTGAGCAATACAGCAGGAACCTGTTTGTCGTCCAATGTTTCTGGTCGTGTATAGTGAGGACAATCTAGCAAGCCATCCGAAAATGAGTCTTGCTCTGCTGATTGATTGTGTCCTAACACGCCTGGCACCAATCGCGCTACTGCGTCAATTAGTGTCATGGCTGGTAGTTCACCACCACTCAAAATAAAATCACCAATTGACCATTCTTCGTCAACGTATGACTCTATTATTCTCTCATCTACACCTTCATATCGACCGGCAATCAAAATCAGTTTTTCAGAGTTAGCTAATTCGCTAGCCCCTTGCTGATCAAGTTTGCGCCCTTGTGGGGACATATAAATTACTTTAGCACCGTCGCCTGCCGCTTTTTTAGCATCAAGGATGGCTTTTTCTAATGGTTTAACCATCATTAACATACCCGGTCCGCCCCCGTAAGGACGATCATCTACGGTTTTATGCTTATCTAAAGCATAGTCTCGAGGATTCCAGCAGTTAAAATCGATTAATCCATTTTTTACTGCGCGACCAGTAACCCCTTGTTGGGTAATAGCATCAAACATGTCCGGGAAAAGGCTTATCACCCCTACCCATAATGAACTAGTTTGAGTCATTAAAACCCAGGATCCCAGTCTACGGTAATTTCTTTTACGTCGTATTTAACCTCTTTTATAACTGAGTCAGTTAAAAAAGGAATTAAACGCTCCGATTGACCAAATGCATCTTTACTGTTTGCTTTCACAACCAGTACGTCATTTGAGCCTGTCTCCATCAAGTCATCAACAATGCCTAAGTTATAACCTTTATCAGTCATAACCGACATGCCAATGAGATCTCGCCAATAAAACTCACCTTGCGGGAGTTCTGGTAATTGCGTTGCATCCATTGAGATTTCTGCATGGGTATAAGCCATTGCTTCGTCTCGGTCGTTTACTTGCGCAAATTTAGCGATAAAGCCTTTGTTGTGGCGACGCCAGTCGACCACTTCTAAGGACTGCCATTTACCTTGTTGCCCTATCAACCACGGGCTGAAATCGAAGATCCCTGCGGGATCATCAGTAAATGAATGTACCTTAAGCCAGCCCTTTATACCATAAGGGGCGCCGAGCTTTCCTACGACAATTATTGATGAGGTGTTCTCTTGACTCATGGTTACACTTACGCCTATTAAGCCGCTTTACGAGCGTCTTTAACTAATTTAGCTACACGATCTGAAAGACCTGCGCCCTGACCTACCCAGTGATCTACACGAGATAAATCTAAGCGAAGTTTTTCTTCCTGACCCGAAGCGATTGGGTTAAAGAAACCAACTTTCTCGATGAAGCGACCGTCACGCGAGAAACGGCTATCCGCAACCACAATTTGATAGAAAGGGCGTTTTTTAGCGCCACCACGTTGCAAACGAATAGTTACCATACCGTCCTCTAAATAGATTGACTGTTTTCATTAATAAGATTTACTCCCCAGTATGGGGAGCCGGTGAATTGTACGAGTTTTTAGCAATAACGCAAGTAAGAAGTGAAGCAAAAAGCCAGTTTAGTAGGTTAAACCGTGATCTAGGCTAAAAATTAGAGCTAATGCAGTATTGAGTGCATAAATTATTCAACAAAAAAGGAGCGTTATGCTCCCTTTTTGTATTCATTGTGCTCAAATTAAACACAATGCTTATTCAATTTCTAGAATTTTGGACCGCCGCCACCCATCATGCCAGGTGGTAACATCCCTTTCATACCGCGCATCATTTTTTGCATGCCGCCCTTGCCTTTCATTTTTTTCATCATTTTTTGCATTTGCGTGAACTGTTTAAGTAGCTTATTTATCTCTTGTACTTGTGTGCCTGAACCAGCTGCAATACGCTTTTTGCGCGACCCTTTAATTATTTCAGGACGAGCACGCTCTTGCTTTGTCATAGAACTAATAATGGCTTCCATTTGGATAAATGTTTTATCACCCATTTGGCCTTTCACTGCATCTGGTAAGTTAGACATGCCAGGGAGTTTATCAAGCATCGACATCATCCCCCCCATATTTTTCATTTGCTTTAACTGATCAGCAAAGTCATCAAGTGTAAAACCGGCACCTTTAAATACTTTTTCGGCAACTTTTGCAGCTTGCTCTTTATCCACTTTCATTTCGACTTCTTCGATTAATGAAAGTACATCACCCATGCCTAAAATTCGCGATGCAATACGATCAGGGTGAAATGGTTCAAGTGCATCGGTGCGTTCACCAACACCCATAAACTTAATTGGTTTGCCGGTTATGTGACGAATAGATAAAGCAGCACCACCTCGAGCATCACCATCTGTTTTTGTTAGTATTACACCGGTAAGCGGTAGAGCTTCGTCAAATGCTTTTGCAGTATTTGCCGCATCTTGACCTGTCATAGCATCAACAACAAATAGTGTTTCGATTGGATTTATCGCTGAATGAAGATCTTTAATCTCATCCATCATATCGCTATCCACGTGCAAGCGACCCGCAGTATCAACTAGTACCACATCGATAAATTTCTTTTTAGCGTGAGTGATAGCAGCTGTAGCAATATCAACTGGCTTTTGTGATATGTCACTTGGGAAGAAATCTACATCAACTTCCGTCGCTAGCGTTTCAAGCTGTTTTATTGCTGCAGGACGATAAACATCGGCACTTACAACAAGCACTGATTTTTTCTTGCGCTCTTTTAAAAACTTAGCAAGTTTACCCACACTGGTCGTTTTACCCGCACCTTGCAGGCCGGCCATCATAACAACTGCTGGCGGTTGTGCATTAAGGCTTAGCTCTTCGTTTGCTTCGCCCATCGCTTTTTCAAGCTCTTCTCGCACAATTTTTACAAACACTTGTCCAGGCGTTAAGCTTTTAGTTACTTCAACACCCACTGCACGTTCTTTAACTTGCTTTACAAAATCGCGAACAACTGGCAAAGCTACATCGGCTTCCAAAAAGGCCATGCGCACTTCGCGAAGAGTATCTTTGATATTGTCTTCTGTTAGGCGGCCACGGCCACTGATATTTTTTAAGGTTTTACCTAATCGTTCTTGGAGATTCTCAAACATGTATCG
>NZ_LODI01000002.1:159509-272480 GCF_001468485.1 Pseudoalteromonas sp. H71
ATCTGACGGACAAGATTTAAGCATCGTAAATGTAGCACTGCTGACTTGTTGGGTTATAGTTGTATCTGTGACTGCCGTGTCGCTTAAGTTCCCAGCTACTTTATTATTGCCTGTGGTGTATGGATTTGCAGCCCTTTTAACTGTTGCGAGCTTGTTTATACCCCATCATATATTACTGCAAAGTGTAGACGTTGAGCTTGGTTTGGTTGCTCATATATCACTTTCCTTACTTGCTTATTGTATTTTGATTATTGCAACCTTATACGGCGTACAATTTTACTTTATAGATAAACGCCTTAAGCGCAAAGACCTCGCTATTGTGCACAGTCATTTGCCTCCACTGATGGTAGTGGAGCGCCAGCTATACCAACTTCTTAATCTTGGCACTGCACTGCTTACAGTTGCGCTCGTTTGCGGATTTGTATTTCTCGATGGCATGTTTGCCAAAGAGTTTATCCATAAAACCATACTTTCGTTGGTAGCATGGGCAATTTTTGTTGTTGTCGCACTTGGCCATATGAAACAAGGCTGGCGTGGTAAACCTGTGGTCATTACCATCATGGTTGCAGCATTTACCCTCACATTGGCCTATTTTGGCAGCCGTTTTGTACAAGAAGTGGTGCTAAACAAGTTTTAACTTGACTCTAGTAGCTCACTCTAGCTTAATACCCATTGATTTATAAAAAAAGGATCCATCGTTGGACGACATATCGACAAGTACCCTGTTTATCACATTAGGATTATTGGTACTTTTTTCTGCTTATTTTTCTGGTTCAGAAACCGGGATCATGTCAATCAATCGTATACGCTTGCGACATCTTGCAAAGCAAGATCACCGCGCAGCTAAACGAGTCAGTAAGTTACTTAGCCGTCCCGATAGGCTTATAGGTCTCATTTTAATTGGTAACAACTTAGTAAATATAGCGGCGGCTCAAGTAGCCACTATTATAGGTATTCGTTTATATGGTGATTTAGGTATTGCGGTAGCAACAGGTGTGCTTACCTTAGTTGTACTTATATTTGCTGAAGTAACGCCTAAAACACTTGCAGCGCTCTATCCTGAAAAAGTAGCCTTCCCAAGCTCAGTAATTCTTAAAGGGTTACTTAAAATAATGTTCCCGTTTGTTGTAGTTGTAAACTGGCTAACTAACGGCATATTACGTTTATTTGGTATTAGTGCGGCTCAAATTGATGAGCACAGCATGAGTAAAGAAGAATTAAAAACGGTAGTTAATGAGTCAGGTGCTTTATTACCTGCTCGCCACCAGAGTATGTTGACTTCTATTTTAGATTTAGAGCAAGTCACTGTTGAAGACATTATGATCCCACGTAATGAAATTGTGGCGATTGATATAAACGACGATTGGAAAGTAATTAGCCGTCAACTAACACATGCGCAGCATACGCGTGTTTTACTGTACCGTGATAACATTGATGATGCCGTTGGTTTTATTCACTCACGTGATGCACTGCGCCTTTTAACAAAAGAGCAGTTTGACAAACCGTCGCTGTTGCGTGCCGTTCGCGAAATATACTTTATCCCTGAAGGGACGTCACTAAATACCCAGCTCTTTAAGTTTCAACAATCCAAAGAGCGAATTGGTATAGTGGTCGATGAATACGGCGATATTCAGGGATTAGTAACACTTGAAGACATTTTAGAAGAAGTGGTGGGCGACTTTACTACCACTCAAACGCGTACGCCAAGTGAAGAAGTAACTACGCAATCTGATGGCTCGTTTATTGTAGATGGTGGCGCAAACGTTCGTGACTTAAACAAAGAAATGGAATGGGACTTCCCTCTTGATGGTCCTAAAACATTGAGTGGCTTAATTGTTGAATATTTAGAAGATATCCCCGACGCAAATATCAGTTTACGTATTGCGGGTTATCCATTAGAAGTACTCGAAGTAAAAGAAAACATGATTAAGTTAGTTAAAATACAGCCTAAAAAGCGTACTCGCCAATAACAAATAAGGAGCCAATAGGCTCCTTATTCACGCTGTTTTTCGATTACGTAAATAACCGTTCCAACCAACCTTTATCAAGTTCATCCTCACATCGTTTTAATTGCGCACCATAACGGCTCGCTCTGTTTTTTACCTTGTTAGCTACGCTCATGAGCCACTTTTTTTTCTTGTAAGTGCCACGTTTATATCCACCCCAACCTTCATGATAATTGAGGTATTGAGCGTAAGCATCCCATTTAGAAATGCCGTTTACTTTATGCGTTTTATAAACAAACCATGCCATAAAGTCGATTGCATCATCAAAGTCATCTCTATCAGCTCCACTGTTCCCTGTTTCACGAACGTAATCAGCCCAAGTAGGTGTTTTGGCTTGTGAATAGCCATATGCCGAGCTTGCTCTACCTGTTGGTATGATCCACAAAAAGTATTCCATTGGTGGCGCTGCATCGTGTTTAAATGAACTTTCTTGATACATCATGCTCATGAGTACATGTTTAGGAGAGCCCCATTTATCTTGCGCGTCTTTTGCATCAAAGTACCAGTCAGGCTTTTCTTCAAAAATTTTACACAGATCGTTTGGCTGTTTAGGGGGCGCTGTAGCACACCCGGCAAGGGTAAAAGCGAGAGTGAGAGATAAAATAAGTGCTTGTTTGTTCATTTTTTGTGTTCTCACTGAACTTTTATAAAAAGTGTCGGTCGTAATAATTAATGCAGCTGTATAGCATTGTTTCATCCCTGAATAGTATTTACGCAGCCATATTAGGCTGCGTTTTTTTTGCGTGCATATTGGGTATCAGTTTTTATGAAAGTACTCATCTAAAAACATTGTAAACGACTGCGCATCTGCATCTTCTATACTACGCTGAGCTTCATTTGACTGCTCAACTTGCTGCTCAAGCCACGGCTTTAAAAACTCACTGTAGTCTGTGTTTACGTGGCTTTGCTTATACTTATTTGCTAAGTCTAAGGCAAAATGACCATTGTCTAAACCTGACTCTTTTAGTTTTGCTACATATCGCCCAGAGTAAGTAAGCGAAGGATCATTAACCCATGTGCTCATGCGCTCAATTGTTTCTGAGTAGTAACTAACGCCGTAAGCTTTATCCATCCACTTTGCAACATCTGTTAATTGAGAGAATATTTGATGACCCCAAGATTGCAGACTACGCGGAGTATTATTATCATTGAGCATCAACCCTTGCTCTCTGCCCTGATTTACCACCGCATCTAAGTTTTCAGTACTACGAGCTTGTTCTTGCCAATCCATTTGTGGTGAATCTTTTAATAAGCAATACGTTAAAAATACATCTAAAAAGTGAATTTGCTCTATATCGATACCCACTTCACTAAACGGATTTACATCTAGTGCACGAATTTCAACATACTCTATACCTGCCCTTAATAAAGCATCCGTTGGTGTCTCACCACTGTTTGCATTACGTTTAGGGCGAATTGGCGAGTAAAACTCATTTTCTATTTGAAGAATGTTTTTATTTAACTGTTTTGGCTGTTCGCTAGTGTAGTCGTCAATATCACTGTAAATATCTGATGGCGTATTGATAGCTTTTTTCAAACCGGCAACGTATTCATCAAGCGAGTTATACATAACACGCAACGACGATTGTGCACTATTTGTGTACCCTAAGTTACCTAAACGCAGAGCAGTTCCTACCTCTAAATATAAGGTGCCTTTACCTAACTTTTTAAATGGTAAATCTGTTTTTCGACCTTGCAAAAATGAGTTACACAGTGCAGGCGATGCGCCAAACATGTAACTAATAAGCCACAGCTCGCGTTTAAAGTTTCTTATCAGGGATAAATAACCATCAGATATAAAATCTTGCAAGCTCGCATTACTTTGCTTTAATGAGCGCAGAGACTTCCAAAGTGACTCTGGAAAAGAGATATTAAAATGCACACCAGCAATAGCCTGCATCATACTGCCGTATCGATTTTTAAGCCCTTCACGGTAAAGCGTCTTCATTTTACCTATATTTGAGCTACCAAACTGAGCAAGTACAATATCGTCTTGATGATTTATAAAACAAGGCATACTGATGGGCCAAAGCAGTTCATCACCCATATTTTCAAGCGTAAATTTTTGAAGGTCGCGCAGCTGCTTCAGGGTCTGTGTTGATGACTCGCTAACAGGCGTAATAAACTCGAGTAAAGACTCCGAAAAATCAGTCGTTATGTGCCCGTTAGTTAATGCACTCCCCACCCCTTTTGGATGACCTTGAGAAGAAATAGCACCGTTACTTTGAATTCTTAGCGACTCGCGTTCAATGCCACGCTTAATGCCCTTAATTGCGTTTTGGTGTTCACCAGTTGATAACGCGTTAAGCGCATTTGTTAGATCATGTGTTGTCAAAAATATTTCCTCAGGCCACGTGGCGTAATCATTCGGTTATGGGGGCTAATTACCTATTACTCAAGATTAAATTGTTAAGAACAATATAGTTTTTTCAATTAGTCCTCATATCCATGATTTGAGCATACGCTTGATATAACTATCTTCATGCAATGATGTTGTAATCTTGCCATTGCTATTCACTTTATACAATTGCTTTACGTAGCTATTTGCTAATAAAGCAGTATTAAACCAAGCTGTTCAAAAGACCTGTAATTAATAATAAACAATTCAAACTTTATTTGGTAAACATTGTTAACTAAAAAAAACTTGATACAGATCAATAAAGCATTAGATTTACCTTAAATATAAATATAAACGAGCTGTAATTTTGCTTTGTATAAATAACTGAATATACTTCAATTAATTAAAAAGGATGATAGTGAATGCAATGCACAGTAATAAAACACTAATTAATGAAGAAGTTCTCTTTGATGAGTCACAAGAGCTTGTTTCTACAACCGATCTACGAGGTGTTATTACCTACGCCAATACAGAGTTTTGCACCGTTGCGGGTTACTCAATACAAGAGCTTGTTGGCAAAAATCATAATATAGTTCGTCACCCAAATATGCCCAAAGCGGCGTTCAAAGAAATGTGGGAAACATTAAAACAAGGTCACTCTTGGCGCGGTATGGTAAAAAACCGCTGTAAAGATGGTCGCTACTATTGGGTTGACGCTTTTGTTACCCCAATTTTTGAACATGGTCAGCTCGTTGGTTATCAATCAGTAAGAACAAAGCCAAGCCAAGCGCTTAAAGATAAGGCGCAAAGCTTATACGATACACTTAATGCTAAAAAATCGTTATTTAGTATTCGTGAGCAAACAGGAGTAAGGCAAAGTATCACCATCGCGTGTGTGTTACTTTGGTTAATAAGCTCTGCGGTATTTGGCCCAATAGCCATTACTTTGCTTAACGTTATTGTTTGTGTATTAGTAGTCGCCCTAAATTACGATGAGCTTGTTGCAACCCCAAAGATATTACGTGAGCATAAAGCGAAATCAGATTCTGTTTCTCGCTATATTTACAGCGGCACCACAGCCCACAGCGTGAGTGACTTCAAAGAACAACTGCTAAATGCCAAGTTGCGTACTGTACTTGGGCGAATGAAAGATTCAACTCTTAATTTTAATAGTATTGCGACTAATTTAGACAAACAATCAACACTTACAGAGCAAGGAATTGCCTCTCAGGGAGAGCGTTTAGAACAGATTGCATCTGCGATGACACAAATGGGATCGACCATTGGCGAAATTTCAGTAAACACAGCTGAAACCGCAGATAAAGTTAATGCAACACACAGCAGTTGCTCTGAAATTAAAATACACATTGCCGATAACAGTAATATGATCTCAGATCTGGCCGTTCAAGTTGAGCATGCAGCAAGCACTGCAAGCAGTTTGGCATCAGAAGCTGATAAAATTGGTCAAGTAATGAGTGAAATAGAAGGCATTGCAGATCAAACAAACCTACTTGCACTTAACGCAGCAATAGAAGCAGCAAGGGCAGGTGAACACGGAAGAGGGTTTGCTGTCGTTGCCGATGAAGTAAGAACTTTATCGTCTCGTACACAAAGTGCTACAACACAAATTCACAGCTCAATAAAAGAAATACAAGATACCTTATTTAGCTGGTCAAAAGTGATGCAAGAGACTAAAGAACAGGCAGATAATTGTGTAAATACCACAGAAAAAACGCAAGTGGAACTGGAAGGTATTTTTTCTCAAATTAGTGAAATATCGCATTTAGCCATTCAAATATCGTCTGCAGCAGAAGAGCAACAAATGGTGAGTAACGATATCAGCAACAATGTGACTGATATTAAAGCCTTTGGCAATAACAATTTGAGTTTAAGCTTTGAAGTAGCTAAAGGTGCAGCAGAACTGGTTGAAGGCTCACGAAAAGTAAATGACCTACTTTTAACTTTTAAAGTATAAACACTATAGGTTAAAAAACCGCTTAGTTTCAGGAGATAAGCAACTAAGCGGTTTTTATAATTATTTATCGGCTAGTAAATACTAACCCATCACTGCCAGCATCAATAACAATGACACATCCCGGAATATAATCACCATTAAGTAACTTTTGCGCCAACGGATTTTCAATTGTTTGTTGAATGGCTCGTTTTAATGGACGTGCACCATACACAGGATCAAATCCACTTGCAGCAATAGTGTCGAGAGCTGCGTCGCTAATTTCTAATAAGTACCCCATCTCAGTTAAACGTTCACGTAACTTCATTAACTGAATATCAGCAATCTCTTTAATGTGCTGATTCGCTAGCGGATGAAATACCACAGTTTCGTCAATGCGGTTTATAAACTCAGGTCTGAATTCACTGATCAATACATCCATTACTTTTGATTTTAGTGTTGCGTAATCATTATTACCCGCCTGCTCTTGAATAATATCTGAACCTAAATTTGAGGTCATGATGATTACGGTATTTTTAAAATCAACAGTACGCCCTTGTCCGTCGGTTAACCTGCCGTCGTCGAGTACTTGCAATAAAATATTAAACACGTCGGGATGTGCTTTTTCTATTTCATCAAGCAATATGACCGAATATGGCTTACGACGAACAGCTTCTGTTAAGTAGCCCCCTTCTTCATATCCTACATAACCAGGAGGCGCTCCCACTAAACGAGCAACAGAATGTTTTTCCATAAATTCAGACATATCAATGCGTACCATGGCATCTTCTGTGTCAAACATAAACCCAGCAAGGGCTTTAGTCAGCTCTGTTTTACCTACGCCTGTTGGCCCTAAAAACAAAAATGAGCCAATCGGTCGGTTAGGATCAGCAAGCCCTGCTCGGGAGCGACGAATCGCATTTGACACTGCCACAACGGCCTCGTCTTGCCCTATTACTTTACTATGCAGTTTATCTTCCATTTGCAACAGTTTTTCACGTTCACCTTGCAACATGCGTGACACTGGAATACCTGTCCACCGAGAGAGTATTTCTGCAATTTCATCTTCGCCTACTTGGTTTTTAAGCAGCGTCATGTCTTGCATTTCAGCTTGTGACGCTAAATCTAACTTGCGTTCAAGCTCTGGAATACGACCATATTGCAACTCAGACATGCGCTGTAAATCACTTGCTCTGCGAGCAACGTCTAAGTCGAGTCGAGCTTGCTCAAGCTCAGCTTTAATTACTTGCGTACCTTGCAGTGATGCTTTTTCTGCATTCCAAATTTCATCGAGTTCGCGGTATTGGCCGTCAAGATCGGTTATAAGCTCTTGCATTTCACTGCGGCGCTTTTGACTCGCCTCATCTTTTTCTTTAGCGAGAGCATTATCTTCAAGTTTTAACTGAATAATGCGGCGTTCAAGCTTGTCCAATGACTCAGGCTTCGAATCAATTTGCAAACGAATAGAAGAGCCGGCTTCATCAATTAAATCTATTGCTTTATCAGGTAACTGACGGTCGCTAATATAACGATGCGATAACTGCGCGGCAGCAACAATTGCAGGGTCGGTGATTTCAACTGAGTGATGCAGTTCATAACGTTCTTTTAAACCACGCAATATTGCAATAGTGTCTTCAACTGAAGGCTCTTCGATTAATACTTTTTGAAAACGGCGCTCAAGGGCTGCATCTTTTTCTATGTATTTACGGTATTCGTCTAGTGTGGTTGCGCCTACACAATGCAGCTCGCCACGTGCGAGCGCAGGCTTAAGCATATTGCCTGCATCCATTGCGCCATCGCTTTTACCTGCACCCACAATGGTATGAATTTCATCAATAAATAAGATGACTTGGCCTTCTTCTTTTGCCAACTCGTTTAAAACCGATTTTAAACGCTCTTCAAATTCACCTCTAAATTTAGCACCAGCAACCAAGGCTCCTAAATCAAGTGACAGTACGCGTTTATTTTTTAATCCCTCTGGTACTTCACCATTAATAATACGCTGCGCTAAGCCTTCTGCTATGGCGGTTTTACCAACCCCAGGCTCGCCAATAAGTACCGGGTTGTTTTTAGTTCTGCGCTGTAATACCTGGATAGTACGGCGTATTTCGTCGTCTCGACCTATAACAGGGTCAAGCTTGCCTTGCTCTGCGCGTTCGGTTAAATCAATTGTATACTTTTCTAAAGCTTGACGCGTTTCTTCCGCATTCGGGTCGTCAACCTTTTGACCCCCACGGATTGCTTTTATGGCGCTTTCTATTTTTGTTGCAGTGATATTAAGCGATCTCAATATATCCCCAAGCGGACCTTTGTCATCGCACGCAGCAAGAACAAATAACTCACTAGAAATAAATTTATCTTTGCGCTTTTGAGCGTACTTATCACATAAATTTATAAGCGTAGCCATATTATTAGATAACTGTACATCGCCCCCAACCCCTTCAACTTTAAATAGCTTTTCTATTTCTTGGGATAACTTTGTATTAAGCTCGTCTGCACTGACACCTGTTTGAGCAAACAGTGCACGAACGCTTGAGCCGCTTTGCTGGAGCAATGCATACATTAAATGAACGGGTTCAATAAATTGATGGTCGCGACCAAGGGCCAGCGATTGCGCATCAGAAAGCGCAGATTGAAATTTACTTGTAAATCTATCTAAACGCATGGGGGTTACCTATTAAAAAATCTAATTGATTAATAAATGGGTATGTTGCACGATTTGTTCAAGATGCTAAAGAAAATATATTCGTTAAATTGTTAATTACTTGCGCCAGATCAAACTTGCCATACGCCCTGTTTGTCCATCGCGACGATAAGAAAAAAATAAATCAGGTTGAGATACAGTGCAATATTCGCCGCCAGTAATATTTTTAACGCCAAGCTGGGTTAATAAAATATGTGCAATACCATAAATATCAGCAAGATACTTATTATTTGGCTGTAAATTAAATACATCAGTAAACTGCGGGGATTGATTGTTAAATAACTCAAATACCTCGGCGCCTACCTCAAACTGTTGCGCCCCGATTGCGGGTCCAAGCCATGCGTAAATTTTATTTTTGGGCGCGGTAAAGCATTTAAGTGTATTTTGGATAATGCCTTGTTCTAACCCTCGCCAACCGCCGTGAATAGCCGCCACCTCAGTCCCATCATTACTCGCAAGCAATATAGGTAGGCAATCAGCAGTCATTATAGCCAAGGGTTGGTCAACTAAACGCGTATAGAGTGCATCGGCATCATGTAATTTATTAAAATCAAACTTCTTATCAACTGTAATTACATTTGCACTGTGTATTTGATTCAGCCAGATAGCTGGCTTTGGGAGGATATTATTGAGTACTAAGCGATTTTGTAATACATCAGCGTGGCTATCATTAACATGAAGCCCCAAATTTAAACTATTGTATGGGGCCTTTGACACACCGCCTTCACGTTTAGTACTTAAAGTACTTACACTGTGGAGGCTTTGCCATGGTGCTGATAGCAACTGCATTATCTATCGATATCTGGGTTAGCCTGTGTATCTTCACGAAGTGCTAACGTCATCTCTACCATATCATCTGGGATAGGTGCTTGCCATGTCATCATTTCGCCCGTAATTGGATGCGCAATACTTAGTTTTACTGCATGTAAGGCTTGGCGTTTAAAGCTACGAAGTAACTCAAATAACTGCGGTGTTGCACCCTTTGGTGGACGCGGACGGCCATTGTATGACTGATCGCCAATTAGCGGATGATTTAAATAAGCCATATGTACACGAATTTGGTGAGTACGGCCCGTTTCTAAACGCAAGCGTAAACGCGTATGCGCACGAAATTTTTCAGCAACACGGTAATGCGTTATAGCAGGCTTACCCATTTCATGCACTGCCATGTGAGTACGCTGTGTTGCATGGCGGCCAATTGGTTTTTCAACCATTCCACCAGCGGTCATAGTCCCGTTACAAAGCGCTTCATACTCACGAGTGAAGTTTTCGCGTTTTTGCAATGCTTTAACAAGGTGTGTTTGCGCCTGAATTGTTTTAGCAACAACCATTAAACCTGTTGTATCTTTATCTAGTCGATGAACAATACCCGCACGAGGCACATTTATTATGTCAGGGTAATGGTGCAATAATGCATTAAGCACAGTGCCATCTGGATTACCCGCACCAGGATGAACCACTAATCCCATCGGTTTATTAATAACTAAAATATGGTCATCTTCATAAACAATGTTTAAGTCGATATTTTGTGCAAGGTATTCACGCGGTGCTTCAATGGTTGTTTCAATATTTAACACTTCGCCGCCTAACAATTTTGTACGCGGTGTGTTTAATATTTCGCCATCAACGGTGATTTTATCATCCAAAATCCACGTTTTTATACGTGAACGTGAATAATCAGGGAACAATTGCGCTAATACTTGGTCTAGACGTTTACCACCTAAGTCGGTTGGAACCTCGGCTTGAAGAGAAATTTGCTCTGTCATTCGTAACTTTACCCAATTTACCAGTGCAAGCTTTGCTCGACTGGGTTAGAATCGCTTTTAATAAAAGCATAATATAATACGTATAGTTTACTCGGTTTTACCGACTTGGCCTAGCCGAAGACATCGAAGGTAACAAATAAAATGATAAATAAAATAGGGAAACGTGCATTTGCCATCGTTTTTTCAGTTTCGGTACTTAGTTTAGGTGCCTGTTCGTCAGCACCTGACCAAGAAGACATTCAACGCGTACCAAATAGATCAGCACAAGCTTTATACGAAGATGCAAAAGAAACGCTAGATTCAGGCTTATATGCCCGTGCAATTGAGCTTTTATCAGCTATTGATTCGCGCTACCCATTTGGGCCATTCTCAAAGCAAGTGCAAATGGATTTAGTGTACGCTCACTACCAGTCGGGTAACACTGAACAAGCATTAGCAACTATTGACCGCTTTATTCGTTTGAACCCAAATCATAAAGATCTAGATTACATGTATTACATGCGTGGCTTGGTAAATATTAAAGCAGACAAAAATGCGTTCCAAGAATACTTTGGTATTGATAGAGCAGACAGAGATGCTAACAGAACACGCGTTGCCTTTACTGATTTATCAACACTTGTAAAACGTTTTCCACAAAGCGGTTACGCACCTGAAGCAAAACGTCGTTTAGTATGGTTATTAAACCGTATGGCACGTTACGAGCTAAAAGTAGCCACATACTACTACGAGCGTGAAGCGTACTTAGCCGCAGCTAACCGTGGTAAGTTTGTTGTTGAACACTACTCGCAAAGTAGTTACTTGAATGCAGCACTTGATATGATGCAAAAAAGTTATGAAAAGTTAGGTTTAACCGAATTAAGCCAAAACGCAAAAAAAGCCCAAGCGCTAAATAAAAGAACACAGTAAATACAAAAAAGGCGCTTTTAAAGCGCCTTTTTACTGTCTGAGCTTTTTTAAACTTAGTTTAAATTGCGTCTTCATCTTCTTCTGCGGTACGAATACGAACTACACGCTCAACCTCAGTGACAAATATTTTACCATCACCGATTTTTCCGGTTTGCGCGGTTTTTACAATAACCTCAATAGCACGGTCAACACTTTCGTCAGCCAATACGATATCAAGCTTCACTTTCGGTAGAAAATCAACCATATACTCAGCACCACGATAAAGCTCTGTGTGGCCTTTTTGTCGACCAAAACCTTTCACCTCACTGACTGTCATACCGTTAATGCCCACTTCTGACAACGCTTCGCGTACGTCATCAAGTTTGAATGGTTTTATAATTGCTTCTATTTTTTTCATGTTAATTACTTTTTAAAGCTTTAGATGCCACGATTTTAGACAATCATAAGGTTCATAGCAAACAAAGCAATTGAATTACGGTGATAAATTAATCAGCCATGATATAATTTTGGGCATATAAGAATCGTAATATAAAAATTAGCTGTAAATGAGATCGTTATGAAAATTAAACAATCAGGATTCACACTTTTAGAATTAATGGTAACCGTCGCAATTGTTGGCATTATAGCGTCTATCGCTTTTTGGAATAGCAGCGACATGTTAGAAGAAAATCGTGCTGAAAACTTTTTACTAGAGCTGAAAAGAAATATTAGTTATGCCCGCTCACAAGCGGCAAGCACCGATGAAATAGTTGTAATATGCGCAGCGCAACACGGCGAAGTAAAAAACCAAAACGACACTATGCAATGCCGAAATAAATGGGACAAAAATAAAATTATTATTGTTTTTATCGACTCAGATAACAGTGGTAACTACAACAGCTCTACAGACTCTTTACTACGGGTAATGGAAAAAATTAGCCTAGAAGATAAAGTTAAATTTACAGGCAACTCAAAACGGTTACGTTTTAATACAAGCGGTCGAATTACAACAAACCCAGGGGAGTTTGTTTTTTGCCCTAATAATGGAACAGATAACAATAAAGCCCTTAGCGTTTCTCAATCTGGCACAGCGTTTTACTTAGGTGATAGCACAAAAACGTGCGGTTAAAAAACAACCAATTTATCTTGTCATATTTTTTTCATTTACTAAACTAAATTAACGCTTATTAATTTAGGACTTCAGGGATGAGGTTATCAATATCGAAAAGTAAAGGGATCACGCTTCTTGAACTTATGATTACACTGGCTGTTGTAAGCATAATCAGTCAAATATCTATGTGGTATTACCCAGATTTTCTAGCAAAAAACCGGCTGGAGAACCACGTTAATCTTCTGCACCGAACTATCAATTATGGTCGACTTTACGCAATTGAAAATAGTACTTACGTTACTCTTTGCTCGTTAAACGAAGGCGAGTGCTCAAAAGATGAATGGGATGGTCAAATGTCTTTGTTTATCGATCTAGATAAATCAACAACATTAGATGACGATGAATTGTTACTTAGTACCTTTGAAAGAATAAATGAGGCTGATGCGCTTGAATACCCTCGCACTGCAATTACGTTTCGCCCTGATGGCTCATTAAACGGTTTTCAAAATGGGACGTTTATTTACTGCCCAAATGAAAAAGCCAACCTAGAAGGGTTGGCTTTATCGGTAAGTCAAACGGGCAGAATACGGATTAAATCAACCGATAAATGCCAAAAAAATTAAACTCAACGGCCCCAGCAATAGTCAATATCTGAGTTACCTTTGGCACCTTTAGCGCCCTTTAAACCTGTATCGGTAATAGATAACTCCTTACAGTCGTTATCACCTTTTACAGCACCTGCAATTGGCTTTGCTTTTATAGTAAATGCATTGCCATCAACGACATCAATAGATAATTCAAAATGCCCATTTTCGGTTTTATTTTGAAGCCCTAAGTCTGCAAATGTTTCTGTGTATTCACGGTTATCTACAAAGAATTGCTCTTGTTTATTTGCCGTATCTAAAAGTGCTGCAGCAGCTTCCGCTCTTGATGCTCGTTTTACATATTCTGTGTAATTGGGCACTGCAACCGCTGCTATAATGCCAACAATAGCCACCGCTATCATCAGCTCAATCAAGGTAAATCCTCGTTGCTTATTCATTTTTATTCCTTAATTTCCAACTTCATCATTTTCTTCACGCTTATAAATATACGTTTGTTGCGTTCTAAATCCAAAGCCTAATGTATTATCAGGGTTAACAAGCTGTACTTTACCATCAACTACATTTAAACCAGGGCCTGTGATCTCAACTGGCCTCATTGGGTTTTGTGCATTTTCTCCTTTAATACCCGGCCCAATGAGATAAAATTGGCTTTCTTGTGTTACAGATAGGGTTGGGTTGTCATCGCACTTACCATCGCCATTACCATCGGCACATGAAGGGCCTTCTCCAAAGTAAAGTTGCGGTGTATCAGGTACATCATAACTGGTTGAAAATTTCAGATCATCATACACTTTTGTACCGTAATGCAGATGGAAAGCATACAATGAGCCCCCTCCGCCACTTAGTGAACATTGATTCTCTGTTGATGTTTCTGACGCTGGAGTAAAACTAGTAAAGTAAGCAACACCACCAACAACAGTTGAAGCGGCAAGTGACTTTTCACCAGTGCCTAACTCGTAACGCCAGCCATTAAATTTAGCTAAGTCTATTTCTAAATCTACAAAATCGTCCACATCATCAAGTGCATTACCAAACGGGTCTGAATTCATGAGCATTAAATCATCTGGTTTAATGGTGTCTGGTGCGTTTGTTTTAAACGTTTGTGTGACTGTGTTCTCATCTCTTATCATAAACAGTTGGTCTTGCTCGTTTGTACCGGTTGGTTTAGAGCGGTTACCACTACCAATAACTATTGCATCATACGGTGTATCCAAACGTGTAATCACTTTTTTACCGTTGATCGTCGTTTCTGATACTTTGCTGTAAATAGTACGCGCAACCAGTGGCTTGTAAAAAAAGCGCCTGTCTTCTGTTGCTTTGTTACTGCCAAGTTCTGCCAGTTTGAAATGACTAAAATCATTGGTGTTTGAGCCGGGCATATCTATACGCCACACATCACCGCCTGTATCGGCTGCGTATATTCTGTCTATGTAGCCATCATAGTCAGAGTCTAATGTAGTAATATCGGCAGCAATGCTGTGCTCGCCCTTAAACCCATTAATGCTAGGTGTCAAAGCCCATACTCTTTTACCAGTTTCAGCCTCAACAATATATATACCTCGGCCAATACCATCATTACTTCGAATAGCCTCATCTTTATTTATATCGTAGCCTGCTCCAAATATAAGTAATGGTTTATCACCAAATGCTTTAATATAGGCTATCTGTGGCTTAGACCACGACTGACCTAATTCTTTGAAATCTCCTTTACCGCCTTCAATTGGGTTATCCCACAGCTTTTTAGGCTCATCTGGGTTAGTAATATCAAGCGCATAGTAATTTTCACCACCGCGGCGCATACCTGCAAACGCCCACACTTTGTCGTCCCCGCTGGCGTCGATAATGCCATCATTTAATCCATCGCTGTTTAGGTTTTTATTACTAAAATAAACACTAATGGGTCCATCCATACCATAAACTTTTGTATCAGCTTGGTTATTCCTAAGCGGCTCAATAATGTCGTATAAGGCTGAAGGAATAAATGCCCAGCTTTCACTCACACTGGTATCAGAATCTTTAAACATATGTAAAAAGCCTGCATTAGTGCCAATTAAAACCCTGATATCATCGTTACCATAATCAATGGCTACAGGTTTTGAATGTAAAGGGTCGCCAAATATATCTTTACGCTGATCTACACTTGACCCATCACCATCTTCATCGTCTACATCTATACCCATAGCCCATTTAATATCCTTGCTCGATAAGCTAATCGGGTTATCGTCAACCAAATCAAGAATATCTGTTACAGTACTTGTATTAAACGTAATAACTTGTCCTTGATTCTCTGTGTATAAGTTACGGCTGTCTGAATCAAGATTAGTTAAATGAAGATTTACCCCACCTTGGGCCACTAAATTACCATCGGCAGCTTCACCGCTAGGTAACCAAAACGTTTTGGCACTTTCGTCAATCAGTCCATTTTCATCAAGAGCCTGGTTGCCCGTTGAGTCAACAATTTGACTGCCCGATACTTTTAATTTCTTAAGGTTACCACGCCAACGTGCACCGGTTTCAGGATAAAACATTGCAAAGTAAATAGCGTCGCGGCTTCGGGTTTGATCTACGTTATTACTTGCCACAGAAGGAGATGAAAAGCTGTCGTTTACCTCTCTAATACGAGAAATTGTATTTTTGAGTGCTTCAGACAAAGCTTCAGATGTTCGAGCTTCTAAATATTGTCCGCCACCAACAGAAGCCGCTCCCTCTAGTAGCTTAATACCGTCTTCACTCATACCTGTACCAAAACCAATGGTATACACTCTACCCGTATCTAAAACATCGCTAGTGTCTGTGTATAAATCTACCTTTGTGTTGTTGGTGCCATGAATAATTTTAGATAAAGCCACTAAATAGCTATTTGAATAGTCACCATCAACAAAAGGAATTGAGTCGTCAAATATATCATTGTGAACATTTCTTATTTGATTATCACGGCCACTATCATTCGTAGGGTCGCCATCTGTCATTAATATCAAATTTATTGAGTTGTCACACCTTAAAGGATCGCCTGAATTTTTTTTAAAGGGCGACTTATAGTTCCCGCTTGCATCTGCGCTTTTATCCCGATTATTTATACCATTTGCAAAATCGAGACTTGCACCTGTTATATAACGGTATGCCTCCCAGAGAGTCTCTGTTATTGGCGTTGAACCGCTTGCTGGCAAGTCATCAATTTCTTTTAATATATTTGATTTGCTAGCACCAGACCTTGCAAGTACATAACCTCCAGAGTTTCCGTTAAAACGCATTAAACCAAAATCAATATCATCGTTATCATTAACTAGTTGTGTGATCGCATTTTTAGCGACTAAAAGTCGGCTATCTTCACAAATAGCTTGAGCAAATCCGTTAACCGATTTGTAGCACTGCTGTGTGTAATTAAAATAAGGCTGACTTTTAAAACAATCTGATTGATAAAATTGTCCATTTTGGTAGCGACGATAACACTGCCCACCATCAGTCACATCCCAAGCCATACTGCCTGACGTATCAAATATCATTAATACTCTTGGGTTTTCATCAGTTTCTACATTATGGTTTACATATAACTCAATGTCTTCTGCACTTGCTGTTGCACTGACCGCCAAGCCAAGTAATGCCGCTAGCACTTTATTTAATTTAAAACTCATCTTAAATTCCCTTACTCATACTAGCCATTTCTTGTGCTACACCCGTCACAATTGTGAGTGAGTGCTTCGCTTTAGAACCATATTCAACAGTTGTAGCAACCTGTAACATGTTGCACGATATACCCGCGGTAAAGTTAAAACGCCTTGGGCACTCTAAATCAAGCGCTCCTTTGTTTAGGTTAATCATTTTACTTTGCATATCGCCATGTGTTGCAATCGTCATACCTTCGCCATTATCACCTGAGTGATGTGATACTTCATCCGGCGTTAAAAAAAACTGGTTTGCAGCTCCTTTATTAGCCTCATCAGAAATCATTCTTTGCACTTCACCAATCAGTTCATTTTCAGCGACTTCTCGCTCTTGCGCTGCATTTGTAATTTTAACGTCAATACTACTGCTGCTCATAAGTGTTACAGCAATACCGGTAACGGCTATAACCATGATCAATGCTGTAATAAGCACAACACCCTGCTGCTTGTTAGGTGAGTTTTTTAAATACGCCATAAGTTTGATCCAACGTTGTTTAATCGAATAGTGGTAGTAAATACGGTGCGTCTGTAACTGTCGTTAAATGTTAATTGACGCTTATTATCGTCTTCGCCCAAAGTATACGTTTGATTTTTTATTTTAAGCCCCGGATCTTCTTGTAAAGCTCTTATCAATAAGAATACTTGAACAGTTAAAATACCCTTTCGGTCTTCCCAGTCTGAATGTTCCATATCGCTGATACTTTTATAGGTATCAATGCGGCTGTCACTATTTGTGTCGAGACCAAAAACAAAACGCATATTTTCTACGCCTTCCATGATTGTCTCTGTAGAAATATTGCCGCCCACCAAGCGTTTTCTCATCAATGCGGGAACCGTAATATTTTTATTATTAACTTTATAGGTTTGCTCAGAAACATAATAAACATGGTGGCTATAAGGCCAAACAGTTGCATTAATATTTAGCGCACCAGCATTAACCACGCCGCGCACAAATTGCGCTCTTTCTTGCTCAGCAACAAAGTAATTTTGACCTGCTTGGGTTTCGTTTCCTGCAGCTCCTACTGTTAAACGATTTCCCTGTAAAAACTTAAGCTGTAAAATATCTGTACTTTTTACAGGGTTACTCACACAGTTAAGTTCTTTAGACTCTTCAGCAACCTTTGCATAAATAGTTCTAAAGTTAGTGGTAGACGCTAAATCAGGAAAACTCCCATTATTAGCCCCTTCAAAACAATCTGGTGCAGGGGTTGTTGCTGAAGCCCTTGTGGTATTACCTGCGACAAATGAGTCATCGTAGTATGTGCCCCAAAACCCAATTTGTTCTATATCTCGCTGCATAATATTAATAGCAAGACGCGCAGACTCTTGGATCTCGCCGATGGTCATGGTGTCTTTTGTGGTTACTTTCATACCAATGTAGGTAAACATAACGCCACCAAGAACTAAACCACCTATAAAAAGCGAGATCATCATTTCTACAAGGGTAAACCCTTTTTGCTTCATGCTTAGCTCCTTAAGTAAATGTAACTAGTTAAAACAACTAAACGACGCTTTTTGTCTGATTCGCCACACTTAATCGCAGCTGTTGCATCATTAGCTGTAAACTCTTGCCTACCTTGCCATGAAATAATCACTTCTAAGTTAAACGCTTTACCACCTGACCCACCAACTGCCGTTGGCGTAATACACACAGTTGCATCATCTAAGGCACCTGTGTTCTCTCGCGCTCTGATTGCTCTTTTCCATTGTTCTAAATCTAAAGCCGCCACTTGCGCTGCACTACAGCTTGCACTGAAACAAGTTTGAGACGTTGATGTGGAGGTTTCACTGTTAAATGTTTTAGCATAAAGCCCAGCTAATTGCGGTGTATCATTTGCACGAATGCGCTGAATAATGTCGTTTCCAAGCGCAACAGCTGCAGCTCGCTGCATAGAATCAAAGCTTGCTTGCTTAGCCTTAGCTTGCAAAGCAACGGCCCCCAATAAGCCAAAGCTTAAAATAATAAATGCAATGAGTACTTCAATTAGTGTGAAGCCTTTTTGAAATTTTGTTTGAGACGATTGCATACCAAAACCAAATAAAAATTATCTGATTATAAGTTTATGACATTAAAATTTAGATTCAATACTTACTAGGATGAGCGGTAGGATTTGTTGATAAACGGTTAACAACTAGGCTTTTAATATATTTTTAACTGCTTTTAACTCCCGTCGACTTACAGCTAAAGGCTCTGGGCAACCAGCAAGTTCAATAGTATGTAAACCAGCACGTTGTGTTTTTAAACACAGCAGTTTATTTTTATTAACCAGGGTGTTTCTATGAATTCTTAACAATTGAGCGGGATAAAGTAGCTCTAACTGTTTTAAACTTTGTTCAACAAAGGCTTCTCCACCTTCAAAAACCATATTCGTGTATTTTTCCTGCGCATTAAAATAGAAAATATTTTCAAGAGCTACACTTTTAGTCACCCCTGCTATCTGATAACTAATTTTAGGTGATTGCTGCTTTTGTACATGCGCTTTATTTATACGCCCTAGTTGTTCTAGTACTTTAGCTAAAGACTGCTCGGTAACCGGTTTAACTAAATACCCTGCAGCACTTAACTGCAGTGCATCCAATGCATGTTCAGGGTGAGCTGTTATAAATACTATTGCTGGCGGCAAAGCCAAGCTGTTAAGCTCATACGCAACTTGCAGGCCATTAACACCGGGCATATCAACGTCTAAGAAAATTAAATCGGGATTATACTTGTTAGCAAGCTTCAACGCTTCATTACCATTTGCCGCTTCTGCTTTTATCGTTATGCTGTTTTCATTTGCTAAAAGCCGTTTTAAGCGCATTCTAGCTAATGGTTCGTCATCAACAATTAGCACATTCATAAGCTATTCTCAATGTGCTTAGGGATAACGACTTTTACTCTGTATACGTTGTCCCTATTGGTAATAGTAAGCTGCGCTTTATTTTTATAGTAAATATTTAAACGCTGACGAATATTTTCAAGTGCCATGCCGTTATTAGGCCTAGTCTGCACTTTTGATGCTGTGATTGGGTTTGAAACAATCATAGTAATATAACCCGTGGTTATGTGCAGCTCTACATTAATGGTTGCGCCGTCTTCACTTGTTTCAACACCATGGCATACTGCATTTTCAAGCAATGGCTGGAGTGATAGACACGGTATATTCAATGCTGGTAATTCTTCTGGAATGAGCCAATTAACTTTTAATCGCTCACCAAAGCGCCATGTTTCTAAAGCAATATATTGCTTACTCAGTGTTACCTCATCGTTTAGTAGCACGCTTTTACCAGAACGCATTGCTGCTTGAGATAATGCAGCTAATGCTAAGATAGCTTGCTCTGCGGCCGCGGCATCGTGATGCGTTAATTCTGCTGCTGTATTTAAGCTGTTATATAAAAAGTGTGGACGAATTCGTGCCTGTAAAGCATCTAATTCTGCACGTGAAAGTGCCTTAGTTTGCTTTTCTTTTTCAGCATGAATAAGTAAAAACTGCACAAACAACGCAACCAAAAAAGCGACAATAATAATATTTTGCATTACAAAATAAATAAGGTGTTTAGTTGTATTAATATCAAACGCAAAGCGCGAAAATAAAACACTAAATAAGCTGGTAAATAATAAAAAAGAAACAAAAAAAAGTGAAAGTTGCAAAACATGAGAACGATTTTGCAATAAAGGTCTGGCTATATATAACGAGGACGTACTTGATAAAACGATTAAGTGTAGAAATAAGCTAATTATCCCAAGCCTAAGCCATATATCCCCCTGAGCGTGCGGAGCAAATGCTAAAACGACCGCTATAACTTGAGTGACAACAAGCGAGGCAAGTACACCTCGCTCATTAAAAAGAGCCGAAAAAAGCAGTGCATCCGATTGAAGCGACTTGCTCATGACAGCTCTCCTTGTAATCTAAATAGTTAATTTATATAGATTAACGCAGCTCCACAGGAACAGCAAATACGATATTTTCTTCTTCGCCTGGATTTTCGACAACTTGCTTACCGCCAAGTTCTTTCAAACGACTGATTACTTGTTGAACAAGCACTTCAGGCGCAGATGCACCGGCAGTCACTCCCACTGAATCAGCACTTGAAACCCATTGCTCTTGTACGTCAGTCGCATCATCAATTAAATAAGCGGTTGTGCCCATTTTATCCGCAAGTTCGCGCAATCGATTTGAGTTTGAGCTGTTTTTTGCACCGACAACTAAAAGCACATCAACTTTATCAGCTAAATCACGCACAGCATCTTGGCGATTTTGTGTTGCATAACAAATATCATCCTTGCGCGGGCCGTCAATTGCTGGAAACTTTTCTCGTAATGCGTCAATGACATCTGCGGTGTCATCAACAGAGAGCGTTGTTTGACTACAATAAAATAAATTTTCTGCATCTTTAACATTAAGCGCAATAACATCGTCAACGGTTTCAACTAAATATATACCGCCAGCATTGTTGTCGTATTGCCCCATGGTGCCTTCAACTTCAGGGTGACCATGATGACCAATAAGAATACATTCAGTCCCCTTGCGGCTTGCTCGGGTTACTTCCATATGTACTTTGGTAACAAGTGGACATGTTGCATCAAACACTTTTAGTTCTCTGCGCTTGGCTTCAGAACGAACGGCTTGCGAAACGCCATGAGCACTAAATATAACAATGCTATCGTCTGGTACTTGGTGCAATTCTTCGACAAACACAGCACCACGATTTTTTAAGCCATCTACAACATATTTGTTATGAACAACTTCATGACGCACGTAAATTGGCTTTTCAAAAATATCTAAAGCGCGCTCTACTATACTAATTGCTCTGTCAACGCCAGCACAAAAACCACGTGGGTTAGCTAATAAAATATCCATTAGCCCTCTACCTCAATAATATCCACTTCAAATGTTAAGCGCTGCCCAGATAACGGGTGATTAAAATCAATCGTAACCGACTCACCTTGCACTTCACGCACTAACCCAGGAAGTTCTGTTCCATCAGGTTGTGTAAACGCAATAATGGCACCTACTTTAGCAGGTGTCTCTGCGCCAAATTTACTACGATCAACGTAATAAATATTATCTGGATTTGGCTGACCAAATGCATCTTCAGGCTCTAATTCAAACGTTTTACTTTCGCCTGCACTTAAACCCAATAGGCACTTCTCAAAATTTGCTGTTAAGCTACCATCGCCCATTGTTAATTTTGCAGGTTTGTTATGCACTTTAGTTGAATCAGCGGCAGAGCCATCTTCAAGTTTTATAGAAAAATGAAAAATAACTTGCGAGTTCTCACCAATTACAGCTTGGCTCATGCTTTGTGCTCCTTCGGACTCTCGCCTGTAAAGGCGTCAAATAATAACAATGCCGCGCCAACGCAAATAGCACAATCAGCAAAGTTAAATACAGGAAAATGTGAGTCTTCATAAAATACGTGAATAAAGTCAATTACATAACCGTAAGCAATACGGTCGTATAAATTACCAATAGCGCCAGCAAGCACTAACGAGTAAGCACCACATAACACTTTATTAGTAGCAGGTAATCTTTTTAGCCACCACACTAATAAGGCACTTATCGCAATTGCAATTGCGCTTAAAAACCAACGTTGCCAACCACCGGCATCACTTAAAAAACTATAAGCAGCACCGTAATTATGCACATAGGTAATACTAAAAACAGGTAGTAAATTGATAGACTCGCTATAAGCCATAGTATTTACAACAAGTGTTTTGCTGGCAAAGTCTATTGCTAAAAGCAATAGACTCAACCACAACCACACTAAACCACTTTTTTGGGCTAGTTTGCTCACTAACAATATCCCCTAAGCGAATTGACGCTTTTCGCCTTCGCCATCAACATTACTGACACAACGACCACAGATTTCAGGGTGAGTAGGTTCAACACCTACATCGTCGCTGTAATGCCAGCAACGCTCACATTTAGCGGCATCTGTTGCTGCAACACTAATGTACAAACCTTCAATTTCTGTTTCTTGCGTATCTGCAGGTTGGCTATCAACGCGAGTAACGTTAACAGCTGATGTTAACAGTACAAAACGCAGCTCATCACCCAATGCTGTTAATTTATTTGCCAGCTCTTCTCCCGCAAATAAATTAACCGTTGCTTGAAGTGCAGCACCAATAACTTCTTCTTTACGTGCCGCTTCTAATAAACGGTTCACTTCGTCACGTACATTTAAAATTGCTTGCCAGTCATCATTACTAAACTGGGTATTTGTTGGTGCTTGTAAACCTTCATACCACACTGATGTGAATACGTAATCACTGCGTTCACCTGGCAATGCTTCCCAAATTTCTTGCGCTGTAAAGCTCATAATTGGTGCCATCCAACGCGTCATTGCTTCAGCAATATGATAGAGCGCTGTTTGACAAGAACGTCGTGCATGGCTGTCGCTCTTTGCAGTGTACTGACGGTCTTTAATCACATCTAAATAGAACGAACCAAGCTCACCCGTACAGAAGTTCATCAGCTTTTGTGTAACTAATAGCATTTGGTAGCTATCGTAAGCGGCTAAAATTTCGTCCTGCAGCTGAGCTGCACGTCCAACAATCCACTTATCAAGCTCAACCATATCATCTACAGCCACTTGATCTGTTTTAGGATCAAAACCATTTAAGTTAGCGAGTAAGTAACGGCTCGTATTACGAATACGGCGGTAGCGATCTGCTGAGCGTTTAAATATTTCGTCCGATACAGTCATTTCTGCCGTGTAATCAGTAGAGGCAACCCATAAACGTAAAATATCTGCACCTAGCTTATTCATAACGTTTTGTGGAGAGATAACGTTACCTAACGATTTAGACATTTTTCTGCCGTTTTCATCAACGGTAAAACCATGCGTAAGCACTTGTTTATAAGGAGCATGACCATTAATTGCAACCGATGTCATCATCGACGACATAAACCAACCACGGTGTTGATCAGACCCTTCTAAATATAAGTCGGCTGGGCCGACTAATTCTTCACGCGCATCAACAACACACGCATGCGACACGCCTGAGTCAAACCATACATCGAGTGTATCTTGCACTTTCATGTATTGTTTAGCGTCTTCTTCGCCTAATAGTGTTTCTGGCTCTAAGTCATACCATGCTTGTATGCCTGATTTTTCTACTAGTTCTGCAGCTTGCTCAATAAGCGCTTGGGTATTTGGATGTAATGCACCGGTGTCTTTATCAACAAATAAAGCAATCGGCACACCCCATGTACGCTGGCGAGAAATACACCAATCTGGACGGCCTTCAACCATGTTTGCAATACGGCTTTCGCCCCACTCAGGGAGCCACTGTGTATTTTTGATTTCAGCAAGTGAATCTTTACGTAAATTAGCTTGATCCATACTAACAAACCATTGCGGCGTAGCACGGAAAATAATAGGGGTTTTATGGCGCCAGCAATGCGGATAACTGTGAGTAAGTGCATGGTGATGCACTAAAGCGCCACGCTCTTTTAATACTTCAATGACGCTCGCGTTAGCTTTAAATACATGCTGACCTGCGAATAATTCTGTATCAGGCAAGTACACACCGTTTGCGCCAACTGGGTTAGCAACTTCAAGGTTGTAGTTTAAGCCTGCCACGAAATCTTCTTGACCATGACCCGGTGCTGTATGCACCACGCCAGTACCTGAGTCCGTAGTTACGTGTTCTGCAACAATCACCGGTACACTAAAATCATAAAAAGGATGTGCTACTTGCAAGTTTTCAAGTGCAGCGCCTTTTACATAGCCTAAAACGTGGTAATGGTTAAAACCAAAACGATCCATAGCATCTTTTACAAGCTCTGAGCCTAAAATTAAACGTTGCTCAGCACCTTCATCTTCAACTTGAACCAATGCATATTCTAGGTCAGCATGGACAGCGACTGCACGGTTGGCCGGAAGCGTCCATGGTGTTGTAGTCCATATTACAGTGCCAACATCACCTTTACCTTTATGCCCTTGTGCCATATCAAATGCATTAACTACAGCGTCTTGATCATCAAAAATAAAACGCACATCAATTGCTGGCGATTGTTTATCTTGATACTCAACTTCAGCTTCAGCTAACGCAGAACCACAATCTGTACACCAGTGCACAGGTTTTGCGCCTTTGTGTAGGTGACCATTTTTAATAATACGACCAAGCACACGAATTGCATTCGCCTCAAAGTCAAAGTTCATTGTTAAATAAGGCTTGTCCCANTCGGCAAACACACCTAAACGTTTAAAATCAACTTTTTGACCTTCAACTTGCTTTTTAGCATATGCGCGGCATTTTTCACGAAACTCGCTCGCAGTTACTTTAACGCCAGGCTTACCTACTTTTTTCTCAACCATTAACTCAATTGGTAAACCGTGACAGTCCCAACCTGGAATATACGGCGAGTCGAAATCTGATAAGGTTTTAGACTTAACAATAATGTCTTTTAAAATTTTATTGACTGAGTGACCTAAGTGGATGTCGCCATTTGCATACGGAGGGCCGTCGTGCAAAATAAAGGTTTTTTTACCTTTTTTAGCGCTGCGGATTTGACCGTAAAGGTCGTCTTCATACCATGCTTTTAGCATTTTTGGTTCACGTTGTGCCAAATTGCCACGCATTGGAAACGGTGTTTCCGGTAAGTTCAAAGTATGTTTATAGTCGCTCATTTATCCTACATTCCGTCTCTATCGGCTACCTGATTTAAACCAAAACACTGTTTAGCGGCGGCAACATCTGTTGCTATTTGCGCCGTTAATTGTGTTAATGTCTCGAATTTTTTTTCATCGCGGAGTTTTTGTATCAACTCAACGTGCATAAATTGTCCGTAAATGTCTTGTGCAAAGTCAAAAAGATGAACTTCTAGAAGTGCACGTGTCCCATTAAATGTGGGTTTATTGCCTATATTAGCAACTCCAAAAACCCGTTTCCCTGCAATGGTCGCTTGCACAGCAAACACTCCATTTACGGGGCAAACTTGGCGTTTGAGCGCTATATTTGCGGTTCTAAAGCCAAGTTCACGGCCTCGTTTCCAACCATGTATAACACGCCCAGAAATCGCATAATTATGACCAAGCATTACTTTGGCATCAGCTAAGTTGCCACATGCCAATGCTTCACGTATTAACGTGCTGCTTACTCTAGCATTTAACTGGTGAAAACTCGCAGTGCTTTGTACATCCATGCCCGCTTGTTTACCCATATTAACAAGTAAATTAAAATTACCTTTACGTTGTTGGCCAAACCTAAAGTCGTCACCCACCGTTAGCGCTTTAACACCGAGTTTTTTTATTAGTATCTCGTTCACAAACTGTTCTGCGTGCATATTTGCAAACTGCTGGTTAAAGCTAATGCAAATAACTCGCTCAATGCCTAAATCGCTCAATAAACGCAGCTTATCACGTAACCGAGTAAGCCTTGCTGGGGCATTGTTTTTTGCAAAAAACTCTTGAGGCTGAGGCTCAAACAACAACACCGTACTAGGTAAGTTATGTGCTTTAGCGTCGGCTAACAAGCCTTTTAACACTTGCGCATGACCTAAGTGAACGCCGTCAAAATTACCAATAGTTAACACACACCCAAAATGCTGTGGGCGAATATTGTGTATACCTCTAATTAACTCCATGCCACCTAAAGCCTTTTTTCAGCAAGTATTATCACGACTTATACCAAGGAAAAGCCACAAGGCTGCCGATTATAATCTTTTTTTTAGTTTGATTCAGTAATTGCTACACTTTTTATCGTATTTAGTCTTACGCCCATTAAAAAGAGCATTGTAAAGTAGCTAACTCCTGCTAGTGCAACAAGGGCAATTAATAATATAACTTGCTGTACGAACGCCCACGAGGCCCAGTAATAGTAACTACTTACATACCATGTAACACACCCCATAACTATACTTGCAACAAAACACTTTATAGTGAAACGCAAACTCATAGAAGAAAACTGATAAACGTTTTCTTTTTTAAGCTGCCTGTAAAGTAAAAATGCATTACAACTGGCTGACATTGATGTCGCGAGTGCTAACCCTAAGTAACCAATAAAGGGTGCCAACATAATGTTAAATACCATATTTAACACTAAGGTTATAATCCCAATTCGTACCGGCGTTTTAGTATCTTGGCGGGAATAAAAACCAGGCGCGAGCACTTTAATCAACATAAAGCTAACTAACCCTACAGAGTAAGCAACAACACCTAAACTTACCGCTTTTACATGATCAACACTGTCCTCTTTAAAAGCACCATGATCGAATAACACCGTAATTATAAGTGGGCTAATTATCATTAAGCCAACCATTGCTGGTATACCTAAAAATATTACAAAGCGAACCCCCCAATCTAACGTCTGCTGAAAATCACTGAGTTTTTTACTGCTGTGCAATTTAGAGAGTGCGGGTAAAATGACCGTTGCTATACCAATTCCAAATAAGCCAAGCGGAAACTCTATTAGCCTATCTGAGTAATAAAGCCATGCTATAGAGCCTGTCATCAGTAATGAGGCTATCATGGTATCTAGTAATAAATTAATTTGGCTTATCGATACGCCAAACAATGCAGGCAGCATCAGCTTGCGCACTTTTTTTACGTTCTCGTCTTGCCAAGCCCAACGCGGACGAGCCAACATTTTAGCGCGGTATAAAAACGGCAGTTGAAATAACAATTGAACAATACCACCTACAAATACACCAACGGCCAACGCATAGGCGCCTACACTAAATTTATCATGTAAAAAGATTGCACAGGTAATAATTGATATATTTAGCAACACAGGGGTAAACGCTGCAACGGCAAAACGATTGTAAACGTTCATTACAGCCCCGCTCAGCGCGACTAAACTTACAAAAAACAAGTATGGAAAAGTAAACTTTAATAACGAACTGGCTAGTTCAAACTTTTCTGCATTAGGGCCGCCCTGCCACCAATCAATAAACCACCCTGTACCAAATAAAGCGGCGATAACTGGCGAAGCCACCACACCAAAAATAGTGACTAACAGTAAAATAGTACTCAGCGTACCGGCTGCTTGGGCAACAAAGAGCCTTACTTTATCATCACCTTCCTGCTCCTTTATTTCACTTAAAACGGGTACAAATGCCTGTGCAAAAGCGCCTTCTGCAAATAAGCGACGTAAAAAATTAGGAATTCGGTTAGCAAATAAAAAAACATCAGCTGCAGCACTTGCTCCTAATAAATTAGCAACAACAGCATCTCTTACGAGTCCTAAAATGCGCGATATCATAGTCATACAACTAACAATCATACCGGAGCGAAATAAACCTTTTGACACCTTAAACCTACTTAAAAATCCCTAAGACACACGATTATGCCACAGTCTTTTTTATAAATCGCTTTAAAGCACTAGGCTGAGGGTCTGTGCTTTGTTACAATAGCGTCATTAACTGCTAAAGCGGCAAATTGATGCTCGTTATAAGGAGCAGTTTTTCTTGGATTGTTAAATTTAAATTGACATTCATGATAGAAACAGGCATATTCCACGGCCTTTAATTTAAGCTTTATTTTAAGATTGTTAGGAGCAAACCTTGGCTAACATCAAGTCTGCAAAAAAACGCGCTATCACAAGCGAAAAGAACCGTCAGCACAACGCAAGCCGTCGCTCAATGATGCGCACTTACTTCAAAAAAGTAGTTGTTGCTATTGAAGCTGGCGATAAAGAAGCTGCACAGCAAGCTTTCTCTGTTGCTACACCTATCCTAGACCGTTACGCAACTAAGGGTCTAATTCACAAAAACAAAGCAGCTCGTCATAAGAGCCGTTTAGCAGCTAAGATTAAAGCGCTATAATTTGTTTTTGCTTGAATATAAAAAACCGGCTTTTGCCGGTTTTTTTTTACTTTAAATATTGTGATTTACATTATTTCTAAATCAGGATAAAACTTTTTAAGCATGGCGGCTATTTTCTTTGGCGTAAATGGTTTTACAATAAACCCTTTAGCCCCTTTATCTATAGCATCCTTCACGTTATCAACACCTGAATGAGCAGAGACCATCACCACATTTGTTTCGGGGCTCATTTCGTTAATTTGTGCGATTAATTCTTTACCATCTCCATCTGGCAATTCAATATCTAAAAAAATCATACTGTATTTTGCAGCTTGGCATTCACTAATACACTGTGAGGCGGTAGATGCTTCCTTTACATTGTCTATCCCTAGATGCATGAGCGTTTGACTCAAAAAACTACGCACCGTGCTAACGTCATCCACAATTAAAATTGATAGCTGCGTGTCCATCTTCATTCCTCATAGGCTATAAGCTAACTTTACGTTATTATAATAATTAGCTTAGTATATAAATTTACTATTTGAATTATAAAGACCTATGTAAAAAAGGCCAGATCTGCTTTATGTCAAAAACACCAAAAAAACAATCCTTGCTAGGTAAAACACCAGCAAGAAAAAAAACAACACAAAAAAACAAAACTCAGGCAACTTCTCAAAGGCAGGCTCAAACAAATCAACACAATATTGATGCTGCGTTAAATAGCCAAGAACCTAAAGCCAAAAAAGGACTGTTAATAACGCTCGCTATTATTGCAGTAATCATTGTCGCTTTTCCAAAACCAACTTTACTCACCTATAAAAAATTAGGGATGGTTAGCGAAAGTATTTATTGGCCTGGTGTATTTGGATACGGTGCAACGCTTATAGACTCTAATTTACACCCTAAGTTTGACGATAAGCGCAAATCTCTTTATTTATGCCGTGATTTACAGAACCCGCAGAGCTGTCAAAAGTATCAAGTTATTGCTGACGACGGTCTAATTTCAGCGATTAAAAGTTACTTTTAGCATAAATAAAACTAATCTGAAAATATAAAATTACTTGGTTGAAAGGTGCGCAAAAGATCACCATAATGGCGCTCCTTTTTTCAACAACTGAACTATTGAAACAACCATGCTAAACGAGCTAGATTGGCTTTTAAACACGATACTACTTGCACTAGGTTTAGGTGCATTCTTTATTAACCACATAACATTACTGCGCGTAGCTGCGATAAGTGCATGTGGCCTGCTATTTTTATCATTTAGCTTAGATCTTATGTCGTCGAGTGTTATTTCAAATATGAGTTTGGTATTGATCAATACATTTTACCTGTTTAAGGTTTATACATTTGGGCAACTTAATGTAACTCAGAGCTAACAACTTCCCTTAGAATTTTTTATAGCCCAGCATTGCTGGGCTTTTTTATTGTATAAATCAAAATGGTTGGGAAATTGGGTGAACTAAGATAATATTTACCTCGTATTACATTATTTTTGAGATTTCGGTATGTCTTTATCTGATTTTGATTTATTTTTATCTTCTATGGAAGATGTGACCCCTATTAGCAGTGATACCATTAAGCCGTTATCAAATAACCCTCACTCTTCACTTGCGCAGCAACAAAAGCGACAAGCGGCTGAAAACACTTTATCGGTAGATGAAAACTACTTAAGTTCAGAGTCTGTAGAGCTTGTTGAGCCATTTGCTATATTAAGCTTTAAAAAAGACGGTGTACAAGGTCCTGTATTTAAAAACTTGCGTTTAGCAAAGTATCAAGTTGACGCGACCTTAGACCTTCATGGCCAGCTACTTAACAATGCACGCAATACGCTCTTTAATTTTATTAATGACTGTCAGCAGCAAAATGTACGTGTGGTGCTTATTAGGCATGGTGTAGGAATCAAAAATAAAACTAAACCGGGAATACTTAAAAGTTTTGTAAATAAATGGCTACCTGAGTTGCCCGCAGTGTTAGCATATCATACTGCACAGAGACATCATGGTGGGAGTGGCGCAACTTATGTTTTGCTTAAAAAAAGTGCCGATAAAAAACACGAAAATAGAGAAATTCACAGCAAGCGGTAAACCTGCTGTGTCAATTTTTTATAAAACAGTTGGCTGATTAAACCATGCAGATACGCCTAATATTATTATTGAAATTATAATTAAGCTTAACCTAGCACCGCCCTGATTTGTTTTCATTTCACCCTCTTTATATTTTTATTGTTGAGAACACATATAACATTAATAAAAATTACATATGTTAACAAGCTGTTTCTTTAAATATTTATCAATATCCTTTCGTTCTATCTATTCGATTATTTAAAGTAATACCTTGCTGCAAGCGTTCAACGTTTTCTGCTATTTGTGCTGTAACACTGTTTATATCTGATAATGCAGCACAATGCGGTGTAAGGGTTATTTTATCATGCTGCCAATAAGGGTGTTCTTTACCAAGAGGTTCGTGTTCAAAAACGTCAATAACTGCAGCTCGAAGTGAATTTTCCTCTAAGGCATTAAGTAAATCAGCTTCTATAACATGCTCACCTCGCGCAACATTTATAATAACAGCATGATTAGGAAGCATACTAATTGTACTTTTATTAATAATACCTTTCGTTTTTTTGGTTAATGGCAACAAACATATTAGATAATCAATATTGCTAAGCATTTTTTGAAGCCCTTGTTCGCCATAAAATAAATTAACTGTATTACTCGTTTTATGTGTATGAGCCCAAGCATTTACACTAAAGTTATTGGCAATAAGTTGTTTCGCACATGCTTTGCCTAGCTCCCCAAAACCCAAAATCCCTACCTTATTTTGTTCATAAGCGCGTTTAGGTTTCCATTGCTGCTGTGTTTGCTTAATAAAGTATTCTTTTAATCGTAATTTTTGCGCTAAAACGTGAGTTAAGACATATTCGGCCATGTCTTGCGCTAACTTTTCGTCAACTATACGTACTACATCTATATTGTCGCCAAGCAAACTTAAATCAATGCTGTCTACACCGGCACCGAATGACGATACCGCTTTAAGGTTTGGTAACTTTGCCCACATATCTTGTGGTGCTTTCCATGCTAATACAAAATCAATACTTTCTAGATTATTACAATCTGGCCATTGCTGTATTTGTGTAGAGGGTAATCGGGCTTGTAATTGCTCTATTAACTTTGTGTTATCTCGCCCTGTAATTGCTACTAATACCGACATAGTTACTTCCAAAATAAGTTTATATAAAAATCAATGCTGACCAATCAATCACTAAGCAGCCTTCTTTACACTTTAAAAGGTCACACAACTGCAAAATAACTGTCACACCCTTTTTTTACTCTATATACATGGCAACCAAGCTAAATTGCAAAGAGGTTTGTATGATCAGTGTCGATAAAGTAATTGCAGCAAATTTACCACAATTAGAAAGCTCACCAAAAGTAAAAAGCCTAGTAAAAAAGGGGTTAGGCTATTTATTGCATGAACAAGAGTTTGTTGCCTTTGCAGACACCTACCCTCATTTACAAGGGCTAGAATTTGTTGAACAAGTTCTCGATGAGCTAAATTTTGATACACGTTATAAGCCAAAGCAAATAGAGCATATTCCTAGCGAAGGTAAATTAATTATTGTTGCAAACCACCCTATAGGCTCTTTAGATGCGCTTGCATTAATTAAAGTGATCTCAAGCGTAAGAAAAGATTTAAAAGTTGTCGCAAACCGTATGCTTATGTCGGTAACCCCTATGCATGATTTGCTTTTACCTGTGAATAATTTATCAGGCACAAGTAAAAAACAAGAGCTTCATAATATTCACCAGCATTTAAAGAATGAGGGGGTATTATTGATATTTCCCGCCGGCGAAGTTTCACGATTAAGCCCAACAGGTATCAAAGATTGTAAATGGAACAGCGGATTTTTACGTATGGCAAAAAAAGCGAATTGTCCTATATTACCCATTTATATTAAAGCTAAGAACAGCCCGTTATTTTATGGTACTTCAATAATTTATAAACCATTAGCTAGCTTATTATTAGTAAAAGAAATGTTTAAACAACGCCAAAAATCGTTAGAGTTTGAAATTGGTGCGTCTATCCCTCCTGCGTCATACCTAATAGAAAACTTGAAAGACAAAGAGGTTGTTAACTTAATTAGAAAACAACTGTATCGCCTCACAAGCAAAAAACCGTTACCACTAAAAACACAAACACCGATTGCTGTTCCAGAATGCAGAAAAGAGCTGAAAAAAGCGATAGAGGCGTGCCAGCTTCTGGGGAAAACACAAGATGGAATGCATATTCATCTATATCAATATACAGGTAGCTCACCTATTTTTAGAGAACTGGGTAGGTTGAGAGAAATAGCGTTTAGAGCCGTCGGTGAAGGCAGCGGTAAACGCCGCGATATAGATAAATACGATATGGATTATCAACATCTCGTGCTTTGGGATCCAACACAGTTAGAGTTAGCTGGTGCCTATAGATTAGCATGTGCTAAAGAAATTATTGATAAGCATGGTCGTAAAGGGCTATATACCGATAGCCTGTTTACATACACCGATGCCATGGAACCCTATTTGGAGCAAGGAATCGAGCTTGGCCGTAGTTTTGTTCAGCCAAAGTATTGGGGCCGTAAAAGTCTAGATTATTTGTGGTACGGTATTGGTGCTTTTATTAAAAGCTACCCTCAATATCGCTATTTATTTGGTGCTGTTAGCGTACCTAACACGCTAGCTGATCCAGCAAAAGCCATGCTAGTGCATTACTACCAACATTATTATAAAGCAGATGAGATACTTGCCACTCCTAATAACGAATTTAAACCCAGTGAACAACAGCTCGGACAATGTGACATCATTTTTTGCAAAAACGATGTAAAAGAGGACTTTGTAGAACTCAAACATGTACTTGCTAATATGGGCGCGCAAGTACCTACGCTATTTAAACAATACACCGAGCTATGCAAACCTGGCGGAGTGAAATTTTTAAGTTTTAGTATAGATCCCGACTTTAACAATTGTATTGACGGTTTAGTCTTAGTTGACTTACACAGTGTAAAAGAAAATAAAGCCAAACGATATTTAAGCTAATCAAGGCGAGGTGCCCCTCGGTGCTACCTACCTGCTGTTAAAAAGCGAGCTCATTTAAAATTAGTGTCATTTATAAAAATACGTGAAAGTAAATCATAATAAATAGCCTCAACTTTAATTAAGTCATCAATAGATACATGCTCATTAATTTGATGAATTGTTTTGTTTTTTAACCCAAACTCAATCACTTGAGTATGACTGTTAGCAAAAAAACGACCATCAGATGTCCCTCCGCTTGTGCTTAGAAGAGGGTAGTTTCCGGTTTGACTATGTATGGCTTGTTCAACACAAGAAATTAAACTCCAAGTACTATCAGTGCGGGTATAATATGGCTCACATGGACGTTCCCAGTTAATCGTTATGCAACGTGAAAATTCATCCAACGAATTAATCAATATCGATTTGATTTCGTTACTGTTGTACCGATGGCTATAACGAATATTAAATGTGATTTCGCAGTGACTGGGGACTAAATTATCGACCACATTATCAGTATTTATCCCTGTGACTTGCAGTGTGGTTTTTGAGCCTGCATCATCTAAATGCCACACTTGCTCACTCAATTTACTGACTATTTTTGCACTAATATGTGCGGCATTAATGGTATTTTGAGGATAAGCTACATGCCCTGCTTTGCCCTTTACCAAAATACGAGCCGAAAGCGCACCACGACGGCCATTTTTAATTGTATCACCAACATATGTGGAACTTGTAGGCTCGCCTACAATACACCCATCTAAAACAATCCCATTTGAAGAAAGCTTATCAGCTATTTGCGCAGAACCAAACTCAGCTTCCCCCTCTTCATCAGAGGTAATGAGCCAATAAAAAGTCCCCGCTTTTGATGATGTGTTATTTATTAATTTTTTTGTGGCACTTAGCATCGCTGCCACGCCTCCTTTCATATCAGCAGCACCTCTTCCGTAAATTACGCCATTAATTATTTTTCCGTCAAACGGAGGGCTTAGCCAATCATCATTGTCTGCGGGCACCACATCAATGTGCCCTGAAAAAGCGATACAAGGTCCTTCTTTAAATTTAACACGCGCAATTAAGTTAGTGACACCATTACTCGTAAACTTCTCACAAAAAAAACCTAGCTCGCATAACTGCTCAACTAACCAATCTATTGCGCCGGCTTGATTTGGCGTCACTGATTTAAACTGGATAAGCGTTTGTAGTTGTTTTATTAATTCGGCGTTCAACCTATGAGATATGATTGCTTGTTGTGAAACCACTAAAGACATTTTTAACACCTTAATTACTAAGTAAGGCATTATTAAATAGTGAGAGTATGACTAAGAGATGTCAGCATTTATACATTCTGATGATTATTAATTACAAAAATTGTCAATCATTGCAGTTACAAAACAGTGTTAAAATTAATCTAAATCAATAAAACACTTTTCAATGTTCAATCATTTCTGAAACTTTGATCTAGCACAGGTTTTTCATATTTGTTAAACGCAATAATAGCGCCAATCAAAAAGTAGTTCTTGGAGAACAACATGAAAACTAAAATTAGCATTGCAATATTCACCTCTTTATTAGCACTTTCTCCGGCTGCAAACGCAGACTTCAGCGTTAATGTAGGTGCTATTAATGTAAACCCAGACAATAGCGGATCAGCAATTAACGAAGCTCCTTCATTGGGCCTAAAAGGTGACTCAAATACCCAATTGGGTATTACCTTAGATTATGCTTTTAATGATACATGGGTATTAGAATTGATTGCTGCAACACCGTTTTCTCACGATGTGAATGGAACAGGTGGCTTAGATGGTAATAAAATTGCCAATATTAAACACCTTCCACCTTCACTGGTAGCACAATACCACTTTTTAGATACAAGCTATCAGCTTAGACCATTCATAGGTGTTGGCGTAAACTATACAACCTTTTTCGACGAACAACCTTCACAAGCACTTAAAGCAACACTTGGTACGGACGATGTAGAAGTTGAGCTTGATGATTCTTTTGGCTTGTTAGTACAAGTAGGCGCTAATTACAAAATTGATGATAATTGGGGACTACACGCTATGGTTTCTATGATGGATATCGATACAGATGCAACAGTATATGCTAATGGTTCAAAGGCATTAACATCAACTGTAGAACTTGATCCTGTGGTTGCTATGTTTGGTGTAAAGTATAGCTTTTAATATTAAAGTGTTGTGTTATGTGTGCAAAAAAGGCGCTAAGCGCCTTTTTTTTTGTGTAATGAAAACAGTAACTCAGCTTCCGCTCTGGGTAACTCGCACTCGCGTATCACCTCGTCTAAGTCAGCTCCCAATTCAACCATTTTTACAGCACGAGAATAAATTTTAGCATCAGGATCATCGTACTTTTGAGCGGACTGCTGCTGTATCAAATCTTGGTTTTGTTGTTCAACTTCAAGAACTCGCTTACCTATACTAAGTAAACCTGTTCTTAGCTCTGCAGCTTCGCTTCTGAGAATATGAATCTGCTCTGCACACTCTTTAAGCTTTTGATGCAAATCACCTGCATCACTGGTGTGTTTATTTTTAAGTGCCATAATAAGCGTTAACGATATTAATCCTATCGCTAACGCGCTTATAGCAATACTAAGTAACAGCATAGTTTATCTGGTAAAGCTTATAAATCGCTTAACTCGTCCCATTCATCATCACTAAGTAATTTATTTAGATCAACCAATATAAGAAGCTCGTTATCTCGATTACACACACCTTGTATAAATTTAGCACTTTCTTCCGTACCTACATTTGGTGCACTGTCAATCTCAGAGCTACGCAGATAAACAACTTCAGATACGCTATCGGCTAGAATACCAATAACCTGCTCTTCTGCTTCAATAATTAAAATACGCGAGTTATCAGTAGCATCGGCTGCCGACAAACCAAATCGAGCGCGTGTATCAATAACGGTTACCACGTTACCACGCAAGTTAATAATGCCTATTACATAAGAAGGTGCACCAGGTACAGGAGCAATTTCAGTGTAACGCAGTATTTCTTGTACCTGCATTACGTTTACACCGTAGGTTTCCTCTTCTAACTTAAATGTAACCCATTGTAATATTTCATCATTATTATCCGCATTTTTATTTGCTGACAGTAATTTCTCTTGGTTCATGCTGTTACCCCATAATGGTCATTACTACTGACGGCTATCTAAGCCTTCTTCTAATAATGTATTTAAATTATCTACATCAATTAAAGCACACATTTTTTCTTTAATAACCCCAGCAAGCCATGGGCGCTTACTTTGATCGGTACGCCATTTTACATCTTCTTTTGTCAATGTAATGTTATTTATTAACTTTTCTGCTAATAATCCCCACTGGCTATCACCCAAGGTGATTAAATATTGATAGTCTAATGAAGCTTCAAGTTTTTCGTCGTATTTTTCTGGCATTACCCATCGCGCAGTATCAACAACATTTAATTTTTCATCTCGGTTTAGCATAACGCCTTTAAACCATTTTGGCTTACCAAACAGGTGATTTACTTCACCTAATTGGTGTATACCGCCTAAAGCTTTGAGTGGCACAGCCAACGTAAGCCCTGCAACTTCGAAAAATAATGCTTGAAATTCGCCATCAAAGTAATCTGATTCACTGTTATTTGAGAGCTTTGGCTTTGCCTCTTCGGCTAAATCAACACTTGTACTTGTTACCTCTTTTGGCGAATCTATATTTTCTTCACCAACCGTTTTTGTCTCTGTAACGTCTTGCTTATTTTTTACTACTGGTAATTGAGTGCTTAATTCTGTTTTTACTTCAACATCCGGTTTTTTAAGTCTAAGGTCCGCAGTTACATTATGTGAATCATCCGGTATATTTTCTAAAAGCTTTGCTACGGGCTCTAGATCACTCGCAAGCTCCTCTTCACAAAGCAAGGCACCTAAATACTGAGTCATTACTTTTTCATTAGCAAATAGTTGCTTACTCATTCATTAACCTTGTTCAATTAAATATTCTAATAATGCTTTATAAGCAAATACACCACGAGAACGAGGGCAAAACTCTATTGGTACCTTTTGAGCCAAACTTGCGTCTCTTAATTTTGTATCAACGGGAATAACACCAGGCCAAACTTTATCACCGTACGTTTCTTGTAAAGTTTTATAAGCCTCAAGCGATGCCTTTGTACGTTTATCGTACATTGTAGGTATTATAGTATATTCATAACTTTTCGCCTGTGAGCTCTGCATTAATTCCATTGTGCGCATCATCCTATCAAGGCCTTTAAGTGCAAGAAACTCTGTTTGTACAGGCACTAAAATTCGCTCACTGGCAGCTAATGCATTAACCATCAATACACCTAAAACAGGTGGACAATCTAAAATAGCATAGTCGTAATGTTCGCTTATTTTTGCAAGCGACTTTTTCAATATTAACCCCATGCCTGTTTTATTGCCCATACTTCTATCAAGCGTAGCAATAGCCATGGTAGCCGGCAAAATATCCAAGTTTTCAAGTGTAGAAGGACACAGTGCTTGAAGTATTTCCTCGCTCTGCATACTGGTTCCGCGAGCAAAAATATCGTAAACACTGACTTCTAAATCTTCTGAATCAATACCAAAGTAATAGGTCAAAGAAGCATGCGGGTCAGTATCAATGAGTAAAACTCGCTTACCTTGTAATGCTAAAATTCCAGCAAGACTGACCGCAGTAGTTGTTTTACCAACCCCCCCTTTTTGGTTTGCTACAGTCCAAATCTTCACATTACATCCCAGTTACTTTTCATTACGTGTAGTAATACGTATGCCACCATGTGGTAAACGAATAATTTTTATTGTGTCATCGTCTGACGGCAACTCTACTTCTGGCTCTGGCTCTTTAATCTCAGCTGCTTGTTCTTCAGCCAGTTTATTTACTTCATTAGGCAATCCATATTTAGATAAAGCTATAACCACTTTGCGATTTTCAGCGCGCCCCTCTTCTGTATTATTTTCAGCAAAAGGTGAATATTGTCCATACCCTTCAATGGCCATTCTGGCTGAATTTATTCCTAATGATTCAAGCTCAACTAAAACAGAAGTCGCCCGAGCTACAGATAATTCCCAATTAGAACGAAATATTTCATTTCGAATAGTTTCATCATCTGTATAACCGCGAACCCGTATATAGTTATCTACCGGTTCAATAATATCTTTAACTATTTTAACGACTTGTTTTGCTCGAGAATGTGCAACAGCACTACCGCTAGAAAACAACATACCTGAACTCAGCTCGATAATTAGCCAATCTTGATGTAATTCTAGGTTAGCCTCACCATCACGAATCTCGTCAATAAGCGCAGATTGAAGCTTTGTTAATAAACTATCGAGCGGTTTTCCTAAATATTTTTGCTGGATATTGCTCGTATCACTTTGGCCATCGAGTAACTCGGGGCCTTGCTCTTCTTTGTTTATACTTTCACCATAGAGTAATTCTTTCTCAGGCGTGACTCTATCGGTGAGTATTCCGGTACCCTCTACCCCCGTCCCTTGCTGAGAATAAATACGTGCTGATTTATCAAACACTTGCTCTAAAGAATCCGATAGAATTTGAAAGTTTTCCTCTTTGTTTATTGCAATAGCATACATTACAACAAAAAAAGCAAACATGATGGTCATGTAGTCAGCATACGACACCAACCAGCGTTCTGTGTGCTGACTTTTTTGGGCCGAGCGACCCAAACGTCGACGCATCATTTTATGCGTCCACTAGGTTTGGCCGCTCAACACGGTAAGCTTCAAGCTTTAACTCTATATTCATAGGGCTTTGGCCATCGCTAATTGCAATGATACCTTCAGCAAGCATCTCGTGGTAAAGCATCTTTTCTTCTACACGTTGCTTAAGCTTATTTGCCATGGGTAAAAATAATAAATTAGCCAAGCCCACGCCGTATATCGTGGCAATAAAAGCAGTAGCAACTCCAGCACCTAGTAATTGGGGGTCAGTAATAAAAGACATTGCTTGAATAAGTCCAAGAACGGCCCCTAAAATACCTATGGTAGGACTATAGCCGCCCATTGCTTCGTAAACCCGAGCCGCTTCTAGTAAGCGTTCACGTTCTAACAATAAATCTATCTCAAGTGTATCTCTGAGTTTTTGTTCTGAACCACCATCAACTAATAGGCTGAGCCCCTTTGCGGCATAAACATCTGAATGCGTTAATGCCTCATCTTCTAGTGCTAAATAGCCCTCTTGTCTCGCTTTATGCGACCAACGTTTAACCTGTTCAATCGCATCATCAATATCATAGCTTGGCGTAACAAATACCCAGTGACTCATTCTAAGCATTTTTTTAAAAGTACTGGCAGATGTTTGAAGCATGACAGCACCTAAAGTACCACCTAGTACGATAATAAGTGCCGGACCATTAAAAAGCGCTGCAATCACACCACCTTCTAGATGATAGCCAATTGCTATAGCACTTAGTGCAACTATTAACCCAAGTACGGAGAGCTTATCCACAACCGGTTTCACTTTTTATCCGCGTTGCAATATCATCCAGCGCTAAACTCTCACTTGAAAGTCCCGCATTAGCAACAGCTTGTGGCATACCATAAACAACACAGCTTTTTTCGTCCTGTGCCCAAATAGTAGCCCCAGTTTGTTTTAACATTCTCGCACCATCTCGACCATCGGCGCCCATGCCAGTTAAAATAATTGCTAATACATCGCCTTGAAAAGCCTTAGCTACACTTGCAAACGTTACATCGACGCTAGGCTTATAAGTAATTCGCTCGCTATTATCTTCAAAAACACGCAATGTTTTTGAACCACCTCGTCCTTCAACCATCATTTGTTGACCGCCAGGCGCTAAATAAGCAGTTCCTGGGTCTAACCGGTCACCTTGTTGTGCCTCTTTTACTTTTATTTTGCACAAACCATTTAAGCGAGCTGCAAATGCCGGTGTAAAAGCAGCGGGCATATGCTGAATGAGTAAAATAGGATGCGGGAAATTAGCTGGTAATTGCGTAAGCACATTTTGTAAAGCAACTGGGCCACCTGTAGACGTACCAATTGCGACTAATCTATATTGCTTTCCACTGGCACGAGAAGGAAGGGAACTCTGTGTTTTGGTTAATGATGATTCAGGGGTTGAACGCTGAAAACTTCTATCCGGTTGCCTGATGGAAGATGTGCTACTTCTTTGAGGTACCGCACGCGTTGCGGGTTTAGAATACGAAACTGGCTTAAAAGTTCTGGGAATGCGTCTATTGCCAATTTCTTTAACTTTAGCTTGGAGAAGCTTTATGGCATCTTCATTATTACGTGCTATGTCTTCAAACTTTTTAGGCAAAAAGTCCATCGCCCCCGCATCAAGAGCATCGAGTGTGGCTGTTGCGCCAGCACGGGTCAAAGAAGAAAACATTAAAATTGGTGTAGGATTGCTGGCCATTATTTCTTTAACCGCGCTAATACCATCAAGCACTGGCATTTCTACATCCATTGTGATCATATCAGGACGCAGTTGGGCCGTTTTTTCAACAGCTTCTCTGCCATTTATGGCAAATCCAATTACTTGTATGTCGCTGTCTTGCTCAAGAATTTCGCTTACTCTGCGACGAAAAAAGCTTGAATCGTCAACAACTAAAACTTTTACGGCCATTTAACTCTCTTATTAAATTTCTATGCAGGCACACTTAATTGTGTGCCTGCTTTATGATTTAGCCTGCGTAGTGTTTTAACATATTGGGAACATCTAAAATAAGTGCAATTCCACCATCTGACGTAATAGTTGCACCTGCCATACCAGGAGTGCCTTGAAGAAGTGCATCAAGGGGCTTTATTACAACTTCTTCTTGCCCTATTAAGGAGTCAACGACAAAACCAACCTGCTGAGTACCTATTTGAACAATAACAACATGACCTTGAGCTTTGCGCTGAGTACGATCTGCTCCTTTAACTAACCAATGCTCAAGGTAAAACAGCGGTATTGCTTTTTTACGTACAATGATCGTTAGTTGACCATCAACTACATTTGTTTTGGTTAAATCTAAGTGGAATATTTCACTAACACCAGCCAATGGTAGTGCAAATGTTTGTTCACCAACTACAACCATTAAGGTAGGTAATATGGCAAGTGTTAGCGGTACTTTAATTTCTAAAATTGTACCAACACCTAGCTCTGACTGAATACTCACTGAGCCATTAAGTTGAGTGATTTTAGTTTTTACAACATCCATACCCACACCACGCCCTGAAATATCAGAGATCTCTTCCTTAGTAGAAAAACCTGGTGCAAATATTAAATTGTACGCTTCGGTATCTGATAAACGGCTCGCTTGATCGTGATCTAAAACGCCTTTACTGATTGCAATTTTTTTGAGCTTCTCAGCATCCATACCCGCACCATCATCTTTGATAGTTAACAAGATATGGTCGCCTTCTTGCGAAGCTGAAAGCGTGACATTACCCGTTCTAGGTTTGCCAGCTGCTTCACGAGCTGCTGGCATCTCTATTCCGTGGTCAACTGAATTTCTAACTAAGTGAACAAGTGGATCTGCAAGTGCTTCAACCAAGTTTTTATCTAAATCAGTTTCTTCACCAACAAGCTGTAAACTAATATCTTTATTTAAGCTTCGTGCTAAATCACGAACAACGCGAGGGAAGCGGCCAAATACCTTTTTAATTGGCTGCATTCGCGTTTGCATTACTGCGCCTTGGATATCAGCCGTCACAACATCTAAGTTAGAAATGGCTTTACCCATTGCTTCACTTTCTGAGTTAGTTGCTAAACTTACCAACCTGTTACGAACAAGTACAAGCTCACCCACCATATTCATTATTTGGTCTAGGCGTTTTGTGTCAACTCGAACTGTTGTTTCGGCTTGAGGAGGAGCTGGTTTTTTCACAGCTGCAGGCGCTGGAGCAGGCGCTGCTTTTGCTGCCGGTTTTTCTGCAGGCTTTTGCACTGGTTTTGGCGCAGCAGCTTTTACGGGTTCAGGCTTTTTAACAGGCTCACTTACCTTAGCCGCGGGTTTTGGCGCTGGCTTAGACTCTGAAGCTGCAGGACTCTCTATTGATTTAGGGGCGCCGGTGCCATGAAGTTCATCTAATAAAGCCTCAAATTCATCATCACTAATTTCATCATCGCTAGTATTACTTGCCGATGTATTTGTTGATGCCGTTGCAGTATTTTCTACTGGATTATTACTTGCTGGTTGCTCTTTTGCAGGCTCACTAGCGGCAACAGCGCCAAAGCTTCCAACGCCATGAAGTTCATCGAGTAGATTATCAAACTCATCATCTGTAATGTCTCCACTGACATCACTGCTACTTGGCGAACTTTCAGCTATTGGGCTTTGACCTTTCCCGTGTAGCTCGTCGAGTAGGTTTTCGAATTCATCTTCTGTTATTTCATCTATCTGAGTTTCTTCATCGCTTTGCGCAGCTGAACCGCCGCTAAATAACTCATCAAAGGCAAATGGGTCTTCTTCATCTGCTGATGAAGTTTCTTCTGCCACAGGCGTTTCTACAGCTTCATGTTGAGGCTCATCTGCCGTATCAAATGGAGATTCACCAGCAAGCTCTTCCTCTGTTGGAGGCAAGCCCAGTTTGTGAAGAACTTCAAGTAATTCCGGATCGGCAGGCTCAGGTTTATCGCGGTTTTGAATGGTAGCAAACATCTCGTTAATAGTGTCGAGTGCCTGCAAAATCACATCCATCAACTCAGAGTTAACTGTTCGTACACCCTGTCTGAGTAAATCGAATACATTTTCTGCACCATGACATGCGTCAACTAACTCCGTCATGGCTAAAAACCCAGCACCACCTTTTACAGTGTGAAACCCTCTGAATATGGCATTGAGTAATTCGGTGTCTTCTGGATTGTTTTCCAGCTCAACTAACTGTTCAGATAAAAGCTCTAGGATTTCTCCTGCCTCTACAAGAAAGTCTTGTAAAATATCTTCATCGACTTCAAACATGCAGTTACTCTCCTCTTAGAAGCCCAAACTTGATAAAAGATCATCGACTTCATCTTGATCAGATACAACATCATTACGTGATTCTTTATCAATAATAGGGCCTTCTGGACCTGCTAAAGTTTGTTCGTCTAATGGTTCATTTGTTTTTTGTTGTTCTATTTTTTCGACTTTACCGTCGTTTTGATCAGCAAAGGCAGTCAAAAGATGGATCAAGCTTTCTTCAACTTCTCTAACAAGCTCAATAACCCGGCGAATAACTTGCCCGGTTAAATCTTGATAGTCTTGCGCCATAAGTACATTTGTCATCAAACTTTGCAGCTCATCGGTTTTATGATGAGAATTGTTCATAAACTTATCAATGCTGTGGCATAACGATTTAAACTCTCCTAACTCAATCTCTCGATTCATTAGGCGATCCCATGTCGGTTTGATATGAGATATCTCATCCGCCAACTGCTGAGCAATTGGTAGGCTAGCCTCAACAGCATCCATTGTTTTATTTGCGGCATTTTCTGTCATTTCTATAACGTAATTAAGCCGTTTTTTTGCATCTGGAATCGCATCGGTAGTTAAGTCAGTTAAGCGAGTGTCTAGCTCGAAGCTTTTTAAAGCTTCATGCAATTGACGGGTTAACTTTCCAACTTCAGCAAATATTTCAGATTGCTCCTTAGAAGCAGTATCTAAAATTAACTGATTGGCTTTGTCTTGCTCACCGTTTTCTAGATAAACAACGAGCTGACGAGCTTGTTCTAAAGTTATTTGAGGCGCAGCAAGTGCTGACATAAGCCTCTCCCCCTATCATTAGCCTAAACGTTCAAATACTTTTTCTAATTTAGTTTTGAGTGTTCCAGCAGTAAATGGCTTAACAATATAACCATTAACACCTGCCTGTGCTGCCGCTATAATTTGTTCTTTTTTAGCTTCAGCCGTTACCATCAATACCGGAATGTGTTTAAGCTTATCATCCGCACGTATTGCTCTTAGCAGGTCTATACCCTGCATTCCTGGCATATTCCAATCGGTAACAACAAAATCAAATACTTGATTTTGTAGCATTGGCAAAGCGGTTGACCCATCGTCTGCTTCTTGAACATTAGTGAAACCTAAGTCACGCAACAGATTTTTAATAATACGTCTCATTGTTGAAAAATCGTCAACAACCAGAATTTTCATGTTTTTATCCAAAACATCCCCCAGTGAGGTCTTAACCTTGTTTACTTACTACTAATTTATCCAGTCATTGATTTTAGCTTTGAGCTTAATCATCGCCTGACCATGTATTTGACTTACACGCGATTCGCTTACATCGAGTATATGCCCTATTTCTTTTAAATTCATTTCATCGTTATAGTACAAAGACAGCACCATTGCATCTCGCTCTGGCAAAGATTTTATCGCACCTAATAAAGACTCATTAAACCGCTCATTTTTAACGTTATTAAACGGTTTGTCTAGCGCTAAATCTTGATCAACTGGACTGATGACATCCTCGTCGACACCAAGGTCTTCTATACCTAGTACTTTACTTGCATTTACATCGTTTAAGATATGATGGTACTCATTTAACGAAATTTCAAGTTTTTCAGCAACTTCTATATATGTAGGCTCACGGCTTAAGCTTTTTTCTAAAAAAGCAATTGTTTCAGCCACCAAACGGGGTGCCCAATCGCCGCGTCGCATTTCGTCAAGCATTGCGCCACGAATACGAATCCCTGCAAACGTTTCAAAGCTGGCGCCTTTGGTTGCATCAAAGCTCTTAGATGCTTCAATCAGGCCAATCATGCCTGATTGTATTAAATCGTCCAGCTGAACGCTGGCAGGTAAACGCGCTATAAGGTGACATGCCACTTTTTTGACGAGTGATGCATGTTTTTCAACAATCACATTTAAATTTTGTGCTGATTGATATCCCATAACTTTATTCACCAATGTTGTCATAATTAGCCGTTTACTAGTTTCTCTATGAAAAACTCCAGATGACCCGATGGTTGGTTAGGTATTGGCCATTTAACTGCTTTTGTTGCTAGCGCTTGAAACGCCAGTGCCGCAGGCGAATTTGGAAAAAGTTCTACAATAACTTTTTGACGGCGTGTTGCCTTACGCATATTTTCGTCGTAGGGAACCGTTGCAACCAAGTCCATTGATACATCTAAAAAACGATCGGTTACTTTGGAAAGTTTAGCAAATAACTCTTGCCCTTCACGCATGCTGCGGACCATATTTGCAACAATTTTAAATTTATATACACCATGCTCACGGCTCAATACTTTTATCAGCGCGTAGGCATCTGTTATTGATGTGGGCTCGTCGCATACAACAACCATTACATCTTGTGCTGCGCGGGAAAAACTCAGCACCATGTCAGAAATACCTGCTGCAGTATCTACAATTAAAATATCAAATTCTGTATTTAATTCGCTAAAAGCTCTGATGAGTCCCGCATGCTCTGAAGGCGACAATTCAACCATGCTTTGAGAACCCGACGTCGCGGGTACAATTTTAATACCTGCGGGGCCTTCAACTAGAATTTCATCAAGTTCGCATTCACCAGATAAAACATGTGATAAGTTACGTTCAACACGCAGCCCTAGCATAACGTCACAGTTTGCTAAGCCTAAATCGGCATCAAGAACCAATACTCTGTTACCTTGCTGGCCTAATGCAATTGCAGTATTAAGAGAAACATTTGTTTTTCCTACTCCACCTTTACCGCCAGTGACAGCGATAACTTTTACGCCGTTGTTATTGTTTTGACTCATTTTGCGCAGGCCACTTGCTTGATCTAATACTGTGTTAATCATACATCCCTACTGTGCTTGGCGCCACTGCTTGGTGCCTTGAATGTTGTGCTTTTGCTCTTTTTAAATAGAGTTGCTCAGCCTTTTTAACTAGTTTTTCAGCATTTGCAACTCGAATATCTTCTGGTACTCGTTGACCGTTAGTAAGATACCCTATTGGAAGGCGATTTTGAATCGCAATACTAATAATCTCACCTAAACTTAAAGATTCGTCTAATTTGGTGAATATACAACCACTTAACTGCACTTTCTTAAAGTGTCTAACGGTTTCTTGCAACACGTGTATTTGCGATGTTGCGCTGAGCACTAAATAACTACGAATATCAACGCGCTGGTTACGCATAAGAGTATTAAGCTGCTCAGTTAAACGTAAGTCGCGTTGGCTCATACCCGCAGTATCAATTAATACTAGTCGTTTATTTCGTAAATGATATAAAACTTCAGCTAATTCATTAGCATCTTTAACTTGCTTAACGCCACAACCTATAATTCGACCATACGTAGCAAGTTGCTCATAAGCACCAATTCTGTATGTGTCGGTTGTGATTAAAGCGACTTTGTCTGCACCGTACTTTTGTGCACCAAGTGCAGCTAATTTAGCAACTGTGGTTGTTTTACCAACCCCAGTTGGGCCAACCAAAGCGTATACGCCGCCTTGACGTAAAATTTCGTTATTGGTTGTCTGCATCTGATCTTCAACCATTGTTAAAAGTGCTTTCCAACCTTGCTGACGAGACACATCGTCAGGTACAAAGCACGCCATTTGCTCTGCAACATCTTTATCTATACCCATACCAACTAAACGATCAATCATGCATGCACGAGTAGGGTCGCGTCTTGCCATGTCTTGTTGCATGAGCCCTGATACTTGATGCTCTAACAACTGACGAATGGCATTCATTTCGTCACGCATTGACGAAATTTGCTCACTTTCATTATGTTTAGTTTCTTGACGGTTTGTCACTGGGGTATCAAGGTCATCAAAATCACTTTCTAGGTCATCAAACCCTAGGCTGTCTGCTTGTGTTTGCGGACGAGCTGAAGCTTGACGTTCATTGGTAAATATAGGTCGAGGACGCTGTTCTTGCACTGGCTCTTGGTAGTTGTCTGTAGTATCAATACCTGATTGCGAAAACATAGAAGCCAGTTCTGCAGAGCGAGGACGTGGAGCTTGACGCTCTAATAATGCTTGAAGACTATCAGCTACTTTCGCTTGTGGCTCTGGTTTTACAAAATTATGCACTTGCTGTGACTTTGCAAAACTTTTTGCTGGCGCACTTTGCGGTTGCTCTTTTTTAGGGGCTGCTTTGTCATAATCAACTGCTGCTACAATTTCGACACCGTTAGCTAGCTTTTTATTCGACATAATAACCGCATCAACACCTAATTCGTCTTTAACTTCTTTAAGTACTGTGCGCATATCTTTAGCAAAAAAACGTTTTATTTTCATGATTCAACCCCTTTAAAATCTTATTGTTGGCCTACAGAGCTGACTATCTTGATCTGTCTTTCATCTGGTACCTCTTGATAAGACATCACCCTTAAACCCGGGATGGTGTACTTAACAAAACGAGATAACACAGTGCGTAACATTCCCGACGTTAGCAATATTGAAGGTTCACCGGACATTTCTTGGTTTTGATGCGCTTCGTTTAGTGACACTTGAAGCCGCTCTGCAAGTCCTGGTTCTATACCGGCACCTTCGTCGCCTGCATTTTGTAGTGACTGATGCAACATCTGTTCCAACTCAGGCGCCAAGGTTATGACAGGGATTTCTGACGACATACCTACAGCATCTTGAACTATTAATCGGCGTAATGAAATACGCACTGCAGCCGTTAATACATCGGGGTCTTGACTACGCGGGCCATACTCAACAAGCGTTTGTACAATTGAACGCATGTCGCGAATTGCAACCCCTTCATTAAGTAAGTTTTGTAGTACTTTTACAATCACAGTTAACGGTAATACGTCAGGAACTAAACCTTCAACTAAGCGAGGGTGACTTTTACCTAACATGTCTAATAAGTTTTGTACTTCCTCGTGGCCTAACAGTAGTGCTGCGCTGTTTGTGAGTAACTGGCTAATATGTGTAGCCACAACCGTGGCTGAATCTACCACGGTATAACCTAGCGATTGTGCCTCGTCTTTTTGATCTGGTTTTATCCATACCGCATCAAGTCCAAAAGCAGGGTCTTTAGTTTCAATCCCTTTAATTGGCCCAAATACTTGACCAGGGTTTATTGCCAGTTCATCACCATGCTTAAGTTCACCTTCACCTGTAGATACCCCCATAAGCGTAATTCTGTATGCATTAGGGTCAAGCTCTAAGTTATCGCGAATATGTACGGGTGGAACTAAAAAACCCAGCTCTTGAGAAAGCTTTTTACGTACTCCCTTAATACGATTTAGTAGTTCTCCGCCTTGAGATTGGTCAACCAAAGGAATTAACCTGTAGCCTACCTCTAATCCAATTACATCTACTTGCTGAACATCATCCCAACCCAGTTCTTTTTGTTCTTGTTTATTAGCAACGCCCGTACCAGCAGCTCCATTTGCAGCAGCTTCAGCCTCTGCTGCAGCCACTTTTAGTTTACTTTGTTGAGTGTAGTAAGCTAAATAACCTAATAATGCGCCTAGGCTTAAAAATGCTAAATGAGGCATGCCCGGTACTAAGCCCATGGTAATTAAGATACCAGAAGCTATAAATAATGACTTCTCGTTGCCAAGTTGTTTCTTAAACTGGTCGCCCATATTGAGTGACTCGTTTTGACGTGTTACTACAATCGCTGTACCAATCGATAGTAACAGTGAGGGAAGCTGAGCCACTAGGCCATCACCAATCGTAAGCAGTGTGTAAACTTCCATCGCTTGGCCAAAACTTAAATCGTGCTGGATCATGCCAACAAATAAACCACCAACAATGTTGATAATTAAAATGACAATACCAGCAATAGCATCACCTTTTACAAACTTACTTGCACCATCCATTGAACCATAGAAGTCAGCTTCGCGAGTAACCTCTTCGCGGCGATCACGCGCTTGCTCTGCACTAATGAATCCTGCGTTTAAATCGGCGTCAATTGCCATTTGTTTACCTGGCATTGCATCAAGTGTAAAACGTGCTGATACTTCAGAAATACGCCCTGCACCTTTGGTAATTACAACAAAGTTAATAATGATAAGAATTAAAAATACCACTAGGCCAACAGCATAGTTACCGCCAATAACAACAGACCCAAAGGCTTCTATCACTTTCCCCGCGGCATCTCCACCATTATGTCCTTCAAGTAGTACAACACGCGTACTTGCTACGTTAAGTGCTAAACGCATAATTGTGGCGATAAGTAACACGGCCGGAAACATACCAAACTCAACCGGTTTCATGGTGTAAACCGTTACGAGTAGTACCACCAACGCCAAAGCAATATTGAATGAAAAAAGGATATCAAGTAAAAATGGCGGTAACGGTAAAATGACCATTCCCAAAGCTGCAAGCACAAGCAAAGGTGTACCTACGCCTTTTGCATATTCTTTTTTGTCTGCGTTAAGTTGTTGTAATACCGCTTTAAAACTCATAATTCTACAATTTCAAAAAATTGACACTACGTAGAATTAGCAATAACTATTCCAAGTTAATAAAGGAGTAATATTAATACCTGTAAGCATCTGGGATGGGGAGCTTTTTATTAAGCTTTGTCGGGCGTTTTCCGCGACCTTTATTGAAGCGTTTCAGCTGAAAAACATAAGCTAACACCTGTGCAACGGCAGTGAAGAGTTGATCAGGAATTTGTTCACCCACTTCTGCGGTATGATAAAGCGCTCTCGTAAGCATGGGCGACTCAACAATTGGTACATCGTTACCATTTGCCACCTTTCGTATTTGCATAGCAAGTTCATCTACGCCTTTTGCAAGCACTATAGGAGCACCTGCTCGCTCTGTATCGTATTTTAACGCTACAGAATAATGCGTTGGGTTAGTAACCACAACATCGGCATCAGGCACGTCTTGCATCATTCTTTTTTGAGACATTTGCCTTTGAGTTTGCCTAATACGCGCTTTTATTTGAGGATCACCTTCAGAGTTTTTGTACTCGTCTTTTACCTCTTGCAGTGTCATTTTTAACTGCTTATGGTGAGTATGACTTTGATACGGCGCATCAATTGCCGCAATAATTACCAATGTGCATGATAATGCCAAAAACATCCACGAAAGTATTTCGAGCGCATGAATAATATTGTTAGGCGCAGACTCAATGCTTAAGTGTAAAATTTCGTCGAAAAAAGTATTAATTAGAAAAAAAGCAAAGCTTGCAACGACTAAGAATTTTAAAATAGCTTTAGTGAGCTCTACCGCTGCTTGCGGACCAAACATACGTTTAAAGCCTTTAAACGGAGACATTTTGCTTGCTTTGGGAGCGGCTGCTTGCCAACTAAAATTAAAGCCACCCAATAAAGTGTTGCCTATAATGCCTGCAAACAAAATAATGAATACAAACATAGCCATAGGAAAAATAAGCGCATCAGCCACACTAGACCAAACCGCAAACATTTTAGTAGTGTCGTAGGTTTCATTTCGATTAAGGCTAAGCATTCTGCCCATAATATTGTATAAACCCTTACCAATTTCAGGGCCGTACATTAACAGTGAAATAGCTGAAAAAATAAGTACAAACATAGTACCTAGTTCTTTAGAACGAGCAACCTGCCCTTTCTTTTTAGACTCTTCTATTTTTTTCCCTGTGGGTTCTTCTGTTTTTTCTTGACCTGAATCTTCAGCCATAACGCACTCCTAAGGCGAGCAACCAACTAAGGTACACATTAGTTCGATCATTTTAAGCCACTGAAATTCAAACTGCAGAATAAAGTTGCCTAATGTTGCCCAAATAATGACAAGCCCTGCTACAAGCGTGAATGGAAAACCAATCGCAAAAATATTTAGCTGCGGCGCCGCACGTGTCATAATGCCAAATGAAATATTAATAACCAGCATTGCTGTCAATGGGGCAAGTGAGAGCACTAAAGCTGTTGTAAACATCCAGCCGCCCCAAGTTACAATATCCCAATAGTGGTCTACCGACCACCAATTACCATCAATTGGCAGCACTTCAAAACTATGCACAACCATTTGTATCATCATTAAATGGCCATTAAATACAAAAAATAATAGTGTTGCTAAAATAAGAAAAAACTGGCCAACCGCCGGAACGCTAGCACCATTAGAGGGATCAATAACAGAAGCAAAACCCAAACCGGTTTGCATAGCAAGTATTTGACCTGCCAATACAAAGGTATTGAGGAGTAAGGTAGATGCAAAGCCAATCGCGATTCCAATAAGCATTTGCTGTATCACTACTAAAATCATTTCGAACGAAAACAGGTTAGTAAATGTAGCAGGAGGAAGCACTGGAACAACCAACAGAGTCACGACGACTGATAAACCCAGCTTTATACGTGTTGGCACATTTTTAGCGCCAAGACCCGCCATTATCATAATCATGGAGCTAATTCTTACCAAAGGGAGTAAAAAATCGCTCAACCATTGAATGACAACTGAAAACGGGTACTCCACTTGTTAACCTGCAATTTCGGGGATAAGCAGCACTAACCGAGTAAAAAAATCCATTAGCTCCTGAGTGAACCAGTGGCCACCAACAATTAACGCGCTAATAGTGATCAATAAGCGAGGCAAAAAACTCAACGTTTGCTCATTGATAGACGTAGCCGCTTGAAACACCGCAACCACTAGGCCAATAATTAAACCTGGAACAACAATAGCTGATACTAATTTAATAACTAAGAACAGTGCATCGCTAAGAATATCAACAAAAATTTCCGGTTCCATGCTGTAATCCTATCTTTTAGTTACATTCAAACAATACATACTATGTGCCTAAACCAAAGCTTTTTGCTAGGGTTCCCATCACTAAGCTCCAACCGTCTACAAGTACAAACAGCATTATTTTAAAGGGTAAGGAGACAATCATGGGGGAGAGCATCATCATACCCATAGCCATGAGTACGGATGCAACAACCAGATCAACAATTAAAAAAGGTATAAAAAACATAAACCCGATAATAAATGCAGTTTGTAATTCGCTTGTTACAAATGCGGGTATAAGTACAATTAACGGGGTCTCTTCTGGTGATTCTAGCTTGTCGTAACCAGCTATCTTAGCAAATGTTTCTAAGTCTTTTAAACGAACCTGCGAGAGCATAAATGCTTTCATTGGCTCTTTTGCGAGCTCCAATGCTTGAACTGAAGTCACTTGCTCACTCAAATAAGGTTCTATGGCTACGTCATTTACCTTTTGGTAAATAGGCGCCATGATAAAAATACTTAAGAATAAAGACATGCCCAACAGTACCTGATTTGATGGCGTTTGCTGCAAACCAATTGCCTGGCGTAGTATAGCCAACACAACAATAATACGTGTAAAAGACGTCATCATTATTACGGCGGCAGGTATAAAGCTCAGCGCCGTCATAATGGCTAAAACTTGCAACGTCACTGAGTAATCTTGTGTGCCATCTGCGTTTGTTGTAATGGTAAGCGCATCGATACCTTCAGCGCTTACGCTTGGAACAAACATAATGGCGAAAATAATTAGCAGCCACTTAATCATAGGTTCAGTTCTTTTTATTTTGTTTTGATTTGGGATTTAACAGTTTGCTAAATTGTTTAGCAAGTTCTGGAATTTCTTTTTCACTCAGTGGTGATTCTAATTTATGAAGGTAGTTAATGCTGTGCGGCGTGACGCCTAATAAATGCTGCGCATTATCAATCTCTACCACCATTAAGCGTTCGCGGGAGCCTAAGGGAAGACTTCGAACCACTTTAAATTCATCACTGTTTGCCAAATTAGGATTAAGCTTTTTTACAAAAATAGCCAGAACAACAATGAGCACTAGCACCACAATAAGCGAAAGCACCATGGAAATTAAATCGCCCGCAGGTGTAACCGACTCTGTTTTTGTAAATACAGAAGCTGTTAGCGCAAAAAAGGCACTCATCGTAGCTTTTTGATCCGCTCTACTTGGCTGATAACATCCGTTAAACGAATACCAAACTTGTCATTTACCACAACCACTTCACCATGGGCAATCAAGGTACCATTAACCAATACATCTAATGGCTCACCAGCAACACGATCTAGCTCTACTACTGAACCTTGGTTAAGTTGTAGTAAATTACGAATATTAATTTTTGAGCGCCCAACTTCCATCGATATTGTCACTGGGATGTCTAAAATTGTATCGAGCTTGCGCTTTTCTTCGCCCGTTATTTCGCTTTTTTCATCACTTAATTCATCAAGTTCGGCAACTTGCGCTTCGCCAGCATCATCGCCGCCTTCAGCCTCAGCAAGTGCGGCTGCCCATTCGTCCATTGTATCTTGATCATCGCTCATACGTTTAACCTTTTAATCAATTACCAGTCTAAGTCTACACCGTCTGAAAGGTGTAAATCTTCTTCTAATTCTGCTAACTCTGCATCTGAGTCAATTTTCTTGCCGCCTTTAGTAAATACATGCAGCTCAGATTTAACTGAATCAGGTCGTTTAATTTTTTCACTAATTTGTAGGGCGACATTATCACGAGAACGACCCATTTTAGCTCTGAATGTGGGCAGCTCTTCTACAAATACAGTAATATGCTCTGGCATTTCAACAGGAATAATATCACCTGCTTTAAGCTCCATTATTTGTTGAAGTGTTAAGTCGACCTCTAGAAGCTGAGTCGACATATCAACTTCAACATCCATTATTTCATCTCGTAATGCTTTACTCCAACGTAAGTCGGTATCTTCGGTGTCTGATTGAACACCTGCATCCAAAAGTTCCCTTATTGGTTCGAGCATTGAGTACGGCAAAGCAATGTGAAAATCACCGCCACCGCCATCAAGTTCAATATGAAAAGAGCTAATAACCACAACTTCAGTCGGGCTTACAATATTAGCCATAGCAGGATTTACCTCTGAATCGAGGTACTCAAACGACACATCCATGACCGGTGCCCATGCCTCTTTATAATCTTCAAAGATTATTTTTAGTAGCATTTGCACAATTCGGCGCTCTGTGGGGGTAAATTCACGGCCTTCAATTTTTGCGTGGTAGCGACCATCACCGCCAAAAAAGTTATCCACCAAAATAAACACTAAACGTGCTTCCATGGTGATCAAACCGGTTCCTTTTAACGGTCTAAAACGCACCATATTTAAGCTGGTTGGTACAAACAAGGTATGTACGTACTCACCAAACTTTATCATTTGAACGCCATTAATGGATACTTCCGCTGTACGGCGCATCATATTAAATAGGCTAATTCGCATATGGCGAGCAAAGCGCTCATTAACAATTTCCAGCGTCGGCATGCGACCACGTACGATTCGATCTTGCGAAGAAAAATCGTACTGTAGCGTACTTCCCCCGCCATCTTCGCCATCGTTTATATCTTCCTCTTCAACGTCATCAACACCGTGTAATAGCGCATCAATTTCGTCTTGGGATAATAAGTCGCTCACGCTAACCCCTTATTGCATTACAAAGCCGGTAAACAATACCCGCTCAATTACTTTACTGCCTTCAACGTCATTTAAGGCGGTTTGCACTGTCTCCAGTGCAGAAAAACGCAGTGTTTCTTTGCCTGCACTGGTACTTAACTCATCTGCAGTAGTCGTTGAAAATACGCTGAGTAACTTACCTTCGATAAGCGGGATATGCTTTTTAGCGGTTTCTTCATTAACTTCGCCACGAACCAAAAGCTGCACTTTAATTTGTACAATTCTATCTCTGCTAGAGCCCGGTACGTTAAATACAAATGGTCTAGGCATCGCAACGTAAAGAGCGCTGCCTATCTCTGCAGATGAACCAGAAGCCTCTGGCGCTTCTTCTGAAAGAGTTGTTTCTTCATCTAACGTCTCAACTGGCTCATCCGAGCCCGACATTAAAAAGAAACCCGCAGCACCACCTACAACTAGCAATGCTGCTGCAATAATAATTATCAGCTTTTTTTTACTTTTAGGCGCTTCTTCTATTTCTAAACTTGTTTCTTCAGCCATCATCATTCCTTATATCGCAAAGGTATTTGCTTGTTTTAGTTATTATAATAGCAGTAGTTAGGCATAGTAATCTATTGATGATGATGTTTGTAGCGCAGAAGTTTGTTCTGGGCTATTTACTGGCTCATCACTTTCACTATTTGCTACTCCATTTTGGGCCAATTGCTCCCCCGAACCCGATTCATTTTGCTCAGCATTTTCGCCACCTGACTGGCCATATGAAATAGTGCTCTCACCCAGCTCCAAACCTTGCTGTGCTAGCATTTCGCGTAAACGAGGCATAGATTGTTCAAGTGCCTCTTTGGCCTGCTGGTTCTGTACCACAAAGTTAATTTGTGCTTGTTCTGCATCGCTACGAACGCGTATTTGCATGCTGCCCATTTCAGGTGGGTCAAGACGAATTTCAGCCTCTTTGTTATTAATGCTTAACATTGAACTAACGCGCTCTTGTAACAACTTGGCCGCGTCACTTTTAACTATGTTAATCGCCTGCATCATACCAGGGTCAATACTCACCTGCTTTGTCTGTGCTGTACTTTGTAACTGCTGATTTTGCGTAACCTGTTGATCCAATATCCCCATTTCATAATCAATCGAATCATAATAGCTTTGGGTACTGGTTTGGGTTGTATTTAATGCATTAGTTATAGTGTTAAACAACTGCGTAACTTTAGCCGGTGACTGCTCAGCCGTGGTATTTTTTAGCCCCTCTTTTTGCAGTTGGTCAAGCGCTTTTGTTAGATCTTCATCACTAGTAGGCTGTGCAGCTAATTTAGTTGGATCTGCGCTACTTTCAGAACCTGATTTCACACTCACTTTTTGTGGCTTATTCACCGTATTTGGTGTTTGTGAAGCTATAAAAGTAACTGGCTTTGTTGTCTCTTCACCTTTTACCGCTAAAGTAACTGCTTTGTCTATTTGCGATTCATTTGCTTGCGGCAGTTTCTGTGAATCGTTTACAGCTTTTTGAGATATTGTAAATTTAGTATCTGCCGCAATCGAGACTTTTAGCTCACCTATCGCTTGCTTAATAACCGCTAACTGTTCACCTTTTGGTTGCTCGGTTTTAATAAAAGTATTTAATTGAGTCAGTAGTCCCTGCTTTTCAGTCCCAGAAAGTGTATTAAACTGCCCGCTAGGCGACGACTTAACTTCAGTGCTTTGTGTCTGCTCGTTATCCGTTATAAATTGAGTGAGCATTTGCTTTAAAGCCGTCAACTTTTCAACGCTATTTGATGAAGAAAGCGAATCTGCTTTAATCTGATCATTTAATTTTGAAAGTTGTTCAGGCGTTAAACTTGCTAATACCTTATCTGTTTTTATTGCATTCGCATCTTTAACCGTTAGCGCATCTATCGCGTCTGCTTTTTCGGTTTCAGTGATACTTGAGTTAGCTGAAATTGCTCTTGACGTATTTTCTGCTGGTTCCGTAACTGTATTTTGAGCTACAGCATTTTGAGCTACGGTATTGGCATTAATTTTATTACTGTTCTCTGGTGTGCTTTGGGTAGTCGCAATTTTATCAACATCCGTTTTTAAAACAGTGTTATCAGAATTTATACTCGCTTCAGAAAGTGCTGAGCTTTGTGAAGGGGTTATTTTATCCGCAAAAGTGCCTTTGTTAGCCTCTGCCCCGCCGTCTTTTGCATCAGTTCCCTGAGCTATACTTTGCGTTTCTGCAGTATGTTTAACTGTATCCGATTTTATATTTAGCTGTGTTTCAACAGCCTGTGCGATAGACGTTTTATTTTGTTTTTCTGAATTTAACGAGCTACTAATATCAGCATCACCGACTAATTTTGCCACACCACTTTTACTGCTGTCAGCAATTGGCGAATGAGGTCTAATTATTTTACCTACCTCATCTTTAACAGGTAAATCTTTTGCTGGCACAGCAACATAACCTTTAACCGGCAGCTTCTCGTTTAAATCAGCAATAACGAGCGGAGTTTTTATTGTAGATGTATCTGTTAGGTGTGTATCTTTCGCATTTTCGCTTGGTTTTGTGACTTCAGTATTTATTGATTGGGATGAATTAATTTGTTCGAAAATGTCATTGCCAGACCCTTCATCTATTTTGGCAGCATTTTTGTCATCAATGTGGCTCACTGAGCTTTTTTCAACATCTGAAGCTGATGAAGCAGCAAACTGCCCGTCAGCCTGAGTCTGTTCAAACTCTTTTTTTATAGGCTCAAATGCATTGTGCGCATCTTGTAGCTGAGTAAAAAACTCCGCACCTGATTCATCACCGGAAGTAGCTAAGCCACTGTCTTTAAATGCTAAAAAAGACTCTTTATCAGCCGCAATTGAAACAGACATATCATTCATCGCCATAAATCACCTAATACGGTTACGGCAACATGTCACCGCACATTGCCCAAAATTAAATACCACCCATTAACAAAGCAATAAACGTGCCTAACTTAAGAAAGTTTTCGACGCTGAAAAAATTGATTAGATGTAAACTCATCTAACATTTTCTGTTCGTTTTTAGCAACTATAGCTGCAGCTTTCACTTTTTGATTCTCTATCAGTTTAGCAACCGCTTTCGCTTTTATTTGTTGTTTTAGCCACAGCGTTTTTCGCTGTGAAACAACTTGCTTTGCTGTATTAACAGTACTTGCCTGTTGGCGAATAGCTTCTTCAATTTTTGCAATAAACGCATGATACTGCCCAAAACCTGCACTTGATAAACCCGACTGCCCTTTTAAATGTAATTGCTGGGAGTACTCAAGTCGAAAGTCATTTAGGCCTTGAAGTTTTTGCTGATTTGCGAGCAAGTTTTGATTTGCTTGCAGGTAACTCATACGCAAGTTTTCTTCTTTTTCGCTTTCAAGCTTTAGTAATAATTCGAATTTACTTTTAGCCATTATCCTTGGCCTAATAATTGAGCAAGACCTTGTAACCCATCGTCATAACTTATTACATCACGCATACCCTGCTGTAAAAACCCGTTAACCCTAGGCATCATGTTTATTGCTTGATCGAGCATAGGATCGGTTCCCTTTTGATACGCACCTAACGTGATCATGTCTTTGTTTTGTTGGTACATCGAATACACCTGCTTAAGCACTCGCGCTTGCTGCATATGAGGTTCAGAAACTACTTGAGGCATAACTCGAGATATTGATTTTTCGATATCTATTGCGGGGTAATGTCCGCTATCGGCCAACTCACGAGAAAGTACAATATGACCGTCGAGAATGGCGCGAGCAGCATCAGCTATTGGGTCTTGCATATCGTCACCTTCACTCAATACAGTAAAAAAGGCCGTAATTGCACCTTGCCCTTCTCCCCCATTACCCGCTCGCTCAACCAAGGCGGGTAACTTTGCAAAAACCGAGGGTGGATAACCTTTTGTAGCCGGTGGCTCCCCTACAGCTAAAGCAATTTCTCGCTGAGCCATGGCATAACGTGTTACTGAATCGAGTAGCAGTAATACATTTAAGCCTTGGTCTCTAAAATACTCAGCAATAGTAACTGCGCTTTCACAGCCTTTTAGACGCATTAGCGGTGATGAATCAGCCGGTGCAGCAACAACAACTGAACGTTTACGCCCTTCTACACCAAGTATTTCTTCAATAAACTCTTTTACCTCACGGCCACGCTCACCTACCAAACCCACTACAATGACATCGGCTTCACTGCCCCGTGTCATCATGCCTAATAATACAGATTTACCTACCCCAGAGCCTGCAAACAATCCCATTCGTTGACCTTGGCCTACGGTGATCACTGAGTTTATAGCACGTACACCTACATCCATGGGTTGGCTGATGGGCCGTCTTGCTAATGGGTTTATTGTATTTTGGGCAAACTTTAAGTAATGCTCAGCATTAATTTTGCCTAAACCGTCGAGTGGTCTGCCTAACCCATCAACAACACGCCCTAATAAGCTCATGCCTACAGGTAAACCCAAATTATTTATTTGAGGAATTACACGCGCACCAGGTAGCACACCAGAAATATGATCGTTGGGCATTAAATATAAGGTTTGATCGTTAAAACCAACGATTTCGGCGTCAACAAAACCATTCATGGTTTCTATTTTACATTGACTACCAACAGGCGCTCGTAAGCCCTTAGCCTCTAGAGTAAGGCCAACTACACGCGTTAATATCCCCGCTACAGCAGGTGTATGGGGCTTAATATTTTGTTGATATTGCGATAAGCGTTCGCTTAAAGAAGCACTTTGAGCAGACATAGTACGCCTAAAAAATACTTAGATATTGCTACTATGCAAAAAGCTATCCAACGTTTCTTTGACACGTGTTTTTAGAGTCATATCAAGAGAGGATTGCGCGGTTTTCACCTCACATCCACCTCTATCAAGCGTGGGTTCGGGAACCAATTGCCAGTTGTTTTGTGCAATAGTTTGTTCGCCATAGCTTTCTTTGATTATATCTAGGTCAGTCGGGTTTAGGTGAATTTTCACTGTTTCTTGCTGCGCATTTAACGAATCAATACTGTGTTTTAATGTATGTAAAATAACCTCTGACGATGTTTGTACCTCTTGGTAAATCACCGCCTCAGCAAGCATGCTAGCCAATTGAACAAGCTGCAATTCGGCTTGTTCGTCCACCTTTTTTAGCGGTGAATTAAGCGCCTCTAAAATGCTTTTTAAGCTAATTAGCTGCTCTTCAACAATCGGTTTAATATCTTCTTGCCCTTGGGTTTTCCCAAGCTCTAACCCTTCTTTATAACCGGCTTCTTTTCCCTCACTAACGCCTTTTTCAAAGCCGTCAATGTAGCCTTGTTCATGGCCTTGCTTAAGGCCTTCTTCGTAAGCATCTTGCCTAATGCGTTCAAGCTCAACCATAGTAAGCTTAGGCAGCTCGGGTTCTTGTGGTTCATCAGCGGGCATTTCTTCGGCAAGCTCTTTTTTATAAAGCTCACTAAGGGGCGTACCATAGGCTGTTGAGCGGTTACCAAAGCTTTTTTCGTTAGGTGCTACATCTGGGATAGCCCAGTTTTTTAATAATTCATCGGCTTCTTCAGCTCGAAGTGGACGCCCTTTGAGTTTGCTCATGGCTTATAAGAACTCCTCACCACCACCACCGCCTAACTGAATTTCACCCGAATCAGATAAACGTCTTGCTGTTGATAAAATCTCTTTTTGTGCTGCTTCTACTTCACTAATACGCACAGGCGCCATTGCCTCTAGATCATCGGCAAGCATATCCGCGGCACGTTTAGACATATTACCAAGTATCTTATCTTTCAGACCGTCGTCAGCACCTTTGATTGCTTTCATTAGCACGTCCTGTTGTACTTCTCGTAATATAGCTTGAATACCACGGTCATCCACATCCATTAAGTTTTCAAATACAAACATTAGATCTTGAATTTGCTGAGACATCTCTTCGTCATGCTCACGAATAGAATCCATTAACTGACCTTCAACATTTGTATCTAGGTAGTTCATGATGTCTGCCGCTGCTTTTAAGCCACCCATTTTCGCAGCTTGTGCACCCGCTTGACCGGCAAATTGTTTTTCCATTATTTCATTAAGTTCTTGTAGTGCAGCTGGTTGCACTTCTTCAAGGTTGGCTATACGCATGGTCAAATCAAGGCGAACTTTTTCAGGGAACTGCGCGATAATCTCAGCAGACTGCTCAGGCTCTAAATAAGACAACACAATAGTTTGTATTTGCGGGTGCTCATTACGAATAATGTTTGCCACTTGCTTAGAGTCCATCCATTTAAGCGAATCAAGGCCTTTAGCACCCGATCCCATAACAATTTGATCAATAAGGCTAGCGGCTTTATCTTCACCCAATGCAGCGGTAAGCGCCTTTTTAATAAAGTCTTCTGACTGAAACCCGATAGTGCTAAAGCTTTGAATCTGTTCAATAAACAAATTATGAACTGCACTAATCTTAGCCTGCGAAAGATCATCTAACGCCGCCATTGCCATGCCCACTTTTTGCACCTGCTTAGGCTCTAAGTGTTTTAGTATTTGCGCTGCATCTTCTTCTGATAGGCTCAACAGTAATATTGCGGCTTTATCTACGCCATCGAGCTTATCAACATCAAACGCTGGCGGTAATTGTTTTTGTTCTTGATCAGTCATCTTCTGTTAACCACGCTTTCACTACTTGTGATGAGAGTTCTGGTTCATTGGCTACAAGGGCACGAATTGCTTTTAGTAAGTCTTCGTCGCCATGTAGGTCTGGTAACTGAAGTGTACCATCGCTTGAGAAACCAATTGAAGCAGAATCAAAGTCTTTGTTTAGCATATCCAACGTGCTATCGCCAATATCTACACCAGCACTTAAGGCATCTTCGTCATACTCTTCAAGTGTATCGTCTGGGTAAATTAAGCGTTTAAGCATCGGTTTAACTACCGCCATTATCAGTACAATAATAACGAGGGCACCCAGTACTAAGCGGATTATTTTCATAAACCAGTCTTGTTCCCAAAGCGGCACACTAATGTCAAAATCAGTTGCTTCACGCACAAACGGAACCGTTACCACTTCAAGTGCATCACCACGTTGCATATCAAAACCAACACCACCTTGTAATAAACGGCGAATATTTGACAGTTCTTCCACTGAGCGCGGTGTCATGGTTGTTTCACCGTTTTCACCTACTTTTGGAGTGTAATCAACAGCCACCGACACGCTTATTCTACGTATTACACCTGTTTGCTGGCGCTTATGTGAAATAGTTGTATCTAGCTCATAATTACGCGTAGCTTCTTTATGTGTTCTTGATGGTGAAGTTGCACTACCTACTCCACCTTGGCCAGCTACTTCAGGAATGTTTGAGTTTACTGGCGGCTGATTCGTCAACGCACCAGGTATACCTACCGCTAAACCGCCTATATTATTTTCTTCAAACGTTGTTTCGCTTCTTACTGCAGGCAGATCTGGGTTGTAGCGCTTTTGCGTTTCTTCAATGGCACTAAAATCCATGCTTAAATCAACTTGTGCAGTGTAGTTTGCAAGCCCTACGACGGGAATTAGAATGCTATCAATTTTTTCAAGATACTCTTGTTCACGCTTGCGCTCTATGTCGTACTCTTTGCGCGAACGTGCCGCAAGAGACGTTTGTGAGCCAGAATTTAATAAGCGACCATTTTGATCCGTTACCGTTACACGAGCTGGCTCTAAACCTTGTACAGCCGATGCAACCATATCAACAACAGAGTCTACTTCTTCGCTGTCAAGTGAACGCCCTCGCTTAAGAGTCAATACAACGGTAGCTGAAGGTTTTTTCTCTCTGCGCGCAAATACATTTTCTTTTGGGATGGCAAGTAATACACGTGCGCGAGTAATGTTGTTAAGCTCTTCAATTGTACGTGCGAGTTGTTGCTCACGACCATGCTTTAAGCGTTCGCGTTCTAAGCGTTGACTTACACCAAAGCCCATGTCTTGCATGATGATATCTGAACCCGATGTAGGCCCTTGCTCTAACCCTTCACGAGTCATTAACAGCTTAATGTTTTGATATTCGGTTTCAGGGACAAGTACCACATTACCATCAACTTGATATTCAATTTTTTGTGCATCTAAAAAGTCGAGCGTTTGTATTAGCTCTTCTGTTTGCATTTTACCAAGCGGGCGCATATCTGGCTGGCGAGCCCAAATAATGATGAATATAGCAATTGCTAAACAAATGCCTAAAGCAATAACAAGCGTTACTTGGCGCAATAAATCAACACCGTTTAACGAACTTAAATAGCCAGATTTTTGTTCTTGTTGATCGTCGCTATCGCTTTGGTCAATATCACCAGTAGCAAGTGCAAGATCGGTTGATTGATTAGATTGCGCCACAATAATTCTCCACTACCTAGTTAAACAGGCATGTTCATAATTTCTTTGTAAGCTTCAACAAGTTTATTACGAACTTGTACTGTCGCTTCAAATGCCACTGACGATTTTTGAGATGCAATCATCGCTTCAGCCAAAGAGACGCTTCTGTCGCCGGTCTCTACTGCAACCACTTTTTGCTTAGCATCTTGCTGTAAACCGTGCACAGTATTAATTGCATCTGACAGCATGTCGCCAAATTGAGCCGTTGATGAGGCTTGTGTTTTTACTGGCAGTCGTTCAACTTGATTACTACGACCAGCCTCTAAAGCCATTGATTGCATTTCTTGAAATACAGCGCTATTTTGAATTTTCATAATTTTTCTCTGACAATGCAGTTAACTCTTAATATAGATAAAGCACAAACCATGCCAAATAATAAATGTTAACTTTCAATAACTTAAAGTTTAATTTTGTGAGTCAGAGTTTTGACAGCCCTTAAATTCAATAACTGAATCAAGGGCTAAATGTGAGGCTACGCAGGAAGTGAAATACCTAAGTCGCGCATTTGCGCTAGTTTATAACGTAGAGTACGAGGGCTAATACCGAGGGTTTCAGCAACATCTTTTCGTTTACCTTGGCACCTTGCTAACGTTTCTAAAATGATACGGTGTTCTTTATCTTTGAGCTCATCTTTATAACTGCCCGTATCACCAGCTAATAAGTCTTGTTTTGGCGGCTCTACTAATGATGACTTTTCATCATAATAAGCCGAGCTAGTAGGGCCATGCTCAATACTTTTATCAGCAGTGTTCGCCTGAGACTGACTAGCACTTTGTGTGCTAATCGATGTAGGCGTCATTACAAAATCTGTTGCGGCTATATTTTCAATAAAAATAGCATGCTCATTAATAGTATTACCAGTCCTAAGTATAAGAGCACGTTGTATAACGTTATCAAGCTCACGCACATTACCCGGCCAAGAGTGAGCAAGTAATTTTTTCTCTGCGCCACTATCGAGGTAAGCCATAGGCTCTTTACTTTTGCTTAAATGACGTTCAATTAAATGTTTAGCCAATACAATAATATCCCCTGGGCGCTGATTGAGCGGTCGCCACATTAACGGAAACACGTTAAGTCTGTAATATAAATCTTCTCTAAATTGATTCTCGCTTACCGCTTCTTTTAGGTCACGGTTACTTGTTGCAAGTATGCGTACATCTAACTGAATTGTCTTGCGTCCACCCAAGCGCTCCACTTCGCGCTCTTGCAAAACGCGTAATAATTTAGCTTGTAATCCAAGATCCATCTCAGTTATTTCGTCGAGCAAGATAGTTCCGCCTTGCGCTTGCTCAAACTTACCAGGGCATGCTTGAATTGCACCTGTAAACGCGCCTTTCTCATACCCAAATAAAGTTGCTTCTAACATGTTTTCAGGAATTGCTGCACAGTTAATTGCAACAAACGGCTCATCGCATCGATTCGATTTATCATGTATGTAGCGAGCTAACACTTCTTTACCAGAACCACTAGGACCAAGCACCATCACACTTGCATCGGAACGTGCCACTCTACTTGCCAATTCTAATAACTGAATACTACTTGGATCGGCAACAATAGGACCGTCTGTCTCTTTTGCTTTTTCAGGTAAGTAGCGGCTTACCATATTGAGCAAAACTTCAGGTGCAAACGGCTTTGCCATGTAATCAATCGCACCTAAGCGCATAGCTTCAACGGCATCATCTATGGTGGCGTACGCCGTCATCATTAAAACAGGTAGCTCAGGGTGGTTAAGCTTAATACTTCGTAGTAAATCTAAACCACTCATAGTCCCCATTTGTACATCACTCACCACCAGCGAAAATTGCTCTTTTTTAAGCAAAAGCATGGCTTGCTCTGCACAATTAGCCGCAATGCATTCAATCCCCGACATTTCGAGTGTATCAATTAAGGCTTCACGAAGCCCTGCATCATCTTCTACAACTAAAATAGTGTTACTCATAATGATTCCTCTAATTTAGATGCGGTGCGAATAGGTAAAAGCAAACTAAAACATGCTCCACCGCCTTTATTATTGGTCACTTCAACACGTCCTTGATGTGCGTTTGCAACTGAACTCACAACAGCAAGCCCTAATCCCGTACCTTGACTTTTAGTGGTATAAAACGGTTCAAATATTTTTTCTGCTAAGCTTAAATCAACACCGGGCCCGTTGTCAGCAACGCTAATGCGCACATAGTCTGAATCTAGCTCATCGGTAACTGCACTTAAATGCACTTCTGCGCCAGCACCAGTGATCTGGATACTGTTATGAATCAAGTTTTGAATTGCACTGGCTATGGCTGATTTATTACCTGTTATTTGAATATCTGGTTCTGGGAGACTGACAGCTAAGTGGCTATCGTTTAGTGTCACCATCGCATCGGCGCCCGCCTTTACTTCGCTGAGTAATTGCTGCATAGACACTTGCTCAACAACCTGCTGATCGCCGCTTTTGGCAAAAAGTAGCATGTCGTTTACTTGAGTTTCTAAATCTTTTAAGCGAGACATTAACTTGGTTTGAAAATTATCGCGAGATGCCTCAGGTAAGCGCTTAGAGCCTAAATTAGCAGCATAAAGCATAGCCGCTGAAAGCGGCGTGCGGACCTGATGCGCAAGAGACGCCACCATTTTACCCAACGCACTAAGGCGCTGCATATGGGCAACACGCTTTTGCAAACGGCGTGTTTCACTTAAATCGGTCATTAAAATAAGTTGCCCCGGCTCGGGAGCTAACGCTGTTATATCAAGCTTTATTAACCGTCCATCTTTTAGTGACACTTCGTGGCCATCGTCCTGGTGGGGTCTAAAAGAGCGCTGAATTACATTAAACCACTTCTCGCCCTCTAAAGGCTCACCCAACATATCAATCGCTATTTGATTGGCCTTTGCAATCATTCCTTTACCATCAAGCACAACTACACCTGCTGGCATAGTATCAACTAAATGAGAAAGCCAACTTGCTTGCTGACGCAGATCGCTTAATTCACCTATGTACTCCTCTTGAAGTAAACATGGGTTATACTGATTTGCAGAAATAAACTGTGGTTTTAGCACGCTAGCAAGGGCCATAATCAAATCTCGAATTTGTATAGATACAAAGCTTAATGCACAATACGTACCAAAATTAAATTGCTATATTTTCATAATCTTACAATAATAATAACGCGACATAAAAATGACGCGAATAAAAAGGAATACAGATGAGTGAGCAAAATAAGTGCCGCTGCCCGTGGCTCGATACCACTAAGCCCGATTATGTTTTGTACCATGATTTAGAATGGGGTGTGCCTGTTTACGATGACCAAACCCTGTTTGAATTTATCACACTTGAGTCAGCTCAGGCGGGATTGAGTTGGTATACCATTTTAAAAAAACGACAAGGCTATAAAAACGCATTTGCTAACTTTAATGTAAACAAAGTGGCCTTGTTTACAGCTGATGATGTTGAGCGACTCATGCTTGATAAAACAATCGTTCGCAACCGTTTAAAAATTACAGCAACAATAAATAACGCGCAGCGATTTTTAAACATTCAAAAAGAGTTTGGCAGTTTTAGCGCGTATCAATGGCAGTTTGTAAATAACACCCCCATAGTCAGCAATTTTAATAATACCGAGGACTACCCCGCAATCACTGAGGCATCAACAGCTTTTGCAAAAGATTTAAAAAAGCGAGGTTTTAAATTTTTAGGCCCTACAACAGTATATGCCTACATGCAGGCTTGCGGTATGGTTAACGACCATAGTAATGATTGTTTTAGAAAAGAAGAAATTATTAAGGCTTTTGCTGAATAAGGACTTATAACCATAAAAGTGTTCTGTTCACAAAGAGGCTAAGAGACGCTTCGCTTTAGAGAAGTAACGTGTAAGTTAACTATGGTTTCTCATTTGCCTTCGTTTTTAAGATGCGTGTTTAAGTAATTAAAAGCTACGCTTTTCACGCGAGCAAGCTCAGCGTCTACCGCTAAAATTTACACCTAGGCTAAATTTACTCGTAGACGTCAAGCTTGCTTACGTGACGGGCAAAGCCCGTAAAGTGATTGATCACAAATGAATAACTAAAAGTATTTCACCATTTGCGTACTTCTAATCTCGTGAAAGGTTATACTTTTTCATTTTTTCGACTAGTGTTGTTCTTCTCACGCCCAGTATTTCAGCTGCACGGGCCACCACATAATCGTATCTTTCTAGCGCCTGCGTTATTAGGCTTATTTCAAGCTCAGCTAAATACTCTTTAAGCTCAATGCCATCATCTGGAAGTAAGCCACCGGCGTTACTATTAAACTCTGCCTCGGGTTCGTTTTCATAGTCACTAAACCCAGTACTGAATATATCGTTAAACGCATCTTTCTCCATTAGTTCTTCAGGATACTCAGGCTCATAGGCATCAACTTCAATATAACGGTATTTATTAGGTAGGTCAGGTATGTCTACTACCTTTTCGGGGAACATTATAACCATGCGCTCAACCAAATTCGCAAGTTCACGAATATTACCCGGCCACGCATGCTCTTTTAAGCTTTCAATTGCACGCTCAGTAAACTTAGCGGTAGTACCCGTTTGCTCATTTACACGACGCATTAATTCTTTGAGTAATAAAGGAATGTCATCAGCACGCTCACTTAGCGACGGGTTCTCTATAGGGAATACATTTAGCCGATAATACAAGTCTTCACGAAAGCTACCGGCTTCTATCATGGTTTCAAGGTTACGGTGAGTCGCAGCAATAACACGTACATCGGCTTGAATTGCTTTAGTGCCACCTACACGCTCATAGCTTCGTTCTTGTAATACGCGTAAAAGTTTAACCTGCATTTGTAGCGGCATATCACCAATTTCATCTAAAAACAGCGTACCGCCTTGCGCTAACTCAAAACGACCTTTACGAGCAGAGATAGCCCCTGTAAACGCCCCTTTTTCATGACCAAAAAGCTCACTTTCTAGTAACTCTGCCGGAATGGCCCCACAGTTTACTGGTACAAAGGGTCCTGTACTTCGCTTAGATAGCAAATGAACGTTACGCGCAACCACTTCTTTACCTGTACCTGACTCACCTAAAATTAAAACGTTTGCATCTGTTTTTGCAACTTGCTCAATTAAAAAGCGGACCTCTTTAACTGCTTGTGTTTCACCAACAAGGCCATCAAAAGACTTATGCGGCTGACTATTTTTGTGCTCCCCCGGCAACATACGATGATACTGCTGGCAATCATGAAGTAACTGTGTGGTAACTTCGTGATTAAATGGCTCGCAAATAAGCCCAACTACGTTAGCAATGCTAAGTAACGGTCTTAACGTTTCACCAATTAATAAAAATGGAAGTGTTGGGTAGCGCTTGATTAAGCTTTCATGATCGAGTGACTGTAAAGCCCCCAAAATAACCATGCACTCGTGCTGCTTATATTTTGCACACTCTTGTTCAAAGTTATCTTCATCTAAGCGATGAGTAACCTCACCGATAAAACCAAGTGATGCGTTTAACCCAATAGAGCGATTGTTATTATTATCTAAAATCAGGATCATAGTTAGCGAGCCGTGCTTCACTCTTTGATATAATTAGCTAAATTGTAAGCCAGTTAAGCAAGGATGCAAGTGATAGCGGCAGTTTTTTGACATAAACGCCAAAAAACAGACGCACTAGTAAGATCAATAATACTTAAGAATTAACTATTAAGTATTAAAATTTAAAGTAAACCTAAAATAGACTCAGCAGATTGGTTAGCCTGACCACGAAGTGCAACTGATGATTGCGCTAAAATGTCATTAGACACTTGTTGCGAAATTGCCTGCGCATAATCGGTATCTTGAATTCGGCTTTGACTAGCTGCAATATTTTCTTGCTGCCCTCCTAATCCTTTAATTGTACTTGCCAACGTATTTTGAAATGCACCTAACTCAGCGCGTTGCGCATTTATTTCATCATTTGCTTGCTTGGTTATATCGATAGCTGCTTGTGCTCCAGCCTGAGTCGAAATATCAATAGTAGATAGCGTCGGGGCAAGACTTCCATCAGATTGGTTTAGTGTTTGACTGATATTTGCATCAGAGCCTACCTGAAATGATACAGGCTCACCATTAAACAACGGTTTCCCTGCAAAATTAGCGTTTTCGAACGTGTCGTTAATTTGACTTTGCAGCTGCACGACTTCTTCTTGTAGCGCAGCACGATCATTATCAGTCAGTGCACCATTACCCGCTTGAACAGATAACTCTTGAATGCGCGTGACAGCATCATTTACACCACTCAAGCTAGCTTCGCTTACTTGAGTATATGAAATTCCGTCATAGGCGTTATTTAAAGCCTGACTGAAGCCATTTTGCTGTGAAGTAAGTCTATCAATAATTTGTAACGCTGCGGCATCATCTGCTGCACTATTTACTTTTTTACCGGTTGCTAGTTGCTCTGCAAGTTTGTTATTTGTTTGCTGAGTTTGGTTTAAAAAGTTAGCTGATGGTGATTGAATTTTCATAACGGCCTCCGTGGTGCTGACTGATTAAATTATAGCTTAATTTGCGAAATTTTGTGCTTTGTACCATGGTTAGACTAAATTAACTTGGCACTTTGCTTGCTTAGTGGTTAAAGTATTGAGATGCGTATTAAAAAATCACGTTTGCGTGTCATATAACGCCAATAATAAATAATTTGGGTAGCACTATGTTCGATAACAAAACAATTTTAATCACCGGTGGTACCGGTTCATTCGGGAAAAAATACGTCAAAACGCTACTTGAGCGTTACAATCCAAAAAAGATCATTATTTTTTCACGCGATGAACTTAAGCAATTTGAAATGCAACAAGAGTTTGACCAACCTTGTATGCGTTATTTTATTGGCGATGTGAGAGATAAAGACAGATTAATACGTGCCATGCGCGGTGTAAACTATGTTATTCACGCAGCTGCTTTGAAGCAGGTTCCGGCCGCTGAATACAACCCGATGGAATGTATTAAAACAAATATTAACGGCGCTGAAAACGTGATTGATGCAGCTCTTGATAACGATGTCGAAAAAGTAATTGCGCTGTCTACTGATAAGGCTGCAAACCCAATTAACTTGTATGGTGCCACTAAATTGGCATCAGATAAACTTTTTGTAGCCGCTAATAATATTGCAGGTGGCAACCGCACTACCTTTTCTGTTGTACGCTACGGTAATGTGGTTTGCTCTCGCGGCTCTGTTGTGCCTGTTTTTCAAAAGTTTATTGATGAGGGGCGCGACCATATTCCAATCACACACGATGAAATGACTCGTTTTTGGATAAACCTTCAACAAGGCGTCGATTTTGTACTGACTAACTTTGAACGTATGTTAGGCGGTGAAATTTTCGTTCCTAAAATTCCTTCAATCCGTATTACCGATCTTGCCAAAGCGATGGCTCCTGACTTACCACTAAAAATAATTGGCATTCGCCCTGGTGAGAAACTTCATGAAGTAATGTGCCCAGCAGACTTGTGTTTTGAAACCTACGAGTACAACGACCACTTTGTTATTGCGCCTGGTATTAAGTTCAGTAGTCGCAGTAATGACTTTACCGTTAACGCGATTGGTGAGAAGGGTAAAAAGGTAGATCAAGGATTTGAATATAACTCTCTGCATAACTCGCATTACATGACGATTGATGAGATTAAAGAATTTAACACTCAGGCATTAAGTTAAAGCTGAATAAAATAAATGATTCCATATGGTAAACAACTAATAAGCCAAGCAGATATTGATAGCGTTGTAGCTGTTTTAGAGTCTGATTGGCTAACTCAAGGACCAAAAGTACCCGCTTTTGAGGCTGCTATTGCAAAATACTGTAACGCTCAATATGGTATTGCTGTTAATAGCGCGACTTCTGCTCTACATATTGCATGTTTAGCATTAAATGTAAGCGAAGGTGATACTGTTTGGACGTCGCCAATTTCATTCGTAGCCTCAGCCAATTGTGCGCTTTACTGTGGGGCTGCTGTGGACTTTGTAGATATTGATTTGGCGACTGGCAATATGTCAGTGCCAGCCCTTGCTGATAAGCTTATTAGCGCAAAAAAAAATAATTGCTTACCTAAAGTCGTTATCCCTGTTCACTTGGCAGGTCAATCGTGTGATATGGAAGCTATTTACGATTTATCAAAGCAGTATGGTTTTAAAATCATTGAAGATGCATCACATGCTATTGGCGCACAATATAATGGCAATAAAGTAGGTTGCTGTGAATTTTCAGATATCACTGTATTTAGTTTTCACCCGGTAAAGATAATTACCTCTGCCGAAGGCGGTATGGCAGTTAGTAATAATCAACAGCTTGCAAAAAAATTACAGCGCTTAAGAAGTCATGGGATCACTAATGATCCAAATGAAATGACTGAGCAAAGCCATGGCCCTTGGTATTACCAGCAAGTAGAGCTTGGCTTTAATTACCGAATGACAGAACTACAAGCAGCACTTGGTCTCAGCCAACTTGATAAACTTGATGAATTTGTTACAACCAGAAACGCACTCGCTATTTCATATTCTAATGCGTTTGAAACTATGCCACTCTCGCATTTAACACAACTTACAAAATGCTATTCGAGCTACCATTTATACGTAGTTAAACTTGCTGATGGCCACTGCCACCTTCATAGGCATATTATTGAGCAATTGAGGAGTAAAGGCATTATTAGTCATCTTCACTATATTCCAATACACACTCAACCTTTTTATAAAGAAATGGGCTTTAAAGATAGCGACTTCCCCAACGCAATGAAATACTATAAAACAGCATTCACTATCCCTTTGCATCCTCAACTTACAGAGCAAGAGCAGAACTATATTATTGATGAAATTGGTAAATTACTGTGAAGCTCGCACTAGGTACTGTTCAGTTTGGTGTTGACTACGGAATAAGTAATACACGTGGCAAAACACATCAGAAAGAAATAAAAAAAATACTGAACCTTGCCAAAAGCGAAAATATAACGACCATTGATACTGCATCAGCTTATGGTAATGCTGAAAAAGAATTAGGCCAGTGCCTAGTAAATTCATTCAATATAGTAAGTAAAGTTCCTCCTATATCTAATTTAATCAATGTTGATGATTTTATAACAAAAACGGTTAAACAGTCTCTTTGCGACTTAAATTGTGACGCTTTATATGGATTACTACTTCATCGCTTTGAAGATTTTAGTCAATTCCCTGTTGCACTTGATTGCTTAAAGCAAATTAAAGCAGATAATAAAGTAAAAAAAGTGGGAGTATCTTTATATTCCCCCGAGCAGCTTAATAATGATGTATTAGCATTTGCAGATCTAATTCAGTTACCTCTTAATATTCTTGATCAACGCTTCGTTCAATCAAATTCATTAAAACAACTAAAAGCTGCAGATATAGAAATTCATACTCGTTCAGCCTTTCTTCAGGGGTTATTGCTAATGGAAAGTGACACTTTCCCAGATTATTTTAAACCTATTGCTCCTTTACTAGAAAAGCTTACCACGCTGAGTAATTACTTAAATGTCTCAACGTTATCACTAGCATTAAATTATGTGGTTAGTATTGATGAAGTAGACAAAGTGGTTGTAGGCGTAAACAACGAACAACAGCTTAATGAAATTTTAAGCTGCTTAACTTCAAGCTTATCCAATATTGATTTATCTGAGTTTAGCCTACCTGATGAGCGTTTTATTAACCCAGCACTTTGGCAATTAAACTGATAGAGATTGATAGTGAGTATGTGCTCTCGTGCATGTATTAATTAATTTAGCTGTTTCAACAGGCCCAACGTTAAATAAGCAGTCAATCACACTTAAATGAGAGATAAACTCACCCTTAATTTGTGGGTATTTAGGATGAATAAAGTTTTGATAAAAAACATCAATACCATTTTTAACTAATGCCCCGCCTGGGGTCTCTTGTTCAATGTAAGCCTGCGCGCCTACTGGTGATAAATAAGTATTACATTCTAACTCATGACAAATAGATACTAGCCGAGCATCTTTAACACCAGACACGCCTTTAAGCTGAGAAGCAGTAAATGTTGGTGTGGTTATATTCATATACCCTATCAATACTCTAATGATTTTAATATTCATTTGAGCCAGGCAAGTAATGCTCTCGTCTTTATAAATGGGAGCTAATAGTGGAAACAAGGAACTAAAAAACGGTGCTTTTGCGTAGCTTTCAGCAATGCTTTTAAGATGCTTTCTTCGCCAAGGATTTGCACTGACAAATTGAGTGTTTTCAATTGTTGCTGTCATTCTTCCTTTAGGGGTACTTACCGGACAAGTCAGCATAAGCTCTTGCTTACCCGATTTAATTTTATTTCTAACATGCCAATCACTTTTTTCAAGCTTTACGTTGTCTAAAAATACGAATTTATCGGCGCTGTTAATTAACCCAAAATAACCTAACCAGGGTAAGTAAGTAGGCTGCATTATACTCAGTAACATGTTATTTCGCTTTTACTTAATTGCATTGTAAATTCATAAGGGTAACCACCTGGCTTAGTAACGTAGTCATGCTTTAAGGAAACAAAAGGTGTCATTGTTGTTTTGCATAATTCAAATAATTCTAAGGGTGAGACATAAAAAAGAGCCTCATTTTTAAATTCCACAAATGTCGATAACGCATTAAAAATAACCGACTGCTCACACTGCTGAATACTTTTTTGTAAGGTAAGTGTTAAAAAGCCCATGTTATCAGTCATTTTATTATTGAACACACCGCTAATAAGCACATGGTCATAGCCTTGTGCTATCTCATCCTCATAGATATCAAACACTTTGAATTGAGCTTTTGTATCTGAGGTAAACTTGGCATTTGCGGCGTCTATAAACTCTGGTACAAAGTCATAACCTAAATACTCACCGGTAAAACCGTTTTTTCTTAGATATGAAAGCATATCACCCAGCCCACAGCCTAAATCAATAACTCGGCTACTTGATGAAATCATATTCAGAAATATCGCAAATCTTATATTTTGTGATTCTTTTGATACATGCTGTACTGATTTGTGGCTGTCACCATACTCTTTATACAGAGACTGATAATACGACTTTAAAGTATTACTTGTCTTGGTAGTCATTTATAAACATTACCATATTGGTTAATTGCTCTTGAGGTGTTTCGGGACGGACAAATAAATTTATAATTTGATCATCAATCAGTGACGCATTTGGATAATGTCCATTGGTTTGTAATTCACCTAACGATTTATAATGCTTAGTAAAAATAATGCCACTCTCTTTTGCCTTAGCTAAAAAGTGACTTCTATTTTTTATAAGTAAAGGGTAGCGCCAATACGTTACTTCAGCATCAAAACTTGCTTTTACAAAAAGCGAATTAGTAATATTATTTTGCAGATAATCTACATTCTCTTTTCGCACTTGCATTTGCTTATTTAAATTTAAAAAGCGGCCATTTAATACTTCTAACGGTTTTACGTCACTAAATTGAGCCATTTTATTCTCGTTTAAAAACTCCTTAGCGCATTCAAATAGCCGCTCAGAGTTAGTTAAAATAGCTCCGCCATATTGATTATCAATAGGTTTATCATACCCAAAACTTAAAATAGAGAAGTCGCCAAAGCTACCTAACGGTTTGCCTTTGTATTTACTGCCATACACCAAACATGCATCTTCTATTAGTGTAATGTTATTGTGTTTTGCAAACTTTTCTATTTCATCAATTTTACAATAGTGTCCGTAACCATGAACGGCCACTATTACTGATACAGAATCATTAAAAACAGCTTCTATATTAGTGACCTCCATAGACAAAGAGCACAACGAAACATCAGCCAAAATAACGTTGTAACCTGCCATTTGAATAGCAAACAAAACAATCGGGCAACAGCTTGCTGGCATTATTACTGAGCTACCCTTTGGAGCCTGTGAGGCATTGAGTGCAGTTATAAGCGCAAAGCTTCCAGAGCTAGTCAATAATGCATGCTGGCGGTCAAATGCAGTAGCAATAAGGCTCTGTAATCGAGTTAAACCCATAACCTCAAATCCTTGCGATAACGAGATAAAGGAAAACCTTCTGGTTGAGTCAGTATTTCTACTTTCTTAACACAATGCTGTAAATCAGTTTTCAATTGCTCAAAAGAAAAAAAGCGCCACTGAGAATAACGATGTATCAACGGAATCGTTTTTTCATATTCCAGATCACTTGCACTTTTTATATCGTGCTCAAAGTGTTTATCGAGTATATCGCCAATCAAAATTATACCTCCGGGCTTGCATACTCGTATCATTTCTTTAATCGCATCAAGTGCATATTGATAGCTTGGGAAGTAATGAAAGATACTGTAACTGAGTACTCTCTCAAACTCATTGTTTTCAAATTGAAGAACACTCGCTTGTGATTGATAAAAAACGCCTTGAGGGAGTAATTTTTTTGCTTCATCTATCATTGCTTGAGAGTAGTCAACACCTGCATACTGTGAGCACTTGTGTAATTTTGATAATAGTAAGCCGTTACCACACCCTACATCTAAAATACTATTACCTTGCGCTGAGAACATGAGTTTTTGCTCAACATCATCGATGAGCGCCTGCCAAAGTGTATCGTCAAAGGGTCGCCCAACCTGTGCTTTAAAATCACTGTTTATACGCGCAATTTCATCCCACTCTGCTTGTTTAGAATTAAACTCACTCATTTGATACCTTTAAAATTTCTTTTGCGAATTGCTCGGTCGAATCGAGATAATATGATGATAACATTGCGTCTCTTTGCGCCAGAACACCGGTGTGTAAAAACCCCTCAATGTTTAATGTTAAGCTTTCTATCGTTGCATCTTCAGCAAGACCCAAATCAAAGGTTAAATGTGCTCTGGCAAGTTCTAAAGTATCGGTATGTTGTTCTCTCGTTTGTGAAATGGCGCAGTTAGGTATAAGGCAAAAACCTGCTTCATACTTTGTTAATCCCCCGCCATTAATGATTAAATCGGCTTGTTTGTATACAGCAGACATATCATCAACAAACTCTAATGCTTGGTAAGTGTTATTTTTTAAACTAATAGAAGGGGCTTTTTGATCTAATAAAATAATTTTCTTACCTACCACTAGCTTATCTAAGGCATTTACAACATGCGTAGCCACATCAAATCGATCATTACCGCCAATAAAAACCAAAATAGTATTAATACTATTTTGAAAGTGACCTTGTGAGCGGCTTCGCCTTAATGATAATAATTCTTGGGCAAATGAAAAGTAACGTACCCCTAACCTATGTTTATTGGTTGAACGACAAAACGCCTCAGCGTTAAATCTAAAATTCACAATAAGATCTATAAAAGTGTAATTATATTGATCAAAGTCGTCGATGATGCATAGCTTCAACCCTATTTTTTTTAACTCAAATAATTGCTCAAAAGTGAACTGATAGCTATCGGCAAGCACCGTCATATCTGGCTCAAAAGTAAAGTCACTGCCTGCTACGGTGAAACCAAAATTATTAATACGCTGGGTAGAAAATTGATCAAAGTCGCCAAAAAAAACAATATTACTAAAAGGCTGTAATGCAAAGGTCGCCCTTGCAACATTTAAACACCTTGATAAATGCCCAAAGCCTGTTTTCATAGTTCCATTACAATAGAATATAAAATTAGCCAACAGTGCAATACTCTTTTAATTCTTTATGAGCAAGAATTAGCACATCAGATAACAACCAGCAACGACCACTAAACCTACCCGATACAATAATATTTTTAAACGAATTTGTTAATGTTTCATAATTAATCTGTGTTGTAGTACAAAAATCATGCGTAGGTACAGGAAAAGTATTATCAATTATTTGTACACAACCACTTTTTATTTTGGTGTCAGCCGTTAAAACTCCCATATTTTTTAGATCAATAACACCCTGCTCTAATGTGTATGTAGGATCTGCTTTGTACCTTAATACCTCTGCCGATACTTGATACTTATCACTTTGCCTTAAATTGTTATACAGTGTAACCCTGAAAATATCCGAACATGGGTCCCAGTTCCAAAGGTAATGCGATTCTTTATTTAAAGGCTGCTTATCAAACGTAAAATGTAAGATATTTGCGGTCCTAAATATGGGTTTATAATTTGCGATCGGTAAATTAGCGGCCTTTAGTGCAAATACAGGCGGCGCACTCCAAAATAACAAGTCGCACTTAATACGTGAGCCATCGTTAAGGCTAAACGCACTAACTAAATCATCTTGATATTCAATATCTACCACTTGACTACTACAGCGAATTTCAACTCCTAAAGATTCAGCTTTTGCCTGTAATTGATCGATCCAAGTCTGCGCGCCTTTAGCGCTATTTGGGTAGTAATAATTAGGAAGGTATGAACCTTGCTCTGCAAGTAATGTTTCAAATTCAGCAGCACTATGATAGCCAAGCTTTTTATCAAACTCTGGATGTTGCTTTAACACTCGTGACAACGATGCATTGAATGCTTTTATTCTTGTAGCGCCAAAATAATTAATGCTGGTATTTTTAGCTAAATCAGTAAATGCTACGTCGTCACCATAAAGCTTATTAATAACCGGTTTTGCAAGGTACTGATAAAACACTACACCTAAAGTTTCACATAAATATTGCTCAATGTTATTAGCCTCAGACCCTGATGTGAGTGACATAAACTCACCAATACCTTGTTTATAAAGTGCTGTATCTAATTTTCTTGCATCAATTGTTTGTGTTTCTAAATCCCACTTACCTGCAAAGTAATTTCCTGTTTTGAGGTGTTTAAATGTACGCCAATTCTTAGAAAATTGAGGGTGGTTGAATAGTATCTCGTCTATTTCAGCAACACCGGTGCTAGCTGGAATGTGTGTACCTTGGTCGTAAAAATTACCAGCATCGTCAGTGACTGAATTCAACAAGCCACCTAACGATTCAGACTGCTCAATTAATACAACGCGATCGTAATGCTTGCGCAACAAAATGCTTGCCGTTATTCCACAAATCCCACCACCGACCACTGCACATGTTTTCATAGCTAGCCTCTTAACTTATTCGTTAACGCAAAACTAACTCTATCACCCAGCTCTACATCGCTTGTTAAACACAGCCCTATTACATCATCAAAATGCTTAGTGTGTAAGCCAAAGCCTGGCCTAACCGATTTGATATCGTGTTTTGTAATAACATGGCCCTTAGGTAAATCCTTAGCAAAATAGAGTGAGCGCCTAGCTAACATATTTTTTTTCGCTGAATCTGTTATGTCATAGCTCACAGTACCTATTGCTTTTTCGGCGTCTCTTACTGACCTAACCAGTGATGAAAATTCGTCTCTATCTAATGAGAAAAAGGCATCTACTGAATCGTCAGATTTATCAATAATAAAATGTTTTTCAATTATTTTTGCACCCAATGTAACACTTACTATCGGTGAAATAATCCCTTGTGTATGATCAGATAAACCAGCAATACAATTAAATCGTTTAGCTATATCGGAAATTGTTGCTAAGTTGCATTCTTCTAATGGGGTTGGATAAGCTGTTGTACACTTTAAAATTGCAATGCTATCACACCCGTTATTGCGCAATGTACTAACCGCAAGTTCAATGTCAGCTAACTCAGCAATTCCTGTTGAAAGAATCACAGGCTTGCCTGTTGCCGCAACATATTTCAAAAGGGGAATATCTGTTATTTCCGGAGAGGCAATTTTATATACCGGTGTATTTAATGATTCAAGTAAATCAACGGAAGATTCATCAAATGGGGAAGAGAATATATCAATTTCGCAACGCTTGGCCTCTTCGAACAGCGCCTGATGCCATTCCCAAGGTGTAAACGCTTTTTGATAAAGTGAGTGCAAAGACACATGTTCTTGCCAAGGGTTGTCGCTAGGCAAACAAAAATCTGGCTTCGAACAATTTAGTGTGATTGTATCTGCCGTGTAAGTTTGTAGCTTTACAGCATCTGCCCCGGCTAACTTAGCCTCAGCGATTAATTTTTTCGCTTTATTTATATCTCCACCATGGTTTGCAGACATTTCAGCTATAATGTAACACGGACTATTTTCATCGATTATTTTATTGTTAATTTTCATAATAAGTCCAAAGCTAATTAATGTTGTTCATTTTGTAATGAAATAGCTAACCCTTCGTTACGAATAACTTGGCTATTAATCTGTTTAATGTGAGGATAAGCATCAAGTATATTTTTTATATTTTGATAATTAATGTTAACAGTATCGTTAGTAAAACGTGCTAATTCTTTAATAACCTGCCAATCTTCAGGTGTATCTAATGTAAACCGATAGCTGCTGTCATCTGTTGTGTTTTGCATTTCATAGGTAGAAAATTGATTTAGTTTATTTTCGTAAAAATGTAACGTCACGTGTTCACGTTCAGACTCTCTGAGTGCAGCCGTATCTAAAGAAGACAGTACGCTCGTTTTAAAAACCTCACAATCAACGCCTTCGGCAAATTGTTCACTCAAAAAGGCATAATCAACCTGTTTTTCAAAGTACGTCTGCAATAATAAATCACACACGCCAACATCTACAAAAGGTGAATCGCCTGTTATTCTCACAATATGGTCTGATGGATATGCTTGGCTTGCTTGCTGGAAACGCGCTAAAACATTATCCTCTGAACCTCTAAACACGTTGATATTATGGCGTTTGGCTAACTTAACCAACTTATCATTTTCTTCGTTAAAAGAAGTAAGAAGAACAATATTATCAATGTACCTAGATTGCTTTAAACGCATTACAATGTGCAAAATAACGGGGATCCCATTTAATTCTTTTAACACCTTGCCTGGTAATCTTGACGACCCCATTCTTGCTTGAATAAATGCAGCAACTGATTTCATTAATTTAACCTTTGAAAGCCACTGTGGCATACCGGCCCATTGATTAGGCTTTCTATATCTGCATTACTGTCTAGCGACTGCTGAAGAAAATAAAAAACATCTCTCATTGCATCAATATATTTATCGCAAAGCTCATCGGTATGGGCAATCGAAAGGTAAATAACATTACTCGCTAAAAATCCTCTTTTAAGCATTTCTTGGGTAAATAGTGTTTTTAATGCCAAAGCATGATCACCTGGAAATATAAATATAGGGACACTATCAATACCTATAATTTTTAGGTTAAAGCCTGTTTGAGTGACGACTTCTTCAATTCGAGATTTTAGTCTTGCGCCAGTTTCATTTAAGCGTTTGGGAATATTATCTCTTTGAAATACTTCTAATGTTTTTAACGCAGCTGTAAAGCCAACTCGTTCGGTCCAATAAGAACTACTAATGAAAGATTGTTGCGCTGCATCCATCACTTCAGAACGACCTATTATAGCCCCTATTGGATGGCCGTTACCCAGTGCCTTTCCTAGTACACAAATATCTGGCTCTATCGATGTTAAAAGATGAGAAGCCCCTGTGTTGAGTCTAAACCCTGAGGATATTTCATCAAAAATTACAACAATGTTATGTTCAACAGCTAAATCTTTCACAGCTTGAAGAAAGGCAACATCCGGCAACCCATGACGAAAAACTTCCATCATAACAACGCCAAGGTTATCACCGTGAGCATCTATGATTGCCTTAAAGCCATCAATATCACCTTCTTTAAATGGCACCACAGTATTTTGTAATTGCTTAGGTACACCAGCAGGCCTTAAACCAGGTAATAATTGCTCATCTAAATTTTCAGCGTCAGTTATATTTGTTGCTAAGTACCAATCATGCCAACCATGGTAGCCGCAAAAGGCAACAACATCTTTTTTACTATAGGCACGGGCAATTCGCACTGCTAACGCACACGATTCCCCACCAGTACGAGTAAAGCGGACAGCTCCCGCCCAAGGGTGTATTTCAATAAGTTTTTCTGCTAATTCAACTTCTTCATGGCAATTCAAACTACTCATACTTCCGTTAGAAATCGAACTTATCACCGCATCGTTAATTTCATCATTAGCGTAACCTAAAGAACTAGTACCAATTCCCATAATAGAGAAGTCATAGTAATGGTTATCATCTAAATCCCAAACTTCACAGCCTTTAGACTTTTTATAATAGGCAGGCCATTGATCGGGTAAAAACATTTCGGCACGCTTTGAAAGTAATTGATTCCCACCTGGAATAATTTTTTTGGCTTTTTGCCACAGCTCAGCACCCGAATTGCTTTTTGATGACATGTTTTTTCCTTAGAAATAATAAGTTTAAATTATTTATCAACCATTATAATAACTTATCGGCTATTTTAAGAAAAGGCTTAGGAAGAATAGATATTTTTTATAGAAGTGATTTTTTCATAAACAAACCATGGTCAGTTTGCTCGCTAATTTCAAAACCCAATTTATTATAAGCAGATATTGCAGGTATATTACCCTTATCAACACCCAGTATAATTGTTTCTATATGAAAGTTTTTAGCTAAGTAATCTGCACTTGCAGAAATAACCTCAGCTGCAACACCTTTACCACGCCATCTAGCCTCACCCAACAAAATCCCCATTGTCGCGGTTTTATTAACTAAGTCGATAGGCTCATACTTTATATTGCCAATATGCTCACCATCAGCAAAAATACCCAGCAAAATAGCTGCGGGGTCTTCATTTTTAGTTTTAATATAAGCCTTCAATTCGTTTAAAGATGACGATGTATAGCTAATAAACTCTTTAGCTTTATTATCTTCAAACCAGCTGAGGTATCGATTTGAAGCATGGGCCTCAGTTAAGAGCGTAAGAACAAATCGTTTACTCTTAATCTGCATATTTACTAGCTCACAGAAGGTTTTGAGTAATCAAAGCTGTAATCACTTAACTCATTCCAACGGTCTCTATATTGCTGTGGAGCATCCGCAATGAAATCTCGCCAAAGTGTTTTTGCTTTCTCATAATAAGGTACTATCGATGTCTCATCACCAAAGTTATAAAGTAACGAGATAAGCACCGAGGTAACGTAAAGCGACTCACCTTCAAGTAACAAATAAAGATGTGTGTATCTTGGATGATTTTTAAATGAGAACAAATACCTTAAACTTTCAAGTAGCTGCTTGAGCGCTTCAGCTCGATTTAAAATTGGACCATCAAGTATCTCAACCATTGTGTTACATAGCTGCTCAAACTCATCAAAATCCAAATAATCTGTTAAACACACACTTTCATCTACACTAGAGAATGGCTGCGTTTTTATATGATCAATAACTTCATTTTTAGAAAAAATAAATTCTTCTAGTAAAATATCATCTGACCTTAAAGGCATGCTCCCCTTAACAGCGGCCCCATCACTGCAATTAAAACAATTTATCCCTGAATCAAGTTTAGACTCTAAAAAACGTTCCATTTGCACTTTTCCTGTGTGCATGAAGTGATCGGTAATTATATCGCCGCCAAAATTGCCAGGTATAATGAGCTCGCCCCCCATTTTTAAAGGCGCATGTATCGTTTCACCCTCACCTGAGTAATAATAGCTACCTTTTGAATGATGATGGTTAGGATCTTTATAACCATTATCAGCACCGAAAAGATAAATATTTTTAAATTCCATACTACCAAAAAAACTAAGTGCTGTGTTCCCAACCAAGGGGTTGCTGAACCCTATAGTTGATGTGATTCTGCCATTATTTAAAAACTCCGAAATATGAAATAATGATGTACCTGCTTCGTTACTTTTTAGTGCAACGCCACACCAGCCAAACAAATCGAGTACGTTTGGGTACATTACATTTAGCACAAGTAGATTTATTTTTTGGCGGGTATTTTCAGGAATAAATGCTGTTAAAAAATCTTCTGTTGCCTTCGTTCTTTCAAGTGCAACATGAAAATCAGGTGTAATACCTTGCTTTAATAATGCTGTTGTAGCAGAGTTACATGCAACGACAATGACCTTGTCTTGTAACTTTTTAATTCTTTCAATATCGTTATCCAATGAAGGTCCATTTGCAACAATAAATATAGGATAATGATTATACTTTTCGGAAACCTTTTTCGCAGGCTGTAGCAAATTAATAGGTTTTAAAGAGTTTTCGACTGAATGAGCAACGCTTAAGAGCGCATCATCAAAAAAACCCCACCCCATAAAAAACTGATGATAATTGCCTTTAAACTCATTAATTAATTTATTTACAGATTCAGAAGGGTAATGTTGAAAAAATAGTGCACTTGCAACACTAAACGCACCAATTTCTCCAGCTCTTAAATGCAAAGCTTCATACATTTCTTGCTCAGGCACACCAATCGAGAAATATAAATAACTTCCAGCTTCATCTACTTTGCTAAGAAAATTAGCCCAGTCAAATGTAAATAAACTTGCAAAAAAATAATCTTCATTGGGTTCAAAGATGCTTATATAAGCTGCATTAAAAGAGTCAAAAAAATGATCTAAATGATATCCTAAGCCAACGCCAAAAATAATTGCACTGGGTACATATTCAGCAACATCTTTTGTCGAAGGAAGATCCTGTTGCGTTTCATTGTAGATAGCGCCAATTTCAGCCATTAAATCAATATGGATAAAACCCGTCTCATTTTTTAAGAATTCCAATTGGCTATGGTCAACTTTACCCATTATAGGGTTTTCAAGCATATTCTTTATTTGCTCACTAGACTGCTTATGCGGGTCTTCACTATAAATAGGAACCCCTGTGTCGTAGTCAACAAAATTAGCTGTACCATTGTGGTTAAGAAATAAATTAAATTTACTGCTTGGCTGATGCGAACTAAATTTCTCGGCAATATCAGGAAAATACTTTTTAAACGCTACGATATTATTGTCGAAAGTCGTATTCGCTTTATCTACAAAAGCATCTTCGTTTTTTTGTTTTTGCGAAATTGAATTAAGGGTCTCTTCAATCTCATTTATTGACTGTTGAGCACTTTGCAGATCATTTTTAGACATTTTGATATTTCTTAATATTCTTTTGGTTTTTATTAAACTGAGTAATATTTTTAAAAGACTGTTTTTTTAAGTCGTCGACTTTATTTATTATATTTTGATGCTTTGCGGCGACTGATAGAAAATAAGTAGCATTTTCATGTAGGGATATTTCATCGGTCGCTTTTATTTCATCAAGTAACTTGCGGTCTAAATTGAGTGCTTTTTCGAGGTTTGGCTCATCAATCGCAGCTTCGAGCTGCGAAATCAAAGAGTCAATTTTATCCAACATGAGCATCGATACCATTTTCAGATAACGTTTGTTCTCTTACTTCATGAGGGATTGCATCCCACGCTGATTTTATCTCTTTTAATAGGTTCGACACTTCAGTAATTATTTCAGGATCGTTTTTGATACTCGCATCCAATAGACGCTCATCCATGTAAGTATAAAGTGAATAAAGATTTGTTGACACATCACCACCAGCGTCAAAATCTAAACAACCGCGCAATGCATTGATAATCGCTGATGCTCTTGAGATATGTTCGCTTTTAGCTTCCAAGTGTTTTTTTTCAATCGCTACTTTTGCTAAGACCATTTTCTCAATTGCGCCCGCCATTAGCATTTGAATAATTTCATACCTATCGGCCCCTGCAACTCGCGTTTTTAGGGCCTCTTTTTGATAATTTTTTACTTTAGCGTTGTACATAACTCACCTATATATTTTATTGCTAAATCAATTACTTACACTTAACTATCTGAACGTGTAAAGCCCGGAAGACTTGCCAATTGTGCACTCAAGTAGGTTTGCGTTGACTGCATTTGTGCAAGCAGTACATCTAACCCTGCATATTGTTCGCGAAGTCTAGCTTCCAAAGATTCCATTCTGAATTGATGATTTTCAACATCATCTTCTAAATCAGAAATTTGTCCATTTAAACTGTCCTCTCGCTGCTTCATAATGCCGTTCGTATCGACATAGTTATCCAATAACGTTTCAAACTTTGAAGCTATACCGTTTTCACCTGCAAAAGCCTTGCCAATATCATCAAAATTATTATCTAACGCATCATTCAAGCTTCTCACTAGAGTCGATTTTTCTAAGTAACCTTCTTTATTAACTCCAAGCCCGATATCAAAAATACTCTCAAAAGGACCTGCATCTGATAAGCTAGTTGATAGAGCATTCACTAATTGCGAACTAAGAGAGCGGATAGTAGAATCACCATTTAAAGGCTTACCGATGCGTGACTGAAACCCTAGTTGACCTATAACATTGTTATAATTTGTGATTAATTCATCAACTAACGTTGTTGCACTTTCTCGGTCAAAATCAACTGAAAGCTTGGCTGTCTCATTGTCGACACTTTCACGTTTTGCTGTTATCGTCATATCTTGTACAGCATCTTTAAAGGTGTTTGTATCGTTTGTTATGGTAATACCATCAACTTTAATAATTGCATCTTTTGCGGAGTTTTCTGCTGCTATTCCAATGCCGCCTGCACCACCTGCATTTGCTATAGTAGATACGTTATCAAGTTCAGCGTTATCGTTTGTGATAACAAGATCGTTTCCGGTCCCTGTTACAGTAGAAGTCAAAACAAGCTTCGCTTCAGTACCCGTGTTAATAATATTTGCCGTAACACCAAAATTACTGTCAGAGTCGTTTATAGCATCACGTAAGTCAGAGAGAGTAGCACCGGCGTCTAAGGTTAAATCAAAAGTTTTATCAGGGCCTGCAGAAAACGATAATGTGCCACCTGAAGCACTCACAACGTCTTCATTAGTAGCAAATAACCCATCTTCAGATAAAGCTCTACTCCCTTGAGCAATTGCAACCACTTCTATCTTGAAGTCACCTGGAGTTATATCAGAGGTAGGTGTAACAGAGATCAAGTCTCCGTCATCACTTGTTGGCTGGGTTATATTAGCAACTCGTTTATTGAAGTTATCTGGGTCTGCTAATTTTTCAATTGTATCTTGTAACTGCGATAAAGCAGATTTAACTTCACCTATCGCTGATAACTCGACTTGAAGCGCCTCATCCTTCGCTGCAAAGGCATTCATTTTAGGTACATTTTCAGCATCAACTGACGCCGAAATAATACTTTCCAAATCGAGACCTGAACCAATACCCGCAGATGTAATAAGAGGCATAATATAATCCTAAATAGCTGGAATGGCCTAAACTGTTTTGTTAAACAGTAAACCTTTATTAGTTAATTTATCGGCAAATTCATCTAAAGCTTTAGCTATTTCCCTAAACTCTTCGGTAGGTATCTCTCTAATTACTTCATCGTTACTTTTATCAAGCACTTTAATGATAGGAAGATCTCCACTATCATCAAACTCAAATTTTAAGTTAGTTGATGTTACCGGGATATACTCATTTAACTTCTCTAGATTATCTTTTACCTCGACAAACAAATCTTTATCTTGTTTGCCTTCTTGTTCCTCAATATTTTGAGCATTCTTCAAATCAACAGCTTCTCTTGCTGTTAAAGAGGTGCCCTTTTCAAGCTTTTCCTCTTTTACCGCATCTTTACTAATAGATGAACTTACAATACTAAGCCCGTCTATTGTTTTTTGTGTAGAATTTAAATCAATCATCTCGGCTATCCTCGAAACATATAATAAGACTATAAGCCACATTTGAACTATTTGCTTAGTCTAAAGTGGCTCATAGTTCAAATCAATTAGCCTAAAAGCGATAACGCTGCTTGTGGACGTTGATTTGCTTGGCTTAAGATTGTTTGGCTAGCCTGTTGTAAAATCTGCATCTTAGTTAGGTTAGCTGTTTCTTGCGCAAAATCGGTATCTTGAATACGTGATTTTGCAGCCGATAAGTTTTCTGAGATATTTGACTGATTTCGAATAGTTGATTGAAAACGGTTTTGAACAGCACCAAGCTCAGCACGCTTCTTATCAACAACAGCAATCATCGAGTCCATACCAGCTAAAACAAACTGAGCATTACCCTGCGTTGATACACTAATTGTATCTGCTCTAAATTTAGTATCAAAGTCATCTGTTGCACCAACTGCTGCGCCAGAAACATCAGAAACACCAGCAGCTAAAGTTGTTAAACCTTTACCTGTTAGGTTACTAGCAACACCTGCGATTCCTGATAACGTGAATCCACCATTTGCAGAAATAGAGTTAGGACCACTTGCCGTAGTACCCACATCTTGCATACTAAAACCAATAGTTTGCACAGCATCTGCACCTACTTGGAATTTGGCGTCATAACTACCATCTAATAAATTTTGACCACCGAATGTAGTGTCTTCTGCAACACGGTTTACTTCTGAAGACAATGAACGAATTTCTTCTTGAATCGCTAGGCGATCTTCATCTGTGTTTGAACCATTTGATGCTTGTTGTGCCAGTGTACGAATACGTTGGAACATCGATGTTACTTCATCAAGTGCCCCTTCAGCTGTTTGTGCAAGTGAAATACCATCATTTGCGTTTCGGTTACCCTGATTTAAACCATTAACTTGTGATGATAAACGGTTTGAAATCTGCATACCTGCAGCATCGTCTTTTGCACTGTTGATACGCATACCTGAAGATAGACGTTGGAATGAAGTATCCAATGCATTACTTGATTTGCTCAGTTGTCTTTGTGCGTTCAAAGAACTCACATTACTATTTACATATAAAGCCATGATAGCCTCCGCTTCAAAGTTCGATAGATAGTAACGGGATACCCCTACCCTGTTATTATCCGTGATTTAGAGTCCTGGATTTTTAGTCCTCTAAATCATTTATCGTCCGATAAAGCGAAAGCTTTAGCTTTATTTGTATTTAATTTCTACTTACTTTAATTTTATTAACCTTGAAGTAGACTAAGTGCGGCCTGTGGACGCTGATTAGCTTGCCCTAAAATAGTTTGACTTGCTTGTTGTAATATCTGATTTTTAGTTAAGTTAGCCGTCTCCATTGCAAAGTCAGCGTCTTTGATACGCGATTTCGCAGCAGATAAATTTTCAGAAATATTAGCTTGGTTTCGAATTGTTGATTGGAAACGGTTCTGTACCGCACCTAATTCAGCACGCTTTTTATCAACTACAGCAATCATTGCATCCATACCTGCAAACACTTGCTGTGCATTAGCCTGAGTAGATACACTTATCTCTGCAGCAACCATACTTGTGAAGCTAGCAGTTGCAGCTGTAATACTACCACTACCAATTTCGCTAATTCCGGCCGCAAAAGTAGACATACTTTTACCTGCAACTGCAGATGCAATCCCTGCTATACCAGACATTGTAAAACCACCGTTTGCAGAAATTGTATTAGCACTGCCACCTACATCCTGCATGCTAAACCCGATTGTTTGAACCGCATCAGCACCAATTTGAAAACTTGCAGAGTAAGTACCATCAAGCAGATTTTGACCGCCAAAAGTAGTATCGGTAGCTATACGGTTAACTTCATCAGATAATTGACGGATTTCTTCTTGGATAGCTAATCTGTCTTCATCTGTATTTGAGCCGTTTGAAGCTTGTTGTGCAAGCGTGCGAATACGCTGAAAAGTAGAGGTAATTTCATCCATAGCACCTTCAGCAGTTTGCGCTAAAGAAATACCATCATTCGCATTTCGGTTACCTTGGTTAAGACCTAATATTTGCGACTGTAAACGATCTGAAATTTGTAAACCTGCGGCATCATCTGCTGCGCTGTTAATACGAAGGCCAGAGGATAAGCGTTTGAAAGACGTATCTAAGTCACCGCCGCTTCTCTCAAGCTGCCTTTGTGCATTAATCGCACTCACATTGGTATTTACATATAAAGCCATAATAAACTCTCTTCTTATCTGTCAAAGTTAGGTCACTATCTCGTTCAAAGAAAGTGGGAATTTGACAAAGTAGCTAGATATATAGGCGTTATACTCTGCCTAGGGGCAACTATCTGCCACTTTGTAAGTTAATAATAAACTTACAAAGACAAAAGCAAGCATTAGGCCAACTTTATTTTAAGGACTGTTAAAGATTGAGAATACGTTGTCTGGTGTGTCTTGATTTAAGTTTGGGCAGTTTGAGATTGAAGGAGTATAATTAATGAATAAGGCCCGTTAAGGGCCTTATTATTTGATAAGTTTGAGAGTGGGTGACTAAAATAAACTAATGGCATAGTTTATGCTAGTACATATATGTTCTACAAATGTTAGAACAACTTGGATTAAAGCCTCCGCTGGCAAAATCCTATAGCGCCTTTGTTAATACCCCATTAAGCAAGGGCGCTTTCATTTTTTCTTCGTCAATAAATTGACTAACATCATTTCTAAAATTTTAATTAACCTAGTAGGCTAAGTGCAGCCTGTGGACGCTGATTAGCTTGTCCTAAAATTGTTTGGCTTGCTTGTTGTAAAATCTGCATTTTAGTTAAGTTTGCAGTCTCTGATGCGAAATCGGTATCTTTGATACGTGAACGCGCAGCTGATAAGTTTTCAGAAATATTTGACTGATTACGAATTGTTGATTGGAAACGGTTTTGAACCGCACCAAGCTCTGCACGTTTTTTATCAACAACAGCAATCAACGAATCCATACCTGCTAAAACAAATTGTGCATTACCTTGAGTAGATACACTGATTGTGTCAGCTCTAAATTTAGCATCAAAGTCATCCGTGCCTGCTACGGCTGCACCAGAAATATCAGAAACACCTGCGGCTAAAGTTGTCAAACCTTTACCCGTTAAGTTACTAGCAACACCTGCAATTCCTGATAATGTAAAACCGCCGTTTGCAGAAATTGAGTTTGGACCACTTGCCGTGTTGCCCACATCTTTCATGCTGAAACCGATAGTTTGTACTGCATCAGCACCAACTTGGAAGCTTGCTTTGTAAGAACCATCAAGAAGGTTTTGACCACCGAATGTTGTATCTTCAGCAACACGGTTTACTTCTGATGATAACGAGCGAATTTCCTCTTGGATAGCTAAACGGTCTTCATCAGTATTTGAACCATTTGATGCTTGCTGAGCAAGTGTACGAATACGTTGGAACATTGATGTTACTTCGTCAAGTGCACCCTCAGCAGTTTGTGCTAGAGAAATACCGTCATTCGCGTTACGGTTACCTTGATTCAAACCATTTACTTGTGATGTAAGACGGTCAGAAATTTGTAGGCCTGCCGCATCATCTTTTGCACTATTGATACGCATACCAGATGATAAACGTTGGAATGATGTATCAAGTGCATTACCTGAGTTGTTTAATTGTCTTTGTGCGTTTAACGCGCTAACATTTGTATTTACATATAAAGCCATGATGTCTCTCCTAAAGTAAACTTATCATTTACTCTCAAACTTACTAGATTAAGCAGTGGTTGTAATTTCAACGCTGTGCTTGGTTAATTAAGTTATCGGTCTAGAAAAAAAATCCTTTAGCTTTTTTTTTTAAAAATCAGACTTATTTTTTAACTTACTGAATTTATTAAATTAAAATATACAAAATTTAAATTCATCGATAAATGCAAACACCATTAAAAATGTTTATAAAGTGCTTTTATTTATGAGATAAGCGGTTAATTTAAATAAAGTATTTATTAAAAGCGAAGAGTTTTAAAGAGTAAGGCAAAGTATTGCCTTACTCTGAGTTTAATTACAAGTAATCAAACAATGAAAGGTTTGCTAAACGGCCAAAGGTTGCCTGTGATGCCTGAAGTGCAGTTTCTTGTTTGGTTAACTCAGTTATTGCTTCTGTTATATCTATATCTACTAAGTCAGATCGTGCTGATTTGTTATTAATATCTAAATCTGTATTTGATTGCAGTACTTTTTCTGCTGTATTTATTCTCCCACCCAGCCCAGCTTGTGTTAGAGACACATTATTTTTAGCGTTCATAATTTGAACAAGCGAGTCTGCAATAACTTGCTCAAACTCCTCTTCTGTTAACGCAGGGTTAGTCAGGCCTGCAATAAGTTCACTCATTGAGTTGAGCACATTTTCTTTTTTAGGTGCTTCAAGCGTAATATCAATTTGACCTGTCGCAACTGGAGTAACACTTATCTCCATACCAGCAAACTTAATAGTAGAGTCGTCAATATTGCCGGTTGCTAGTATTGTACCTGCTTGCTCAATTTGATAAGTGTTGGGTGTTCCTGCCGTTGTGATCACATTTAGTGTATTGGCACCCGCTGCCGCTGCCGGATCAGGGTTATAATTAGTTTTATGAAACGTATCAAATTGACCTTGCTCGGTCACATACACCTTAGAGCTTGTAATCCCGCCCGATACAATTCCATCGCTAGAAACAACATCTAAACGCGCATCCACTTTTTCAAATGCATCAAACCCATTATCACTTGATTTAATATTAACCCCTTCGGCTATCTTAATCATATGCTGACCTTGGTCGCCACCATACACATACAAGCCAGTAGATGAATCGAGCGAGTAAGTCTGTGTATTGTCCTGATAACCAGAAAAAATGTATTTTCCGTCTTCCGTTTTAGAGTTCATTAAATCAAGGACTGTACTTTGAAGCGCTTTGATTTCTTCGGCAAGCCCTTCTCTGTCAGCAGCACTGTAAGCACCGTTACCTGATTGAATGGTTAAAGTATGCGCTCTCTCTAAGGCGCCTTTTATGTTTTCAAGGGCACCTTCTTCTATATTCAAACGGCTATTAAGCATGGTTATATTTTTACTGTACTGCTCATTACTCTGAATTCTATCGGTATATTGAAGTGCGCGAGAAGCTGCAGCAGGATCATCCGACGCCGTTAATACACGCTTTTGAGTATTTACTTGCTCTTGAGCCTTACTAACATTTTGTTGATTGTTCAAAATTGAATTTAAACTACTTTGGTACATCAAGTTATTTGATAAGCGCATAATTACCTCGCAGCACTTAATATAGTGTCAAAAATAGTACGAGCGGTTGCAAGCACCTGCGCAGAAGCGGCGTAAGACTGTTGAAAACGTAATAAATTGGCAGCCTCTTCATCTAGGTTTACACCAGAAAGCGATTCGTACCAGGCTTCAGATTGCTGAGCAAGCGCTTCAAACGCGTCGCCATTTGTTTTTGCTTGATTAGTTACCACGCCAATATCGCTAACCAACCCAGCATAAGCCTGATTAAATGTTTTGTGGTTGTCTGAGTTTGCACCGGTAACAACATTTTGGCGCACTAGTTCACCTTGTTGTAACCCCGCTAACTTTTGACCGTTACGATTATCATCAAAACCACCTTCGTTAAACTCAAGCGTAAATGTGTCGCCGGTTTCAGGGCTGCCTTCAATATCAAAGTCAAAACCATATAATTCAAAGCCACCACCAGCCTGTTGCAACATGTCTTTTGCTGGCGAAGTTGCTGTAAAAGTACTGCTATTCACACCATCGCTTATTGTGTATTCATTTAGATTAGCGGTTTTAACAACAGTAATAGGCCCGTTTGTAAAGCCTGCTGGTGATGTTGTAAAGCTACCTGTAGTAACATCACTTACTTCACCAACCGTAATTGTGGCATTACCTATGTTGTTAATGTCGTTTGCTGTTCTTATTGGTGCTGCAAGGGCTAGATCTTCACCACGGTTGGTTGCTAAAGACATATTTGCCGCCGACTCAGAGTTAAGCTTTATTTGAAACTGATCACCTGTATTTGCAGCGCCCGCAACATTAATTTCTAAACCAAACGATTCGCCACTCGTGATTGTAGATGAATCAATGACGCCAGCGGTTATATTTGCTGTTGATGCGGTGCCTAGCGGCTCACCTTTATTATCTATGGGCTGAATCTCTACCGTTGTCGCACTGGTATAAGTGACTATAAAATCACTTGCCGGCAATTCACCGCCTTTGCCTGCTTCAAGCGTTGCAGTCATACTTGAGCTACCCGTATTCGCTGCATAAGCATAGCCACCAACCGTAGGAATATTAAAAATGTTTCCCCCAAGCTCTCCATTAGCGTCCATACCTAGCTTGTTTTGTTCATTAAAAGAATCAGCTATTGCTAAACCCATTTGGCCAATTTGATTTTGAGCCGGGACTAGCACATCGTCTCTAAATGCCAGTAATCCGCCGATTTTTCCTTTTAATTTAGATACATCAACTTCAAGCGGCACTGCCTTGCCACCATTTACATCTAGCCTAAGCTCTTTAAAATTTGGATCAGGATCGCCACGCATAGAAAACAAATTAAACGAGCCATTTTGCATTACAACTGCTTCACCTGTGCCCATAAATACAAGTTTTTCACCGTTTGGACCATCCAGTGTTTCTATGTCTATTAGCTCAGATAAATCACGGATAGCCTTATCGCGTTCATTATAAGTAGAGCTCGCATCTGCTTGGTTATTAGTGCCGTTTACAGCGGCAATATCCTGATTTAATGTGCCAATTTTTTGAATTAAGCCATTCGCCTCTTCTGTAAATACGTCTAGCTGTTCATTGACAATATTTTTCTGATCAAAAACAATGCCTGAGAGTCTGTCCATTTGATTCACTAAGTTTTCAGCATCGGTCATCACAAGCGAGCGAGCAACAGTAGATGAGGGTTGATTTAGCGACTCTTGAACATTATTAAACAATGAGTTTATACTAGTAGATAAACTATTAGAGTCTTCTGAAAACAAACTATCAACACGATTTGCTTCTGTAACAAACTGATCAAAAAACGTTTTATTAGAGGTATCTCTATTTAATTGCTCTTGCGCAAACTGATTTAACAAGCGATAGGTTTCTCCTTTTCCTACCTGGTTATCGATCATAGTTGTATGCTCAGTGCGCTCTCGCACGTAGCCTTCGGTATTTACATTCGCAATATTTTTACTTGTCGTTTGCAGTAGTTCAGAGTTAGCTCTAACCCCTGAACTGGCAATATTTAATAAGTTAAACGACATTTACTTTACTCCTTGGCGAATTACGCTTGTTGCAACATCTTTTAATTGAGCACTGTTAAGTACTTTTTTTATCTTGTCCGCGTAATTAGGATCCGTTGCATAGCCAGCTCTTTGTAAAGAATCTAAAAAATCGCTTGGCTTAGCAGTATTTTGTAATGCTTCTTGATAACGAGGATTTTGAGTTAAAAAATCAACAAAGTCGTTAACACTCTCTTTTATCGAGTCATAAGCTCTGAAACTAGCCTGCTTTTTAACAGGTGTTCCTTCTTCAAATTCTAGGGTTACTTTACTTGCCTTTTCGCCATCCCAGCTTTTATCTGATTTGATATTAAATAAGTTATTTGAACTATTGCCGTCGCTCTTATTAATAATGTGCTTACCCCAACCAGTCTCAAGTGCCGCTTGTGCAACCATTACAGCAGGGTTTAAGCCAATTTTTTGTGCTGCAGTTTTAGCGTGTTCCCACACTGTAGTAACAAACTCTTCTGTGCTTTCGAATGGCGCTGAAGATGCTTTAGGCACTTTAGAATCGGCTTTATTGTTATGCACATTAATCGCTGCATTTTCTTCGTTTTGAGTATGAGGAAGCGACGAGCCAGCACGCATATCACTTAAAAAGTCATTGGTGGTTCTCAATACAGAGCCCGGCATAAAAGTTTTGCCGTCTGGCGATAACTGCTGAACAATTAAATCAGCAAGGCCTAAAGAGCCATTTGATGAAAGCTCAGTAGATAGCTGTTGATCGTGCATGTCTTCAAAAAACTTAACACTACTTGAGTTAAGCGGACTTTCTTTATCTTCAAACGCTTCGTTAGCTTTACGCATACTTTTAAGTAACATTTGAGTGAAAATAGCTTCAAATTGCGCAGCTGCTTTTTTTAGAGCGGCTTTAGACGCATCAGTCGATGCATCACCACTGCTTAAGGCTTCTTTACGAAGTGAATCTAAATTGCCTAAATCAAAAAAGTTTTGTTTGTCTAGATGATTCGTTTCCATCAGCTTTTTGACACAATAGTGAATAATATAAATTAAAATGCAAAATTTAAGCCAGATTGGAAATGTGAATGAGGGAGTAAAAGGGAAGCTTTAGCAAAGCATTTGCTAAAGCTTAATAAATATTAAATAACAACAAGTTGACCGTTAATAGCTCCAGCTTCTTTTAGGGCTTCTAAAATAGCCATTAAGTCGCCTGGTGCAGCGCCTACCTCGTTAATAGCGCGTACTAAATCGTCTAAGCTAACACCCGGGTTAAAAACAAATGCACGAGAATCATCTTGGTTAACATCAATGATTGATTGCTGTGTCACTACCGTTTCCCCCTCAGCCAACGCATTAGGTTGAGTCACGTTTTGCTGCTCTGTAATAGTCACTGTTAACCCACCATGCGTTATTGCAGCAGGCTGCAACTTAACATTTTTGCCTATTACAATAGTACCAGTACGGGAGTTAACTATAATTTTGGCAGACATATCTGCAGGTTTAAACTCCAGGTTTTCAAGTGTTGATAAATAAGATACGCGTTGAGAGGCATCTCTAGGAGCAATCACACGAACAGAGACTGAATCGATTGCTTTTGCACTGTTAGGCCCGACTAAATCGTTAATTGTTTTTTCAAGGCGCTTTGCTGTTGTAAAATCAGGGCGATTTAAATTAAAAGTTATAAAGTCACCTTGCATAAACGGGCTTTTAACTTCACGCTCTACTGTTGCGCCACTTGGAATGCGCCCCACCGTCGGGGTATTAATAACAACACGGCTGCCGTCAGCACCTTGTGCGCCGAGGCCTCCAACAATTAAACTGCCTTGAGCTACAGCATATACATTGCCATCAGCCCCTTTTAAAAACGTTTGCAACAAAGTACCGCCACGCAAGCTACCCGCACTGCCGATAGATGAAACGGTGACGTCAATTGTTTGACCTGGCTTTCTAAAAGCAGGTAATTCAGCATGTACAGCAACGGCAGCAACGTTTTTAATTTTAGGACTTAAGCTTGCAGGTAGCGAAATTCCAAAATTGCTCAACATGCCTTTAAAGCTTTGTTGAGTAAACCGGCTTTGCTCACCAGTACCCGGTAAACCGACTACTAAGCCATAACCTACCAACTGGTTCGATCTAACCCCTTCGACCATAGAAATATCTTTAATACGCTCTGCATTTGCCGAAAAATGGCAACCTATTAGCGTGATTAAACAAATTAACTTTAATACATTCATAATGAATGCCCTCTAAAAAGGAAAAATCGAACTGCTGAAAAAACGTGTTAACCAACCTGCACTTTGCGCTTCTTGTGTTTGCCCTTTGCCAGAGTACTGAATACGTGCATTGGCTATTCGGTTTGACTCAACTGTATTATCAGAACTCACATCTTGCGGGCGTACCAAACCTTCCAAACGGATAAATTCTTCGCCAGTGTTTAAGGTTAACCACTTTTCGCCGCGAATCACTAAGTTACCGTTAGGTAGAACACGCATAACATTGACCGAAATATTGCCAAATAAGCTGTTGGATTGATTTGATTTAGAATCACCCGTAAAAGAGGCATCGCTACCAATACCAAACTGAATACTATCGCCACCAATGTTAACGGGTAAACCTCCAAGCCCTATTACAGGGTCTAGGCTTGCATCAGATTGCTTATCAGTTTCTGTTTTAGCAGCTTTCGTTGCTTGAGTAGACTCTTGTAGATTAACAGTAATAATATCGCCAGTACGCAGTGCTTTTCTGTCTGCGTATAAGTCGTTTGATACATTAGTATTAAATAACGAACCCGTTGCAACTACCGGCTCCATACTTGGTTCAGGATACATTGGCGCATAATAGGGGTCATCTTGAACAACATCACTATTTTGTGTTGAGACACAGCCACTTAAAAATAATGTACCTACCGCAAATAACATATAATGACGCATAATTCCCCCTACACCTTATAATTGCTGATTAATGTAACTCATCATTTCATCAACAGCCGAAATAACTTTTGAGTTCATTTCATAGATTCGCTGCGTTTCAATCAGGTTAACCAACTCTTCTGTTACATTTACATTTGATGTTTCAAGTGAACCCTGAATAATTGTGCCTAAGCCTTCTACACCCGGGTTACCTTGCACAGGCGCGCCACTTACAGCCGTTTCGGTGTAAAGGTTTTGCCCTACAGGCTCAAGACCCGATGGATTAATAAAATCACTAATTGTAAGCTGGCCAATAACAACGTTGTCGGCTTGGCCTGAAATACGCACAGATACTTCACCATCTTGTGAAATAGTGATTGATTGCGCATCATCAGGAACGTTCATCTCTGGTTGCACAACATAGCCAGAACCAGACGTTACAATTCGACCATCGCCATCGGTAGTAAACTGCCCATTACGAGAATAAGCAATATTGCCATCGGGTTGTAATACTTCAAAAAAGCCAGGCCCTGAGATCATCCAATCCAATGAATTCTCAGTAGTTAGCATATTACCTTGAGAAAAGTTTTTTTGGTTAGCCACTACTTTTGCACCGGCACCTAACATTAAACCAGATGGCATTTCGGTGTCTTGTGACGAGCGGCCTCCGGGCTGGTTAATATTTTGATAGAGTAAATCTTCAAAAATAGCGCGGCTTTTTTTATAACCGACCGTACTGGCATTCGCTAAATTGTTTGATATAACCGAAATATCGGTTTGTTGAGCGTCTAGCCCCGTTTTACTGATCCACAATGCTGGATTCATAATCGTGTCCTCATTTAAAGTTAAACTATGCGCATCAGCTGATCTTGTGATCTATCAAGATCTTCAGCTGTTTTCATCAGTTTTACTTGTAACTCAAATTGACGTTGATGGCTGATCATATCGACCATTTCGTGAATAGGGTTCACATTAGACATTTCTAAGGTTCCGCTTAATACTTTGACATTGGCAGAAGTATCAACAACCTCTCCTGCCTTAGGCCTAAATAAACCATCGTTCCCTTTTTCTAGTTGAAAACTATTAGCTTCAACCACCTTCAAACGGTCAACTTCTTCTAAAAACGTAGCAGGCGCCCCCTGCGGACGAACTTGAATTGCACCGTCTTCACTAAATTCAATTTTTTCGATCGGTACTGGTAAAATAACAGGCCCGCCTTCGCCAATTACTTGACGACCATGGCTGGTCATTAACCTACCTTCAGCGGTAATATTTAATGTACCCACCTTGGTGTAAGCTTCATTGCCTGAGGCATCTTGCACGCTTAACCACGCGTTATCGCTCATTGCAATATCTAGGTCTCTGCCTGTTTCGACTATGCCGCCAGAGGTCATATTAGAACCCGGACGCTCTTGCATAGAAAAAACACGCGACGGCAACCCTTCGCCAAAAGCCTGCATAGAGCGAGCTTGTGCAAAGTCTGACTTAAATCCAGTGGTATTCGCATTCGCCAAATTATTGGCTTTGAGGGCCAGCCCTTGTAGGCTTTGTTTAGCGCCTGAGGCCGCAATGTAAACCATTTTGTCCATAGCATCGACTCATTTCAAAAATCTCTATACACAGGAAATGCAAAATAGATGCCACAATAGGAAATGATGTAAAATGGTTATAAAACAAACTAAATGAAGTAAAAATAAAAAGGGCCACTTTAAAAAGCAGCCCTTAACATGGTGTTAAGTATTAAATTAACGAATCTGTAAAATTGCCTGTTGCAGTGTTGAGTTAACCTCAAGCGCACGAGAGTTAGCCTGGAAGTTACGCTGAGCACTAATTAGGTCAACCAACTCATTCGTTAAGTTCACATTAGATTGCTCTAGTGCTGATGAATTTATTGAACCTAATGTACCCGAACCTGGTTCACCTGCAATTGGCTCTCCTGACGTTAAGCTCTTTTTCCAAGAGGTATCACCAACTTGCGATAAACCCTGTGAATTAGAAAAACGAACCATCGCTACCTGACCTAAGAAAGATGTGTCGCCATTACTGTATGAAGCCACTATTTTTCCGTCGGTACCAATATCAATACCCGCTAAACGACCAACCGTAGCGCCATCTTGGTCTAGCGCTTTAACTTCAAATCGACTTGCGTACTGAGTTGGCTGCTTATTTGTAGTTGCAGCCTCATCTCGCCAATTAAGCTCTACGCCCGTATCAGGAAATGACGCGCCGTTGGTCAGTAACGAAGATAAACCAGTCCCAGCACCCGCAGGTAAAACTAACTCATCGAAACTGCTTGGGTTTGCATTAGCAACCCCATTTGTTGTTTCAGGTAAACCGCTTGAGCTAAAACCTAGGGTAGTTAAAGGTGTGTATGGCGCAGTAGTTTGCTCAGCGCCCGTTGCTGGATCAACAACTAAACCATCGAGCGTTGCATGTATATCCCACTCATTAGGGTTTGTCGTCGGATCATTTTTTACAAAAAAGTATTGTAAAACATGTGCCTCACCCAGTGAATCGTAAACAGTGGTTGAAGTTGATGAGTTATACGAAGCACTTTCTGTTGGATCAAATGGCAACGAAGGCGCATCTGCACGTGAATCTAAATTAAATGAGCTGTATACCGTTGCCGTTGCACGAGGTGATCCAGACGAATCAGGGATTTGCAGTGCCGACGAAGTACTTAAACTAACAGAGGTCGTATCGCCGGTAGCCTCATCTACAGGGAAACCTTGTAAAAAGTTACCTTTAGCATCAACGATAAAGTTATCTTTATCTAACTTAAAAGCCCCTGCTCTTGTAAAGGTAAAATCTTGCGCACCCAGGTCTTGGCTCATTGCAAAGTAGCCTTCACCTGTAATGGCTAAATCCAATGAGTTATTAGTAAATTGCAGCGAACCTTGGTGAAATTGCTGGGCAACCATAGTAGTTTGAACACCGTCACCATTTTTAGTTCTACCAGAACTAAAGACTGAAGAGGCATATACATCTGCAAACTCAGCACGTGACTCTTTAAAACCGGTTGTATTAACGTTCGCAATATTATTTGCGGTAACGTCTAAATCTTTTTGTGCGGCAGCTATGCCTGTTAATGCAATATTGAAGCTCATAATTGACCTCTAACCTATTAAATACAGCCTGCAAACAGGCGAAATATTATTAAACTCTATTACGCGATCTCTGCGACATCAGTCAGCCTAACCGCACCTTCTTTAGTGTTAATAATGATGCCATTAGCACCATTTATATTTACACTTTCAATATTTTTAAACGTAGCAATAGGAAGGCTTGAAAATTCACCGTTGGTGCTGCCTTCAGCCACTATATTGTATTCACCCTCTGGTAAACGTTCACCCGCTTCGTTTTTACCATCCCAAGCAAAACGTACTGCACCAGCCGATTGCGATCCTAGTTCAATACTTCTTACAAGTTGTCCAGATTCATCCGTAATACGAAGCGTTAAACTCTCTACTGGGCTTTCTGCAACCACTGATCCTTTGGCGTCACCCGTTGCATTTAAATCTAAAGAATCTGACTCTAATAACGCTTGCTTTCCAACTAATGTTGACGCTTGTAAAGCGGAGTTAGATGTCATCGAAGCTGCAAGTGACTCAAAATTACTATTAAGGTTTGAGATACCTTCAGCCATAGTGAAGTTGGTCATTTGCGCAATCATTTGATCGTTATCCGCAGGCTTGCTCGGATCTTGAAACGATAATTGCTGAGTTAACAACGAGAAGAAATCTTCTTGAGTTAACGCATCGCTTTGCTCTTCGGTTGTAGTTGGTGTTGTATCCTGCCACCTTAAAGAGTCTAAATAGGATGAAGATGTACTAATATCGTTACTCATAACCTACCCTCGGTTAACGCTGACCTAGCAGCAGAGTTTTACTTAACATTTGCTTAGCTGCATCTGCAACTTGCACGTTTGTTTCATAAGAGCGAGAGGCAGAAATCATGTTAGCCATCTCCTCTACAACATTAACGTTGGGTTTGTAAATATAACCATTTTCATCCGCACTCGGGTGATTAGGGTTGTATTCAATTTGTAATGGTGCACTGCTTTCAACAATGCCCAGCACCTTAACACCAACAGAGGAGCCCTGATTGTTACTTGCCGACTCAGAAGCTTTGGTAAGCTCTGCAGCAAATACAGGTTGTCGCGCCCGGTACGTTTTGTCTTGAGAAGAGCTAATTGTATTGGCATTCGAAATATTACTCGCAGTGGTATTTAAACGCACATTTTGTGCGCTCATACCAGAACCAGCAATATCAAAAACGTTATATAAACTCATAATTATTATCCTTGACTACCGAGGGCTTTATTCAGGCCTTTAAACTTGCCGCTTAAAAATTGTAAGCTGGCCTGATACTCCATAGCATTCTGTGTATACAAGTTCCGTTCCACTTGCACATCTACTGAGTTACCATCACCTGTATCTGTTTGATTTGGCGTACGAAATAATTCATCACCACCCACACTTCGGGTACCACCACCAATGTGTTTTTCATTAGTAGTTACCATTGTATTGCCGCTTTGCTGGTGTGATTTTGCCGCTTTTAATGCTGAGGCAAAATTAATATCTTTTGCTTTGTAGCCCGGCGTATCAGCATTAGCAATATTACTCGCTAGCACTTCTGCTCGTTGTGAACGGATCAACATAGTATGCTGATGCACACCTAAAGCTTTATCAAAACTGATAGCCATAACCATCTCCAAAAAATTGACTTAGTTTGAATAAAGCAATAAATAAGCCATTTATAATTGAGTGATTATATTTTTTGTAATCGAATGATTTAAAATGAAAAACGACACATAGTGTGTCGTTTTAAAGGAAAGAAGGAGGGTTTACTTCTTTTGGTAAATAATGCCAGGGTTGCATCTAACCATATCAAATTCGTCACTTAATCCGGCCATTGACTCCGAAGCCCCTAAAAATAAATAACCTTTAGGGTTAAGTGCTTGCGCAAATTGTTTAATAATTTTAGCTTTTACTTCAGGAGAAAAATAAATAAGTACATTACGGCAAAAAATAATATCGAATTTACCCATCAACGCATACGAATCGAGTAAATTTAAGTGCCTAAAGCTCACTTGCTTTTTCAATGTATCGTTTACTTTTGCCATGCCATTGCCGCTGTCTGTAAAAAACTTTTTACGGCGCTCAGCCGATAAGCCTCGTGCCAAAGCTAGCGCGTCGTACTCGCCATTTTTGCACATATCTAGCATGGTATTAGAAATATCAGTACCAATTATTTGAGCACCCATCTTTAATACACCAGGCTGTTTAGCCTGAAACTCCGCAACCGACATAGAAATAGAGTAAGGCTCTTGCCCAGACGAGCTGGCCGCAGACCAAATTTTTACCGGTCGCCTTAACTCTTTAAACTCAGGAAACAAGCGGTTTTGTAGAAGCTCAAACGGGTATTGATCTCTAAACCACAAAGTTTCGTTGGTGGTCATCGCATCAACAACAGCCGCTCGTAATTGCCTTTCATGTGGCCCTAGTGTTTTGCTAACAAGTTCAGATAACGACCCTACATCAAAACGAGCCATTAATGGTGCAAGCCTGCTTTTAACCAAGTATTGCTTATTTTCACCAAGAACAATACCACATTGCTGTTCTAAAAATGAACGAAATTGATCGTATTCATTTTGCTGCAAGTCTTTGTTATTCAAATTAGTAGCACCTGTTTTGATTATTCACAATGAACCCATTTTTTAACCGCAGTGGCTAATTCATCTGGGTTAAATTTAGCAATAAAATCGTCTGCCCCTACCTTTTCAATCATTGCTTGGTTAAATACACCACTGAGTGACGTATGCAAAATAACATGTAAAGGTGCAAGTTTAGGGTCTGCTTTTATTTCTGCCGTTAGTGTATAGCCATCCATTTCTGGCATTTCAACATCAGATATAAGCAGCGCCACACGTTCTGTAATATCGGTTTGGCAATCAAGCTCGGCAATTTCTTTGAGTCTTACGAGTGCTTCTTTACCATTTTTGGCAAGTTCCGTTTGCACACCAAGCGGCTCTAGCGCACGTTTTACCTGATTACGTGCAACCGCACTATCATCAGCTATAAATACTATTCGCTCACCCAAGTCTTTCTGAATATCGCCACTTTCAGCAACTTCTGCGCTTACTTCGGTGTTAACAGGGCAAATTTCGTTTAGGATTTTTTCAACGTCGAGTATTTCAACAAGTTCGTTTTCAATTTCTGTAACAGCGGTCAAGTAAGAATAACGACCCGCACCCGATGGCGGCGGCATTATTTTTTCCCAGTTCATATTAACAATGCGCTCTACACCACCAACTAAAAAGCCCTGCACAGAGCGATTGTATTCGGCAATAATAATAAAGCTGTCTTGAATATTGTCTATTGGGCGTCCACCTACAGCCATTGATAAATCAATAACCGAAATAGTTTGACCACGAATATGTGCAACACCACGAATGTAAGTGTTCGACTTTGGCATACTAGTAAGCGGAGGACATTGAAGAACTTCTCTTACCTTAAATACATTGATCCCAAAACGCTGGCGCCCTCTGAGTTTAAATAATAGTAATTCTAGGCGGTTCTGGCCAACCAGCTGAGTACGCTGGTTTACTGAGTCTAAAATGCCTGCCATTAAAATCTCCTTTAGAAAACAAATAATACGGAACGATAATTGCTTCCTATATATACAAAGCTACACAACATCGTGGGTGCGTCTTAATTTTGACGCAAAATATTTATACCCTGTTTGAAACCATAAGCATAGTCGAAACATTATGAGTTTGTTAAAAAAAATCAAAAGATACAGTGTTTTTTATTTTGTTGCTAGCCTAGGTTTTGCATTCCCTGTATCTGCTCAGGTATTTAGTAAAGCATTACTACAAGAAATGGCTGTAAATTACATCGCTGAACAAATTGGTGAACACGATAGTAAGCAAATACAGCTTAGTGCATTACCGTTGGACAGCCGCATACCCGATCGTGCTTGTTCAACAACACCTACTATTATTTCATCGAGTGAACCCCCGTTTAACAGGCAAATTACAATACAAATTAAATGCGACGATCTGCAAAGCTGGGCGCAATACGTTCATATTAAGGTGCAAAAAATGGCGCCAGTTGTTGTTACTACTGATAATATTGCGCGGGGTGAAGTAATAACCAGCGATCATCTAACCATTGAAATGAAACCAACACACTTTGTAAGAGTACAATATCTAGACGAACCAAAAGTACTTATTGGAAGCAGAAGTAAACGCAACATTCGCGAAGGTATGCCAATATTGCTGAATCAGATATGCATGGTGTGCAAAGGTGATGCAATTAACATTTATGCAAGTATCAAAGGGTTACGAATAAAAACAACTGGCGTTGCGCTTGAAGATGGTACATTAGGCGATCAAATACGTGTAGAGAACAAAAAAACAGGTAAAGTTTTAAATGCGCGTGTAGATGGTGTAGAGTCTGTACAAGTAAATATTTAATTAAAAATAATATTAAAGTTTACTAAAGATATGCCGATAAAGTGGTATTAGTTGGGTAAATTATGGATTTTTATTATGGTTAATCAAGTCAATTCAGGTAATCAACAACCAAGCGCTTTAGCTAACGCTAAACAACAAAAGGTTGATTTACAAAGAGATAATGCAAATACACAAGCGGCTCAATCGGCTACACCTAAAGCTGCCAGCGATTCTGTGAGCTTAACACCACAAGCACAGCAGTTAAAAACTTTGCAAGAAAAAGCACAACAGTCGTCTGGGTTTGATAGTGACAAAGTTGCTGAGCTTAAAAAAGCAATCACTGAAGGTAAGTATCAAATTGACAGTGAAAAGCTTGCAAAAAATCTAGCTGACTTTGAGTTTGATGTATATGGCTGATCATAATAGCTTAATTATTGTTAAGCTAAACGAGCAAGATAAGTGTTTAGACTCTCTCGATGTTTTATTAAACGACGAACTAACAGCTATTGCCTCAAGAAGAGGTGAAGGTTTAAAAGAAATTACCCAACAAAAAATGTCTTTATTAACCAAGCTAAATACCCTCGACCAAGAGCTTAATAAGTTACTTGCTAAAAACGACGAACAATCAGAAGAGCTCCCAGAGCTTATTTCTCAAGTTCGTAGTAAGTTAGAGAAATGCCAAAAACAAAATGAAGTAAACGCACATGCAGCGCATCAAGCTCAGCTAAGCGTTAAACAATTAAAAAGTATTTTAATTGGAGCCCCGTCATCCACTACATACAACCAGTCTGGCGGTGAAGTTAACACTAACGGCCAACTGGTGCGAAACTTAAAAGCTTAAATCAGAAACTATTCAGCTTAATAGCGCCGCCTTTAAAACATTACCTACCTGTTGTTTAATATATAGAATCTCAAAATTACTTAGCAAATGTAAATCAACTACATTAGTGCGTGTTGTACTCTGGTGGGTTAATTTTCAGCAGCTTGTTTGGGTTTTATGTAAGGCGGAGCCCAGATAGTGTGGGACTCCCAATAAATTGACGATAACGCAGCATTAATAGTCAGCAGTCGCTGCTCGAAGGGGTATATCTAGAGGTTATTTACTCTTTATTGCCTACATGGATGTAATACCAATCCTCAATAATACTTAATCATTTTGCGGGGCAAAACGCGTTAATAGCTTTAAAATAGATGACTTAATTAAGCTAATTGGTATAGCCAGTAGAATAACGCAGGAGCAGTTATCCTACTAGCTTACATATCTCGTGCAGTGGCTAAATAACCTCTAGTTTGAAAAGTTTTAATCCGCAAAAATCAACAGGTCTTAGTAATAAGTCACTTTTTTAACTTCACGTGGTTTTATTTCACCAATATATAGGTCGTGCACACGCTTCATATTGAGTTCAAGCTCAGTAACATAAGTATCGTCTACCGCATAAGTTTTAATAATTTGCGCACCTTTAATTACGCCTTGCACTTTGCTTTGTAAGTAATCGTCTTTTGCTACTGCGTTTTCAACACTCATACCTGCGGTCACCTTTTGCCCATAAACTTGTTCAGTGAGCTCTCGGTAGGCTTCTAGCTTAGAGGCTTTGATTGCCATAAGCTGTTTTTGAGCAGCACTCGCTCCTTTTTGTAAACTAATAGGCGCGTAACCTACCGCTTTTAACACGGGGTAATTATTAGGTTCAACGTATTTGTATTCTACGTGCTTATCAAACACGCTGCTGCATCCACTTAAAGTTAAACACCCTAATGTGATCAGTAATGAAATTGCTCGCATAGTTTTATGCCCTAATATATTAATTATTTTGATTTATGCACATTTAATGCCATTAATAGTGTTATCTTCGTCGATAAACAACATTGGTACAGTCCTTGCTGCTTTGATAATAAAGCTAACGTATATTTGGAGTAAAAGTATGAAATCGTTTTTATTAAAGGCATTTGCAGGACTAAGCGCAACTGCGTTATTTACGTTTTCGGCTTTTACAAATGCGCAGTGGTATGAATCTACCGGGCATGCACTTATTCAAAACGACGACATAAGCACGGCCAAATCAGCAGCTATAAAAGATGCCATCACTCAAGCGTTGGTTTTTTCTGGGGCACGTGTCAGCTCTGTACAAACCTTGGTAGACGGCGTATTAATGCAAGATCAGTTAAAAATTAGTAGCCATGGCGAAATTCAAAAAATTGAGCTTGTAAGTGAAAATAAATACGACGATAAATTTGCCATTACCCTGCGTTTAGATATATTTGCGCAAACAGAGCAATGCCCGCAAAGCAGCTTTAACAAATTTGTTGCCGTAACACAAAGTCAGCTAGCTCATCGAGAGCAAGCCAGAATGGGTCAAATATTTGACGTAAACAAAGCAATTAGCAAGCGAATATTCACCACCTTACAAAAATCAAAAATGAGCGCCCTACCCGTTGCTTATTACAACATGCCTGTAAATGTAGATAATTACTTTTCACAACAGTACGACTATTCAAAAATACAGTTAGAAGAAATAGCATCCCGTACTAACGCTCAGTACGTGTTACTTAGCCAAATTACAGACCTATCAACAAGCGATAAACTCAATAGCGATTATGCTTTTTGGCAGGACGACAGCTACCAACGCAATTACAAAATAGAGTTTAGCCTTTTTAATGGCACAACCTACGAGCAACTTTGGACTAATAGCTATCAAGGCCAAGGTATTTGGCCGTTTGAAAAAACCGCTATTATTGATGTAAACAGTGATAGATTTTGGCAATCGCCTTACGGCCAAAGCATACAAGATATAAATCAAACCTTGAGTTATGATTTACAAGCTGTGCTAGCCTGTTTTCCAACACAAGGTAAAATAATGCATATGGAAAACAGCAAAATAGTGATTAACTTAGGTAAAGCACATGGCCTAAAAAAAGGACAAATGCTAAGTATTGCACACCATAACTACCTAACTGATGCTGCAGGTAATGTAATGCCTCATACCACTACAACACTTAATAAAATACGCGTAGAGCAGTTATATCAACAAACTGCGGTTGCAGTTAGCATTGACGACCAACCTTTGCCCGGCGTACAAATCAACGATGTAGTTGAAGTAATAAGCCAAGAACTCTAAAGTTTTTTATCAAGCTGTGTTTTTAAATTAGGGTGAGCCGACAACCACTCACCTAATTGCTCAACCCCTGCCAAATGCGGATAATGCTTTCTGCATGCAAATACAACATTACGCTGTTGGTTGGGAAATATAGGCATATAATCAATGCCTCTTCGCTTTGTGCAAGCTAACTTTGGCACAAAAGTAACCCCATCATCCATCGCCACTAATGCAAGTAACGTTTCTAAACTATTGCCTTTATATTGATTAGACACATCAACCCCTGCTGAAAAACAAAACTTTTGGGCTTGATCTTTAAAACAATGACCATCATTTAACATTAATAAGCTGCATCCTTGAAGATCGCTAAGCGCTACTTTTTTATGCTTAGCCAATGCGTTGTCTTGTGAAACAGCAACTAAAAAGTCTTCTTTATAAAGTGGGATAGTATGGTAGTGCTTAAGTTCTGGTACGTCGGCTAAAATTGCAAAATCAAGCTCACCATTATTAAGCGCATCTAATATGGTCGCGGTTTGCATTTCGATAAACGAAAATTGGCTGTCTACAAACGCCTCTTTCATCGAAGTTAACAACGTAGGCAATAAATACGGTGCGATAGTTGGAATAATACCAATTGTTAACTTACCTTGTAATGGGTCGTTAGAGGTAGAAGCAAGCTCTTTCAGTATTTGGGTTTGCTCTAAAATAACCTCTATTTGCGCTAGTAAACGTGCTCCTTTAGCCGTTAGGGTAACTTGTTTAGTTGAGCGGTCAAATAAAGAAACACCCAAGGTTTGCTCAAGCTTTTTAACCTGCCCACTCAGTGTTGGCTGGCTAACAAAGCACGCATCGGCTGCTTTACGAAAATGTTTATGTTGCGCTATAGCTTTAACGTATTCAAAATCTTTTAAGTTCATGTTCAGCTCCAACCTGATAGCTTTTGACTATCAGTTTAATACAAACAAACGATTAGAACTATATTTAAATTTTCTCCATAATGGCTTCAACAAATCAAGAGGAACTAAACCATGTTAAAGAATATTGAAGGTCAAACAATCCCTAACGTTACATTTGCAACACGTCAAAACGACGAATGGAAATCGGTAACAACAGACGAAATTTTTAAAGGCAGAACAGTCGCTGTATTTTCACTGCCAGGCGCATTTACCCCAACATGTTCATCTACTCACCTTCCTCGCTACAACGAGTTAGCTGGCGTATTTAAACAAAATGGCGTAGACGAAATTGTGTGTTTATCAGTAAACGATACATTCGTAATGAATGCATGGGCTGAACACCAAGAAGCGCAAAACATTACTTTACTACCAGACGGCAACGGCGAGTTTACAGACGGCATGGGCATGTTAGTAGACAAAAACGATTTAGGCTTTGGTAAGCGCAGCTGGAGATACTCTATGCTGGTAAAAGATGGCGTAATTGAAAAAATGTTCATCGAACCAGATCTACCAGGCGACCCGTTTGAAGTGTCTGACGCTGACACCATGCTTGATTACATCAACCCTAAACAAGCTAAACCAGAGCCAGTAAGCGTTTTCACTAAACCTGGTTGTCCATTCTGTAAAAAAGCAAAAGAGCTTCTTACAGAAAAAGGATTTGCCTATGAAGAAATTACTATGGGTGCAGGTGCATCATTAACAAGCCTCAAAGCAATCTCTGGCCGCGACACCGTTCCACAAGTATTTATTGGTGGAAAACACATTGGTGGCTCAGACGACCTAGAAAAATACTTTGCTTAATAAGTAATTTTAAATAGGGGCCAAGCGCCCCTATTTACTAAAGGAAAAAGACGATGAAACAATTGCAAACCGACGTAGTAGTTATTGGCGCAGGTACCGCAGGACTCAGTGCATACCGAAACGCTAAACAGTTTACCCCTAACGTACTTATGATCGAATCAGGTCCCTATGGCACAACCTGCGCACGCGTTGGCTGCATGCCGAGTAAATTATTGATAGCGGCAGCGGAAGCTGCGCACTCTATCGAAATGGCACCTGCATTTGGTGTGCATAGCTCAAAGCCTGTAATAGACGGCAAAGCAGTTATGTCACGCGTTAAAAGTGAACGCGATCGTTTTGCAGGATTCGTAGTTGAAGCCGTAGATGAACTTCCAGACGAAGACAAAATTAAAGGTTACGCTAAATTTTTAGATGCCAACCGTGTACAAATTGACGACCATACTATTATTACAGCCAAGCGTTTTGTTATAGCCACAGGCTCTCGCCCTTCATATCCTGGTGTATTTAATAATTTTGGTGACAAATTAATCATTAACGACGACGTATTCGATTGGGACGACCTACCAGAATCTGTTGCCGTATTTGGCCCGGGCGTAATTGGCCTTGAAATAGGTCAAGCACTTAGTCGCTTAGGCGTTAATGTAAAGTTATTTGGCGTTGGTGGTGCTATTGGCCCCCTCACCGACCCCGTAGTAAAAGACTATGCAAATACTGTTTTTGCAAAAGAATTTTTTGTTGATACCGACTCAAACGTATCAGACATGATGCAAGTGGGCGACAAAGCACAGCTTACATACACCGACAAGCAAGGTGAAAAACACACCGAACAGTTTGACTATGTACTTGCTGCAACAGGCCGAGTCCCCAATGTTGACAAACTAGGCCTCGAAAATACAGGCATAGAGCTTGACGAGCGCGGTGTACCGCATGCCGATCCGCATACAATGCAATGTGGCGAATCAAACATATTCATAGCCGGCGATGCCAGCAACATGATCCCGCTACTTCACGAGGCGTCTGATCAGGGAACCATTGCAGGGCAAAATGCAGGGCATTTTCCAGATGTACGTATTGGCCTACGCAGGGCCAAAATTGCCGCTGTATTCAGCGACCCACAAATAGCCATGGTAGGTGAAAGCTTTACCCAAATAACAGACCGTTTAGCTTCATGTGGCTGTTTTGAAGTAGGCGAAGTAAGCTTTGAAAATCAAGGCCGGAGCCGTGTAATGCTAAAAAATAAGGGCCACATGCGTGTATACGCAGAGCAAGGCACCGGCTTATTTTTAGGCGCAGAATTTATTGGCCCACAAGCAGAGCACATAGCACACCTACTTGCATGGGCAGTACAAAACAAAATGACCGTACCACAAATGCTTAATATGCCTTATTACCACCCGGTTATAGAAGAGGGTTTACGCACCGCACTGCGCGATTTAAACGCCAAGCTTAAGTTTGGCCCAGATATCATTAACCACTGTATGGAATGTGGCCCAGGCGCATAACTTACAAAAAATAAACACTTGCTATCAAAAAGCCAAAACGCCTGTTTTGGCTTTTTTATTTATATAATTTTTAAGCACTGGTATCTCAAAAAATAGTTTAGCTGTTACACTCAATACGTAATTTAATTAAAAAGATGGAATAGCTATGCCCAATAATAAATTTAGACTAGTCACCCGTAGCGATTTTGATGGCCTTGTATGTGCCGTACTACTAAAAGATTTAGATCTAATTGACGATATTTTGTTTGTTCACCCAAAAGACATGCAAGATGGAAAAATAGACATTACCGCTAACGATATTACTACTAACCTCCCCTATGTAGCGGGTTGTCACATAGCATTTGACCACCACCTAAGTGAAACCGTTCGTAACGCAAGCGACATTAAAAATCACGTTATTGATCCTAAAGCGCCTTCTGCTGCGCGTGTAGTATACGACTACTACGGCGGCGCTGAAAAATTTCCTGATATTTCAGTAGACATGATGGACGCTGTAGACAAAGGCGATGCGGCACAGTTTTCAAAAGACGAAATACTCAATCCAACCGACTGGGTGTTAATGAACTTTATAATGGATGCCCGCACAGGCCTGGGCCGCTTCCGCGAATTTAAAATTTCAAACTACCAATTAATGATGAAACTAATCGATGCCTGTAAAGATCAAAGCATTGACGACATATTAAAAATGGAAGATGTAGCCGAGCGAGTAGCGCTGTATAACGAACACAACGAAAAAGCAAAAGCACAAATAACACAATGTGCAACAGTACATAAAAACCTAGTAGTGCTAGATCTAACCCAAGAAGAAACCATTTACGCCACCAATCGCTTTGTAATTTACGCCATGTACCCCGACTGCAATATTTCAATTCATAAAATGTGGGGGCTTAAAAAGCAAAACGTAGTGTATGCAATTGGTAAGTCAATTACTAACCGCAGCTCAAATACAAACGTGGGTGAGTTATGCCTTAAATACGGAGGCGGCGGACACTTAAATGCAGGCACCTGCCAAGTAGAAACCAGCCAAGCTGAAACAGTACTAAGTGAATTAATTGATAAAATTACCAGTGATGGTTAATTATTAATTATCAGCTATTAAATTGTAAAGCGAGTAAGTTTAGATTTACTCGCTTTTTTATGTGTAGTTATAAATTTTTAGCTATAAAAATAACTGCTTTACTAACGCTTCAACTCAATAGTTATTAATATGTTAGGTTTTTAAAGGCAGCTTTGAGCGAAAAGCGATCGTTAACAGATACATTTCAATTTCCCCAAAGTATATTGCTTGCATAGTCAGGAAAACGACCTAATCGCTCGTTTTTGTCCTTAAGTAAAAAACTGGACTACTATATTTTGGTAGTACTGGCAAATAGTTAAGAAGTTTGTTACAAATAAGTGATTTAAATAAACGAGCGACGCTGTGGTAGAAAAACGTGCAATTCGCTCGCTATAAACATGTTATGTGCCACCGATTACTCAACTATGTAGGTCTTAATGGATAAGAACTTTTTGAAATCCTCTTATAGAGAAAAACTTATAGAGCATTTGTTTATTGGTGAAATACTCAAATTATCTTGGGTGTCAGATCAGTGCTCTATAGAAGTATCTAAGCCGGAAGTGGACAACCAAGGATATGATTTAATCATCGAAAACAATTCATGCTTGAGGCACGTTCAGTTAAAAACCTCAGCTATTGGTGCGCGCGCTAGTGGCCAAAAAGTTCATGTCGCACTCGGGCAAAAGCACTCTGGATGCGTAGTCTGGATATATTTCAACGAAGATACATTACAACTTGGTCCGTTTCTGTTCTTTGGAAATGAACCAGGTAAACCGCTTCCAAACATCATGGAGTTTAGAATCGCTAAACATACCAAGGCCAATGCGCAAGGTATCAAAAACGAAAGGCCTGAGATAAGGGTTATTCCGAAGGGGCAATTCAAAGTTTTAAACAGTATTGAAGAATTATCTGGAGCTCTTTTTGGCGAAAGCACATAACAAGTGACTATGGTGTCAATTCCTAATTTTAAACCATTTTAGGATCCCACATGACACCATCCCTCACCATNGAATTTATGATCACTACCAGCTTTCGTATACACGCAATAATGGCTACTTTTTTAGGCTTTCCTGCTTTAACCATGCGTTGATAAAGGTCTTTAAATTTAGAGTTGCACTGAATGGCTGACATCATCGCCATGTACATGGCAGTTCTTATTTTAGGTCGGCCGCCACGTATCATTCGCTTA
>NZ_LODI01000003.1:0-6676 GCF_001468485.1 Pseudoalteromonas sp. H71
TGTTTTTGTCAACACTTAATTTTAAACTTTATAAAAATCTAAACCTAAGTTTCACTCGACTCACTAATGTGGTTTGCTTGGCTCGCTAAGCGTTGCCTGCTCTGCCGTCTCAGTGGGGTCGCATTATAGGGAGATCCAAAAACAGATCAACCCTTTTTTGAAGAAAACTTGAAAAAACATGTTGTTCGCTGGGAATTTAGGCTAAACGGTCAAAAAGGCAACTAAACCTACTCATATTTGACCTTTAAAGCTATTAAAGCTGATTGTTTGAAAGAAGCTTTTTATAATTGCTGCTTAGATTATCCAGAAAACTAATTGTTTAATTAAACATGGCCATTTAGATTTGTGGCAAATAAGTTCATCAGTCAGAAATTCAAGTGTGTAAAGTTAATACGCTATTACTACATATAATCTGTTATGGCTTTTTTCTGTTTATACCAATCAACCATCTCAGTCGTTACGATGTTATGGCGCTATTGAATAAATAACTTTTTCAGTAAGTAAAAAGTAACAATTCTCAATACAATTGCACTATTGTTTTCTATTCTAATCAGGCTGATTTACAAGATGAAAGGAAGGAGAGTTAATTTACTAATAATATCGAGCAAACGGTATATCCGGTTTGAGTGAAATTTAGACATTAAAAAAGCCGAGCATATGCTCGGCTTTTAGGTTTCTTTAAGACTTACTCTGCAGACTGTGCGTCTTCTTGAACTTCTTCGCTAGTCGCTGGGCGACCAACTAGTTCAATATAAGCCATTGGTGCATTATCACCAGTACGGAAGCCACACTTAAGAATACGAGTGTAACCACCTGGACGATCCGCATTACGTGGACCGATTTCACTGAATAATTTACCAACAACTTCATTGTCGCGCGTGCGAGCAAACGCTAAACGGCGGTTTGCTACACTGTCAGTCTTAGCCAGTGTGATTAAAGGTTCAATTACACGACGTAACTCTTTCGCTTTTGGCAAAGTTGTTTTGATGATTTCATGTTTCACCAAAGAACCTGCCATATTGCTGAACATCGCTTTACGATGGCTACTGTTACGGTTTAATTGACGACCACTCTTACGATGGCGCATGACCCTATCCTTCTAACTAAACTAATATAGTGATTTAGATTATTCAGCTAAACTTGCAGGTGGCCAATTTTCTAGGCGCATACCTAGAGAAAGACCACGTGAAGCTAGCACGTCTTTAATTTCAGTTAGAGACTTCTTACCTAAATTAGGCGTTTTAAGAAGCTCAACTTCAGTGCGCTGAACTAAATCACCGATATATTGAATTTGCTCGGCTTTCAAACAATTTGCTGAGCGTACTGTTAGTTCAAGATCATCGACTGGACGAAGCAGAATAGGATCGAATTCTGGTTTCTCTTCTTTCTCTTCTGGCTCAGTTACATCACGTAAATCTACGAATGCATCTAATTGCTCAGCTAAGATAGTAGACGCACGGCGGATCGCTTCTTCAGGATCTAATGTACCGTTTGTTTCCATATCAATGATTAATTTGTCTAAATCTGTACGTTGCTCAACTCGAGCTGATTCAACCGAGTACGCAATACGTTCAACTGGGCTGAATGATGCATCAAGCAACAATCTACCAATTGGACGCTCATCGTCATCAGAGGATAAACGACTAGATGCCGGCACATAACCACGACCGCGCTCAACACGAATACGCATGCTGATCTCGCTGTTACCTGTAGTTAAATTACAGATAACGTGATCTGGATTAGCAATTGTTACATCGCCATCGTGCTGAATATCAGCCGCAGTAACAGGGCCTACACCAGATTTAGTCAGGGTCAGAAAAACTTCATCTTTGCCTTCTAACGTTACTGCTAAACCTTTAAGGTTTAATAGTATTTCAATGATGTCTTCTTGAACGCCTTCTTTCGCGCTGTACTCATGTAATACACCGTCGATTTCTACTTCAGTTACTGCACATCCAGGCATAGATGAAAGTAATATACGGCGTAAAGCATTACCCAGAGTGTGACCAAAGCCACGCTCTAATGGTTCTAAAACTATTTTAGAACGCGTTGGGTTTATAGCGTCGATGTCGACTAACCTTGGTTTTAGAAATTCTGTAACAGAACCCTGCATTTTATCCTCTCTTAACTCTTAACTTTACTTAGAGTAAAGTTCGACGATTAGTTGTTCATTAATGTCCGCAGACAGGTCTGAACGCTCAGGTAGACGCTTAAAGCTGCCTTCCAATTTCTTACCGTCAACTTCAACCCAAGTCGGCTTTTCACGTTGCTCAGCCAACTCTAGAGCAGCGATGATACGTGCTTGTGTCTTAGACTTCTCACGGATTACTACAGTATCTTCTGGAGTAATTACGTATGAAGGAATGTTCACAACACGACCATTAACTAGAATCGCTTTGTGGCTTACTAACTGACGTGCTTCAGCGCGTGTGCTAGCAAAACCCATGCGATATACAACATTGTCTAAACGTTGCTCTAAAAGCTGTAACAAGTTTTCACCTGTATTACCTTTAAGGCGAGCAGCTTCTTTATAGTAGTTACGGAACTGCTTTTCTAGTACACCGTAGATACGACGAACTTTTTGCTTTTCACGTAATTGTAAACCGTAATCAGATAGACGACCTTTACGAGCGCCGTGCTGACCAGGTGCAGTCTCAAGTTTACACTTAGAGTCGATAGCTCTTACGCCGCTCTTAAGGAACAGGTCAGTACCTTCACGACGACTCAGCTTGAGCTTAGGGCCCAAATATCTTGCCATGTTATTTCTCCTAACCTATTGTTAAACGCGACGTTTCTTCGGTGGACGACAACCATTATGTGGTATTGGCGTCACGTCAGTAATGTTGGTAATACGGTAACCAGCAGCATTCAAAGCACGTACAGCAGATTCACGACCTGGACCTGGACCTTTGATGAAAACTTCTAGATTTTTTAAACCGTATTCTTGAGCAGCAGTACCTGCACGCTCTGCAGCAACCTGAGCAGCAAATGGTGTAGATTTACGTGAACCACGAAAACCTGAACCACCGGCAGTAGCCCATGATAGTGCATTACCTTGACGGTCGGTAATCGTTACAATAGTGTTGTTGAAAGAAGCATGAACATGAGCCATACCATCAGCAACTTGTTTTTTAACCTTTTTACGACGAATTGGTGTCTTAGCCATAATACTATCCCCTTATCGCTTAATAGGCTTACGAGGACCCTTACGGGTACGCGCGTTAGTCTTAGTTCTTTGACCACGAAGTGGTAAAGAGCGACGGTGACGTAGGCCACGGTAACAACCAAGGTCCATAAGGCGCTTGATATTTAATGTAACTTCACGACGAAGGTCACCTTCAACAGTGTACTTGCCAACTGCATCACGCAGTACGTCAAGTGTTTCGTCAGAAAGTTCACCGATTTTTGTGGTTTCGGCGATACCAGTCGCTGCTAAGATAGCCTTAGAGCGAGTCTTACCTATGCCATAAATAGCTGTTAAACCAATAACTGCATGTTTATGATCAGGGACGTTAATGCCAGCAATACGGGCCACTAACACATCTCCTATATTCGAATTTGGTAATCAAAAGTTTGAAAAGCCCGTAAGGATACTCAAACGAAGACCAAATCACTACTAAAAACACAGGCCGAGAAATCTCAGCCTGCACGACTGTTTACTTAGCCTTGCCTTTGCTTATGCTTAGGCTCACTGCAAATTACGCGTACTACACCAGCACGTTTAATAACTTTACAGTTACGGCATATTTTCTTAACGGAAGCACGTACTTTCATTGCTCAACTCCGTAAACTGACCTTATCGACCGTAGCCTTTAAGGTTCGCTTTTTTCAGCACAGAATCATACTGATGAGACATCAGGTGAGTCTGTACTTGTGCCATAAAGTCCATGATTACAACAACGATAATCAAAATTGATGTACCGCCGAAATAGAATGGCGTTTGCCATGCCATAGTCATGAATTCGGGCACCAGACAGATAAAGGTTATATACAAAGCACCTGCCAATGTCAGGCGTGTCATCACTTTATCAATGTATTTAGATGTCTGCTCACCTGGACGAATACCTGGGATAAATGCGCCAGATTTCTTAAGGTTATCTGCAGTTTCACGCGGGTTAAATACCAACGCTGTGTAGAAAAAGCAGAAGAAGATAATAGCCGCAGCTAAAACAAGTGAGTACAAAGGTTGACCTGGAGTCAACGTTGTAGCTACAGCTTGTAATGCATCAGCGACAGGACCTTCACCTTGGCCGAACCAGCTAGCAATTGTACCAGGGAACAGAATTATACTACTAGCAAAGATTGGTGGAATAACACCCGCCATGTTTACTTTTAGTGGTAAATGCGTGCTTTGAGCAGCAAATACTTGACGACCTTGTTGGCGTTTAGCGTAGTTAACAACAATACGTCGTTGTCCACGTTCGAAAAACACTACAAGATAAGTAACAGCGAATACTATAACCGCAACCATAAGTAGTACAAAAACATTCAAATCACCTTGGCGCGCCATTTCGACTGTCGAACCAATAGCAGACGGCAAGTTAGCTACAATACCAACAAATATTAGAACTGAAATACCGTTACCGATACCACGTTCTGTTATTTGTTCACCCAACCACATAAGGAACATAGTACCTGTTACTAAACTCACCACAGCGGTGAAATAGAAACCCATACCCGGGTTAACAACTAACCCGTTCATCATGCCCGGTAAGCTAGTAGCAATACCGATAGATTGAATAGTAGCTAGCACAAGCGTGCCGTAGCGTGTGTACTGGCTAATTTTTTTACGCCCTTGCTCACCTTCTTTCTTAAGCTCTATAAACGGAGGATACATATGCGTTAATAGTTGCGTAATAATCGAAGCCGAGATATACGGCATAATACCCAGTGCTAACACTGAAGCACGCTCAAGTGCACCACCACTGAACATGTTGAACATTTCAACAATGGTGCCCTTTTGTTGCTCGAAGAAATCGGCAAGTACAGCGGCGTCAATCCCAGGGATCGGCACAAATGAACCTAGACGGTAAATTATGATAGCGCCCAATACGAAGAGTAATCGACGCTTCAATTCCGAAAGCCCACTTTGTGCACTTTGTGTATCTTGACCTGGTTTAGCCATTTGTACTTCCTTAGTCTTCTACCTTGCCTCCGGCAGCTTCAATAGCTTCGCGTGCACCCTTAGAGGCTTTGAGGCCTTTAAGTGTAACAGCGCGTGAAACTTCACCAGATTTAACAACTTTAACGAAAAGAACGTTCTTTTTAACTAGACCAGCTGCTTGTAACGCGCTTAGGTCTACCACATCGCCTTCAACTTTAGCGATTTCAAAAAGGTTAACTTCTGCAGATACTAAAGATTTGCGTGAAGTAAAACCAAATTTAGGTAGACGACGTTGCATAGGCATTTGACCGCCTTCAAAACCAACGCGTACTTTACCGCCAGAACGTGACTTTTGACCTTTGTGACCACGGCCACCAGTCTTACCAAGACCAGAACCGATACCACGACCAACACGTTTAGGGGCAGTTTTTGAACCTGCAGCAGGTGAAAGTGTATTCAAATGCATGAAATTAACCCTCTACCTTAACCATGTAAGAAACCTTGTTTATCATACCACGTACACATGCTGTGTCTTCTAACTCAACAGTGTGATTGATACGACGTAAACCAAGACCGCGTAATGTAGCTTTATGCTTCGGTAAACGACCGATAGAGCTTTTTACTTGTGTTACTTTTACAGTTTGATTAGCCATGGTTACCCCAGTATTTCTTCTACGCGAAGGCCACGTTTTGCAGCGATAGACTGTGGAGAATTCATATTCTCAAGAGCCGAAATCGTTGCACGTACTACGTTGATTGGGTTAGTAGAACCGTAACATTTAGATAGTACGTTCTGAACACCAGTCACTTCTAGTACTGCACGCATAGCGCCACCTGCGATGATACCAGTACCTTCAGAGGCTGGTTTCATGAACACTAGTGAGCCAGCATGACGTCCCTTAACAGGATGCTGTAATGTATTGCCATTTAGGTCTACATTGATCATGTTGCGACGTGCTTTTTCCATTGCTTTTTGAATAGCAGCTGGAACTTCACGTGCTTTACCATAACCAAAACCTACTTTACCTGCGCCGTCACCAACTACAGTTAGTGCAGTAAAGCTAAAGATACGACCACCTTTAACTACTTTAGACACACGGTTTACCGCGATTAGCTTTTCAGCTAGATCAGGCTGTTGTTGCTTTGCTTCTACGTTAGCCATTGTCTACTCCTAGAATTGCAAACCGGCTTCACGCGCAGCATCAGCTAGCGCCTTCACACGGCCGTGATATTTAAAGCCACTGCGATCAAAAGCAATCTTTTCGATGCCTTTGTCAGCCGCACGTTCAGCAACCGCTTTGCCAACTGCTTGCGCAGCTTCAACGTTACCGGTGCCTTTAACTGTTTCGCTAATAGCCTTCTCAACAGTAGAAGCAGCAGCCAGTACATTACCCTCAGCATTAATTACTTGAGCGTAAATGTGACGTGGCGTGCGGTGGATAACAAGACGCGTTGTGCCTTGTTCAATATAATTTCTACGAGTGCGTTTAGCACGACGTAGACGAGCTGTTTTTTTATCCATCGTCTTACCTTACTTCTTCTTAGCCTCTTTACGGCGTACATTCTCATCTG
>NZ_LODI01000003.1:6766-127924 GCF_001468485.1 Pseudoalteromonas sp. H71
CAATCGTAATCCCTTCAGGAACTGCGAAATTAACTGGGTGTGAGAAACCAAGTGTTAAGTCTAAAACTTTACCCTTAGCTGCAGCACGGTAACCAACGCCTACTAACTGAAGTTTCTTCTCGTAACCTTCATGCGTACCAACAACCATGTTGTTGATTAGAGCGCGAGCAGTACCTGCTTGTGCCCATGCATTTGCTACGCCTTCACGAGGTAAAGTTGTAATAACGTTGTCGTTAACTTGTACTTCAACTGCGTCGTTGATAGTACGAGTAAGTTCACCGTTTTTGCCTTTAACTGTGATTTCCTGGCCTTTCAATGTAACTTCTACACCGGCAGGAACATTAATTGGTGCCTTTGCTATGCGAGACATAGTTCCCCTCCGATTAAGCTACAAAGCCAATGATTTCACCACCAACACCAGCACTACGTGCTGCGCGGTCTGTCATTAGGCCTTTAGAAGTTGATACGATAGCGATACCAAGACCACCCATTACCTTCGGTAATTCGTCACGTTTCTTATAGATACGTAAACCAGGGCGACTTACACGCTGGATATTTTCAATTACAGCTTTGCCTTCGAAGTACTTCAACTCGATAGAAAGCTCAGGTTTAACTTCACCGTTAACTGCGTAGTCTACGATGTAACCTTCGTCTTTTAGTACTTTAGCTAATGCTACTTTCAGCTTTGAAGTTGGCATCGTTACAGATACTTTCTTCGCTGATTGACCGTTACGGATACGTGTGAACAAATCCGCGATAGGATCTTGCAAGCTCATAGTCTTACTCCCATGATTCTATTACCAGCTAGCCTTTTTAAGGCCAGGAATTTCACCGCGCATAGCTGCTTCGCGAACTTTAATACGGCTCATGCCGAATTTGCGAAGGAAACCATGTGGGCGGCCCGTAATGTTACAACGATTACGTTGACGTGCAGGGCTAGAATCACGTGGTAAAGCTTGTAGCTTAAGTACCGCGTCCCAACGATCATCTTCAGATGTATTAACATCACTGATGATAGCTTTTAGTGCAGCACGCTTTTCAGCATACTGAGCAACTAGTTTTGTGCGCTTTGCTTCGCGCGCTTTCATAGAATTCTTTGCCATAACCCTACCCTTATTTCTTAAATGGGAAGTTAAACGCTTCTAACAACGCACGGCCTTCCTCATCAGATTTCGCAGAAGTAGTGATAGTGATATCCATACCGCGTACACGGTCTACTTTATCGTAATCGATTTCTGGGAAGATGATTTGTTCACGTACGCCCATGCTGTAGTTACCACGTCCATCAAAAGACTTAGCACTTACGCCACGGAAGTCACGAATACGTGGGATAGCGATTGATACCAAACGCTCAAAAAAGTCCCACATACGCTCGCCGCGTAGGGTTACTTTACAACCAATTGGGTAGCCTTCACGCACTTTAAAGCCAGCAACAGATTTGCGTGCTTTAGTGATTAAAGGTTTCTGACCAGAGATTGCAGTTAAATCAGCTACAGCGTGATCTAAAATTTTCTTGTCAGCTAGGGCTTCGCCCACGCCCATATTTAATGTGATCTTTTCGATCTGAGGGACTTGCATGACAGAGCTGAAACCAAACTTCTCTTGAAGTTCAGCTACTACTTTGTCTTTATATACTTCATGCAGTTTCGCCATCATTCTACTCCAACTATTAGATAGTTTTACCAGTAGATTTAAAGATACGTAATTTCTTACCATCTTCAATCTTGAAACCTACACGATCTGCTTTACTCGTTTCCGAGTTGAAGATCGCAACGTTTGATGCGTCCATAGACGCTTCTTTCTCAACAATGCCGCCAGCTTGGTTCAATTGTGGAACCGGCTTTTGGTGTTTCTTGATCAAGTTTATGCCTTCGACAAAGATTCGACCAGATTCAGTAACAACTGAAAGCACTTTACCGCGCTTACCTTTGTCTTTACCTGCTAGTACGATTACTTCGTCACCACGACGGATTTTTGCTGCCATGATTGGCTCCTTACAGTACTTCTGGGGCTAGTGAAACGATTTTCATGAACTTGTCATTACGAAGTTCGCGAGTCACAGGGCCGAAAATACGTGTACCAATTGGCTGCAAGTTATCATTTAAGATAACAGCCGCGTTGCTGTCGAAACGGATCAGAGAACCATCTGGACGGCGAACACCTTTTCTGGTACGCACAACTACCGCGTTTTTAACATCACCTTTCTTCACTTTACCGCGAGGAATAGCTTCTTTTACAGAAACTTTAATGATGTCGCCAATCGCTGCGTAGCGACGGTGTGAACCACCAAGGACTTTTATACACTGCACTTTGCGAGCGCCGCTGTTATCAGCAACTTCCAGCTGAGTTTGCATTTGGATCATGTTAATGACCTCCGGTGTAGTAATTACAACGTGTCTTAAAATTGTTTAAAATCAAGACATTTCGATTAAATCCCACTCAAAAACAAACGAGTTGTCTCTTAAGGGCGGGCAATTGTACCAGCATTGAGCATGCAGCGATAGGTTATTTTTTAATTAATTTAAGGACTGAAGAAATTTTATTAACCTTGGTAAAGCTATGTGACTATTTTTTAAATGGTTATAAAATAAACAAGGCACTTAAAAAGTGCCTTGTTTATTTTACTAGTGGTTATTTAGCCAAATAGCCCTTTTAATTTGTCTTTTACTTTATCTTTGGCCTTCTCTTTCGCTTTTTCTTTTGCGTCATCGAGTTTCTTTTTAGCTTCATCTTTCAGGGCATTACTTACATCTAAATTTATACCCACATCGTGAAATGGTCCTTTTATACGCAATGGTATTTTAAAGCCTGTACTGTCATCGGTTGTGCCTTGACCTTCAATTGAATCCACAATGCCCGTTACCAAGCGGTAATCTACTTTAGTGAGGGGTAAATCCACATCCCCTTCACCGGAAATACGAATTAAAGGACTTATTAGCGACAGGTCTTTATTCTTACCCACGCCGTTTATAAAATTAAAGCTACCAGTAAGCGCAGAAAAGTCTGTTTGTTCAGCCTCTTCAAAACCAGTATCTAATCCCTCTGAAGCTGCGCCAAAGTTCCCTGATATAATTTCTTTACCTTTACGAACCATTTCAGCGACATTTGCTCCTTTTACCGCACCATCTGCAAATTTAAATCCTAATTGGCCATTAAGTGCACTTATAAACGATTTTTGACTTTGCCCAACTGTAGATAAATTCCAATTTAAAGAGCCTTTACCGAGTAACTTGTCAAAACCAGTTGCATCAGTTAATAACGGCTGTGCATCAATATCTGTTAAATTAAAGTTTGTAGCTATCTTATAAGGTACAATTTGAGCATCAATAGTAATTACACCTTTACCAGCGCCTTCATACGCTGAAAAGCTATCAAGGCTTAATTTAGCCACGCTATTTTTGAGAGCCACTGTAAATTGGTTTGCACCAAGCTCAATATCGTTAGCTTTTAACCCGCTTGAACGAATAACTACATTAGCATCAAGTGCATTTAATGCGCTTAAATCAATTTTCGTATCGTCCCATACAATTGGCTGAGTAGGCTTAGATTCTTTACTTTCGGGTTCTTGCTGTTTTGCTACGGCTTTTGATAAGTAAGGGTTTAAATCTAGCATGCCTAAGTCAATGTCAGCGTTAACGCCCAAGCGACTTCCTAAATTAAGCTCACTCTTACCTTTTATTTCTAGCTCGTCTAATGTAGCGATTAACTGTTCAAGATTAAATGTTTCACCTGCAAGATGCATTTTACCGTTTACACTAAAGGCATTAAACGCATTTTCTTTGGCGTTTAAGTCTATTCCTTGCCAAGTTGCTAGGTCTTTAACAGAGTTGCCATTGAGTGCTAATTGACCTTTTATGTCTTGCCCTTGTTTTGCGATTGAGCCATTAAATGTCAATTCAACCAAGCGCGAATCTAAATTTTGCGATACATTAAAAACCTGACCTTCAATCGCTTTGGCAGGAGTATCGAGTTTTAAATCTAGTTCAAATCGCTCCTGCCTATAGGTAATCCCCCCTTTAACTTCAAGGGTTTTACGTAATGAAGGAAGTAAAATAGCCAGCTCTAAATCGCTAATTTGCTGCTGGGCGCCCGTTTGACCATCTAGATATGTAAATGTACCGCCATAAATAGCGACCTCACCCAGCTCAATATCAAAGCTAGCAGGTAGCTTAATTGCCTCACCAGGCTCAGTTTGCTCTGTTGGTTGCTCTGCTACAGCATCAAACAACTGCCAGTTAGCTTTACCATCCTTATCTGTTTCTAATAAAATATCGGGTTCGTTAATCACAAACTTATCAAGCTTAAATTCACCACCAAATAATGAAAACCAAGGTATATGTATCGCTAACTGCTGCATACTTGCCATATCATTTCGCGAACCCGTCTGCATATTCGCAAAGTGAACATCATTCAATTCTAATTTTAGGGCAGGAAACACACTAAGCGTTTTATCACCCTTAATTGTTAGCGTTCTTCCCGTCGTTTTTTGAACTTCCTCTGATACTTTATTAAAAATGGTATCGGTAGGAATTAAAAAAGGCGCTGCCACAATTAAAGCAATACAGAGTAAGAGTATTACACCAAAAATTTTGAGTAAGGTTTTCATGTTCGTCCTTTAAGCGGTCAAATTATGTTTTTATCATAGCGAGTGTTAAGCCTAAAAGCATTGCTATAGATACAAAAAAGCTCACAAAAGCAGTTTACTTATTTCATATGAATCGTTCCTGAAACATTTTGATACCTTTAGGTTACAAAAAATAATTGACTCATTGATACCTCAAGGTTACATTGACACCCAGAGGTTACATCATGTTAAATTTTAAAAGGAAATGATATATGTCAAATCATGATATTAAAAATGAAGAAAAGTTTATGGGCCAAAATGCTTGGTTCTCATTATTCATGGGAGTCACTTTATTAATCATCAGTGTTTACCCACTGCTTACTCAAACATCAGCCCCACTGTTGTTTTTTGGCACTGCTGCTTTTTTAGGTTCATTCTGTATGTTTGTGATCAGAGGCGGGTTTACATGGAAAATGAAATACCACCTTACCTACAAAGATGAGTACTTAAACACCATCGACACCATTGCCTATAAACATGTAGTCCTTGGCTTACTTTTTAGCATGGGTGGCGTTTACTTATTCTCAGATGATTTGGCTTTAGAAGTGTCTCACACCATGATGGCCTCGTTTTATCTTGCTGTAATGTGTTTAATATATGGCGTATCAATTCTTTGGCAAAGCAAAGATTAGGAACAAAAGTGCAAAATAACATAGCAAAATTTCGTAAAGAGGCAGGGCTTTCGCAGCAAGAACTTGCCGATGCTATAAGCGTATCGCGTAAAACAATAAGCACTGTAGAAACAAATCGATTTACGCCGTCGGTGATTATAGCGCTTAAAATTGCAGCTAACTTTAACGTGCCCGTTGAGAGCCTCTTCATATTAGATGAGGCTGATTAATAACCGAGCAGATTAGATTAACCCCAATTTTAAACACCATAATATTGCAGCGCGCAGGACAGCGCTGTTGTTATTAGCGTATTTGAGCTAAAATAAACAATGCTAATACATATATATAAATCCGGAGTATCTACAAGGCATGAAAAAACTGCTAATTTCACCGTCAAAAATGACACTAGGCGAGCAAGAAAATCAAATCTATCAGAACATTCTGAAACAATCTTCAGAATTAAGCCTTAACCTTATGGCCGTGAAAGTAGAAAACCATCCTGATGATTTTTTACCTTGGTGTTACGAGCTATTAAACGCAAGTAGAGACCGTATTAACTACGATTTACTTGAGCCACAACAGCTACCTGTTCTTAAAAAATTGCATGATCAGCTTATTTCGGCTATCAGCTTTTTACAAGTTAAAACGCTTCGTGTAGCCCCTTGGCCTGTGGTAAGTGTATTTATAGAGCAACATAAAGACGTTATTGCACTTGATGAACAACTTCGTTTAGCAAGTTACGTAAAAAGTATTCGTGAGCAATCATTAAAAGACATGATCCCTGAAGACCTTCTTGCTTTTACTGGCAAGCATATGGCTTCACTTGATCCAAGCACATACGACTTTGATGTTGAGTGGTTTGCATCGACTAAAAGCGCTAAAGCTTTTCATCAACTCATTGGTGATTTACCCGGTGCGTTTGATGACGCACTGGCTAATATTCCTCTTGAAGGTGACATTACCCATTACGAGTACCAACAATTCGTAGCTGCTTACACCAAAGTATTTACTGATAGCAGTGAAAAACCAACACTTGCTCCGGCAACACGACTACTTGCAATGCGCCGTCCTGATATTTTCACGCCAATCACAAATAGTCGTTTAGATGCATTATGCGCAGCGCTTGCGGTTACAAAACTTAAAAATAGTGATTTTGAGCGTTACTGGCAAGATATTGTAAAAGGCATTCAAGCTATGTCATGGTACAAAATGGCAAATGCTTCAAATGAACTAGAAGAGCAACTAGTGTCAATTAAAGCGCTTATTCCGTGCTTTTTTTATTACGCAGATAATAAAACACCAGATAGCTCTAACTACATTAAATTACTCAATAAACCAAAGCGTAGCACCACTAAAACGGGTAAAACACAACGCAGAGGTAAAGAGTCTGCTGAAATTTTAGTTGACCGCGCTTTAGCAGCTGATGATATTCCTGAGCACATTCGTAGCAAACGTGATTCAATAATCAGCGAAGTTCAAAAAGGTCGCAGTGTAAACGAAACAATTAGTCTAATGCGCACCATATTTGGCTAAATAATTCTAAACAAGCTGTACTTTCATGGTGCAGCTTGATTATTTTATGCACCAGCGATGTGCGATAGAATATTTCTTCCGCATAATGTAAACCACCCACCCAAAACACAACCCGCTGTTAATAAACAATAAATTTTAAATTTCAAACAAAATAAATCAAGCTGGCATACACAGTGCAATTCTATTCTCAGTTAAACAATAAAAATGCATAAATCAAAAGGCTACGGTACTTCATAATAAAAAGCCTTCCTATGCAAAAAATCATATAACGGGAAATGGAACATGTTAAAACTAAAAAAAACAATCGCTTTTAGCGCCGTAGCATTAATGGCTGCCACATCACTAACATCAACAGCAGTAAATGCTGAAGTGTCTGCTAATGTAGCCGCTACCTCAAACTACTTATGGCGTGGACAAGAACAAACTGGCGGCGACGCAGCTATCTCTGGTGGTATTGATTACGCTGATGAGTCAGGGTTTTATGCTGGTACATGGGTATCTAATGCATCTTGGGCTGACGAAATGACCTACGAACTAGATTTCTACGCAGGTTTTGGTGGCGATATTAGCGAAGGCGTTAGTTATGACGTAGGTTATATTTACTATGCTTACCCAGACGCGGCATCAAGTGCTGATGCTGATTTCTCTGAAATTTACGGTAGCATCAGTGTTGAAGGGTTTACCTTTGGTGCATCAGTGCTTGCTACGTCAGCGGCAAGTGGTGACGGTACAGACTTTGGTGACTCACTTTATTTAACAGCTGATTACGGCTTTGCTGTTGGCAGTAATGGTACAGAAATTGCTTTACATATAGGCCATTACTCGGGTGATTTCATTGGTGATGAAGACATCATTGATTACGGTATCTCTGTATCAAAAGATGGATTTACATTTGGCGTATCAGACACTGATATGGACGAGTCAGATGTAAAAGTTTACGTTGCTTACGCTGTAGACTTCAGCCTATAAACAAACATGTGTTACTTGCTGCAACTGAAGGGCCATTTGGCCCTTTTTTTATACTAAGGCAAATTTGTTTAAGTATTCATGATTGTATAACTAGAAGGTAGGTTCTTACTATGTTAAGTTGAATTGGACTTTTCAAAGCTTAGGCTTTTGATTACTAAGGACAGTAAAAATGAAACATAAAGTGTTAATTACTATTTCTGTTATTGCAGTTAGTTTTGCGATTATCTTCACATTACATTACTCACAAGAGCCTAATCTATCGGTTCAACAATCAGCTATCGAATCCAACAAAAACATCCCAGTAATTGATATGAAGCCCATACAAACTTTATCTACAGGTAAAAACGTGTTGCCCATCACCGATAAAAGCAATTCGACAACACAAGAACAGTTAGATAAACCAGAGCAACAAGTCTTAACTGCTGAAGTATTTTCTGATGAGTTTGTCTCTACCGAAAATGGCAAAGAGTTTGTGTCAAAAAAAGCATTAGATGACGTATTTAAAAATGACACCTCACTATTGCTGCAACGCATGTCTAATATTGAATACTCTGAAGTCGCCCAGATACGTAAAGATAAGCTAAACGAATTTATTATAAATGAATTAAAAGACGTTACCATTTTACAACAAGACCTAGAGTGTGCAGGAAAGGTTTGCGCGATAGAACTTACTTATACGCAAAGTAGTAACCAAGCATCTATTGACACCCTTTCAAGCTTTTCTAAAAACTATTCTTTTCAGCAATTTACTGAAACCGAAAGTGGTGATAAAAAACTAAAAGCATTGTATATCGCAACAGATAACCCTAGCGGTTTAAGCTTATCTGATAGCTAATTAAATGAATGGCTGTATTTGCATTAGATACAGCCATAATAACGTGATTATTAAGCTCTACTCCTGATTAGGTCAATCATATTAAAACCACATAGCAACAATAGGACTTAGTAATACGTCTATTACTTATTACTTTTACAATGCCCACCTTTGTTAACAATCGGTTACAATTGAATAAAATTAGTACATACTTTTTCCTATATTATTAATCTATCCATTGGTATCACGTGTTTACCAAATCACATATAGGTTATTAAGGAATAATAATGAAATCACCTAACGCATTTAGCGCCCTACTCGATATTTACATTAGCCCAAGCAAAGCTTTCAATGGTGTTGAACACGCCAAAGGTTGGTCATGGCTTGCTTTTATAGCAATATCTTTAGTTTCAATGGCGAGTATTTATATTTTTTATTCTACCGTTGATATGCAGTTTTTGATTAACGAGCAATTTGCAGCTGCAAGTGTTGATGCAACAATTGGCGAGCAAAAAATGATTCGCCAAAGCATTGAACAAAACGCCGAAATACAAGTATGGATTAGCATGATATCAATCGTATTAGGTACTGCAATCATAGCCGCGATAATGGCTGTGTATTATATGCTCATTGCTAAATTAGACCCAGAATCAGAGCACAGCTATGGTGCTTGGTATGGTTTTACTATTTGGACAATAATGCCAAATATTGTTTTAAGTCTAGGTACGCTAGCGCTTGTACTTAGTGCAAGTACCGATCAAATATCTCAAACAGCAGTATTTAACTTTGATTCAATTAATCAGCTTGTTGTTGGGTTAGAACCCGGCAGCCCATTTTATACATTACTAGAATCATTAAAGCTAAGTAGTCTTTGGGGGATTGGACTAGGAATGGTTGGCTTAAAATGTTGGACAAATTTTTCAACAAATAAAGCGTTACTTTTCTCGGCGCTTCCAACATTGGTTATTTTTGGTATTTGGGCAATTATTGCTGCAATGTAATTAATAAGCAGAGGTATTTTACCTCTGCGCTACTTATTCACGGACAGATGTATATATGAAAAAAGCAATAATAATAACGATAGCTGTAGTCGCGTTTATAGGCCTAATAGTTTCTAAGCAAGTAACAGATGATAAAAAGCAAGCACTAGTAAATATTGCACAGGTTGAGCAAGGAAGTATTGCTGATTCAATCATGGCGTCGGGCAATCTAGTTTTTAATACCCAAGTGCAATTGCGCTCTGAGGTAACTGGTCGTGTCGATAAGGTTTTTGTAGAAGAAGGGCAAAGCGTTAAGCAAGGGGATATTTTAATGCGCCTTGATACAACGGCCTTCGAATCAGAAGTAAACCGAAACCAAGCTGTTCTTCGTGCAACCGAAATTGAAATAAAACATAGCCAAACTCGTCTTGCTAATTTAGAGCGTCAATTAAAAAGGCAAAAAGAGCTATACGATGTTGGATTAGGAAATCAAGAAAGCTTTGAAAATATAGAAAGCGCTCGCGATCTAGCAAAAATAGATATCGAATCACGCAAAGAGTCATATAACCAAGCACAAGCGTCGCTTCAAATAGCACAAGATCGCCTAAGTAAAAGTGTATTTAGAGCGCCAATGAGTGGCTTACTAGCATCGGTTAATATTAAAGAAGGCGAAACGGTTATTGCAGGCACAACTAATATTATTGGTTCAGACCTTATGCTTGTTGCCGACCCTAGCGCTATTTTAGCAGAGCTTCGAGTTGATGAAACAGATATAGCCAGCATAAAACTAAATCAACAAGCTGATATTTATGCCGCAGCTTACCCTAACAAACCTTTTAGCGGCAAAGTCATTAATATTGGTACATCAGCTAAAAACCAACCAGGGTCGCAAGGGCTTTCTTTTAGAGTTAAAGTACTATTAGACCCAACAGATCGCCAGCTTTATGCAGGTATGAGTTGCCGGGCAGAAATTGCTACAAGCATTGCCGAAAACGGCTTAAAGCTCCCTATTGAAGCTATACAAAAAGAAGAGGGTAAAACCTTTGTATGGCGCTTAAATAGCGATAATACCGTGAGTAAAGTAATAGTAAGTGTTGGTATTTCGTCTGACATTGAGCAAGCCATAACAGAAGGGCTAAGCAAAGGCGATAATGTGGTTATTGGCCCTGCTCGACCAATTAGTAAGCTGCGAGAAGGCGATGTTGTTTCACTTAAAAATGATGCAGACGAGGAAGCAATATAATGTCTGCGGTAATTAAGTTAGAACACATTAACAAACAATATGTAATGGGCGAGCAGGTATTTAAAGCGTTAGATGATGTAAATATCGTCATGAATGAAAATGAATATGTAGCCATTATTGGCCCTTCAGGCTCAGGTAAATCAACTTTAATGAACTTACTTGGCTGCTTAGATACCCCCACTAGTGGCGATTACTTTTTAAAAGATAAACTTGTAAAAAGTATGACCGAAACCGAACTTGCGCATCAACGTAATGAAAGCGTCGGATTTATTTTTCAAAGCTTTAACTTATTGCCTAGGGCAACTGCACTTGAAAATGTAATGCAACCTTTGGTTTATCGTTTTATACCCGCAAAACAACGCAAACAAAAAGCACTTGAAGCATTGCAACGGGTTGGTCTTGGCGACAAGGTTGATCACCTATCCAGTCAGCTTTCAGGTGGGCAACGTCAACGTGTAGCTATTGCTCGCGCATTAGTAACTAAACCACATATTTTACTAGGAGATGAACCCACGGGGAATCTTGATAGTAAGACCACAGCAGAAATAATGACCTTGTTTGATGAACTACATAATGAGGGGCACACTATTATTTTAGTGACCCACGAGCAAGAAATTGCAGACCATTGCCAACGGGTTATCCGCTTGGTAGATGGTAAGGTAGTGAGTGATGTAAAAAAAGGCGAAGGAGAAAAACAACATGTTTAAATCTGCCATTGCCATTATGGAAGGAACAAAAGCAGCATTAATGGCTATTAAGGCCAACGCAATGCGCAGCGCATTAACCTGTTTAGGTATTATTATTGGTGTTGCAGCCGTTATAACTGTGGTTGCAGTTATGCAGGGCTTTACTAAACAAATTAACGATCAACTTGCTGACATGGCACCCGATGTAACCTCAATCAAACCATTCACAAGCATTGAGCAAGAAATGGTTGGTAAAAACGCAAAGCTGACTTACTCCGACTTTTTAACACTAAAAGCACGCATAAAAGAAGCCGAAACACTAACCGCGCTTATGTTTACATGGCGTTTTTCTGGTGGCGCTGAATACGGAAATAAAAGTCATTCATCACGGGTAATGGGAACAGAACAAGATTATCAAAAAGCATACCGTACGTTTCCAGAATTAGGCCGCTTTATTCGCACGGAAGATGACGAAAAACGCCGTCGGGTTGCGTTTATTGGTCCTTCTATTATTGAAAAGTTAAATTTACCCGACAACCCCGTAGGAGAATATATCAAACTTGGTGGCGAATGGTTTAGGATCATTGGAGTAGCCGAAAAACAAGGTAGCTTATTTGGCTTTGATCAAGATGATTATATAAATATTCCAATCAGTACTATGAGCGCGCTAGAGGGCGCTAGCAGCACGAGTAACGTACAAATAATGTTTAGACTTAAAGAAGGAGTCGATGAAGAGCTTACTTTAGCCAAAATAACACGTATTTTACGCCAATTACATAAATTAAAAGACGGTGAAGAAAACGACTTTGAATTTGAAACCGCAGAAAGAGCCCGTGCTAATGTTGATAAGTTTACGGGTAGCGCCACGGCGATCACTGCCGGTATTGTTGGTATAAGCCTTGTTGTAGGAGGTATTGGCGTAATGAATATCATGCTGGTATCGGTGACTGAGCGCACCCGAGTAATAGGTACACTCAAAGCATTGGGCGCAACACCCGGCTTTATTATGCTACAGTTTTTGGTGGAAGCAGTGGTACTGTCGTTGTTTGGCGGACTCATTGGCTTAGCAATAGGCTATGGTGCTGCCACATTTATTTCGTTTATTGTTCCCAGTATGCCCGATGCTTACATACCTGGTTGGGCTGTGATGTTATCGTTCGGTTTTACGTCTCTCATTGGTATTGTATTTGGCTTAGCCCCCGCTATTAAAGCAGCAAGGCTAAACCCTATTGAAGCATTACGATACGAATAGTTGGCATCAATCGCTACTCAGCTTTAAAAGGTACCTTAGTGCAGCTTACTTCAACTGTTTTAGGGTACCAAGCTGGGCCTACCTGATTAACTACAATCTCCGCCACTCCATTACTAAATGACTTATAAGTATGCACCGTCTGCCATTGTCCTTGCGGGCAATGCTCACTCAAATCAACCGCATCAGATCCCTCATACAAAGCTAAAGCAAAATTATGATGCCACTGAGAGCTATTATGTGATTGATTGTTAACTTTTTCAGGTACACCATTATCAAAATAAATATTTGTGCAACCAGTTAACATAGCAAATGTAATACTGCCTAAAATTAATTTAAGATTCATAACGCCTCCTGCGTATTTTGCTCTTCACACCATACTTTTACTGTGTGTGGTGAATAAATACCAAGCGTAATTAAACTCAACGCACCATCGCTAAATGTTTGCTGCGACTGCATTTGAGCAGCTTGTGTATCTGTACAAATCTGTTTTACATCCACGCGTTCCTCCCCTACTAACCCCCATAAGTAAAATGGACGGCTATCCTCGTAGGTTGCTTTACTTGTAATTTTTGCGATAGCGTGTGGCTGTATGGTAACCGCAGAACAGGCGCTTAAGCCTAATACTACAAACCCCATTATTAATGATTTCATGTTTGTCCTTACTTGGTACTCACTTTCAGTAAATAAACTTTACAGTAAACCAGTAACTTAATGCGTAAAAAGCTGTGCGAAAAATGTAGCCAACCTTACAGATTTCAAACAGTTTTTTACACAAAAAAAGGCCGCAAAATTGCGGCCTTTGAGTAAATATTGTGTCAGCTATTAAAACTTAGCCAAATTATTTACATTGTCTTTATCAACCAGTTTTACGTACGGATCGACTCCTGCAAATAAAGGTTTTTCTTTTACCCTTAACTCAATGATATTAGTGCCCGTTACTATTTGGTGTTTTTGTGAATAAATCACAAAATCTTCAGCGAGTAGGTTTTCAGGATCATCGCTAAACAACACAATATCAATTAACTCGTCGAGTGGCTGTTCTGTTTCTTCACCTTGACCATCAGCACGTTGCTTAACAGCTTCAACGTTTAACGTAACGCTATAAAAGCCATCACTGTCGGCTTCGTCTGAAATTGAAACCTCTTTCATTTCTAGCTCATACAAAGTGATATATTTAAACTGATCATCAATAAAGTTTTGCTCAGCTTGCGTTGCGTCTTGTTTTAAATAACTGAGTAAATCAAGCGTTGTTGGGTATGGCGTTGATTGGTATCTAAACTCATTTAAAAATGCCTTAAGGGCAGCGTTTAAACGTTTTTCACCTAAGCGATCATAAATCGCCATCATCACCACAGATCCTTTATTGTAATGAAGGTATTGCTGGGCTTGTGTTTTATATAGCGGCATTTCTTCAAACGCTTCCCCTGTGCGGCCCATTAAGTACCTATCTAACTCGTATTTTAAAAACTTACGTAGCTTTTCTGGGCCAAAGCGTTTTTCAAGCACCATAAGCGCACTGTATTGTGAAAGCGTCTCCGACATAACGGCGGCGCCTTCTACATTGGCGCCTGATACTTGATGACCCCACCACTGATGCGCCACTTCATGTGCGGTTACATAGTAAGGTAGGTCAATTTTACTTTCATCCCTTGAGTCTGTAACAAAACCAATGCTTTCTGAATAAGGAACAGTATTAGCAAAACTTTGCGCAAATGAGCGATAGCGAGGGAATTCAATAATACGTAATTGCTTATGCTGATAGGGGCCAAATGCTTGTGTAAAATAATCTATTGAGTCCTGAACCGATTCAATCATGCGGTCAACATTCCACGCATGACTTTTATGGAAATAAACCTCAATATTTACACCATTATACTCAACCTTTTTACTTTCCAGTTCGGCCGACTGCACCGCATAAAAGTTTATAATAGGTGCATCCATTTCATAAACAAAGGTTCGGCGCCCATCTTTTACACTTTCACTTTGTAAATAACCAGGCGTGATCGCAAATTACCGTTGCTTTAAAGTTAATAAATCCCGTGGCTTGACCAAAATCACTTTGTGTATAGTACTGGCTATCTTCAAGTTTGTTTGCTCGTTCTAGCTCTGGTAAGTCATGTTTACGGCGCTCAAATTTATCAGCCACCTGTAAACGACGGTTGTAACCAAAATTGGGAAAAAGCTCCCAGTTATTAATAAACGTGCCATTAGCCACTAACTGTGTATCAGAGCCACTATCGGTAAAGCCTGTATGCTCGCGAGTGACAGACAGCTGCCCTTCTCTTATTTCATTTGGCATAAGGGGCTGATCAAATTCAAACCATGCAGAATAAAGCGCTGGTAATTTTTCAACAATTTTACCGCCAGCCATCGTTACATCCCAGCTTTTGGCGTGTTGCGGTGAACTTATTAGCACTCGCGAAATTGGCTCATTAGATGTATTAGTAAACTTTATTTTTGCAACTGCACTCAAAGCACGCTTTTTAGGATAAATATCAACAGTTAAGTCAACATCGGTCACCATAGGCACGGCTAAATCTTTGTATTGTGCAAACTGTTTTTCATAGCTTACTTGCTTGTCTTGAAACGCATCGCTTGTGGTAAATTCGTTTAAAACACGCGTATTGTAATAAATGTTATAACCTGCACCAACAAACACCAGTGCACTAACACAAACAATTACTTGCCCCTTTAACGACATATTATAACGAAGCATAGACAGGCGTGTACGCAGCGTTTGTGAAGGTCCTCTATGCCATAACGCAAATCCTACAATAGCCAAAACAAGACTTAACGCGCCCCAATACAATGTGTACCAATGCGCTGCTTGCAAAAAGTGTCCATAGCCGTTTATATCAGAGTACGGTACGCTACTGCTTTTCGAAAAATGATACATATGGTGTTCAAATCCATACGAATCCATTACCATTTGCACTATGTAGTACAAAATAAATAACCCCATTCCTACGTATTTATTTGGGCTAATAATTTGTAAAAAGAAGGCAAGCACCGTAAGCATAATTAACGGTAAAAGCGATAAATAAACAATCCTGAATAAATACTGCCCTAACTCTAAATTAAATTGCCCTTTAAATAACTGCACTGTGATTGTTAGTATCATTCCAACAATAAACAAGCCTGAAATAGCTGTTATTAACGCCAGTATTTTTGATACCCAAAAAACACTGTTGTGTACTGGAAAGCTGTCAACAATATCGCCCATACCACTTTGACGTTCTCGCCAAACAAGCTCAGCGCTATAAAAAGCGATAATAACAAACAAAAACAAACCCGAAATACCGCTAATAATATTGACCATATTCGCGGTAATTGGCCAGTTAGTTGTACCGTAAGCGCCAATGGGAGCAAACAGCGGAATCATAAGCGTTACAATACTTACACCCGCTAGAATCATAAATGGCGCGCTAAATATAACTTGTTTAAGTTCAAATAAGCTGCGCATTACTAGCTGAGATTGCGTACTTACACCTTTTGACTTGTAATTTTTAGCGCTGCTAATAAGTGCTGCCTGTTTATTTTTTACAAACGTAGATACAACAAATTGCTTTTTCTGTTTTTTAGCTACTATGCGGTTACTTAATTTTCCAAGGCTAACAAACATAGCTAAGCCCAGTACAACCCACAAAATACGGTTAACTAACAGATCACCGCTGAGAGTGAGCACTTCTGTATTTTTATCACTCACAGTCCAGTAACGCGTCAAATCAATTAAAGACCCTAGCCCAAATGGATCGGCGTAAACAACTATATTTCTAAATGCTAAATCATCAAAATAAGCACTGGCGATTTGATAAGCAATAAAAATAACAACGGCTGCTACATACACCGACATCATGGTTTTAAAATAGACAGCTACGCTGTTAAAAATAGCCGAAAGCACCAGTAAACTTGGCACTGCAATATAAAAATAAGGTGCGGCGTAATACACAAACTTATTTGGCCCTACTAGCTCACTATCGAGCCACCCAACTGATAAGCCAAATTGCGACCCTAAAAGCACGCCTAACGGCACGGTTAAAAATACAACTAGCACCACTAAGTAAGCACCAAAAAAACGCCCAGTTTGATAAGGAATAGGATTAACAGGCTTACTAAAAACCAGTTCGTCCATTTTACTTTCACTATTTCTAATAGCGGAGCTGGCAACAAAGTTAACTACCAAAAACATCGCAAATACGCAAAATGTAATGGTTAACATCATAATTGAGAAGGGCGAATTCATATGTACATTAGCGCCGCCTAGCGGAAATTTGCTAGAAGAGCTGATAAAAAACGCCATAAAAAAGAACATTAATGAAACAATATAAAACGAAGGCTGGCGCACAAAATAGCGCAGCTCAAACGCGAGCATATTAAAAAACATAACGCCCCCTTATGCTACTTGGCTATTACGATGATTGAGCAAAGTAGAAAAGTACACGTCTTCTAGGTTTGCATGGCTTGGTTGAAAACCTTCAGGAGCTTGTTCGGCTAATACATGCAATATGGTTTGCCCAGCAAATAAGCGTTTAGAAATAACAGGTAGCTGTGGCTCAAGCTCTTGCGCTTCTTCTTGGCTCATGGCTTTGCGCCAAATTTGGCCTTGGAGTTTATCGGTAAGGGCAATGGGGTTACCCTCTAATAATATTTTTCCGCCTGCCAGTACGGCCATATTAGGGCATAGCTCTGCCACGTCTTCTACTATATGGGTTGATAATATAACGACTTTTTGCTCGCCTAAGCTTACCAATAAGTTATGAAAACGGTTACGCTCTTCAGGATCTAGCCCTGCGGTTGGCTCATCAACGATGAGTAAATCTGGGTCGCCCAGCAATGCTTGTGCTATACCAAAACGCTGGCGCATCCCGCCCGAAAAACCACTAACCGCTTTTGAGCGATGTTGATATAAATTAGTGTGTGCTAGTAGGCCTTCAACCGACTCTTTTCGCTCAGCCTTATTATGAATCCCCTTTAAAACAGCCATATGATCCAACAAGTCGTAAGCACTAACACGTGAGTAAACACCAAAATCTTGTGGAAGGTAACCTAAGCGTTGGCGCAGTGCTTGTGGGTCTTTAAACACATCAATACCATCAAAGGTAATTGAACCCGCGTCGGCAGATTGTAACGTTGCAATGGTGCGCATTAATGATGACTTACCGGCACCATTTGGCCCAAGTAGTCCAAACATACCTTTACCTATCGATAAATCAACGCCTTGCAATGCGTGTACGCCGTTGTCGTAGGTTTTTGATAACCCTGTTATTGATAGCATTTTTTACTTCCTTGAATTGTAAGTATTATTTTTTATACCATTTTATACCACATTAAAAACGGGAACATAAGTTAGTAACCAGTTAACTTTGTAACAATAAATAAACAACAATTCATTCTAATAACACTTGCTTAGCAGTGAGCCTCTCGGTATAAAAACCACACATTACTGATAAGAAGCGAAAAGCCATGCAAGAACATAAAAACCAGCCATTGACCGATTTCATAGAATATCCACAGGATGAAATGTTGGCCCGTGCAAATGAATTCTTACAAACAAGCCAACGTCGTCATAGTATTCGCAGCTTTAGCAACCGCCCAGTGCCAAAAGAGATTATCGAAACCTGCATAAAAGCAGCAGGTACAGCACCCAGTGGCGCAAACCACCAGCCTTGGCATTTTGTGGCTATTAATAGTGCAGATGTTAAAAAGCAAATACGCGACGCGGCTGAAAAGCTAGAGCGATCTTTTTACGAAGGGCGAGCAGGCGATGAATGGTTAGATGCATTAAAGCCTTTAGGCACCGATGCTAACAAACCCTACTTAGAGCATGCACCTTGGCTTATTGCTGTATTTAGTCAAAAAAAGGGCGGTGTGAGTACCGATGATAAAAATACAAATTATTATGTGCATGAGTCTGTTGGGCTAGCAACGGGGTTTTTAATACAAGCTCTGCACCGTGCAGGCCTTGCGACACTGACCCACACCCCAAAACCGATGAGCTTTTTAACGGACATTTGTGACCGAGATAAAGACAACGAACGCCCTTACATGCTATTAATTACAGGCTACCCCGATGAACATGCAACAGTACCAATGCATGCCCTAGATAAAAAAACGATTGATGAAATAGCCAGTTTTATTTAATACTTTGCAAGGGGGCATAATCTATAGCCAGTACATCCCCTTCTTTCAGGCCAGCAACCACATGCTGCTTATTATTTACTCTGGCGCCTAAACGGACGAAACGTTTAACTAGCGTTTCGTTTTCCAATACATACACCATGCTTAATTGACCAAACTCATGCACCCAGCTTGGCTCAATTAAAATACCTTGAGCGTTTTTTGTGGGCAATTGTAGCTGTGCGTAAAGCCCAGGGATCAAGCCTAATTGTGTATTCGTGTCTAAACGAATAAGTAAGCTGCGCGCGCTATTGTCCGCAACAGGGACTATTTCACTCACTGTAGCCGAAATAGTTAAATTGAGCGATGGCAGTACTACGTTTAAGTTATCCCCTAGTTTTAATTTTACTGCTTGTTGTTCACGTACATTAAATTCAACCTGTAATTGCAATGGGTTATATACAGTAATGAGTGGCTTACCCGGTGTTGCGGTATCGCCAGGCTCTGTTAAGCGCTCAACCACCACACCCGAAATGGGTGCCGTTATTTGAGTATAATTTAATGCCACTTTGGCTTGTGCTTGTTGCTGCTTAGCGGCGGCTAAATTAGCCGTGAGGTTATCAAATTTAGCTTTAGCGTCATCTACTTCGCTAACAGATACTAACCCTTTAGCATTTAAGTTAGTCAGTCTGGCTAATTGCTTTTGAGCTTGCGTCAACGATGCTTGCACGGCGTTAATATTAGCGTCGCTTTGTGCCAACGCCGCTTTAAAATCATCTTGCTTGAGGGTAATAAGTAAATCGCCCTTAGTGACTTTATCGCCCGCTCGTACTTTTAACTGCTCAACCTGCGCCATCACATTTGATGAAATTTGCGTATTTTGTTTTGCTATTACACTACCCGGCACTTGCTCACTACCGTTAATGCTTTGCAGCGCAATGGTGACGCGCTCGCCCTGATAATTACTGTGTTGTGATTCTTTTAAACCAGCAGTTTGTTGATCAGAAAAGCTGCCTGCCATGTAAAGCACAGCCATAATAATTACCAATAAAGCGATTAAAGCGCCGATTAGTTTTGATTTACCCTGCATGCGCTTCACCCTCTGAACTTGCAAACACTAAATAATAAACAAGTGGCACTACAAATAACGAAAATACAGTAGACGCCACAATACCAAAAATTATCGCAATCGCGAGCCCGCTAAATACCGGGTCTAGTGTGATTACTAAGTTACCCAATAAGGTCGTGCCTGCGGTTAATAATACAGGACGCATACGCACTGTTCCTGCAGCAACCAGCGCATCTTTTATAGCCATGCCTTGGCCTCGTGCTTGATTAATAAATTCAACTAAAATAAGCGAATTACGAACCACAATACCAGCAAGGGCAATCATCCCAATCATCGCTGTAGCGGTAAATAGTACCGGCTCAGGAGCGCCGGCTATAACACGCTCTCCAAACTGATTTAAAAACCAAAAGCCTGGCATAATACCTATAACAGTGAGCGGAATAGCCGACATAATAATTAACGACAAGCTCGCAGATTGTGTTTGTACACGTAAAATAATAAATATGGCACTAAGTGCGAAGGCAAATGCAATTCCCATATCCCTGAACACATCTATGGTAATGCGCCACTCTCCCTCGCCACTAAAGTTAGCATAAGTGCCTTTAGGTAACTGCCATGGCACAGTACCGCCATTATTAAAAAAGTGGCGGTTTATCCACGGTGTTTTTTCAAAATAGTTAGGCTCGGCGTTAAAGTCAGCATTTACGTCTGCAATAACTTCTGCGGGCGTTCGCCCATTTAGCTCAGCCATAACATAAATTACATCGCGTTGATCTTTACGAACCCGAATGTCAGCAACCTGATGTTGCGTAAATTTACCTAATTCTGAAAGCGACACTAATGGCCTTGGTGCACTTTGTAAGCCAAATTCATTGCTGGTTTTAGCTAAATCTTTATCCCCCCTGACTTGCAGTGCAAGTAATTGCGAAATTTGATTACGCTCGCTGTATGGTAACTGTAATTTAATATCAACAGGCTCTGTTTCGTTACTTACGTAAAGCACCCCCACGGTTTCACCTAGTGTGGCAACACTTAACGATTGAGCAATATTTTGAGTGGAAATGGCACTGAGTGCTGCTTTGCTCTTATCGGTTACAAAACGCTGCAAAAGTGAAGGTGCAACCAAAGAGGTATCCACTTCAACTACGTGTGGCTCTTGCTTTAAACGTTCAGCTAATTGTTTAGCTGCTTGGTAATGAGTTTGCTGATCAACAAAATCATCTCGGTAAACCTCAGCAACTAAAGTACTTAATACCGGCGGCCCAGGAGGCACCTCAACAACTTTTATTACTATGCCTTGTTTTGCTAAAGGTGCGAGCTGTTTGCGTAAGCGCATAACCACAGCATGTGATTGATGCTCGCGTTCAGACTTATCAATCAATAACACTCTTAGCTCTGCTAAATGTGCAGCTTCACGCCGATAATAGCCACGTACCATCGCATTAAAATCCATACTTGAAGGCTTACCAACGTACGCCGCTATTTCACTTACTTCGTTTAATTGCCATGTGAGTGTTTGCACCTGTTGAGTAAAGGCAGCCGTTCGTTCTAAATGTGTTCCCTCTGGCATATCTATTAATACTTGTAGCTCGTTTTTATTATCAAATGGTAATAGCTTTAAAGGCACCAAACGCATAACAGGTAGCATGGCGCTAATAATAAATAAAATTAATGTGCCCCATAATACCCATTTTGCGCGCTGCCTTGAGACAAGCAATGGGCTTAATAACGTTTGATAAATACTTATTTTTGGCTCAACTTCTGTGTGGGTATCTGTATTGGGCTTGAGTAACTTCATCGCAAGCCAAGGCGTTACAAAAAACGCCACAATGGTAGACACCATCACGCTGATTGGAACATTAAATGCCATCGGTGCCATGTATGGCCCCATCATGCCGGTAATAAATGCCAGCGGAATAAATGCCATCATAATAGTTAAAGTAGACATAAGTAACGCACCGCGAATTTCGCTCATTGCGCCAACTATTTGCTGTTTTTTATTGCCTTTTTTATCTAAAAAACGGCTTATATTATCAATGCCTGTAATTGGGTCATCGACCAATAACCCTAACGATAAAATAAGTGCAAATAACGTTACTCGGTTAATGGTATAACCAAACGCAAAATCCAGTGACAGTGTAATGCCATAGCAAATAGGCACAGCTAACCCAACAACAATGGCGGGTCGCCACCCCAAAAACACCCCAACAAAAATCACTACCGTAAATACAGCAAACACCAAGCTTGATGTTAAATTATTTACTTTTTCATTGGCGGTCTGCCCGTAATCTCTTAATACCGAATAACTCACCTCGGGCGGTAAAAGCGTGCGTGATAACTCAGCCATCATTTGATGAACATCGTTTGCAACCGCCACAGCATTCGTGCCTGTTTGCTTAGCCACACTTAATGTGACCATAGGTGAGTGTTGCTCATTAGAAGATTGTGCAAGCCATTGGTAATGTTCAATCTCGCCAGGGCCGTCAATCACGTTTGCAATATCAAGTAAGTAAACACTTTTACCATTTACTACATTAACTACAAGCTGCTCTACTGCAGACTTATTACGTAAAACGTCACCTGCTTGCAGGGCTATTTTTTGCTGGCCATTTATAACACTGCCCACCTGTGTGAGCTGATTAGATATATTTAATGCATAAAGTACATCGTTTATAGTCGTTTGGTGAGCAGCCAACGCGCTGGCATTTAAATTGACGGTGAGCGTGCGTTTACGCCCAGCAATCACTTTTACCTCGCTAGTGTTTTCAATACGTTGTAAACCATTAGCAATTTCGTTTGCAAATCGCGTTAATTCGTAATCGCCATACAGCTGCGGATCTTTGCTGTATAGCCCAAGCATAACAATGGGAACATCATCAACTTCAATGGGCCGAATTTGCCAGTGTTCAATAACAGAAGGCATTGTATGCTGGTAACTATTAAGCTTGGCGTAGGTATCTAAAATAGCTTGTTCACGATCATGGCCCACCTCAAACCTAAGTGTCACCACGCTAGCGCCAGTTTGTGTGGTTGAGTAAATATGTTCAACACCGCCAAGCTGGGCAAGTAACTTTTCAAGTGGTTGAGTCACCAACCGTGTCACTTCAGGCGCTTCAACGTTAGGAGCCGATACATATATATCGAGCATAGGCACCACTATTTGCGGTTCTTCCTCGCGAGGTGTTTGTTTTAAAGCAAACAGACCTAACAAAATTGATAACACAAAAATAATAACTGGAATACGACCCGTTAAACTGCTTTTTACTGCATTATCAATCATATTCATGGCCACTACCCCTTACAAAACAAACCATACAATGTGCCCAAAAGATGAATAGCATTTTGATCAATCACACGGTAATAAATAGTTTGTCCTTCACGGCGAGTAGCAACAATATTCGTTTTTCTAAGGGCAGCCAAATGCTGAGAAAGTGCCGACTGCGCTAACGGTACCGCTTCATTAAGCTGCGTTACACTCATTTCGGTATCTTGCAATGAACATAAAATCATTAAACGATTTTTATTAGCTAAAATTTTTAATAGCTGCTCTGCTTGATCAACATTCCCCGCCATAGCAGTAAAATCAATATTCATATAAAGCTCTAATAATCTAATGTGATAGCAGTATAAATTGTTACATTAGAAAAGTCTAATATTAGGATTTACTAATATATGAAATACGATTATAGTAATTATGTATTTAACTGGATAAGTGACCGACTATAATGAAACTCAATAATGCGCTTCGTCTGATCGCAGGCATAATGATTGTGATCTCAATTTTATTACAAACCTATCACGATCCTAGGTGGGTATATTTTACTGTGTTTATTGCCCTAAACTTAATGCAATCGGCTTTCACTAGCTGGTGCCCTATGATTACACTACTACGCAAATTTGGCGTTAAGGAATAAATATAATGCTTACTTCTATCCCCGATTTACTAAAAGTTATTACACCTAACCAACGACGTATCGACGCTGAGCAAGCAAAACAAGAGATTAGCGAAAACAAGGGCTTACTTATTGATGTGCGCGAACCCGCAGAACATGCCACCAATCCTGCTGTAGGCGCAATTAATATTCCGCGCGGATTACTAGAAATGAAGTTAATGGAAATAGAAAAAGACGCTTCCCGTCCTATTTACTTACATTGCGCTAGTGGCGCGCGTGCAACATTAAGTGCTGAAGCAATCACACGTATAGGATACGAAAACGTCACCGTTATTACTTGTAACGCAGCACAGGTGTGTGACGCTTTTTAATTATTATACACCCAAATAATTAGAGCCTTAGTTAGTAGACTCGACGATAAAAAATTGTCGAGCTGACTTATTCAGGTTGGACTTAATTTGTTTGAAAATAAAAGTGCGTTTCTGATATTTTTTCAATAATGTCATATTCTAAGCCCATGTGGTTATACTCACCTTGAGTTGGCATTCTTGAACTGTAATTAACAACAACACCCCAATGGTTATCACTCACTCCTCCAAAAATTATGCTCATGCTTTTGTCATCATTTTTAGTGATAGCAGCAACATTATAAGCATTCATTAACTCCCTAACTTGCTTAGTTTCTGCTGATAACGTCATTAACTCTTCATTTTCACCTAACTCAAAAACTTTATAATTAGCTGAGGGAACAAATCCCGCATACTTAGATGGATAATAAGTAACAAGTTGAGCTGGCGTGAAAAATGTATTATTTATTCGATAAACAAACATGTCTGTTTGCTGAATAAGATTTAAATCTTTTGACTGATTGAATTTAAGTAGCTCATTCATCGTTACTTTTAAAAAGTCGTCAATTAAGCCTAACCGTTCTTCTTTGCATGCTTGTTTTTTACATATCGTAACAGCAGGTAATTTGGAGAGTTGTGCCTTATTTATATTTAAAAAATTACGACCCAAAACACCTAAATTAAAGTTTGCAAACGCTTGTTTATCTTTATCACTTTTAAACTTAGTCGGATGAATATCAAGAAAACTAAAAGGATAAAATAACGGCAGATACGCGAGAGGTAAATCACTGTTAGGTAATATATCTCCAGCATGCTTTAGCAATGCTCTATATTCTGCGTCTATATCCTCATTAAAATAAGGTGGCATGCCACTGGCCTTAATCGTAACCGTATTAATCAATAAACATAAAAACAGTCCATATCTCAGCATACTTTTTTAAGTTCCTTAGTAAGTGCTTTTTTGTGTAGCAAAAGCTATTTTTTTTCATCAAGTAGCGTAACAAGCATATTCTCTATGTTTTTTACGCTATAGGTAAGTGCACGTATTAACTCTAGTTGGCTTTGCGGGGTTTCTTCATTTGATGATTTTACTGGTGTGTTTGCAGTTAAGTTATCTTTTTGCTCAAGTATGGCTTCTCTGAATTCACTGGCATTTTCAACACCAAGTAATGACACTAATGCACCGTGGCCAGACTGCCCTGCTGTTTCAAAACTTAACCGATACAGACCAAACATGCGCATTATTGGGCCTTGACTTAGGCCTACATCGGTTATTTTTTCTAGCGGTATTGATTTTTCTTCTTTAAAAAATATCCCGCGTTTTACAACGAGCTTTTGCGTGAGTAATTGTGCCGACATAGCCGCCAATATTCGCCCTCCCACCAGCCACACAATCGCTAAAACAATGGGTAATAACGGAATGGCCACCAGTGCTAACACACTAAAAAAAGTGGCCATTAGCATCCAGTATTGCTGAACTTTGGGGTCGAAAGATGCGCTTTTTAAAACGAGGTTATTCATAAATTTATCCTTAATTTCATGAGAGCGTATACCCTGAACTAGGTCGCTTTACGCCTTTAGATACTTAAGTTACGTGAACAGTAACTTTAATGCAATTTAACTTCTTGCATTGAAATAAATTGTCACACTTCCTTTTATAACCTCCTTTTAAACAAAAAATATCTTCAACCTATGCTCTGAACTGGCTTCACTTTACATAAAGTTTATTTTCACATTGGAACGCGAATACCATGGGTTAACACCCGTTTTTAATATGCATTTAATAAGGCATTAAAAAAGCCGAGCATACAAAGGTATGCTCGGCTTAGGTCTGGGAAAATATAACTGCTACTGTTTATCTATAAGTATGCTCACATTTTCTCTATCTGGACCTATTACCTTAAAGGTGTAATTACCTTGTTCGGTAATATTGAGTGCTATATTAGCGCCTATGGCTTCGAGTGAAGTAAGCTGACCAACAGTGGCTAAAGGTGCTTCACCTGTACCGCCATAATCAACGGTGCTCCAATCTTCAGACGCTACTTTAAACTCATAGTCGCCCGCTTCTAACTCTATGGATGTAGAGTAAACCGCATTACCTTCGTACATCAGTGGGTTGTCTGTACCCCACCCATTTAAACTGCCGCGAATAAACACCGGTGTTTGTGCAAACATTTCAGCGTTAAGTACTTTCAGTGATACGTTATTTAAATCACTGGCGTCAAATATAAACTGGTATTCACCTTCTTCTGCAATATCCATGGTCATATTTGCGCCTGCAACCGATAACTGCTCTGCAGTGCCTATCATTACAATTGCATCACTCTCGCCAGAGCCATAATCAACCGTGCTCCAATCTTCAGACGCTATTTTAAATTCATAGCTTGCAGCACTCAGTGTTTTAGTAAAAGTATAAATACCTTTACCTTGATAGCTCAGCTCATCGGTTATTCCCCACCCATTAAGCGTCCCACGCACATAGATGGCAGTGCCTACAAATGGCTCTTCATTATATAAAGTAAGCGTTGGATTTTCTGGGTTTGAAGCATCAAGCGAAAATACATAAGTTGCATCAATAGCAGCACTAAAGGTCATGTTTGCACCTGAGCGCGTTAATGGCTCGCTTTGATTTTCAACAACGTCTTTATCGGCATCAGAAAGCGCGCCAAAATCAACCGTTGACCAATCTTCAGAGGCAATTTTAAATTCGTAGTCGCCAGCGCTTAGCGCAATTGCTATACGGTATTCACCTTCGCCAATATAGTCGAATGCATCGCGTGTGCCCCAGTCGTTTAACGTACCACGAACAAACACTGCGGTGCTGCCATAAGGTACAACATCAGGTGCACCTACGGTTGCATTTGCACTTAAACCAGTACCTTGGCTCTTACCTTGGTTTTTAGTAAAAACAGCTAACGTGTAAGGCGGTACAGTAAATGTGCCTTCGTTTTCGCCAGCAGCAAAATTAGCACTGATCATGCTTGTATCAACACTGTTTTTTAATACATCGTGTAATTCAAAGCCCGCTGCGGTAGCAATAGTATGGCTAAGAGTTTGCTCGGTTGCGTTAATCACGACAACAAGCGCATCAAGTGCTGGGTCTAAGTCTGTTAGCCCTTCGCCATCATCAATGCTCATTACAATTAAGCCATGTTGCTGGTTTTTACCCACATTATGAAAACCCACTCGCTCAATAACATCTTGCTCCGTGGTTAATCTAAATAGTGGGCTGCTGCTACGTATTTGTAAAAACTCGTTAAATACATCACCTGCATAGGCTATGTCTTGCGGCATTGCCTGTGCATCTGGATTAGCAGAGATAGGCATAATTTCAGACCATTTTTCTTGGTTCTTCTCTGCGTTTGGTAAACCAATGTTCCAGTTATTATTTTCCTTGGTTAAATCAACAGCATTAAACCAATCACCGGCATTATAGCTATCACGATCCATTGACTTAGAACGCAGTAAATCAGCGCCCAATTGCATAAATGGAATGCCTTGGCTAATAAGTGGAATAGACAATGCCATGTTGTGCGCGCGCACACGTTGCTCAATACTCATGCTTGATGCATGTTTGTATTGCAACTGATCCCACAGTGTTTCGTTATCATGCTTAGACACGTAGTTAATGCTATCTGCTGGGTCTAATGCATACGCTGTTGGTTGCGTATTCCAAGTAAAGCTATTTCCTTTAGATGAATTACCTTTAAAGTCTTTAAGAATGTAATTTTGTAAGTTGCCCGTCAGCGATAACCGTAACGTATCTTGTTCGGCTAGGTTGCCATCTGTCGGGTTATTACTAAACATTGCACCACCACGCACAGCTTCACGAATACGGTCGTTAAATGTACCGACTTCTGAGCCTGCCATATCAGCCTGTTTAGCTTGTGTGAATAAACGATTGTTAGCTACTTCACCAAAATCCCAGCCTTCACCGTAAAAATAGTTATCAGGGTCGACTGCTTGCACTGCTTCACGCGCAGCTAATATTGATGATTTAGGCATATGGCCCATTACATCAAAACGAAAGCTGTCATAACCAAAGTCACGAGCAAGAATAACCATTGAATCTGCAACAAACTTATCCATCATCACATGTTCAGTTGCTGTGTTTTCACAACAGGTTGAGCGCTCTATTTCACCGCTTACTTCGTTATAACGGTGGTAATAACCCGGTACCAACTTATCAAACACTGATTTTTCCCAGATACCCGACGACGTTGTATGGTTATAAACCACATCAAGTACAACACGAAGTCCTACTTCTTGCAGTGATTGCACCATAGCGCGAGTCTCAACTACGCGAGCAATGCCATCGCTGCTTGATGCATACGAGCCCTCAGGCGCAATAAAGTGATGAGGGTCATAACCCCAGTTAAAGCCGTCTAAATCACGCATCGCACTGGCTAGTGCTTGTGCATCATCTGAGCCAGGTAGGTAACTTTGCATAATATCGACAATGGTGCTGCTTTTATCTTCGATTTTACACGCATCCGCTTCATCGTTAATACGCTCACATAATTTACCTAAGGTGTCTGTAATTTCCACACGCTGTGAGGCATCTTCTTCAATGGTGCCAATATCAGTTACTGGGAGTAAATGAAAGTGTGTTAAGCCCTTATCTGCTAATTGCTTAAGGTGCTGCATTGGCACGCTTTCAAGCTCAGTGAATGCAAGGTATTTACCGCGGTTTGCTTCGCTTACTGACTGGTCGCGAATACTAAAGTCACGTACATGGCCTTCATAAATAACCGCATCTTCTGGGTTAGTAATAGTAGGCACGATACGCTCATCCCAGCCTTCGGGTTTAGTGTCGTCGTCGCTTAAGTTGATTAGTTGCGAATAAAGCCCATTACTCGATACATTGAGTGAGTATGGGTCGGTACTCCATAAGCTTTCAATTGCTTTAGTGGTTGGGTGATAAACATCAAATGCAAAACGGAAATAATGACGATCGTATTTGCTATCTAAACTGATAGACCAAATACCTGTGTTGCTATCAAAAGTCATCGCACTGCTATCAACTTGCGTTTTATCAGCATCGAAAACCGTGATCATCATATTATTTGCAGTGGGTGCCCAAACCGATACATCGATTGCATTGTTATTATAATGCACACCTAGCATGGCTTCATTCGCGTCGCTTTCACCTTGAGTGTAAAGTGCGTCTAATGCTTTTGCTGATTGTACAAAGGTCGCTTCTAGTAGCTTGCCATCGGCATCGTAGCCTGCAACAACAAGCTGTTGCTTTATAAGCTGCTTTGCAGCATCTGCATCCCAATTTCCCTGATAAGCAGTCCAATCCATTAAATGCGGTACTTTTACAGCTTGCTCATCACTTAACTCGGTTGCAGTCAGCTCAACAGTTTCACCATTTAGTCCAGTGTCTAAATCAACCACCAAGTCAGCGGTTGCTGAAGAATGCAACTTAATAATTTGTGTAAGCTCATTACTTGGCTTATACAATACTGTATTTAAATCAATCCAATGTGCTGATGCACCATCTATCGCTACCGGACGTTCGCCCAAGCTTAGAATAGGGTATTCAAACACCGAAGGCTCACCATGGATGGTAAAGTTCATACGCTGAAACTTTTCATCGTCCTGCATAAGCGGCATGGTTAAATCAACATCACCAAACGCTTTACCCGATCCTTCGGTACCAATGTGCACAATAAAATTAGCACACTCGTTATAACCTTCTTTGAGGTTAATTATCCAGTAGGCACCGTAGTTTGGGTCAATGCCATCATATTCATGGCCGTTAGCCCAATCGCTCGTGTCAAATGGAGGTGCATAAGCATCACACACATCATTATTCCACGAATGTAATCGGTAACCTTCGTAGTTATCGTCAGCTAAACGGTTATAAAATAAAACCGCCTCACCTTCACCTGCAAATACAATAGGATCAGGCAATGTTGGGTCGGCGCCCACAACACAGCTTTCGTTTTTTTCATCTGGTACAGTCGGCGCTGCACACGTTATAGGCTCAGGGTCCACACATTGCGAACCTGCTTCATTTGGTACTTGTGGCACATTGCAGGTTAAAAGCTGCTGTCCTGACTCAACCTCATCTGTCCCACCACATCCTGCTAATATCATTAACCCTAAGGCTATTAGCAAATATTTAGACATTGTTATAATTTTCATTTTTAAACGCTCCGTTTGCTAATTAATGACTGTATGTAAAACCAAGATAAAACTGACGACCAAAGTACTGAGTAGTCCCTGTTCGTTGCTGCGACCCAAAGTAACTTTGGGTTGGTTCATCGGTTAAGTTATTAACTTGCAAAAGCATGGTGAGTGAATCGCTAAAGCGATAAGACGTTTGAAAATCAATGACGGTTTCAGCATCAAAATTAACCACCTGTTCGTTAATGGCAACTTGTTCTGATACAAACTCATCGCGGTAACGCACATTAAGGCGCGTTTCGAAATCGTCTAAGGCATAAAATAACGTGGCATTTAGCACATTATTAGACAACCCAGGTAAAGATTGAACGAGAGTATCGCCCCCTAAACTGGTGATCGATTCAATTTCACTTTCTGTGTATGAGTAGCTTGCGTTAGCGCCCAAACCATTAAATGGTTCAGGTAAAAAGGTAAACACTTGCGTATAAGCAAGCTCTAGCCCTCTAATGTAGCCACCCTCGCCATTATTAACTGCCGTGGTATAAATACCGTTGGTCGTTGCAACTTGCTCGCCACTGACTGGATCTTCTATTGAGTCAGGTACGTTAAAGCCATTTCCTTTAAAATCGAAGTTTTCGATTGATAAGATTTCTACAAACGAGTCTATATTTTTATAAAATAGCGCCGCAGCGATAGTACCGTTACCTTCTTCAAAATAATATTCGTAAGATAAGTCGTACTGGTCAGCATAAAAGGGTTTTAAAAATGGGTTGTTATTACTTGAACCGTTAATAACACCATCGTCACTTACGTTTGCGCTGGCATCGCCCGCTAAGCGGTTTATTGGTGCACGCGACATGACTTTAGCCGCAGCAAAACGAACTAGCGAGTTGTCGTTAAGTTGCAGGTTTAAATTTAGCGAAGGCAGGTAATCGGTGTATTTAGTGCCTAATACATTAGGCGCGTATAAATCATTTACAATGCCATTCTCATCAACAATATTTTGCGCACCTAAGCGCGCATCGCCTGCTACGTTTTCAAGTACGGTTGCCGATTGATCGGTTTCGATACGGCGCACACCCACATTACCCGATAGGTCAAGTCCGGCAATTTGCGTGTTAATGTTTACCATAACGTACGCGGCTAACACATCTTCAAATACCGAGCCGCTTTGCAACACTGACCACGAGTAGTTCGTTGTGTAACCTTGCGCGTCGTCTACGCCATCGGCGTTGCCCCAGGTTTGAACGGGCTGTGGCGTGCCATCTGGAAACCACGCATTAAGCGCTTTATTTAAATCAATGGCTAAATACGATGGAAAATAACTAAAGTCGCCCTGCCAATCAACCACTGATGCCATATCGTCGGTTAAACGCAAAGGGGGCTGCGTTGATGAAAATGCCCCGTCGTTACCGTACTCAAATACCGAACGCTTTCGGCTGTATTCTCTATCTGAATAGCGCGCACCAAACTCAACTGAGCTAAATATGTCGCTTTCTAGCTCGTATTTAAAATCGAGTCTAAATGCCGTTACTTCATCTTCGGTTTGATCAGGGTAAATACCATATTTACTGACCATTACTCGGTCTATATCACTAAAGGCGGCCGCCTGATTAAACCCAACGTCAGGTAAATTTAAGCCATTTAACTGATAGTTAATTGCAACGTTGTTATCAAATACTGGCGTTTCTGCATTGGCATCTTCTGCTACTAAGCTCCACAGTAAGCCATTTCTAAAATTACTTTTTGCGCGAGAAAGCGCTACATCGGCATTAACATTTAGTCTATCGGTTACTTGCCAGTCGGCATTAACGCCAAAGCTGTCTACTTCGTCAAAATCTTGGTTGTCGTCATTCACTATTTCAACACGGGTATAACTTTGCGAAGTACGATTAACCGCTGCACCAATTACAGCATTGCCATCAAGTTGTGCATTTGCGTATGCTGCCGAGGGGCCGCCTAATTTAACCCTAAAACCACGGGCAAATGACTCTTTATCAAAGCGAGATAAAAACGCATCACCTTTTAATTTAAAATTATCTACCGGTGCCCACTCTATGGCAGCTAAATAACCATTTCGGGTTTCTTCACCGCCTAAATGCTGTAACTCAAAGCCTTCGCTAATGTATTCACTTTCTGGGCTATCTATGGGGCCATTTGTGTCGTTTGGTGCGCCATCAACATCTTTTCTATCGTTGTATGCAAGGCCAATGAACTGTGTTGCTACACTTGGTTGAAATAAACGCGCAAACCCCAGTGCCACACCTAATGTATCGTCTAAATATTTACCTTGATACGAAAAGCTAATACGGTCGCCAAATTCAGTGGCATCCGATACCTCAGATGCACGGTCGTTATACATACCGCGCACATTAGCTACAAATTTATGTTTTTGATCATTATTAAGCGGGCTGGCAGTTTCAAGCTCTACCGTACCGGCCACACCACCTTCTATAAGCGATGCCTTTGGCGATTTATATACCGCCGCAGAGCTAATTAATTCTGATGGGTATTGGTCAAACTCAATACTGCGGCTACCACTTGTAGATACCTGCTCACGACCGTTCAGTGTTGAAAATACAAAGCCGCCCGAAAGCCCGCGTATATTAATTTGTGCAGCCTGCCCACCAGTACGCACAGCTGAAATACCCGGTAAACGAGTCAATGCATCGGCCATTGAAATATCAGGCAAGGCGCCTAAGTCATCAGCAGAAATTTGCTCCGAAACGGTATCGCTAAATCGCTTTTGGTTAAGCGATTGAATTAAGCTGCGACTAAAGCCGCGCACTTCAATCACTTCTACATCGGTTTGAACTTGAGCGGGTTTACTCGTGTCTTCAGGTGGCTCTTCAGTAGCTGCAATAGCACTATTGGCGGCAAATAATGCCAGCATGAGCGCATTTAATTTAAACTTTTGCATGTGTGTGCCTTTTGGTTATTGTTTTGTGTGGTGTGTCAGTGCAGTAAAAACACACCCAACAAATTGTAACCAAAAGGTGAATATTTTGTGATGAATACGTATGCAGTATAGCCCACTTAGGCTGTAGCTATTTTGAGCAATTTAGTTAGCAATAGCTTAAATACTCACTACCACCCTAATGGCTAAGGCAACAAATACAAAACCCAGTACTTTGTCTAACCATGGATTGTGTTTAGTAAACCCAAAACGGTTTTTAGAAAGCTCTGTTAGGGCGGCAACAAGTAAGTACCAACCGGTATCAATCACAAATACAGTTAAACACATCACCATTGCAATGCTTAGGGTAAGATTTTCTGGATCAATAAACTGTGAAAACAAGGCTAAAAAGAAAATAGCAAGTTTGGGATTTAAAAAGGCAATGGCAAACCCATCTTGTAATGCTTTAATGCTACTTACTTCGCTATTTTGTATTTTAAGTTCATCATTGTTGGGTTTAGACAATAAAATTTTAATTCCTAGGTAAGCTAAATAGGCAGCGCCTAAATACACTAACACCTGATACACAGTAGGAAACTGCAGCATTAACGCACCCAAACCAAGTAATGAGGCTCCCGCATATAATCCCACTCCAATACCGTGACTTAGCGCCGCTAGCATGCCGTTTTTCATACTGCCGTTAAGCGAATGCTTTAATACAACCGCAAGGCTTGGACCCGGCGACATTGCGCCCATCATACAAATAGCCACTAGGCCTAACCACATAGAAAGAGTCATTTACAGCTCGTCAATTTCAATAAATAATGTATAACCATGCACTTGCCCATAAAAACCGGTTATTGGCACTGCGCTAATTACCTTCCAGCCATCTTGATTTAATTCCTGTATGCGATCATTCAGCGCCGCTATGTCTACCCCACCCATAAAGCGGGTCTTTCTAAATTCGATTACTTTTTGCATTTAAATCCCTGTGTATTTTATAACGTGTATTGAAAATCGTAGTTATGTACACCGTTTTCAATGCGTATTTTCATACTACCCGCTAATCCTTCTAGCTCATCAGTGCCTGAGTCGGGAATTACATTTAAAATTAGGCTGTCTTGGCCTTTATCCATTGTGCCAAAATGCTGTAATACAAAGCTGCCTTTTTTGCCTTCAAGCTCGCCTATTACTTGCTCAATTGCTACATAACCGGCACTGCCTTGCACTGGCGTCATGGCGCTTAACATTTCGCCTTGGCTAGTAGCATTAAGTGCGCCTTTAAATGTTTTATCAATAGACATACGCCCTAAATTAATGCCGTTTTGACCTTTGGCATAGCCATCTATTGGGGCTAATGCCACCGTAAATTGGCCTGTTATTATGTTGCTTGTCATAACGATTCCTTATTGATGATTTTTAAAGCTATTGATTTTTAATTCAATGATGCCATATCTATACCTCAACTTATAAAAAGAATCCACTATGCCAAACATTACCCCCGCAACCGAAAAAGCTGCATTTAGCAGTTTATTGCCTATTTTTGCATTTATTAAACCCTATAAATGGATGGTCGTAGCAGCCCTTGGCGCTTTATTAGTAACGGCTGGTGTTAATTTATCGTTAGGCCAAGGGGTTAAATTTGTTATAGATCATGGCTTTATTGCGGGATCTCAAGCGCAACTTAAACAAGCTGTATTGGTACTTATTGGTTTAATTAGCTTATTGGCTGTAGGCACGTTTAGCCGATTTTATCTAATGTCGTGGATTGGCGAGCGAGTGAGTAACGATATTCGTAAGGCCGTGTTTAACCGTATTGTGACATTGCATCCAAGCTACTTTGAAGAAAACCGCAGTGGCGAGCTTATGTCGCGTTTAACAACCGACACCACTTTACTGCAATCTATTATTGGCTCCTCGTTTTCAATGGCGCTGCGCAGTACATTAATGCTGGTTGGCGGTTTGGTCATGTTATTAATAACTAACCTAAAACTCACGCTAGTTGTGGTTGCGTGTGTGCCACTAGTATTAGTGCCGATGATGGTATTTGGCAAAAAGGTGCGTAGGCTTGCAAGCTCTAGCCAAGACGCCATTGCCGATATAAGCACCTATGCCGGCGAGATCATTCAAAATATTAAAGTGGTACAAAGTTATAGCCACGAAACGCAAGAGCAACATGCTTTTGCACTTGAAACCGAAAAAGCCTTTAACGTTGCCAAAAGCCGCATTAAACAGCGCTCGTTTTTAATTGCTGCTGTAATATTTTTAACCTTTAGTGCCATCAGCGCAATGCTGTGGGTTGGCGGCAGTGATGTACTGGCAGGCACTATGACCGGGGGTGAACTGGGTGCATTCGTGTTTTACGCTATTATGGTGGCAATGTCGGTGGCTACGGTTGCAGAAGTGTACGGCGAATTGCAAAGAGCGGCAGGTGCAGCCGCCCGCTTACTTGAATTACTTGCGGTAAAAAGTGAAATTGAAAATCCTGAAAACCCGCAAGACGCTCAGCTACAAAATAACGCAAGCTTGCCTGCAATCTCGCTTGAAAATATCAGCTTTAATTATCCGTCTCGCCCGGATGTCAGTGCACTTAACAAAATAAGCTTAAGCATTTCGCAAGGTCAAACAGTGGCTATTGTTGGCCCATCTGGCGCAGGTAAAACAACCTTATTTGAGCTACTACAGCGCTTTTACGACCCAGCTAGTGGCGCAATAAAATTTCACGATATTGATATTAAGTCGCTCTCTTTAAACACCCTGCGTGACAAAATGGGCATGGTGGCACAAAACCCTATTTTATTTAGCTCAGATGTAATGCATAACATTCGTTACGGCAACCCAAACGCCACTGATGAACAAGTATACGCTGCTGCAAAACATGCTCATGCCGATGAATTTATTAAACAATTACCACAAGGTTACAACAGCTTTTTAGGCGAGCAAGGCGTTAGGTTATCCGGTGGGCAAAAGCAGCGTATAGTACTTGCTAGGGCTATTTTGAAAGACCCTGAAATACTCCTTCTTGATGAAGCAACCAGCGCACTCGATGCGCAAAGTGAGCACCATGTTCAAGCCGCGCTTGAGCACTTAATGCAAAATAGAACCACGCTTATTATTGCACATAGGCTAGCAACAGTTATTCATGCAGATATGATTGTAGTGATGGAAAATGGAGAAATTATTGCAACGGGTACTCACCAAGAGTTAGTGGCAAGCAACCCGCTGTATCAAAAGCTGTGTGAATTACAGTTTAATAAGGATTAACCTTCTGTATTTGGCACTATTTGAATTTCTACACGACGGTTTTGAGCTCGCCCGTTTGCAGTGTCGTTAGTGGCAATTGGGCGTGTTTCACCAAAGCCGCTAGTGCTAATGCGTGCTGCCATAATATCTTGGTTGGCTAAGTAAGCCTTTACACTTTGAGCGCGTTCGCGCGACAAGTTCATGTTGTAGCTATCTTGCCCTGTGCTATCTGTATGCCCTTCTACGCTTAGGTAGGTTTTCTCATACTTGTTCATAACTTTAGCAATGGCGTTTAGCGTATCGTTAAACCCTGTTGAAATGTATGATTGGTCGGTTGCAAACGTAATATTAGAGGGCATAACCAAGCGTAAGTTATCGCCTTCGCGTACCACCTCAACACCCGAACCGGCTAATTCATCACGAAACGCTTCTTCCTGCTTATCCATGTAATCACCCACAGCAGCGCCTGCTAATGCACCAATAGCAGCACCAATAAATATGCGCTTGTCTTTGTGGTTACCCGTTGCTTTACCTAGCACGCCACCAGCAGCTGCGCCAATTGCCGCGCCTTTGCCGGTATTATTCATTTCACAACCTGAAAGTAATACGGCTACTACTGTAACGCTTAAAAGTGATTTTGTTAATGTCATGATGATGTCCTATTCATTTAGAAATTAGCAACAGTATGTAATTACCTGTATGAACAAACTATGAAGTGCGTAACAATCACCTTATAATTTTGTTATTAACCCTACAAAATTGAGTTTTAATAAATATGTCATATTCCTTTGTGACAATTTAATGAATTCAAAAAAGGATAAAAGCGCAATGCTGATTGCTATTTTTAGACAGTTTTTTTTACTTGGCTGCATGAGCTTTGGTGGCCCAGCGGCACACTTAGGCTATTTTAAGCGCCACTTTGTAGATACATTAAATTGGATCACCAACACACGCTACGCGCAATTAATTAGTTTAAGCCAAGCGTTGCCGGGGCCTGGTTCGAGCCAAGTAAGCTTTGCTATTGGCGTTGAACGCGCAGGGATATTAGGCGGTATTACTGCGTTTGTTGGTTTTACGCTGCCATCTTTTTTAATTATGGTGATACTGGCCATTAGTGCACACCAATTTGATGCCGTTTATTATGCCATTATTGCGGGTTTGAAACTATTTGCCGTGGTCATCGTAGCTGATGCCACACTGTCTATGGCTAAAAGCTTTTGCACAAGTGCGGTGCTTAAGTTACTTGCCGTATTAAGCACCTTAGCGCTTGTACTACTTCCGGTGTTAAGCACGCAAATTGCAGTTTTAGTTATTGCTGCATCTATTGGTGCTATATGGCCTTTATTAAAATTAGGCGAGGCAAATCAAAATACGAATACCGACACAAAAAGTAATATTAACTGGGTTGCTCTGAGCTTATTTGCATTGTTACTGGCTATTAGCTTTGCCCCCCTTGGAAAAGAATTTGCTTTATTTGCTCCTTTTTACCAAGCAGGCGCTATGGTGTTTGGTGGTGGGCACGTTGTATTACCTGTATTGCAAGCTGGTGTACCCGCGCTGAGTAATGACCAATTTTTAAGTGCTTATGCCAGCGCTCAAGCAATCCCTGGCCCTATGTTTACTATTGCTACTTATTTAGGTGCACAACTTAATACTGCGCAGCCTTTATTTGGCGCACTGGTTGCTACGTTATTAATTTTTTCACCCGGCTTTTTATTAATGTTAGCATTTCAAAAAAGCTGGCTTAACTTGGCTAATAAACCGCGTTTTGCTAGTTCAATTGCCGCACTTAATGCTGCCGTTGTGGGCTTTTTGGCCGCAGCTTTATACTCACCTATTTGGACATCGGCAGTGCACAGCTGGTTACATGTTGGGTTAGTTGTTGTGGCTTTTGCATGGCTACAATTTAAAAAGCCACCTATTTGGTGGCTATTAATATTCTTTATTAGCGTGGGTCTTGCACAGCATTACTGGGCACTTTAATACTGGGCTTTTCAGTTTGCCCCGCATTGGTTGGTGGGCTTAACTGCCCACTCACACTTTGATAAGCACGTAATCCAAAAATAGGCAGCACGGCAAGTAAGTGATCCATTATTTCGGCTTGCAAATGTTCGTAAGAGATCCAGCGCTTATCTTCACTAAAACAGTAAAACTCAATAGGTAAACCGTGGTTTAACGGTTGAAGCTCTCTCACCATTAAAGTAAGCGAAGAGTTTATTTTACTATGCTGCTTTAAATACCCTTCAGCATAACGGCGAAACAGCCCTAAATTAGACACAGGCTCTGGTAATGCCGACACTCGAATATACTCATGTAGCGGAATAGCCGCATCAATTTGCGCTCTAAACTCGTCGTTTACTAGGCAAATACTGTTCATATCAATATTGAGTGAGCGCTTAATCCGCCTCCCACCCGACTCTTGCATACCTCGCCAGTTTTTGAACGACCCGGCCACCAGCATGTACGTAGGAATCGTCGTAATGGTGTTATCCCAGTTACGTACTTTTACCGTATTTAAGCCTAAGTCTATTACCTCACCATCGGCGCCGTAATTATCAACTTGGATCCAATCACCATAAGTAACTAATCGGTTAGCCGCAATTTGTATACTGGCAACAAACCCTAAAATCGTATCTTTAAATACTAATAAAGTGACGGCGGCAATAGCACCAAAACCCGAAAGAATATATGTCGGTGATTTTTCAAGCACAATACTAACAATTAAAATGCCACACACAATAAAGGTAATTAGTTTTACAACTTGAACAAGGCCTTGAATGGGAACTTCTCGGGCAAAGTCTAATTGGTTATAAATAGCAGCAGCGATACTAACAATACTGCTGATAATAAAACCAGTGTAAATAATTAATAAGGCTTGGCCTATGGTTTTAAGTATTTCAGCCGCTAACTCACCAACCGGATAAAAACTGTCAAAGGTGGCTAAAAACAATACACAACACAGGAGCCCAGCAATACGCTTATTAAGCTTAGTTAACATTGGGGAAAGCGCGCCAATACGCTCAGGCGATAACTTAGTAACCACCTTTTGAATACCTGGCAGCATAAGCCTGCGAGTAAATAAATACACAACAAGTAACGAGCAAATGCCAATGGCGGTAGCCGTTAGTGCACTAAAAAAAGCAGCGTCGGGGACATTTTCAAACCAAGGAGCAATTAGCTCTTGTATATGGGTGTTGGTCATAGTGTTTTGGCTTCCTTACTAATTTGTGCATCTGGCATTGCCTGCTGGGCATAAATACCTGCCAATTGCTTATCTTTTGCAACCCATAAGTCGTTCACATATTGTTGAAAGTTAGCTTTGAACGCTTCATCTGTTTGATAGCTACCTAACATAGTGTCGGTAATAGCCATTACATCAATTGATACGTGAATAGAGTCTAGCTCACCTTTTAATAAGTTGCGGCACACATGATCTGACTTACCGCTATAGACCAAACTGGTATTTAACATAGCATCAAACTGGGTTCCGAGTACTTCCAGTGCAAAGGCAATTCCGCCAGCCTTTGGCTTTAGTAAGTGCTTAAACGGGCTTTGCTGTTGTGCATGTTTAGCGGGGGTATAACGCGTTCCTTCAACAAAGTTGATAATAGTTGTTGGGTGGTTACGAAAGTTACGACAGCTGTTTTTGGTACGCTCTATGTCTAACCCTTTCAACTTTGGGTTTTTAGCTATTTGCGCTTTGCTTACACGCTTCATAAATGGCATTCCCATCGCCCATGCGCCAGTGCCAATAAATGGCACATACTTTAAATCGTCTTTTAAAAAAAACTTAGGGGCGGGTAACGCATGCATCGAACTAAGTACCGTAATATCTAACCAACTCATATGATTACAAATTAGTAAGTACCAACTTTTTGAGTTTAAATCACCTTTTACATCAATTTTAATATCTGGGCAGCCTAGCCATAAACCCAATCGATTACCGTTACACCACCCCCGATAAGCGCTATGTAATAAAAGATTAACAGCATGGATAGGCAGTAATAACTTCACTAATCCTAAAAGTAATACCAATACGCCAAAAATTATAAGGTTAGTAAATAATACGCAGCCTACAATTAGGCCATTTAGCCAATTTGGTAACCATTTTTTTAGCATAACTGTAAGCTCACCGTGTTATTTTGTACTTGTTGGGGCGTCAAGTGATTGCAATGTTTGTTCTTTTTCTTCCCATAAACGGTTTAACTCGCCTTGAAAACGAACTCTAAATTCAGAATCGCCCGTGTAATCACCAATTAGCTCGTCACTTACCGGCATAACATTCACGTGTATATTAATATTTTTTACTTTTCCGCCAGCAAAATCCATAAACGTAGGAATACCGTCAGGGTAATGCAATGTAACGTTCACAACTTGAGAAATTTGCTCACCCATTGCTTGCATAACAAAGGCTATACCACCAGCTTTTGGTTTTAATAAATGCGGAAACGGACTTTGCTGTTTTGCATGTTTACTTTGCGTAAAGCGCGTACCTTCAACAAAGTTAACTACCGTCACAGGCATTTCTTTAAATTTTTCGCATGCTTTACGTGTTGTTTCTAAGTCTTTACCACGTAGTTTAGGGTTCTTTTTAAGCTGGCTTTTACTGGTGCGCGTCATAAATGGAAAGTCGAGCGCCCACCAACATAATCCCAACACAGGCACATAAATGAGCTCTTTCTTTAAAAAGAAATTTAAAAACGGAATTTTACGATTAAATACACGCTGTAATACTAAAATGTCTACCCAGCTTTGATGATTGGCAATCACCAAGTACCAATCTTTTAGTTTAAGAGAGTCTAAGCCCGTTACGTTAAGTTTTGTTGGTGTAAGTAACAACTGGTTTAAAGTGTTGAACGACACCCAAATAGTGGCGCACTGTTTAGCAACCCAACTCAATAACTTTTGTAATGGTTTGATAGGAATAAGCTTTAATAAGCCACAAATAAAAATAGGTATAAACCAAAAAAGTGTGTTTAATGCATAAAAAATAAGACTAAAAACACTACGAATAACTGACATTACTTCTATTCCTTTAACGGTGCGCAGCATTAAACACTGCGCTTTTATACTTAAAAATTAATCTTCAAAATAGGTGTAGCCTTCAAGGCCCGCATTGAGCTCGGCTAAATAACCCGCTTTACACTGCTCTGAGGCGTCTAGTTTATTAATTTGATAAGCAAAATTTTCAGCTAAAATAGCACTATCGTAATCAACAAACTTTAATACATCCTTAACGCTATCACCTTTTATGGCATTGGTTAATACATAGCCGTCGTCGTTTAGCTCAACATGCACTGAATCGGTATCACCAAAGAGGTTATGTAGGTCACCTAAAATTTCTTGATACGCGCCAACCATAAACATAGCAAGGTGGTATTGTTCGCCATGCTTATATTCAGGGATTGGTAAGCTGGTTTCAATACCTGCACCTTCAACGTATTCGCGTATTTGCCCATCCGAGTCACAAGTAATATCTTGGATAATGGCGCGCTGAGTAAGCGGTTGCGTTAAGTTTTCGATTGGCATAACCGGAAACAACTGCTGTATGCCCCACACATCAGGTAACGATTGAAACAGTGAAAAATTAACAAACAGTTTATCGGCTAATTTTTCATTTAAATCGTCAAGTACTTCTCGGTGTGCGCGGGCGTTATTACTAAGCGATGCACGCACGCGGTGTAAAATAGTAAAATAAAGCTGCTCTATTTTCGCCCACTCTAACATGCTTACTAAACCATGTACGTACTGATCGTGAGCTTCGCTAAATAAGTGCATCGCATCGTGGTAAATTTCTAGCGCCATGCGCGGATTTAAACGCTGTAAGCATTGCCACATTTCATCAAGCACTAACACGCTGTTTTCAAGCGGTGGTTCTGGATTTAAATGATTGGGTGCTTTTTCAACGTCAATCACATCGGTGATGAGTACCGCATGATGCGCGGTTAAAGCACGGCCTGATTCTGTAATAATAGCCGGATGGGTTAAATCGTGTTGGTCGCACACCTCAGCAAACGCATTGACTACATTACGAGCATACTCTTCCACTGTGTAGTTCATTGAGCACGCACTACGAGAGCCCGACCCTTCATAATCTACGCCTAAACCGCCCCCAACATCTACGGTATTGAGCGGCACACCTAGCTGTGTTAATTCTGCAAAGTGACGCGCACATTCACGAAGTGCGCGGTGTATATCACGTATATTGGCAATTTGAGAGCCAATATGAAAATGCACCATTTGCATCAAGTGTAATTTATTGTGTTTTTTAAGCACTTCTACCGCACTTAATACTTGCCCTGCAGTTAAACCAAACTTACCTTTTTCGCCACCGGTATTTTGCCACTTACCTTTACCCACCGAATTTAAGCGAATGCGAATACCTATTGCAGGTTCAATCCCCAAATTATCGATTTCTTCAAGTAAAGTGGTTAGCTCAGATAGCTTTTCTACTACTATTTTTACGCTGTGCCCCATAGCTTGGCCAATGCACGCTAAACGTAAAAACTCACTGTCTTTGTAGCCATTACATACAATAGTGATTGGCTCTTTTGCCACACCTAAAATAGCCATTAACTCTGGTTTTGAGCCCGCTTCAAGGCCAACTAACCCGCTTGGGTGCGCCAATAATTTACTAACAACAGAGCGCTGCTGATTTACTTTGATAGGATAAACACAGGTGTATTTACCATTGTACTCACGACTACTGCGCGCTTTAGTAAAAGCATTAGTAAGCGTATCAACACGATTTTTTAAAATGTCGGTAAAGCGCACTAAAACAGGCAGTGTTAACCCTTGCTGTTTAAATTGCTCAGTTAAATCGGTTAAAGAGATTGCAGCTTTGCTTTGATCGCCGTCGGGGTAGGCAACCAACTCGCCTTGTGCATTAATATCAAAATAACCATCACTCCAATGAGCAACATTATAAGTGGCACGTGCTGTTTCTAAACCCCAGGTCATGGCAACTCTTCTTTCGTCAATTAGGTATAAAGGCGCATTTTAATACGTCGCTATCTCCTAGGCTAACAAAAATTGAACTTTCACTCACTCCTAACTAACTTTATTCGCTAAATCAGTTAAAATGTCATTGAGCAAACTGCCAAGCACTGGCAGAATTGCCCTTTTTTTACCTCAACCTAAAAAGTGTATCAGCAACTATGGCAAACTTAGATCAAAGTAAGTGGTTTACTGAAATTAGCGATCGTGACGGCAGCGCATTTTCATTACGTATTAACAAAAAGTTAGATGAAAAACAGTCTCCTTTTCAAAAAGTAGAAATGTTCGAAACCACAGACTTTGGTAATTTAATGATCATCGACGGTTGTACCATGGTATCAACCCGCGAAAACTTTTTTTATCATGAAATGATCAGCCATCCTGCACTTTTGGCACACCCAAATCCTAAAAATGTGGTTATTATTGGCGGCGGCGACTGCGGCACGTTACGTGAAGTATTAAAACACCCTGGCGTAGAAAGCGTAACGCAAATTGACATAGACGAAGTAGTCACACAAATGTCGTTAAAATACTTCCCAGAGCTGTGCGAATCTAATAATGATGCACGCGCTACAGTTATGTTTGACGATGGTATTAAGTACATGCGCGAAGCAGCTAGTGAGTCTATCGACGTGGTTATTGTTGACGGCACAGACCCGGTAGGACCTGGCGAAGGTCTATTTAACCATGCATTTTACACAAGCTGCTTAAATGCACTTCGCCCTGGTGGTATTTTAGTACAGCAAAGTGAATCGCCACTTATGCATATGCCACTACTGGTTGAAATGCGTGAAGCGATGCTAAGTGTTGGCTTTAACGATTTACAAACATTACCATTCCCACAACCAATTTACCCAAGCGGTTTATGGTCGGTAACTCTTGCTCGTAAGTCTGAAACCTTTAACGGCTTCAGAGAAGATGGCGCAGCACAAATAGCCGAGCAAAGTGAATACTACAACAGCGGTATTCACCATGGTGCATTAGCAACACCTAACTTTATGAAACGCGCGTTTGATAAAAAATAATAAATGTTAATACGCCAAAAAGGGAGCTCTACAGGCTCCCTTTTTGTTATATTAAACCTTAAACCGGTTAACTAATCGATTAAGTTCATCTGTTAGCTGCTCCATTTTATTTGATACATCTTGCGTTGTGCGCGCCAGCGACCCACCCTCTAAGGTTTGATCGTTAAGTGACGATAAGTTATGGCTTATTTCATCAGAAACCGTTGTTTGCTCTTCCGTAGCTTGCGCAGTTTGCATCGCCATATCGTTTACTTTAGTCGATGAGCTTTGCATAGCATTGAGTATATCGTTAGTTTGTGAAAACGACTCCACAGCATCATCTGCAAATTGCTTACTTTCATCGATGGCTTTAATTGACTGCGATACACTCGATGCAAACAGCTCAATCATTTGTTGAATATCGTTGGTACTATCTTGTGTGCGCGTAGCAAGCGTTCTTACTTCGTCAGCCACAACCGCAAAGCCTCGCCCGTATTCACCAGCGCGTGCCGCCTCTATTGCCGCATTAAGTGCTAATAAGTTTGTTTGCTCTGCTATGGCGCGAATGACCTCTAAAACTTTAGCGATATTGTCAGAGCTTTGCTGTAGCTCTGTAGAGCGAGCCATTGCTTGCTCCATATTGTTAGAAAGGGAAGTTATACGCGAACTAGAGTTAGCCACTGCACTAAGTCCTTGTTGAGCCAGTTTTAACGAGTTATCGGCTTCGCTTGATGACTGCTGCGCAACACCTGCCACCTCCTTGCTGGCAGTGCTCATTTCATGTACTGCGCTTACAATAGACTCTGACGCTTGCCCCAAGGCTTGGTTTACATTGTTATTTTGTGTGGCCACTTTACTTAGCTCAACACCTAAGCCATTTAACTCTTTAGATTGCTCTAATATATCGCGTATCAATTGCTGTAAGTTATCTAAAAAAGTATTAAATTCGGTGGCTAAGTCAGAAAACTCATCTTTAGACGTAACTTGTATGCGCCCAGTTAAGTCGCCATCCCCGGAGGCAATATCACTAATGCGCTTAGTTACATAATTGATTTGCCGAGTGAGTTGTTTAGGCACACTGTAACTAAACCAACTCGCTGCAATTAAAATAATAACAACGATGACTAACATCATAATTTTGGTTGAAATAATATTAGACGAAAGCGTGATGATTTCTTGCTCAGAGGTTTTTTCAGCCAGCTCGCCGGCTTTATCAAGCTTAATCCTTAAAGTGGCAAATGCTTGCTCTGAATTCGTTTGTTTGGCTTGGTTTTTCTTATCGGCTATGTAGCTTTTTGACGCTGCTAGCCACGTATTAAAGTCGTTTTCAAAGCCATTTAGCTCTTTAGCTATACTGGGGTAATCTTTCATTAAAGATAAATACTGATTAAGTTTATCAGTAACTTGCATTGCATTTTCTTCGTGCTCTGCCTGGTACTTTTCTGTATTTTTTGAATGTGTTACTAAATTTAATTCGGCAACTTTAGCTTGGTATAGGTCGCGGTCTGCGTTTAAAGCAAGAGACAGCGCCTTAATAAACTTTTCAGACTGCACATCAAGTGCATTTTTTTGTAAAGTTATTAAGTAGGTATACCCCACAATTAACGAGAGTATGGCAAGTCCTAATACAACAATAGGAAACGACACTTTAACGCGAATACTATGCAAATTCATTTTATCATCCTACAAGGCCCTAAACGCCTATTACAAATTAAACCTAAAATTGCAGTAGGTTGATAAAACCTAAAACTTCCATTGCGTGTTAATCATTACTTGCTGCTGCGAAACTCGCTGCTGTAACCCCATTGCAGCTCTATTGTCTATAAAGCTTTTTAGTGCTGAGCCTTCAATACCTAGTTGACCATGTTTGCTAAACGCGTAACGCCATGAGGCTGTTAACCCTTCGCCATCGCTTGCATTTGGGTCAAATACTGTCGTGTCGTTATCGGTTACCTTAAAGTAGTCGTACCGTACCGATACTCTATGTTTACCTTCTTTATGGCTTAACATTAAATAATGACTATAAAAGGCGTTATCTATTAATTTGTTATGCCCCATTTCGGTTTTACCCGTTAATACCTGCGTTATAAAACGCGTTTTATTATTAAATTTATATAACCAAGCAGCGCTGGTGAAGCGTGTATGCCATGCATATTGCCCAGAACTAATGTTTAGTTTAGTCGGATCACCGTTATTGTCGTAATAATAAATCCTAAATTGTGACTGTTTTAAAAAATCCCAGTGTGCACCTAGGTAATAGCCAAAGCGCCCATCAACTTCTTCAAACGGTAAAACCTGGTTTGCCTGCCAACGCAGTGAAAAGTCATCAAGTGCCGCAACGGGTGCAAACCTAATACCTTCGTTAAATGTAGTTTGCCTATCGTGCATGGCAAAACCGCGCCAAGACAGCAGCGTGCCTGTAGGGTCGTTACCTTTAAATGTTGCCCCCACTAAACTAAAACTATGCGGGCTGTTAAAACGTTTAGCTGGGCGTTTTATTGTTACCTCTGCGCCAACGGTTCTAAGCTCTTCACCAATCCAACTATTAATTGCTGAATTGGTATAGTTGTAAGGAGATGTCCAGCCAATATCTGGGTTCTCTAGCGACATTAGCGGATAAAAACCACCCACTCGCACATGCCACTTATAAGCGCTACTGATTAATGGTTTATATGTAAAATAGGCTTGTGTTAAACCTAATCCTACATCAGGGTCCTGATTAACGTTTAACACACCATGAGCAGACCAACTTGTTGCTAAATCGGCGCGCACATCAATAATACCTTGCGATAACAACACGCTATCGCTTTTAGTATCGTGCCGGTATAAGCCAGTGCCTCCGTCTTGAAAGCTTTTTAGCGTGTCGCCTTGAACTGCACGTACTTGTAGCAGCCCCTTAACCTGTGCACTAATTGATGCACTAAATAAAAACACACCACTTACAACCGCATATTTAAGCATGTGGTTAATAATCATCAAATTCATCCGTAGCAAAATCAAACTGCTCGGTTATGGCTTGTTTCACTTTATAAATAAATGAAGCTTGCCCTATGGTGACTTTTTTAGACTCAACATGGCTTATATCGCCAAACCCTGAATGCCACACATTAAGGGTGTACTCGCCTGGCTCTGCGCTTAAATTTACATGTCCGCTGTTATCGGTAATAGCAAAAATAGGGCTATCAACAACCACAATATAACCAAGCATCCAGTCATGAATGTTACAGCCCAACTCAACAACACCTGTTTGATCAAACACTAATGGCGCCTTGGGTTGTTCCTTATATAACTTTAATTCGAACGTTTTTGCCTCAGAAAACGAATACACATGATGCAAAATTGAATCGGCGTTCGGAAATTCCACTTTTGCATTTTGTGGTACAACTAAAATGCGCGGCGTAAACTCCCTATCCTTTTGCACCATAGAATAAAGTGTATCTGCTTGACTAGGTTGACTAGAAAGCACCTCAGAAGTCAACCACACCACGGCGTTAGCCATAGGCTCATTTTTATTATTGTTAACCGTGATAGAAACCGCTTGTACCTGCCAAGTTAATAACATGACAATAATTAACGTTAAATATTTGAACATCATCTTACTATTCTTATTTTTCAAATTATTTACAGTATAGACCTATTAGGTGACTTATTTCTTTCTATTTTATTTGATAATGAATACGTATGTAGACATTCGTATTTGCTAACAACAGCCTTTATTCTGATAAGTCACACTGACACAGTAAGGATCTCTTAAATGAGAACATCAGCACTTCTGCTTTTCGCTTTTTCGGGCAGCTGTTTTGCACAAACAGCCACATTACAATCGCCCAACGGCAATATTAAAATAACTATTTCTGACGAATTAACGACCCCCAGCTATTCAATCGACTTTAAAAACAAACCGGTTATTAATCACTCCGCACTGGGGTTTAAATTTAAACAACAAGCCCCTTTTAGCGAAGGCTTTAAAATAACCCATACACAAAAAAACACACAAAACACCCAGTGGCAGCAACCTTGGGGCGAACGACAAATCGTTACCGACAATCATAACGAAGTTGCTATTACATTTAAAAAACCACAAGGCGGCGTATTTACCGTTAAATTTAGAGCCTTTAACAACGGCGTGGGCTTTAGATACGAAGTACCCAAGCAACCCGGTTTTGAAAATATAGAAATCACAAAAGAACTTACCGAATTTGCCATTACCGACAGCCAAAGTGCAACAGCGTGGTGGATCCCAGCCCGAGGCTGGAACCGTTACGAATATGTTTATAACACCACCCCACTTAACGACGCCCCCTTAGTACATACCCCTTTTACGTTTAAAAACAAAGAGGGCGTACACGTTAGCATTCACGAAGCAGCCCTTGTCGATTATGCAGGTATGACCCTTAACCAGCGTCGACCAGGTGTTTTTCAAGCTGATTTAACACCGTGGTCTGACGGCATTGCAGTAAAAAAGCAAGGCGCATTTAATACACCGTGGCGTACTATTCAAATAGGCAGTAAAGCGGTCGACCTGATTAACTCGGATATTATTTTAAACCTTAATGAGCCAAATAAATTAGGTGATGTTTCATGGGTAAAACCCGGTAAATACGTCGGTATCTGGTGGGGGATGCACATAAATACGCAAACATGGGGCAGTGGTGAAAAACACGGTGCTACAACTCAAACAACCAAATACTACATGGACTTTGCCGCAGAATATGGCTTTGACGGCGTATTAGTAGAAGGGTGGAACATAGGCTGGGATGGCGACTGGTTTTTTAATGGCGATGTGTTTAGTTTTACACAACCCTACGACGACTTTGATATTGAGGAGCTTACCCGCTACGGTAAACAAAAAGGGGTGCAGTTAATTGGCCACCACGAAACCTCGGGCAATGTAACTAACTATCGCAATCAAATGGAAGATGCCTTTGCCCTTTACGAAAAGTCAAACGTAAGCCAAGTTAAAACGGGCTATGTGGCCGATGGCGGTAACATAAAACGCATAGATGAAAACGATATTGCCCGCCATGAGTGGCACGACGGCCAATTTATGGTTAACGAATACCTTTATAACGTAAAGCTCGCTGCTAAACATAAAATTAGTATTAACACTCACGAACCTATAAAAGACACTGGCCTGCGCCGTACCTACCCCAACTGGATTGCGCGCGAAGGCGCTCGTGGGCAAGAGTTTAATGCATGGGGCACACCGCCTAACCCGCCAGAGCATATCCCTATGCTTGCGTTTACCCGTATGCTGGCAGGGCCAATGGACTTTACCCCCGGTATATTTGATATGGGCTTTAATGGCTTAGGCGATGATACAAACCGCCCACAAACAACGCTTGCCAAGCAACTTGCACTTTATGTTGTGCTGTATAGCCCGATTCAAATGGCTGCCGACCTACCCAAAAACTACTTAGCTAAGCCAGATGCATTTCAATTTATTCAAGATGTACCAACCGATTGGCAGCAGAGTATTGCGCTTGATGGCGAGGTGGGCGACTTCATTGTATTCGCTCGTAAAGAACGAAAACGCGATAAATACTCAGGAAACGATTGGTACTTAGGTGCAGTGACTGACGAAAAAGCCCGCACCATTGAGGTAAAACTCGACTTTTTAGAAAAAGGTAAAAAGTTTGAAGCGCATATATACCAAGACGGTAAAAACGCAGAATGGAAAAACAACCCGTACGATTTAGATATCGAAAAGCGCGTAGTTAGTGCAAACGATAAGCTAACTTTAAAACTAGCAACAAGCGGCGGCACTGCCATCCGCTTTAAAGCACTTTAAGCTCAACGGTTATATCAGTTTTACAGATATTTAAGTGTTACAAATAACAAACTCTGCACAGGTTACTGTGCAGAGCTTTGTATTTTTATAGGCAGATAAATTTGTGCACTTAAGCCACTTTCTTCGCTCATTCCCTCGCGACGTAACATGATACAAAGCACCTTCGAACTCTAATATTAACGGCCTAGCCACTTTTTTACCTATCTATGTTAGTAAATTAATAACTAAAGATTAAGCACTAGTCGGCTAAAAAGCAAAAAACAAGACCTGGCCCATAAGGACCCCAGTGTCACTTTAAAACAGCAGAGCTAGCTATTTGAGCCAGTGCTACTAATTGGTGGCACTGACACAGATTGCACGGCCTGCTGCTAGCAAGTGCGCAGTTCTACTGGGATTGGCTGCACACTTTAAAGTCAAATAGTGAGTAAGTCGCGGCCATATTTTGATTCCCTTGTGTTTATTAGGATCTCAGTAAAAATACTCTAATTACTAAAAAGTAAACCAAAATACTTCCATAAATATAATCAAATAAGTGACCTAATGATGGGTAGTTGAAGAACAAAATCCAAGAACTTGCGACCCCTAATCCCATTAACAAAAACCTCAGCACAGGAACAACATTCCTATCTTTTACTTTTTTCCTTATAACTGCCACAGTTAAAACTAAGTCAATAATAAAAATTAAAGGAACTAATGTAACTAACGGGTTCTCAGTTAGCATTCTGCATAACTCCAAAAAAGTCCACTGCGAGGGCTATTGGGGAACTATAACCGCTAGAAAAACAAAATAAGCTTCCACTAGCTATTAATTATCGTATAAATATCAACCTAACAGGGATGTAATACAATAGCACTAGCCCTAGTAAATAATCATATAAAATACCTTGTGAAGGCGCATCAAAAAATAATAACCACGTTGATATGCTCCCCAAAACTAGTGTTACAAACCTTACTAATGCAACCAAGTTAATATCAGCTAGCTTTTTTAGTTTGACGCATATCGTAAGAAATAAGTCCAAAATAAAAATAGCAGGGACAAGCCATATTAATATGTCGTTAGTTAGCATTACTTCTCATCCCATACTGAATGACTAAACCATCATTAATAGCCAATGAGGCTCCCGATACTGTTTGATAATTTCTCACATAATCTCCTCTAAAGTGGATACGATCCCGTCCCAAAGAATTAGTTAAATTTCTTGAATGATGAATGGTGTTTGTGCCTGAAGCTCGTAGTCCAAATTGTCCTATTTTTCTCCCTAAAGCTGCCCAACCTGCGCTAGTTATGTCAACACCAAAATATGCGTAATCACCATATTGTTCACCCAATGCATACCTCCACCCTTCTTGAGCATAATTACTTTCTGTTAAACCAACACCTTGAGCAGTATTAAAAAAGCCATGCGCTAAAATTAAAGCACCAAATATAAAAGTTATTGGGTTACTCATCAAACTAGCACCTAACAATGCCTGCCCAGCCCCCCCTATAGTTTGAAGCACATTCATACCATATTTTTGCACATAACCCAGAGCAGATCTCATCCCAGACATATGATTTTTAGCATTTGGTGGCGCAGGTAGTGTAGGTATATTGGGAAATAGTCCTTTACTACTATTGTTTCCTGACGAAGGAGCTGTACTACTATTATTTGTGATTGTACTGGGAGAACCAATATCACTAATAGCACTTCCTACTTTACCTTGGCTCTTCTGAGTATTCTCATTACCATTTGACGGCATAGAACTTTTGGAAGAGTTAGCAATTGGTGCATTTGGATTATCACTATTGCCTTTTCTCCCAATATCACCACCTGCGGCATTAGGACTAGAAGATGACTCCCCTTTATTTGGACCATCAGTAATTACAATTTCTAATGCCTTCGGCTCGCTTTGGCAACCATCTGAATCCTCAGGGTTACAGCTAGAATAGCCAGTTGGATCGGTTCCAGCCAACGGATTATTCATAATATACGAATACGGGTTAATACTTTGGCTATTCGTTGGACTTTGAATAACAGGGTCAACCGACATAAACCGACCAAGGTTATAATCGTACACCCGACCGTTCATATGGATTAGCTCTACACTATCTAAATGCTCATGGTCAGTAAAGCCTCGATTTGTTTTTGCATCCGCCAAATCACCTAGTTTTGAAGCCCCAAATGATTTTAAGCCACCACTGGCTAAACGTGGTTTGCCAAATGGGTCGTAGTTTCGCTCTGCTTCTACTTGCCCGTTGTGGTCGGTAAATACCCGCGCACTGCCTAGGCGATCGCGGTGGGTATAGCGGATAGTTGCGCCCTCATTAGTGGTTTGGCTTATTACGGCTATGTCGTCTATATAAGCCCGCCAGGTGGTTTTTGTGCCAGTAACTTCTTCTTCATATAATTTATCACTGTAAAAAGTAGTCACGCTGCCATTTACTTGTTTAAAGCGCATATGCTGCGGGCCATAGGTAAAATTGAGGGTTTTACCGTCTTTTACTATTTGTGTGGGTTTATCCATCGCGTTATAGCTGGCGCTTGTGAGCCCGTCACCTTGTGCCATGTTGCCTCGGGCGTCATAAGCAAAGGTTTTCCAGCTGCCGCTGCGATGAATTCGTTTAACTGCATTGGGCCCGCCTGTTGCGCCGTTTTCATAATCATACTGCGTTGCATAGTCTGATTTTGATAACAAATTACCCACCGCATCATAGCTATAGTTAATGGTGGTGATACCATTAACGGCATTACTCTCTAAACGGTGTAGTGCGTCATAATCGTATGTTTCACTAAAGCTGTGCTGATTGCCAATATTACCTGTCGTAATATCAACTGCTTTTAAATTACCAAAACCATCGTACGCGGAGTAATCGATGTTCATAATGTTGCTATTATTTTTAGCTATTGTTTTTAGGAGCATTTGCCCACTTTTGTTACTGTAAGCAGTATTTTCAGTGAGTCCATTACCTAGCGTATTTTGAGAGCCATTACCAAATATGTCGAATTCAGTTATATTTTTATACACATAACCACTAGCCGCATTTTTTACCTGCGTTTGATAGCCTACATCATTGTAACTGTACTCAAGTGTGAGGTTGTTAGGGTAACGCAGCCCTTTTACACGGCCATAATTACTGTCGTAGAAGGTGGTTGTGGTATAGCTTTTACCACTGCCTGCAATGGTTTGACCCCTTGGGCGACCGCGACTGTCGTTGCGGTGGCACTGCCATCCGCTTTAAAGCACTTTAAGCTCAACGGTTATATCAGTTTTACAGATATTTAAGTGTTACAAATAGCAAACTCTGCACAAGTTACTGTGCAGAGTTTTGTATTTTTATAGGCAGATAAATTTGTGCACTTAAGCCGCCTTCAGGCCGGTTTTCAAGTTTTACTTTGCCGTCGTGCATATCAACAATGCGCTTAATAATAGCAAGGCCTAGGCCACTGCCCTCACTGCCTCGCGCAGCATCACCTTGCTTAAACGGTTCAAATACCGACTCTAATTCACTTTCAGGAATACCTGGGCCATTATCGTTTACAGCAATGACCACGTATTTCTTATTGGAGTTATAATAACTAAGTACCTCTATATCGCCGTCAGAATAACGAATAGCATTTTCAATCATGTTAGTTACAACACGCTTTATAGCCACGCTGCTGAGCGGAATACTCTCTATACTTGGGTTACTTTTAAAGGTTATAGAACGCTGATGCTTTAACTCACAATTAACGACTTCACCCACTAACGCGTTTATATCTTCACAACTGAGTTCTTCGCGTTTGTGGTGACGTAAATATTCAATAAATTGATCGATAATACCGTTCATATCTTCAATATCGTAAATAATCCCTTCGCGAAGATACTCGTCTTGGTCGCTCATCATCTCGGTTGCTAAACGAATACGTGTGAGTGGTGTGCGTAAATCGTGAGATACACCCGCCATAAGTAAACGCCGGTCGTTTTCAAGAGCAGCGATACCGCGCGACATTTGGTTAAACGCACGCGTTACTTCGATGACTTCGGTAGAGCCTTCTTCTTCTAGTTTGGTGCTAAAATCGCCTTTACCTACTTTTACTGCCGCTTGTTGCAGTGCTTTAAGCGGGCGGTTTAGGTGACGTGCAAATAACCAACCACCTAGTACACTCAAAAAGCCAATACTTGATAAGTAAAACGTTAAAAATTCGAGGTTGTTTTCTTGATACCCTGAAAGCGGAATTTTAACCCAATAGCCAGGCGCTTGCGGGGCCTCTATCCAGTAAACGAGTGGGCCAGTTTGCGTAATACGCACCCGCGCCGAGCCATTTAACTGCGCAGACATACTACGTGAAAGCATTGGGTACTCACGGGTTTGACCAAGCCCTTGGCGCATAGCTTCGCGCTGGGTCATGACATCAATACCGGTTATTTCAAAAAACTTTTCTGATAAGTCGTCGTTTATTTCTATACCGTCTTCCCAGTCAATAAAAACGGTTTTAACTTGCTTAGCAAGCATTAAGTTAACTTGCTCTATGGTGGGTTTTACAACATATAAACTAACTGTTACGTAAGATACAACTTGGTTTATAAGTAATAACGCCGCCACCAAAAATACAGTTTGCCCAAACGCACTACGTGGAAAAAATCCCATAAAAACTACTTTTCACCGTCAGGAACAAACACGTACCCTAATCCCCACACGGTTTGAATATAACGCGGATTAGCCGCATCTATTTCAATCATGCGGCGAAGGCGCGACACTTGCACATCAATACTACGCTCTAGGGCACTGTAATCTCGGCCACGCGCTAAGTTCATAAGTTTATCGCGGCTAAGCGGCTCTCTTGGGTGTGACACAAGCGCTTTAAGTACGGCAAACTCGCCGCTGGTTAGCGATATTGTTTTATCGCCTTCGCTCATTTCACGAGTGGCTAAATTAAGCGTAAATTTACCAAAGGCAATTAGGTTTTCTTCTGCGGCGGGCGCACCTGGCACTTCTTTAGCGCGGCGGCGTAATATGGCTTTAATGCGCGCAAGTAACTCACGAGGATTAAATGGCTTTGGAATGTAATCATCTGCGCCAAGCTCTAAGCCAATGATACGGTCGACTTCGTCGCCTTTAGCGGTGAGCATAACAATTGGGATTTCGTTTTCTTTTTGGCGTAACCTACGGCAAATAGATAAGCCATCTTCACCGGGAAGCATTAAGTCGAGCACCATTAAGTGAAAGTTTTCTCGCTCTAAAAGCCTATCCATTTGCTCTGAGTTTGCAGCGGTTCTAACAATAAAACCTTGCTCTACTAAATAACGCTCCAATAAGCTGCGCAAGCGCATATCGTCGTCTACAACCAATACTTTTGTCGTTTCGTGTCCCATTACCTGTTTCTTATTTTTATATCCAATTAAGTATTAATATAAATGAAAAACCAAATAATCAAAAACTAATTACGGCCTTAGATTGTTACTGAACATTTCAAACAACAATAATGGCTGCTTTAAACACTTTAAGCTCGACAAATTTTTCTAAGTTTATTACCGTGCCCATCATTGAAGCTAATAATTAAAAGTCGATGAAAACAAATTTAATTACCCGTGAAGGCTATTTGCAACTGCAACAAGAACACGACCACCTGTGGAATGTAAAACGCCCTGAAGTAACAAAAATAGTTAGCTGGGCAGCAAGCTTAGGCGATCGCTCTGAAAACGCCGACTATCAATATAATAAGCGACTGCTGCGCCAAATAGACCGACGCGTTCGTTATTTACGAAAGCGTATTCCCGATTTAAATATTATTGATTACTCCCCCGTGCAAGACGGAAAAGTATTTTTTGGTGCGTGGGTCGAAATAGAAAATGAGCAAGGCGACATAAAAAAGTTCAGAATTGTCGGTCCCGACGAAATTTACGACAGAAAAGACTATATTTCTATCGACTCACCCATGGCCCGGGCACTGATTAAAAAACAAGTTGATGACGATTTTGTAGTAATGACTCCGCAGGGAAAAAAAGAATGGTACATAAACTCAATTGAGTATCAAAAAACGGCTAAGTAGCATTTGATTCAGATCATATTAACTTTTGATTGTTTAAATTATGGCATTAGGCTATAAATAAATAGCTCGCACATAATTTTAATGTGAGATTAGCAAAGGTTGTAATGGTTATGTCAAACGTAGTACAGCGCATATTTAGTAATGCCGTATTGTTTGCACTTTTTATGAGTGTGAGTTTAACTTTGCATGCCAGCAACCAACACACCACCCTAGAACACCCAACCGTTTTAAATAATTTAATTGCCCTAGATATTCCCGATCAGGCAACCCCTGACTTTGACGAAGATTCATTTGTTGATGTCACTTCCCTTAAGGCAGCTCAACCACTCCCTAAAGGCGCTCACTCTTTTTACAAGAGTTCATCTTTTAGTAGACCGTTTAGCACTGCGTACCAACGTGGGCCCCCTGTTATTTAATTTAATTTATTACTTTCAATTTAATTAAATTTTTAACTAATAGGTGGATATTATGTCTAACTTTAAAGAATTACGTACCCAAAATGTTTCTCATGGGGTTATTGCAAAACCATTTGCTGACAATCAACCGTTAATCGATTTAGCCTCACCCGCTTTAAAAATGGTGAATAACTTTACGCAAAAAACACCTGTTCGAGCACATCACGAAACAACAATCGCTGATGCGCTTAAACAAACGAGCAGCCAACAGTCTGACTTTGTATTGGTGATAGATGATGACCACAAGCTAATAGGTATTGTTTCAAGTGCTGATTTACAAAGCGCTAAAATTACTATTATTGCTCAACGTTTAAATACACCACGAAATGAAGTAAGCCTTCGCCATATAATGACACCAATAAACCAGCTAATAGGTGTCAGCATGCAAAGCTTAAGTTATGCCTGTGTGGGCGATGCTTTGCAAACAATGGAGCATCAAGGGTCGATGTTTTTATTAGTCACAACAGCTAATAACGAAATATGTGGATTAATTTCAGCTCGCCAAATAGCTAAAACATTGCATATTCCGCTGCATATTAGCCCAATTGCCAACTCGTTTAGCGACGTACTAGAAAGCGTAGACCACCCTCATTAGAGGCTGTTTTATCGCTTAACTGTCTCAACCAAAGCAACCGTCTTAAAGCAAGTTAAATAGCTTGCTTTAAGAGCTTTTTATTACAACTTCATGTGATATTATTCAAGCAATTAGCCGACCCAGATATTTATTTCTGGTCTTATTTTTTGTTTAAAAAGGTTTTTGCATGAGCTATATCTCTGCACGTTTAGCCAGTGAGCTAAATGCACAACAACAACAAGTTGTTGCTGCAACAAAATTACTTGATGAAGGCGCAACAGTTCCCTTTATTGCCCGCTACAGAAAAGAAGTCACCGGCGGTTTAGATGACACTCAATTACGCTTGCTAGAGCAGCGCTTATCTTACCTTCGAGAACTTGAAGAACGTCGTAGCTTTATTTTATCGACCATTGAATCTCAAAAAAAGCTCACCGCAGAGCTTAAAGCCGACATCACTAGCGCGCAAAGTAAAACAGAACTCGAAGATTTATATCTACCCTATAAAGCAAAGCGCCGCACCAAAGGCCAAATAGCCATAGAAGCAGGCATAGAGCCCCTAGCCGATGCGTTATTTACCGACGCGAGTTTAAACCCTGAGCAACACGCTGAGCAGTACATTAATGCCGAAAATGGTTTTAATGACATAAAAGCCGTGCTTGATGGTGCTAAGTTTATTTTAATGGAGCGTTTTGCTGAAGATGCAAAATTACTCGCTAAATTAAGAAGTCACATAAGCCAAAACGGTGCAATCCAAAGCACGGTAATTAAAGGTCAAGAACAAGCGGGCACTAAATATCGCGATTACTTTGATAATCAGGAGCTACTTACTAAAGTTCCTTCTCATCGTGCATTAGCCATGCTGCGAGCTCGCAACGAAGGCATACTTCAATTAAATGTGAACCCAGAGCCAAGTTCAGAAAACCCCGCTCAACTTTGTGCAAACATGATTGCACAGCACTACCGCTTAAATATTACCGACCAAACAGCGAGTGCTTGGCTTTTAAGCGTGGTGCAATGGGCGTGGAAAATTAAGCTAGGTTTACACTTAGAAAACGAGTTTTTTGCAGCCATGCGCGAAAAAGCAGAAGCAGGCGCTATTGATGTATTTGCTAAAAACTTAAAAGACTTACTAATGGCGGCACCTGCAGGTCCACGCACAACACTTGGACTTGATCCCGGTTTACGTACCGGTTGCAAAATTGCTGTTGTAGACAGCACAGGTAAGCTGCTAACTACGCAAACTATTTTTCCTCATGCCCCGCAAAACCATTGGGATAAATCACTGCGTACATTAGAGCAACTTTGCCGCCAACACAAAGTAGAACTGATTGCCATTGGTAACGGTACAGCGTCGCGCGAGTCAGATAAATTGGTTGCTGAGCTAATGAAAGCAAATACCGAGTTAAAACTAAATAAAATTATGGTGAGCGAAGCGGGTGCGTCGGTTTACTCGGCATCTGAATTTGCAGCTAACGAATTTCCTGACTTAGATGTATCTTTACGTGGCGCGGTATCGATTGCACGTCGCTTACAAGACCCACTTGCTGAGCTTGTTAAAATAGAGCCTAAATCAATTGGTGTAGGACAATATCAACACGATGTATCACAAAGCCAACTGGGGCAAACACTCACCGCGGTTGTTGAAGACTGTGTAAACTCGGTAGGTGTTGATTTAAATATGGCGTCGGTTCCTTTACTTACACGCGTATCAGGATTAAACAAAACCTTAGCGCAAAACATTGTAAATTACCGCGATTCTAATGGGTCATTTTCAAAACGCAGCGAGCTGAAAAAGGTTGAACGTTTAGGGCCGAAAGCATTTGAACAAGCTGCTGGTTTTTTACGAATAAACAATGGCAACGACCCGCTTGATAACTCATCAGTTCACCCTGAAGCTTACCCTGTTGTTAAGCAAATTTGCGAAAAGAACAACGCAGAAGTAACCACGTTAATAGGTAACAGCGAATTTTTAAACAAGCTTGTTGCTAACGACTACACCAACGAGAAATTTGGTTTACCTACGGTTACCGATATTATTGCTGAGCTTGATAAGCCGGGTCGCGATCCACGTCCAGAGTTTAAAACTGCTGAGTTTAAAGCGGGTGTAGAGAAAATAAGTGACCTAAAACCAGGCATGATTTTAGAAGGTGTTGTATCGAACGTTGCTAACTTTGGTGCATTTGTTGATGTGGGTGTTCACCAAGATGGTTTAGTACATATTTCGGCGATTACTAATAAGTTTATATCTGATCCTCGCGAAGTAGTTAAAGCGGGGGACATTGTAAAAGTTAAAGTAGTAGAGGTTGATGCCTCGCGTAAACGTATTAGCTTTACCATGCGTTTAAATGACGAAATAGACACCAGCAACAAACCAGCCCCGGTTGCACAAAAACAACAGCCGCGCACTAGCAACGCGCAACCAAAGGCAGCTAAACCTAAACGCGATAGCGGTAATGCGGTTATGGGTAACGCGTTTGCCGATGCATTTGCGAATGCCAAAGTAAAAAAATAGCTGGCCATACAGCTTGTTTAGCTTTTAAGTAAAAACTGGAAAGCGCTACACGCTATAAAATAAAAAAACCGCGAAAGCGGTTTTTTTATTCAATTCAAATCAGTAAGCATTAAAAGTAATTTATTGAGGAGAGTTTAATAGTCGGTGTTAAGGCTATTCGCTAAGAGATTGCTGAAAAACCACTTTGTGTGGATGGCGAAGTTGCCATTTGATAAAAATTAGCAATTCGTCCTGCGCGTGCTTCTACGTCAGCATCTCGTGTTTGCTGTTCACTGTCTGCCATTTTAGTTTCTTGCGTTTCACTGCTTGTGAATGACGCTTTGCTATTGTTTTCAGCACTGTCGTCTTCATCATTTTGAGGCGCTGCAAGTTCAGCTTGAGCTGCTACCAGCTTTTGAGTTGCGTCTGCCGCTATTGATCGGTCAGCACCCGAAGGCTCGGCAGGAGCTAGGGCTGCGGCTCTAACCGTTTGCATTTTTTCTATGGTTGCTTGGGGATCACCTGGAATTTCAGCAACGTCAATTTGTACCTCGCCGCCCACTGCATAGTTAGTGCCGTCGGGGCCACGCTGGTATTCGTAACTTGGCGAACCTGCGTATTTACCACCTACAGAAGCATGCGCTTGTTCATGAATACGCACTTCAGTATCGCGCGCTTTTAGCTCTTTTATTTGCTGCTGCTCTTGCTCTAAAACTTGCTGTTCTTGTTCAGACTCTTGTTGCTGCGCTTTTTGCTCTTCAGAGCTCTCTGGGTTTTCGGCGTTTTCATCATCGCGTGCTTGAACGACTTTTTCGTCAGCTAACTTACCCGACGCGCTATATGTTGCACCTTCATTATTGCCCGGTAATTTAGCTTTTTCAGCATCGCTTTGCGCTTTGGTTTCGGTATTACTTGCGCTATTTGCAGACGGAGCAGGGATCACTTCCCGTAGTTGGTTGTCACGCCGAGCGGTTTCCGTATAAACATTGGCTGTGTTTATATTAATTGATGGAAATGGCGTGACAATATTCATTACATTACACTTTAATGTCGACTAACGTACCCAGTACGTCATCAGCTGTTTGAATTGTTTGCGCATTGGCTTTAGCGTTAAATTCTTCAACTTTTAGGTTAACAAGTGATTCGTCAATACGCGCAGGCTGAGCAACCGGTGCTGTTACAGCTTCATCCGGCGTTGCTGCGACTAACTGTCGCTGTTGTGCAAGTTGCGCATCGTCTTGCTGTTCTATACTGGCACGGTTAATTTCTGCGCTGGCCTTTTCAATACCTTGGCTTGCACGGTTAAACCCTTCAACACCATTATTAAATACAGATCCGATTGACATGGTAAACCTCCACCACTTAAATATTGTTTAATTATCGCTCAGTTTATGCGCAAAATAAAGCTTTACTAGGCACAATGACCGTTGCATTTTTAAAGCATTGATTTAACGATAGATAAAAACTCACCTTTGTGAGAAATAAACGGTGCATGAGATGCTTTATCTATTACTTGGTATTCAAACTCAGCATTTAGTACTGACATTGTAGCTATTGCTTTATACGGCACTAATGCATCTAAGCGACCAAATATACCCATAATTTTTACCGGACACGTTGCAAATAAATCGCGTAAATCGTCATTTTGTAAAATATCTAAACCGGCGGCTAACGCCTCATTATTGGGTGCTGAATATTGGTTTAGCAATTGTTTAAGCTGTTTTATGTCGTCTCTGGCCGACTCACTTCCCATAGCCTGGATAGTCAAAAAGCGTTCAATGGTTTTTTCTCTATGATTAACCAATTGGTCTTTAAACTGAGTTAGTACTTTTTCACTAATTCCTGGCCATTCGTCCTGCTCTGCAAAATAAGGCGTAGATGCCACTAAAATAACCTTAGACACTTTTTCAGGCCAATGCTTTGCAATGTATAAAGCAAACAAACCACCTAAAGACCACCCCATTAAAATAGAATCAGGTTTTAAATGTTGGCTTAATTGCATAGCGGCATCATGCAAATTATACGGGGTTGGTAATGTGGTTGCGCTATTGCCAAACCCTGGTAAATCAAGGCTACGCACTACGCCTGTATATACGTTTTCAAGCTCTGGCAGTATAAGCTGCCAAACGCCTTTATTCATTCCCCAACCATGTAAAAGTACTAACTCTTTTTGCATATTTGCATAATCTTAACCAAACTTAGGCTCATAATAACGTTTAAAAAGATGATTGCAATGCAGGGCACTATCTCATGAAAGGTCTGTTTAACTGGCTGTTTCCATCCTACTGCGTACAATGCAAAAGCCCTGTATGCGCTGATCTGGGTTTATGTGGTTATTGCTTAGAAGATTTAGCATTAATAGATGTAACCAAACACCCAAATTTACTTCATCGCCCTGATATTGTTGATATGTTTCCTAACTGCGAATTTGAAAGGTTATTTGCTTGCGCTTTTTACCGCCCTCCATTTGAACAGTGGTTAACTCAACTTAAATTTAGTAACCAAATACATTACAAAAAAACACTTCAACAAATTGTACAAAAGCAGCTCGATGCGTTTTTTACATGTAGTACGCAATCCCCTGATTTATTTATAATTTTACCTTTGCACAAAAGCCGCTTTTTAAAGCGAGGTTTTAATCAAGTAAGCCAAGTATGGCACCCTTGTTTACGCTCTCGCGTTGTTTTAAGTAATGCGCTTATTCGCAATAAAAAAACCCATGCACAATCGCAACTCACTAAAGCAAAGCGTATTAAAAATCTGACTAATGCATTTATATGTACTGAAGACATGAGTGGCAAAACAGTTGCTATTGTTGATGATATTATGACAACCGGCGCAACATTAAATGCCGCAACTCAGGCTTTAAAAAAGGCAGGCGCCAAACAGGTGTGGGCATTTACAACCTGTTTAACGCCAATTTAGTTAATTTATTTTACTGCCCACTCGCGCGGAATGTATGGCCAAAAAACAGTGCATTACTGAGTAATCGGCTTGTACCATACCAGTAACCTCTAAATACAGGGTTGTCGGTCATAGCAATAACACTGCCGCGTCCGTACGAATGTGCTATTAAACCAGCGCCTTCAGCTACTTGCTCTACATTTACAGAGTCTGTAAAGCCTGCTAATAACGGGCGTTTTGTATAAGTAAGTACATTAACAAATGGGGCTTCTGACGCTTCCAGTAACCATGTACTGTTTTTAAATACCGGTAAGGTGTCGCGCGTCAGTGAGAAGGTCATTGGGTGCGTTAAATCCACGCTAGTATTAAAAATAGCCCCAGCAATACGCTGACGCCCCGCTAGATGATCTTTATCGCCATAGCTGAGGCCTTCAGTTTTGAAAGCGCCGGCTAAATCCTGTCGCGATAAATAATTTGCTTTAAGTAATTGCTGGTCGACTAAAAATTTAGCACCGCCTTTATGACCCCAAATAACCCCGCCTTTTCTTACCCAGCTTTTAATCGCTACTTTTTCTGCATCGGTTAAGCTAGTGTAATTACCGTGGGCCAACACAATGTGACTATAATCACTGAGCTCAAGCGAGCTTAAACGCGTCATTTCAACAATCGTAGGGGCAATACCTACAAACCTATCTAGGTAATACCACACTTCACCTACTTCGTACTGGCTAGTGCCTTGGCCGCCAACCAGTAAAACCTTAGGTGCTTTAACAACTGCCATAGAGCGTGAACCCAAATCAGCACCTTTACTCGTTAAACCTGTTGTAATAGGTTTTATGGCAATGCCAAATTCACTTTGTGCAGTGTTTAACAAAGCAATCCAGTTTTGCTGTGTTTGCAAACCAGCCGGAATAATAATACTACCTGGTTCAAAATTTATGTCGCCCGCGCTCGATTTGGCCGTTAAGGCACTCAGTGCTACTCGTGCTTTTATACCTTGCTTTAATAATGTATTTAACATTTTAGGCGCTAAGTAGTCGTCCCATGCAAAACCAAACGCGTACGCAGACTCTAAACTTGCTAAGGGTGCTTTAGGTTCGCTACTCCAAGGCGTGTCTGCAACGCCTAGCCCCCAGTTACTTTTTACTTTTGCAAAAGGTAGATTAAATGCGTGCGCTAATGTCCAGCCAGATACATCGTAAAATGTATTATCTGCAAAGTTTTTCTGCTCGCTAAATATCGCTTTAACTAAACGATATTGGGGCTGGGCTAAAGGGACGTAGTAGCTGTTAGTAGTAAAGTTTATGCCACCTGCTGTTAATGGTTTAGTAAGCTCGAATGCCTCTATTTTATGTTGTTTTAATAGCGCTAAAAAGTCGGTAATGCGAGTGCTGTCTTTTGCACCTTCAACCACGTAACCTGCAAAGTTTTCGTCACCTGCAAGCTCTGTTGCTTGATTATAAAATTTAGCTTGATAGTCAAGCAACGCTTGGCGATTTTCGACCGCCGCTTTAAAGGTAGATAAGCTCGTTAATAGCTGATTTTTTATCGTAAATGGAAATGTTAAAGGGCCATTAATGGTCTCTTGTATATGGCCACGAGAGCTTGCTTGCTCAAACAAAATACCAATCCCCCCGTTTACATCTGGGTAAGTTGAACCTTTTCCATAGTAAAAATCGTCAAAGCTTTCTTCTGTAAAATACAGTGCATTATTTTCATCCAATGTTTTGGCATGATAATTAGCAATTGCTTTGGTTAATGTTACGTTTTCAACTGGCGTAATTGGGTGCTTTCTGCTTGGAATGCCCGGCTGAAAAAAGTAGCTGCTGTTTGGGCCCATTTCATGAAAATCGGTAAGTACGTTTGGTTTCCACTGATGAAATTTAGCAATACGCGCACGCGATTCAGGGTGCTGTAGTAATAGCCAATCTCGGTTTAAATCAAACCAATAATGATTAGTGCGGCTGCTTGGCCAGTTTTCGGTATGCTCGCGAGTTTTTGGATCTGACGACAAATTCATGCCGCGATTGCTGTTTGCCCAATTTGCAAAACGTGCAAGTCCGTCGGGGTTTAGTGATGGGTCGAGTAAAATAACCGTGTTATTTAATAAATTGTTTATTTCATCACCCTGTGCTGCAGCTAAGTAATAAGCCGTTAAGAGCGATGCATTACTACCCGATGACTCGTTACCGTGCACGCTGTAACCCATCCACACAACTGCAGGTTCATCTTTTGCTTTTTTGCTGTTATTACCCAAGCGAGCCAAGTGCGTTTGGCGTATTTGCTCTATTTGAGTTAACTTATTTGGCGCTGTAACCGTTAGCATTACCAGTGGTCGTTGCTCATGTGTGCGGCCAATTATCTCAAAGTTTATTCTATCGCTCTTTTGAGCAAGTACTTCCATGTAGCGTACGAGCTGGTCGTGCCTTACATGCCACTCACCAACTTGATAACCTAATACCTCTTCTGGTGTAGGGATGGTTGGATCGAATACAACATCGTCTTCAAAATAGTACGAAAGCGGTTTTGCTACACTTGAAAAGCTCAGCATTACCACCATTATTGTTATTAATAAACGCATATAGATCACTCTAAAAATGTTTGTTAATTGCACGCTAGCATTGCTTAAAATAGATGCCAACTTTTTACGCTCAACACTAGCCGCAACACGATGAGCGGAGTATGATATGCAGTATCCGAGTAATTTAGTCAGGTATAAAGCCGTTTTTTATGATTTCTATTTCCGAAACAGCACAAGCACATTTTGCTAAACTATTAGCAGATCAATCACAACAGACCAATATTCGCGTTTTTGTTGTAAACCCTGGTACATCACAAGCCGAGTGTGGTGTTTCTTATTGCCCAGAAGACGCCGTTGAAGACAGCGATATTCGATTAAACTTTAATGGGTTTGATGCCGTTGTTGATGCTGAAAGTGCTCCTTTTTTAGAAGAAGCTGAAATTGATTTTGTTACCGACAAAATGGGAACTCAGCTAACACTCAAAGCACCTAATGCAAAAGCACGTAAAATTGGTGATGATGCATCATTAAACGAACGTGTTCAGCACATGCTTGAAACAGAAGTTAACCCGCAACTAGCTAACCATGGCGGCCAAGTAAGCCTAGTAGAAATTACAGCTGCTGGCGTTGCAGTGCTTCAGTTTGGTGGCGGTTGTAATGGGTGTTCTATGATTGATGTAACGTTAAAAGAAGGCATCGAGAAAGAAATGATTGCTAAGTTTGACGAGATCACAGGTGTTGCAGATATTACTGATCACGAAGCTGGCGACCATTCTTACTATTAAGCCTAGTAAATGCTAAAGCCTCTCATATACCGCTTAGGGAGCAACCCTAAGCTAAGTTTAAAGCGGTTTTTTCGCGGCATAGCACTGTTTGTGCTAGCCGTGATTTTTATTTTTGCGGGTTACTATAGCCATTATAGTTTGCAAATTATTGGTGTTTTAATTTTAATACCTGCGCTATTTTTTGCTTTTTGGGGCTACAGTGGCATTTTTGCCAATCGCTTTTCGCAAGTAATTAAAGACATAGGGCCAAAATATCACGATCCAGATCTATGGAAATAAATCTTAATCTAGCAGTTGATTATTAGCCTTAAGTTTTTGATATTTAATTATTAATGTAACTCCACGCATTAGCATAAAACAGCTCATCGCAAGCCATAACCCATTATTTTGCCAATCAATAAATACCCAAAACACACCAAAAAAACCAACAGCTGCCGAAAGCAACATACTATTTCGCATATCCTTAGCACGGGTTAAACCAACAAATACACCATCAAATAAAAAACAGCTCATAGCTAATAATGGCAAAGCAATTACCCACGGTAAATATTGCGTGGCCTCATTAATAACCTCAGGTACATTGGTCAGTAGCGTAATTATATGTGCACCAAACACAGCAAAAAACAGGCTATAAACCACGCCAAACAACATTCCCCAAAATACACTTATTTTTACCCACAGTTGTATTTTACTTATACTCTGCTGACCTTTAGCTTGGCCTACTTTAGCCTCACTTGCGTAAGCTATGCCATCTAACGCAAAACTAACTAACATCAAAAAATTTAGTAACACGGCATTCGCTGCAAGGGTTGTTTCGCCAATACGCGCACCATAAAAAGTCATAAAGCTAAAACACAACTGAAGTATTAAAGACCGGATAAAAATGTCGCGATTTAAACTCAATAACCCTGCCATTTTTTTGAAGCTAAACCAGTGCGGAGTACTTAAAGCTACACCTTGTTTTTTTGCCAGTTTAGTCACTAAAAACAGCGCAAATACGAGCGCAGTATAATCAGCGATTAACGATGCCCATGCAGCGCCTGCAACAGCCCAATCTAAAAAAACAACAAAATAAATATCGAGCACAATGTTTACACTATTTGTCACCAACAATAGGTAAAAAGGCCCTCGTCCATAATGGACGCCTAGCATCCAACCTAATAAAACTAAATTACATAATGCCGCTGGCGCGCTAAAAATTCGAATACTAAAATAAGTGTAGGCTTCGCTTAGCACCGCATTATTCGCGTCTGATAAAAACGCTATGGCATGCTTTATTAAAGGAGACATAGCAATAAGAAATAATGCCACTATACTGGCAAGTAATAGGCTTCGTTTGAGTAAAGCTGCTAGCTGGGTTAAGTCATTTTGGCCATAGGCTTGTGCAACCATGCCGGTCGTGCTCATTCTTAAAAAACCCGCGAGCCAAAATAAAATGGATATAACGGCTGAGCCTAGCGCAATACCAGCCAAATAATGTGCACTGCCTAAATGGCCAATAACCGCGGTATCAACTATTCCTAACAGTGGCACGGTGATATTTGATAATATCATTGGTCCTGCTAACAACAGCAAGCTTTTATGGTGTGCTTTATTATGTATAAGAAATTGTTTCATTTGGTATTATTTACTCTTATTGGTTTATCTTTACGTGCTAATGCTGGTGTTATTTTACAGTACCACCATGTAAGTGAAACCCTGCCGGCGGTTACGAGTGTGAGCGAAGAAACGTTTACAGAGCATCTAAACTATTTAAAAAATAATGATTTTAATGTTATTGCCTTAAATGAACTACTTGATGCTTTAAAGCAAGGCCATACCTTACCTGATAAAACCGTCGCCATCACGTTTGATGATGGTTACAATAATAATTTTGATCAAGCTGCTCCAATATTAGAAAAGTTTGGCTACCCTTATACAATTTTTGTTAACCCTAAACTAATAGACGAAGGTAAACGCTATGTGATGGGGTGGGATAAACTGAAAGAGCTGAGCAAAAAAGGCGCACTTATAAGTAACCACACCGCACAGCATGACTATTTACATGTAAAACTTGACGGTGAAACTAATGCGCAATGGAAAGAGCGTATAACTCAAGATATTGTTAATTCACAACAACGTATAAAAGATGAAATAGGCCACGACTTTAAGTATTTAGCCTACCCCTACGGAGAGTTTGATAACGAGTTACAAGCTTTAGTGACAGAGCTTGGCTATATAGGCATTGGCCAGCATTCAGGTGCACTAAGCAAACACGCTAACTTTAGTCGCTTACCCCGCTTTCCTGCATCTGGCGTTTACAGTGACATAAAAACACTGGCAACCAAATTAAATTCTCAGGCATTTAATATCACTCAATTAAGCTACGGTAATAGCGTAACAAAGCAAAACCCGCCTGCGTTAACTATTTCGTTTAAAGTGGAGGATTTTAAAAAAGCTCAACTGGCTTGTTATGTTTCAGGTATTGGTAAAGCTAATTTAGACTGGTTAACTGATACAACAGTAGAAGTAACCTCTCCTAAAACACTTAACAAAGGCCGTTCACGCTTTAATTGTACAGCGCCTTCAATTAAAAAACCGAATAGCTATTATTGGTTTTCTCAGCCTTGGGTTATTCAATAAATTTAAGCCTATACTTACTTAGTTATAACTGCATGGCTTAACAACTTCTCAGCCATTTTATCAAGTGCAGCCACTTCATTGGCTGCATTTATATCAATTGCAGCTTTTGGCATCCCCCACACAACTGACGAGTATTCATCTTGTGCTAATGTGTATGCGCCGTTTTGCTTAAGTGCTAATAGCCCTTTAGCCCCATCAGCGCCCATACCTGTAAGTATTGTTGCAACCACATTTTTTGCCCCACAATGTACGAGCGAATCAAATAATACGTCGACTGCCGGCTTATGCCGATTTACAGGCTCGCTATCATCGAGTTGGCAATAAAGAGCAGCCCCACGTTTTTGTATACTTAAATGAAGCCCACCAGGGGCAATATAAGCCCAACCAGAACTAAGCTTGTCACCATGCTGCGCCTCTTTCACGTTAATTAAACATGTTCTATCCATACGCTCGGCAAACGATGCACTAAACACGGGAGGAATATGCTGAGTAATAACAATAGGCGGGCAATTAACGGGCATTTTTATTAGTACTTCTTTTATTGCCTCGGTGCCGCCGGTAGATGCCCCTATAGCAATCACTTTATTTAATAAAAACTTAGTATCCGTAAGTATGGGCTTAGCATCGGGTGGCGCTTTTTTAAAGCTTCGTATCCGTGCACCTGCCGCAATTCTCACCTTTTGCTGAACGAGTGACGCGTAGTGATTCATTTGCGCTCTTACATTACTAGTCGGTTTAGCAATAAAATCAACAGCACCTAGCTCTAATGCCTCTAATGTTATAGGCGATCCTTTTTGCGTGAGCGTAGAAATCATAACAACAGGCATAGGCCTTAGGCGCATTAGGTTTTTTAAAAAGCTAATCCCATCCATTTTTGGCATTTCTACGTCTAAGGTAAGTACATCGGGATTAAGTTTTTTTATCATTTCGCGTGCTTGGTATGGATCTTCTGCACAACCAACAACATTAATATCGCTGGCTTGTTGCAGTATCTCTGTAAGCAACCCTCTAATTAAAGGGGAGTCATCGATTATTAATACATTTATCATAGCGACTCCTAAAACAACTCTATATTCGATACCACTTCTTGCTTTTTAAGGTTTTGCAAGTAACGTACTTCGCGCTTTTCAATGGTGTCGTTATGTAATTTTTTAAGTTTTTTCATATACACTTTACCCGTTTGTGGATGAAAAAATATTTTTCTAGGCCACGGGCCGCCCATATCATGGGCCACTAAATTTAAGGCTTCTTCTTTAACATAGGCGGTAGCAAAACTGATATTACCCAGCCCAATATCTGTCATTGCACTAATTATTTTTCCGCCACCAAATAGCTTAATTTTTAAATTATGACGAGACGCCCCGTTTTTTAATACTTCGTTTATCAGGTACTCCATAGCCCAATTACCATAGCGGCAATTTAAACCATGCGCGCTTTTAAGCTCTACACCTTTTTGTATCGGCAACATAAAATGATTCATCCCACCAATACCTAATACTTCATCGTAAACACAGGCAGCAATACATGAGCCAAGTACAGTTGAAATCAATTCATTATTTTTAGATACATAAAATTCTCCTGGAAGCAATTTGGCAACTACATGATCTCTTCCTGAATCCCAGTAACGCTTAATGTGTTCAAAACTGGGCAAAACACTTCTAAATTCAGCCTGCATGTGCTCTCAGTTGATACATAGTTTTTCCTAAATTTTTATAATTTGAGTGCTCTTTTCCCATACTTTCAGAGTGACCTAAAAATAAGTAGCCGTGCTCGCTTAGTATATTTGCATAGCGTTTAAATAAATGATCTTTAGTTTCTTTATCAAAATAAATAACCACGTTACGGCACAAAATAAGATCAAAGGGCCCTTTCATTGGCCAGTCCTGCAATAGGTTTAAACGTTTAAAAGAAATACATTCGCGTAACTTGTCTTTCACTTTATAATGTTCGCCGTCTTTGCTTTTTAAAAACCAACGCTTTAAATGAAAGTCGTCTAAGCCATTTACGTTTGCTGCGGTATACACACCTTTTTGCGCTTTTTCTAACACGTTAGAATCTAAATCGGTGGCTAAAATTTTTACATCCCAATTACTTGGAAACGCATTATTTAGCGTCATCGCTAAACTGTAAGGCTCTTCTCCTGTTGAGCAGCCTGCAGACCATATTCTCACGCGCTTAGTGTCTTTATTTGATTTTAGTAAACTAGGTACAAGCTCAGATTTAATAAATTCAAAATGATGAAATTCACGAAAAAAAGACGTCAAATTAGTGGTAATTGCATTTATAAACGCATCAAATTCTTTGTCTTTATGCGTGTCTAGGTAGGCTAAGTAGGCTTTAAAGTCGTTTAATTTCAGCGCTCTTATTCGCCTTGCTAAACGTGAGTACACCATTTCACGTTTATGATCGCCCAAAACAATACCGCAAGCGTTGTACACTAAATTAGCAATGTCTTTAAAATCGCGATCGGTACACAAAAACTCTTTCATTAGCAGCTCTCATACATAGCAGTAAGTGCGGCCTTATTGAGCGTTTTCTTAATAAGGCCTTTAATCATAAAAATTAAAATTCTTCCCACTCGTCTGCCGAGTCAATAAAGTTATCGCCTCTTGGCTTGCTTTGTACTGCGTTATTTTGTGGTTTGTGAGCTAAACTTGGGGTATTCATCGTGGGCGACATAATAGCCATGTCTTGCTGGCCTAGTGAAAAGAAGTTAAGAAGCCTACGCATTTCATTTGCTTGCTCAGCCATAGATTCACCTGCTGCCGATGCTTCTTCTACTAAGGCTGCATTTTGCTGAGTCATTTCATCCATTTGAGAAATAGCTTTATTTACTTGTTCTATTCCTGCACTTTGCTCTTCAGACGCCTCTGTAATATCTGAAATCATTTGCGTCACTTTTTGTACCGACACCACAATTTCTTTCAGCGTTGCACCTGACTCATTCACAAGCTGAGAGCCATCTGCCACTTTACCTACGCTATCTCTTATCAGCTCTTTAATTTCTTTTGCTGCACCTGCAGAGCGTTGAGCTAAATTACGCACCTCACCCGCAACCACCGCAAAACCACGCCCTTGCTCACCGGCTCTTGCTGCTTCAACCGCCGCATTAAGTGCAAGCAAGTTAGTTTGAAATGCAATTTCGTCAATCACACCAATAATATCGGCAATTTTCTTACTCGATTCATTAATCGCTGACATACTCGTCACAGCGCGATTAACCACTTCACCACCCTGAATCGCTTTATCGCATGTTTCTTCTGCGAGCGTATTTGCCACTTTGGCATTGTCTGCATTTTGACGGACCGTACTCGTCATTTCTTCCATGCTTGAGGCTGTTTCTTCCAGTGATGATGCTTGCTCTTCCGTACGCTGACTTAAATCTGCGTTCCCCTGAGAAATTTCTTCTGCGCCACTGGCCACCAAGGTCGCTGATGAGCTTATACGATTAATAACCTCCGTTAATTTATCTGCAGTGGTGTTTGCATCGCGTTTTAATTTATCAAACGAGCCTTTGTATTCTTTTTCAATTCGCTTAGATAGGTCGCCAGTTGCCAAGGCATCTAGCATATTGCCAGTATCTGCGACCGCATCGTCTACAATTTTAACCAGACTGTTTAACCCTTGTGCCAAGCGTAAAAAGAACCCTTCTTTACCCTCTTCCATTACACGCGTATCGAGGTCCCCCTCTCCTGCAGCACTTACTAATTGTGCTATTTCTCTTTCTATTGCAACTTCTGAGGTTCTATCTTCCCACTCTACAACAGTGCCAATTCTCTCTTGCTCTGGGGTTATTATTGGGTTTGCAACCAAACCAAATGTGCGTCCACCAACCTTTATTTGCGTGCTGTAAGTATCTTTTAACGTTGCTAATAAGTTTTGTTGGTGCGCTGGGTTTTTATGAAATACATCAATATTTTGATTAAGCAGATTTTTGCTATCAAAATTAGGTAAGTCTTTTCGAAGGTCATTTTCAGCAATGCTCATCATGCTTCTAACGGCTTTATTCATGTACACAATGACATTTGATGAATCTGCAATCATGGTATTGGTTGCAACAGTATCAAGCGCTTGGCGCACACGACGGTTTTCTTGCGCGATTGCACGCTCAGCGTCAGCTTTAGCAACCTTATCAGTAATATCGTCCCACTCAACAATAGTACCGAGTTTTTTGCCTTCTTGGCTGTACCATGGCGTCGCTATTAATGTAAAAATCAACCCCGCTAAACGCAGCTCTGCTTTGTAAGGTTTATCTAAATTTTTTAGTAATTCTCGTTGATGCGACGGCTTTTTATGAAAATCATCAACACAAGTCCCCACTAAATTATCAACAGAAAAGTGTGGTAATACCGTTTGTAGGTCTTTTTCACGCGCTTTTAGCATGTCTTGCACGCGTTCGTTTACAAAAACAATATTAAGGTCTTGATCTGCAATCATTACATTTGCTTGGCATACTTTTAAGGCGCTAGCTAGGTCTGCAGCTTTGCGTGAAGATTTTTCTAACTCTTTTTGAGCTGTTATATCAGACGCATATTTAATTACTTTAAAGGGCTTACCATTCATGTCGTAAATTGGGTTATAAGAAGCCTGAATCCAAATTTCTTGACCCTGCTTTCCTATTCTTAAATACTCACCCGAGTCAAATTCACCACGCCCTAATTTAGCCCAAAAAGTTTTATATTCATCACTTGCTGCGTATTCAGGTGTAACAAATATTCGATGGTGCTGGCCCATGATGTCGTTAAGCTGATACCCCAAGGTGTTTAAAAAATTATCGTTTGCATCAATAATAGTGCCGTCTAAATTAAACTCTATAACTGCTTGAGACTTACTAATTGCATTTATTTGTCCTCTTGCCTCTGCTGAAACGAGCTTTTGTGCTGTTATATCCGTCGCAAATTTCACAACCTTAATGACTTGCCCCTGAGAGTTCACAATTGGATTATAGGTGGCCTGAATCCACACTTCTTTACCACTTTTAGTAATGCGTCTAAACTCTTGAGATATAAATTCGCCGTTATTCAATCGCAGCCAAAAATGTTTGTAGTCACTTTCTTGAGCTTCAGTATCATCCACAAATAAAGAGTGGTGCTGGCCTTGAATTTCTTCTAGTTGATATTCCATTACGCGAAGAAAGTTAGCATTAGCGGTAATAATTTTTCCGCTTGGCTCAAACTCAATCACAGCTAATGACTTATTTAATGCACTTATAATTAAATCATTATTTGATTCAGACTGTTTTGGATTACTAAACCATCCCATGCTCATCACCACCTTTAAGTTATTTTTACTTTATTTAGCAAATACTGACTCTAAATATTCATTGTTTTTTGTAAGTCGATTAACGCCACCATTTTCTCGCCCACGTTAACTAACCCTGCCACATAATCGTCGTTATTTGTTTCTGAAATACTTGGAACCGCTTTAGCATCTTGCTCTGCAATACTGTAAACCTCAGAAACCGCATCAACGGTAATACCAATAATTTTACTGTCTTGTTCAAACTCTATTTTTACTACAATCACCACTGTAAGCGGCCCGTACTCTATACTGGGCAAGCCAAACCGCAGCCTTAAATCAATAATCGGCACTATGGTGCCACGCAAATTAATAACCCCTTTTACAAACTCGGGAGCGTTGGGTAAAACGGTTATCTCTTCCCAGCTACGAATTTCTTGTACAGTTAAAATATCTACACCGTATTCTTCATCAGCCATGATGAATGTTAAAAACTGTTTCACGCCCTTTTGCTGCTGCAGATTAAGCTCAGAAATCATAGCGCCTCCAAAGCAGCTTGCGACTCAATACTTAACTCTTGACTGCCCGGTTTTTTTAAACCTGAAAGTTTTATTAACCCGCTTATATCAACTATCAATGAAACCCGCCCATCACCCAAAATAGTCGCGCCGGATATGCCATCTACTTTTTGATAGTTTGCCTCTAAACTTTTAATTACCACCTGTTGTTGCGATAAGAGGTCATCTACCAATAAACCCACTTTTTGGTTGTCGGTTTCTACAACAACAAGTAAAGTTTTATCGAGAGATTCAATGGCATTATCATGATTAAAAATATCGTAGAGCCTTAAAATTGGAATATATTCATCACGTAACCTAAGTACATCAAGGTTTTTTCCTACACGGCTTACCTTGGCAATATCAATTTGCAGCGATTCAACAATAGAAATGAGCGGAATAATATAAGTATGCTGGGCAACTTTAACTAACTGACCATCTAAAATAGCCAGTGTAAGTGGTAACCTAATTGTAAATGTTGAGCCTACCCCTGGTGCAGATGTGACTTCTACAGAACCATTTAAAGACTGGATATTACGCTTAACGACATCCATACCAACACCCCGGCCAGATAAGTCACTCACCTCATCCATAGTGGAAAAGCCTGGCATAAATATCAGCTCGTTAATTTCTTCATCGCTCAGGTGGTTGTCGGCAGAAATTAGCTCATTTGCAATGGCTTTTTCTTGGATTTTTTTGGTGTTTAACCCTTGTCCATCATCCATTATTTCAATAACAATATTTCCACCTTGATGGAATGCATTTAAGGTCACCGTTCCTACAGGATCTTTTCCGGCTTGCAGTCTTTTCTCAACAGTTTCTAAGCCATGATCTAATGAGTTTCTAACTAAATGAACCATAGGATCGGAAATTTTTTCCATTACTGTTTTGTCTAATTCGGTTTGCTCGCCTATCAGCTTCAATTCAACCTGTTTATTTAGCTTTTGCGCAATGTCGCGTACCAAACGTGGGAAACGGCTAAATACAAAATTAATTGGCAACATGCGGATACGCATTACGTTTTCTTGCAAATCGCGGGTGTTGTGCGCAAGTTGCGCTAAGCCTTCTTGCAATGCAGTAATAGTAGCCGGCGTAATGTCTTGCTCGCTAAGCTGATTAAGCATAGCCTGAGTAATAACAAGCTCACCGACCATGTTTATTAATGAGTCAACTTTATCAATCCCGACGCGAATGGAAGTAGATTCGGGCGTTGTTGATTTTTTATTGGCACTCGCAGAGGTGGGCTTTATGGGCTTAGCCTGTTTCGTCGGCTCTGTTATTGGCTCTGGGGTCAAAGGCTCTAGGGTAGGTGCTGCGTCATTACCAACAGCGTTGCTATCGATTATGTTGGTTGCTGATGCTGGTATATCATCGGTAAATAAGCCACCGCATAATTCAATAGTAATATCAGCGTCATCTTCAACCCATTCGAACACTTCTTTAATCGCGCTTTTCCCATGACTGGTATTTAAAAAAAAACGCCAATGTAAAAAGCACTCATCACTACTTAAATCAGTTATTTCAGGGACTTCATCGTAAAAAACAGTGGTATCTAGCTCGCCTAATTGCTCAAGCTCACTAATCATAATGAGTGGCTCATTGCCTGTTTTAAATAAGTGATGATGCGGCTTAAAGTCTATTTGGTAAGTATCGCTATCGGGTTGGTTGTCAGAGGGTTGAGTGGTGGACTCTTGTGTTGCGCCCTTTATTCCTAGCACCTCTTCAAATTGTGCTCGTAGTGTATCGGCTTCAGTTAAGTCGGGCGCTTGCTCTGCTTGCAACCCAGCGAGTAACGATCTAAGGCAATCAACCGCTTTAAGTAATAAATTAACGTGCTCGGTTGTCAGGGTGCGCTCACCTTGGCGAATTTGATCCAGTAAAGTTTCAAGTACGTGAGTAAAGTCAGACACCGATGAAAAACCAAACGTCCCACTCCCCCCTTTTATTGAATGAGCGGCTCTAAAAATAGTGTTAATAGTTTCTAAGTCTTCCTCACCAGGCACTAAGTTTAAAAGCTCAGCTTCCATGGTATCAAGGCCTTCAAAACTCTCTTCAAAGAAAACTTCAAAAAATTGACTTAAATCTATGCTCACTTTGCGCTCCTTGACTAACGAATAACCTTTTTAATCACCGCTAGTAACTGCTCTGGATTAAATGGCTTTACTATCCAACCTGTTGCACCAGCCTCTTTACCTTCTACTTTTTTTTCTAGACCCGACTCGGTGGTTAGCATAAGTAGTGGCGTAAATTTATAGTCAGGTAATGTACGTAGCTCCCGTATTAATGTAATGCCATCCATAATGGGCATGTTTACATCTGAAATAACCGCATCAAAACCTTGCTGCTTAGCAATAGCCAATGCTTCACTGCCGTCTTTGGCCTCTGTCACATCAAAGCCTGCGGTTTTTAAAGTAAAGCTCACCATCTGACGCATAGACGCTGAATCATCAACTGCTAAGATTTTTTTCATATAAACCTCTAACTATTTATCTCGATTGTTAAATAATGGCTTAAGCCAAGCTGATTAATGGTATGTGCTAATGCTGCACTGCTACCTACCCATATAATTTTATGCTGTATAGTAAGTAAGTGTTTTTGAAGCGCACATAACAGCTGAATAGATGCAGTATCTGCAGACACGACATCGCTAATATCAAGACTGATGTCGTCGTTGCTATTGAGTTCTTGTAGTAAGTCTTGGTGGAGCGTTTCAACTCGGGTAATCACAAGTTCGCTTGGAAGTTTTAACATGTAAAATTGTGTAATCCCTTTCATTTCAATTCATAACAAAAGCTTAGCTCTAGTTGTTAAAATTGCCATAAAAGGGTCAAAAAAAATTTTAATAAATTTATAAACAGGAATGAAAAAAACAAAAAAGGGAGCCTAAAGCCCCCTTAAAATACGTGAAAAATTAAAAAGTCAGTTTTTAGTAGTAGTTTGCAATAACTTTAAACTCTTGCGTTAATTGAGTTGAATTAATAAGCGGTACACTACCTTGCTTAAACTCAGGTTTAAAAATAGCTCTTAGCGCTCCAGTATCATCAACCAACGCAACTGATGCACTATGATCAACCGCATAATCAGCTTTTGTTGTATCACTAATTGCGTAAATTAAGCCAAGCTCTCTTACTACTGGAAAAAGATCTTTGTGCTGCCCAGAAACAGCCAAAAAATTTGGGTTAAAGTAATCTATATATTGTTTTCGCTTTTCTGCTGTATCTCTATTTGGATCGACCGATACAAACCATATTTGCAACGGGTAATCAGCTTCCAGCTCTTTATAAACAGCGTTTAACTTAGCCAACGTTAACGGGCAAATATCGGGACAACTTGTGTACCCTAAAAACACTAAATTCCATTGCCCCTTAAATTGCGCTTTTGTCACCGGTTCGTCGAGCTGATTTTTTAACGTAAAATCCGAAAGTGATTTAGCGTTTTCATAAACAAGTGCATTTAAATTTTGAGGATCGTTTTCACTTGAGCATGCTGATAAAAATAAACTTAAAATAACAATTACTAAAAGCCAGAGTCGCTTCATAAAGGGAACCATTTATCTATAAATAAGATCACGAAGAGTACCATTAAATGCACTATCGAAAAACGAAATAAATCCATAGCCTTGTCGTTATTAGCTGCAAATTTTAACTTAATGGCTTTATACATAAACACACTATTAAGCACACAAGCACCGACTAAGTAAATACCTCCTGACATACCAATTAAGTATGGCATCACACACACTAAAGCGAGTAAAACTGAGTATGCAACCACACATGTTTTACAAAAGTCGATACCATGTGTTACCGGCAACATTGGAATTTTTGCACGCTCGTAATCACTTTTTCGAGCAATAGCTAAAGCCCAAAAATGGGGGGGGGTCCAGGTAAATATAATCATAACCAGCAACCATGGCGCTGCTGCCATTTGATTTGTTTCAGATACCCAACCAAGCAATGGCGGCATCGCTCCAGCAAGTCCGCCTATTACAATATTTTGAGGTGTCGCGCGTTTTAAAAATGACGTATAAATAAAGGCATAACCCACTAATGCAAATAACGTTAATATTGCTGTAAGCGTATTAGCCCACACCGTAAGCATGATAAAACCAGTAACCCCAATACTTGCCGCAAACGTTAATGCATGTGTTTTACTTAAACGCCCTTTAGCAACAGGCCGATGACGCGTTCTTGCCATTTTAGAGTCTATTTCGCTATCCACTACATGATTAATAACGGCGGCCGCAGCAGATAACAGGCCTATTCCTAATAAGCTAATAACTTGAACGCCTATTCCACGCCCAACATCAGGGGCTAATGCTAATCCAACCCAGGCTGTTAAAACCAACATAGCCACTACTTTAAATTTACTAATGGCTAAGTAATCTTGTAATAAGTCGTAAGCACGCACACTAAGTGATTGAGTATGAACAGGCTGTATTGTTTTTTTGTTTATTGTTAGTGCCATTATATTTCTCCTTTATGTGCTTGATTTTAGGTAATAACACAACCTAACCATACTTAATAACAGTATGGCAGCCATTAAGTTATGCGCCAGTGCAATCCCCAACGGAAAGTGCCAATGTACCAAAATAAGCCCTAAGCTAATTTGGCAAAATAAAGTGACCAATACCGCTATTACGCAGCTTTTAATTTTTTGAGAATAAGCGTGGCTGTAAATTTTCCACATAACAAGCGCCAATACGATGCAGGTCACTAATGCCCAAATGCGGTGTAATAAATGGATAGACATTCTTGCTTGCTGTGACAGCACACCAAACTCGTAGTTGCTATGCTCAAGCGGTAATTGAAAAACACTACTCAACGAAAAAGGCTGAGCGTAATCACATAAAGGTAAACCATTACAGTGTGGTGCTGCGTAATTTGCCGCAAGCCAGCCGCCAAGCGCTATTTGTAAAATCAGCACAAAAAGCGCAATCAAACTCAATCCGAAGTGCTGCTTAGCGCCCTCATCTCCGCCCATAATAGGTTTTGCTGTTAACCTTAAATACAGCAAAGTAATCAGCGATAAGATACTAAAGCCACCTAGCAAATGCCCCATTACAATAAGTGGCTGCAGATTCATAGTGACAGTCCACATCCCTAATGCAGCCTGAAACACAACAAGCAATAACAACAAAGATGTTAGCTTTAATGGGGTAGTTGGAAATTGACGCTTTAAAAAAGCAACAATAAACAACGCTAGAATCATCAGCCCTAAGGTGCCAGCAAAATACCTATGAATCATTTCTTTCCAGGCTTTCGCTTTTTCAAACACCATGTCAGGGTAACTTTGTGTCGCTAAAGCAATATCAGCTTCGTGTTTAGGAACCGTTAAAAAACCGTAACACCCCGGCCAATCTGGACAACCCAGTCCGGCATCACTCAAACGAGTGTAAGCACCCAGAGCAACAACCACTAAAGCAAAAAGTCCGGTTAATAAAACCCAATTTTTATAATTTTTATACATCTTTTACCTCACACTAACCGTGTTAGCTTGAACGAGAATAGTTAAGTAGTTTTTTTAAATCCTTTAATAACCCCTTTTGAACTAAGCGGTTTTCTTGAGGCTTTACTTTATAAGGGTACTCAAGCACCACAAGCCCCATATGATCAATTAAATACAAACTAGCTGGCGTTAAATTTGGTTGCTGAGCCATTTTTTTCCATGGTAAATCTGCTTGTGAAGGGCTTCCCATAACAGCCATATCAACCTTGCCTTGGTTTTTTCCTAGCGCTATATAAAGATTATTAAGCGCCTCAAGCTGCTCGCTACATGACGCGCTGCACTCACTCGAATAATTAAGCGCTATAGTCCATTGTTTAGGGTTATCGTTTTGCCAATTTTTTAGCTTTATTTCTTCATTTAGAAATTCACCATGATTTGTAACCGCACTGGGTAACCAATCAAATTTGAGCGCGCTATAAGCTAAAAGCAAAGGAATAGCACAACAGGTTACAAACAATAAAAGGGGTTTATTTTTCATTTTTTTTCCTTTTTTTACTCGCAAAAATGGCAACAACAACACATGAAAACGCGATTAAAAACCACTGTAAGGCATAGGCATTATGTTTTTGTGGGCTCATTACAACCGCTTTGTAATGCGGTATCGCCATTTCATCACCTTCACCTTGGCGGTAAGCCATAAAGTTAACTAATGGGATGTTTGTTTGCGATTTTATAAAACTTAAGTCGATTGATTGAATGCGTTTGGGCAGATCACCACTCGCGGTTTTATCTTCTAGAGTAAAACTACTGAGGTTATTCTCTTTAATTTGTGCTTTGACCGTAAACTCACCTTGGGGCAAAACCACTTTGGGTAAAAAATCACGTGATACTGGGGCTCTGACCCAGCCTAAATTAACCAATACTGCACGCGTATCATTATTTGGTTTTAACAGAGCTAGTAAGTCGTAACCCACTTGCCCGTTATATACTTGATTATCTAACAACCAGTAATGTTCGCTTAAAAATGTCCCTTTAAGCTCAACTAATACGCCGGTTTTATTCCATTGTTTTGGTAACTCAAGCAACTGCGACCAATTCATAACACCATGAGTTTGTATTTGAGCAATGGCAGTAAGCTGTTGCTGTTTTTTTTCACCTCGTTCTAATTGCCAAAAGCCTAGGTGCACACATACAAGCACAACAACCACAACCATACAAATTGTGATTATTGAACTAAGCTTTTGTTTGTGCCTTAAAACTACTTGCATAAAGGGTCAACTCAGTGATTATTAAAATTATTATTGTACTGTTGTTAATGTTTATACTTTTTAACTTATTTAGAGCGTTATTTATTATGGTGTCAGGGAAAACAAACGGACGACCTATGTCTCATTTTTTAGGTCGCCGAGTGTTGTTTTCGGTTATTGTATTAGTGGTTGCAATTGCAGCAGTTAAGCTCGGTTTTATAAAGGCAAACAGTTCGCCCATAAACGTTACAGCACATATACAAATACAAATAAACACAGCCATACCACATCAACAAAATGCCAATACCAAGCAGCAGCTTGAAAGGCAAAGTGCTTTTCTTTTGTGAAATGCCCTTTTAATATTCGTATTAAAATAACAAATAAAAGTACGGCTCCAAGCGTGACATGCATGCCATGAAAACCAGTAAGCAAAAAGAATGTGTTCCCGTAAACACCGGCATCTAATGTTAAGTTTAGGTCGTTATATGCATGAACATATTCTTCTACTTGTAATGCTAAAAAGCACACGCCTAATAGCACCGTAAGCCCTAAAAATACTTTAAGTGGTTTGCGTTTATTGTTTTCCATTGCTACATGAGCAAAATGCAAAGTAACTGATGACGCGATTAAAATTAACGTATTAATTAGTGGTAGCCCTTGCCAACCCATAGCTTGCGTTGTGTCTCCCGAAGGTGTAACAACTAAAGGCCACATAGCTTCAAAAGTAGGCCACAAAACCTCATTGGTCATAGCATTGTTACCCGCGCCACCTAACCAAGGCACCGAAATCATACGCGCGTAAAATAACGCACCAAAAAAGGCCATAAAAAACATAACCTCAGAAAAAATAAACCAACTCATGCCTTGTCGAAAAGAGCGATCCATTTGCGCAGAGTACAACCCCTGATCTGACTCATGTATAACGTTTCTAAACCAGCTAAATAACATATACAGAAGAACGGCTATACCGGCATAAAGCAAATAAACACCGCTACCCCCTTCCTTTCCAACCTCCATAACAGTTAAGCCTGCGCCTACGGCGATAAAAAATAATGCAACCGCCCCTACAATAGGCCACGGACTTTGCTCTGGTACGTAATAATGCTCATATTCTTGATTCATTTTACTTGCTCCTAGTTTCACACTAGTATTAAACGCTAGTTATTACTGGCTACTAGCTGTTCACTAATATCAAATACGGTATAAGATAAAGTTAGCTCTTCAACATCACTTGGAAGCGCTGTATCAACATAAAAAAGCAATTTAAATTCGAGCTCTTCTCCCGCTTTTAGGGGTTGTTGATCAAAGCAAAAACAGGCCATTTTGTGTAAATATTTTGCTGCTTTCCCAGGTGAAACAGACGGCACAGCCTGCATAACTTTATCGAGTTCGCTACTATTTTTTGCGCTAAAAACGACTTCTCGCATTTCTCCGGGTTTTACAACCACACTGTACTCTTTTGATTTCACTTCAAAAGGTGCACCACTTTGCGCATGGGTAGTAAAACTCACGCTGACGTCCCTTGTTTGCTGAACCATAGTACTTTGTTGTGCTTGCTCTAACGATGGCTTCCCATTAAGCCCTGTTAAATCACAAAACACGTCGTATAACGGCACTAAGGCAAACGCAAACGCAAACATACCTATGCTGATAAGTATTAGGCGCTTAAGAAGTGGTGCATGTGTCATTACTTAATTTCCGGTGGTGTTGAAAATGTGTGGTATGGCGCTGGCGAATCAACTTCCCACTCCAGCCCTTCTGCACCATCCCAAACTTTAGCAGGGACTTTTTCGCCACCTCTGGCACATTTAAAAACAACCACCACAAACAACAGTTGAGATAAACCAAATGCAAAGCCACCAATACTTATAATTGCGTTGAAGTCTGCAAATTGCAGTGCATAGTCCGGAATACGACGAGGCATACCAGCTAATCCCACAAAATGCATTGGGAAAAACAGCACATTTACACTGACTAACGACAACCAAAAGTGCCATTTAGCCAACGTGATATTAAACATATTGCCGGTCCATTTGGGCAGCCAGTAATAAGCACCGGCCATGATTGAAAATACCGCACCGGTCACTAATACATAGTGAAAATGAGCCACTACAAAATAAGTATCGTGGTATTGAAAGTCGGCGGGGGTAATAGCAAGCATCAACCCTGAAAAACCACCTAATGTAAACAACACTATAAAGGCAATACTGAACATCATAGGCACTTCAAAGCTAATCGAACCGCGCCACATGGTGGCTACCCAATTAAATACTTTAACGCCAGTGGGTACCGATATCAGCATTGTTGAATACATAAAAAATAGCTCTGCAGCTACCGGCATACCGGTGGTGAACATGTGATGCGCCCACACAATAAAGCTCAGCAATGCTATAGATGACGTGGCATAAACCATTGATGCATAACCAAATAGCTTTTTACGCGAGAAAGTAGGCACTATGGTTGAAATAATACCGAAGGCAGGCAAAATCATGATGTAAACTTCAGGGTGACCAAAAAACCAAAATATATGCTGAAACATCACCGGATCGCCACCGCCGGCAGCATCAAAAAAGCTAGTCGCAAAATATTTATCGGTTAAAACCATGGTCACCGCGCCTGCCAAAACAGGCATAACAGCAATGAGCAAAAATGCCGTTATTAGCCATGTCCATACAAACAGAGGGAGTTTCATCCACGTCATACCAGGAGCGCGTAAGTTAACTATAGTAACCACCACGTTAATAGCCCCCATAATCGAGCTAATGCCCATTATGTGCACAGCAAATACAAATAAGGCAGTATTGTCATTACTGTATGTGGTTGAAAGCGGAGCATAAAAAGTCCAGCCAAAAGCAGGGCCCCCTCCAGGCATAAATAAAGACGCAAGCAAAATTAAAAATGCGAAAGGTAAAATCCAAAAACTCCAGTTGTTCATTCTAGGTAATGCCATATCTGGCGCACCTATCATTAACGGTATCATCCAATTGGCTAATCCCGTAAAAGCCGGCATAACGGCACCAAACACCATTATTAAACCGTGAACTGTGGTCATTTGATTAAAAAAGTGAGGGTCGACTAACTGTAATCCTGGCTGAAATAACTCGGCCCTGATCACCATAGCCATTGCGCCACCAATTAAAAACATGGTCAGCGAAAATATTAAATATAAGCTACCAATATCTTTATGATTAGTTGTATAAAGCCAGCGTTTAAAGCCTTTAGCTGGGTGATGAGCATGGTGCGCTTCGTTGGCATTAGGTTGTTCTGCTATGCTACTCATTAGTTAGCCTCCGCGTCGGCATCAAGTGCTGCTTGAATCTCACTAGGCTGAATAACATCACCGGTATCGTTACCCCATGCATTGCGCTTGTAAGTAATAACCGCAGCCAATTGTTTTATAGATAACTGCTTGGCAAATGATTGCATTGCCGTACCTGGGCTACCATAAATAAGTATGTCTATATGACCTTTTATATCTCCAAGTACAATTGGGCTGCCTTTAAGCGCCGGAAATACGCCCGGCAATCCCATACCTGTAGGCTGATGACACGCGGCACAACTTGCCATGTATACCTGAGCACCCAGCTCCATTAACTCTTCTTTTGGTAATGTTTGATCAAGTAAAGCTGCATCAGCTAAAGCAGCTTTTTGTTTAGCTTGTTTAGCGTCGGCAAGCCATACTTTAAAATCAGCTTCAGATTTAGCCTCAACTACAACAGGCATAAATCCATGATCTTTACCACACAGCTCAGCACACTGGCCTCGGTAAATCCCTTCTTCGTTTATGTTGGTCCATGTTTCGTTAATAAAGCCCGGATTTGCGTCTTTTTTAACGGCAAAGTCTGGTACCCACCAAGAGTGAATAACATCATCTGAGGTCATTAAAAAACGAATTTTTTTATTAATTGGCAGTACGAGGGGTTTATCTACCTCAAGCAAATAATTTGGGTTTTTATCTGCTAAATTGGTAATTTCATCTTGAGAGGTTGCAAGCATTGAGTAAAACTCTACGTCTTCTCCCATGTATTCATAATGCCATTTCCACTGCGAGCCAGTCACTTTAATTGTTAAGTCGGCTTTACTGGCATCTTCCATCGCTATTAACGTTTTTGTAGCTGGCACTGCCATCGCAATTAATATAACAAATGGTATAGCAGTCCAAAGAATTTCTACTTTAGTACTTTCGTGGAATTGAGCGGGAACCGCCCCTTTAGATTTTCGATGATGAATGAGTGCCCAAAGCATGATGGCAAACACTATTATTCCAATTACACAACATATAAAAAATATGGTCATGTGTAATTCGTAAACATTTTCACTTATATCTGTAACGCCCTTGCGCATATTATATTGGCTGTTGGCCAACGCTAACTGCGGAAAAACACACAATATAAGCCACAAGGTACAACTAAGTTTACCCATGTGACGACTCCTTTGATGCTGTTGCTAGTGCAAAGCGAAGAGGCATACGGCTTAAACGCCAATTCGTTATTTTTATTTTTGTATTAATGCCATTTGATTTATAAAAAAATTGGCATTCACTGCGCTAGCAACAAATTTATTGTGTGTGCTCAAAACTTAAAAGCGATGAGTATTGCCAGCGTCAGTTCATTAACAATTAGTTAATATTTAACCAGCATGCAAGTTTTTTGTATTAAAAACAAACAATAAATATGTAAAAAGTAGAGAGTTGATTTAGTTTAGCGTAGAAAAAAGTAGCTAAAATCGAGAGTTAGTAAGGGCTGAGAATGAAATAAGGAGTATGAATAAAAAAAACAAATTTAAAAAAATAAAAATGCGCACCAAAATAGTGCGCAATTTATAAAATAAGGTAAAGCTACATCCAGTCTGCGTTACGAATAACACCCACTGCCAAGCCTTCAATGTTGAATGACTCAGTTTCAAGGTCGACCTTAATTGGTGCAAACTCGTCATTTTCGGCATGAAGTAATACCTGACGACCTGCCTTTTCAATACGTTTTACTGTTACATCGTCATCAACACGAGCAACCACAACTTGACCATTTTCAGCCACTTGTGTTTTATGTACAGCAAGTAAGTCGCCATCCATAATGCCTATATCTTTCATACTCATACCATTTACGCGCAGTAAAAAGTCAGCAGCTGGTTTAAACATTAATGGATCAATTTTACAGTGGCTCTCAACATGCTCTTGCGCCAAAATGGGTGAGCCTGCCGCAACTCGGCCAATAAGCGGTAAACCTAATTGCTCCGGTTCCTCTTCTTCAACAAGTTGAATCCCTCGGCTTGCGCCTGGCTTCATTTTAATCACCCCTTTTTTGGCAAGGGCTTTTAAATGTTCTTCAGCGGCATTTGCACTTTTAAACCCTAACGTTTGTGCTATTTCAGCACGTGTAGGCGGCATACCAGTGTCTTTAATAAACACTTTAATTAATTCGAGTATTTGAGCTTGGCGTTTAGTTAATGGGCGCATACAACTGGTTTTCCATACAGTACATTTAACTGTGAGTATATACAGTTAAATAAAAATCGCAAATTTAAATTACCCGTTCAAATAGCCAAATTACTTCCTTACGTGTACATTTTAGGTGCTTTCTAAAATAGCCTATAAAAATAGTAACTTGCTTCATTAAATTTAAAGGAATCTATATGAGTATTTGGCATCAACCGATTACATTAGCACTGTGTAAACAATTAGACGAAGGGATTAGTGGCCAAGGTACCCTAATGAAAACCATGGGAATAGAAATAACAGAGATAGGCGATGACTACTTAGTCGCAACTATGCCTGCAATCCCTGCACATCATAATCCTATTGGCATGGTTCATGGCGGCGCTAACGTTGTACTGGCAGAAACGGTAGCCAGCTATGCTGCTAATTTTGTTGTCGATTTCACAAAATTTTACTGTGTTGGGCAAGAAATAAGTGCAAGCCATTTAAAGGCTTCTCGTAATGGTACATTAACGGCAACAGCACGCGCATTTCATATTGGAAAACGTAGCTCAGTATGGGAAATAAAAATCACAAATAGCCGTAACGAACTGTGCTGCGTATCAAAAATGACCGCAGCAGTTGTTGAACGAAAAGCGTAGGTTACTTCTCGAGAGGGTAAATTGTTATTTCCATACCCGCGCCAATAGCAGATATACGAAGTAGTGTATCTGCATGCAAAGCTTGATTAAAACACTTTGGCGATGTGCCTGACTCAAATCCTATATCAAACGTTCTGCGTGAACAGCTTAACCATTGCTTTAATGCATTGCGTGAACACGATTCAATAAGCTCACAAATATGGTTTATTGCTTTGTCTGGTGATTTAACATCGCCAGCTACCTCAATACGCGCTAATTGACGGTATTCGTCTTTGTCATAATGTAAAATCGTTGCGACTTTTTTTAGGTCGGCCACCAGCACACTAATATCTTGTTTTGACTCAAGCTCTAGATCTACATTTAAAAATTGAATTTCCGACATTGTTTCGTATTTATCCTCTAATGGTTACCTTGCAAACTTTAACGCAGTTTTATCGTTATACCAAATCAACACCCTATAAATAGACACTTTATCAGTTAATATTCTTATTTTAGAGTGTTATTGCTACTTACTATTCGCGCTAGTGTGCTGCAACTCAGTTTTAATGCACTAGTGCGACATTTTGTCGCACCCACCTTGCCTACCATTCGCGTAAAATGTTTATTAAAAATAATAAGATAAACACCTATGAAAAAAATATTTAAGCCAGCACGTAAACTTCATAAATGGTTAGGCTACCTATTAGGAATACAAATACTAGCTTGGTTGCTTGGCGGTTTAGTGATGAGCGCTATTCCGCTTGAAAAAGTACATGGTAAACACCTAGCAACACGCACTCTAGCCAACCCTTTTAAAAGCCATAGTTACGTCGCATCAATTGATGATATCGCAACCAAAGTAACCAATCCGACTAAAATAACCTTCACACATTTCTTATTCACCCCACTTATAACTGTAACCAGTAAAGACAACCAACAAAGCTTTAATGGCATTACTGGACAACCATTTAAAGCGCCGAATAAACAGCAAATAATTGCTAATGCGCACGCACATTTACTTATTGATGCTCAACCCGAAAGTACCGCATTATTAGCTGTAGGACCACGAGAAAGCGGTTATAAAAAAAATGTATGGCAAGTACAATTTAACGATACATTTAGCACCACCCTCTATTTGTCATCAGATACAGGCCAAGTGATTACTGTGCGCAGTACACTGTGGCGAATTTTCGACTTTTTTTGGATGCTTCATATTATGGATTATGATGAGCGTGAAAACTTTAATAATCCTTTATTAATTAGCTTTGCAGCAACCAGTGTACTTTTTTGTTTAAGTGGTTTTTTGCTGCTATTGCAAAATATAAGGATTAAACGCAGTTTTAAATAAGTGTATGTTTGCCTGTTAAGCCAGTAAACTAGGCGCTCCTGTAGTTCACGCATGTGATGGATATGACCCGATTGATTTTGGCCTTACTGGCTTGCTGTGTCTGTTTTTCGGTATCAAGTAAAGACTTTACTCGTTTCTCTACTGCTAAAAAGCACTTAATAAAAACACTACCGAACAATGCAAAAAGCCTGTATTGCGGTTGTGATATTAAAAAACAAGGTAAAAAACTAGTGCCAGATCCAACGGGTTGTGGCTATGTACCACGTAATACGTTCACGCGCTCTGGCAAAATAAATCAGCGCGCTTTACGTATTGAATGGGAGCACATAGTGCCGGCATGGGAGTTTGGCCATCAACTACAATGTTGGCAAAACGGCGGGCGAAAAAATTGCCGTAAGGTCAGTGCTAAATTTAGGAAGATGGAAGCCGACATAAACAATTTAGCCCCCGCCATTGGCGAAATAAACGCTGACCGTTCTAATTACCGCTTTGGTATGCTGGGTGAGCCCGCGACCCAATATGGCCAATGTAATGTAAAAGTAAACTTTAAACAACGCGTTGTAGAGCCTCCGCTTTATGCCCGAAAACAAATTGCCGACGCCTATGCTTACATGCAAAAAACGTATGGTTTAAAAATTTCAAAACAACAACAAAAACTCTTTAATGCCTGGCAAAAACAAGACCTAGCACTAAAAAACACGACCAATAAACTGTAATAGCGCCTATCCACTAATAAAGAAATTCAAGCTCCTGCTTTGCAAATAAAAATGACACACTTATTTACATAAAGAAAAAGCTAAACGTTGAATAAATAATCAGGTGTTGTAGTATTTTAAATAACTTATTTACAGGAAGTACTTAGCATGTTTAAAAACAACACACTATCGCTTGCAATTATCAGCGTGCTCTCAGCTTTTGCTTTAACAGGTTGTGGTGGAGGCGGAGGTAGCAACAATACACCATCTCCTGTCACGCCACCAACAAGTAGCACACCGACATGGACTGCTGGTGTATTTGAACCGTCAGACGAACTTAAAAACTTTTGTGAAACACCGCGCACAGGTAACGATCCGTTTAATAATAACCAACCATACCCAGACCAAGCTGGTTCAGCCTTATACGAAAAACTATGGCTTCGTTCATGGAGCGACGAAACATACCTTTGGTATGATGAAATTACCGATAACAACCCTGAATCGTTCGATACCGTGGCTGACTATTTTGCTCAACTAAAAACTGAAGAACTAACCGATTCGGGTGCTAAAAAAGATAACTTTCATTTTTCAGAACCCTCTGAAGATTACTTCCAAGAAGCACAGTCGGGCGTCACTTCTGGCTATGGTATTAACTGGGCATTTATTGGTGATTCAGCCGATAGAATTTTACGTGTTGCTTACCTTGAAGATAACTCTCCAGCAAGCCAAATTGGCTTTCAACGAGGCGATACCGTACTTGAAGTTGATGGTGTGAGTATTAATACCAATACCCAAGCAGGCATAGACACTTTAAACGAAGGCTTGTTTAGCCCAACCAACGGTGACTCACATACAATTGTTGTACGCAGTAACGACGGCACGGAAAAAACGTTTAATGTCACTGCAGGTAACATCGAACAAACTCCAGTTCAAAATGTAAAAACAATTGTAACAAGCAATAACACGCGCGTTGGGTATATGCAGTTTAATAGTCACATAGGTATTGCCCAAGAAGGACTCATTGATGCAGTAGATAAGTTTAGAACCGATAACGTGGACGAACTCGTTATTGATTTTAGATACAACGGCGGTGGTTTATTAGCACTGTCTTCGCAGCTTGCATATATGGTGGCGGGGAGCGCCAATGTACAAAACCGTTTTTACTATCAAACGCAACAAAATGATAAACAGCCTGTTGATTCTCCATTCCCGTTTATTGACGAAGAAATAGACTACTCAACGTTTTTCAGTACTGGCGATAAATTACCTGATTTAAACTTATCTAAAGTGTATGTATTAAGTACATCAGGTACCTGTTCAGCCTCTGAAGCGTTTGTAAATGGCTTAAAAGGGATAGATGCAGAGGTGATACTTATTGGCGATACAACCTGTGGTAAACCATACGGATTTACGCCTACACACAACTGTGGAACAACCTACTACACCATTCAATTTAGTGGCGTTAACAGCAAAGGCTTTGGTGAATATGCCGCTGGCTTTACCCCTACACCAACGCCACAATTTAATGCCGATGTACAAGGGTGTGTTGTTAACGACGACTTTGATAATCAACTTGGTGATAGCAACGAAGCTTTACTATCTACGGCACTTTTTCATATAGATAATAACGGTGAGTGCCCAATCACAACAACAGTCGCTAATAGTAAAGTAGATGTACCAAGCTTTGCTGTAACTAGCGAAAAACTGCAGCCTTTAAACGCACCAAATGAGCTCACTGGCGGTAACATGGACCTAACATGGCCTACGTTGTCTAAGGAGCAATAATGGTAAAGTTACTGGCAATACTCACTGTATTAATTAGCCTTGGGGGGTGTAATAGTATGAGTAATGCCGTTGCAAAACCTGCGCTTTTAACAGAGGTTAACTCAGGCGTTATTACTGTGCTACAACAGGCCATTATAAAAGCCAAAGGTGGCACGCTAGTTACACTTGCCGACACTGTGTTTACCAAACGTAGCGAGCTTTTGCTAAGCCATGGAAATAGTAAAGATCCAAATGGCATGCCCATAATGGGCGCGCATAATATAAAGTCTGAAAAATTTGTTTTACAAATAATCGGCGAGCAGTGCGTGCTTTATTATCCTAAAAAAGATATGTCTATTGAGCTTAAAAACGTAAGTTGTAAAGCGCAATAAAATACTATTAAAAAGGCACACAGCATTAATACTGTGTGCCTTTATCATTTTTCACTTGGTTTATAAGTCTTGATGCGGACCAAACACTTCGTAATGAATATGCTCATTTTTAACGCCTAGTGCCAGTAACTGGCTTTTCACAAACGCCATAAACCCAGCGGGGCCACATAAGTAAAAATTGCCATTTGTAAGAGGTAACTGTGTTTTTATGGCTGTTAAATCCATTAACCCAGTAAAATCAGCCCCATCACTGCTTTGATTAAACCACGTCATAGTTTGCAAACAGTTATAAACCGTACTTAATTCATTTAAATAGTGTGCAAACGAGTGCTGTTGAGTATTTTCGCACGCATGTAAATATAGAATGTCGTGATTAGGGTTATCGCTTAATAACGTTTCGAGCATAGCAAGCATTGGCGTTTGCCCAACACCTGCTGAAATAAGTACCGTCGGTTGAGTGCTATTGCGTAAAAAGAAATCACCTGCAGGCGGGTATAGTTCAACTATGTCACCTTGAGCTAGTGAGTGTAAATAATTAGACACCATACCAGGCTTTGGCTGTAGCTCTTTTTTAACACTAATACGGTAGTTTTTACCGTTACTTTTTTGCGAAATAGAATACTGGCGAATTTCTTCATATTCAGCGCCCTCTGGCTTAACTTTAATACCTAAATATTGGCCAGGTTTATGGGTAATAACCGCTTCGCCATCAACCGGCGTAAGTGTAAAGCTTGTTACTAGCTCAGATTCAACTTGCTTGTTGGTTATTTCAAATTGGCGAGTACCGGCCCAACCACCCAGTGTGTTTTTACTGTGTTCATACAAAGCCGCTTCTTCGGTAATACAAATATCAGCAAGCAATGCGTAAGCTTCACGCCATGCGTATTCTACATCTGGCGTAAATTGATCAGGAATAAGCTCTTTTAAGGTGCCAATTAAATGAGCACCAACAATGGGGTAGTGCTCTGGTAAAATATTTAAACTGGTGTGTTTATGATTAATGCGCGCTAATGCCTCTTTTAACACCGCTAAGTTATCAATATTTTGGGCGTATGCCGCTAATGCGTTAAACAAAGCAAATTGCTGGCGGCCGGTGTTTTGATTCGCCATATTAAAAATATTTTTAAGCTCTGGGTTATGGCTAAACAAACGCTTATAAAAATGATCGGTAACAACCGTGCCGGCTTGCGCTAATAACGGAACGGTGCTTTTAACAATCTCAATGGTTTTATCAGATAACATAATGTATTCCTGTAGGTAAACTAACCACAACGCCCATCAACACGACGCCGCGTTAATATAGGTGTGCAGTAAATTAAAAATAACAAAAAAGCCACTAACCACAGCAAAGCACTTACCTGCCAAGCAAAGTGTGGCCCAATAATTAAGGGGAGTATTGAGCGAGTAATAGCTGCCACCAGCACAAGAGCAAAAGCAACAGATATATAATTAGGGGTGCTAAGCGTACGCCCTGTATGACCAAGCGATACACGGGTCATCATGGCTAAAATCATCATCCCTATTGTGCCAATAGTGATAAGATGGAGCGCATCTTTGAAGGGTATTACGCTTGTGTAAAAGCTAAATGCAATCATCATCAAGCCAACACCTAAAGCAAGATAAGAAAAATGCAGAGACCATAATAAAGGCACTTTTAGCACTTTTGCGTTCCACCAAAACCCTGATCGAATTAAGTGAAGCGCAGCAACTATTGCAACAATTAATGCAGGGCTAATTGAGCTTAAAAATAACTTACTGATAAAAAATAAAGTAATTGCCAATATTGATAAATACAGCAGTGCTTTATCAATTTTAGGAGTGCGTGTTTGCTCGCTAAGCAATAAACCTTTAGCAGTAAAAAAGGGAAGCACCCTTCCAGCAACAATGCCTACCAGTAAGCTAATAACGAGTACAGCGGTGTCAACCACAGCCAAAGCAAGCTGCATGTTGTTATTTAAAACAAGTAATAAATAAAGTGTATTGAGGGAGCACAACACACTTAAAATAGCTAAAAACTGATAGTTATTTTTACTGCGTGCTTTTAACAGCATATTAGCCAGCGCCGCAATTGCACCTATCCACCATACTAGCTGCAGCACAATAACAGCCAATAAATTAATATTGGCAAAATCTGGCAGCACAATAAAAAAAGCTAAACGAGCAATTACCCATATTAAAGTAAGTAGCATAAGTGCTTTGCCACTTATACTTCCAATGCCCGTCCATGTTTGTGCCGCCGTAAGTAAAAAACCTACAGCAACCACTCCTGCAAAGCCAAACAGCATTTCGTGCGCGTGCCAAAATGTAGCTGGTATGGTTAAGTGCCAACTAGCATGGCCTGATAAAATAAGTAACCAATACCCTATCGAGAAAAATGCCAGCAAACCGCCGGCTAAAAAGTAAGGTCTAAATGCAAGCAGCCATAACGGCCATTTAGTTACGTGATGGATAGCTATGTGCGCTGGCATTGGCTCGGTTAAATTTAGTGGGCGCATTAGCGTACTTCCTGCCCTAAACCATGTTGAGCAACACAACGCAGCACATAACTAACTTTTAAAATAGCTGCCACTACAATAGTGCTAATATGTGCTGATATTTGTACCTGCATCGAAAAGTACTCTGCATAGGAGTAGCTAATTAAAATACTTACAACTATACAAATAAAGCTCAACCCTAATACGGCATTAGCAGTAAATAAAAGCGATTCAAAAAATGAGCCTAACTCAACATTGTTGCTTACATTATTTATTGTAAGTGTGTCCATAACTACCTCAGTAACCATTAACGTTACTTAGCTATTACACATACTGTGCCAATAAAATAAAGCATTACTATTCAGCAGGTTAAATATAACCACTTTACAAAATGAGTCTTTATGACCTACCCTATTTTAAATCATAAAAACACGTATAGGTCATTTTGACATGAACCAGCAATTCAACCTCACCCAAGTAGCTTTAGAGCTTGCCCAAAGCACCCTGCACGAGCACAGCTTTGACCAATTACTGGCAACGGTTGAGCGTGTAATACCTAGCGATGCCAGTGCATTACTTGTGGTGCAGGGCGAGCAACTTAAACCCTTAGCCATTAAAGGCCTGATGCCCGACAGCCTTGGCAGGCGTTTTAAAATAGCAGAGCACCCTCGCCTTAAGGCTATTTGTAGTGCTAGCCACGCATTACAATTTGCACACGACTGCCCACTGCCCGACCCATACGACGGCCTACTGCTGGCTAAAACAGGCGATATTCCTGTGCATGCCTGTTTAGGCTTACCCCTTTACGATAAAAATGCACTACTTGGCGTACTCACGTTTGATAGCCTTAATGCAAATGCCTTTAGCAGTATCAGCACAGATACGCTAAGCACCTTACAAACGCTGTGTAGTGCACATTTTAAAACGGCTCTAGAGCTTGCCCATTACAAACAACATGCGCAGCATTCAAGTGCACTTGTGCAAGAGTTAACACGTGATGCACTTACTCGCGATGGCGGTGAAATAATTGGCCAAAGCCCAGTAATAAAAACGCTTAAAAATGAAATAAAACTAGTTGCTGCCTCTAACTTTAGTGTATTGGTTTTAGGAGAGACAGGCGTAGGAAAAGAGTTAGTAGCGCGTAATATTCACTTAAATTCTGCACGTAAAGATCAGCCTCTCATTCACTTAAATTGTGCCTCACTTCCCGAAAATCTTGCAGAGAGTGAATTTTTTGGCCATGCCAAAGGCGCTTTTACTGGTGCACAAAATGCCCGCCAAGGTAAGTTTCAGCTAGCTGATGGCGGCACATTATTTTTAGACGAAATTGGCGAGCTGCCATTGGCTATGCAAAGTAAATTGCTGCGCGTACTGCAAAGTGGTGAAATTCAAACCGTTGGTGAAGACATACCAAAATACGTAGATGTTCGAGTAGTCGCTGCCACTAATCGTGATTTAAAACATGAGGTAGCACAAGGTCGCTTTAGAGCCGATTTATATCACCGGCTAAGTGTTTACCCTATTACCGTGCCGCCACTTAATAAACGTGAGCACGACATAACCCTACTTGCTGGTTATTTTATTGAGCAAACAGCCCGTAAATTAGGTATTAAACAATTAAAGCTAAGCACTGAAGCGCAAGCATTGCTTAACCAATACAGTTGGCCTGGTAATGTACGCGAGCTTGAACATGTTATTAGCCGCAGCGCATTAAAGGCTAAGCAAAGCCAATGGCAAAACCCTATAGTTACGATTACAAGCGAGCACTGCGATTTAACCCCACAGCTAAGTAATACAGTGCAAGTTAACACGCAAAACACCATTCACACGGCCTGTAATCAGCCATTAAAGCAGGCCGTTGAATCTTTACAATTTACAGTTATAACCGAGCAACTAAAGCAGCATAATTATAACTGGGCAGCAACTGCAAGAGTGCTGGAACTCGACAGAGCAAACCTTGTACGCCTTGCTAAGCGTTTAGGTATTGAGGTTAAAAAAACTATTTAAGAGTTTGAGGCTTATTAAAATGCGCTTTTAATAATCCTGCAAAAGCTTGTACTTTCGCGGTGCGATGCACTAAATGATGGGTCACTAACCACACATCGGTGGGCCAATTTAATTCACTGTGTAGCACAGGGACCAAATCGCTATATTGCGCTGCTACATCATGTTGTAAACCACCAATCCCTAAGCCTTTAATAATAGCGCGTGTAGCCTCGGCGGTTTCTGATACACGTAATTTGATTTGCGATGCAGGAATGTTTTCGTCTGCCCAAGCAAAATAAGGCACCCGCGCGTTATATCCCGCAACTCCTGATACAAAATTATGCTGCGATAAATCACTTAACGATTTGGGCATACCATGCTTGGCAATGTAGCGCTTATTGGCGTATAAACCGGATGTTAGCTTTGCTAAATGCTGAGCAATGTAGTCACCTTCATCAGGTTTAGGCCCTGCACGAAGCGCAATATGTGCTTGCCCGTGATCGAGGCGCAAGCGTTTTTGCTCCAAAATAACTTCAAGCTGTACTTGTGGGTGTAATGCCTGAAATTGTTCACATACATCGCCCATTACATCAATAAACCCACTAACCGTAGTAAGTAATAAACTTCCGCGTAAAGTACTATCGGCAGCGGCAATATCGTTATGTAGCTGTTCGAGCGAGGTATCTATAGTTTGCGCTGTAGCAAATAATTTAGCGCCTATTTCAGTTACCTTGTAACCACGAGCATGGCGATGAAACAAGCGGGTATCTAGGTTTTTTTCAAGGCTGTTAATTCGTCTTAACACTGTGCTGTGGTGTACATTTAGTGCCTCTGCCGCAGCGGTAAGCGTGCCAAGCCGAGCCACTTCAAAGGCTACTTTTACGTCTTGCCAGTCGTCAAATTTTATTGCCATGCGCCCTGCCTTAAACTTATGTGCGTATACGCACATAAGTGTTGCGTTTATTTGGGTTTTCTACAAGTAAAAGTTTGCTACATTAGGTATGTAACTTAAAACATAAAAAGGCCAAATCCATGTCAGCACCAAAAATTATCGCTCTTGCGGGCAGCTTACGAAAAGAAAGCTTTAATCAAAAACTTATTAATGAAGCAGCACGTTTTGCTTTGCAAACCGGTGCTGAAGTAGAAGTTATTCAGTTAAACGAATTAGATATTCCACTATTTAACGAGGACATTGAAGCGCAAGGCACACCAGTCGACGCCCAGCTTTTAAAAGACAAACTCCGCTCTGCAGATGGTATTTTATTGGCAAGCCCAGAGTATAACGGCTCGATCACTGCGCCATTAAAAAACGCCATCGATTGGGCGTCACGTACAGAGCAAGGTGCAGTACCGGCATTTCGTAATAAAGTAGTGGCATTATTTGCTACTTCACCGGGTGGATTGGGCGGTTTACGCGGTTTAAACCACGTACGTGATATTTTAAGCGGCATTGGTTCGTTAGTGCTTGCCGACCAACTTGCTGTACCCTCTGCGTTTTCTGTTTTTGGCGATAATGGCCAAATTAGCGACCCAGAAGTAGCCGATAAAGTATCTTCACTTGCTCATCAATTAGTCAGTGTTGCAAGCAAATTAAAGTAACCTTATACGCTTTACTTTTGCTTTGTCGCCGCTATTTTTGCGGCGATAAAATCAACATGCGTTACATATAATAGACCCGCTATTTTACGTATTACGTACTCTTCTTGTGGGTCTATTTCACCGTCTGCATAGGCTAAACGCCACAGCAATTCTATTATTTCGATGCGCTCGGCTGCACTGCAATGTTCATTAATCTGCTTTGAAAACTGAAAGTAATCAATTGCACCATCTAAACTGCTTGCAGCATTGGTGGTGAGCTCTTCAACCTCAGAATCTGTTAAATTAAAATATTTTTTTAAGGTTACAGTCAGGGTGTGTTGTTCATTATTGTCGAGCTTAGTATCGGCACGCATGACTTCAATTAGCAACGCTGCTACCGCCGTCTTTAAATCGTGCGGCTCTATACTCGGCGCTTGATCATCGAATGCTGCAAAAAGCTGTTTTATTTGTTTGAACATCACATTATCTCTTTTTGGGTGTTAGACTTAACGTACATAAACCGAACTTATATGAGTATTTAATGGGTATTAAGTTCGCAAATTAAAGGATACATTTTATGAAAGGGTTATTTTCACCACGCTTTATTATTATTAGCGCACTGGTGGGCCTTTCGAGTATAGGCACTGCGCAAGCCGACACCATCGAAAAAGAAAAATCATACGACTTTGATAATAAAGTGCATTACTACCAAACCAAAATTGACGACAGCAATTACAAACTAGAAATACAATCAGACGACTATAAGCATTTTGCCAATCAAAGTATGTTTTTACTTCGCCATGCAGAGAGGTTGTGCCGTGGTAATACCTTTATGTTAAAAGTGCTTGAAGGCGTGCAAGAATACGAACGTTTTCCTACTAAGCCACGTGCCTATCAACCACCTTTAACGGTTTTATTGCAATGCGAAGAGCCCGAACAATAAGTTTACTCTTCGTACCCCCATGGTGCAGCGGGTGGCGTAATAGATTTGGTTAAATCAAAATCCACTTTAAATTCGCGCCCTTGACGAATTAAACGGTAAGTAAATACCTCAGGGTAAATATACATTTGCCATGTATTCCCTGCCGATTGCGCAATACCTTGTGCTACAAATAATTCTTTAGAATATTGATCAGCAGGAAACGACTGCATTTGTGCATAACCCGCATCAAGTGTATGACCGCCATACATGGTTGAAGCATCGTCAGTACCATCTTCATGGCGATGATCGTGTTTTAAGCTCAAACCACTGCCTGTTTTTGTAATGATCCATGTACGTGACGCATCATCTCCCACATGAAATGGTACTTGCAGCTCGCTATCAGTACATTTACGTACATGCATGATTAGTTTTTTATTATCAAATGAGCTTAGGCCCTTTGCGTTATCTATACTTACTTTGCCCTCAAACGCTTTACCACAGTGCGCTGCAATATTTTTAAAAAACGCATCATGCATTGGTATAGATACCAAAGGCGCAGGGCGCGCAATAGCTGCCGATGAGGCAAGTAATAACGTTGCTGCCGTTAATGATTTCATAAAGTACTCTTATAATAATTTTTTAATACCATAGCGGTTTAAGTTAAGTTTGGGAAATAACTGCGACAAGTGGCTTCTCTGCTCTATTTTTCATTAATGTTAAAAGTGAATGATGGAAGTCTTGAAAAATGACCTCACCCCATATTCGCGAATAAACACCAAAATTTGTATTATCTTGCACGGTCGTTTTTAAAGTTAAAATGGTATTACCGCTTTTATCTTCACTTAACTCATACCCACCGTAAAGAGGTGAAAAGTATTCGCCTCCTAGTTTTACATGTTTATCGAGTGCGTCATCGGGGATAGCATCAGGGTCTATGTCAAATCTATAAAGCATCTGTTTATTTGGCTGCCAATCCGTAATAACTTCTTTAAATATGACTCCTTTTTGCCATTTACTGGTTCTAATTGCACCAACACCCGCAGCATTCATATTTGCCTCTAAGGGCTTAGGTACACCTATTAATTGGGTAAGCGAAAATGGCAATTCTTGTGGCTCTATGGTGCTTACATTTGCAAGCTGCTGCCACACACGGTTTATAGGCGCTTCAATAATTATAGAGTTGGTGACTTCGTACGTTTTTGATAAGTGTAAATAATTTACCTCAATAGGTGAGAGCAATACAGGAAGCAAAGCTATTGAAAGTAAAGAATGGTTAGCGTTTTTAGTTTTGCGATTTTTAATAAAACCTGCCAGTAAACCGCCAATACTTGCAAAGAGCATAAAGGCAGGCAAAGCCATTGCCACACAAATACTGCCTTCAAGTAACGTAATAACACTGACAAGTAAAAAAACAAAAATTGGCTGCCAAGCAATTATCACCATTTGCCTTTTAGTTAATGTTTTTGCGCTTTTAAATTCAAAATGAATACGAATATAGCCAATTGCAACGGGCACTAAAAACATAAATGATATAGAGACTAGGCTACTTAAATTATAAGTATCAAATAGCTCTACAAACAGCCGCATAAATATGCCGTAAAGCGTACCAAGTAAAATACCAATTGATTTAGGGGAGTTGAATTGCATCTCTATTCTTTATTGTTGTTATTAACAATCAGAAAGTAACAGAAGTATTATTCCACCACAAATAAAACAAAATTAACGGCTCCTGCAAGCAAATAGCCTGAAATAAAACAAATTTAACAACCACTAAGACTAAAGGATAATAACCTGTCGTTAACACGATACTATTCGGCAAATAGCTCTGCGCATCATTAATGATGCAATCAAGAATATGATTTATAAAAACTTTTAATCACCTTCTGTAATTTTATGATTTTTAGTGTAAAGCTGTTTTTTTAATTAACTGTATTAAAAATAATCATACACGACCTTTTGCCTATACATTCCTGAGTAAAAGCTGTTCTACCCTGCCCCTTCACTATTCATTTGCTTTAGGGCGTTTTGAAAAATAAGCAACGAGTAACAGGAGGGACTATGTCAGTAACCCCAAAGGGTCACAACTCAGATCACAAAGATACATTGCACGACAATATCAACAGCTATCAAAACAATCATAAACCCAGTTCAGAGTTTAATACCCGCGACGAATATTTAGAGCACGAGCTACAAATTATGCAGCCCAAGCGCTGGCGGCCTAATTTACCATTTAGAGACTACCGCTTTGAATTTGAAGACACGATTCCAGCCATGGCGGGCACCATTGGTAAAGTTGTTATGGTGGGGGCTATTGCAGCTACTTTTGCAGCGCCACTGGGTTTAAGCGATGCGTTTGTGTTAGAAAACGTACGCTATGAATTACTCATTGTTTCTATTTTTATTATTTTGTTTTCGGGCTTTATTTTACCCACGGCTAATTTAGCCGGTACTCATGGCCCACTTATTCCTCTTATTCCTATTGTGGTTGCCGCTGGCGGCCACCCTATGGCGTTTGGCTTACTTATTGGTGCCTTTGGCTTTATTTTAGCCATAACCAAAGGAGGGAGTTTATTGGCACGGTTAACCAGTAAAGGCGTGTGCGGGGGCTTACTCATATACTTGGGCTTTATTGGTACTATTTCGCAGGTTAAAAAGCTATTTGCATGGGCTGAGGCCATTGATATGGCGCACATTGCATTTATAGTTATTTTGGCCACCATTTTATTGTATGCGTTACTTGAGCATTTTAAAAAGCGCTGGCTTGCTGTGCCGCTTAGCTGCCTTATTGGCGGTGTGGTTGCATTTGCACTCGGTGCCCCATTTGAATTTAATACGGCACCGGGCTTACCAAATATGAACCCAGCTTATTGGTGGGGCGAAAACACGGGTTGGATGCTTGGCCTACCAAAACTTGAAAGCTTTGTGGTTGTGCTGCCGTTTGCGGTACTAGCTGTCGCTATGTGGTCACCGGATTTTTTAGGGCATCAAGTTTTTCAAAAAATTAGTTACCCGCAACGTACTGAAAAAGTACAAATGAACATAGACGACACCATGCTAAGTACATCGGTTAGGCAGACCTTTGGCTCGCTGGCCGGAGGTGCTAACTTTACCTCATCGTGGGGGACTTACATTGTACCTGCTGCTATTGCTAAACGCCCTATTCCGGCGGGCGCCATTTTAACAGCCGTATTTTGTATTATTGCGGGTTTATGGGGTTACCCAATGGATTTAGCCATTTGGCAACCCGTGCTTTGCGTTGCGCTTATTGTTGGTGTGTTTATTCCGCTACTTGAGGCTGGTATGGAAATGACACGCGAAGGTAAAACAACGCAATCGGCCGCAATAGTTGTATTTGCGTCAAGCTTGGTTAACCCTGCTTTTGGTTGGTCACTGACTATGCTGCTTGATAACTTAGGCTTAATTGGCTGTAAAGAGCGCAGTGCTAATTTAACTAAAATGAGCCGCTGGGTTGTACCACTCATTATGTTTGTGGTTTTAACTACCGTTATGGCTATTGTTGGTATGTTGCCGGGCATTCCTGCGCTAATGGCAGATTTTAGACATTAATTTAGCGTATAAAAAAGCGCGGCTTATATACTCAGCCGCGCTTTGTTTTCATATGTAATTAATTGCTTTTCTTTACTGCCAAGGGCGCTCAGCAGCAAGTTGTTTTTCAAACGTATCAATTTGTGGATTTAGCGTTTCGGTCACACCAATAAAATCTAAGCCACTTAATAAACGCTCTTTTACGTCTTTACGAATATCAAAACTAATTGGCGCAAATTTATCGCTTGATAATGTTTGGTTTTCAAGATCGATTTGAATGTTTATATCGTCGTGTTGCTCGCTAAGTACAAACAATTGCTCAAGCGTATCCGCCGGTAGTGCAATGGCTAGCATTTGGTTGTTGCCGCAGTTATTAAAGAAAATATCAGCAAAACTTTCCGCTAAAATCACTTCAAAACCATATTGCTTAAGCGCCCACGGTGCATGCTCACGCGATGAGCCACAACCAAAGTTGTCGCGCGTTAATAATATTTGCGCGCCTTGGTAGCATGGGCGATTTAAAATAAAATCAGGGTTTGGTTCGCCGTTTTCTAGGTAACGCCAATCGTAAAACAATGCTGCATCAAAACCATCACGGCTGGTTGATGTTAAAAACTGCTTAGGAATGATTTGGTCTGTATCTACATTGTTTTTATCAAGTGGGGCCATTAAGCCACTAAAAAATACGCTCATTAGGCTTCTCCTCTAATATCAACAAAGTGACCATGTATTGCAGCAGCTGCTGCCATTGCAGGGCTTACTAAATGCGTGCGCCCGCCACGACCTTGGCGGCCTTCAAAATTACGGTTAGACGTAGATGCACAGCGTTTGCCCGCTTCTAAACGGTCATCGTTCATCGCTAAACACATTGAACAGCCTGGCTCGCGCCATTCAAAGCCTGCGGCTTTAAAAATATCGGCTAAGCCTTCGTCTTCAGCTTGCTTTTTAACAAGGCCTGAGCCCGGTACAATTAACGCTTCAATACCAGCTACAACTTGCTTACCTTCAACAATTTTTGCCGCTGCACGTAAATCTTCAATACGGCTATTAGTACACGAACCAATAAAAACTGTATCTACTTTTGCGCTTGATAATTTATCGCCCGCTTTTAAGTCCATGTATTTAAGTGCGCTGCGTATAGCATCGGCTTTAATTAAATCAGGTTCTTGGTCAGGATCTGGTATGCACTCATCAACGCCAATGACTTGCTCTGGGCTTGTGCCCCAGGTAATTTGCGGCTGAATGTCGTTAGCTTCAAGCTCAACACTTAAGTCAAACTCAGCGCCTTCATCTGTTTTTAAGGTTTCCCAGTATTCAACTGCGGCGTCAAAGTCAGCGCCTTTTGGTGCAAACGGACGACCTTTTAAATAATCATAGGTAATTTTATCTGGCGCTATTAAACCCGCTTTTGCACCCATTTCAATGCTCATATTACATAGCGTCATACGGGCTTCCATTGAAAGTGCTTCAATGCCTTCACCACAAAATTCAGCAACATAACCTGTGCCACCAGCAGTACCTAATTTACCAATAACCGCCATTATTAAATCTTTAGAGGTTACCGTTGGGCGAAGCACGCCGTTAATTTGAATTTTTAACGACTTTGCCTTTTTTTGCTGTAGCGTTTGCGTTGCTAATACGTGCTCAACCTCAGATGTACCAATACCGTGTGCTAATGCGCCAAACGCACCATGCGTAGAGGTATGGCTATCACCACATACAATGGTAGTGCCAGGCAAGGTAATACCTTGCTCAGGCCCCATTACATGCACAATACCTTGGTTAATTGAGTTTAAATCGTAAAGTACAATGCCAAACTCTTTACAGTTTGCATCTAGCGCCATTAACTGGTTTTTAGATACTTCGCTTGCGGCATCAAGTGATCGGCTTTTAGTCGATACGTTATGATCCATCGTTGCAAAGGTTTTTTCAGGGCAACGCACCTTACGGTTTTTTTCACGTAAGCCTGCAAAAGCCTGTGGTGATGTCACCTCGTGCACTAAATGGCGGTCAATATAAAGTAAATCAGTTTGCTCATTTATGCTGGCAACGGTATGTGCTTGCCAAATTTTGTCGTATAACGTTTGGGCCACTTGCTAATTCCCTACTCTGTTAAGTCGCAGCATAACGGTGCTGCGCCTTTAATAATTAAATACGTGAAACGATGGCTGCTGCGACATCGCTTGTGCTGTATCCACCTTGTGGGTAGATATCTGGCGTGCCAACGCCTGCTTCTACGGCTTCGGCTACGGCTTTTTCAATGGTGCGCGCTGCTTCGTCTTGCCCTAATGAGTAACGTAGCATAAGTGCGGCACTTAAAATTTGTGCAATCGGGTTTGCAACGCCTTTGCCTGCAATATCTGGCGCTGAGCCACCAGCTGGTTCATACAAACCAAAGCCCGATTGATTTAGGCTAGCCGAAGGTAATAAGCCCATTGAGCCTGTGATCATCGCACACTCATCTGACAAAATATCACCAAATAAGTTATCGCAAAGTAACACGTCAAACTGGCTAGGCTGTTTAACTAGCTGCATAGCTGCGTTATCTACATATATGTAATCTAGGCTTACTTCTGGGTAGTCTTTGCTTACTTCTGTAACGACTTCACGCCATAATACGCTTGATGCAAGTACGTTGGCTTTATCTACTGAGGTTACGTGGTTACTGCGTAATTTTGCTGCTTCAAAAGCAAAACGAGCTATACGTTCAATTTCTTTACGCGAATAGTTTTGCGTATCAAAGGCAAACTCTTCTTCGCCTTCGCCGCCTCGGCCTTTTTCACCAAAGTAAATGCCGCCGGTAAGCTCGCGTACACATAAAATATCAAAGCCTTTTTCGCTAATATCGGCACGTAATGGCGATGCTGCGCTAAGCGCCGGTAAAAGCTGCGCTGGGCGTAAATTACAAAACAAACCAAAGTGCTTACGAAGCGGTAAAAGCGATGCACGCTCAGGTTGCTCGTTAGGTGGTAGGTTTTCCCACTTAGGGCCACCTACTGAGCCAAATAAAATGGCATCGGCGTTTTCACACGCGCTTAGTGTTTTTGGTGGTAATGCTTCACCAAATTCATCAATGGCTGCACCACCAATAGCATGATGATCGCGGCTTAGAGTAAAACCAAACTTATTGCTCACAGCATCAAGTACTTGCTCTGCTGCTGCCATTACTTCTGGGCCAATACCGTCGCCAGCTAATACTGCAACGCTGTAGTTTGTTTTACTCATCCTGCTTTCCTTTGTTGTTTTAAATCAGACACTTTTTGTGCACGATAAATTAAGTTGTAAACACGGATCATGGCGCGTACCGACGCTTCTACCACATCCGCAGCAATACCCGCACCGTGATAAGGGCGGCCATCGTATTTAGCAATAATGTTTACTTGGCCTAGCGAGCTTGCGCCTTGGCCAGTGGCTTCTAAGTTGTATTCAATCATTTCAACGCTCATACCGGTTAAGCGCTCAATTGCCGCAAACGACGCCTCTACCGGGCCATTACCTGTAGCAGCTTCTTGTTTAACTTCGCCATCAATCACCATACCAATAGTTGAGCTTGCTACCGACTGTGAGTTAGACGCTGAGTTTACAAACTCTAACTGGTATTTTTCGTCTTTGTCGTTAATTTGATTTAAGTAAATCATGGCTTCAAGGTCGTAGTCGTACACCGTGCCTTTTTGATCCGCTAACGCTAAAAAGCTTTCGTATAAGCTGTCCATATCGTAATCAGCTTTTTGGTACCCTAACTCTTCTAAGCGGTGCTCAATAACATGACGACCCGAACGCGAAGTCATATTTAATTGGTTATTTGGCACACCTACGCTTTCTGGCGACATAATCTCATAAGTATTTTGCGCTTTTAATACGCCATCTTGGTGAATGCCCGAGCTATGTGCAAAGGCGTTTTCGCCCACAATCGCTTTATTTGGCTGTACCGGCATATTACAAATTTTTGCAACTTGGCGAGATGCGCGATAAATTTCTTCGCTTTTAATATCGGTATGTACTTTTAAGTGGTCTTTGCGCATTTTCATTATCATCGCCACTTCTTCAAGCGAGCAGTTACCCGCACGCTCACCAATCCCATTTATTGTACATTCAATTTGACGAGCACCCGCTTGTACAGCGGCTACCGAGTTAGCTACAGCTAAACCTAAATCGTTATGACAATGTACGCTTAAACGCGCTTTATCAATATTTGGCACGTTATTCATTAAATGGCGGATCATTGCAGCGTATTCGTCTGGCGTTACAAAGCCAACGGTATCGGGCAAGTTAATAGTAGAGGCACCCGCATTAATGGCCTGCTCAACAATTTTACATAAATCCCAATGCGGCGTACGCCCTGCATCTTCACACGAAAACTCAACATCATCTGTGTAGTTACGCGCTAATTTAATTGATTTAACCGCCATTGCCGTTGCATCATCTAGGCTCATGCGTAATTTGTGTTCAAGGTGCAAAGGGCTTGTGGCAATAAAAGTATGAATACGGCTTTGCTGTGCTGTGCGAAGCGCCTCACCACAGGCTTCAATGTCTTTAGCAACCGAGCGTGCTAAACCACAAATAATTGGGCCTTTTACTTCGGTTGCAATACGTTGCACCGAGCGAAAATCAGCAGGGCTCGAAACTGGAAAACCCACTTCCATCACATCAACATTCAAGCGGCTAATAGTATGCGCTAACTGAATTTTATCGTCTTCAGTAAGGCTTGCTTTAAGTGCCTGCTCGCCATCACGTAAGGTGGTATCAAAAATCCATACTTTATCTTTGTCTTGCATAACTGCCCCTCATTCCTGTGTTACCCAAATTTCAATTTATCCCAGCCGCGAGATAAAAAAAACCCCGCAATTGCGGGGTTTTTAATGTTTAACTCGATGCAAACACACTAATCCCCGCTCACTTGCCATAGCAGTAAGAGGTTAAGTTTTAGTGTAATTAAACGAATATTTTGCATCTTGTTTCTTGTGTGTGTGTTCAGTGAGGCCTATTTTTAACATTACCTAGAGATGGAAGCAAGCATAAAAATTCCACAAAACAACTTAAACTCACATTATTTTAGGTTTTATTATTTAAATAATAATTAATTTCAGGATTTAAATATCAAAAATAACCAAAACCACGCTTAAATATATAACCTAAACAAGCTGCTCTGCTTATATTAACTCTTTACTATTTTTTAGGCTAAGTTACTTTATTTGTTTCTCTTACATAATGGGTTGCACCACGCGTTATGTAACGCAGCTGCCAAATAACACGCTCAACTAGTTCGTCTAGTTGTTGGCCTTCTATATCTAGCGCCTCTGCGCCGGCATTAAATACCAGTGTTACCATGGCTTCTGATTGGATGTAGGCATGCATGGCGTCGCACTTGGTTTCGCTTTCTAAGTAGTGGGCAAGCTCTAAAATAAAGTGTTTGATTTCGCGTGCGACTGCGGCTCTAAATGCCTTAGATGTACCTGAGCGCTCACGCAGTAATAACCTAAATTGGTTACTTGAGCTGTCTATAAATTCCATAAACGTAACAACCGAGGTGTTAATGACACTGCCGCCGTCGTTTGCTATGCGTCTGCGGGCTTGGCGCATAAGTTGGCGCAGCGTTAAACCGGCTTCGTCTACCATGGTTAAACCTAGCTCGTTCATATCTTTAAAATGGCGATAAAACGAGGTGGGTGCAATGCCGGCTTCGCGGGCTACTTCGCGTAAACTTAAATTCGAAAAGCTGTGATCTGCACTTAGCTGATTAAATGCCGCCTGAATTAAGGCTTGTCGTGTTTTTTGTTTCTGTTGCGCTCTAACACCCGACATCAACAACTCCCTGAATAATTTTATATTAATATTTAGTGATAATAGCTCAATTCCCCAGTCTAATACTTGACGGCGAGAGTTTGAAATACTATTTTAGCTTACAGTTGTACGCTGAGATTGAGAATGATGAATAAACCACCGATTATCTGGACAAACGTCCTATTTTTTAGCCTTACCTTTTTAGCGGCTATCACACTTGTTCCTTGGTATGGCATTAGCTACGGATTTACCAGCGCACATTGGATTGCTTTTGTAGCCTGCATGTTTTTTGCAGGCCTATCTATCACAGCCGGTTACCACCGTTTATGGTCACATAAAACGTATAATGCTCATCCTGCTGTTGAATTTATTTTTGCCCTAGGCGGTGCGTTTGCTTTGCAAAACAGTGCGCTACACTGGAGTAGCGATCACCGTATACACCATGGCCAAGTTGACGACCCAATAAAAGACCCTTACGCCGCAACTAATGGCTTTTGGTACAGCCACATTGGCTGGATGTTACGTGACTACCAAGGCGATAGCTACGGCGATTACAGTAATTGTCGTGATTTACAGCGTAATAAAATCGTTATGTGGCAACACAAACACTACCTAAAACTGGTTATTGCGATGAATGTTGGCCTACCATTGGTACTTGGTTTATTGGTGGGCGATGTGTGGGGTATGCTGATTTTAGCGGGTTTACTGCGTTTAGTATTAAGCCAACACTTTACCTTTTTTATTAACTCGGTGGCCCATATTTGGGGTTCGCGCCCATACACTGAAAAAAATACTGCGCGCGATAATGGCTTTTTAGCGTTATTCACTTATGGCGAGGGTTACCATAACTTTCATCATATTTTTGCAAGTGATTATCGTAATGGGATTAAGTGGTTTCATTATGACCCCACCAAATGGATGATCCGCTCTTTAGCTGCCATTGGTTTAGCCAGTAAATTAAAGCGCACACCGGTTGAACGTATAGAAAAAGCTAAAGCCGATACGCTTATGAGTAAAACGCAAACACGTGTTGCAAAATTGCCTTTAGCGCAAGATAGGCTTACATTATTACAACAAGAGTACGATTTATTGCTGAAAAAACTGCAGACATATTGTTCACTTCAAAAACAAGTTTTAGAAGTTAAAAAAAATAATATGGCAAAGCAGTGTGAACGTTCAGCTTTAATGGCACAATATCACGAGCTGGAAGCCGCCTGGGAAAATCAAAAGCAGGCATGGCTAGCACTTAATGCGAGGTTATTAAAAGCCTCTTTTAATTAATTTAGGAGTGGCTGTGGCCAAACAACCAGAACAGAAAAAAGCCCCCGTAAGTTTCCAATATGACGCAATAATTATTGGTACGGGCCCTGGCGGTGAAGGCACCGCCATGAATCTTTCGAAAAATAACAAAAAAGTAGCGGTTATAGAGCGCCAAGAAACAGTCGGCGGCGGTTGTGTACATTGGGGAACAATCCCTTCTAAGGCATTACGTCACTCGGTTAGCCGCTACATTGAATACAAAGCCAACCCGTTGTTTAATATTGGTGAGCGCCCTAGTCGTTTAACGTTTCCTGATATTTTACGTCATGCAAGTTCGGTTATTTCTAAGCAGTCTAATTTACGTAATCGCATTCATATGTTTCAAGGTGATGCGAGCTTTGTTGATAAACACACGGTTGAAGTAAAACGCCTTGATGGTTCAACTGAGCGTATTACAGCAAAAACCATTGTTATTGCCACGGGCTCTCGCCCTTACCGCCCACCTGAAGTTGATTTTAGCCATTCTCGTATTTATGAGAGCGATACTATTTTAGGCCTTGAGCATGACCCTCAGCGCGTACTTATATACGGCGCAGGGGTTATTGGCTGTGAGTATGCTTCTATTTTTAAAGGTTTAGGCGCTAAAGTTGATTTAGTGAATACTCGTGACCGTTTACTTGCCTTTATGGATGCTGAAATATCTGATGCACTTAGCTACCACTTTTGGAATAGCGGCATTGTTATTCGTCATAACGAAGAGTTTGATCGTGTAGAAACGCGCGACGATTGCGTTGTTATGCATTTAAAATCGGGCAAGCGTGTGAAAGCTGACTGTATTTTATTTGCCAATGGCCGCACAGGTAACACTGACACACTTAACCTTGAAGCCATTGGCTTAAAAGCCGACGGCCGTGGGCAAATAAAAGTAAACGAAACCTACCAAACTGAGGTTGAAAACGTTTATGCGGTAGGCGATGTAATTGGCTATCCAAGCCTTGCTAGTGCTGCGTTTGACCAAGGCCGTATTGCCGCTGATGCAATAGCCTGCGGTAACTGTGATGATAAGTTAATTATTGATATTCCGGCGGGTATTTATACCATTCCAGAAATGAGCTCAGTGGGTAAAACAGAGCAAGAACTAACCGCTGCTAAAGTACCTTACGAAGTAGGCCGTGCTCAGTTTAAACACCTTGCACGCGCGCAGATTGCAGGTACTGAAGTAGGCAGCTTAAAAATATTATTCCACACAGAAACCAAAGAAGTACTTGGGGTACATTGCTTTGGCGAACGTGCCTCTGAAATTGTTCACATTGGCCAAGCCATTATGGAACAAAAAAATGGTGGCAATAATATCGATTACTTTGTAAATACCACATTTAACTACCCAACCATGGCAGAAGCCTATCGGGTTGCGGCATTAAATGGCTTAAATCGCTTGTTTAAGTAAGCACTTTAAAGCGTATAAACAAAAAGCCCGCTGTTAAGCGGGCTTTTTAGTATTAATGCATAAAACACATTAATTATTTGTGATACTGGCCGCTAAGCTCGTGCACGGCATTAATAAATACACCGGCATTTTCTGGGTCAACGTCTGGCGTAATCCCGTGACCTAAATTAAACACATGGCCATTGCCTGTACCAAAGTCTTCTAAAATAGTGCCTACTTCTTGGCGTATACGATCTGGCGTACCGTGCAGCATTGACGGGTCCATATTACCTTGTAGCGCTACTTTATCGCCTACACGACGTTTAGCGTCACCAATATTAATGGTCCAATCTAGGCCTACTGCATCACAGCCTGTTGCTGCTATTGCCTCAATCCATTGGCCGCCATTTTTAGTAAATAACGTTACTGGCACTTTGCGTCCATCGTATTCGCGAATTAAGCCATCTACAATTTTATGCATGTATTGCAGTGAAAACTCGTTGTAGTCGCGCGGGCTTAATACACCGCCCCACGAATCAAATACCATTAACGACTGTGCACCGGCTTTTACTTGTGCATTTAAGTAGTCGATCACTGAATCAGCAAGCTTGTCTAATAGTAAATGCAGTGTTTGTGGCTCTGCAAACGCCATTTTTTTAATTTTACCAAATACTTTGCTGCTGCCGCCTTCAACCATGTATGTAGCAAGTGTCCATGGTGAACCCGAAAAACCAATCAGCGGTACTTCGCCTTTAAGTTCACGGCGAATAGTGCTTACCGCGTTCATTACATAGCCAAGCTCATCGGTTGGGTCTAGCTTAGGTATTTTTTTAACATCGGCAAGCGATGAAATAGGACGTTCAAATTTAGGGCCTTCACCTGTTTCGAAGTACAAACCCAAACCCATTGCATCAGGAATCGTTAAAATATCGCTGAACAAAATGGCTGCGTCTAATGGGTAACGACGCAGTGGCTGAAGTGTTACCTCACAGGCAAGCTCAGCATTACGGCACAGGCTCATAAAATCGCCCGCTTGTGCACGTGTAGCACGGTACTCTGGTAAATAACGTCCAGCTTGACGCATCATCCATACAGGCGTTACATCAACGGGTTGTTTTGCAAGTGCACGTAAATAACGGTCGTTTTTTAATTCGCTCATGGCGTAAATGATCCTAATGCTTATAGAAATTGTGCAAGATTGTATCACCATATTCATCGCCTCTCTATTTCTTAAAGACGAAAACACCTTTACATAGAAGTAGATCAACAATATTGATGGTTTTAATCCATTTTGATTATAAAACGAGCAAAAAACACTAACATTTAAAACTTTTTGTTAATATGTTTGCAACATAACAAAAACCTTGGTATTGTCTTTCCCGCGTTAACAAAAACAATAATAAATTATTAAAACAATAAAAATAAAAAGTTTTAAATAATAACAATAAAAATCATTTAATAAAAATAAGAAAGCTTGTTATAACAAGCCACTTGAAGAAATTAGACCACCTTAACCGGTGGTTTTTTCTTGCCTGCAATAAAATTTTGCCCCTCCTATCAAATAAAGCTTATTCACAATTAGAACATCTGCATTACTTGTTGATATACACGCAAATTAAATATATCTTGATGTACATAAAAACGAATGTAACTAACAACCAACCCAGCTTAGGAGAACAGTTATGCTGACGCGTGTAGAAAAAGCTCAACAGAAATGGGGTGGTAGTCATACAGTAATCGATAACTGGCTCAATGAACGCCAAGAACTTATTGTACTGTATTGTAAGATTGCAGGGTTTGCGCCTTATGATAAAAACGATCATGCGCTACCAGAGCCTGAACAAATTCAATCTTTTTGCCAACTGCTTATGGACTACCTGTCTGCAGGCCACTTTGAAGTGTACGATGATATTGCTAAAGCCTGTGAAAAAAAGGGGTTAGAAAGCCAAAAGCTGGCAAACTCGATTTATCCGCGTATTTCTAGCACAACCGATGTCGCACTTGATTTTAATGACAAGTACGCCGAAGTAAATAAAGATGATTTGTTAGAAGGGTTTGACAACGATCTTTCAGTTATTGGTGAATCATTAGAGCTTCGTTTTGAGCTTGAAGATGAACTAATCGATAACTTGTTTTCTAATCATACTGATTAAATCACGTTTAAATTAAGCTACACGAATTAAAAAAGGGACCTTAAGGCCCCTTTTTACGTTTTAAGCCTAGCTTATTCAGCTGGTGCTTCTGCATTTTGAATTTCTAGTAATTCAACTTCAAAAACAAGTGTTGAATTAGCTGGAATTTTACCAAGGTCACGGTCGCCGTAAGCAAGCTCTGAAGGAATAGTGAACTTGTACTTAGAGCCTACAGGCATAAGTTGTAAACCTTCAGTCCAACCTGCAATTACGCGATTTAGTGGGAATGTAGTTGGTTCATTACGTGCGTATGAGCTATCAAACTCAGTGCCATCTAATAATGTCCCTTTGTAATGTACTTTAACAACGTCTGTTGCTGCTGGCTTTTCGCCTTCGCCTTCGCTTAATACTTCGTATTGTAAGCCAGACTCAGTTACCGTTACGCCTTCTTTTTTAGCGTTATCAGCTAAGTATTGAACACCTGCCGCTTTGCTTTTTTCAGACTCAACTTTCGCTTTTTCTTCTTGCTTAGTGCGTACTGAGGTATCTAAAGCCGTTAACACTTCACGAATTTTTTCTTCGTCAATTTTTGCATTACCAGCAAGTGCATCTTCGAAACCACGAATTAGTAGTGCTTGGTCTAGCTCAATGCCAATTTCAGATTTGTCTGCTAGGTCTTTATTTAAAAAGTTACCTACAGAAGCACCAATACCATATGCTTGTTGTTGCTCTACAGTGTCTAGTGTTACTTCAGCTTGCTCTTTTTTTGCTTCTTGATTACAAGCTGTAAGCGCTAAAACCGACGCTGCAATCAATGACAATCTAATCGTCTTTTTCATTTTAAATCTCCGACATACTTTGCAGTTGTCATTTATTGTAATATTACTAGTTAAAGATTAACGCCCTACATGGTAGGCTGTTTGTTTAATAACTAAAGTCTGTATTGTTAGCTAAACTAAAAATATATATTCAGTGATTAGACAAACAACCTAGGCATTTAACGCACCTAGTCTAACCTCTCAGTCACTAAGAGTTAAGAGGAAATACTTGTAAGATGTCGATATTTCGTACTTTTTTAATCGTTTTTAGCTGTTTTTTAACCATTGCTTGTACCGATAAAAAAAATCAATCGGTAGAAAGCTTTGAACACACCGCACAAGGTGCATTTTCGTCAGCACTCTCTCACGATGGTAAGTACAGTTTAATCTCTTCTATCAACCATGGGGTCGCGCTGTGGGATAATCAACAGCACGTTTTAAAATACCAATGGTTTCAGCAGCAATCGCAAGACAACTTAGTTTACAGCGTGGCTATTGCGTTTGATAACAGCGTTGCGGTTACCGCAGAAAAAACAACGTTCGCAGTGTGGGATATCAGCACCGGCGAAAACAAAGGCTATTACAAAATACAAAAAGCCACGATTCGAGATATTGCCATTAGCAACCAAGGTCGCAGCGTGTTGTATGGTCGCAGCGATGGCGTGGTTGTATTTTTAAACCTTGAAACCGGACGTCGCATTGAGTTTTTAGGCCATCAAGATAAAGTTAATACCGTTGATTTAGCGCCTAACGGACGCTTTGCATTAAGCGGCTCTAACGATTACGTTGCCTATTTTTGGGATACCAATACTGGGCAAGTTATTCACCGCTTTAGCCACCCAACACGTGTTACTCAAGTAACCCTTGATCCACAAGGTCGTTTTGCATTTACTGCCGATAGTATGAAGCAAGCACATGTATGGAAGCTGACTACAGGTGATCTTGTGAGTAAACTGGCGTATATTGCGCGTCAGAAAATTTTTACCGCCGTGCGCTTTAACGAGCAAGGCACATTGCTGGCAACGGGTTCGCCTAATAAGCGAGTTGATTTATGGCAAATATCAAGCGGTGAAAAAATTCAAACGTGGCAAGTTACGCCGCGAGAAGGCAGTAAACCAAAATCGGCCGTTGTGCTTGATGTGGCATTTATAGATAACGATAAGTCGTTGTTAACCGAAAGCTCCAGCGGTATCGCAGAGCGATTTATTATACGAGACACTAATGAACACAATTGAACACCGCGTAATGGAACTTGAAGCCAAAGTGGCTTTTCAAGATGAAACGATTGAAATCTTAAACGATGAGATCAAAGTACACCAGCAAATGCTAGCTAAAATGAAACGCCAAACAGAACTGCTGGCAGAAAAAATTAAAGAAGCGCAAACCTCGCCTTCTATGATGTCAAATATGCCAGAGCCACCGCCTCCGCATTACTAAAAGGTGTGTACCTAGGCAATAAAAACCGGGTTATTCGCCCGGTTTAAACACACCAATGACTTGCTCAAATTGGCGAGTTGACGCCTGAACAGCGTTTTCTGGTTGCGACATTTTATGCCCACACTCAACACACTCTACTTTTTCAACATCATGTTCTCTGTATAGCATCATAGTATCCATGGCTTTACAGTCAGGGCACGATGCGCCAGCAATAAATCGCTTCTTTTGTCTCACAACATTTTTCCTGTGGTTTGAACTACAACTATTTTATCGTATAACATCACTTGTTGATACGCTTGATAAGCGCATTAAGTTCTATGATATGATAGCGCCAACTTAACAAGGGTACAGTAAAGTAACGCATTCATGATCCAAATATCAGAAATAGAACTCCTTCGTGGCGGCACAGCCTTATTAAAAAATGCATCAGCTACGTTATTTCCAGAGCACAAAGTAGGCCTTGTGGGTGCCAATGGCTGCGGGAAATCAACCTTATTTGGTTTACTAAAATCTGAATTGCAACTTGATGCCGGTAATTGCAGTATTCCTAAAGATTGGTCTATTGCTTCGGTTAAACAAGAAACCCCAGCCCTCGAAATAAGCGCCATTGATTATGTATTGCAAGGACACCCTGAACACTATGCGCTTCGTATTGCACTACGTGAAGCAGAACAAAATAACGATGGCGATACCCAAGCCAAAGTGCATATTCAACTAGAAAACATGAAAGGCTACAGCATCGAATCGCAAGCTGGCGAACTTTTGCATGGATTAGGATTTGCTAATAGCCAAATAGAAAACCCCGTGAGTGCTTTTTCAGGTGGTTGGCGCATGCGTTTAAACCTTGCCCAAGCACTTATCCGTAATGCTGATTTATTGCTACTCGATGAGCCAACAAACCACCTTGATTTAGATGCCGTATATTGGCTTGAGCGCTTTTTACGTGCCTACACAGGCACATTGGTACTTATATCGCACGACCGTGAGTTTTTAGATGCAGTAGTTGATCAAATTTGGCATATAGATAAACAACTTATCAATGTGTACAAAGGTAACTATTCGCAATTTGAACGCCAAAAAGCAGAGCGTTTATTACAACAGCAAGCCATGTTCGACAAGCAGCAAGAGCAAATTGCACACCTTGAGCAATTTATTACTCGTTTTAAAGCAAAAGCCAGTAAAGCTAAACAAGCACAAAGCCGGGTAAAAGCGCTAGAACGTATGGAAAAGCTTGCCCCTGCACATGCCGACTCACCATTTAATTTTGAGTTTGCAGAGCCTACAGCCCTACCAAACCCGCTAATGAGTTTAGATAAAGCTAAAGCGGGTTATGGTGAAGTGACTATTTTAAATAATATAGAGCTTAACTTAGTACCTGGTAGCCGTATTGCTTTACTGGGACGAAATGGCGCAGGTAAATCAACGCTCATTAAACTACTCTCTGGTGATTTAGAACCGCAAGCAGGTAAGGTTGTGCAGCACCATGGTTTAAATATTGGTTACTTTGCGCAGCATCAACTTGAGTCGCTTGATTTAAACGCCAGCGCAATTACGCATTTACAGCGTTTAAACCCAAAAGCTACTGAACAATCACTACGTGACTTTTTAGGTGGCTTTGCCTTTATTGGCGATAAAGCTCTAGAGCCCGTAGCGCCCTTTTCGGGCGGTGAAAAAGCCCGTTTAGTCCTCGCCATGCTGGTGTATCAAAAGCCTAACCTGCTACTTCTTGATGAACCTACCAACCACCTTGATTTAGAAATGCGCCACGCGCTAGTTATGGCATTGCAAGGCTTTGAAGGCGCCATGGTTACCGTATCGCATGACCGCCACATGCTTAAAAACACCGCTGATGAGTTTTATTTAGTCGATGATGGCAAAGTAACTCAATTTGGCTACGATTTAGATGCGTATTACCAGTGGTTACTGAACGCGAATAAAGAAGCTGTTAAAGCCCAGCAAAATGATGAGCCCAAAGCACACTCAGGGGTTAACCGAAAAGAGCAAAAACGCTTAGAAGCCGAATTTAGAAAAGCCATTCAACCGCTTAAAAAGCAAATTGAAAAGCTTGAAAAACAACTCGACAAACACTCTGCAGAGCTTAGCGAAGTGGAGGCTGCACTTGGCGATAATGAACTCTATAACGATGACAACAAAGCCCAATTAAAAGAATTAATAGCTAAACAAGCCACGCTTACGCCCAAACTTAACGACATTGAAGAAGAGTTACTTATGGCGCTTGAAGAAATGGAAGAAAAAGAACAGGCCTTTGCCGATGAACTTGCTCAATAGCGATGACTTTTGGCAATTTGCATGCACTTTGTATGCAAAACCTGGGCAACAACACACCTTGCTGGCACTACAAAACCAGCAAGGTAAAAACGTCAATGTGTGCTTGTTACTTTATTATTTAGATTCGTTAAATTTGAGCATTAATACAGCGCAATTAAGTCACTTACAAAAAGTGATTAGTGAGTTTGATACTGAGGTTTTAAAGCCATTGCGCAGGGCTCGGGGTTACTTAAAAGCAAATCAAGCCGAGATTGCCGATTACGCAAACATTCGACAAGAACTACTGAGCGCCGAGCTCAAGCTCGAAAAGCAGCAGCAAAAGATGTTGATCAATGCCGTTAATGGATTTGAGTTAGTAGCATGTACAGCACCAGATAATAGTGCGCTTTATTTGTAAGCAATCCCTAATTAGCTATCATTTTCAGCTGTCAGCGACCAGCAGCCTGGTTACCCTCATTTGCTACTCATTGTTTTTCTTTATGTGTAAAAGATCTTTAAGCCAATGAATCACAAAGAGGGCTAGAGGCGCTGCGCTTTAGAGTGACCAATAAAAACTAATATTAACCGTGCAACTGCTTGGCAGCTCTCATTTACTCCTCATATTTTTCTCTTTGTGCAAAAAGATCTTTAAACCAATGAATCAAAAAGAGGATTAGAGACGCTACGCTTTTAGAGTGAGTGATAAAAACTAATATTAACTGTGCTATTGCTTGGCAATTCTCATTTACTTCTCATGTTTTTCTCTTTGTGCAAAAAGATCTTTAATCCTTCAAGCTCGCTAACTTCTTTTGGCAACTTTGATCCAAATCAACTTCTTTACAGCTCTTTTTATAATCAGGAAAATAGCTTGATCTGGATCATATCAAGCACTGCTGAGCCAGCCTATGATTACCCCATAGACATCAGGAGGCAATTATGGACGTATTCTTTAGAGATTTTTTTAGCGACCCAGTGTTATTTTTATCATTTGGTTTTTTAGGCGTCGTTATTAGTTTATGCCTATTTTTTGTGTATTTTTTCATGAAAAAAGTACACGACGCTGATCTGACAGAGCAACATTAAAAAATTAAGCACGACGCACAAAGCGTCTAATTAGTTACTAATTAGGCGCTTTTTATTCTTTTTGATACACTAACGCTTCGTTTTTGCAAAGTGTGTAGTACAAACATGATCCATACGTTTAAACCAGCATGGTGGATGACCAATCGTCACGTCCAAACCATAATGCCGCGTTTTTTCCGCCCTTTTCATAATACTCGCTACGAATTAGAGCAACTTGATACACCTGACGGTGACTTTATCGAGCTGGCATGGTCACTTCCGCATAACGAAACTGCCCCACTTGCCATTGTGTTACACGGCCTTGAAGGTAATATAAATAGTTTTTATGCCAAAGGCATGATGAAAGCGCTAAAAAAGCAAGGGTATGCCGTTGTACTCATGCACTTTAGAAACTGCTCGACCGAGGTAAACCGGCTTCCTCGCGCCTACCATAGTGGTGATACGGACGATTTAGCTTTTTTTATTAATCACCTAAAGTTACTGTTTCCAAACAGACCTTTATTTGCTGTTGGTTTTTCGCTAGGTGGTAATGTATTAGCAAAGTATTTAGGTGAGCAAGCCCAGCGATGCCCACTAAATGCAGCAGCCGTTATATCCGCACCGTATGATTTATCATCATCAAGTGATGTAATACGCAAAAGCTTGGGTAAAATTTATCAAAAGTATTTGCTCGATCGCATGAAAAAATCGATGCAGCGAAAATTACCTCAAATTAAGCAGCAAATACCTATTACCACTGATGAATTAATGGAAATTGATGATTTATTAGAATTTGATAACCACATAACAGCTCCTTTGCATGGCTTTGAGAATGCACACGATTATTATCGCCAAGCCAGTTCTATGCCCTACTTAAAACATATTGCTGTACCCACCTTAATCATTCATGCGAAAGACGACCCAATGCTGTCGATTAAAGCAGTGCCAAGCAAGCAAGATGTGAGTGAAGATGTTACCCTGCGTGTTTCTGAAAAAGGTGGGCACGTTGGATTCATTAGCGGAAACAATCCGTTTAAACCCATTTTTTGGTTAGAAAAAGCCGTACCCAGTTATTTTGGCCAACACATAATAGACAAAGCGAGCAACCAGTAGTAATGATTATTCCTTTTGAGCAACTTGATAAAGACACCCTATACAACCTAATTGAAAGCTATGTACTGCGTGAAGGCACCGATTATGGCGAACAAGAATTCAGTATTGAAAGTAAAGTGGCGCAGGTAAATCAACAATTAAAAAACGGCGAAGCCATGGTGTTTTTTTCAGAGCTGCACGAATCGGTCACTATTATTTCAAAGGGCGAATTTAAAGCACTGCAAAGTGAAGAGCATCAACAAGCATCGTATGATTAAAGTGTAATACTTGTAACTTTTTAGCTGAGCGTACACAATGGCTTTTTACCCAAAGAGCCAAAACATGATAAAACTCAGCACTCTAGTGGTAGCCGTATCACTAGCTTTAACAAACCAAGCCTTTGCAGAGCAACCAATTAGCGCGTCAGACAAAGCGGTTAAACTTGCCAAAGACACTATTTTAATCGACACCCACATTGATGTGCCTTACCGCATTCACGATACGTGGGCTGATGTAACCAAAGCAACTGAAGATGGCGATTTTGATTATCCTCGCGCAGTTGAGGGGGGATTAAACGCGCCATTTATGTCGATTTATATTCCTGCTCATTTAGAATTTGAAGGTAAAGGCAAAAGCTATCAGTTAGCTAACCAGTTAATTGATGGGATGGAAGCCATTGCACAACGTGCGCCTTCTAAATTTGCAATGGCAAGCTCTACAAACGACATAGAGCAACAGTTTAAAGAGGGTAAATTGTCTATTGCTATGGGAATGGAAAATGGCTCCCCTATTGAAGGTGACTTAAAAAACCTTCAGCACTTTTTTGACCGTGGCGTGCGTTACATCACCCTCGCACACTCACAAAGTAATCATATTTCTGACTCGTCTTACGATATTCGCCGTAAATGGAAAGGCTTAAGCCCCTTTGGTAAAGAGCTGGTCACTGCAATGAATAATATGGGTATGTTAATAGATGTATCGCATATTTCTGACGATGCGTTTTATCAGGTAATGGAATTGTCTAAAACACCGGTGATTGCATCACATTCATCGCTTCGTAAATACACCCCAGGTTTTGAGCGTAATATGAATGACGATATGCTATTAGCGCTAAAAGAAAATGGAGGCGTGATTCAAATTAACTTTGGTTCGAGCTTTGTTACAGCAAAAGCAGGTGCATGGGGCAAGCAACTAAAAAGCACAAAAGAGTCGGCTAAAAAACAAGGCACTAAATTAAGTAATGATTTTGATGCGGCTTATCGCGCTAAAAATCCATATCCGTTTGCAAGTCTTGAACAAGTACTTGATCATATTGATCACGTTGTAGAGTTGATTGGCATTGATTACGTTGGCATTGGCTCTGATTACGACGGCGTTGGCGATTCGTTACCTATTGGCTTAAAAGATGTGTCTAGTTATCCAAACTTAGTACAAGGCTTAATGGATAGAGGCTACAGCGACGCCGATATTAAAAAAATCTTAAGTGGCAATACACTAAGAGTATGGAAGCAAGCTGAGGCATACGCCAAAAAACACTAAGCTGTGAAAGTTGTCAGTTGTCAGTTGTCAGTTGTCAAAAAAATTAATTAAAAGCACGGCTTAAAGTCGTGCTTTTTTATGTCTTAAGTATAATTTAACACCAAGCTACTAATAGCTGAAAACTAAACACTTTTCTTCAGACATTAAAAAAGGCCACCTAAGTGACCTTTTTCTAACAATTAACTTAAAAGTTAACTATTACTCATTGAACGTTACTACAAAGCACCTACGCCTAAGGTAAGAGCGCCACCTTCACATGACATAAATTACAGGCATTAAAAAACCCGAGACTAAGCTCGGATTTTTTTTGTATTAATTAACTTAAATGTTAATTATTACTCAACGATAGTTGCCACAACACCAGCACCTACAGTACGGCCACCTTCACGGATAGCAAAACGAAGACCTTCATCCATCGCGATTGGTGCGATTAGAGTTACTGTCATCTTGATGTTATCACCAGGCATTACCATTTCTACGCCTTCTGGTAACTGTACGTCACCAGTTACGTCAGTTGTACGGAAGTAGAAC
>NZ_LODI01000004.1 GCF_001468485.1 Pseudoalteromonas sp. H71
AAATGTGCAAACACATCAGGGCCAGACTCTTGCTCGATAAAACCAAAACCTTTTGCTTCATTAAAAAATTTAACTGTACCAGTTGTTGTATTAGACATAATAGATCCTAAAAATAAATAAAAGTGTACCCTAAATAGGCAATTTAACAGGAAGAAAACGTGCATTTAACTGAGGATAACGCGAAGGATTATTACTAATATCAACGAGGTACTTACAAATAAACTGGGTTTTCATCAACCCGATGCCGAGCAGGATAACAGCATGTTTGATAATACACCAAGCTTTATTGTTATTTTATTTTTTAGCTTAGGGTAGTTTACTCTTTAGTTTCGCCGTTCTTATTTATTATATGGGTATGAGTCAGTAGATTAATTAAATATCAGTTATCGATATTACTAGGTTAAAAACCTCACGACGCCATTAAATCTCGCCGTTAGATTCAACAAACTTTAATTCATACAGGGTAAAAGGCCCTAGTTATTAGCGGTTAAAGCGCGGTTTTTTAATCAAGTTCAATTTGGTAGTGGTAATGATCGCTTCTGCACTTGCTTTGGCGATATTCAATACGTTTACCTTCAATCGATTCTGTAATGCGCGACACCAGTAACAGTGGATCGCCAGTGTTAATTGCGAGCATTTTTGCATCGGTTTCATCCGCTAATACCGCTTTAATACTGTCTTGGGTTTTATGTACGGTTTGATTAAATTTGGTTTGATAGTAATGGTACAATGTATGCGGAATATCACTACTTTGATGTATATTAGGAAAGTAGCTTTGTGGAAGGTATATAGTTTCGCTCATACAAAATTCGTTATCAATAATACGCCTACGCACAAGCTTAGCGACTTTGTCTTTTTTATTAAGTTGCAGGGCTTCAATTACATCGAGTGGTGCAGGGCAAAGCTCAACCGATAACAGCTCTGCTTTGGGTAAATCAGTACCTTTACCGTCGGCTTGCAGTGGGAAAAACCTAAAAAGTGCGTCTTGCGGGGTATGCTCAGATACAAAGGTACCAACACCTTGGCGGCGGGTGACTATTTTATCGTCGGTTAATAAATTAAGTGCTTTACGAACAGTGCCTTGGCTTACATTAAATTCTTCAGCAAGGCGAAATTCGCTTGGTAATGCTTCGCCAGGCACCCAGCGTCTTCCAACAATGAGCTGTTTAATATAATCAGCCACTTGTAAGTAAAGCGGTTGAAAAGCCAAGCTTGGGCCACTTAATTTGTGATCAAACAAAGAGTTACTCATCGTTATTTACCGTTAAATTTAATCCACCTGTAGTTATAACATAGGTGGTACTTTTTGCGCACCTTGGCGTAAGCCCAATTAATTATGAGCAATTGCAATACAGCTTACATTTACTTTGTTCTTAAAAACAAATCGTTACGCTACAATAGCGCATATCTAGGAAATTTAAAGTGCTCAGTATCTCGTTAGAACTCATATTGCTTATGGCGCTTTGTCTAGGCATTGCCACCATAATGCAAACGCTTAGTGGGTTTGGTTTTGGGTTGCTGGTGGTTGCCAGTTTTACGCTCTTAGATGTATTGCCATTAACAGCAACCACGTTTTTAGTAAGTTTGTTAGGGCTTGTTAACTCAACCACTGTGGTGGTTAAAAACCGTAATGCAGTAAAAGTACCTGAACTAAAACTCATGCTGTATACGGGTATCCCGCTAATGTTGCTAGGGTTTGGTTTACTTGAGTATATGTCGGCGCATTTAACGCAGCTTTTAAACTTTATTTTAGGAGTTAGTATTTTGCTGTGTTGTGGCTTAATGCTAGTTGGCCGTGCAAAAGTAAATAAGAAAAGCGGGCGTGGATCATTTTTAATCGCAGGCGGCTTAAGTGGATTGTTGGGCGGGCTGTTTTCAACCTCGGGACCACCGTTGGTTTTTCAGTGCTATAAACAAAGTTGGTCTATTGAGGCTATACGCAGCACATTACTTGCTGTATTTACCATTAGCGGCTTTGTGCGTGTAGGTATTGCAACATTTGGTACCTTACCTGAGCCCGACATTATGTTTTTAATTGCAGCGGCAATACCTCTTGTGCTCTTAGTTACACATTTTGCCCGTAAATTAACCCATTACGTCGATGCAAAATGGGTTTATATAATGGCAATTACATTGCTCGGCTTAAGTGGTGTATCGCTGGTGGCCACATCAGCAGCGAGTATATTGTAAGTTAGTGGGTAACTTAAGTTTATTTACGTTGATATGGGAATTACAGTAGTTTAACTAGTATCTTATGAACAGTGAGTGGTTGGTTAAGAAGCCTCTTAAATGCATTGGAATGACGCAAGCCAGACTTTGAAGCCACGGCCTGTTAGTACATCAATCAGCATCAAGACGATGCCTTCAGAGTATCGCTTATTGCTAAAAACCTAACTGACGAAAGCTATGCAACAACCTACAGTGGCGATAACTTCCGTTACCAAATCCCGCGTGATGCAGAGCGCTACTTTGGGGTGTCGTTTAAGGCGCGCTTTTAATAATTAAAAATATTTTCCCTTGTATAACAACAAGCGCAGCGTTAAACCGCTGCGCTTTTTTGTGTCTTATTTTTGTCAATCTTTGGTCACTTTTTCTTCATTAAAACGTCCTTTATTAGTCATATGTATTTTCTATAGTGCAGCGGTTACTTATTTGAGGTTTTAGCTTCAAGCAAAAATAACCACTACATAATGGGAATAATAAAGGATGAAAATTAAAAAAGTCGCTGCGGCGGTTGGGCTAACATTTATGTTAAGCGCCGCTAGCCATGCCAATGTGTTACCACAAAGCCAAACAGATAATAACTGGTATACAAACGCACAAACTACGTTAGCTACTAAAAATACTCAGGCACAAAGTGCACAAGTTACAAAAGCAAAAAACGTGATTTTATTTGTGGGTGACGGCATGGGTATTTCTACCCTAACGGCAGCACGTATTTTAAAAGGCCAACGAGCAGGTAACCCAGGTGAAGAAGGCTATTTAAGCTTTGAAAAATTTCCATACTCTGCGCAAGTTAAAACCTACAACGTAGATGCGCAAACCCCCGATTCTGCAGGCACAATGACCGCAATGATCTCAGGTGTTAAAACCGATGTAGGTGTAATCGGTGTAGACGAAGACATTGAACGTGGTGTGTGTTCAACGGTTGCAGGTAACGAGCTTTTAACGGCAACAGAACTGGCTGAAATTAAAGGCCTAGCAACAGGTGTTATTTCTACAGCGCGTATTACCCATGCAACGCCAGCGGCAACGTATGCTAAATCGGCAGACCGCAACTGGGAAGATATTTCAGATATGCCAGAGGGCTCAGAAGGCTGTGAAGATATTGCCTCACAGCTAGTTAATTTTGAAAAAAATCTAGAAGCGCGCTTTTTAGGCACCGACGTAGACGGCCTTGATTTTGTAATGGGCGGCGGTCGTCGTCACTTTTTACCAAAAGATGCTGCGGCTAATTCAAGTGACGCAGTAAGTGCTGTTGAAGGCGACCGCACCGATGAGCGTAACCTAGTTACCGAGTGGCAAGCACAATACCCAGATGCAACGTATGTGATGGACCAAGCAGGGTTTGATGCCATTGCTGATGACGCTACTAAAGTATTTGGTTTATTTAACGAATCGCACATGCAATACGAAGCTGACCGCGCAAATGACGTGGCAGGCGAGCCGTCACTTACCGAAATGACCACAAAAGCGATTGATGTACTGGGTAAAAACGATAATGGCTTTTTCTTAACGGTTGAGTCGGGCCGAATTGACCACGCACATCATGCGGGTAACGCTTACAACGCACTTAACGACACCATTGAATTTGCCAATGCAGTGCAAGCGGCAATCGATAATACCAACCCAGAAGAAACCCTTATTTTAGTGACTGCCGATCACAGCCATGTATTTACTATTGCAGGTTACCCTAAACGCGGTAACCCAATTTTAGGCCAAGTAGTAGCCGTAGGCCAAACAGCGCCAAGCCTTGCTGCCGATGACATGCCATACACTACAGTAGGTTATGCAAATGGTTTAGGTTTTAGAGACCTAGGTGATGAAACAAACGCTGATGCAACCTACTTAAGCGGCCCAGTCGCAGGGCGTGTTGAGTTAAATGGTGTTGATACAACAACCCCAGGTTTTCACCAAGAAACAACCGTGCCACTCGGTTCTGAAACACATGCTGGTGAAGATATTTCACTGCACGCTAAAGGCCCGGGTGCGCAACTTGCTCAAGGTGTAATTGAGCAAAACGTTGTATTTCATCTAATTAACCAAGCTCTTGAATTAACTCAGCAATAATGGCGGCGAACATGAAAAAATTAACAGTACTTTCTTTAGCAGTAATGGTCGCGCTAGCGGGTTGTTCAAGTGATGACGATAAAAGTGATAACAATATTATCGCAGTAGACAACGCCATAGCCGTGGGCTCAGCGCAATGTATTAATGGCGGTGTAGAAACCCAAGTGGGTGTAGATACAAACGAAAATGGCGTGCTTGATAGCGACGAAGTTAACTCATCTAACCTAGTGTGTAATGCGCCGGCAACGTCGCTAACTACAGAGCAATTAGCTAACCTTACAGGTAATGCATGGTATAGCGACGCGCAAACTAAGTTAACAGCAACGCAGCAAGCTAATACCGAGGCGGTTACAGAGTCGGGCAAAGCTAAAAACGTGATTTTATTTGTCGGCGACGGTATGGGTATTTCTACCGTTACGGCTGCACGTATTTTAGCGGGCCAGCTTGAAGGCGGTATGGGTGAAGACTATCAACTTAGCTTTGAAACCATGCCTTACTCAGGCTTTGTTAAAACGTACAACGTAGATGCACAAACACCTGATTCAGCAGGCACAATGACGGCGATGGTGTCAGGTGTTAAAACTGATGTTGGCGTAATCGGTGTAGACGAAGACATTGAGCGCGGTGTTTGTTCAACCGTTGCAGGTAATGAGCTGGTCACCTCGCTTGAGCTTGCCGAAATTGCAGGCAAAGCAACCGGCCTTATTTCAACGGCGCGCATTACCCATGCAACGCCAGCGGCAACGTATGCTAAATCGGCTGATCGTAACTGGGAAGATAACTCTGATATGCCAGCAGGTTCAGACGCATGTGAAGACATTGCATCGCAGCTTGTTAACTTTGAAGCTAACCTAGAAGCACGCTTTGCAGGTATTGATGTAGATGGTATTGACGTAGTAATGGGTGGCGGTCGTCGTCACTTTTTACCAAAAGATGCCGCGGCTAATTCAAGTGATGCAATCAGCGCAGTTGAAGGGGATCGTACCGATGGCCGTAACCTAGTCACCGAGTGGCAAGCTACTTACCCTAATGGCAACTACGTAATGGATCAAGCAGGGTTTGATGCTATTAGCGACGATGCTACCAAGGTATTTGGTTTATTTAACGAATCCCACATGCAATACGAAGCCGACCGCGCAAATGATGTAGCGGGCGAGCCGTCGCTTTCACAAATGACCGAAAAAGCAATCAACGTGCTTAATAACAACGATAAGGGCTTTTTCTTATCGGTAGAAGCGGGTCGTATTGACCACGCGCACCATGCGGGTAATGCCTACAACGCGCTTAACGATACTATTGAATTTGCTAAAGCCGTTAAAGCCGCGATGGACAACACTAACCCAGAAGAAACCTTAATTGTGGTAACTGCCGATCACAGCCATGTATTTACTATTGCAGGCTACCCAAAACGTGGTAACCCAATATTAGGTAAAGTGGTTGCAGTAGGTCAAACCGAGCCAAGCCTTGCAGCCGACGACATGCCATATACTACAGTAGGTTACACCAATGGTTTAGGCTACAGAGACTTAGGCGATGAAACCAATGCCGACGTCTCTTACTTAGCTGCACCGGTTACAGGGCGTGTTGATTTAACAAATGTTGATACAACCACTCCGGGTTTCCACCAAGAGTCATTAGTACCACTTAGTTCAGAAACCCACGCGGGTGAAGATGTAGGTGTTTACGCAATGGGCCCAGGCGCACATTTAGTAACAGGCACAAACGAGCAAAGTTTTTTATTCCACGTAATGGACTTTGCCGCAGACCTAGTTAAAACAGCCGATGAAACAGTGGCTCAGTAAATAGAGCCCATTAAAAGCCCGCATTATTTTGCGGGCTTTTTTGTGTCATAAAAATGCCATTGTTAGTGGTTATGTTATGGCAATAACAGTGACGTTAAATATAGAGAGCACCATGAAAACAGCATTATCATTACTCGCAACCATGTTGGTTGCCACACTAACAAGCACCAGCGCACTTGCCACGCAGTGCAATCTAAATAGCCAGTATTTAAAAGCCGACTACACAATTACCAATACCCATAAAAATAAGCAAAGTAGCCAGTTATTTACACTTTGGCGTAATAACCAGCAAGTAGCACATCAAAGCGACGTAACCACTGAACTATGGCAGCATTTAGCCAATAAACAAATTCGCCCAATACGTTATTTTAATGCCCAACAACGCGGCATTGAGTATCAGCCATCAGAGGTACGCGGTGTACAAAATTGGAGTGCTAAAAATCAGCTGGTGGATAATCAGTTAATTGAAAAAATGACCCTTACAAAAACGCAAGGCGCAGGCTGTGATGAGGTAAAAAACTACACTTACCAAGAGGGTGAAAATACCTACACACTTGCTTTTTATAGCCAAACCCAGCTTGTTAAATCTTTTAGTGTAAACAACACAAAAAACCAAGCAATCATGTTACTAAGCTTAAATAACGTAAGCTACAACAAGCAGCAAGTTACTTCGCAATTTGCACAGTGGGACCGCTTTCAAACCACCGATTACGCCGACATTGGCGATAACGAAAACGATCCGTTTTTAGCAAAAATGATAAACCTAGGTTTTATAGAGCACGGTGCAACAGGGTTTTACAACCAGCAAGGTGAAGCGATTCAAGGTGGGCACCACCACTAGGTTTTAGCTGGACTTTAGCGGCATAGGCTTCGTTATATGGTGAAAACGAGCTTGCTGTATTTAGATTAAATCTAATTTACTTTAAATCAGCAAGCTATAGTGAGCTACTAACCGCCCTGTAAAATAAAGTACATTTAAAATACCCCTGCCCAAATAAGACCTCGAATAATCGTCTCTTCTTGTAAATAAGTAGCCACTTACAGTCAAATATTTTTAGTTGGCAATAACTTACGCTATTTGATACTAATAGAAGTCCACTCAATAGGGACGTTTGCAAAAATGCCTCTTAACAAAGCTGTTATATTGGACTTAAATGCGAGCACTTTTAGTTATATGTTTTTTCTGGACTAACTCATTATTCGCCTGCGGTGATGATGAACTAGGTCAACTCGCATCTTTTGCAAAAATAAATGAAGACTATAGCGTAGGTAACGTTGCAGGCTATGATGTATATGTACCTGAAATGTTTAGCAATTATTATTTAACGTCATTCACTCTAGTGATAAAAGATACTTTTTTAGCAGACTTAAACTTTACTGAAGCTAATAGTTATGAAGGTTATTACAACGTTTTTTTTCAAGTTAATCCTGAAAAATTAGATTTACTAAATATAGTACTCGGTTACTCAACAACACAAGACAAAAAAGGAATAGTGATGTGTGGTGAAAGAATACAGTTAAATTTGAAAGAGTTGCTCAGAGCAAATCGGCCAGAAGCGATCATAGCAATCCCACCGCCGTTAAAATAAAAATTATTGTTCTGTTTTTTTGCAACGTCGCTCAGAAAGTTTGAAGTAGCTTGGTTGAGTTTTTTTAAGGCGCTTTAATTGTTCGCAATGTTTGAACAAAGTTAGGAGTTATTTTTAATGGCAAAGTATATGTTTAGTCTTTTATTTGTTTTATTACTATCTGGTTGTGATTTTGAAGTACCTGGAGCCGATGAAAGGTTTGGTACGCAAAACTTTGTATCTGCTATTTCTCTCATTGAACTACATAAAACCCGCAATGGCGTATATCCAAACACTTTAGCCGAACTGGATTTTTTAGGTGATTGGGATGGTATTTGGTTGTCCGCTGTTAAATATGAAAAAAATGATGACGGCTACAATTTATACCTTGAGAGAGGATGGGCTGGTAAGCCCTCATTAGAGTTTCCTGAGAGGTTCAAGCAAGGTTTAGGTATTAAAAAAACCAATATTAAATGGGTAAAAAACTAATTACCAAAGTTGAAACAGTTGCCTATAAGGAGTTTGCGTTGAGAATTCGTATTATGAATTTTATTGAGAAATCTAACCAGGTATTACTATTTATTGCTGCGTTAGTTGTAATTTTGGCTATTGGTAAGAGCCTTATTAGTGATCTTTTTAAAAGTGGCTATTCTGCGCCTAAGGTTCAGGTGATAGAACATAGTGCAGCCCTTGATGAAGAACCAAAGTTACAAAAAAATTATATTGGTCAAATCAAAGATGTTCACATTTTAGAAATCACATCTGACAAAATAGTAAATCAAAAACCTTACAGCGCTAATGCTGAGATTATTGTTTCCTCAGCACTGAGTTTGAGTCGTAATGCAGTAAATTTAATGTTTACTAAAGCTGGCCAGAAAAACAAAGTGTTATTCAAGAATAACGGATTGATCGTAGGCTTTTCTCCGGTTCAATTAAAAGAAACCAGTTACCAAAGCGTTTTAAGTAAAAATATTTACTCAGTTGTACAAAACGATACAAACAAAGATGGCTTTTTAAATAGTGAAGACCAAAAAGAGTTGTTAGTTTCTGAATACGACGGCTCTGGCTTGAAATCCATTATGGATAATATTGAGGGCTATCAGTTAATTAGTAATAATACGGCCTTAATTTATACCAAGGCGGAGAGTGAAACACTTTATTATATTTTTGATGTACTATCAGGTGAGTTAGTTAAGCTTGATACACGCTTGTAGTTAGTAATTAACTTAAACACACAACCTAATTATGCGCTAAAAGGCGTTCTATATGGACATGACAATGCTCAAATCTTTTACTGTTACTAAAAAGAATTATACCGACTATGCTGATTTTATAATAAAAAAGTTGTGTGCGCCTAAAGATAATAAAAGTTTAGGGTTTATAAAAAATGTGATTGCATGGTTTGTGCTAACCGTTGTTTTTATGACTTTTTTTCAGGTTGAGTCTATTCGCCTTTCTGACTTTCATTGGCCAAGTGGGTTAATTGTAGCAGTGCCATTTTTAATATTGATTATTGTATTTTTATACAATAATCATAAGTTAAAAAAGCAATCAATCCCCAATGAAAATGGCGTAATGATTGGTAATAAAACAATTGAGTTTCAGGCTGATGGCATTTGCGAAACTAATCATCTAGGACGTTACTTTTATAAATGGCAAGCCGTTGAAGCAATAGAAGAAAATAAAGGCGACTTATATATATTTGTAGACAAGCTATTGGCTTTAATAATCCCCGCGAGTGCTTTTACAAGCGAAGCCGAAAAAGAAGAACTAAAAGCTTTAATTAAAGCCCATATCTAGTCATGCGTTACTTTATGAATACTTGCAAAGCTTTAGCGCTTATTTTAATGCTTATACCTATTTCATCAATAGGAAGTGAAAAACAAGCTAACACTACCGATGAACAACGAGATAAGTATCTTGAGCATAGAGCTGCTTGGGAGAAAATGCTAAAAGAGCGCTATGAGAATGAGTTAAAGCACAACCCACCAATACCGCCTTGGATTAAATTTCCAGATTACCACCCAAGCGAAATTTTTTGGAGAATGGGGGAAGGCGAAAGCTACATAAATGACTATGTCTCTACCTATTTTCAATACGCCTCTAAGGCTGAAATAAATGCTTATAAGATTAAATATCCTGAACACTCAGATTGGCTAGGAATATATAAGCGTTTTGAACATTAGCTAAAGTAAGGCTATTTTTTTAGATAGCTTATTTGAGTGCGGTATTTATTAAAAGTGCTATTAACTCATGCTAATAGCACATATCAATTTATAGACACTACTCTAAATGAGTATCATCAGGCTTCTTAGGCCTATCGGCGAGCTCTGTAAGGCCGTCTTCACAGTCGCCGTGTTCACAGGTATTTAAATCGCTTTGTGCTTGCCTGTCTTGTTGTAATACCTGTTTTAAATCTTCCATACGTTGGCGCACAGCTACGCCGTAGCTTGCATCGTCGCCCCACAGTTCAGCAAGTTGCACAACCGCAGCGCGATCGTGTTCTCTAAACAGCTTACCAGCACGCTCAGCGTCTTGTTTGTTGTTTCCAAGTAGTTCGAGTGCTTCTACGGCTAAGTTAATAGCTGAGTCGACGGTTTCGCGGTTAAACGCATCTACTTTTAAATTAAGTAATTTGTATGCGTGGCGACGGTCTATTGCGCGGGCAACAATTTTTAATTGTGGGTAGTTTTTGTGGGCAAGCTCAATTATTTCAATGGTTTTGTCTGGATCATCAATGGCAACAACCAGCATTTGTGCGGTGTGTGCGCCTGCGGCTTCAAGGAGTTCTTGGCGGGCGGCGTCACCATAAAATACGGTATTACCAAAGCGGCGTAGTAATTCTATTTGGCTAGGACTGTGATCGAGTACCGTTATTTCGTAGCCTTGGGCGTGCAATAAACGCCCCATAATTTGTCCAAAACGTCCGTAGCCCGCAATAATAACGTGCTTAGCTGTGCTAATTTGCTCTGGCTTGTCGAACTCTGGTGCACTGGTATGGCTGCGTTTTTCGAGTTGTTCGTACACCATTAACAATAGCGGAGCCACTAACATTGATACAGCAACAACAAGGGTCACTAAGCCTGTTTGTGCTGGCGTTAAAATAGCCAGTGTTGTGGTTACGCTTAACAATACAAAAGCAAATTCGCCGCCTTGTGCAAGGGCTAATGCAAACAGTAATCGCTGTTTTTTACTAATATTAAAGGTGATGGCAAGGGCATATAAAATACAGGCTTTTACCACAATAAGTAACGCAACAAGTGCGATAACAGTTGAAAACTCATTAGCCAATAACTCAAAGTTGATAGAGGCGCCCACGGTTATAAAAAACAACCCCAAAAGTAGCCCTTTAAAAGGTTCTATATCGGCTTCGAGCTCGTGTCTAAATTCACTTTCGGCAAGGACTACACCCGCTAAAAATGTACCTAATGCAGGTGAAAGCCCAATACTTTGCATAACAAGGGCAATAGCCACCACTAAAAATAGCGCAAAAATAGTGAATATTTCACGCATGTGAGTTTTAGCTATGTACCTAAATAACGGGGCCGATACGTATTTACCACCGGCAATAATGGCAGCAATCACACCTATCGATACAGCGACTTGTTGCCACACAGGCCAGTTGGCAATGATAGAATGGCTTATTTCTTTAGAGCTACTTGGTGGGGCAAAGGCGAGTAATGGCAACAGCGCCAAAATTGGAATAATGGCAATGTCTTGAAATAATAACACCGAGAATGCATTTTGGCCGGCTTCGCGCTTTAGCCAGCCTTTTTCCTCAAGGCTTTGCAGCACAATAGCGGTTGACGACAACGCAAGCATTAATCCAATAGCGAGGGCTGTTTGCCACTGCATGGTAAACACCCAATAACAAAATGTAAAAATAACGGCGGCAGTTAGCACTACTTGTAGGCCACCGAGCCCTAAAATAGAGTGGCGAAGTTTCCATAAGCGAGAGGGTTGTAGTTCAAGGCCAACTAAAAATAGCATCATTACTACGCCAAACTCAGCGAAATGCATTACATCGGTTTGATCTCCCACCACCCCTAATGCAAAGGGGCCAATGAGTATGCCGGCAATTAAGTAACCCAGTACCGAACCAAGACCAACTCGCTTGGCAATAGGAACTGCCACAATAGCCGCAGCTAAGTATATTAACGCTATTTCTAACACATGCTTACCTTATTAAAGTTTAGACAATTAGCATGGCTTAGGTACGTATAAAATACAATAAGTTACTCAGTCAAATTGCTTTAACTGAATGATAAAATTTATTGCAATGTGCTTAAATAAAGCACTTAAATGACCGAATTGCTGTTACTGTAACGTTTAAAACAAAACTAAAAACTTTGCTACTAGGACGAGCTACATTTTATGATTTCGCTAAATAATGTGTTTTTTACACGCCAAGATGGTGGCTTGAAACGACAAATAATTAATGATTTATCGTTAACTATTTCACCTGCTGCGCACATTGCCTTACTCGGTGATAGTGGCTCGGGTAAAACAACATTATTAAATTTATTAGCCGGTCTACTGTCTCCTGATGGAGGAACTATTACGGTTAATGAGCAAAAAATTAGTGAACTGAGTGCTAGTGAGCTTGCTCTTTATCGGCGTAAAATAGGGATTATTTTTCAGCACTATCAATTACTCAGCCCGTTAAATGTGAAAGACAATATGTGTTTTCAAGCAAGGCTTAATGGGTTATCGCCTAGCGACGATGAAGTAAATACAATGGCTAAAAAACTGGGTTTAGAAGGCAAGCTTACAGCAATGCCTGAGCAACTCTCTGGTGGCGAGCAGCAACGAGTAGGCATAGGTCGTGCGCTATTAAATAAACCCAAGCTACTATTGGCTGATGAACCTACGGGTAACCTTGATGCCGCTCGCTCACTCGATATAGTTACGCTATTAAAAAGCTTATGTGAAGAAGAGCAAATAATACTAATTATGGTCACGCATAGTCAGCGATTGGCCGACCAATTTGCTACGCAATTGTTTTTAAAAGATGGCCAAATTAATGGCTGAACTTAAACTTATTTTAATAACGTATATGCGGTTTTATCGCCGTCATGTTGGGCTGTTATTACTGTTTTTTATTGGTTTTAGTTTAGGCGCGGCGCTACTTACTGCAATACAGGGCTTAAATTTAGAGGCCGGTAAACGCTATCAACAAACCACAGCATTAATTGCAAACCCCGTGACGCATTTTGTACGCCCTGTGCTAGGTGAAAACAGGTTGCCCAACAGTATGTGGTCGCGTATTAGGGCAGCTGGCTTTACGCAGGTTCAACCGGTTTTAGAAGGCGTAATTGAAACCGATACGCAGCAAAAACTCGCGCTTAGGGGCGTCAATTTATTACAGTGGCTTACACAAAATACCAGCGGCTCAGCATCAACAACCAACAATCGTTATTCTGGGTTTGAACAGCTACTAAATACTGTTTATATCGATCCTAAATTAATGCAGCGGCTAAATTTAAAAAATAGCCGTATTAATATAAACATGGGCGATGCCACACGCACGTTAGCGGTAAGCGAGTTACAAGGTTTAGGCATGACCATGCTGGTGGATATTAGCCTTGCTGATAAACTACTGCGCGCAAATGGGGTAATTAGTTACTTTGAAGTAAGTGGCTTAAATAACAAACAAGCAGCCCAATTAAACGTATTGATAGGCGATCAAGCACGCCTTGAAGCTGCGCAAGAGCAGGCTTTTGATGCGCTCTCTGAGGCTTTTTTCTTTAATTTACAAGCGCTGGCTTTGTTAGGTTATGTGGTGGGTGCGTTTTTAAGTTTTAATGCAATTAAGCTGGCGTACAATGCGCGCGCTCACTTGCAGCAGCAAATGTGGGTGCTGGGTTGTCAAAGGTCGGTGTTAATTAAAGCGCTGGTTATTGAATTATCGGTGCTTAGTTTTTTTGCTGCGTTATTAGGTGCGTTATTAGGCGCGGCACTGGCAAATGCCTTAGTTATGGATGTATCGGCGACTCTTCGAGGGCTTTACCAGCTAGATAGAAGCTTTGTAGTAAGCCTTGATAGCAGCATGATTGCCAGCGGTTTTACACTTAATATTGTTGTTTTGTTGGGGTTTTTAGCCAGTCAATCGGCTCGATTAAGTGCTTTTTTAACGCGTATTAAATGGCTAATGTTTGCGTTAGCTATTTTTTCAGCCAGCTACTTAGCGTTAACGGCAAATACCAAAATAAGTGCCTTATTGCTGTGTGTTTGTGTGCTACTCCTCTTTTTTGTAATTACGCCACCGGTAGTTAAAGGCGTTTTTAAACTGCCATGGCCAACACAAAACCCTATTATTCAGTGGTTAAAAGCCGACAGCCTAGTGCAATTACCCGCATTACTAAGCTCGGTGCTCGCTATTTTAATGGCGATGGGGGCCGCCGTAGGTATGCAAATTATGGTTGGCAGTTTTAGCGACACCTTAGATACACACCTTGAAAAACGCCTAAGCGCCGATTTATACGTAAGGCCCGATCAAAACATTCAAGCGTTAGGGGCTAAATTGCGTGAACTCCCAGAGGTTGAAAAAGTAGGCGTATATTGGTCAGCTAACAGTGAGCTTAACACACCTAAAAATACGATAGCTGTTGATGTTATGGCATTTGGTGCAACGGCCAGCAATAACCAACACCTTACTTTGTTAAACAATAAAGCACCTACATCTGCAGTATTTGAAAAAAACAAAAACGGGGTGGTGGGTTGCTTAGTGAACGAACCCGCCTTGCTGCAGTATTCGCTTACAGTCGGTGATGTAATAACCCTAAAACAGCATATTAATACACTAACGTGCCAAGTACGCGCTGCCTATTTTGATTACGGCGAGCAAGGGTTAAATGTAGTAGTCACTACAGCAGCATTATTGAGTAGCAGCTTAAACTACACTGAGTATGGTTTATCGCTTTGGTTAAAGCCTAATACTGACGTTGACGCCATGGCCGAATATATTCAAAAGCAGCACCAATTAGATAGCCAACAAGTCATTGCTAATCAGCAGTTTAAACGCTTTGCAAAACAGTTATTTGGTAAAACTTTTTATGTTACTCAGGCGCTTAATATTTTCATTATGCTGATTGCATTATTTGGCATGTGGGTGAGCTTTTTAACTTTAGGGCGGGGGCAATTACAGCCCATGGCGGTATTGCAAACGCTGGGTGTCACCCAGCAGCAATTATTGGGGGCAAAAGTACTGCAAGCTGCACTTATTATTTTAACCACCTTGTTATTAGCTATACCACTGGGGCTTAGCCTTGGATGGGTACTATTAACTTACGTCATGCCAATTGCCTTTGGTTGGACCATGGCCATGACCGTTAATTGGCTACAGTTAGGTGGCTTTACGGTGCTTATGTTTATGTTAGCTTTATTTGTGAGCGCGTTACCGCTAATAAAATTAACGCGAAGCGCCGTTGCCGATAATGTTGCCAAGCACTAGGACTTACATGAATAGACTAAAAGCATCCGTTACCTTTATTTTTATTAGCGCATTAAGCGCATGTCAGCCCGAAGTAGAGCAAGTAAATCAAAATAAAAAAATGCATAGCGGGTTTGCGCAACAATATGGTGAACCTGTAAACAAAAAACAAGGGCTGAGCTTTCCACGCGATCATGGGGCGCATCATCAGCAAGGAATTGAATGGTGGTACGTAACTGCTAATTTAAAAGCAGATAATGGCGATACCTTTGGTGTGCAATGGACTTTATTTAGGCTCTCGGTTGATGAGCAAAACACACAAACAGAACCATCACCTTGGTGGAATGGGCAGCTTTACTTTGCTCACTTTGCAATACAAACCGATTCACAGCATCAAGCGTTCGAAAAGTATGGNTCGGGACAAGTAAATATAACAGCGCAGCCATTTGAAGCTCGCCTAGATGATTGGCAGCTAGCAAGTAAGGAGGTAACATTTTTACCGCTTAGCTTAAAGGCGCAGCAGGAAAATTACAGTGCTAACCTTGTGCTGGCTAATAGCCCGCTTGTAAAACATGGCGAGCAAGGTTACAGCCAAAAAACCCACCAGGGGCATGCCTCTTACTATTACAGCTATCCGTTTTTACACGCTAAAGGCGATATCACATTTGCGGGTAAAACTTTTAAAGTAACTGGAGATGCTTGGTTAGACAGAGAGTGGTCTTCGGCGCTAATCGATCCTACCCAAAATGGTTGGGACTGGTTTAGCATTCAGGCTGATGATAAAAAACAGGGGGGCTTAATGGCATTTTGTATTCGTAATGGTCAACAAAGTTATGATTACTGTAGTGCATCGCACATTACACAAAATGGACAAGTGCGCGCCATTGCAAATAACGACGTGACTTTACAGGTATTAAAAACATCAGAGCTCACAACCCAATCGGCGCAAAGTAGTAAAACCTACCCAGTTAAATGGCACCTCAAGGTTAAAGGGTTTGAACCTATTATAATCGAAGCACGTAACCCCGATTCACGAAATCAATTGAGCATTCCCTACTGGGAGGGGCGAATTAAAACCCAAGGCGGTTTTAAAGGTAAAGGTTATGCAGAGTTAGTTGGTTATTAGCGGGCTATAAAATGGCTTTCAAAAAGAAATGCACTTAAGCCAAGGCTAAGTGCATTTTATTATTCACAGTTCAGGTTATTTAAACCTGAGGTTGATATACTCGCGTTTATTGGTCGAATTTTACAGGGCCGTTAATATTATCAATACTTACATCGCCCGAGCCCGCTTCTGTAATTGTTAACCCTTTAGCATGATTAACGCGAATACTACCCGAACCATCTTCAATGGTAACGCTTGCATCAACATGTTCAATGGTTAAGTCGCCCGAGTTATCTTCAACGTCTACAGCGCCATTAATATGTTGTATTGTTATGCTGCCCGAGCCGTCTTCAACGGTTAATGTACCACGTACATTGCTTACACTCATATCGCCTGAGCCATCATCAATATTTGCATTGCCATTGACGTTATTAATAGTAATGCTGCCCGAACCATCGTTAAGGTCTAGGTTACCAGTGATGCTTTGAAGCGAAATATCGCCCGAGCCGTCGTCTATGTTTAGGTTTTTAGCGCCATTGATTGATAAGCTGCCAGAGCCATCTTTTACATCAATATTATTTTTCATGGCGTTAATAGTGATGTCGCCCGAGCCGTCATCAATATCTAGCATAAGGTTGTTAGGTACGGTGACCACTAAATCAATACTTGGCGATTGACCGCTGTAAAAGCTAACTCCATTATTGCTTTTGTTTTGTGCAACAAGCTTTGCTTTAGTGCCACTTTGATCAAGGGTGAGTTCGTATTCATCGTCTATGTCGGCTGTATAAATAGTGGCGTTAACACTAATACTGGTTGCTGTTGATGAACCTGTTATTTTAAGTGAACCCGCGCCGCTAAGTACGTCTAGGTATTCAAGGTTATTGCTAGGTAATGTTAGTTGTTGTGTTTGTTTTACCGACGCAACGCTTGGCGAAATATGAAACACGCAGCCACTTAATAATAAAATACCACTAATTAGTGAAAGTGGTTTAGCAATGGTAGATACAGTTGATGAGCTCATGGTTAGTCCTTTTAATGTGACAGTATTAGTTAATATAACAAGACTAGAGCAAAAATGGGGCCTAAATTTAAGTGTTTGTTTTATAATGAATTTAGTTTTTTGTTGAAAATTAAAAGACTAATTAGTGGTTAAAATTACTAATTATTAATAAAAAGGATGCATAAAGCATCCTTTTCGTTTTAAACGTCAGTTTTAATTAAAAACTGTAGGTAATGTTACCGTATAAAAAGCGGCCATCTAAACTGTATGGTGCATACGGTGTGTACGGAAATATTTGGCTAAAGGTAGAGTAACCAATATTATCGACCGTGGCTTGCGGGTATTGGTCAAATAAGTTGTTGGCACCGAGTGCAAATTTCCATTCATCATTAGGGCGATACGCAACTTCTAAATCGGTTATCCATTTAGCGTCTAGGTATTCATCACGATCGGCGGTAGTAGAAATATCGGCAACTTCACCATAACGTGTTGCACGCAAAGTTGTTTGCCATTCGTTAAAGTTCCACACTGCCGATAGGTTCCATTTGTTGTCTGGTGTGCCTTGCTCAAAACGACCCACTTCACGACGTGCAAATACAACATAGTCGTCACCTAATGAGTTTAATTGCTCAGGGTTATCGTCAACGTGTGTTACTTCGGTGTCGTTAAAGTTAGCCGCTGCGTTTAAGCGCACGTCGCCAAAGTTATCTAGCTGTAGTAGGTAAGTTGCAACAATGTCTACGCCTTGTGTGCGCGAGTCGATGGCGTTGGTAAAGTATCGTACGCTTTCGGTATTTAACTCACCAGCATCCGCTAAAATTTGTTGTACTGCGGCACCGCTTAAGTTTTCCGAGAGCACAATACGGTCATCAATATCAATACGGTAGGCATCAACCGTTAAGCTAAAGTTACCTTGGGTGTATACAAAACCAGCTGTTAAATTAACTGAGTCTTCAGCGTCTAATTGTTTTGCGCCAAGGGCTTGTGCTGCTGGTGCATCTGTTGGGAATAAGCCCACTTCAAACGCTTGGTTGTTCTCAAGTACAGTAGAAATTTGACGGTACGAGCTCTGTGCAAGCGATGGCGCACGGAAACCTGTGCTAATTGCCCCACGTAGCGACAGGTTTTCGTTAACGCTGTAACGTGTTGCAAGCTTTGAGGTAAAAGTGTTACCAAAGTCGCTGTAATCTTCGTAGCGGCTTGCTAAAACCATGTTCCAATTTTCAGTTAGGTAGGTGTCAAACTCAACAAATAGTGCAACGTTATGGCGGCTTTCATCGGTTACGCTTTCTGGGCCAAAACCCGAAAGCACTTGTGCGCCACCGGCTGCAATTGGGTTGCCATTGCTATCAAGGGCAGTAATGTATGAGGCTTCTTCACCTTGTTCTATTTTATAGCTTTCGTGGCGGTATTCAGCACCTAGAGTAAAAAATACGTCGTCAGGTAACCCTAAATCAAGGGTTGTGCTGGCATCACCATTGACTATAAATTGGTCATAAACTAATGCGCCGTTATCAAATTCGGTGGGGCTGGTGGCGCCCAGAGACGTATTTAAGCTATTTACAACACCTAGTGCAAAATCGTTTCGACCGTAGTTGGTACTTACATCCCATGTCCAGTCACCCGTTTCACCTTCTAAGCCTAGGGCTAATGAGTAGTCTTCAACATCGGTTTCAATTTGCGGTAAAAAGCCATCTGGGTAAAGTGCTAATACGTTACGGCTGTCTTGTGAACGACGGTAAAAACCACCTGAGTTACCTTCTCGTTTTGAGTAGCTACCAAAAGAATACAGGTTTAGGCTGTTATCTAGCTCGTAACCCATATTGTAAAATAAAGCGTAATCTTCTAAGTCTGCTTTACCAAAACGATGGTTGTAACGATCAATAGTAAATTCGCGCGGGTCTAGACTGCCATCGTCAAGGCGGCTGTATTGTTCACGAGGGTCAAAGCCAGAGCGTTGTGTTGGGCTGTTATCGCGGTATTCAATCGATACGTTTACAAAACCGCTGTCTGATAATGCAAATCCAGAGTTAGCGCTAATAGTGCGTGTTGTGCCATCGCTAATTTCGCGGTCATCACCTAGGTTAAATGCAAGATCGCCGTTTGCATCTGCGTAGGTGCTTTCTAAGTTAGGTGCGCCCGCCATTTGTGTGTCGTATTCACCATAGGTTACGCTTACACTGCCGCCTTCAGAGGCGTCTTTTAAAACAATATTAATCACCCCGGCAATGGCATCTGAGCCGTATTGCGCTGCGGCACCATCGCGTAGTACTTCTACGCGCTTAATGGCTGATGTAGGGATCATGTTTAAATCTACCGCGGTAGAGCCCCTGCCTACAACACCCGCTAAGTTTAAAAGCGCGCCAGAGTGACGACGTTTACCATTGATAAGCACTAAAGTGTGATCGGGCGCTAAGCCGCGCAGTACAGCAGGTTTTGCGTGATCTGTTCCATCACCTAAAGTGGCGCTTGGAAAGTTAAAGCTGGGTACTTGGTTAGCAAGAACCTGGCTGATTTCAAGTTGACCTGTGCTTGCCATGTCGCTGCTAGTAATAATATCTACTGGCACTGAGCTTTCAGCAATACTTCGCAAACTACGGCGAGTCCCTGTTACTGAGATTACTTCTATATTCTCTTGTGCTTGGGTATCTTGTTCTGCCGCATTAGCTGTAACGAAAGAGCTGCTAAGTGCAGAGGTTACGGCCAAGCTAAGTGCTAATTTATTGGCTGATAAACGCTTAAAAGTCATGAATGTTCCTTAAGAACGTCGTTGTTTTGGTGAGTTTGAAAAAGGAGCGAATCATATAGAAGCGCTCAACTACGTGCAAAGATAAAAACCATCTATGTTATTCACGTTTTTAATAAGTAAGGCCACTGTTTACGTACGTTATAGACGATTAGATCGTTACTGTTGTAATCTTGTAGTGAATGGTGACGAAATCAATAAAAGTAAAAGAGAGATTGCAAAAAAAGTGATAGGCAGAAAAAAAGCCAAGTTAAAAACTTGGCTTAAAAATATGTTTAAATGAATGCCTAAATACTTACTCAGGCGCTACTTCAAGCGTTGTAAATAAAGCATAACGACCTGAATCTACGCCTTTTTCCTTCACATCAACTTCGGTTGCGGTTTCTATTAAATAAACACCAGGTGCGTTCCATGTTGTTGTAAAAAAGCCGTTTTTATCGGTGATTACTTTTACTTCGCCACGTTCGTTACGGTAGCGAGTATCGCCTCTTAAAATATTAACTTCAATGCCTTCGCCTACTGGTTTTCCGTCTTGTAGTAATTGAAAACGTGCTTTCTCACCAACAAATAAGTCATTTGGGTGTGTAGGGCCGCTTAGCTCTAAGCCTAAACCTAACAGTGCTGGCTTAGATGTACCGTTGCGGCTTACAAAGGTATCGACTGTTGAAATAACTTTAGTGGTGCGCACGCCTTGAGCGTTGTTAGGTAATTTAGCGTCTGTTTTTTTACCAAATACACGGTTACGCTTACCTTCTTCGTCTTTATAGAAGGTCATGTACATTGGCTTTTGTGTCATTGCAATGTGGTAGGTGCCTTGCTCAGTTAAGCTTATTGCTGCTGAACTTTTACGTTTTAAGTAATAAGCACGAATAGTGTCGCTAACAGGCTCGCCATTTGGCATAAGTGCCATTAGTAATGTGTCGTCCCATTGGGCGTCTTTTTCTTTTGGCTTAAAGGCTTTGTCGGGTGCAAACATTTCGTTAGAAATGCTGGCATCAATCATTACGTAATGCGCTTTATCGCCAGAAAGTGAGGTGTGTGATGGCAATAACCAACGGCCATGTGCGCTGGCTGATGTAGATACCAGCGCTGATAAACTAAGTGCGCCAATTAATGCTGTTTTTAATAAATTAATTTTCATTTTTCTTTCCTTTAAATTCGAATTATAAATAGCTACTACTTAGCGTTTACGGTAACAAAACTGGTAGAAAACTCTTTTTTCCCATCGATGGTAATTTTACCTGGGTTTGTTAAATCGAGTTCAAGGCGTTGGTAATCACGGCCGCCTTCTTCACGAACTACTTCAATATTTAATAGGTATTTACCCGGCGCTACGGCATTGCCGTCTAAATCTTTACCTTGCCAGTCAATTGTATAAGTACCAGGTCGCCTAGTTGCGCCACTTATGCCGTCAAAGTTAATGTCGGTTTTGCCTGCTTTACGCCACCATTGGCGTAAGTCTTTAAACCATTCTGCTTTTTGAACCCATAGTGCAAGCGTTGTTACGTGCTTGCGCTCTGGTGTTTCTAGCCATACGGCAACGTACGGTCGGTGGTAAGGTTGTACGTCAAGATCGGGTAGGGTGAGTTCAATTTCTAGCTTTGGCGCTTGTGCCTGAGCCGTTGTTTGAAATAACGCGGCAACCATTAATAATGCTGCGCTAACTACAGTACTTACTTTTAACATTAAGACACTCCTTTAATTTGAGGTACCCAGCACAAGTAAATAACCATAGGCGTGGCGATGCCTAAAACGGTTATCCATATACCTGCTAAGCGTTTTTTTCTGTTTTGAAATAAAATAATCATGCCGGTGATGGCAAAAATAATCATCAATACCGCTGAAATATCAATTACCCAGCTCCACACTGCACCGCTATGTCGGCCTTTATGCAAATCGCCTATTAGGCTTAAAAACCCACCTGTTTGGTACTCGAGGTTTAGCTCGCCAGTTGTAAAGTCAAGCTCAGCGTAAGCAAAACCCGCCGGAAGGGGGTAGTCGAGCATGACAAGTGCATCTTCTTTTTCCCACTCAATACTTTTCACTTTAGTAAGTGCATACTGCGTTGCTAAATAGGCTTCTATTTCTGGGTAAAGCGTAGGTAATGTGTTTAGCTGCGAGTTTGCCTTTGTTACAAGCTCAGCTGGAATAGTTGCGGTTACTTGCCCATTACTTTTATCGTTTTTAAGCCAGTCAACATGGTTAAGTACAATGCCACTAACGCAAAATAGAATGAGTAAAAAAAACAAAGCGGTAGAAATATAAATATGTAGGGCACGGCTTGTACTATACAAAGCTCGCTTATTAATAAACGGCATAAATAATTTAATGTAATGAAATTTGTCACATGATAATGATTTGCATTACTTATTACAAATTTACTTACGTAACTTTACATTATTACTTTAAATAACCTGAACCCTAGTTAAGAGACTTACTAAAATATTGAATTATAGTGGTACTTAAATTTGTTTTTTCTAGCCAGAGATTTTCAATGAAAATAAGGCAAATTTACGCGTCTATAGCTGGCCTATTGCAAGTATATTCAACGTAGTTAGCGCTGAAAATAGCGGCTAGAGACAGGTTTATTATCCCGAGTTCAGGTCAAAGACGTTTTTTGACCTAGTTCGTGCGTTTAAACGAGGTTTATTGCTTAGGGGGTTGTGAGGGTCTTAAAATAAGGTAAATCATGACTGTAATTTCTATTGCTGCTACAAGGTATACAACCCAAATAGGCGCTGTAGAGTGCAGTAAAAATATAAATCCAATAAGCATACCGATAGCGGCATAGCACTTCGCTTTGGTTGGCACCACTTTGTGAGCCTGCCATTGTTGCAGGGTTATGCCATAACGAGGGTGGTTAAGTAACCAGTGTGCGAGCGCGGGGGACGATCGAGTAAAGCAGGTTAGCGCCAAAATAAAAAATATAGTGGTAGGCATGACTGGTAGCATAATTCCCACAATGCCTAGCGCCACTAAGGTTAAGCCTAGCATTTTTAACCCTACGTTTTTATAACAAATAAGTGACGATTTTATATTCATTGACGACGCTATAGTGAGTGGCGACTAATTTAAAGTGTAGGCCAATTTTACATGTATTATAAAACTAAAACGCTATTTCAATAAAAAAGGACATACCCAGTATGTCCTTTTTTGTAGACTTGGTTATTAAAAATAATAACCAATATTTATATTAAAGCGTCTTTCTGTTTCGCTACTGTCACCGGCAATCGATCCACCAACGAAAGGTTGGTTTTTGGCGTGCACTAAATCAAAGTAAGTAAACAAGCCTCCAGCCGCTACCGAAACACCGGTCACGTTCATCCACGTATCTGCGCTGTTGTCAGATTTATCGTAAATAACACCGTAATCGTTATAAAATTGTAGGTCTGTCACCGGACCCCATTCTACTGGCATGCTGTAAGCGATGTTTGCATTGGTCATGGTTGCTTCTGCGGCAATACTGTCGTAAAAAGAGTAAGCACCTACGGCCATACGATCAATATTATCTATGTCGTAGTTGTATTCACCATGTTGAAGTTGAAAGTTCCATGCATCAATATTGCTATTTAGGTGCATAGCCCATGCATAATAGTCGCCTGCGCGGTCATTACCATCATGCAACCCGCCAGATAACGCAGAAAAACCTAACTCGGTTGTGCCGCCCTCGTGTTCAAAGTGGTAACCGTAACGACCCGAGAACGTGTTGTATTCGCCTATTTGCGTTGCAGGCTCTGCGTAAATACCATCTTCGGCGGCTCTTACGCCAACTACATCGTATGAATAGCGATCGCTGCGGTTGTCAACGTAGCCATCTACGCCACCAAGCTCATCGTTTTTGAAAAAGCCAAGATCTAGTTGCCAGTTATCTGCAATTTTACGTTTAAACATAATGCCTAAATCGTGATCATCTTCTAAACCGATGTAATAGGTGGTGTTAAAAAACCAGTTATGTGAATTATAAGGCCAGTTACCAAAAGGTACTTTGGTAATACCTGCTTGTACTTGCCAATCGTCTGCAAAGTCGTAGGCAGCATAAGCATATTTTACTGCGGTCATGTAATCAAAAAAGCGAATTTCTGCGTTAAGAATAACGTCGCCTACATCACCAGAAAAATTAAGTCTAAAAACGTCAAAATCAAAGTCGCCGCCGCGATCTTCGTTATCGTCATCATACGATGCATAACTAAAGTTAGTACGAATAGCACCGCCTACCTTTATGCCGCTGCTTTTTTCTTTCGGCGCTTCTGCCACCACAACGTTTTGGTCAGCTTTTTTCTCGATAAGTGCAACTTGCTCTTGGTGTTGTTCGTTGATTTTTTGCTGTTTAGATTTTTCTTCAACTAGTTTTTGTTCAAGCAGCTTCATTTGCTGCTGTAGTTGTTTTAATTGACTTTGAAGCGTATCGATATCAGTGGCGTAAGAAGTACTCGAAACACTACCTAAAATAAATGCGAGCGATAATTTTGAGAGTTTGGTCATATTAGCTGCTTCTTTTTGTTTGGTTAAAAATTAAAACCCAAGATATTAATAACACCTTGGGTTAAGAGCTTAGTACAAAACCTTTATATTTTTATTGTTCGTTTTTTATTCTTTAGGCGCTTGTGTTAGTGCACCCACTTCAAGTAGTGGTGAGGCGTCTAATTTGTCTGCATCCATCATGGCTGCAATGCGCTGCATAGAGGAAAGTAATAAAGACTGCTCCCATTCGGCCAAACCAGAAAACTTTTCTATAAAGTGTTCTTGTAATGGTTGAGGGGCTTTAAGTAGTAATTCTTTCCCTTTTTCAGTGAGGTGTAAGCTCACTCGACGTTTATCCATTTGGCTTCGAACGCGCGTAACCAGCTCTCTGCTTTCAATTCTGTCGAGAATATTAGTTACGGTTGCTGGACTTAAATTTACATTTTGCGCAATGCGGCTAGCAGTGATGCCATCAGTTTGAGACACTTCGTGCATTATAAGCAACTGTGGGCCAGTTAAACCGGCTGTTTTATTAAGTTGCTTAGAATGTAAATCAATCGCTCGNGATCACTTTACGTAAAGATACCAGTAACTCGTCATATTTTTGCATGTGTTTATCTCGTCGAAAAGCAATGCTTTGCCATAATCGCGAAATGTTACACATCAAATAAATTGAATTCAAATTAAAAATTTAATTTTTTACTGCAGTTACTCGTCTTTATTAATTAGAGTAGAAACTAATTTACCTTAAAGCAAGTGCACTTTAATTAAGTGTTTTTAATAGGTGGGGCGTTTAATTAAGCGTTTTAGCGCTGTTTTAAGTAATAGGTACACCGCTAAAATTGTCTTTTTTTAAAGTGTATTTTATGTGTTTGGTATGCAATTAATCAAAGTGTAGATTAAGTAAGCTTATGATATACAACTATCAATATGCTCACAATGATTACCTTAGTGAGCAAAAATTTATTTGATTGGTTTATACTTTACGTTATATGTAAGAGTATTGAACGTTGTGATTATTAACATTAAAGGGAAAGGCATGAAGTTATCGCCATCAGTGAGTATTGAACACACCGAAACAGGTCTTGAGTTTATTAACGTTGAAAGTGATTTATGCAATGCAAAAATATTTTTGCAAGGTGGCCAAATTACGCAATTTACACCGAAGGGTAAGCAACCTCTTATTTGGGTGTCGGGTAATGAAACGTTCTCAGAAGGCACGAGTATTCGCGGTGGTATTCCTATTTGTTGGCCATGGTTTGGCGCGCATGTAAATACTGGCTGGCCCGCACATGGTTTTGCTCGCACTAGTGTATGGCGAGCCGACGAGGTGCATGAATCTGACGAGTGTATTACGGTTAGTTTAAAGCTCCCTGTGAAGCTTATTAACTCTGAATATTGGCCGCACGAGTCGGCATTAAAAGTGGAATTTGTTTTAAGTGATTCTCTTGAAGTAAAATTAACCACAACAAATTTAGGCAGCAAGGCGTTTAGCTATACACAAGCGCTGCACACATATTTCCCAACATCAGATATTACTAATACACACGTTGAAGGCTTGCAAGGCGCGCAATATATTGAATTTGCTGAAGGGCCTTTTACGCAACAAGCGGTTGTTGTCTTTGAACGTGAAACCGATATGGTTTACACCCAAGCTGCACCTGTGCAATACATTAATACACCCGAAGGCGTTATCAAGGTTGGGCGAGCAAACTCTAGTTCGTGTGTGCTTTGGAATCCGTGGATTGAAAAATCAAAGCGCTTGTCTAATTTTGCTGACGATGAATACAAAACCATGTTATGCCTAGAAGCCGCTAATGTATTAGATGATGCGGTTACCCTTGAACCACAGCAAAGCCATACGTTGGTAACATCTATAGAATGGGCATAATAAGATATGCTTGATTAGGATTCTTAAATTTTAAAATAATAAAAAACAATATAGGAAATAGTGTGTTTAATAATCAGCAAATAACGGGTTTACCACAACACAAAAGCATTGAGTTTAAAGCGCTTGCCGATAAAGCACCGCTCCATGCTCAGCTTAACTGGTTAGTATTTTATATTCCTTTTAGCGCAATATTAGCCGCTATTTGTTACTTCAACGAAAACTTCGCCAATAATATGCAAACGTATTTATTAATTGGTATGCCTATTTTAATACTCATCTCTATGCTTTACAGCGTTGCGAGTATTAAATTGCAGGGGGTGGCTATGCGCCAGCACGACATTGCATTTAAAAAAGGAATTATTTGGCAGCGGGTTACTATTTTACCGTTAGCACGCGTGCAGCACATTGAAATACATCGTGGACCTATTGAGCGAAAGCTGGGTTTAGCTAGTTTAAAACTGTATAGCGCCGGTGGCATGAGTGCCGATTTGCAAGTAAGTGGGCTTACGCACACTGATTGTAAAAATATGCGCCAGTTTGTTCAAGATTACCGCCAAGAACACACGTCTACACAGGCTGTACCAGCCGATGAGTGATTTAACACTTCACCCCACACAAAAAACGGATGCTGCTCACGCGCAACTGTGGCAAAAAGTATCGCCTTGGGCGCTTGTGTATTTTGTTGTCCATTTTGGTGTGCGTTTTGTGCGCGACGGCATATTTAACTTATTACCGCTTGGTTTTGTATTTGTTACACAAGTAGAAAATAAACTTTTTTGGGGGCAAATTGCAGCAGCAGTGGCTGTAAGTGCGTTGCTTTTATACTCTATTTTATATTACAGAAACTTTAGGTTTTGTATTTCAAGCGATAACGAAATACTGCTTAATAAAGGCGTTTTTAAAAAAGAACGTTTAACGCTTAAATTTGAGCGAGTTCAAAATGTAAATATTGCTGAGCCTTTTTACTTTAAACCAGTAACGCTGGTTAATTGTATTTTTGATGCGGCAGGTAGTGCGGCTCAAGAAGCTGTATTGCCTGGAGTAACCCAAAGTTATGCAGAGCAAATGCGAAAGCAAATATTTGCCTACAAGGCCCAACAGCAGCTTGAGCCAGATACGGAAGTAGAAACCGATGAGGCTGCAGAGCAAAGTAGTTTGTTTATTTCTAACAAAGAAATAGCTAAGTTTGGTTTAATGTCGAATATGGCTATTTTAGCGTTAGCAGCCATTGCACCGCTCATAAATGTGGTGGCCGATGTGCTTGAAAAGCAGTTAATCACAAAAGTAGAAGGCTTTTATGAGCAAGAACTTGGCCTTGTAGCCAGTGCGGCGTTATTTGCCATATTCACATTATTTGTATTTGTGGTACTTATTGCTGTTTTGCTGTCGGTAGGGATGTCGCTGATCCGCTTTTATAATTATCAGCTTTATTTTAAAGGTAAAAAGTTTAAACGCATTGCCGGTTTATTAGAGCGCCATCAGTTATCTATGAGCTTAGATAAAGTGCAGTCGATTGTCATAAAACAAAATATTATTGCCCGATTACTCAAGCGCTTTACCGTTGAATTTTTACAAGCGAGTAGCGGTGGTGCAATGGCGGGCATGGCCGCTAAAAAAAATAAACAAACCTTAGTACTACCTGTATTAAATAACGAGCAAGTTAACAGTGTATGCCAGTGGATTTACCCGTGGTTTAACAATAGCGCACTGGCATTTAAGCAGGCAGAGCGCGCTCTTTGGTATAAAAACTTAGTTTTGTATGCATTATTACCTAGCTTACTTGTGGCTGTTTTTTGTTATTTTAATGAGCTAAATTACTTTATTAGCTTGGGTGTACTTGGTGTATTTGCGGGCTTGGTTACTCTGTCGTATCAGCGTTATGGCTACTATTTACATGAAGATAATGGCCGATTTTACATGGTTGTACGCAAGGGCATGATTGGCGTACATTACCGCGTGTTTGAACTTTATAAAGTACAAAGTGCTAGCAGCGAAAGTACCTATTTAATGCGAAGATCAGGACTGAAAAGCCTGTATATACAACTTGCTCACGGCTTTGCGTTTATGCCATACATAAAAGAGCAAGATGCTGATTTTGTGATTGATTTTACGCTTAAGCAGGCTGAATCAGATACTCGTAGTTGGATGTAACTTCTGCAAACTATAAAGTATGTGCAAAAACACATTTGCACATGCTTTATTACACTTTTTTACTGCAAACCCAGTTAGTTTAATAATACTCTAAGCATTATTAAAGATACTACTTAAGGGATTATTGTGAAAAAGTCACTCATTGCCTCTGCTTTGTTGCTTACTACCCCCGCATTCGCTGCCGACTGGCAAACCATTCATACCGAACATTTTAATGTGCACTACAGCATTGAGCATATTGATTTTGCTAAATCGACCGCTGTTGAACTTGAAATAATACGCACCAAAGTGCTTGAGCAGCAAAATCGTGCACTCGATAAAGTAGTCGACGTTGTCGTGTTTGACCCCTTAAATGCAGCGAACGGATTCGCCTTGCCTACATCGAACAACCCTGTGATGGCACTTTTTACTACGCCACCGCAGTCTGACACGGTGATTTCGAATAGCCCCGGCTGGCAGCAATTACTGGTGTTGCATGAATATATTCATTTAGTGCATTTAGCGCAGCCTACACGTAACCACTGGCAACAAAAAGTGCGCGGTTTATGGGATATTTACGACTTAACCTACAGTGATACACCGCGTTGGGTTGCTGAAGGATACGCAACATTAATTGAATCTAAAATGACCGGACGAGGGCGATTATTTGATAATTACTCTGAGTCGATATTGCGTGAATTTGCCCAGCAAGGTGCGTTACCAACCTATGGCCAATTGAGTAGTGATAGTGGTTTTATGGGGGGCTCAATGGCTTATTTGATGGGCAGCCGGTTTTTATATTGGTTAGAGCAAACATTTTCAGAGCAAATTCTTGATAGTGTATGGACTCGAATGCAGGCGGTTAAGTTACGTGACTTTGATGAAGCGTTTGAAGGTGTGTTTGGCCAAAGCGCAGCCAAGTTGTATCGTCGTTTTATTGCTGAATATACGTATAAGGCCATGCAGCAAGAGCAAGAGGAGCAACCACTTAATAGTGAGTTATGGCTTGAGCTTGATTTATACGCTAGTAATCCAGCACTTTCTCATGATGGCAGTAAGCTTGCGATAGTTGAGCGTAATGAAAAGCGTGATACTAAGCTGGTTATTTATAGCACCGAAGATAACACCAAAGCGATGAATAGCTTTGAAAAAGCGCAAAAAACGCTAATTGAACAAGATCCGCTCGATATACCTGATACGCCGCCGAGTGTATTTAAGCGTGAACAAAAACAAATACTTAATCAAATAAACCGGGCTGGTATAGCTAACTCTCAATGGATAAATAGCACGACACTGTATTTTAATGCCTATAGCACTGAAGAGTCGGGCATTTATAATCGGGTGTCTGATATATTTAGCTATAACATTGAAACCGGCAACGTAGAAAAGCTAACCGAGCTTGCAGGTATCAGGCGCTTTAGTGCAACAAGCAACGGTAAAGTTATGTATGCAGAGCAAATACGTGATGGGTATTCTGAATTAGTAAAAGTAGATATAGACACCGGTGCCATAACGCCTTTATTTAAAAAAAGTTTAAATACCGCATACGATTACCCCACGCTTAGTCCTAATAATAAAAAATTAGTTTATTTATCAGCTTCTTTAAACGAAAACTGGCAAATGTATATACAAGATGTTGACAGGGGGGTTAGCCAGTCGGTGCCTATGCCAAACGGATATCAATATTTAACCCAACCTAGTTTTAGCATTAATGGCGAATCAATTTACTTTGTTGCGGGGTTAAATAATACGACTGATATTTATAACTATCATATAGCCAGCAATACCCTTAAGCGATTAACACAAGGGCAAGAAGCGGTTGCTCACCCCATAGAAATGCAAGATGAGACACTGCTTTATTTGTCGATTCATGCCGACGGCCCTGATATAAAAAGCCTAGCAAATACTAGTATTAACACCAAGGTGACCGATTTAGCTATTAATAGCAAAGCCCCGCTATTAATGGTTAACGAGCATACGTTGCCAGAGGCTAAAGTATACACCCAAGACGTTGGCGAACAGCGCGATTATGCAGTACTTGATCAGCACGCAACCTTTGCGTTGGGTTCTCAGTATTATTCTGCATCGACCAGCTTATTAAGTCTGGGTATTAAAAGCAGTGACTTATTAAAGCAGCTAGACCTGCAAGCGGGTTATAGTATTGATTTAAACGATAGCGCATTACATGGCGGGTTTGTAAATGCTAAATATAATGCGCTTGATGTTAAGTTTAAACTCGCTTTGTATGACTACAACTTAGATACTTCTCGTCAATATCAAGCTGTAAGCCCCAGCAATTTAAATACAAAAAGAGATGCGCGTGGTGGGTTTGTAGCAATGAGCTATCCACTTAAGTTTGGACAATTAAGTCTAACGCCCGAGCTGGCTTATAACTATACCGATTATAAACAAAGCCATACCCGTTGGGCGCGTTTAGGTTTTGCTCAAAGTTGGCAATATGACCGCCAAACGTTTGCTATAGGGCAACGTGTTAATGCCCGTTGGTACGAAGGAAGAGGTGAAAACAATTGGCAGGGTTATGACCTAGATGCCAGTGTATTTGGTAAGGTATTTAACGCTCCTTTGTACATTAACTTTACACAAAGGCAGCGAGACGATGCACGCCTTGCGCTAGGCGGGTTTAGTTCAAACCTTATTAATCAAAACTACAGTAGTGAATTTGTGCTGGCAGCTGACCTGCATTTTTACAGTGCAACTGCCGATCGTTACCAAGGGTATGGCGGTGGAGTTACTTATAAAGAGGGTATGCCATGGCTTTATTACACTCAACATCAATTAGATGACAGCGTTTATGCACAAAGTTACGGTTTAAAATACCAAGGTGATTTTAGCTTTGGCATGGGACCTGCGGGTGTTAACGATTTAACATTTAATGTGGGTGTGTCGCGGGTTGAGGGCAGCAGCTTTGACGATGAAATGCGTGCATGGCTAAGCTTCTATTATTCGCTTTAACTAGGATGAATGAGTTTACTTGAACTGTGGATTGTAAACCGATTGACCACAGTTCAATTCACCCTAATCTTTATATTGCAGCGACAACAACTTGGCTTGATATACGTCTAACTTTTTATCGTCTCGTTCGTATTCAATTGCTTTTTTGAGAAGTCGCTTTGAACGCTCAGTTTTACCTTGATGGTAGCGAACTTTAGCAAGTTCTAGGTATAGCTCAGAAATATAGGGGGCTTTAAATAAAGCGAGCTCTAAGTGGTCTTTTGCTCGATTAATATAACCGGTTTGTAATTCGTTTTTTGCTAGAGCAAGTAGTTCATAAGGGTCTCTTTCTTTGTAATTTAATTGGCTGCTTAGTTGCTCTGCAAGTACAGTTTTACCAAGTTGTTTAGCTAATAATTGATAGTTATTAACCAAATTGACGCTCGATAAATTATTGTTTATTGCTGTTTCGTAAATTACTTCTGCGTTTTTTAAATCTCCCACACGGCGATGTAACATACCCGCCATGTTAAAAAGCTCAGGATGATTCGGGGTAAATTTATTGGCTTGTAAAATAAAAGAATAAGCAGCGTTAAGATTTTCTTCAGCAAATGCTTTAGCTGCTAAGTTGCCATAAAATTTAGCCACTAAGTCGTTGTAGCTGGCGCTGCCAGAATAAAAACTACCGCGTGTAGGAAAATAATCGATAAGCGTACCTGGGCGAAAAACTTGAATAACGTTATCTTTTTTCTCAACTTTTGGTGCATATACCATGGTTCTAAAATGATTAGCTACATAGACCATTCCACTTTCTTTTGCGTACACAGGTTCACTAGTAACTTCTTGAAAGCTGGTTTCTAGCCCCAGCGCATTTGCATAACTTTGTGTAAGAACCGCTAAACTAATACAGTTGCCGTGTGCGCGAGTCAGAGTTTGCGAAGAAGTTAATGTGTCACCATGATAACTAAAATCGCTAAGTTGGTTTTCTAAATAGTTGTAAATAATACGATCGGTTCTAACACCGTTTAGTTGCTGCTGGTCGGCATAAGCTAAAAAGCGTTTTTTTTCGGCGTTTGGCAATTCAAAAATATTCACCTCGGTCGGAGTGTCTATTTGTTTAAAGCGGGTGTGATTAATAAGGGCAGTAAGCTGGGGTTGCTCAACTGTAGGCGTTGTTGGCGTGCTTTTACATGCACTTAAAAATACCAAAAATAACGTAACTAATACTATAGATTTCATAAGCCACCTCAATGTGATTTTTCACATTACATTGAGGTGACTTTTTAATCAAGCGGTTATTGTTCGTTGTTTATTATGACGATTTATTTGCGATTGTTTTTTACGTTTGCGGCGTGTGAACCATAAATAAAAGCCAGTAGCGCTTAGCCATAGTGGACTTAGCCCTATAAAACTCCACAGTATTTTACTTATTAGGCCACCAAAATATCCAAAGTGAAGCTTACGAAAACTGTCTAATACTTTCCAGCCAAGACCTACTTGGCGTATATCCCAATTGGCAATATGCTCACCAGTGATTTTGTTATACGAAACGGTATTAGCGTATTCACTTGCCAGTGGGTTATTAGAATTTACTTCACCAAATACAGTAATGTTGTCATCAGGCTCTAATGGCATAACCAAGTAAGTGCTGTTGAACGTGGCTATTTGTTGCTTGCTGTCATCTAAAATATCTTGGAAGGAAACATTTTTGCTATACAGGTTTTTGGTTAGGGCATAATGTTCTTCTTCAGCGTGTTCAAGTACTTCGTGATACCAAACGGCACCATTAAAATAACCACCGGTTATAGCTAAAACAATTAAAATAGGTGAACCAATAACACCAGTCATTTTATGAATATCACTTAATACGATTTGTAATGTTGCGCGCCAACGCACGGTAAATAGGCGTTGCCAAAACTTTCGGTAAATAATAAGGCCGGTTATTCCGAGCACCAATAAAAATAAAGCAAAAAAGAACCCCAAAACGGTGCCTGTTTGGCCTGGTAAGCTTTTTAAATCATTGAGTAAAAAGGTGTAATGGAGTTCTAAAAACCAATCTGTAAAATAATGGCTCGTTCCCACTGGGGCTGACAAAACATCACCAGTATATTGATTTAAATGAAATTTATACCAAACTTGCGACTCGCGCTCGATTAAGTAAACCCGATCAGCTGTATCGTCGTTAAAAATTTCCCAGCTACCAATGACATACTCAGGGTAAGCGTTCTGCGTGATAGAAATTAGCTTATCCATATCTAAACGTTCAGGTTGAGTGCTAATCACAAAATGACTTTCGGGCATAAGTAAGCCATCTATCTCGCTTTTAAATACAAGCACACTGCCAGTAATACTTATTACAATTAATGGAATAATTGCAATGAGAGCAATCCAGCTATGAATTTTAAAAAGTGTTTTTCTCATGGGTTGTCGTTATTTAAATTATTTATATACAAATGATATCAATTGTTATTTGCATTTAATAGTGGCAGTACAAGAATTCGGAAAACTGATAAACTGTGCACATTACATAACATATTTTGTAAATATAAGTTTCCAGTTACTAAAAAGGGTTTTTGCTGTTTAGTTGAGTTAAATTAACTTCACTCTACAATGCCGCGCTCACAGTAAAAGCCTTTTAAAACAGATGTTTAATAAATGTTTTTATTAAGTAATTAAAGTAATCGTTATGTAACAGCGAGGTTGTTTTGGCGCACTATTTGCCTATTTTGTCTTCATTTATTTTACTTTTTAGCTTTTTACCATTGCTAAATAAAATTAGAAAAAACAGAAGTGTTTCTGGTTTATCTTTGCTGATGATGACATTTGGAGTCGCACAAAGTCTCTATTTCATAACGTATAACATTTATTTTGAGCGATACTTTATTGCTTTACCTTTTTTTGTAACAGGCGTATTAAGCGGCTTGATCTTGTACTTTTTTGCCCGTTACAACGCCGCAAAGCAAGAGCGTCTTCAGTTGTTGCTCATGCTTGGTTTTTCGCTTATGCCGTTTTCGCTGTTATTAAGCCCAAACTTTGATACCGCATGGGTGCTTAATTCACTTACTTACGTAGGGCTGGTGATGAGCTCAGTGCGCGTAATGCCACAAACCTATAAAACGTTGCGCACAGGTGATGTAAGTAACTTAAGTGCTCGTTATTTTAGTTTGCAATTTATAGCGGGCATTTGCGGCTTAGTTGTTGAGTTAACAAATACCACACCAAGTACTTCACACTTACTTATGTTTATCATGTTGTTGCTGACTAATGCCGTGCAATTTGGTTGTATGCAATATTATAAAATGCGACCGATAATGGCTTAATGTTTTCATTTATATTTAGGTAAATATATGGCATGTTACTTTATCGTTATTCAAAGGATAGAGTATGAATTGGGAGCAATTTGGCTATTTATGCCGAATAAATAGTTCAGCACAGTTAAGCAAAAGCGATAAGCTAAGACTAAGTGAAAAGGCGAGTCTGAATATATATCAAGGCGATAACGACGATAGTGAACTTGCAAAAATGCTAGTTGCGGGTGTTGTGTCGCAAGACGAAGTAGCCGCACAAAAAAGTGCAACTTATTACCAGTGTTTACCCAAATTAATCAACGATTTTAAATTTGAGCATAAAGGCTGGCTTGTTTATTTGACGTTTGTTTTTGCGTTTTTTTGTTTATCTTCTCTTCTTTACCAACTTTTTGTTGTCCCTGCATTTGTAGACATGTACAGCATGAATCAACAACATGATCACAATATCTTTGATAGCTATTTTCGCTATTGGTATGTTCCGATCATATCATTATTTTTGCTGCTTAGTTTTATACTCAGCGTAATTTTAAAGCTCAAAAACGCCAGTATATTGAGTGAGTTAAAGCCGTTTTCAGGCTTGTTTAAAGTGTTTTTCCCACGAAAACTAGTCAAAAACTACGAAACACTAATTGCTATTTTATTCTTTCCATTAAGCTCAGTAAATTCAGGTGTTACAACCACAGAAACAAAGCATTTATATGAGTGTGAAGCGCTGGGGTTAAATGCTCAAAATGAGTTTGAAGTACTGTTACAGCAGCAGTTAAAACAGTTTAATCAGCGCGCAAAATACTTTATTAATAAACTTATAATCGTTTATGGTGCAGTGATTGTTGTCTCTATTTATTTGTTTATTTCAGCGGCCTATAAACCACTATTTATGTATGGAGAAGTATTATGAAAGCAAAAGGATTTACGCTCATAGAGTTAATGGTGGTTGTATCAATTATTGGTATTTTGGCTGCTGTAGCATTGCCTCAATACAGTAAATACATGCAAAAGGCAGAGCTTGTTGATCCCCTTGCTATGGCGGCTGCAATAAGAGAAGACGTAACTGTGTTTTACCTCGAGAATAAACGTTTTCCTAATAATAATGAAGAAGCGGGTGTGCCTGCTAGTCAATACTTAATAGGGAATAGGGTAACGGGAATTACTATTAAAAACGGTGCTATACATATTACTTTAGGTAACAAAGCATCTCGGCCTTTACAAAATACAACATTGACGTTTAGACCAGCTGTTGTTGAAGGTAGCCCTTTGAGCCCAATTTCTTGGTTGTGCGGCTTTGATCAGCCAGTCACAGGTATGAAAGCGATTGGTGAAAATAAAACCTCAGTGCCAAAAGATTTACTACCTTCGGCGTGTATTTAAAATACAAGGGAAGCTAATGCAATTAACTATTCACCAAATTGATGCGTTTACACACGCTTTATTTAAAGGCAATTATGCAGCTGTTATCCCACTTGAGTCGTGGTTGAATGATGACCTAATGCTAAATATAGGCGCTGAAAACAACGTATCTGAAACTGCGTTTACCTGTAAGCAAACCGATGGCCGTTTTGCTATTCGTTGGTTCTCACCGTTAATGGAAATAGACTTTTGTGGCCATGCCACTTTGGCTGCTGCATATGTTTTATGTGAAGAACATGATGTATCGCAAATCCGGTTTATAGCTGATGCAGTAGGCGAGCTTATTGTTAATAAAAACAATGATGGCAGCTTTGCTATGACATTCCCTAAGCAAGCACCAGTAGAGGTTAAAAACCCGCCACAGGCATTGTTAAATGGCTTGTCTATACAACCTGTTAAGGTACTTAAAAATCGCCAAGCTTACTTTGCAGTTTATGAATCGGCTAAACAGGTAGAGAACTTAACTACTGACTCTGCAGTATTAAAGATGTTAGGGCCACACGATGTAGTTGCAACAGCACCTAGTGATGAATACGACTTTATTTCTCGTTATTTTTGGCCAGCCAGCGGCGGTGATGAAGATTATGTTACGGGCTCTATTCATACAGGGCTTGCTCCATACTGGGCACAATTGTTAGGTAAAACACAATTAACTGCCTATCAGGCATCTAGCCGAGGTGGGCATTTACAGTGCGAGGTAGGGGAGTCAACGGTAACATTAACAGGTCATGCAGTTAGGTATTTAACCGGCCACCCCTGCCTAATCGCCTTGTAAGCCCACGTACTAAGATAATCGAATAAGTTACAGTTACGCCCTAACCCGTAGTCAGGGAGTCGTTTACGACCACTGTAGGCGCTCAAATCGACATAATCAGCGAGCCAATCCAAATTATATAAGCACGACTCCCATGTAGAGACCTGCCAATGTGGATTTAAAGGGTTCTTACAAATAAGGCCAGCGTAACCTATATCGGCACCGAGTTTTTCTCTCAGCGCACTTTCTACGGCTGCTGCGTAGCGAAGTGGCGCACTGCGGCCATCTGGCGCAGTTCGAATAGAGACTTCAAGGCCATAAATCAAATGTGCATGGCCATTTTCACGATTGGTTGCAATGATATTAGGTGCGGGTGCATCTGAATCATACCAATCTAAGGATGCATTCGGTTTGTCTACGTCAAACACTAACCAGTATTTATGCGTCGGGCCATTCGCTTGGATGTAGCGTGATTTAATCGCGTTCTGGGCACGCGCAATCGCTAAGCCATTCGCGAACTCATCGGTATGGTACGGTTTTTTGGGTAAACGCTGCTCAAAGAGTGAGAGCTGTTGGGCGTTGCTATTCAATTTCCACCGCGCTTATGGCGGTTTTGGCTTGTGAAGTATGATCCATGTGTTATCATTCTCTCTGAGATTTATCTCGAACCCTGATTATTCATATCCGCCCGCCAAGTTGGTAATGAATATCGGGGTTTTGTTTTATTAGGGCTTAGGTTACGCCAAATGACAGCACACAGCAAGACAGCCAAAAAGGCGCGTTTGGAGTCGAAATCCACCTGAACCACCAAAAAGGTCGCGATAGCCGATATCGGGCATTATGTTAAACACCTTTTCTTCGCCATATACGCGCTAAATAGCGTTTTTAATACGCCTTTATAGACCTTTCGCGCAAATCCACTAACCAAGCACATAAAACGGCTTAGAATCGCTCTCAGGCGGTTTCTGAACGGCTTTACGTGCCAAACAAGCAACGCGCGTTAGCTGTGCCCCTCAGACGTCTGTTTTTTTTGATACCCATATAGGCACGTTCAAGGGTATTTGCTCGGCCAGCCATGCTTCAACCGCTTCGCCTTCCTGTGGACTATTATTCTCTCCCTGCAGTTGCGCATAAAAATGACGCACACGCTCACTACTTAAATCCTGATTGATTGCATCACACAGCGTATCGATGTCGTGTTCTTCTGTCATGTTTAAATCTCCTAAAGTTTCACCGGTGAAACTTGTTTGAGCCACAGGCGAATTAACTATTTTGAAGTAGGCCTACTTCACCTGTCCTGCCCTTAACTTAACCATTATTTACACCATATGAAACACGATAAACTCGATATATGTACGTTATTTATATTTTATTTTAGCCGCTAAAATTAGTTATTTTTTATAATAAGTTGGGGTGTATCACATTTTGGCCTGAAAGGCCTATCCTGCCATACACCTCAACCACTGGGGTGATATGTAGCTTTTACCGACTCACGGCGATTTGTCACCTTGTCAATTAAACGCACTCACCACAAACTGAATAACCGCTAACACTAATGTTAAATCAATAACGAATTTACCCTTTAATTTAACGTTATAATCGACTTCAATTTTCATATTGGCTCCTCTCTTTTTAGCCTGGCTTATTCCTGGCCTAGATTTAGGCTATCAGAATTAATTAGCTCCAACGGGCGCAAAAAAATTAAAAATATCACTTTTTTTTGAGCCCCTGAAGAAAACGAAGAGAGTCGCACTTATCCGAAATGCAGTTAAGAGAAGATTTAAAAAGGGTTAAATCCTTTGCACGCGACTGTCGACGGCGTGCCTATTAAGTTTGGAGTGTAAAAGGGTGCATTAGCAAAACATCACTACCTCATTAGCAATAGCGTAGCTTTACAACAATAATATCGCGTTACAAGGGCTCTAGGTTACACTGTGAGATCAACCTAGAGACCTTATAATTCAAAGGTTAAATAAAATTGCACACGGAAAAGTTACACGCACAGCATGAGCTGTATTATTAAACTTGATTTACAATAATTGACTGCTAATCTTGTGAATGGATTTCACTTTCAAAATTAAGGAACTATTTAATGAAAACTTTTTTACCCATATGTATTGCGCTATCTATATTCTTATCTCACACAGTATCATCAGCAACTGTTGAAAATCATATAAAAAATAAAACTATAAATTGCTCATATGAGTGTACTGAAATTATTAAACTTAATGCTGGTTGGCATGTAGTAGCTAAAAACTCGAACGGAGATATAGAAAAAGTAATCCCTGTAGATGACATACCGATCAATGCTAAGAGAATAATAAACAACAATGGAATGATAAATACACTATCATCCGTTCCAGGTGTTGGAACAACATCAACCTCTTACGAAACTCCAACAGAAATAGTCGTTGTTTATATTACTACTTACAGAGATGCAGATGGTAACTTACTAGACGTCCAAGTAACAACGGTAAGAATACCAAAAGATACAACAACAATGCCAAAGTAGAGAACATTTGAATTTATCAATAGCCCTAACTGGGGCTATTATCTGATATGGAAGGCACAATTTACCTTTAATGGTGATTTGAGTTAAGTTTATAAAAAAGGCCACAATCAATGCGGCCTTTTTTTGTTACAACTATTTACGCTTCTAGTGCTTTTGCAATTAAGCGATCAATGTACTTTTTATGTGCTTTAGCTGCGGTATCTGCGCCCCATGACAGGCTTGTATCCGCTATTTCGGTTAGCTGATATAACGCAGCCGTTTTAGCGAGGTTATCAAACTTACTTGGTTTGCCTAAACCTGCAATGGCGATCAGTTGGTTTACATATTCAATTTGTAGGTTATGACTGATTGAGCTGGCTTCTGCGTCTTTAACAAAGATACTCGCTGTTAAATCCCCCATAAATTGATTTAAGCTATATTCGTTTCCGTATAGCGCGGTATCTGAAATACGCAGTAAAACCGCCGGATGCAATAGTTGTGCAAGCACAGACTTTTGCATTCCTAAAATCATTTTATGAGGTTTAGGGTCTTCATTTTTACCATAGTGATTAAACCCGCGGCGCTGTTGCTGCATGAAATTATAAAGCGGTTGCATGCTTTGTAATACATCAGGTGCAAACACGTATTCGGCTAAAATTTCCATGGCTTGGGTTTGTTTTTCAAGTGGCACTGGGGTGAAAGGTTTGTCGGCGTTTGCATCACCTACAACGGCGCGCTCTACATACACCCCACCAATTTGACGAGACACAATACCTGCCTGCGATCTGTATTGGCCAAATAAGCTATTGGCTGAGGTGACAAGTTGCTGGTAAGAGTCGCCTTCAACAGTGGCTTTATCTTTAAGCTCAGTAAACAGTTTATTAATAAGTGCCATACGGTCTGCACCATAGGCTGCTGGGTTTGATGATAAGTCACCAATCATAACACGGGGATCGATATGACGGCCCGGCGCACGCATGTCGTCAGCATCGTTACCAAACGCTAATGCATGCTCACTAGAGCGCGCAAGAATTTTATTCAGACGAGCTTGCTCGGCAGATGCATCAGCCAGTGCTGCACTGTACCCGTAGTTAATAGCCCAGTCATCGTAAGGACCTGGTTTAGTTTGAAAAATATCACCTTGCTGCATGCCAATTGGCGCAATATTAGCTGGTGCATAATCCATTACTGAGCCCGTTACGATACCTTGAGTTTTACTCTTATCGTGGACTTCTTTTTCATCCCACAAAATAGATGATTTCATGTTGTGGTTAAGGCCCAATGTATGGCCTACTTCATGCAGAATAAGCTGTGTTAACCCTTGGCGTATCATTTCGTTTTCTTCAATGCTGTCGCCAGCAGCTAAGCCTTTTGCAAGCATAAGGTTTTGTTGAATTTCATGACCTAATGAGCAGTTTAATTCACCAGTATGTGTATTATTGCCGTGGCTCATAGCGCCTTGAGTATAAAGGGTGTCGTAAATCCAGCGATTTTTCATAAATACAAACTCAAGCATGATGTCTGAGCCCAGTATTTCTCCTGTTAGCGGGTTTGCTAATGCAGGCCCGTAGCCACCAAAGGGAGGCTTAGGTGATGAGGTCCAACGCAGTACATTGTAATTAATGTCGCCTGCATCCCAGTCGGCATCATCAGGTTGTACTTTTACTTCTAAGGCATTTTTAAAGCCTGCTTTTTCAAAAGAGCTATTCCATGCAAGTACGGCGTCTTTTATTGTATCGCGCCACTCTATTGGTGTGGTGTTTTCTATCCACCATGTAATTGGTTTTACAGGCTCTGAAAGTGCAGCGCTTGGATCTTTCTTTTGTAAATCCCAGCGCTTAATTACATCTTCGTAAGGCGTCCAATCAGTTGACGTCATTTGATCAAACTGATTTGTGAAATAGCCAATACGCGCATCGTCTAAACGAGGCTGGTAGTTGTTTTTTGGAAGTGCTACAAATGAATGTTGAACCTTCACCGAAACACTACGCGGGTCACTTATTGCGCCAGAGCCACGAACGGTTGGACTTGCATTGGTAAATACGTAATCTACGACAACGTCTAAATTATTAGGGTAAGGACGCTGTTTAATTATGCGCGACTTTTTGCTGTCTAGTTTGCCTACTTTAAAACGTTTTTTAGCATTTTTATCTGCAGGGTTAATAGTTGGAGATACTTTATGAAGTGCTTCACTTAAAAATAACTTATTGACGTTAAATGCAATTTTACCGTCTTCTTCTTTTTCTATTTTAATACTCGCAAGCACGGCTTCACTAATGTTTGCATTGCTGGCTTTTGAAATGGCACTGTTCTCGTCAAATTTATAACGAGGTGTTTTACTTATAATATCGATACGGTCGAAGTACTTTCTAAACTCAATGAGTTTGGTTTCACGGTACGATCCACGAAAGTGTCCTGCATCAGTCACCCCATCAACAGTATGAGCAAAATAAACGAAAGGAGTATCAAGCTGTGATTCGTTAATGACCATTAAGTGCTTACCCGTTTTTTCGTCCTGATACAGGTTAAATACACCGGCAAATTCGGTTTGTCCTTTGATCATTTCACTTAATGTTTTTGGTTTTTTTTCGTCTTTTTTGTCATCGGCAAAAGCATGGCCGCTTAGGGCAATACTGAGCGCAAGAGTTAGGGTGGTTAGTTTCATAATGTCATCTTTTCGTTTGTTAATTTATTTTTACTGTACGTAATTTCAATTTGTTTCGTACAACAAATCGATGAAATAATACCTTTTTTATTTAATGTATTGATTTTAAATAGTAAAAGTTTGTAACAAAATATAATTTTATGGCTATATAATCTAATTTATAATTAAACAATTCATTATGAGAAGTATAATTAATGCACATTTGTAACAGTTGCTTACAAATGTCACGTAATTGTTTAATTAAGCTCTGTTATTATGGCGTTAATAGAAATTTAGGGTAATTAGGATATGCAAACAAATTCACTTAGATGGGTTTTTCCATTTGTTGCGCTTGCTATAGGTGTTGTTGGTTTTAAAGCAATAAACGCGCTTGCCAGTGAGCAAGAAAAAAAGGCGTTAGTTGATACGCGACCAACCGTTCAAGTTGAGCCGGTTTCGGCTAACGACCATCAGGTTATAATTAACAGCTATGGTGAAGTAAAGCCGCTGGAAAATACACAACTGTCTGCACAGGTATCGGGAGAGGTACTGAGTTGGCATCCGAGCTTTGTTGCCGGTGGGGTTGTAGCGCGTGGTGAAACCTTATTTTCGATTGAAAAAGATAACTACGAAGCTGCAGTGCTCGTGGCTGAAGCTGAACTTGCTCGCGCCCAAGCGGGTTTAATTGAAGAACAAGCGCAAGCAAAAGTAGCTGAAGACGAAGCAAAACGCTTTCCAAGTAAAGCGCGTACCGATTTATTTTTACGTAAGCCTCAAGTGCTTAGTGCGCAAGCAAATGTTAAATCAGCACAAGCAGCATTAAAACGTGCGCAGCGCGATTTAGAAAACTGTGATGTTAAAGCACCTTACGATGCAATTATTGTGAGCCGTAATGTAGGTGTGGGTCAATACGTGACAATGGGCTCTCAAGTTGCTGAGTTAAACAATATAGAAACGGCTGAAGTTATTATTCCTATTGCAGGCTTTGATAGTGTGTTTTTGCCTGAGCGTATTAAAGGGATTACTGCAACCGTTATTCAAAAAGGCCTTAATAGCTTTACCCGTGAAGGCGTTATTGACCGCGATTTAGGCATTGTAGATAACGCAACACGTATGAGCAGTTTAGTGGTGCGAATTGAAGACCCGTATGGCCTTAAAAATAAGCAGCCAGCAATTAAGTTTGGTAGTTACGTACAGGTTAATTTTGCCGGTACGACATTAAATAATATCTATCGTTTACCCCAGGCGCTTGTTAACAACCAAACCGTTTGGGTCGTTGGTGAAAACCAAACCCTTGAACCAAGAAAAGTAACGGTAATACGAGAAGAAGGCGAGTACTTCTATATTAGTAGTGGCCTAAAAGCTGACGATAAGCTGGTGGTTACGTTACCAGAATACCCTCAAAAGGGAATGGAAGTTAAAATAGCAGGTGCGCAACCGGCACCTGAAAGCTCTGATGTGAGCACCTCAAATACGCAACAGCTTTAAGGTGTAATACAATGAGTGAATCAACACAAACAAAACAAACAGGGTTAATAGCTTATTTTGCTAATAACTCGGTTGCTGCAAACTTAATGATGTTGTTTATTATTGTTATGGGCTTTTTAAGCTACAAAACGATTCAGCGACAAATGTTTCCTAATATAGAAATTAACTATATTAACGTAAACGCTAATTACCCAGGTGCCTCTCCTCAGGAAATTGAAGAAAGTATTCTTATAAAAATTGAAGAATCACTTAAAGATATTACCGAAATAAAAAAAGGCGTGTATCGCGCATTTAGAAACGGCGGCTCTGCAAGTCTTGAAATTCATACAGACGCAGAGCTCACCGATGTGCTTGATAAAGTAAAATTGCGTGTTGACGGTATAGCTACTTTTCCAGCTGGGATGGAACCGGTCACCATAAGTCAGATTGAATTTAGACAAGATGTAATAGGCATGACACTGGTTGCTGACTTGCCTTTATTTGAGCTTAAGCCGATAGCAAACAATATCGAAGATGAATTGCTGCAATTATCGAATGTATCGCTTGTGGTCAATGATGTACCGCTTGATGAAATAGCGATTGAAATCGATCCAGATACATTACGCCAGTACAATTTAACAATTTCAGATGTTATGAATGCTGTGCGTCGTTACTCTGCTAACTTTTCGGCAGGTCAGTTAAAAACGGATGCGGGTGTTATTTCAGTTCGTGTTGAAAACCAGTTTTATTCAGGCGAAGAATTTAGACAAATTCCGGTAAAAATTGGCGAGTATGGTGCCAAAGTTTTGCTGCAAGATATTGCTACAATTAAAGATCAATTTACTGAAGGTGAGCGTTATTTTAAGTTTAATGGTGAAAATGCTGTTTATTTATCAGTAAAAGCAACGCAATCACAAAATATTATTCCGGTAGCTGAGTCGGTTAAAGCGTATATTGATCAAAAAAATAAAGAGCTCCCACCGGGTGTGCGTATAGAACCTTTAATGGATATGACGTACTACCTAAATGCACGCTTAGATATGATGAAATTAAACCTTCTTCAAGGTGCGATTTTAGTCGCAATTATGTTGTCGCTATTCTTACGCTTTAAGTTGGCATTGTGGGTAATGATAGGTTTACCGGTATGCTTTTTAGGCGCGATGATGGTGATGCCATTATTTGGTATTAGCATAAATATTATCTCGTTATTTGCGTTTATCATGGTGCTAGGGATTGTGGTGGATGACGCCATAGTCATCGGCGAAGCCGCATACAGCGAAGTTGAAAAAAGTGGCGGCGGTGTCGATAACGTTGTACGTGGTGCAAAGCGTGTAGCGACCCCAGCGACGTTTGGTGTACTTACTACCATTGCCGTATTTGCGCCGTTTACGCTTTCGAGCGGGCCTGAAAGTGCCTTTTTTTACGGTATTGCTGTTGTTGTAATGCTGTGTTTGGTATTTAGCTTAATTGAATCGAAACTCATACTACCTGCGCATATTGCACACACACACTTTACCCCTATAAAAAAAGGTGGCTGGCGAGATAGATTTAATACCCACTTTTTTGGTTTTGTAAATGGCCCATATAAACGGTTTGTTTCCAAGTGTGTTGAATGGCGTTGGACTGTTTTATTTAGTTTTATTGCTTTATTAGTCGTTACTTTTGCATTAATTGCTTCAAATCAGGTGCGCACTATTCCTTCACCTAAAGTTCCACATGATTTCCCACAAATTAATATTGAAATGAATGACAACGTATCCGACATTCAAACTATTAATGCTATTCGTGAAATAGAAGCGATGGTGCTTGAGGTAGACAATGAAACAGAGCGTCAAACAGGTCAAAAAATTATCCGCGACTTACTCGTGTTTAACCAAGGCCGTACTGAAGCGCAATTATTAGCCCCATTAGTTGATGAAGACTTACGCCCTTACGATGCGTTTGAATTGTCGCGCCGATGGCGTGAGGCCATGCCTACTATTGCAGGTGTTAAATCGTTAACTATCCAAGACGACGTAGGCGGCGGTGGCGGCAACGGTGGAGGAGAGTTTGGTTATCTACTATTTGGGTCTGACATTGATACATTAAACGAAGCTGGGCGCCGTTTTATTCAATTGCTTCAACAGCAAGAAGGGTTGTTTGATATAAGCTCAACCATAGACCCAGCCAGTAAAGAAGTGCAAATGAGTTTAAAACCCGTTGCATTTGACTTGGGGTTAGATCTTGCCAGTATTGCCAATCAAGTGGGAGCCAGCTTTTATGGTGGCGAAGCACAACGCGTAATTAGAAATGGTGAAGAAGTCCGAGTGATGGTTCGTTACCCTAAACTCACACGCGAAGCATTTTCATCGCTCAAACATACTGTGGTGACCACGCCAACTGGGCGCGAAGTGTTATTGGGTGATGTGGTTGAGCTAACCGAAACACCTGGTATTAGCTACATTCGCCGTGAAGGTGGGTACAGAACTGTTTATGTGTACGGCAGTATTGATGAAGAGCAAATTGAACCGGGCGAAGTGGTTAAACAGGTAAAAGATAACTTATTACCACAGCTTAAAGAAGAATACCCAAGCGTTAAATCAGAACTTGGTGGTGCCATTGAAGAGCAACAGGCGCAAGCCAATGAGCAAATGTTGTTTTTTGCAGGAGGCATGATATTAGTTTACATACTGCTCGCTGTACCGCTAAAAAGCTATTCACAACCGCTTATTGTTATGTCGGTTATTCCGTTTAGCTTAACGGGGGCTATTTGGGGGCACTATTGGTTTGACCTTGATATGAGCTTAATGTCTGGTTTTGGTCTTATTGCTGCGGCGGGTGTTGTAATTAATGACTCCTTGGTTATGACTGATTATGTAAACCAGGTGCGAAAGCAAGGGGTTAGCGTTAGAAACGCCGTAATTGAAGCCGGCTGTGCGCGTTTTAGAGCAATATTGCTCACCTCAATCACTACGTTTGCAGGTGTACTGCCTATTATGTTTGAAACGAGCCTACAGGCTAAGTTTGTAATACCTATGGCGGTTGCGCTGGGGTTTGCAGTTATGTTTGCAACCCTAATTACGCTTATTCTTGTACCTTGTTTGTACATTATATTAGGTGATATTGGGGCATTATTTAAAAACACTTACCGACGTATTTTTAAACGAGGAAGTGTAGAAGTGTCAGTTGATAGCTAATTTTTGCTAAACAATAAAAAAAGGACTGAGTGTTAACACTTGGTCCTTTTTTGTTTTTATTAATTTTTAATTAGTCTTTAAATTGCTTGTGGCAATCTTTACAACCTTTAGCCCATGCACCAAAGGCTTTACCAATAGCTGCTTTGTCACCAGATTGAGCAGCTAGAGCAAGTTTGTCTGCGTTTGCCGCAAACGCATTGGCTTTTTCAACAAATACCGTATTTTCAGACCACACAGCAGCAAGTGCCGATGTATCGCCTTTGTCTGTTCCTGCATAAAACGCTTCCCATGGCATTTTTGAAAGCGCTGCAGCATTATTAGCACGCATTTTGAATTGCTCAGCGTCAAACGGAACCTTGCCCTTAAGCATTGCGCCCATATCACCAATTTGAACTGATAGCATAGAGAATGCACTTTGACGGTATTCAATCGCGTCGCTTGGCTCTTTAAACGCAGAGTTTGCAGATACACTTAGCGCGCATGTTGTTAGTAATGCACCCGCTAGAATCTTTTTAAATTTCATATTATTGCCCCTGTTAACTATTTTTTGACTATCGCTTTGTATCTTAGCTATTGGTTTTATTCAAGCTAATACAGAAAAATTAACTAAAAGTTAATCGTTCATATCAATATCAGCAAATATCATCCCTCGTCGCATACTGCGAGTTGCTAAGAAAACTTCACCTAATAACGACATAAACGCACATATTAACAACGCCATAGCGGCCACAAAACAACTAGCGATAGTAACGCCTAAGTTTATTGATTGAATATGCGACAAAAATAATAGCATAACCACTGCGCATACAAGCAAAGCGCTCAAAACACTTAAACTAAAAGCTATGTGTATACAGCGGGATCGCTTTAATAGAGCGCGAAGTTCTGTTGCGAGTGATTTATTAAAATCTTCATCGGTGCTTACTTTTAACTTGCGCTCTAATTGCCTCGCACGGTCCGTAATACGAGCCAAGCGGTTTGATAAAACGCCAAGGGTTGCAGCAATACCCGTTATTAAAAACACGGGTGCAACGGCTGTTTGTATTACTTTAGCCATAGTTAAAATGTTGATTACATCATTATTCATAAAGTACCTAGTGATAATGTAGTTTTTGTTTACAAACATTCACAAAAGTGAAATGTATTTTTGTGTATATATATCAGTGGCTTGGTGTTTTTTTGTTTGTGTTCTTTGTATGCTTTATGCTTATTTGTAACCAAAGTGTTGCTTGGTGGGTAATGAACGTTTTATATTCGTTCATACATTGTAATTTGCTTTATTAATGTGACTACAATAATACATAAAATATCCTAGGGGAACTCATGAGTAACAATATAATAAAAAAGACAGCGATAGCGACGGCTGTTTCTAGCGCATTTGTGGCAACACTTGCAAGTGCCGCTGAATTACCAAAAGCAAATGTTAACTACAAAAAAGTAGAGCAAGTGGTTGAAGTTGCAGCAGACAAAAAAGAGCCTTCAGCTCATATGATTGTTCTTAAAGCAGCAACATCTGTGGATGCAGTAACCGCTGGAACTTATCAGGCTTCAAGTAGTCGTGAAATAACAGCTCAGGTTGAGCAGCTTCAAGACATAATGACTGAAGAGTTGAGCAACTTAGATTTTGATGCAAAAGTAATTGGCAAAACAAAAATTCTTGCTCCAACGTTAATAGTTCAAGCAACACCTGAAGCTTTAAAGCAGATTGCAAAAGATGATCGCGTTGCAAAAGTATTACCAATGTTTGACCGTGAACTTCACGTTGCAGCAAGCTCTGATTATATCAACGCTAAACCATTAATTACTGATGGTATTGTAAGCGGTAAAGGCCAGCGCGTTGCAGTACTAGATACAGGTATTGACTATACTCACGCAGCATTTGGCGGTGCAGGTACTGTTGAAGCATACCTAGCAGCACAAGAAGATCCTACAACGGTTACATGGCCACAAGGCATTGTACAAGGTGGTTATGACTTCATTCGTGATGATGCAGATCCAATTGAAAATGACGCTGCAAATTCACCGTCAACAGGTGATCCAACAAATCACGGTACATCATCTGCAAACTCTGTAAACGGTATTGCACCAGAGGTTGAGCTATACGCATATTCTGTATGTGGTGGTGGTTGTCCAAGTGCAGCACAAGCAGCTGCATTAGAGGCTGCAATGGATCCTAACGGTGATGGGGATATTTCAGATCGTGTTGACGTAATGAACATGTCTCTTGGTGGTGAATTTGGTGACACTTACACTGGTGGTGGTACACAATACCTAGTACAACGTGCTGTTGAATTGGGTGTTAACATGGTAATTTCTGCAGGTAACGATGGTGACAACCCATTCCGTGTTGGTGGTCCAAGTACAACCCCTAACGCCCTGTCTGTTGGTGCAATGACACACCCAACAACAGAAGTTGGTATTGCAAGTGGAACAGTTGCAGGCGTTGAAGGCGATATTCAAGCGTCAGGTTTTGGCCCACAAGAAGGCTTTACCCTATCAGGTGCTGATATTGATTTAGTATACCCTACAGCAAATCAAAACGGCTGTGATGCTTTTGCAGAAGATGTTGACTTTACAGGCAAAGCGGTACTTATAGACCGTGGTGCCTGTGCATTCACACAAAAAGTACTAAACGCACAAGCTAAAGGTGCTGAGTTTGTATTTATTGCAAATAACATTGACGACGGCACACCAGCCCCAATGGGTGGTTTTGATGCTGCCGTAACTATTAAAAACGTTGGGATTAATTTTGCAGCGGGTGCTGCACTAAAAGCACAGCTAGAAGCTGGCGGCCCTGCAACATTTGATATTAGTGTTGAGATTAAAACAACAGCGGGTGCTGTGGCAACATTCTCATCACGCGGCCCTTCAATGGATGGTTTACTTAAACCAGAAATTACAGCGCCAGGTACAAGTATTGACGTAGCAGCAGCAGGAACTCAAACTGGCACTAACCCTGTGTCGGGTACCTCGTTCTCAGGTCCAATTACAGCCGGTGCGGTTGCTATGATCCGTGAAGCTCACCCAAATCGTAATGCGTTTGAAATTAAAGCAACGATTATGAACGCGGCAAACCTTGAAGTAACTAACGAACCTCTTGCTATCAATCCTGATTCAGAGCTTGCGCCTATTAGTATGATAGGTGCTGGTTTAGTAGATGTGACTAAAGCTGTTAACTTACCTGTTGCAGCATGGGTACACAATGCCGAGTTTGATACAAAACAAGCTGCGCTTTCTTATGGTTTAGTGAGCCTTGCAGAAGCCGGTTCTATTACTAAAACAGTCACTGTGAAAAACTTCTCTGCTGAAGCGAAAACATACAACCTTCGTACTGAAGCACGTTACCAAAGCGACGTAGAAACTGAAGCTGTTAGCTGGGATTTCCCAGAGTCAGTAACAATCCCTGCTGGGCAAGCTGTAAACTTTGACATCACAATGATGGTTGACCCAAGTAAACTACCTGCATGGGAATTAGAGAATCCATTTAGTGCTGATGATATTGCTGCTCGTAGTGCTGCACTAACATCGATTGAGTTTGATGGTGCGTTAGTATTTGATGATGCGTCAACAGATACAACCCACGATTTACACGTTGTGTATCATGCAATGCCAAAAGCAGCAACAGAGATAAGTTATACTGCCGAGCTGATTGACAATAAAGTATCATTAGTACTTGAAAATACTGGCCAGACTGAAATCACTCCTCAGGCTGAAAGCATTATTGCAGTAGGTACAGAGAAAACAATGGAAGAGGCAGAGTATAACATTCTGTCGAGCACATTCTCTGCATTTGGTGCAGACTTCTGTGATTCAGGTATTTACATCACTTCATCAATTCAATTACGTGACCCGCTAACGCATACATTCCAAGCAGGTTACAGAGTTGAAATCGATACAGATAATGATGGTGTTGCTGATCAGTTCTTACAAAACCTAAATGACCGTGGTCGCTCAACTGCGTCACCAGGTCGTAGCCGTACATTGATCGGTACTACTGACGGCGCTGGCAACGATGGTTGGGCGTGGGGTACACCACTTCTTCATTCAGCAGGTGAAGATACAATCACATTTACTGGTTGTTCTGAGCTAATGAACATCGATGGGTCGTTACTTGGTCAGCCAATGAACTTCAGAGTATCAGTGGGTTACCCAAGCTACCAATCAGGTGTGTTCTCTGAGACAGACAGTGTAACTGGTTCAGTTGTATTTGGTGTTCAACCAGAAGTTCAAATGACTTCGCTTGAAACTGGCGAAGCTGTTGCATCACTTCTACCTGGTGAAAAAGCAATGGTATCTGCAAGTGGTCCATTTGTTTTATCTCAAGGTGCTGGCACTAACATCATTAAAGCAATGACAAGTGAAGAGCTTACATTACCAGCTATTGAGGCGCCTATCTTAGTGGGTGGTGAATTCTCAGTTTCTGAAGATGCAGCCGATGGTACAGTAGTTGGCGCGCTTACAATTGAAGAAGCTGAGTTTGATTTAGCGGTTTCTGAGTACTACGTTCAATCAAACACCAATATAGGTTTAGGTGTTGATGAGCAAGGCCAAATTGTTGTTGCTGACACCAATATGTTAGCAGGTGATACCACTGCTGAAATGGAAGTTGTTGCGATTGATATTCGAGGCAATGTTTCTGAGCCTGTAACTGTAACTGTTAATGTAACTGCAGTAGTACCTCCGGCCGTTGTTACTCCAGAGCCAGAGAAGAAAAGTTCTTCAGGTTCATTAGCTTGGTTAACTCTTTTAGTTGCACCGTTCGCATTTATGCGTCGTCGCAAGCAAAAGTAAGCTTAAAAACGCTTAAGTACTAAATAAAGGGAGCTTCGGCTCCCTTTTTACATAGCTTCACAAACTAGATCACAAAAGGTATTAATTTTAGGTATATTTAGGTAACAAAAATAATAAGGATTTTGCCTGATGACACGTACTCCCTTTGCACTTGCTGCACTCTCGCTTGCTATTCTAAGTGGTTGTAATAAAGCCCCCGAAGAAACTCATAAAAACACGGTTCAAGTTGAGTCAGCTCAAGTAGTAACCGCGGTTGCACCTATTGCTAAAAAAGTACCCCATGAAATGACCATTCATGGTGATACACGTATTGATAATTACTACTGGCTTAGAGATGACGAACGAAAAGCACCTGAAATCATTAGCTACTTAGAAGCAGAAAATGCCTACTCTGAGGCTATGCTCGCCCATACTAAAACACTGCAAAGTAGTTTATTTGAAGAGCTTAAAGGGCGAATTCAAAAAGATGATGACTCAGTTCCAGTAAAGGACGGAGAGTACTATTACTCGTCGCAAACTCGCGGCGATAACGAGTATGCTACTTATTTACGCAGTAGTGATTTTGCAGGCACCGATCAGGAAGTTATTTTAGACGTAAATGAACTAGCTAAAGGCCATGACTATTTTGCGGTTAGCGGCCTAAATGTAAGCCCAAATGACAACTTAATGGCATATGGTGAAGATACGGTGAGTCGCCGTGTTTACAACATAAAAATTAAAGATTTAAGCACTGGTAAATTATTAGAAGACACGCTTGAAGGCACCAGTGGTTATGTTGTGTGGGCGAACGACAATAAAACGGTGTATTACATCAAAAAAGACGCGCAAACCTTACTCGGTTACCAAGTTTATCGCCATACGCTTGGTACACCACAAAGCGATGATGAGCTTGTTTACGAAGAAACAGACACAAGCTATTACACCGGTATGAGCAAGAGCAAAGACGGCTCAGAAATTTATATTTGGCATAGCAGTACCGATGCATCGGGTTTGTCAGTGCTGAGTGCAAATGATGTAGACGCTAAGCCTAAGCGTTTAATTGAGCGTGAAGCCAACCTTGAATACAGCATTTCAAAATTAGGCAATACTTATTACATTGTGACTAATTTAAATGCGGTTAACTTTCAGCTTATGAAAGTTGATATTGATAAAGCCGGTGATAAAGCAAATTGGCAAAGTGTGATCCCTGCTCGCGAGGATATTAAACTCGAAGACGTTGAGTTATTTGATGACTACTTGGTATATCAACAACGTGAAATGGGCCAATCAACACTGATTGCGCGTAATTTAACATCAGGCAAAGAGTTACCACTAAGCTTTAACGACAGTGCGTACACCATTAATGCGTACGGTAATAACGAATTGAACAGTGATATGCTGCGTGTGTATTACACCAGTATGACGACGCCGGGTTCATCTTATGATGTTAATTTAGCCACTGGCGAAAAAACATTATTGAAGCAACAAACCGTATTAGGTGACTTTAACGCAGATAACTACGCGTCTGAGCGTATTTTTGTTACAGCACGCGATGGCGTAAAAGTACCGGTGAGTTTAGTGTATCGAAAAGAGCTATTTAAAAAAGATGGTACTAACCCATTATTGCAATACGGCTATGGTTCGTATGGTGCAACCATGGATCCGAGCTTTTCTTCTGCACGACTAACGTTACTTGACCGTGGTTTTGTATTTGCAATTGCTCACGTACGAGGCTCGCAAATGTTAGGGCGTCCTTGGTACGAAGCGGGTAAGCTACTTACCAAAAAGAACACGTTTAACGACTTTGTAGATGTAACTAAGTCATTAGTTGAGCAAAAGTATGGTGCAAAAGACAGCATATTTGCACAAGGCGGCAGTGCGGGTGGACTATTAATGGGGGCAGTGGCTAACCAAGCGCCTGAGCTTTATAAAGGCATGGTTGCACAGGTTGCGTTTGTTGATGTGGTGACCACTATGCTGGATGAAACTATTCCGCTTACAACGAACGAGTATGGCGAGTGGGGTAACCCTAACGAAAAAGAATATTACGATTATATGTTGTCTTATTCACCGTACGATCAAGTCAGTAAGCAAGACTACCCTAATATGTTAGTAACTACAGGCTTACACGATTCACAGGTTCAATATTTTGAGCCAGCAAAATGGGTTGCGAAGCTGCGTGACTACAAAACAGATGATAATAAGCTACTATTTAAAATAGACATGGAAGCCGGGCACGGCGGTGCTTCTGGCCGTTTTAAACGCTTAGAAGATGCTGCGTTAAATTATGCATTTATGCTTGATTTAGCCGGTATAAAAAAATAGCCACACCCAAATTCAACTAAGTAATGAGCCAAGGCGTAACGTTAAGTTACGCCTTTTTTTGTGGCAAATTAAAGCTAAACATAGTGCCTTTACCTATTTCACTTTGAACGTTTATTTCACTGTCCATGAGCTTTAATAGCCCGCGGCAAATAGCAAGCCCTAACCCACCTTGTTGGCGGTCCGCTTTATTAGAATTACTAGCTTGGTAGTGGGGATCAAAGATAGCTTGTAACTCCTCGTGTTTAATACCCACGCCGGTGTCCGAAACCTGCACAAATAATTGATTATGGTCACCGCGTTTTACACGTACATCAATACTACCATCACGCGGGGTATGCCTAATGGCGTTATCGATTAAGTTACTTAAAACACGCTCAAGCTTGGCTATGTCGGCAATGACAGGAAAGTCACAAATTTCTGGCTCAACCGATAAATTAATGCCTTTTTTCTCTACGGCCAAACTAAACTTAGCAATACAATCGTAAATGAGCTCTCCTAGGTTAAATGTTTCTTTGTTGATACTTATTTCGCCATTTTCTAGGTGTGCGAGTTCAAAAATTTGCTCTATTAGTTGCTTGAGTTGGCCACAGTTATTCAATGATACTAGCAAGTACTCTTGCTGCTCTTGCGCACTTAATTTGTCACCTGATTGATTTAATACCTCTAAAAAACCTTGTAACGAAGCCAGTGGCGTACGTAAGTCGTGAGATAAGTGAGTAAGTAGCTCTTTGCGTTGTTTATCGCCTTGTTCTAGTGCTTTAAATTGCTCGTTTATACGTGTGAGCATTGCTTGAATAGTTCGGCTTAAGCTGTGGACTTCATTACTTTTTTGAGTTGAATAGATACTCAGCTTTGTATCGGTTAGGCTATAATTAGCAGCCTCAATATTGCTCACATCTTTTGCAAGACGTTGAATAGGATTTGTAAAAAATCGCAGTAAAATAAGCATCGCAATAAATAAAAAAACGAGCGCTGAGCCTAGCCATATGGCAGCCACGAATAACGAGTCGTTACTTTTTATATTATTGAGTGAGGTGTCGTATGCCTCACCACCAATAATTACGTATAAATACCCTTGCAATGTGTTGTTATTAAAAACAGGCGCCACAGAAAATATTTTTTGTTGATCAGGGTTTCTTGGGTTGTCGCCATAAACCGGTGTAGCACTTGGGTTGGCTATAAGGTGCTTTAAAGGCGTTAAATTAATATGTGTACGCTTCACTTTTCCGGGCTCTGCGGAGTAAGTTAATATTTTTCCGTTTTCGTCTACAAAGTAAAATTCAAAGGCGGGGCCGAGTAACATTAAAGTATGAAATAGGTTTTCAAGGGCTTCGTAATCGTATACACCCTCTTTTATCAATGGATTGTCTTGTACTAAATGCTCAGCCAGCGCTAAATGTAAATTTTGTTCGCCATGATGTTTAGAGTTGAGTTCTAGCTGTTTACTCCAGCTATAAACCAGCGCGCAAATAAAACAAAAAATAACGGCTAACGACACTGCTAATTTTTGGTACAAAGAGAGTTTCATAATAAAAGTCTTAATTAAGTTGGCTTGGATTGAGTTTGTATCCCACACCCCAAACGGTTTCTATAATAGGTGTCGATTGGTGCAATTCAAGCTTTGCCCGCAACCGATTAATATGCGAATTAACGGTATGTTCGTAACCGCTGTGCTGGTACCCCCATACTTTATCGAGTAGTTGCTGGCGACTAAATACATGGTTAGGATGGCGTGCAAAATACACCAGCAAATCAAACTCGGTGGCAGTTAGGTTAATTGCCTGTTCGGCCAAATACACTTGATGGGAGTCAAACGCAATGTTTAATGAGCCAACTTTAAGGGTTTGTTCACTTACAACAGAGGGTTCATCGGTATTTTGGCTCGCAAGTAACTGTGCTCTGTGTCGAAGTTGGGTTTTTACTCTGGCTTGTAGTTCACGTGCAAAAAAGGGTTTACAAATATAGTCGTCTGCGCCCATTTCTAGGCCAATAACTCTGTCCATGTCGCTACTTAGTGCGGTGAGTAAAATGACTGAAGTGGCTGGGTAATGTTCTTTTATTTTACGACATAAACTCAATCCATCCATTTGCGGAAGGTTTATATCCAGTAAAATAAGCCCGTAGGGGTGCTTAGCTATTTTCTTTAAAGCCAGTTCAGCACTGACAACATGATCCACATGTAGATTTAGCGGTGTAAGCTGTGTGGTAATTAATTTACCAATTTCTCTGTCGTCTTCAACTATGAGTAATTTTTCATGACGCATCGTTTATCCTCGTAAAAAGGGGGCTTCCATGCTCCCCAACTTCCCCATTACAAGCTGGTATATCGAGGTTGATATTGATAAACGAATTACTGAGTGCGGGTAATAACCACTTTTGCTAATGGGTTATCAAATTTATGTTCAGGGCTAAGCACTGAACTAGATAAACCATCTTCATTTGTAACGACACCTGGGTGTCTTGCTACAAAATTAACATCATCACGGGCTTCATTAAAACCTTCTCCGCCATCAGCAGGACCGGGTATCGTACCAGCTGCTTCTGTATTTGCTTCAGTACCTGCATCATAAGCAACGGTGGTGCGAGTTAAAGAGTCGCCCACGGCTAATGAAGATACGTCTAAAGCACTAAGACCGGTAAACCCATCATTTGTATTCACCATCATAGTGGCAAGCGACAGCTTAAGTGCTTCAAGTGAGTCTGTGGTTAATGTGATCGTGGTATTAGCACCAGGTCCAACAGGACCTTCGCTTGATGCGTTGGCAATGGCGTTTTCTAATGCAAGCAGTTGGCTGTTGTCGCCTCCTTCAGCCATGGTTTCTAATGCAACCGATGCCGCACTGCCAATTTGCCAAAGTGTGCCTTCTGTATGTGCAATAACAGCAATTGGCGATAGTGGCTGCCCTGCAGTTAAGTTGCTTACTGTTACATCAAATGTATAGCTTACAGGCTCAGGTGTTGGCGGTGTAACAACCTGAACAGGATCGTTACTATCGTTGTCGCCACAGGCTGCAAGTGAAGCTGCTAGTGCAACAACCACGATGCTTTTTTTAAAGTTATTTAAAGATGCCATGATTACGCTCCTACTTAACCGTAACGGTTAGCTTAGCCACTGGGTTTAACCATCTGTGAACCGTATTACTTAAATCGCTATTACCAGCGGTTAAATCGTCGTCACCTAATGTGCCTGGGTGAATATGCACGTTAATGTTGCTATCGGTACTTGTTAAGCCTGCGCCACCTGTACCCGCATTATCACCTGGTGCTGCAGGAATACCTGGCGTGCCCGGTGCACCAGAACCTTCAACCACTAGCTCGTTATTTTGCTCAGTGCCCGCATCGTATGCATTTAAATAAACCGTGTAGGTGCCTGCTTCGGTTGGTATTTTCCAGCTATCAAGGCCAACAAAGCCATCGTTTGTAGGTAGTAACATAGCGGTCACCGATAAGTAATCGTTACCGTCAGTCGTTATTAGTGTTGTCATGGTTGATGACGATGGCGCTAATAAACCTTCTGCTGGGTTTGCAGCCATATCGCTACCTGCTGCAGTGGCTTGTGCCATTAGCTCAGCAATATTGCCACCTTCAGCCATTGTTTGTAATGCGGTAGAAGCTTCAGTTGCAACTTCAAAAAGCTTATCTTCACTGTTGTGTGCTGTAACTAGTAGCGGAGTGAAGTGAATGCCTTGGGTTAGGTTAGTTATTGTTAAGTCTAACTCTGCAGCCATGGTTGACTGGCTAGCTACCGCTAAAAGAGTTGCAAGTGTAAATGTTGAAGCTTTCATTTTTTATTTCCTGTAAGTGATGATTCGAGATAAGTATTGAATAATCGTCTCCAGAAACTCTCACAAACTTATCACTTTTTTATCACAGACATTTAGGCTGTGATTTTTGTAAATAAATACGCCAGAAATTTATATACCTGTGTATAATTAAACCGCATTATAAAAATTAAAGGATTGTGTTATGGAAGAAAATCAACAGGTTAAAGTAGTAAATAAAGATGAGCGTACATGGGCAATGTTGTGCCATTTAAGCGCATTTGCTGGTTTTATAGTGCCGTTTGGTTCAATAATAGGGCCATTAATTATTTGGTTAATTAAAAAAGATGAAATGCAAATGGTCAATGAGCACGGTAAAAAAGCGCTTAATTTTCAGATAACCATGGCCATTGCCTATATTATTTGTTTTGTGTTGATGTTTGTTGTGATCGGTGTAATTTTACTTCCTATTGTGGCTATATTTGCTTTTGTGATGGTGGTTTTAGCGAGTATAAAAGCAAACGAAGGGAAAGAGTTTAATTACCCACTGAGTTTAAATTTGATAAAATAAAGCGTTAGCTATTATTCTGCAAACCCAGCTATAAGCTGGGTTATTACGTTTAGCCTAAGGGCATTATGCTTTATTTTACTTTGTTTATTAGTGCGTTTATTTCGGCCACTTTATTACCAAGCTCCTCAGAAGTCGTTTTAATAACGATGATTACCCAATCAAACGCAAACATCTGGCTTTTATGGTGCACAGCTACGCTGGGTAATGTGTTAGGCAGTTGTGTGAATTATTGGCTAGGTACGCAAGTATTACGCTTTAAACATAAAAAGTGGTTTCCGGTATCAGAGCAAGGGCTTGAAAAGGCGCAAAATCAGTTTAATAAATACGGCGTGTACAGCTTATTGTTTGCATGGCTGCCTATTGTTGGCGATCCACTAACAGTCATTGGTGGTATTTTTAAAGTAAAGTTTAGCGTGTTTTTGGTTTTAGTAACACTTGGCAAAGGCGCACGCTACTTAGCGGTTATTGCCCTTGCCGTGGGGATAGAAGCTCTTATTTAAGCTATACGCACGCTACTTTGTCCAATCAAGTGTTAGTGATACAGAGTCCGCGAAGCGAAGCGCATGCGGTTTATCTACACGGGCTTTAGCGTAATTTACACTTGGATGAGAATGACAAACCGCAAGAATTTCAGCTACGAGCTTTTCTAGTAATAAAAAGTGCCCTTGCTCAACTAAACTAATTACCTCTTTGGTGATCACTTTATAGTTAAGTGCTTGGTCTACTTCATCGGTTTTACATGCGTTATCCGCAGGGTAGTGAATCTCTAAATTAATGACTACGTCTTGCTTTTTTTCACGCTCTTCAGGATTAAAACCAATAAATGTACGCAAGCGTAAGTTAGTAACATTAATAATTGCGTTGGCCATAGATTACCCTTTAATAAGCTGCAAAAATTCGTTGCGTGTTTTAGGGTCGCTTCTAAAGTTACCCAGCATTACCGATGTACGCATGCTTGAGTTTTGCTTTTCTACACCACGCATCATCATACACATGTGCTTAGCTTCAACAATAACACCTACGCCTTTTGCGCCGGTTACTTCTTCAACGGCTTTGGCAATTTGATGTGTTAACTGTTCTTGTATTTGAAAGCGACGCGAAAACATATCAACAATACGCGCAAATTTAGATAACCCCAGCACTTTGCCATTTGGAATATAAGCAATATGGCAGCGACCAATAAATGGCAGTAAGTGGTGCTCACACATAGAGTAAAGTTCTATGTCTTGTACTAATACCATGTCGTCGGCATCAGAGGTAAATACTGCATTATTGGTAATTTCATCAAGCGTTTGGCGATAACCTTGTGTTAGGTATTCCATTGCTTTTGCCGCACGTTTTGGTGTGTCTAATAGACCTTCACGTTCAGCGTCTTCGCCTACGGCGGTTATAATTTTTTGGTAGCTGTCTTTTAATTCGTTATGCATAGGTGTCTCAGTGTTTTTTACTTTAAATGACGTCCGCCATCAACAGGAATAGAGCGCCCTGTTATGTACTGACTTTGTAAGAGTAAATCAATGCTGTTTACAATTTCTTGGCACCCAGGTTCGATGCCCATCAATGATTTTTTGAGTGTTTTAGCGCGGTATTGTTCGTCGTCGTGCTCGTTAAAAATAATAAGCGAAGGCGCAACCGCATTTACTTTTATATTGGGTGCATATTTAGCACTAAACGATTTCGTTAGATTATCAAGTGCGCCCTTGCTTGCCGCGTATGCCAAATGCTTAGGGCTACCTGTTTCAACTACATAGTCAGTAAGGTGCACAATATCTGCGGCGGTGCCACTAGCTTGCTGGTACGCTAAAAGTAAGTCAGCGCACTGCATATTAATTAAGTAAGGTGTTTTGGCATGTATGCGCATCATGTTATCAAAAAGCTTAGCGTGGTCTGGGTTATTTGCTTCACAGTCCCAGCTAGATGCGTTGTGTATAACAGCCTTTAAAGACTGGGTATGGGCTTTCAATGTATTAATAAACTCATTAATTCCCGCATCAGTACTAAAATCGGCATGAATACAGGTCACCCCTTGCTGCGCTAGTTTTTCTACAGCATTATGGCGAGTACGGTAAGTAATAATGACTTCTTGCCCTTGAGTAAGGTAGTGCTTAGCAAGGGCTAGGCCGATTCGTTGGCCAGCGCCAGTGATTAAAATGGGCGATGTCATATAATGCGGTGTTCTCTTTGGTAAGTTTTTAATAAATATTAATACGTTGAGCGTAATGTGTACGTAATATTTGAATAGGGCGATCAAAAAAGCAAATAAACCCAATACGGTTAATTGCTTTTTATATCACTTATATCAATCGTAAATTGTTGGTATTGGCTGGCGCTTATGTTGCGTACGCAGATAAATGCCAATTAACTTTTGTTCTACCTCTTCAGAGACAGGTTTGCCCTCTAAAAAGTCATCAATTTGATTGTAACTTAAACCAAGCGCTTCTTCGTCGGTGAGGCCTGGTCGGTCGCTTTCTAAATCGGCTGTAGGGGCTTTTTCAACAAGCAATACTGGCGCGCCTAAAGCAGTCGCTAGTGCGCGAACTTGGCGCTTAGATAAGCCAAAAAGAGGCGCCAAATCACATGCACCATCGCCAAATTTAGTGTAAAAGCCTGTAATATTTTCAGCGCTATGGTCGGTGCCAACCACTAAACCTTGACTAAAACCGGCAATTTCGTATTGGGAAATCATGCGTTGGCGCGCTTTAACGTTACCTTTAATAAAATCTATTTGTGCTTGTTCTGGTAATGCGTCACCGCTGCTAGTCATTGCCATTAACACTTGCTCATGCAATGCATCGGCAGCAGGCTGAATGTTAACGGTCATGCGCTTACTTGGCTGAATAAAATCAACCGCCATTTGCGCTTCGTCTTCATCAGCTTGAACACCGTAAGGTAAGCGCACAGCAATAAATTGGTATTTATTAGTGCTGTGTTCTTCATTTAATTCGTTAACAGCTAATTGGCATAAACGGCCGCAAGTTGAAGAATCAACCCCGCCACTAATACCAAGCACAAGCGATCGTGAGTGAGCCGCAACTAAACGTGCTTTTATAAAGTTAACTCGACGAGATATCTCAGCGTTTACATCAATGGTTGGCTGAACTTTCATTTCAGTCATTATTTCGGCGCGCATTGCCGGCTCCTTGTAATATTTTAAATGTGATACGCAATAAACTTATTATGTGATTTAGTTTTACTTATTTAAAGCCCTAAATGTGCTTTTATCTGGTTAAGTTCTGCTTTTAGCTCTTCTACTTCGCGTAATAAATCGTTTAACTCTTTATCTTTAATCGCTTCGCTGGGTAAATTAATGGTATCGCTATCAGGTGTAATTTGTTGCTCACCAAATAAATGAATATATCGGCTTTCACGTTTACCTGCTTCGCGCGGTAGTTTGGCGACTTGCTCGTTTTCAATTAGTTTATTTAGGGCGTTTTCAACCTCATCTACATTATTAAAATCAGCGAGGCGAGCGCTGCGAGTTCTTAATTCGCCGGGTGTTTGGGCACCGCGTAACAGCAATAGGCAAATAACGGCACGTTGTTGTGCTGAAAACTGTAAGCTACTAAATTCGGTATTACAAAAGCGGTGGTCGTACTTATTTACCCGCCCTGAAGGCGCTTCATCAACAGTAACTAGGCGTATATCTATAAGTTCATCTAGCGCATTTTGAACATCACTTTCTGTTAAATTAAGAACAGGATCGCGATTCGATTTTTGATTACATGCATTGGCTAGCCCATTGAGTGATAAAGGGTAATGCTCTGGCGTAGTGCTTTGTTTTTCTAGAAGGCAACCAATAACACGTTGTTGATTTGGTGATAACTGCATAAGTACCCTTAAAAATATTAATTATTAATTCTAACTAGTGGTAAGCCTTATTTAACTGTCAAGCCAGTGCTGCAACTTAGGTTTTAAGGCGGCCATATCAAGCGGTTTAGTTAAATAGTCATCCATACCTGCAGCAATACATTTTTCTCTATCGCCTTGCATGGCATTAGCCGTTAAAGCAATAATTGAAACGCGACTGTATATTTCACCTGCTTCGCCTTGCCTAATTGCTTGCGTGGCTTGGTAACCATCCATTATTGGCATTTGGCAATCCATTAAAATAAGTTTATACGGGTTATTTTGTTTGGCGTTTAGTTTACTAATTGCTTCCTCGCCATTTTCGGCAATATCAAAGGTCACACCCGCTTCTTTTAGTAGTGCAGAGGCCACAACTTGGTTTATTTTATTATCTTCTACTAATAATAAAACGGGTTCTGATGAGTCTGTAATAGGGGCTTTTGTAAGCGTATTAGTGAGTTGCGCCTGATTTAATTGCTGCTCTAAAAACTTTTCATTAGTAAGTGAGTCGAATAAATCCGATGGTGTTAAAGGTTTAAAAATCATGCAGTCAACGTTCATTGCAAGCGTTGAATTTTTTTGCGAGTAACTCATTGGCGCCATAATCACCGACTTACATTTAGATTTGTAAATGAAGTTTTGTAAGGCGGTTGTTTGCGCTTTAGCAGCAATAGAGAAAAAGTGATAATCAACTAAAATTGCATCGTATAAATGAGTCGTATCCGCTAAGTGTGTTAGTACTTCACCGTAGTCATTTATAAACTCGACATGAGCACCCCAAATCAGCAGCTGTTTAGTGGCAATACTGGTATTTAAGTGGCATTCATCAATAATTAAAATACGCTTATTGTTTATTAGATGGCTTGGTAAATCCTGCTCTTTACTTAATCTAGGTTGTATTTTTATATTAAATGAAAACGTACTGCCCTCGCCTTCAACACTGTTAACACTGACACTTCCACCCATTAATTCACACAGTTGTTTTACTATAGTTAAGCCAAGGCCTGTGCCGCCAAATTGGCGCGTAGTTGAAGCGTCAGCCTGTGTAAATGAGTTAAACAGCAGTGATTGTTGATTTTTATTGATGCCAATACCGGTATCAATTATTGAGCACTCTAGAAATGAGCCATCGGTGGAGTCGTCCACCCTGGCTATAATAATGACGTCACCGTTTTTAGTAAATTTAACAGCATTACCAATCAGATTATTAAGAATTTGCCTAAGCCTATTCGGATCACTAATTATTTCACTTACTGTAATCTGAGTTGCGTCTAAAATTAGTTTTGTATTGTTTTGCTCCACTTTTAGTGCAAACGATTCAACCACTTCACCTAATAATTTAGGGAGGTTAAATTGAATACTATCAATGTTAAGTTTACCTGCTTCCATTTTAGAAAAGTCTAGTATGTCATTAATAATATTAAGCAATGATTCGGCAGATGATTGCGCAAGCTCTATATGATGCGCCTGTTGTTGATTTAAGCTCGTTTGTTTAATTATATTTAGCATGCCTAGCACCCCATTTATAGGAGTGCGAATTTCGTGGCTCATAGTTGCTAAAAATTCACTTTTTGCTGCCACCGCTTGTTCGGCTAATTCCTTAGCTTCTACTAATTCCTGTTCTGCTTCTATGCGTTGCTGGCTTGAATGTAAACTGCCTATAAGCGTAGCCACTGTGATTAAAAAACTTTCTTCGTTTTTTGTCCACAAGCGTGTGGTTTTGCATTGCTCAGCACATATTATTCCTAATACCCCGTTGCCGGCAGGGATTGTTACGCACAGCATCGATTTTATTCCCAATGGCAATAAGTAATATGGCGACAAAGGAGATAGCGCTGAATTATGAATAACGTCGGGAATATTAAATACAGCTTGGTTATCAAGCATATTAAAAAAGTCAGGAAGATGTTTTCTAAGCCAAGTTAGTTCAACGTTTTCGGCTTGTGTTAACTTATTATGTAGTGCGAACGGAATTAACTGTGTGTGATCTTCGTTATAAAAACGAATGCTAGCGCGTTCAATTTTTAAAGCGTGGCAAATAGCTTCAGTGAGTATATCTTTTGATTGGCTAAGTTTACCGTTTAAAATTAGCTTATTAACCGTTAATGAGGCTAACGTTTCATTGTGTAGTGCCGTAAAGCTATTTTCTAATTCAATTTTTTTACGGGTATCAATATTTTGTAGCGAACCAAAGATGCGCACGCATCGACCATTTTTATGTTCAGCTTCTGCATTAACAAGTACCCATACAGCTTCCCCTTCAGCGTTTATTACCTCTAGTTCAACTTCATAACTATGGCCATATTTAATAGCACGTTCGAGTAGAGGTTTGATGGTTTCTCTGCTTTCACCTTCTTTAAAATAGCTTAAATCTTCAGGCCATTGTGGCTGGGTATTGAGTGGGTATTTAAACAGTTTTTTAGTCATATCTGACCAATAAACTTTTTTCGTTTCTAAATTAAACGACCACGCACCTATTTGCGCCAAATCGCTCATGGTTTCTAGCATTTTTTCATTTTTTTGCTGGCGCTCAAGCATTTTTAAAAAAAACCAAAATGCCCATGTAAGTAAGGCACAAATAATGATAATTGCTAAACGTAATGGCCAAATTGCTGAGTTGGGTGGGCTCCAGCCCTGCTTTGGTGCAACATATAGCTGCCAGTTACCGCCTTGAAAGTTTAGCGAAAATGCGAGAGGGTTTCGACTCAGTATTGTGGCGTCACCAAAAAAAAACTCGCCTTTATCACCCAGCCCATTTCGGCCTTGAAGTGCAACGTTATAATTGTCTTCTAGATCTAAAATACCGGCGTTTTTATAAATTTTATTGATATCTAAAACAACCGATAGTAATCCCCAAAACGTATTCTCTGGCGGAGTATATACAGGCACACGCGCTATGAGTGCTTCTCCACCTTGCACAAGTGTTAATGGGCCTGCCATTATAATTGTATTGGTATCGCGTGCTTTTATTGCATCAGCGCGTTGGTTTTTATTGGTCAGTAAGTTAAGGCCCAGCGCACCTTCGTTGCCTTTAATAGGGTAGGTCATTTTTATAATCATATTGGGTGCACCGCCAATATTTCGAAGTTCTTTTGATGTATTAAAAAGAGGGGCTGCAATTTGTGCAAAGCGTTCTTGATTTAAGTTAGGCTCTGCAGAAACCGCAACGCCTAAACCACGGACTAATTGAATGTTAGAAATTAAAATGGCTTCTAACTGTGCTCTGTAGGTGCTTACTTCAAAGAGGATTTGTAGGCGATGAGCGTCTTTCACGCGATTGTAATTAATGCGCTCTAGTACAACACTAATAAGCAGTAGTAGTGTCATCGATAACCAGAAGGTTCGTTTGTAGTTATGAATATTCGTTTTTTTATTATTAGTTGGCGGCATTAGCTACATTGGCTTGGGTTAGGCTACTCAACTATAGCTATTTATTGTACAAATTAAAATGACGCTTAAACATAAGCGCCATTTTATTTTTATAAATAGCAGTTTAAAACTATGAGTCGCTTACTTCACGTGCCCAATGGTTTTGTTTAGCTACATGTAGTTTACGGTAGCCATCTAGGAGTGCTGCATGCTTTTTAAAGCCATTAAGCGACAAACCAGGGAAGGTTAAACCGTTAAATAATGTACGGCCTTCGGCAATTTCAATCGCAAGCGTTACGTTGTCGCTGCCAAACATTAAACCAAGTGCATCTTGGTAGTCGGCGTATTCACGCTCGTCATCGTATTTAATTTCAAGAATGGCTTTTAAGCAGCGGAAATGGCGCATTGCCTCTTCGTTTACTTGGCCTGTATGCAGTATCCAATCAACCCAATCAATTGCTTCTTCGCTGCCTGCGGCTAAACAGAGATGCGCTTTAAGCTCACCAATACGTAGCGTATGCCAAGGTGTATCTGCATCGGTTGCAAGGCCAATAAACTCTGCTGCGCGAATAATATCGCTGTGGCCAGCTTCTTCTAGGCTGTCGTAAATGTCCATCCATTGCTCAGCATCGTACTGATCAAGCGATAGGAATGCTTCACGGAATTTAGCGCCTTCGTTGTTGTTACGCCAAATAAGCTCATCTACTGGGTAAATGTCTGACATGCCAGGTACTAAAATACGACATGCATACACGTTTAGGTGCGTGTAATCCATGATGTAAATGTCGTGGTTCATGCTATGAATTAGGTCAGTACAGAAGTTGTATTCTTGCTCTGTTGTACCGCTAAAGTCCCAGTGTACAAAGTCAAAATCGGGATTTGCACGGAAAAAGTCATGCGATATTAAACCGCTAGAATCAATAAAGTGCAGTTCAATGTTTTCAGGCGTTGCTACTTCGTCGTTATCAAACGTGGCTGGCTGGAATACATCAAGCTGATCAAGGCGGCGACCTTGTAGTAACTCGGTAACGGTACGCTCAAGGGCTACTTCAAATGAAGGGTGAGCACCAAACGAGGCAAACACAGAGCCATCTGTTGGGTTAATCAGCGTTACGCTCATTACTGGGTATTTACCGCCTAGTGATGCATCGGCAATACGTAAATGAAAACCATGGCTGCGTAGCTCTTCACATGCTTCGTGAATTTGTGGGTATTGCTTAACAACCTCTTCAGGCACGATAGGCAAACAAATGCCTTCAGCGATGATGCGGTTTTTTATTGCGCGTTCAAATACTTCTGATAAACCTTGTACTCGCGCTTCAAATTTGGTGTTACCCGCGCTCATACCGTTAGATACAAAAATATTACCAATCACGTTTACCGGGATGTACACGTCTTGGTTATCGCGTTGGCGCGTGTATGGCAATGTACAAATGCCGCGCTCGTTATTACCTGAGTTAAAATCAAAAAGGTGTGATGCGTTAAGTTCGCGCTCTGGGTCAAAGTAATCCCACAGGCTTTCGTCCATTATGCCCTCAGGCACTTCCTCACCTTCTACTTTAAACCATTTTTCGTTTGGATAATGGGTAAACTCGCCGTTGGCAAATTCTTCACCTAAGTAAAAGTCGGCAAAAAAGTAGTTACAGCTTAAACGCTCAAAGTATTCACCTAGCGCAGAGGCAATAGAGGCTTTATCGGTTGCACCTTTACCATTAGTAAACATAACACCGCAGTCGCTATCTTTTATATGAACCGAATAACAGTTAGCTACAGGGTTAAGCCAAAGCGCTTCTTCAACATTAATTTTCAGGGCTTTAAGCTTGTTTTGCATGGTAGAGATTGACGATTCTAGATCGCGGTCTTTACCTTTGATAAACGTTTTTTCAGTCATATTGATCTCAACTAGTTCTGCACGATGTGTGGAAGTGACATTATCGTGGATTTTGATGTTTATTTCATCCTTTGCGAGCAAGATCATGATTATTTAATAAAACTGTGGTTATTATATAGGCAACGTAAAGGGGGGAAGGGCAACTCAATGTATAAACTAATCAAACGCTTGTTGTTATTAATTGTAATTTTAGGGCTGGGTGGCACCGCTGTGGTGTATGGGGTACTTAGCTTGAGTTTACCAGCACTTGATGGCAACGGACGCAGTATGGCAGTAAATGAACCTGTTAAAATTTCTCGCGATACATTGGGCCAAGCTGTTATCAACGCTAAAAACCGCAACGATGCCGCTTACGGATTAGGTTATGCGCACGGACAGGACCGATTCTTTCAAATGGATTTATTAAGGCGCAACGCCGCAGGTGAGCTAAGTGAATTATTTGGCAAAGCGGCCCTTGGGCTTGATAAAAAAATGCGCTTCCATCAACTGCGTAAGCGTAGCCGCGCTATTTTACAAACTCTTCCTGAAACCGATAAGCGATTATTAAAAAGCTACGCACAAGGCGTGAACGAAGGGCTGGCACAAGTAGGGTATGCAAGCTTTGAATACCTACTAACGGGCGGGGCGCAAAAACCTTGGCAAAGTGAAGATAGCTTATTAGTGATATTTAGCATGTACTTAGATTTACAAAGCATGACATTTAATCGCGATCAAACTTTGATTCAGCTAGAGCAAATATACAGCAAGAATATGGTTGATTTTTTAACGCAACCTAGTCAATACCAAGCAGCGCTTGATGGTAGCAAATTAGCCCCGTTTGTAGGTGAACTGCCGGTTCTCGCAACGCAAACGGCTCATGTTGCAACCCACATTGAAGCCCCTCAAGAGCTTGGTAGTAATAATTGGGCAGTCACCGGAGAGCTTACAAAAACCGGCGCAGGAATGGTGTCTGACGATATGCACTTATCAATGGCAGTACCGGTTATTTGGTACCGAGCACAACTCAATTATATGTTAAATAACAAGCCAATGCAGATAACGGGTGTATCACTTCCGGGTACTCCAGCCATAGTGGTGGGAACAAATAATAAAATTGCATGGGGGTTTACTAACGGTTATTTAGATACCGCTGATTGGATAGCGCTTAATAACGATAGCAAAACATGGCTTGTTGATGAGCCTATTTTATTATCAGAAGGAAGCGCTGAACCTTACTCGTTAATAATGAGCGAATACGGTCCAGTAAAATACATTAACGAAAAGCCTTATGCACTTAGTTGGGCGGCGCATCAACCTTATGCAGTCAACATGCAACTATTAAAGCTTGAGCAGGCAGATACTGTAGACGATGCGCTTGCTCTTGCAAGTGATATTGGTATTCCGGTACAGAATTTAATGGTCGTTGATAGCCTAGGCAATGCGGCATGGAAAAATATAGGCGGTATTCCGGCACGAACAACTGCGAGTGAGTTAAGTGTAAATGCAACGCAGTATTCGGCACTTTTTGAGCAAAACGAAATTAATCGCCCATTTGTTAAAAACCCGTCCAGTGGGCGATTATGGACGGGGAATTCTCGGGTTGTATCCGCCAGCGATAATGCACGCTTTGGTAATGGCGGCTATGCATTAGGTGCACGTTCAAGTCAAATTAGAGACCGCTTATTTGAAAAAAACACATTTGCAGAGTCTGACTTTTACGCGCTACAGCTTGATAACCAAGCCCGTTTTTTAATGCCATGGCATGAGCTGTTACTCAAGCAGTTAAACACCAATAAGGTTAAAAATGCGCAGTATATAACAGAGCTTGAAAACTGGCAGCAATGCGCATGTGCTTCTTCGGTAGGTTATACCTTGGTTAAACGCTATCGCGACGAAGTTATTAACCTCGTGTTTAACAATATTGAAGTCACTCTTAATGAGCACAAAGGTACACTTAAACCTATAAAACGAGGGTTAGAGCCTGCGCTTTGGCAACTTATTAACAATAAACCTGCATCTTGGGTTAATTTTCAATTTAATAGTTGGGATGAACAATTAGTGGGTGCTTTTGATAAAGCTACAGATAAGTTGAGCGCGCAATTTGGCACTAATATAAAGCAATGGCAGTGGGGTAAAGTAAACGAGCTGGTTATAGAGCATCCTTTTGCAAAACAAATCCCGCTATTGGCAAAGTTACTTAACATGCCAACTGCTGCAGGGTTTGGTGATACTTACATGCCTGCGGTACAAGGACGAGATTTTGGTGCATCACAGCGTTTTATTGCTCAACCTGGGCATTTAGAGCACGCTATTTTAAGTGTGCCGGGTGGGCAGTCGGGACATCCGCTATCAGAGTTTTATAGAGCTGGTTTTAGCGACTATATTGAAGGTAAGCAAACTCCGCTATTGCCACAAACGCTAGCGCATCAAATAGTTATCTCACCAAAATAGTGTGAGCCAAAATGCAAGTAATAACGTTCTATATAACTCTAACAATGGAGAACTAAAATGAAAAAATTACTACCCGCGTTAATGACCAGTTTGCTACTGAACACATCGGCTCATGCAGACGACAACCCCGTCACCGCAGAAAAACTCAGTGAAAGCGTCTATGTATTATTTGGTCAAGGTGGCAACATTGCTGCAAGTGTTGGTGATGACGGTATTTATATTATTGACGACCAATTTGCTAAGCTCTCAGATGATATTAAAAAAACCATTAGTGATTTAAAACCCGGTAGCGCCGAGTTTGTAATTAATACACATCATCATGGCGACCACACCGGCGGTAACGAAAACTTTGCTAAAGCGGGTGCACATGTCATTGCGCACGACAACGTACATAAGCGATTAGAAGAAAAACACGGTGCAAACTCAGATTACCTGCCACGTATTAGTTTTGGCCACGATTTAAAACTTCATTTTAATAACGAACACGCACATGTTGTGCATTATGCGCATGCCCATACCGATGGTGACTCAGTTATATTTTTTAGTAACGACAACATAGTGCACATGGGCGATATTTATTTTAACTTTGGCAGCTTGCCGTTTGTTGATGTAGATAGCGGTGGCAGTGTTGATGGAGTATTAGCGGCGGTTGACGATGTTATTAACCAAATTGACGATAATACTCAAGTTATTCCGGGGCATGGTCCAGTAAGTGACCGTTCAGGGCTGATAACGTATCGTAAGCTGGTGCAAAAGGCCAAAGGTGTTATGCTTAAGGCAATGCAAAACGATGCGAGTTTACAGCAAGTGCTTGACGCTGACCCACTATCAGAACTGGGTCTTAAATACGCAAATTGGCTACCAAAAGAGCGAGTAACCACATTGTTTTATCGTAGCTTAAAGTAACTTGTAAAGTGAGTTAGCACGCATAATATAGTTTATTAAGCTGAGCATTTGCTCAGCTTTTTTGTTCCCATGCCCCAAGGAGTTGTGTATGTCGGCAGAAAAAACCCACCTAGAAATTTGTAACTTGACCAAAGAGCAGTATCCACAAATAAAAACGCTAATGGATCAAGCCTATCCAGACTTAGGTGGCGCATGGCCAAGCCATACCATTTTTAGATTAATAGACCAGTTCCCTGAAGGGCAAATAGGCATAGTAGATGATGGCGTGCTGGTGGGCTTAGCGCTGAGCGTGCAAGTAGATTACACGCGTTTTTCAAACCCACATACCTACGAAGACATAGCCGATGGCCATGACCGCGTATTTAGCGATACCGATGGCGATGCTTTATATGGCTTAGATGTTGCTATTAGCGAAACTCACCGGGGCATGCGTTTAGGGCGTCGGCTTTATGATGCCCGTAAAGAATTGTGCCGCCAATATAACTTACGCGCTATTTTAGCCGGTGGGCGTATTCCACGTTATTACAATCACAGCAGTGAAATGACGCCAATGGAATACATTGAAAAGGTTGACCAAAAAGAGCTTTACGACCCCATTTTAAGCTTTCAGCTTTCTAACGACTTTCAGGTAAAGCGGTTACTTAAAAAGTACCTGCCGGAGGATCAAGAGTCTGTAGGTTACGCCACCTTACTTGAGTGGAATAACATAATGTATGAGCCAACCGATACGGTGCTCGAGTCAACTAAATCGATAGTGCGTATAGGCGCAGTGCAATGGCAAATGCGTTGTGTAGAGTCGGTTGAAGAAATGCTAAAGCAGGTTGAATACTTTGTAGATACGGTATCTGACTACAAAAGCGATTTTATATTATTTCCTGAGTTTTTTAACGCGCCACTTATGGGCTTAGGCGATCAAAATAATCAAACCGAAGCCATCCGCTATTTAGCGGAATATACAGAGACGTTTAAAAACGCGATGTCGCGTATGGCAATAGAATATAACGCCAATATTATTACCGGCTCTATGCCGCTTGCCGAAGACGATAAAATTTATAACGTAAGTTACTTATGCCACCGAAGCGGTAAAATAGACGAGCAGCGCAAAATACACATAACCCCGCATGAGCAAAATGATTGGGTTATTCAAGGCGGCGACAAAATTGCCGTGTTTGATACCGATGCTGGGCGTGTAGGTATTCAAATTTGTTACGATGTAGAGTTCCCAGAGCTTTCGCGCATACTAGCTAAGCAAGGGCTTGATATACTGTTTGTTCCGTTTTGGACCGACACTAAAAATAGTTATTTACGGGTTCGCCATTGTGCGCAAGCGCGCGCAATCGAAAACGAATGTTATGTGGTTATTGCAGGCTCAGTAGGTAACTTACCTGAGGTAGAAAGCTTAGACGTACAGTACTCGCAATCGGCAGTATTGACGCCGTCTGATTTTTCTTTTCCGCACGATGCAACACTCAATGAAGCCACACCGAATACCGAAATGTTATTATTTAGCGACCTTGATATGGATAAGCTAAAAATCCTTCATAGCGAAGGGACGGTGCGTAATTTAAAAGATCGCCGTGAAGATTTATACGACGTAATTTTGAAAAAGAGAGATGTTTAATGGCATGGGTTTATTTAGTCATTGCAGGCCTGCTTGAAGTAGGCTGGCCAATTGGTTTAAAAATTTCACAACAACCCGACACTCGCTGGCAGGGTATTGCAATGGCTGTGGCGTTTATAGCAGCCAGTGGCTTTATGTTGTGGCTTGCACAAAAGCAAATATCAATGGGTACTTCCTACGCAGTATGGACCGGAATAGGTGCTGCGGGTACGTTTTTAGTGGGTATATTATTTTACGGTGATGCAGCCACGTTTGGCCGCATTGCAGGTGTACTCATGATTATTTGCGGTGTGATAACGCTAAAAATAAGTTCTTAAAAATAGCGCTTAACACTCGCTTTAAAAGTTATAAGCAGCTTTATAGTAGCGCAGGTTTAAAAGCCTGCGTTTTTTATGTTCTCAATTTGGCAGCATCACTAAAATAGCGGCAATGGCTATAAGTATTAAGCCAGCGGTGTCTTGTTTTTTGAGTGGTTGCTTTAGCCAAAGTACGGCAATTAGCATAGTAAAAAACACTTCTACCTGACCAAGCGTCTTAACGTAAGCAACATGTTGTAAGCTCATAGCACTAAACCAGCCAATAGAACCGACACAACTAAAAGTACTAATTGCTGTAGTGGTGCCTTTATATTGCCAAAGTTTACTCAGAGTATGTGGCTCTTTTAGTAATAAATAGCCAAGTAATATAAGCGTTTGCAAGCTTATTACAAACAGTAAAACCCATGCAGCCGAGTGCGGAAATAACAACCCCGAATTTAAACTCGCTTCACGTACCCAAAGCGAGGTAAGGGCAAAGCTTGTGCCGCAGGCTAGGCCAAGTAACGCTGTTTTAGCATCAAAGTGTTTTACGCTGGTTATACCGCTAAGTAAAAGCACCGCAATAGCGCCTAAAAATACTCCTAACCAGCCAAGTACACTGAGCGCAGAGCCAAAAAATAATACGCCTAAAATAGCCGCGACTAACGCTTCACTTTTTGCAAGCCCTGCACCTACGGCGTAATTGTTCATTTTAAATAGCTTTACCATTAAACCCGTGGCAAGTATTTGCATAACGCTTGCACCAATAATAAATCCCCAAAAGGCATTATTAAACGTAGGCATGGCGGTATCTTGATATTGATAAAGGCCATATAAATACACGGCAGCAATGGGGCCCGCTAAAATAAAACGTGAAAGGGTAACGCCAGCAACACTTACATTGTTACTTAATTTACTTTGCAGGGCATTTCGCCAGGCTTGCATAAAGGCAGCTAAAAAAGTGAAAAAGATCCAAGTCATGGTATTCGTCGATTAAAAATAATGCCTTTAAGTTAACAATCTTTAGTTATTAATGCGATGCATTAAGGGTGATAGTGAATATTCATCATCTGCGACATTATGCCGCACTGTTTTATGAGTAAACTTAGCTATAGTAAGTGTGATGTTATTGTTTAGCCGCCAGCGTTTGTCATAAAACGTTTGGGCGGCTTTTTTTATGTGTGTAATATGTATTGCTAAATAATCAGGTTTTATAATAAGAGAATAAACTATGACAACATTAGTGGTGTGTGCATTATTAGCTGTATTAATGCCTTATTTTGCAAAAGTACCTGTGGCCGTTGCGATGGCAAAGCTTGGCCGGTACGACAATAAACACCCTCGTTCCCAGCAAGCAAAACTAACGGGTTTTGGTGCGCGGGCGCTCGCTGCTCATCAAAATTGTTTTGAATCACTTACTGTTTTTGCCGTTGCTATAGCAGTGGTATTGGGTACTAACTCGGTAAATGCAGTAACCGAAACTTTGGCAGTTACTCATATAGTTTCGCGTACTTTGTATTGTATTTTTTATTGGTTGAACCTGGATATTATACGTTCGCTTGTATGGTTTATTGGCTTAGGCACTACCATTGCCATGATTGTAGTGAGTATCTAATTTTATTGTTAAAACCACAAAGCAAGCGGCCTAAAAGGGCGCTTGCTTTGTGCTCTTGCATTACTTAATGGCATAATTCGATAGCATTAATGCGATACTTTAATTCGCTCGATTAAATCGGTATGTGCAACCTCGCTGTTTATAGCAAAATCTAGCTGTACGAGTACATCATCAAAGCCTGCCTCAGACATTTTATATTCCCACTTTGCCAAGGCTTCTTTAGCTGATTTATCAAAAACGTCTGACGGCCTAGATTGAATTACGCTAATGTTTTTTGTTCTGCCATTGGCGGCAATATCGTATTTTAATACTACCGAGCCGCTAATGCCTTGCTTAGCTGCTTGGGCAGGGTAGCGTGGCTCAATTCGAATTATTGGTGAAATGTGATCGCTTTTAGCACCTTCTACTTGCGGTTGCTTTGCAATAGCGAGCGTACTTAACATGCTTGCTGCAACAAGCAGTAAGCCACCTTTGGCAAAGCGAGAGCGATTGCCACTGTGCTTTATATTGGTAAGTCGTTGTAACATGGTTTTTTTATCTCCGTAGTGTGAATAGGCCATTAGGCCTGTGGGCGTTGTTGCCGCGCAGTTAACTAAGGCTCTGCTGTATAAAATGTGTTGGTGTGTGGTTTTATTGGCAAGTACCCGTTCATCACACGTGAGCTCTTGTAAGCGCCTACAGCTTGCGTATGCCATCCACGCGAGCGGGTTAAACCATAATAAAATAGTAGCCAGTAACAGCAGGGCATTTATTAGGTTATCTTTGCGTTTTATGTGCACAGATTCATGCTCTAAAATAAGCGCCAAAGTGGCTTTATCAAACTGGCTTTTATAATTGCTGGGCAGTATGAGCTTGCTTTGAAAAATTCCCACTACCATTGGCGACGCAATGTGGTTACTGGTATAGGTTTTAATGTGTGAAGTGATAGCGTGTTCGCTATCAATTAAATAATTGATCTGTAGATTTTTAATAAAGCGAGTGTGAACAATAAACGCAATGGTCAAAAGTAGTAGAGTAACTAATACATAAAGCACAGCCCAATTTAGGCTTAAATTATTAATAAGCGACTGGTTAGGCGTGATCAAATAATGGCTAATAGCACTATTTTGCAGTGGTTTAATGGAGCTCGGTAAGTTTGTAGCCAGTAATGAAGCTGGAATCAGCCATACTAATTTATACACAAAGCATGGGCCAAGCAGCCTTAAACTAAAACGCTCACATACAATAAAGCCACCAAGCATTATGCTGAGCAATAATTGCTGCTCTAGCAACCAGTTAAATAGTGTTTGAATATCCATAGCCAGTCCTTACTTTTGGTTTTTTTCCCAGTCATCAATGACTTTTTTAAGCTCATTTATATCTTGCTGAGAAAGCTGCTCCGATTTAGCAAACCCGCTTACCAGCGGCGCTATGCGGCCACTAAAAAAGCGCTCAATAAAGTTTTGGCTTTCTTTTAAAGTGTAGTCGACGCGCTCCATGCAGGGGGTATAAATATATTGGCGACCGTCTTTTTCAAACGACAGTGCACCTTTTTTAACTAATCGACCGAGTAAGGTTTTAATGGTTTTTTCGTGCCATTGTTTGTCATCGCTTAAGCGCTCAATAATTTGGCTGGCGGTGGCAGGGTAATTAATCCAAAGTGCGTCAAGTACTTCAAATTCTGCTTTTGATAACTCAATCATTTTATTGCCTACAAATGTAATCTTTAATTTAAGACTACGCCTGTAATCTGTTTTTGCAAGGTTATTTTTTAATTTTTTTGTGTGCTACTTAAACGAAGGTTAGATTTTTGAAATATCAGTTTTATTAATTTGTATGTAGTGGTTTTCAGAAAGGTTTAGTTTTGAAAGGGGTAGATCGCTAAATTGCACTCTAAATAAATCAGTTACTTTAAAGCCGCAGTAATGCGCCATTTTACGTATTTGCCTGTTAAGCCCTTGTTTTAAAATAATACTAAATTGGTTGTCAGCTATTTTAGTTACTTCACACGGTAAGGTTACTTGTTTATCAACAGGGACGCCTGCGGCCATTTCTTCACAAAACGCGTTATTTATAGGTTTATTTACTGTGACTATATAATGCTTAGGCTGGTGGAAGTTAGGATGGATTAGCTGGTTACAAAAATCGCCATCGTTGGTCAAAATAAGCAGGCCCCGAGAGTCTTTATCTAATCGGCCAATAGGGTAAACACGGGTAAGTGTAGGCAAATGGTGAATAAGGCTTGTAGGGTCATTTTTATTTAATTTACAGTCAATACCTACAGGCTTGTGGTACGCAAAATAAACCAAGTCGGCCGCGCCTTTAACTACTTGGTCATTAACTATTACTTCGTCTTGCTCATTAACGTGATCAATATGATTAGCAGGGCGATTATTTACTGTTACCACCCCTTCATCAATTAAACGCGATGCCTGTTTACGTGAGCACACACCGGCATGAGCAATGTATTTAGCCAGTCGGATTTTGGTGCTCATAAAATATACTCGTTGGTTGGCAATAAAAAACTGATCGCGATTATAGCAAAGCTGCGTATCGATATAGCAATATTTAATTTAGGTGAACAAAATGGGTATGAAATTTTCTGAACTAAAAAATCATGAGCCACTACAAAAAGTAGTTGTTCACTCACTAGAAATGGCGCTTTACCAGGTGTCTGTGATTATTAATAACGTTGAATATTACGTAACAGAAGAAGATGGCGAGTTTGTAAGAGCAGTAAGCCCGCTACATGTGCAAAAGCGATTTGAAAAAATAGCGTACGCACAAATGATGCTCCGCCATACAAGTGCTTATGACGAAATGTGTGGTCAACCAGAAAAAACCTCAAGTAATCTGCTTGAAGTTCCCTTTGGTAAAAATAACCTGTTTTGACGGTATGAGTTTGTTAGTATCTGCTTTTTAAGAAGCGCAATATGTACCAATTACAAGCAGACAATAGTGATGCGTTAAACTCAACGTTACGTAGTGAAATGGTTGAATTTAATGCCCAGCATTTCGATGCGCAAAGAGTGCCACTCGGCTATAAATTTGTTGACGATAGTAACGAATTGGTGGCTGGTATTAGTGGTTGCGTATTTGGTAATTGGCTAATTATAAACTGGCTTTGGTGCAGTGAAAGAGTGCGCAATAAAGGCCTTGCTGGACAGTTACTCGCTGAACTAGAGCAAGCTGCAATATTGCTTGGCGCCAAAAAAGCTCAGCTTGATACACTTGATTTTCAAGCCAAACCTTTTTATGAAAAACGCGGATACAGTGTGAAGTATCAACTTGATAATTACCCACTTTGCGGCACCCGCTACTTTATGGAAAAATTACTTTAATTGATTCCTGTATTCAAATTTTTTATTTAGCCCCTAGTTATTTGGCTGTTAACGGCTCGCCTTCAAATGTAACGCCCAAAAATGGGGTCGCCTCTGGCGATAACATAAACGTGCGAATGTTCATATGATCGTCACCGTTAGGGTTTTGTAGTACTTCTTCGCGATAAAACTTACCAAAGCAATCTAATGTGTTTTGCTTGCTAAGCCCATTGAGTTTGGCAAAAGCAAAAATTTTACATGAACCGTTATTTTCACTTGCTGAGCTCAGTAACCCGTGGTTATTAAAGGCGCAAGCAGTAAAACCGTAATTGGCTTCGATCACCGCCATTGTATCGGTAAATTGAATGTTTTTTGGGTTTTCAGCAAGTGATTTAAGGTATTCGTTTAAAGTCATCATTGTTCCCTAAATTTAATGGGTAAGGCTAATTTACTTAACGCATTTTATGAACGAATAAAATGCGTTAATGCGTGAATATTCTCAATTTCAACATCGGCCAGCCCCTTGTACGTATACTTAGCGCCTTGATCGTTTAACCACACTGATTGACAACCTGCGTTATTGGCGCCTTGTACGTCGGTATCTAGGCTGTCACCAATATGGAGTATGTCGCTTTTGGCGACTTTTAAGTGCGCAGCTGCTTTGTCAAATAAGGTGCTATGAGGTTTAGCTTTACCATGCATGCCCGCTTGTAGGACTAGCTCAAACTTATTGTGTAAATTAAAGCGTTCTATTTCAACATTGCCATTGGTTATGGCGATTAAGGTAAAATGTTGCGCTAAGTTATCAAGTAGCGCTAATACGTCGTCGCTGACTACAATGTTACTGCGTGCATCGGCAAAAGCGTTATAGGCACTACTAGCGTGCAGTTCTACTTCTTGTTCAGTAAATCCCAACTTAGATAGAGCTAAACGCAATGTATGCTTGCGCCACTGCGTTACATTATCTTTAAGCTCGGGTTGTTGTTGAGCGGCAAGTTTTCGGCATTGTTGCCAGTATTGTGGGCCTTGTTCTTGGTAGCGTGGTAATGCATTTAAGTAATTTTGTTGGGCGTTAACAGCTGCTTTTATAATCGGGTGGTTGTTGTATAAGGTGTCGTCTAAATCAAAGCTCATGACAGAAAAAGGGCGTATTGCACGATTAAATCGGATCATTGTAATTTCCTAATCAGTTTGTTTTTTAGCGCGCGGGTGTGTGTTGTCGTACACCTTGGCTAAATGCTGAAAATCTAAATGGGTATACACTTGTGTGGCCGACAAGCTGCTGTGGCCAAGCAGTTCTTGTACAGCGCGTAAATCACCCGACGATTCTAAAATATGTGATGCAAATGAATGGCGTAACTTATGCGGATGCACCTGTGAGCTAATCCCTTGCTTTATTCCCCACTCTTGCATACGCAAACGCACTTGGCGAATTGAGATACGATTTTTTTGGCTACTTAAAAATACGCCGGGCTCGTCTTGTTTTGCAAATTGAGGCCGCACGGTTAACCATTTTTTTAATGCTTCTAATGCCTTCGTTCCCACGGGAATAAGGCGTTCTTTGTTACCTTTACCACGCACTAATATTTCACCACTTTTGGCATTAATATCTTGCATGTTAGCGCCAACTAACTCGCTAATACGTAAACCTGATGAGTACATAAGTTCCATCATGGCTTTATCTCTGACTGCTAAAGGGTCGTCGTCGGGTATTTCGAGCAACCGCGCCATTTGATCAACATCAAGATTTTTAGGTAAAGGCTTGGCAAATTTAGGCCCTTTAATGCCGGTCGCAGGGTTATGATAATGCGATTGCTGTGCAATATTTTTGGCTTTTAAAAACTTATATAAACTCCGTATACAGCTTAATTTTAAGCTAATGGTTCGGCCACTTAATTGTTTGGCGCGTAAAGCCATACTGTAGCGGCGAATATGCTCTGCTTGTACGCCAAACCAGTCATCGCATAATTTATTGAAATAAAGCGCTGCAAAGCCAAGTTGGCTGACATATTGATTGACGGTGTGCGCTGAATATTGTTTTTCAAATTTTAGGTAGTCGCTAAATAGCGTAATGGGTGTGCGCCAGTTGTCACTTAATTCGCTTATATTAGGCGCATCAACACTCATGCGAGTTTTTGTAACCTTAGTTGCAGGGCGCTAATAAAATCCAACATAAATAGGTTGTCTTGTGCGGGTTCAAAATGGTTCACGTTGTTGCTGCCAAATGCCAGTATGGCACTAGGCTGCTTTGCATCGCCAATTAAATAAATAGCCGCAGATTGCGTGTCATCTCTAAAAAGTAATGCACGCTCTTGCGTTGTAATACGCCCTAAATAATACCCAGAACCGCTGAGGCGATGTTCTATGAGCTCGTCAAAGTCAGGAGTGTATTTTAATAATTTGAAGTCACTTATGTCGTCATTTGAGCACACAATAGCGTGTAAGTTTTTAGCGATTGCATCAAAGTCATCATGGCGCCAAAGTTGGCGATGGCATTGGCTAAGTAAACAGTACACTCGCTCATTTTGAACAGCGTGTTTACTCATGGTGTCGATTTGCTTTTTTAAACGTGTATTGTGCTCACGCAATTGGCGCTGTTGAATATGCACGAGTGACGTTGCCCCTTGCGCTTGCTGTTGAAGCTCTAGCTGAGCAAACACATCTGGGTGTTTAACTAAAAAGTCAGGGTTTGCGAGTAAGTAGCTAGTAACTTGCTCCTCGCTCAGCTTACTCATAATGCAACTTGTCCGTCGAACACGTGCTCAGCGGGGCCTGTCATTCGTACCGGATGACCTTCTCCACTCCAGCGTATTTGAAGAGTGCCACCAGGGAGGTCGACTTGTACTGCGCTTGAAAGCTTACTTTGCATATGCCCAATGACCATAGCTGCACACGCGCCAGTGCCGCATGCGAGTGTTTCATTTACGCCGCGCTCCCATACTCTTAGCTTTATATGCTCTTGCGATATAACTTGCATAAACCCAATGTTAGCGCGCTGTGGAAAACGTTCGTGGTTTTCAAGCAGTGGACCTAATACATCGACCTGCGCTGTCGTAATATCGTCAACTTCAAGTACACAGTGTGGGTTCCCCATAGAGACTGCGCCACTAAATACGGTGTGTTCTTCTGCCCTTATAATGTAGGTGAGTTCACGTTTGCTGGCTTTAAGCGGTATTTTGCTTGGCTCGAAATTAGGGTGCCCCATGTTAACCGTGACTTGGCCGTCTTTTTCTATGTATAGCGTTAAATTACCCGATTTGGTTGATACGCTAATTTTGTGTTTGTTAGTCAGGCCTTTCATACGAACAAAACGTGCAAAGCAACGTGCGCCATTCCCGCATTGTTCTACTTCGGTACCATCGGCATTGAAAATACGATAATGAAAATCGAGATCGGGGGAGTATGGCGCTTCAACCATGAGTAATTGGTCAAAGCCAATGCCAAAGTGGCGATCAGCCAGCTTTTTAATTTGATCTCGTGATAAAAATACATTTTGTGTAATATTATCAATAACAACAAAGTCGTTGCCTAAGCCGTGCATTTTGGAAAAATTAACTAACATAGCGCTCTAATTCGTGTTTGCTCTGTGGTAATCATGCCACAGAGCAGCTAGTTGGCAAAAACGTTTATGGTAAAATTTTCTCACCTTGATAAAGACTCTCAATGGTTTCACGTTCGCGGATAAGATGGTGCTGCTGACCGTCTACCATTATTTCAGCTACGCGTGGGCGAGAGTTATAGTTTGAACTCATTGTAAAGCCATATGCCCCAGCACTGCGCTGCGCGAGTAAATCGCCTTGTTTAAGCGCTAGTTCTCGGTCTTTTCCTAAAAAGTCACCGGTTTCGCATACGGGCCCAACAATATCAAAGTTGTGAGTTGGCGTATCGTCATCACGAACCGACACAGGAATAATTTTTTGCCACGCTTGATAAAGAGAAGGGCGAAGCATGTCGTTCATGCCAGCATCAACAATGGCAAAAAACTTACTTTGGTTTTGTTTAATAAACTCAACCTGCGTAATTAATACCCCTGCGTTTGCTGCAATCGCACGACCTGGTTCAAAAATAAGTTCTAAATGGCGGTAGTTTTCTAGGCGAGCGGTTACTTGCTCAGCGTATTCACTAGGATGAGGTGGTTGTTCGTTGTCGTAAGGGACACCTAACCCACCACCTATATCTAAATGGCTTAATTCTATCCCGACATTTTTTAGCTCATCTATTAACGCAAGGAGTTTGTCTAGCGCTTCTAAAAATGGTTTTACTTCGGTTAACTGCGAACCGATATGGCAATCTACGCCTATTACGTTTAAGCCTGGTAAAGCATCAGCTTGTTGATAAACACTTACAGCGGTTTGAATATCAATGCCAAATTTGTTTTCTTTCAGACCTGTGGAGATATAAGGGTGCGTTTTAGCATCTATATCGGGATTTACGCGAATAGAAATTGGCGCCACTAAGTTAAGCTCGCACGCAACCTCTGAAATACGCTCTAATTCAGAGGCTGATTCAACGTTAAAGCATTTAATCCCTAATTTTAATGCGTACGCTATTTCGTCAGCGGTTTTAGCAACGCCTGAAAAGACCACCTTACCGGCGTCTCCTCCGGCTTTAATTACACGCGCTAGCTCACCTTTTGAAACAATGTCAAAACCCGAACCTAAGCGCGCTAAAATATTTAATACGGCAATATTAGAGTTTGCTTTAACGGCATAGCATACCAAGCTTTTATGGCTTTTAGTCGCATTAGCAAACGCAAGGTAGTGGCGCTCAAATGTTGCGCGAGAATACACATAGCAAGGCGTACCATATTGCTGAGCAATTGCGGCAATACTCACATCTTCAGCAAACAATTGGTTGTTTTTATAGTTAAAAAAATCCATTTATTGCTCCTGCTTTACTGGGGTAGTGGGTTGCTTGGCCTGCGTGTTAGGCGTCATCGTGTTTTCTGGTTGGTTTTGCTGGGCCTGTTGTTCAGGCAAATATAACGGGCCGCTTTGTCCGCAGCCAGCTAATGCGCCAAATAGGGCCGTGCTAATTAATAGTTTTTTTAATTGTAAGGTATGTGTCGCTTTCATTAGATTAATATTGTTGCTGGCTTTATAATCGCAGAGTAACAGAATATCTAAAAAATGCAGCTATTCGCGGATGATTTTATTCCTGTTACACTAGCTGCATGTTTTTAACGCAATTACGTACCCAATATTAGGCGGCTCGCCTGCAAAGGAATCAACAATGACTGAACACGAATATCACCAATTAGCCGAAGCTCTTATGTTCACAATTGAAGAGCAAGTTGATGATTGTGAAGCCGATTTAGATTACGAATCAGCGCAAGGTATTTTAGAAATTATTTTTCCTGATAAAAGTAAAATTGTGATCAATAAGCAAGCGCCTCTTCATCAAGTGTGGGTAGCAACTAAATTTAATGGTCATCATTTTGAAATGCGTGACGGTCAATGGATTGATAACCGCTCTGGTGCAGAGTTTTGGGAGTTCATTAACGAAGCGTCAACTCGCCAAGCTGGCCAAGAAATTAAATGGCAATCGTCACTATGAGTTTAGAATTTGTTCAATACCCTGCACAGAGCGCTCATAAAGCTACCGTTATTTGGTTACATGGGTTGGGTGATTCGGGTGATGGGTTTGCCCCTGTAGCGCCGCAATTAAACTTACCAGATGAGTTAGGTGTGCGTTTTGTTTTTCCTCATGCACCTGTGCAACCGGTCACCATAAATGGCGGTATGGAAATGCGCTCTTGGTACGATATTAAGTCAATTGAGCTTGATAAACGTGCCGATGAAGAAGGTGTTAGAGAGTCTGCCGAAAAGGTAGAAGCCCTTATAAATACAGAAATAGCAAACGGAATACCAGCTAACAAAATTATTTTGGCAGGTTTTTCACAAGGCGGTGTTGTGTCGCTTCATTTAGCACCACGTTTTGAGCAAAAGCTAGCGGGTGTTATGGCATTGTCTACTTACATGTGCGCGCCGCATAAATTCACAGATGAAGCAAAGCATACCGATTTAAATGTATTTATGGCACATGGTAGCCAAGATAACGTGGTACCAATGAGTGCGGGTAAAAGTGCATTTGATGTATTAACAGCACATAACATGGATGTAAGCTGGCAAGAATACCCAATGGCACATCAAGTATGTGCAGAAGAGTTACACGCTATTCGCCACTGGTTAATTGCCCGTTTAAGCTAATTTTGGAGCCGCTGAGGTCAATATGAGTCAAAAAATAGTTATTAAAGCAAATGTAAAACGCGAGCCACAAAACAGCCTACCTACGGTAAGTTATGAATGGCATTGGCGTCGTATTGTGAGTTTGGCTATGTTGATAGTAATGACATCTGCGGCCGTGATATATGGTTTAACCAGCTCAGTAAATGCAGATCAAGGCGCTCACCCCAATGAACAAACAGAGCTTTTAATTTCTAATAGCACACAAAGTAATGAGGTCATTGAAAGCCCAATACACGATGAACCCAATAGCCAGTCGCAAATAAGTGCTGCCAATACTGACGGGTTAACTGCAAAGCAAATGGTCTCTGCTGAAGATGTTGTTAACATCGATATCTCAAACAAAAGTAACCCAGAGCCAGTGACCGTTCAGCCTGAGTTAGATAATGTAATAGTAGCTCTGCAAGCTGCTGAGTTGGCTAACACATCTAACAGCGAAATAATTTCATCAACACAAAACAGCGATGCACAAAGCGAAGTTAACCCTTTACCCGAGCAATCTGCGGATATAGACACCTTACTAGACGCTCCGCAAAGCGATGATGTTACCTTATTTGGTACAGATAGATTTCCTGACAATGCGCATATTGCAAGTGTTGCATTAGGGGCCCAAATTGATACTGGTAAAATAAGCCGTGCGGTTCTGACTCGCAGTGTTGAAAAGCGAGAGCCTGTAAATGTGTTTGCGGCAGATGTGCGTATGAGTCAATTTGAAGGAACATTATCGTTTTTTAGTGAACTAAAAGGGCTTCAAGGTCAGCAAGTTAAACATATTTGGTATTTTGAAAGTGAGACAATGGCCGAAATTACACTTAATGTTACTTCGCCGCGTTACAGAACTTATTCAACAAAAAATATTATGAACACGCAAACAGGCCATTGGCGTGTAGACGTTGTTGACGAGCAAGGTAATTTAATTGCCCAAAAAGAATTTAGAGTGTTAGCTAACTAAATAATGCTAACCGCAGTAATTAATTGGATACCCCTATGACAGAAAAAACAAAATTAGTACGTATAGCAACTCGCAAAAGCGCCCTAGCGTTATGGCAAGCTGAGTTTGTAAAAGCTCAGCTAGAGCATTTTCATGATGATGTACGTGTTGAGTTAGTCCCTATGTCGACACAAGGGGATATTATTTTAGATACGCCATTGGCCAAAATAGGCGGCAAAGGGTTATTTGTAAAAGAGCTTGAGCAAGCCATGTTAGATGGCCGAGCTGATATTGCTGTGCACTCAATGAAAGACGTGCCTGTTGAATTTCCGGAAGGACTAGCGCTTCATACCATTTGCGAGCGTGAAGATCCTCGTGATGCATTTGTATCAAATAACTTTGCCAACTTAAATGAGTTACCGAAGGGGGCCATTGTAGGTACATCTAGCTTACGTCGTCAGTGCCAAATTAGAGCGCTAAGACCTGACTTAGAAATCCGTGATTTACGCGGAAACGTGAATACACGCCTAGCTAAATTAGATGATGGGCAATACGATGCCATTATTTTAGCAGCGGCAGGGCTTATTCGTTTAGAGATGGGCGAGCGTATTGCGGATTACATTGAACCAGAAGTATCGTTGCCTGCAAATGGCCAAGGTGCTGTAGGTATTGAGTGTCGAATTGAAGATGACGTAACTAAAGCGTTATTAGCACCGCTTGAACACGCACACACGCGTATTCGTGTTAACGCAGAGCGTGCCATGAACCGTCGTTTAGAAGGCGGTTGCCAAGTACCAATTGGCGCTTATGCGTTAGTTGATGGCGAGCAGGTTCATTTACGAGGGCTTGTAGGCGCAATTGATGGCAGCGAAATTTTACGTGACGAAGTTGCGGGTAATATTAACGATGCCGAAAAACTCGGAATAGAGCTGGCTGAAAAATTACTTGCTCAAGGCGCAGATAAAATTTTAGCTGACGTATACAGAGACGCATAAATGACACATATTCTGATAACTCGGCCCGAAGGAAAAGGCGTAGCCCTTGCAGAACAACTTGAGCAAGCGGGTTATCAGACGTCGTTGTTTCCTGTTTTAAATATTAACTATTTAACGCCTTCTAGTACTCAACTAAGCCCACTTATTAATGCAGATAAAATTATTTTTATCTCTCAGGATGCTGTTAAAGCACTGGCACAATTAAAGCCCGATATAAACATTAAAGCGCAGTTTTATGCTGTAGGGCAGCAAACTGCCGATACAATATATGAATTATTTGGTGTGCGTGCAGCAACTCCTAAACAGTTCGATTCTGAAGGGGTATTGGCTCTTAAGTCGTTGGCTCAGGTTGATGGCAGCAATATTGTATTGGTCAAAGGGCAAGGTGGTCGACCCGATATAGCCAAGGTCCTAAAAGAGCGCGGTGCGTTTTTAAATAATTGTGTTGTTTATGAACGTGAGCCAGTATCCGATTTAACTAGTAACTGGACTGACCACTGGAAAAGCAACAATGTACACGGTATAGTCATAACAAGTAATGCAGCAGTTGATGCCATATTTACCCCCCTTGCTGCACAACAATTACAATGGTTACAACAGTGCCACTTTTATGTTGCCAGCGAGCGTATAGCCGCATATTTACAGCAACAACACGTAAGTTTGGCAAATATACATATTGCAGCAGGGGCTAGCGATAACGCTATGTTTACCTGTATTAATCAGCAAGGTAGCAGCATGAGTGAACAACCTAAGTCAATAACAACAGAAAACACAACATCAACAGCTTCGAGTTCAGCATCAATTAAAAATGAGCCAGCAAGCGTAAAAAACAAACCAGCAAATGACAAACAAAAAGTTAGTAAAGTGGCTTCTCTTGCATTGTTAATATCGTTGGTTGTGGCCTCTGGAGTTGGTTACGAGTTTTATCAAAAGCTAAATGCAGGTAAAGCGCAAAATACATTTGTTAACGAACTTAGCGAGCAAAATAAGCTACTTCAGCAAGAGCTAGCGGTTCTTAAGTCTTCTCAAGTGAGCTTGCAACAAGCGCTATTTAATAGCGAAGAAAAAGTATCTGAGGCGTTAGCGCAAAGCACTCTTGAAAATGAGCAAGCATTAAAAAACGCACTACAAAAAGCGCAGCAACAAGGCTCATCTTTAAACCCACAAGAAGTAACTAGTTTGCAGCGTATGGCTGAATTTAAACTGTGGGCAGAAAAAGACTACCAAGGCGCAAGCGCTGTACTAAAGCGTTTAGACGGACTGTTAAGTGAGCACCCTGGTACAATTGAACTTCGCCAATCTATTATGCAAGACATACAAACGCTTGATAGTTTAAAACCGGTTGCTACCGAGGCTATTTATTTGCAGCTAAATAGTGTTCTTAACCGAATTGATGAACTGGTGTTTAACGCGGTCAATTTACCAGAGGAACCACGGGAAGTTGATGAAAATGCACTCAGCGAAGATATTAACGATTGGCAGCAAAATATCAGTAACAGTTGGAATAAAATTGTTGATAGTTTTATTAAAATTAGGCGCCATGAAGGTATAGCTGTTGAACCATTACTAACTGATCAAGAGCGCAATTTAATTAACCAGCGAATTAAGCTTAATATAGCGCAGGCGCAAGATGCGCTACTAAGTAAACAAGCCAGTATATATTTTAATGCATTAAGCGAAGCAAAGCGCTTAATTGGTGAATACTTTAAGCAAGATGATGCAGCGACTAAATCAACACTAAATACGCTATCTAAATTAGAAAAAGAACCACTTAATTTCAGCCAAGAGGTCACACTGCAAAGCACACAAATGGTTAAGGAGTGGGCGCAATGATAGGGCTAATTATTTTAATTGTAGCTGTTGTTGTTGTAATTGCGGTTACCCCTTTTGTACTTGACGAAAAAGGTTATGTGCTAATTTCGTTCAATAATACGACCATTGAAGGCACCATTGTTTCGTTTTGTATTATGGCTGCATTGTCTGCGGCAGTTTTATATTTTAGTTACAAACTAATACGTTATTTATTATCAATTTATAGAAATACCAAGCATGGTTTTTTTGCCCGCAGTGAAGAGCGTAAATTCGCCGCAATTGAACAAGCCCTTTTCAGTGCTATAAACGACGATTACGAACAGGTAGAGCGCGCACTTTCTGGTAACAGTGTGCCAGAAAAATTTGACGATATTCGTTTAGCGCTTTTAGCTAAAGCAGCACTTGCTAACAACGAGGCAGATAAAGCGCTTGAGCGATTATTTGAAATAAGCCCAGAGCAGCAATTAAAAGTAGCAAAGCTATGGTTGGCAAGTGGCGATAGCAGTGCGATTGAATCGCAGTTGCGTGTGAATGCAGAAGCTAAAAAAGCCACCGCCCTTGAACTTAAACTGTACACTGAGGTATTAGTACAACAGCAGCACTTTAGTGCACTTGAAGAGTTTTTACCCAAGCTACTGCGTAAAAAAGTGTTTTCTAGTGAGCAGTGGACGCGTGTATTTTCTGCCTATTTTACGGCCCAATCAGCTGATGAATTAACAAATAAATACAAACAATTACCACGAAAACTACACACTCATGCACAGACTGCATATTTAACTCAAATGGCTGCAACAGGTCAGCTTGCCGTTATTGAGGGCGATTTAACTAAAATGGTTAAGCAAGCCAGCCAACATGATGAGCTTGCTGCTATTTTAAATAATGCAAACCATGGTGAAGCGCACAAGTTACAAGCCAGTATCCAAGATCGCCTTAAAAAAGACGACACCAATACAGCGCTGCTGTTGTCGCTGGCATGTCTTGCTAATGCACAAAGTGATTATGACTTAGCGGCACGTGTATTTGATAAAGCGCTTAATGGTGATAATAAACACCAATTTGCAGACCAAGCAGCCTTGAGTTATAAAAACACGGCACAGGCTGAAAAGGCACTCGTTTTATATAACAAATAAGTTTACTAGCTGATTAGTTATATATTTTAGGCACAGGTTATAGGCGTTTTATAAATGCTTTACCTGTGCTTTTTTATAGGTATTTTTTAAATTTAGCGAAACAATAAAAAAGTAAGGCGATACTATTTTTATACAGATTATTGTTAAGTGCGTGAATATTTTGCACAAAAAGCAGACATATGACCGCTTAATAATATTACAAAGCGTATAGACTTGAAAAATACCTCTATCTGCGTATTATGCGCAAAAATTTAATTAAACTGGGTGCTACTATGATCAATAGAAAACTACCTTTGCTAGATATTCACCGTCATTTAGATGGTAATGTTCGCGCGCAAACCATACTAGAACTTGGTCGTCAGTTTAATATTGATTTACCCGCAGATAACGTTGAACAATTAATTCCTCATGTTCAAGTTATAGATCCAGAGCCAAACCTAGTGGCTTTTTTACAAAAGCTAGACTGGGGCGTAACGGTACTTGGCGATTACGATGCATGCCGCCGTATTGCTATTGAAAATATTGAAGATGCGCAAGCGCAAGGCCTTGACTACGTTGAACTTCGTTTTAGCCCTTACTACATGTCGCAAAGCCAAGGTTTACACCCACAAGGTGTTGTAGAAGCTGTGGTTGATGGTATTAAATCAGCAACAAAGAATACCAATATTAAAGCAAACTTAATTGGTATTTTGTCGCGTACTTATGGTGTTAAAACGTGCCAGTATGAGCTTGATGCATTACTTGCGTTTAAAAATGACTTAGTGGCGGTTGATTTAGCGGGCGATGAAATTGGCTTTCCGGGTGAATTATTTATTGAGCACTTTAAGCAAGTGCGTGATGCGTATTTAGCGTCAACAATTCATGCTGGCGAAGCACTTGGCGCTCCAAGTATTTGGCAAGCAATTAATGAATTAGGTGCAAGTAGAATTGGCCATGGTGTAAAAGCAATTGAAGATCCAGGATTAATGGATTACCTGCGTGATAACCGCATTGGTATTGAATCGTGTTTAACCAGTAATATTCAAACCAGTACAGTTACCGACCTAGCTACGCATCCACTTAAACAGTTTTTAGATCATGGTATTCTTGCTTGTCTTAATACAGATGACCCGGCTGTTGAAGGTATTGAAATAGAGCATGAATATACCATTGCAGCACCCAAAGCAGGCCTATCTCAGGCTGATATAGAAAAAGCCCAAGCTAATGCCTTAGAAATTGCATTTTTAAGTGACGGCGATAAAAAAGCACTACTAGCACAAGTGAGTGCACGTTAAGTAATGCAAATAAATATGCGGCTTTAAAGCTGCATATTTATAGATTTAACTTGAGCGATAGTTAAGAGATTTACTAACGCTCAGGTTTTAAATTAGTGCTCTTGGCAGCTAAGGTAGTTATCGTAAAGCGCTTTGAGTACGTCGGCACGATTTATCATCCCCACCACTTTTACGCCTTCTACTACAGGGTAGTTTTTTGGCTTACCTGGCTGCATTTGTTCAGCTAGTTCAATAATGTTTAAATCGCTACTCACTGTGACTACATTGGTCTGCATAAGCTGCGACACTTTTACAACCCCTTCGCAAAAATAACTACTTTGCATTAAAGGCTTTAATAGCTCTTGTTCTGAAATAAATCCGACTAGGCATTTTTCGTTATCGAATACAGGCGCACCAAGTAATTTAAATTTTTGTAACTCGGCTATGGCAGTTGTCATTTCAGTGTCTGGTGTTATGTTTGGCAACTTGCGTTGCATAAAATCTTTTACTTTTGTATTTAGCATTTGGGTCTCTCCCGCTGATGTTCTGTACAAAGTATGGTTTATAGATTGGATTTTAGGAAATTGTTTATATTGATGTGTTTGATAGGTTTAAGCTATTAAAACTTTAAAGTCATAAAAAAAAGCACCCATAGGTGCTTATCATTAAATGATGCGATGAGTTTACTTTATAAATGCAAATGCATCGGCGTACATGTTTTCACGAATAGCGCCATGAGCTATAAAATCATCACGTACAATCCCTATCATGTCAAAACGACCTGCCATGTAAATGTCGTAAGGTTCTAGTGATACGATGTCTTGCATTACTGCTTTGTGCACAAAACCCGTGTGACCTTGCCAATTAGCTGATGGGTTTTCGACGACAGGAATAAATTCAAAATGCTCGTGGCTTTCTGCCCATAATTTCATTTCTTCATGTGCATATAATGCCGACTCTTCTTTAACACCCCAGTAAAATAGCACAGGGCGATCACAGTTTATTTCAGCTAGGTGATCAGCCATTGATTTTACATACGAAAAGCCAGTGCCACCTGCAAGTAAAATAATAGGTCGGTTACATTGCAAACGAAGTTGGGAAACACCTAATCCAGCCTCTATATCAACCATTGTTTTGTTTGAATGCGCATTACGTAAATGTTCAAGCGATTGCATTGCGTATGAGTCTGCACCAGAGGCACCAATGTGCAGCTCTATTTCATCACATTGTGATGGCCGGCTAGCAATAGAAAAAGCGCGTTTGTCTTTTTCACTTAACACCAGTTGCATGTATTGGCCCGCTTCAAAGGTCACAGGCTCTTGTGGCTTTAAAGTTACTTTGTTAACAAATTCTGTTAGTGGGCTGATAGCTACAACTTCAGCTTTTAATGTTTGCATTTTTTACCTTTTAGCAGCGCTTTTGATAGCAGATACGCAATTGAATGGATCGATTCTAGCATACCTATAGGATTATTTTATAGCCTGTTTATAGCTTACCCGAACGATGGTGAATAAATTATTGACCATCGCTGGGTTTGTTTAGTTGCTAAAGAATTTTAAGGCTATCCCAAATATCGTCAACACGTTCTTTGGTGGCTTTATCCATTACTATTGGTTCACCCCATTCACGGTCGGTTTCGCCTACCCATTTATTAGTCGCGTCCATACCCATTTTAGATCCAAGGCCCGATACCGGAGAGGCAAAATCTAGGTAATCTATTGGAGTGTTTTCAATCAACGTTGTATCACGCGCTGGATCCATGCGCGTTGTGATGGCCCAAATAACATCTTCCCAGTCGCGAGCATTTATATCGTCATCGCACACAATTACGAACTTGGTATACATAAACTGGCGCAAAAACGACCATACTCCCATCATTACGCGCTTAGCGTGACCAGGGTATTGTTTTTTCATTGTGACTACCGCCATGCGGTACGAGCAACCTTCAGGCGGCAAATAAAAGTCCACAATTTCGGGAAACTGTTTTTGTAATATTGGTACAAATACTTCATTAAGTGCAACACCTAAAATAGCGGGTTCATCAGGCGGACGGCCAGTAAATGTGCTGTGATAAATAGGATCTTTACGGTGTGTAATGTGAGTTACGGTCATAACAGGGAAGTCATCAACTTCGTTGTAGTAACCTGTATGGTCGCCATAGGGGCCTTCTGGCGCCATTTCGCCAGGCATAATATGGCCTTCAAGTACGATTTCGGCACTGGCAGGCACTTGTAAGTCGTTTGAAATTGACTTTACCACTTCAGTTCGGCTTCCACGCAATAGCCCTGCAAATGCATATTCGCTAAGCGTATCTGGTACAGGAGTTACTGCACCTAAAATGGTCGCTGGATCGGCGCCTAACGCCACCGATACTGGATAAGGCTGACCAGGGTTTTCTTTACACCACTCTTGAAAGTCGAGCGCGCCGCCGCGGTGCGACAACCAGCGCATAATTATTTTATTTTTACCTAATAATTGTTGGCGATAAATACCCAGATTTTGACGTTTCTTGTATGGCCCTTTTGTGACGGTTAAACCCCATGTAATCAAAGGGGCTGCATCACCTGGCCAGCAGTGTTGAATAGGTAGTTTTGTTAAGTCGACGTCATCACCTTGTAAAATCACTTGCTGACAAGATGCTTTTTTGATTTCTTTAGCGGGCATGTTCAGCACTTTTTTAAATACAGGAATAGATCCAAGTGCTTCTTTAATGCCTTTTGGGGGCTCGGGCTCTTTTAAAAACGCGAGTAGTTTACCCACCTCACGAAGTTCATTTACGTCTGTTTGGCCCATACCCATAGCCACTCGCTTCGGTGTTCCAAATAAATTGGTAAGCACCGGCATGCTGTGCCCTTTTGGGTTTTCGAATAATAAGGCAGGACCTTTTGCACGCAGTGTGCGGTCAGAAATTTCGGTCATTTCAAGATACGGGTCAATTTCTTGGGTGATGCGTTTAAGCTCACCTTTTTTTTCAAGTAAATTGATAAAATCGCGCAGATCTTTATATTTCATTATGGGCCGCTATTAAGCAAAAGAGTTGAACTATTATACCCATTTCATGCAAAGCAAGTCATTACACCTGCACTTAAAACTTAAAGCGCTCTACGGCACTTGTTAAAGAGTGTGCAAGTTGATTTACGTCTTCACTTTCGCTTGCTAGGGTGGTTGCGTTATTGGCATTTAAAGTGGCATGTTCGGTCACCTTAGCCATTATTTTTTGAATATCATCACTGTTTGTTAACTGTTCATGAGAAGCTGTAGCAATTTGCTCACTCATTTGGTTAATTGACAGTAACGTCCCTTTTATACGCTCAACCGCTTTATTTAGTTCAGCACTGTTTTCAACACACTGTTTAGCTTGTTGTTGGCCATCGTTAATTTCTTTCTGCGTTGTTTTTGTGTGTTGCTGCAGCGTTTGGATCATGGTGTGAATTTCGCTTGTGGAGCTCTGTGTACGTGCCGCTAATGAGCGAACCTCGTCAGCAACCACAGCGAAGCCTCGGCCATTTTCTCCGGCTCTTGCCGCTTCTATAGCTGCATTTAATGCAAGTAGATTAGTTTGCTCTGCAATGCTGCTAATAGTATTTACAATTGCGCCAATTAAATCTGTAAATTCGGCCAGCTCTTCTGTGCTACTTACCGCTTTATCTAATCGATTTAAGAGTGCTTCAATACTTAAACTGTTGTCGTTGGCTATTTGGTTTACGTCGTTAGCAAACTGAGAGGCGTTGGTAATTTCGTTAGATGCATTATCGGCCTGCTCATAGACCGCTTGCGAATTGTTTAGCATGCTATGCGCAAGCTCTGTGGCTTGTGCGCTTCGTTCTAATTGCTGCTGAGCAACAATGGTCATCTGTTGGCCCTTTTCACTTGTTTGAATGGCCGATTTATCAAGCTCGTGAGCATCATTACTAATCGCTTTTATAAGGTGGGTCAAATCATCGCTGAGCTTATTGATGTTGTTAAGTAAAGTGCCAAATTCATCTTTGCTACGCGGTTGGCTGCGTTTAGAAAAATCACCTGAGGCAATACGTGCTAAATCGCTATTTACTTTTTTAAGTGGTTTTAGCATGGCATTAGTTGTAAAAATTGAAATAACAATAAGTAAACCAATAAGTACAATCGCAATTATAATGACAGAGCTAGAACCCATATTAATTGCCGACTTAGCACTGCTTTGCAGAGTTTTAAAACGCTCGTCAGCCAGTTTATTAAGCTGTAATAATTGGCTTTCTGTGTCTATAAACTCTTGTTGAAAACGCTCAAAACTTTGCTGTGCCATTTGGGTGTTTTCAAGCGCTTTATTTTGCTGGGCGTAAATACCGTCGGGCCCATTCAATCGTGTTCTTAAGTTATTAAATTGCTCGGTAAATTGAGCCGCGTTTAAACGCTCACCTAAGGGAGTGGCTTGCTGCTCTAAATACACAAAGTTTGGCTGGATATTATCAAGTAAAAATTGGGTATCTTGTTGGTGGACGTTTAAGTCGCTGACACTGGTCGTTTGCGTAATACTTTTAATATTGTTGCTTAAATTAAAGAGTAAGTCGTCAATGCGTGTTGCTGTGCCAAATACAGAGTTTAGTAACGACTGCTGCTTTGCATTTATCTCTATGAGTTCTATATCGAGTAAGGCATTACTGAGGTTACTTAGCTCATCACCAAACTCTTTAATTAGTGAGGTAGCAGCCGACTGCGCCGTAAAACGCTGTTCTTTGGCATTAAACATGTTTGCGCTTGTTTTGCTTAGTTGCTCAAAGTTTTTTGAAGCGTCAACTAGCAAAGTTTGCATGTTTTGCTGACCTGTCAATTGTGGCTTAAGTGCATTGAGCATATTACTGAATTCTTGTTGCTCGCTAAGCGCTTCTTTTTTATTGGTCAGTAATAAATCAGGTTTTGTTTGACTATAAGCTAGTGCATTGAATTTGGTTATAGAGAGAAGCGATAATCTTAAGTCTTTACTGACTTGTTGAGCTGGAACAGCAAGGTTCTCTATTCGTGAGGTAGTCGTGCTTATTTTATTTAAGGACCAGTAAAAAAATAAGCTACTGATAAGCATTAATAGACCTATAGCACAAAAGGCTAAAATTATTTTATGTTTAATGGCAATAGAACGCATAACTTCATCAACAAAATTAAGACTTTTTTTAGTGTAGCAAGTTTTTTAATTTGTTGTTAGTAGCTTGTTGTTTTAAGGTGCAGTGATATTTTTTGCCTAAAATTATAAGCATCGCTTCAGCGCCTTTTCCCCAAAAAAGTACTTTTTTATTTATATACTTATTTCCAGACGCGCTTTCTTCATGAGAAAGGTTGTATATTTTATTATTGAAGGTGAGCTCTGCTTCTTGGTTTTTTAACGTACTCAGTACTGCTTTCTTGTTATTACATACGTAGTGTGTGCTTGTTGTTTTTTTACTACATCCAATTAAACTGAGTAAGCAAGCCATTAAAACAAGTGTTGCTTTCATTTTCCCTTCCTTAATATATTTTACCCGCTATTTTACTTAAGAATAACAGGGCAAAATTAACCGTTGGTGAAAGGCGCGCTTTACGTTATGTTGATTAAATTATTTATAAGCTAGGGTCTGTTGATCTTTTCGGATTGAAATTTGTTCAAACTAGGGGCTATTTAATCGTGGCGCGAGGTTTGTAACCTAGTGGACTAAGTAAAAGCCGAGCAACAAAAAGTAAGTAGCCCCTAGGAAGAACCCATCGGGCAGCGCCTGTTTGGTATTAATGCTACGTTATCGCCAATTTATGGGGAATAACCACACTGCATCGGCTCTGCCTTGCCTAAATACCAAACAGGCTGCTGCAAATTTAACATTGAAAGAACAACAGACCCAAGGAAGCAAAATGGCAGGCACTAACCTTTTAACATTATTAGATGACATAACGGCTTTACTCGATGACATTGCAACCATGAGTAAAATAGCGACAAAAAAAACAGCAGGTGTTTTAGGAGACGATTTAGCGCTGAATGCACAGCAAGTAATGGGTGTGTCAGCCGACAGAGAGCTGCCCGTTGTATGGGCGGTAGCAAAAGGATCATTTTTAAATAAAGCAATCCTTGTTCCTGCGGCGTTGATGATCAGTGTTTGGCTTCCATGGCTCATTACACCACTTTTAATTTTAGGTGGGTTGTTTTTATGTTTTGAAGGAGCTGAAAAAATATTTGCGCGATTTTTACCTCATCATGATGAGATTGCAGATGGCGAAAAAACACTTGATTTAGTTGAATATGAAAAACAAAAAATAAAAGGTGCGATACGGACAGACTTTATTCTATCGGCCGAGATCATTGTTATTACGCTTGGTACTGTCGCGGGCCAAACATTACTCAATCAATCCTTAGTTCTTTGTGTAATAGCGATTGTTATGACTATTGGTGTTTATGGACTTGTAGCTGCAATTGTAAAACTTGACGATGCAGGCTTGTATTTGGTAAATCAATCTAAAGTGTCTGGCAGTGCGGTTAAAGAGTTTCTGGGTAAAAGCTTGCTTGCGGCAGCACCACGACTTATGCAGTTTTTAGCTTTTGCAGGTACTGTGGCCATGTTTTTGGTGGGAGGCGGTATTTTATCTCATGGTATTGAGTTATTACATCATGCACAACTTAATGTGATTAGTTATGCGCAGTCAATACTAGGCAATATAGGTGAGCTATTAGCCCCGCTAGTCTTTGATGGAGTGCTAGGGGTTGTTGCAGGGCTAGTTATTGTGCTTTGCAATGTGGTTTATACAAGGTTATTTAAAACAAATAAGTAGAGCCGTGCTTTCTGCCCTACATAATTGATTCACATGTTATAAATTTACACAACTGCTCAAGTTCGTAGGTTGCTTTACTATTACCTTGAGCAATTGCTTTTTTATACCAGTAAATAGCTTGTTGTGTGTTTTTGTCTGCACCTTGGCCGTCTCGGTACATTTGTGCAAGGTTAAGCTGCCCCCATTGAGAGCCTGACTCTGCAGCAAGTTTAAAGCTTTCTAAGGCTTCTTCAAATTGCCCATCTTTAAAGTACATAATGCCTTGCTGGTTGTTTTTATCTAGCTTTAAACCTTTGTATAAAGGCTTAGGTTTAGGCGGAAACATCACAAACCCACCATACAAGCTATTAGCGTGTGGGCGCAGCACATCGTAAATCACGTCATTATTATATAAGCGCTTTACCTCATCACGGGGTAAGGTAATTGTGCTTGTTGAAAAATAATCGCGTTGTACTAATAAACTGGTGCGCATTGCCGTGGTTATGCCTCGGTTGCGTTTATAGCTGTAATTGCTTACTTGAAAAGTAATAAATTGCTCGTCAAAGCTGAGTACTTGGGCCACTTTTAAATTTGTTAGCGTCCATGGTTCGTGAGTAAATTTATCAGCGTGAACTAAATATGTATCAAATGCCTGTGGGTTACTTAAGTAGTTGTATTTGATTGCTTGGTTGTCGGTGTATTGTTGGAAAAAATACACTATTACCCACAATAATAAAATTAAGCCAATCCCGTATTTTGGCAGGCTTAGTTTTTCAATTAAGGGGAGTTTTTTTATATTAATGGCTTCGTTATGGCCACATTGGTAGCATTCGCGCTTGTAATTTAGCTTTAATGGTACGATAGGAATAATCGTAAAACGTAAGTAGCGGCTATGGTTTACTAAGTGATAGCTATCGCTTTGGCAGCTTGGGCAGGACTGCGTTTGTGAAAAATGAGGAAAAGACTGACCGGTGTTGAAAAGCAGCATGCAATAATGCCCCGAGTTTTAATTTCTATTAAAGTAAAACAAGGGGCATATTTTTTAAAGCAACAAACTGTAAGTAAGTATGTCTGTTACTCTTTTGTTGTTATTTTTGGTTTAATTGTTGTTTTTGCGTCTGCTGCCATAAGCGCAAATACCGCATAGGTTGCTGTATTTTGACGAAGCTTTGCTGGCGTTACTTTATCAAGCGTGTCGTCAGCGGTGTGGTGATAATCAAAGTAGTCTGTACCATCTTGGGCCAGCTCAAAAATAGGTGCCGACACCGCATTTTTAAATGGAATGAGATCAGGTCCGCCGTTAGCTTGGTTTTTACCAATGTACTCAACATTTAAAGGGGCAAGCTCTTTTGCGATAGCACGTACTACAGGCAGTGACGCTGCATCTACATTTGATTCAAAACCGTAAACTACATCAGCGCCAAAATCAGACTCTGCAGCAGCGACAATATTGTGTAAATTGTTTTTATGTTTCGCAAAGTACGCTTTTGCACCCCATAAACCAAGCTCTTCAGCGGCAAAAAGGACAACGCGAATACTGCGTTTAGGGCGTTTTACATCGCTAATATGTTTAGCAGCCGCCATAGTCAATGCAACGCCGGCACCGTCATCAAGTGCGCCTGTGCCTAAATCCCATGAGTCTAAATGCCCGCCAATTAATACGTATTGCTCTGGGTTTTCGGTACCGTTAAATTGGCCTATAACATTGTAACTAGTGCCTTCGCCAAGGTTTTCGGTTTGTACATTTATATTGACCGATACATCTTTGCCTAAAGCGACTAAGCGAGCAATTTGATCGGCATCGGGGTTAGCAATGGTTACGTTAGGTATTTTTTTAACGCCTTCTTTATAATAGCTTCCGCCGGTGTGGGCAAAACGGTGATGACCTGTACTTACTGACCGCATCATGTAGGCAACAGCCCCTTTTTTAGATGCTTCAATTGCTCCGGTGGCACGTGCTTTTACAGCGGGTCCATAACCATTGCCGTCTATATCGCGATTCATTCTGTAGTTAATGTAAGCAATTTTGCCTTTTAAACTATTAGCCGGTGCTGCTTTTAGTTCATCAAGTGTTTCGAATAATTTAATCGGTGCGCTGATACCTCCTTTAGGTGTGCTTATGCTATTACCTAGTGCAGTTAAATGAAGGGGTTGTTCGCTAGGTGTTAATATTTTTCCACTTTCGCTGTAGCGGCGCCATTCTGGAAAGGTCGCTTCTTCAAGCCATACTTTATCAAAGCCCAGTTCTTTAAATTTAGCTTGCGCCCAAGCAACGGCTTTTTTATCGTTTTCGGTGCCAGGTAAACGCGGGCCAACTTCGGTTGTTAGTGACTCTAATAGCTCATAGCTTAAGTGGCTATTAAGGGCTGTGGTACGCACTTTATCTACTTGTTGTAATTGATTGCTTGTAAATTCGTTGCTGCTGGCAGTAGCTGCCATACTACTGGTAAGGAGTAGTGCGGTGATGAGATTTTTCATGGTAATTAGCCTTATTTATGATTGCGGCTATTAAAACATGTAATAAAGACGTAAAAAAATAGATGAGATGAATGAGCTGCTTTAAGTGATCAAAAAAGCCCGCGTATTTTAAGCGCGGGCTGGTAATTAAAGCGCTTAATTAAAAGCTAAACTGTGCAGCTAGTCTTACGTTAGTGCCTTCACCTATTGTTACGTTATTTGTTCCACCACCGGCTAGGTATTCTTCGTCAAATAAGTTTTCTATGTTTAGGCGTAAGTTAACATCGGTTTTGCTTACTTTAAGTTTGTAAGTTGCACCTACATCTACGCGTGTGTAGGCATCTTTAATAATCGTGTTGTCACTATCTGCAAAACGCTCACCTTCGTAAAATGCACCGGCATTAAATGCAATCGCGTCGTTAAATTCGTAACGAGTCCAAAGTGATGCAGACCATTTAGGGGCATCGGTAGGGCGCTTACCTTCTAACTCTTCGTCACGTTCGTAATTTGCATCTAGGTACATAGTCGATGCCATTATAAATAAACGGTCGGTTGCCGCACCTTGTGCTGTTAGTTCAATCCCTTTATGGCGTTGTTCACCAATTTGGTTTGTTTCAGAAGTTAGATCACCCACTGGTACTTCAAGCGTTTCTGTAACTAGTGTGCCATTTTTACTTATATCGAAAAGCGCACCACTTAGCATTAAGCGATCATCAAATAACTGCCACTTAATACCAATTTCTTTTTGCTCAGAGGTAACGGCATCTAGCTTCATCCCATTATTTATATCGTCTTCGTTTACAAGAGTATCACTGCCTTGAGGTTCAAAACCTTCAGAGTAACTCGCGTATACCGTCGCTGATGCATTAGGATGATAAAGCACACCTATTTTTGGCACAAACGATTCATTATTGGCATCTTCACGTGTTTGTTTATCGTAGCGGCCACCAAGCGATAGCTGCCACTGTGGCGAAAACGTGATTAAGTCTTGAACATAAATACCGTAGTAGTCGTATTCTGTTTCGCTGATAGTATCATCTGTTTTATAGCTGACAGTTGGGCGACTTGGCTCTGTTTGACCAGATATAAAATTAAATGAATCAGCTGAGGTGCGACGCTGTCCATAATAATAATCAAGCGAGTTAGCACCAATGAGTAATTGATGATGAACGCCTGCTGTTTCAAATTCACCGATAAAGTCGATAAATGCGGTTTTAAATTGCCAGTCGTCAAATCGGTCGTAAGGGCGAGACTCATAGCTGTCGCCTTCAACAAAATTACTCGGCTTACGTGGAGCTGACTCAAAACGTTGGCGTTCAAATGTTTGTTCGTTATAACCCAGCTTTACTTGCCAGTTATCGTTTAAAAATACTTGAAAATCAATGCCCGCATTTTCTACCGTTATGTCGGTAAACGCCCAAGACATATCGCGAATAGTTTTATCGTCGCCAATAACGTTGGCGTTGTCGTCTATCCATGCACCTGTGTCTAAACCTGCTTCGTCGTCTGTGCGGTCATAATGAACTCGAACAAGAGCATTGTCGCTAATATCGTAATCAACAATCAACGCACCTAAAAAGCGGTCACGCTCGCGGTTTTCACCGTTTTGGTATTCGCGCCAGTAATCAACATCTTGCTTAACTAAAATACCGCGTGCACGTAAATCTTCTGCATCCGTTAAAGCGCCTGCAGCATCTATCATAAAGCGTGTTGAACCATGCTGATCTACATCGGCACTGGCATTAAATAATGTGTGTGCTGTCGGCTTTTTAGTGACCATATTAATTAGGCCACCAGGACCTGATTGACCATATAAAATGCTTGATGGGCCTTTAATAACCTCTACTTGTTGTAAAATTTCAATGGGTTGTTGATAGTGCGACCAATGCTGATGCCCGTCGCGTAAATAACCGGTTGATGAGCTGAGTTCGAATCCACGTAAGTTAAATACTTCACGGTTACGTTGTTTTGAACCGGCCGTTAAGCTTGCATCGTTTGAAAGTACTTCACCTAATGTTGTTGCAAGTTGTTCGTTGATAATAATGTCGCCAATTACAGTCACTGATTGAGCTGTATCGAGTAATGAAGTTGACGTTCTCATTGCACCATTTGCGTTATCTACTTTGTAGTCATTAAAGTAACTTCCTTTGACTTCTATATGTTCAAGGTCGGTAGAATTTGCATATGTATTTGTTGTTATTGTTGCCAATAGTGCGATGTAAAGGGAACTCAGTTTCATTTGATGCTTCCAGCTCAGTATTTAAATAAAAAGTGAAGCGCAATCTTAATGAAAATAAATATCATTTGCAATATGTTTTTATTAACAATATTTTATAATGTGTTTGCTAATGGTTGCCAATAACGAATTCTGCTATTATTAGCGACATATTTAGTGGGACTTTTCCCGCGTTATTTTTACTGCTATGGAATTTACTGTGACTTCAACTGCTTTTTCATCTTTGGCTTTACCAGCTGGACTTGTTGATAATTTATCGACGCTTGGCTACGCCCACATGACACCTGTACAGGCACAAAGTTTGCCTCCTGTACTTGAAGGTAAAGACATCATTGCTCAGGCAAAAACGGGTTCAGGTAAAACGGCTGCGTTCAGTTTAGGTGTGCTTGCTAAATTAAACGTAAAACGTTTTCGTATTCAATCGTTAGTATTATGCCCAACACGTGAGCTTGCCGAACAAGTAGCTGTTGAAATGCGTAAACTTGCTCGCGGTATTCATAATATTAAAATATTAACGCTATGTGGTGGTGTATCAATTGGCCCACAAATTGGGTCGCTTGAACACGGTGCACATATCATTGTTGGTACACCAGGGCGTGTAGATGACCATATTCGCAAAGGGACATTACGGTTAGATGATGTAGAAACATTAGTACTAGACGAAGCCGATCAAATGCTTGATATGGGTTTTCAAGATACCCTTGATGCGATTATTGAATGCATTCCACAAAACCGCCAAACGCTTTTATTTAGTGCTACTTTTCCACGCGCAATCGAAGCGATAGCAAAGCGTGTACTTAGTAACCCTGAAATGATTAAAGTAGAAGAAGAGCAAGAAAAAAGCACAATAAAACAGTACTTCTACAAAATGGATAATAACAAACAGCGCTATCCAACACTTAAATTACTATTACTTAAATTTACACCACAAAGCTGTGTTGTGTTTTGTAATACCAAGGTAGAAACGCAGCAAGTGTGCGACGATTTAGCCGATGAAGGCTTCAGCGCTGTGGCATTGCATGGTGATTTAGAACAACGTGACCGAGAGCGCACTCTGATTCATTTTGCTAATAAAAGTGCGTCTATTTTAGTTGCGACAGACGTTGCAGCACGTGGTTTAGATATTGACGATATGGATATGGTAATCAACTACCATTTAGCGCATGACCCGCAAACACACGTTCACCGTGTCGGGCGAACGGGTCGCGCGGGTAAAAAAGGGATTGCTTGCTCAATTTATGGTGATGCGGAGCAATTTAAAGTAGCGCAAATTGGTGATCATTATGAACGCGACTTTGAGCCTGAACCAATGCCTTCATATAATTTGTTGGATAAACCACCGTATAAACCAGACATGGTCACTCTGATGATAGACTCAGGTAAAAAGCAAAAAGTGCGTGCTGGTGATATTTTAGGTGCGTTAACGGGTAAAGACGGTATTGCTGGGCGTCAAGTAGGTAAAATCAATGTTCTTGATAACGTCGCATTTGTAGCTGTTGAACGTAATGCGTCTAAACCGGCACTTCGTAAATTAACCGAAGGTAATATAAAAGGGCGCAAAATTCGTGCTCGTCGCCTAACGCGTTAATCAAGTTATGAGCGAGCAGCCGGTTTAAGCTGCTCGTACTCTACTTTTATTTGCTTAAATGCATTCTCGCAGCCAGTAGGTTTGTCTGGGTGGTTCGCCAGTGCAAGCTGTCGCCAACGTTTTTGTAATTCTTTAAGTGAAAAATCATTTGTTAGCTGCCACTTTGCCAAAAGTGTGTCAAAGTGATCTTCTGTTAAAGCTGGCGCGCTATTTACCCTCTTAAACTTTTGCCAAAAACTTGTGAGTAGCTCATTAATTTGCTCTTCGCTTGCTTCGTAATTCCCCCAGTCTAAATAATAATCTTTTAAGTTAGATTTAAGCGTTGCTGGGTTTTCTATATCCGTTTCAATGAACTCTATATGAAGTGTTGATATTAAGAGACTTTTAGGGTGAAGTTGTTCCTGTAGTTGATACAATGCATTCATAATTAAAAAATTACGCTTAAATAAATCACGTTCAGGGTTTTTATCAAGTGGCTTAATTGTACCACAATTAATAAGCTCAGCTGCTAGGATATGAACTTGCCACACTTTTTGGGTTAATATTAAGTCAAATATTCGGTCAATCAGTGGGTTAAGCATTGTTTAGGTCCTAGTATTTAGTGTATCTTCAGTACAGATTACATTGTTACACGTAACAATTTGAAGGATTAAAATTATGCATGGCAAGCTCAAGTGCCTCTTATTCATTGTATGCAGTTTGTTCTATTTGCCAAGTTATGCTCAACAATCAGAACCATTATTAGAAGAGTTTAAACAACAACAACAATGGGATGCAAAGCTTGAATTGGGTAACGCCTTACTTAATAACCAACGTATTACAGCTCAAAGTCGTGCTGAAATATATGCAGGCCTTGCCGATACTGCGCTGTCGAGCGGCCACTATAGTGATGCTTTTAATTACTTTAAATTATTAGAGCAAGAAACTTCTGGATCACTTTTTCCTAGCGAGCACTTTCGTGCGATTAAAATGCAAGGTGTTGCACTTTTTTATCAAGGCTTGTTTAAACAAGCAATTACTCAATATACCCGCGCACTTGATATTGCAAAAATTAATAACCAACCATTAGAGCAAGCAAACTTATTGAATAATATTGGTTTAGCTTATTTTAATATGCATAAATTAGTAGCAACGCTTGATTACTACCTAAAAGCAAAAGAGATTTACGAAAAAGTGGGTAGTGAACAGGATAAAGGCGATATTTTAATTAACATAGCGGGCGTGTATATACGCTTATCTCGTTATGAAAATGCCATGAGTATTTATCAAGACGTGTTAAAAATTTTTCGCAAGTTAGATGATAATTTGGGTATTGCTATGGTGCATAATAATATGGGGGTGGTTTATTTTGAAAGCAACCAGCTAGATTTAGCGATGCATTACTACCAATTAGCAACCCGCTATTACCTATCCGTCAACAATATGAATAAGTTAGCGACTCAGTACACTAACATTGCAAACGTTAATATTATTCTTAATAAAGTGGAATTAGCGTATGAGCAAGCGCAATTAGCGATAGAGTACTCACTTAAAATTGATAATAAAAACTTAGAGCTCACTGCACTGCAAACTCTCGCAAAAGTCCAGCTTGTAAGGGGAATGTTAGATGAGGCAAAAACGAATATTGAACGCGTTTTTGAATTACTCAAAGAGCATAGTAATGATCGCATTATGCGAGATGGACTTGGCACCCATGCTTTGATTGAGGCAAGTAGGGGGAACTACGAAAATGCAATGCAGTTGCATGAAAAGTACAATAACGAACTACGCAAATTAAGAAGTGACTCTATTGTTAAAGCCTTAGCCGTGCTAGAAAAACAATTTAAAGCCACACAATTGAATCAAGAAATTAAAGAGCTGAAACAAGACCGTAAATTACAAGAGTTAAAAATGAAGCAGCGTTCGCAGTTAACGGTGTTTATTTTTGTACTGTTATTTTTAGTCATAGTGACAGGGGTTGCTTTATATCGACGCGGCGCAGAAAAACGGGCAAAACAATATTTAGCTGAACAGGTGGCGCAACGCACAGCAGAGCTTCAAGGTGTTGCCCAAGAGTTGAGAGCAGCTAATGATGTTAAAAGTCAATTTTTGGCTAATGTTAGCCATGAAATAAGAACACCATTAACGGCGATTCTCGGACAAACAGACGACTTAATGAATGGTTTATACGAGCCTGAACAGCTAAAAGATGAGTTAGCTATTATTCAGCGGCACAGTAATCATCTAAAAAGCTTGATAAACGATGTACTCGATTTAAGTAAAATAGAGGCGAATAGATTAGAGCTTAATGTTTCGTGTTTCGACATGGTGCAACTGGTAAATGATGTGCACGCTATGTTCAGTCCTCAGGCAAAAGCAAAAACCCTTCGGCTTGTGCTTGAAAATAAGGTGGGCGATGAGTTTTACACCCGCCTTGATTTAATGCGAGTAAAACAAATTCTTATCAATTTGTGTGCTAATGCAATCAAGTTCACTCAATCAGGACAGGTGGTAATTGTATTAAATAAATCAGAGCAAGGTATTGTTTTTATTGTTAAAGATACCGGTATAGGTATGAACTCCTCACAATTAAAACTCATTTTTGAATACTTTAGCCAAGCAGATAACAGCATTAGTCGGCGGTTTGGTGGTACAGGTTTAGGGCTTAGTTTATCGCAGCAGCTCGCTTCTATGATGGGCGGATATATAAGCGTACAAAGTGAATATAAAAAAGGAAGTCAATTCTCGTTCTTTTTACCTTGTGCGCAAGTATCCAGTGAACACAGTGATATTGGGCAAATAGAGCAAAATAAAAAGCAGCTAAGCGGTACTGTGCTTCTTGCAGAGGATCACGCAGATAACCGCAGATTCATTAGCCGTTATTTGCGCTCTTTAGGGCTTGATGTAATTGCAGTCGAAAACGGCGAGCAAGCTGTAGAGCAATGCTTACAAATATACCCAGACCTTGTACTTCTTGATATTCAAATGCCAATAATGGATGGGCGAGCTGCCTTTGAGTTATTGAAAAAATGTGGTTTTCAACGGCCAATATTTGCGCTCACTGCAAACGCAATGAGTCACGAAATAGACGACTACCTTACATTAGGGTTTACTGGTTACCTTGCAAAGCCATTGGATAAAGACTTATTTTATAAAACCTTGTCAGAAAATTTAGACCAAGTGCATTCAGACGGACCTAATGTATCAAGTGACATAGATATCAGTGACTTAGTAATAAGCTTTAAACAAAGTTTCAGCTTAGAAAGCGACAACATTACACAGCATTTTTTAAGTGAAGACTTTGACGCTTTGCAAAAAGATAGCCACCGAATATTAGGTGCGGCACAAATGTTTGCCTTAGAGGAAATAGCTTCAGCTGCGAAAAATTTAGACAGCGCCTTATTGCAAAAAGGCGAAAAAGATATGAAATATATTAATCAGCTTGTGTCAGAGCTCCAGGCTGTATTACACAAATATAATGAAACGTAAGTACACATTATAACAAATATAAAAAAAGCGCCCAGGGCGCTTTTTTTGTATTACTTAAATGCGTTTATTGACGTTTCATCGAATCAAAAAACTCATCATTGGTTTTACTCATTGATAGTTTATCGATTAAAAATTCCATGGCGTCAATCTCTGACATTTCATGAACGATTTTACGTAAAATCCATAGCTTTTGAAGCTCATCTGGCTTAGTAAGTAGTTCTTCACGGCGAGTACCAGAGCGGTTAAAGTCGATAGCTGGGAATACACGTCTTTCCGCAATTTTACGGTTAAGGTGTAATTCCATGTTACCAGTACCTTTAAACTCTTCGTAGATTACTTCATCCATTTTTGAGCCAGTATCGATAAGCGCAGTGGCTATAATTGTTAAGCTACCACCTTCTTCAACATTACGTGCTGCACCAAAGAAACGCTTAGGTTTGTGAAGTGCATTAGCATCAACACCACCGGTAAGTACTTTACCTGATGAAGGGATCACCGTGTTATAAGCACGCGCTAAACGCGTGATTGAATCAAGTAAAATAACAACGTCTTTTTTATGCTCAACTAAACGTTTTGCTTTTTCGATAACCATTTCGGCAACTTGGACGTGACGAGACGCAGGTTCGTCAAACGTTGATGCAATTACCTCACCTTTAACAAGGCGTTGCATTTCAGTTACTTCTTCCGGGCGTTCATCAATAAGTAAAACCATTAATGTAACGTCAGGATGGTTATGTGTGATTGATTGTGCAATGTTTTGCAGTAGCATTGTTTTACCCGCTTTTGGCGGTGCTACTAATAAACCACGTTGACCGCGGCCAATTGGTGATGCTAAATCAAGTACACGAGCAGTAATGTCTTCTTTACTACCGTTACCACGTTCCATGCGGAAACGTTCGTTTGCATGTAATGGGGTTAAGTTTTCAAAAAGAATTTTAGTACGAGAATTTTCAGGTTTATCAAAGTTAACTTCGTTTACTTTAAGTAATGCAAAGTAACGTTCGCCGTCTTTTGGTGGACGAATAAGGCCTGAAATTGAGTCGCCAGTACGCATACTGAAACGGCGAATTTGGCTCGGTGATACATAAATGTCATCTGGGCCAGCTAAGTAAGAAGCTTCTGATGATCTTAAAAAGCCAAAACCATCTTGCAAAATCTCAAGCACACCGCCGCCGAAGATATTTTCTCCGCCTTTGGCATGGGATTTTAATATGGTAAAAATGATATCTTGCTTTCTTAAGCGGGCTACGTTTTCGAGCCCCATGGACTCAGCTAAGTTTACAAGTTCTTTTATAGACTTGTCTTTTAATTCGCGTAAATGCATATTGGTGGGTTCTTTATTACAATTGTCATACTCAAAGTCGCTTTGATCGTTGAGTGAGGTTGGTTGAATATAACTAAGGATTAGTTGGCTTTATAAACTAGCAGTTCACTGGCATAGCGTCCAGTGTTTATACAAAATAAATTCAAAAAAAGGGCAAAAGCCCTTTTTTTAGTTCTAGTCTATTAGATGTTGTTATCTAAAAACTCGATAAGTTGTGTTTTTGAAAGTGCACCAACTTTAGTTGCAGCAACTTGGCCATCTTTAAAAAGAAGCAAAGTAGGGATGCCACGAATACCAAATTTAGGCGGAGTGCCAGCATTTTGGTCAATATTAAGTTTAGCAACAGCAACACGACCGTCGTATTCATCAGCAACTTCGTTAAGAATAGGGGCGATCATTTTACAAGGTCCGCACCATTCAGCCCAGAAGTCTACTAGTACAGGCTTGTCTGATTGTAATACGTCAGCTTCAAAGCTATCGTCAGTAATTTGGATTATTTTCTCGCTCATTGCGCTCTCCGATTTAGTTAGGCGAAATATTTAGTGCGTATTTAAACACTCTTGTTTCTTATTGCAAGTTTAAACGTTATGCTTAAACGCTATGACTAAGACACATTTAACCGATAAAAAGTTTTCAGACTTTGCTATCGCACCGGAAGTGGTTGCCGGTCTAACCGAGAATGGGTTTGAATACTGCACACCTATTCAAGCAAAATGCCTACCTTTTATTTGTGACGGACGCGATATTGCGGGCCAAGCACAAACGGGTACTGGCAAAACGTTGGCATTTTTAACTGCCACGTGCCATCGGTTATTACAATCTAGCAAAGCACCTAGTAAACATCCAAGAGCCCTGATCATGGCCCCTACTCGGGAGCTTGCGATTCAGATACACAAAGATGCAAAAATTTTAGCGCCACACTGTAATCTTAACTTAGGTTTAGTATATGGTGGCGAAGATTACGAAAAACAACGTGCACAATTAGAAAAAGGCGTAGATATTTTAATTGGTACGACAGGTCGTTTAATCGATTTGTACAAGCAAGGCTGTTACACCCTTAATGAAATAGAGGTTGTCGTGCTTGACGAAGCCGATCGTATGTTCGATTTAGGCTTCATAAAAGATATACGTTATATGTTTGATCGTATGCCAGATACATCAAAGAGATTAAACTTATTATTTTCTGCGACTTTATCGTACCGCGTACAAGAGCTTGCGTTTGAACACATGACCAACCCAGAACATGTACAAATTGAGCCTGACGTAAAAACTGGTAAACGCATAAAAGAAGAGCTGTTTCACCCATCGCAAGAAGATAAAATTAAGCTTTTATTAACTTTGATCGAAGAAGAATGGCCAGATAAAGCCATTGTATTTGCAAACACTAAGCACAGTTGTGAAACCGTGTATGCGTGGTTAAAAGCTGATGGCCATCGTGTTGGTATGCTAACAGGTGATGTAAATCAGAAAAAACGTCAAAGCATCTTAGCGCAATTTAGCAAAGGCGAATTAGACTTTTTAGTTGCAACCGATGTTGCCGCGCGTGGTTTGCATATACCAGAAGTAAGTCATGTATTTAACTTTGACTTACCTGATGACTGTGAAGATTATGTTCACCGCATTGGTAGAACAGGTCGTGCGGGTGCATCAGGGCATGCAATAAGCTTTGCATGTGAACAATATGCTTATAACCTACATGAAATTGAAGAATATATAGAGCACAGCATTCCTTTATCTCATTACGATAAAGCCGCTTTGTTAGACGACCTAACTAAGCCTATTATTCAAAGAAAGCGCAACTATTCAAATGGTCCTCGTAATCGTAGTAATAACAACGGACGTCGCCCAAATAATAGTTACCAAAAAGGACGGTCGTAATAAACCGTTTGCATAAGTAGTAGTAACTAGAGGTTTTTGAACGGTGGGGCAACTTATACCGCAAAAAAATGTATACGCAGTTATTGATTTGGGATCAAATAGCTTTCATATGCTTATTGCCAAATCAGTGGCTGGCGGTTTACAAACGATTGGTCGCGTAAAACGCAAGGTTAGGCTAGCCGCCGGGCTTGATAAAGATAATGTATTAAGCACCGAGGCTATGCAGCGAGGCTGGGAATGCCTCGCGCTTTTTGCTGAGCGTTTACAAGATATTCCAAATCAAAATATTACCATAGTAGCTACAGCTACATTACGCTTGGCAACTAATGCTGAAGTGTTTAAAGCGCAAGCTGAAAAAATTCTTGGCCATAAAATCAACGTTATTAGTGGTGAACTAGAGGCGCGTACCATATACAAAGGTGTAGCGCACACTTCAGCATGTACCGGCAAACAGCTCGTTATTGACATTGGTGGTGCAAGTACCGAAGTAGTGATTGGTAAAGAATTTGATGCCCTTTTATACAAGAGCCTCAACATGGGGTGTGTTACTTACCTTGAGCGTTATTTTAAAGATTGCTTATTAACACATAGTAATTTCAATACCGCTATAAAGGCCGCTCGAGCTGTTATCGATAATATAGCACCTGAATACAAAGCCGCAGGGTGGCAAATTGCATCAGGCGCATCAGGTACAGTGCAGGCTATTCAAGAAATAATGGTGGCACAAAACCTTGATGACCTTCTTACTTTAGAAAAACTAAATTCAATAAAAGAGCAATCAATTGCATTTAAAACCATTGCTGCGTTAGACCTTCCAGGTTTAAGCGAAGACCGTCGATTAGTCTTTGTATCGGGTCTTGCTATTTTGATTGCTTTGTTTGAATCATTAAATATTGAAAAAATGGGGCTTGCAGGCGGTGCACTTCGTGAAGGTGTTTTATATAGCATGGTGCCAGAGTTTCATAATAGCGATATAAGAAAGCGAACAGTTGATGGGTTTATGAGTCGCTACCATGTTGACCAAAAACAAGCATCACGAGTTTCTAGTTTAGCTATTGAACTCGCACAAAGCATTAATGAAGATTGGCCAATTAATCACTTAAATGGCTTACCCCTGTTAAAAGCCGTTGCGCAGTTACATGAAATCGGCTTACTAATAGAGTATAAGCAGTATCATAAGCATACAGCGTATATTCTAGAAAATACCGACATGCCTGGTTTTTCGCAATCAGAGCACAGGTTAATTGTGGCAGTAGCCGATGCGCATCGCTCTGATATACCAAAAGACAGCTTTAGTACGTTAGGTGCAAACAACCTTCTTGCGCAGTACATCGTAAGATTACTGCGGGTATCTGTTATTTTGTCAATGAGACGACAAGATGATGTCCTGCCAAACTTTGAATTAACTGCTAAAAATGAAGTTTTAACACTAACATTCGAAAATAACTGGTTAAAAGAACATCCATTAATGGCTAGTGAGCTACAGCAAGAGTCTAAACAGCAAAGTAAACTTGGTTGGAAGCTAGTCGTTCATTAAGTAAAAAGGCCCTTGCGGGCCTTTTTAGTGTTTAAAGTAATCGTTTCGATTAAAATACGTGCGAACAGCATATTTTTTCAAGTTTTCTTCAAAAAAGGGTTGATCTGTTTTTGGATCTCCCTATAATGCGACCCCACTGAGACGGCAGAGCAGGCAACGCTTAGCGAGCCAAGCAAACCACATTAGTGAGTCGAGTGAAACTTAGGTTTAGATTTTTATAAAGTTTAAAATTAAGTGTTGACAAAAACACAGGAAAGCGTAAGATTCGCTTCCCTTGAGTCGCTAAGGCAACTCAA
>NZ_LODI01000005.1:0-3624 GCF_001468485.1 Pseudoalteromonas sp. H71
TTCTGCTTGTTCAGCTGCTATACGCTCTTGCTCTAAACGCTGGGCTTCTGCTTGCTCTGCTGCAACACGCTCTTGCTCTAAACGTTGCGCCTCAGCTTGCTCAGCAGCGCGTTCCTGCTCTAAACGCTGGGCCTCTGCTTGCTCTGCTGCAGCACGTTCTTTTGCTAGCAGTTCAGCATTTGCTTGTTCTATTGCTAATTTTTCAGCTTGCTCTACAGCAACACGCTCTTGTTCGGCTTTTTCAGCGACAACGCGTTCTTCTAAGCGTTTAGCTTCCTGCTCTGCTAAAGCTTGTTGTTTATCAGCCTCTGCTTTTTGTTCGGCTTGTTTCTTATCTGACTTACCAAAGCCGAGCCAAGACATTAATTTACTTTTTTTTGCCATACTTGCTAATAACCACTTATAAAAATCTGATAAACTAAAATTTGAAAATAGCTTGGAAGAGCCAACATACTTTGCCAGCCAAACAACCATTCAAAACATAAGTGTTCAATAGTAACACTTTTAATGCGGTTGAAAAATGAAGCTATACGTAATCTACTACAATATTATCTGAGCTAGATCCCAGATACCATTTTTTAGTGAGCTAAATGAGAAATAAAACAACTAAAAATAAAGCAATTAGCAAATCTACTGATGGCTTTATTAGAGTGATAAGTGGGCAATTTCGGGGCCGTAAGCTTCCAGTAAAAGACGTACAAGGCTTACGCCCCACAACCGACAGAATCAAAGAAACGGTATTTAACTGGTTGATGCAAGACACGCGCGACGCAAATGTTCTCGATTGTTTTGCAGGATCAGGGGGATTAGGATTTGAAGCACTTTCACGGTTTGCAAGCAACGCTACATTTTTAGAACTTGACCCAAGTGCAGCAAAGCAACTAGAGCAGAATATCTCAACGCTAAAACTGATCAATGCGCAGGTAAAACATATAAACTCACTTTCATTTTTAGAACAAAAAAATATTAACACGCCATTTGATTTGGTTTTTGTTGACCCGCCTTTTCGCAAAAATTTAGCCCAAACTAGCTGTAACTTATTAGAAATAAATAACTGGCTTAACGAAGATGCGCTTATTTATGTTGAAGTTGAGAGCGATCTAAATACATTCAACATCCCAACTAACTGGCTGTTAATTAAAGAAAAAAAATCTGGACAAGTGTTTAGCAGGCTCTACCGTCGCCAAACAAATTAAGACTGTTTAACGCTATGGGTTTCTGTTAATATTATCCTTTACATGTGGTGTTGCTTCGGATTACAATACCGCACCATTTTTGAACCACTTGATCAATGTTTGATCAACTTGAGCAACGCTCATAATTTAGGTAGGTGAATTTTTAATGCCAGTAATTAAAGTAAGAGAGAACGAACCGTTTGACGTAGCACTTCGTCGCTTCAAGCGTTCATGTGAAAAAGCAGGTATCCTTTCAGAAGTTCGTCGTCGCGAGCACTATGAAAAGCCAACAGCTGAGCGTAAGCGTAAAAAAGCTGCAGCAGTTAAGCGTCACATGAAAAAACTTTCTCGTGATAACGCTCGTCGCGTTAAATTATACTAATACATTTGGTCTTGTATAAATGAGCCTTTTAATAACGCTAAAAGATGCGCAAAAAGATGCGATGAGAGCTAAAGACAAACAACGTCTTAACCCTATTCGCATGGTACTTGCTGCAATCAAGCAACGTGAGATTGACGAGCAGATAACACTAGACGACGCAGGTATTACCTCCGTTATAGTAAAGCTTGTTAAACAGCGTCGCGACTCTTACACTCAGTATAAAGATGCTGGGCGTGATGATTTAGCTGAAATTGAAGCCAATGAAATAACAGCACTTGAAGCCTTCTTACCTCAACAATTGAGCGAAGAAGAAATCATAGCTCTCATTGACGCGGCTATTGCTGATACTAACGCAGCAGGTATGCAAGACATGGGTAAAGTAATGGGTATAATCAAAAGCAAAGCTGAAGGTCGCGCCGATATGGGTAAGATCTCTGGTTTAATTAAGCAAAGATTAACTGCCTAACACTCCCTATACGTAAAGTATAATTGAAGTAAACCGAGCCTTGTGCTCGGTTTCTTTGTTTTTACGTCACTAAAAAGTAAACTTTAGGCCTATATTCAAAAAATGAAATTATTCATACTGACTCTATTTATTTAGCCGTCATTTTGGTAAGTTAAGGTCCAATTGTTTATACCTCACTGGTATAAATTGTGAGTTTCACTTTCGTTATTCTTCTTAATATTTCAGGACTGTATTTTACTAATGGCTGGAAAGATCCCACGAAGTTTTATAGATGATTTACTTGCCAGAACCGATATTGTCGATCTGATAGACTCCAAAGTTGGCCTAAAAAAAGCCGGCAAGGACTATCAGGCATGTTGCCCTTTTCATAACGAAAAATCACCTTCATTTACTGTATCGCAAGATAAACAGTTTTATCATTGCTTTGGCTGTGGCGCTAACGGGAATGCGATTTCGTTTGTTATGGAGTACGAAAAGCTTGAGTTTGTTGATGCTATTGAAGAAATAGCCAGTATGCTTAACTTAGACGTGCCTCGCGAACAAGGGGGTAGTTCGGCGCCAGAACGTACCGCAGCGCAAAAACGCTCAGATTACGATTTGATGCTTCATACAGCTCGCTTTTATCAGCACCAACTTAAGCACCACGCTAACTCGGCCGCAGTCATTGACTATGTTAAAGGTAGAGGACTGAGTGGCGAAACCGTTAAAAAGTTTATGGTTGGCTACGCCCCTAGCGAATGGGATGGTTTATGTTTGCAACTTGGTCGTAATAAAGAACAAAAAGAGCAACTCGTAGAATTAAAGCTCGCCTCAGAAAAAACACCCGGCAGGCAGTTCGACTTTTTCCGCGACCGCTTAATGTTTCCTATTCGTGATAAACGCGGCAGAGTAGTCGCTTTTGGCGGACGCGTTATGCAAGCTGATCAAGGCCCTAAATATTTAAACTCTCCAGAAACCCGAATTTTTCATAAAGGGTTTGAACTTTACGGTCTTTATGAAGCAAAACAAGCGCACAAAAAGTTAGAGCACATTCTTATTGTAGAAGGCTACATGGATGTTGTTGCACTTGCAGAAAAAGAGATTGAATACGCCGTTGCAGCACTGGGAACAGCAACAACAAGCGAGCACATGCATACCTTATTCAGAACAACCGATAAGGTCATTTGTTGTTATGATGGCGACCGAGCTGGACGAGACGCAGCTTGGCGAGCACTTGAAAATGCACTCCCCTATTTAAATGACGGTAAAGCATTAAATTTTGTATTTTTACCTGACGGAGAAGACCCCGATTCATTAGTGCAAAAAGAAGGTAAAGATGCATTCGAACAGCGTTTAAGTGAGGCCGATGACTTTACTAAAGTTATGTTTAATAAATTAAGCCAAGAAATTGATTTAACATTAGATTCAGGTAAAGCAAAATTACTTAGTGCAGCGTTGCCACTCATTGAAAAAATTCCGAGTGAATTTTATCAAGAAAACATTTTAGAGCAATTAGGCCGATTAATTGGGCGCACGCGTGAACAACTTAATAACCGCTTAAAAACACCAAAACAACAGCACGCTATTGAGCGAAAATTTAAAATAACCCCGATGCGACAGGC
>NZ_LODI01000005.1:3629-109189 GCF_001468485.1 Pseudoalteromonas sp. H71
ATCGGTATTTTAGTTCAACATCCCAACTTAGCTAAAAGCGTTCCTTATTTACCAGAACTTGCACAAATGAACATTGCAGGTATTGGTTTATTGCTTCGCTTGCAGCAACAAGCACTTGAAAAAGAGAATATCACTACGGCTCAGCTACTCGAGTTTTTTAGAGATACTGACGATTATGAGCCTCTTATTAAGCTCGCTACTTGGCAACATGAAATAAATGAAGAGCGTTTAGAGACTGTTTTTAAAAATACTTTTAAATTTATTGAAGATCAGTGTTTAAATTATCGACTAGAGACCCTATTAATAAAGGACAAGACACAAGGTCTAAATAGCGACGAAAGGCTAGAATGTCATTTACTAATGACAGCGTTAAAAGCGACTAACAGCTAGTCAGATCTAGTTTTGGATGTTATACTGTGCTATTCACTGCGTCACATTGTTCTGGTTGGCATTAATGTAAACCAAGTGATGGCGCCTGTTGTATCAACTTATCAGAGTGGAAGAAACAATCTCTATGGATCCAACTCCTCAGTCACAATTAAAACTTCTGATTCAAAAAGGTAAAGAGCAAGGCTACTTAACTTTTGCAGAAGTAAATGATCACCTTCCACAAGACATAATTGACTCAGATCAAGTAGAAGATATCATAAGCATGATTAATGACATGGGTATTAAGGTTAGCGAAAATGCGCCTGATGCCGATGAATTAATGATGCAAGAAACAACGACAGACGAAGACGCAGCTGAAGCTGCCGCTGCTGCACTTGCTACGGTAGAAAAAGAAATTGGCCGCACTACCGATCCCGTTCGCATGTACATGCGCGAAATGGGCACCGTTGAACTTCTTACACGCGAAGGCGAAATTGTAATCGCTAAGCGTATTGAAGAAGGGATCAACCAAGTACAAATTTCGGTTGCTGAATACCCTGAAGCAATCACTTACCTACTAGAGCAGTGGGATAAGTTTGAAGCAGAAGAAATGCGTTTAAGCGATATCATCGTAGGATTTATTGATCCAAACGAAGACGAAGCGCCAATTTCAGCAACTAACATTGGTTCAGAATTAAGTGAAAAACAACTTGATGACGACGATGACGACGAAGATAAAAGCGACGACGATGAAGATGAAGAAGAAGTAGACACAGGCCCAGATCCTGAAGAAGCTCGAATTCATTTTGAAAACTTACGTGATTTATACAATAAAGCACGTGATACGTTTGAAGCTAAAGGTCGTTCACATCCTGATTCACAAGCTGCTATTTTTGAAATTGGCGAGCTTTTCAGAACCTTTAAACTAATTCCTAAACAGTTTGATCGCATGGTAAACAACATGCGCGAAATGATGGATCGCGTTCGTGTTCAAGAACGCCTAATCATGAAACAAGCTGTACAAATTGCTAAGCTACCTAAAAAAGCATTCGTTAAGCACTTTGCTAATAACGAAACTGACGCTTCGTGGGTTGATTTAGAAATTTCAAATAATGAAAAGTACTCAGCTAAACTAGAAGAAGTTAAACCTGAAATAATTCGCTGTATTAATAAGCTATCTATTATTGAGCAAACAACAGGTTTAAGTATTGAGCGTATTAAAGACATTAACCGTCGAATGAGCATTGGTGAAGCAAAGGCCCGCCGTGCGAAAAAAGAAATGGTTGAAGCAAACTTACGTCTTGTAATTTCAATTGCTAAAAAATACACCAACCGTGGCTTACAATTCTTAGATTTAATCCAAGAAGGTAACATTGGCTTGATGAAAGCAGTAGATAAGTTTGAATACCGCCGTGGTTATAAGTTCTCTACTTATGCTACGTGGTGGATACGCCAGGCTATTACTCGCTCTATTGCTGACCAAGCAAGAACTATCCGTATTCCGGTACATATGATTGAAACGATCAATAAACTTAATCGCATCTCTCGTCAAATGTTACAAGAAATGGGTCGTGAGCCAAATCCAGAAGAATTAGCAGAACGCATGATGATGCCTGAGGATAAAATCCGTAAGGTACTTAAAATTGCTAAAGAGCCAATTTCGATGGAAACACCCATTGGTGATGATGAAGATTCGCACTTAGGTGACTTTATTGAAGATACCACCATTGATTCGCCAATCGATTCGGCAACAATGGAGTCGCTTCGTGGCGCAACTAACGATGTACTAGCTGGACTTACAGCGCGTGAAGCAAAAGTACTTCGTATGCGTTTCGGTATTGATATGAATACCGACCACACTTTAGAAGAAGTAGGTAAGCAATTTGACGTAACACGTGAGCGTATTCGTCAAATAGAAGCGAAAGCACTGCGTAAATTACGCCACCCTTCTCGCTCAGATTTACTGAAAAGCTTTTTAGACGCTAAATAATTTAGCGCTATGTAAAAACCAAAAAGGCCGCTGTAGCGGCCTTTTTTCTATTTAAAGGAAAAAAATCATGGCTTGGATCCAAATCCGTATCAATGCCAATGCTGCAACGGCAGATGCAGTAAGTGACCTATTAATGGAGTCAGGCAGTGCGTCTGTTACTTTTATAGATGCTAAAGACACCCCTATTTACGAGCCTAAAATTGGCACTGTAGAGTTTTGGGCAGACACCACCGTAATTGGTCTATTCGAAGCTAATCACGATATGAACGAAGTGATTGCATTATTAAAGCGCCATGATGAAATAAACGAATCACTCATATACAAAATTGAGCAGCTCGAAGATAAAGATTGGGAACGTGAGTGGATGGATAACTTCCACCCTATTCAATTTGGCGAGAAGCTATGGATTTGTCCTAGCTGGCGCGACATTCCAGACCCTGAAGCTGTTAACGTTTTGCTTGATCCAGGCCTTGCGTTTGGCACAGGCACGCACGCAACAACTGCTTTGTGTCTAAAATGGCTAGAAAGCCAAGACCTAACCGGTAAAACCGTAGTCGATTTTGGATGTGGCTCAGGCATTCTAGGTATTGCTGCTATTAAACTTGGTGCAGAGCGCATGATTGGGATTGATATTGACCCACAAGCACTCGAGGCAAGCCTTGATAACGCAAATAGAAATGGCGTTGCAGACAAGTTAGAAGTATACCTTCCGGAAAATCAACCTGAGTTTACTGCCGATATTGTTGTTGCCAATATTTTAGCTCAACCGCTACGCGAACTGCACAGTGTAATTTTAGGGTTGTTAAAACCCGGTGGTAAAATTGCCATGTCGGGTATATTAGAAGAGCAAGCTCAGTCAGTAGCTGATATCTATGCCCCTTTTATTGAGCTAGATGATATTGCCGTTGAAGGTGATTGGACCCGTGTTAGCGGTACAAAAAATAGCTAATCACGTACATTAACAATTTTAGAGTATTAACTCAAAAGTCGCATGTAAAGCCTGTATTTAACAGGCTTTACTATTTTTTTACAAAATAAAAAATAAACATTATTTATTATAAAAACATCATTCGTTCAAATTTCATCCAAATAAACCCTTTCGTCATACGGTTATCAAATGTCAATACGAAAAGAGCAAAAAAAAGTCACTTTTGTTCAATTTATAGCCTTTGATTTTTGTCAAAAAAGCCGTAAACTTAGCGCCCCTTGAAAAGAGGCCTATTGAATACAGTGCGTATCGGTAAATACCAACTTGAGAATAATGTAATTGTTGCGCCTATGGCCGGCATTACAGACAGACCATTTAGACAACTCTGCCGTCGTTTAGGCGCCGGGCTTGCTGTGTCTGAAATGTTATCGTCAAACCCAAAGGTCTGGAAAACTGAAAAGTCGATGAACCGTATGGATCACAGCGGTGAGTCGGGCATACGCGCGGTGCAAATTGCAGGAGCTGATCCTGAGCTTATGGCGCAGGCCGCACAATTCAATGTTGCTAACGGTGCACAAATCATAGATATAAATATGGGGTGCCCAGCAAAAAAAGTGAACAAGAAACTCGCAGGCTCTGCCTTATTACAGTTTCCTGAACTCGTGGAAGAGATTATTGATGCAGTCGTTAATGCTGTTGATATACCTGTGACACTTAAAATCCGTACTGGATGGGATCCGGATAACCGTAATGGTGTAGAGATTGCGAGAATAGCTGAACGTTATGGCATTGCATCACTGGCTGTACATGGGCGAACACGCGCATGTATGTATAAAGGTGAAGCAGAGTACGCCACGATTAGGGATATAAAGCGTTCAGTGTCGATTCCTGTTGTTGCAAATGGTGATATAACTTCACCAGAAAAAGCAAGACAGGTTTTAGACTATACGGGTGCAGATGCCATTATGATTGGTCGAGCCGCCCAAGGTCGCCCTTGGATATTTAGGGAGATAGACCACTATTTGCGAACTGGTGAACACATGCAGCCACCTGCTATTGAAGAGGTGCGCAGTATTTTAATGGAGCATTTAACAAACCTCCATGCGTTTTACGGTGAACCAATGGGCGCGAGAATTGCTCGCAAACATGTATCTTGGTATTTGCAAACCCATGACAGTGATGGTCAGTTTAGGCGAGTATTTAATGCGCTCGACAACCCACAAGCACAGGTCGTCGCATTAGAGCAATACTTTAAAACACTAGCAGCTAACTAAGAAAGAAAGAGACTTTATAATGTTCGAACAAAACGTGACTTCTCCATTTATCACAAACCCTCATGTTCAGTCACACGAGAAACCGCAGCCATTGCGTGATGCAGTAAAAAAAGCTGTTCACCACTACTTAAAACAGCTTAACGGTCAAGATGTGCAAGACGTATACGACCTTGTTCTTTCAGAGCTAGAAGCGCCATTACTTGAAGAAGTAATGACATACACACGTGGTAACCAAACTCGTGCAGCTATTTTACTAGGTATCAACCGTGGTACTTTACGTAAAAAGCTTAAAAAATACGGCATGAACTAATACCAATTATATTGAAAGCGTAAGCATTCTAACGAGCTAAACAAGCCCATAACGGCGTTAAAAAGTTCTTATGTAGAATAACTACACTGTAAAATTTTTGCCTTGTTATAGACTTGTTTTTCTATCGTTATAACTGATTACTAATCCAATACAATTGGTATCATGCAAAAAAAGCACCTTAGGGTGCTTTTTTTATGCGTACAATTTAGTAGAGATGTTGCAAAATGCTCACGCTTATTGGCGCTTTATAAGTCGTTTTTTGAGTCGTAATCAGTTAAAATGCCCGCTTCTAAGCTAGCTCATTAACTGAGGAAATCAAACTACAATGGATACTCATCGTCCCATTCGTCGCGCACTATTAAGTGTGTCTGATAAAACCGGTATTGTTGAATTTGCACGCGCACTAGAAGCGCAAGGCGTTGATATATTATCAACTGGCGGTACGTGTAAACTCCTTGCTGATAACGGCATAAAAGTGACTGAAGTTTCAGATCACACCGGTCACCCTGAAATCATGGATGGCCGCGTAAAAACCCTTCACCCTAAAATTCACGGCGGTATTTTAGCCCGTCGCGGACAAGATGAAGATGTAATGGCAGATAACAACATTTCTGCAATCGACATAGTTGTAGTTAACTTATACCCCTTTGCGAATACTGTCGCTCAAGAAAACTGCAGCCTTGAAGATGCCATTGAAAATATTGATATTGGCGGTCCTACCATGGTTCGCGCAGCAGCTAAAAACCATAAAGATGTAACAATTGTGGTAAACGCGAGCGACTACGACCGTGTTATTAGTGAAATGCAAAACAACAGTGGCTCAACAACGTATAAAACACGTTTTGATTTAGCTATTGCCGCTTATGAGCATACAGCACAGTACGATGGCATGATTGCTAACTACTTTGGTAAAATGGTGCCTGATTACACCGAAGAAGCTGCTGAAGATACTAAATTCCCTCGCACTATTAATATGCAGTTTACTAAAAAGCAAGACATGCGATACGGTGAGAACTCACATCAAGACGCAGCTTTTTACGTTGAAAATGATGTAAGTGAAGCATCAGTGGCAACAGCAACTCAGCTACAAGGTAAAGCGCTTTCGTTTAATAACATTGCAGACACCGATGCAGCGCTTGAGTGTGTTAAAGAATTTGATGTACCAGCGTGTGTCATTGTAAAACATGCAAACCCGTGTGGCGTATCGATTGGTGAAAACATTCTTGCAGCTTACGAGCGTGCATTTAAAACAGACCCAACATCAGCGTTTGGCGGAATTATTGCCTTTAACCGTGAGCTTGATGCGCAAACAGCTCAAGCTATTGTTGACCGCCAATTTGTTGAAGTAATTATTGCACCAAGCGTTTCGAGCGAAGCCGCAAAAATTGTTGAAGCGAAAAAGAACGTGCGTTTATTAGAGTGCGGGCAGTGGAGTGGTAAAGCAACCGGTCACGACATTAAACGTGTAAATGGCGGTGTACTAGTTCAGGACCGTGATTTAGGTATGGTTACCCAAGGCGACTTAAAAGTCGTCTCTAAGCGTCAACCTTCTGAGCAAGAACTTAAAGATTTACTATTTTGTTGGAAAGTCGCTAAATTTGTTAAATCAAACGCGATTGTTTATGCCCGTGACGGTATGACCATTGGCGTAGGCGCAGGTCAAATGAGCCGTGTTTACTCTGCAAAAATTGCAGGTATCAAAGCTGCTGATGAAAACCTAGAAGTCCCGGGCTCTGTTATGGCGTCGGATGCGTTTTTCCCATTCCGCGATGGCATAGACGCTGCTGCAGAAGCAGGGATTACTGCCGTAATTCAACCAGGTGGCTCAATGCGGGATGAAGAAGTTATTGCCGCAGCTGACGAAGCAGGCATGGCCATGGTCTTCACTGGCATGCGTCACTTTCGCCACTAATCACAAAAAGGGTTAAGCTCAACGTTTAACCCTTTTTGTTTGCAAGCAATTCACGTATTCTGATTATTCTAACTCCTAATTTTAATGTGAAGGAACAAACGATGAAATTTGCACTAAAGTCTCTACTTGTTGCTAGCCTAGCACTTACTTCAACAATGGCATTAAGCCATAACCATGAATCAAGCCTAAGCCACGCAATAAAAGCAAGCGAGCGAAGCGCTAAAAATAGTGCTCGTGATGAATATCGCCACCCTGAGCAAACATTGGCATTTTTTGGCTTTAAACCGTCAATGACCGTTGTTGAAATTGCGCCAGGCGGTGGTTGGTACAGTGAAATTTTAGCGCCAGCATTGAAAGAGCAAGGCTTATATTACGCTGCTCATTTCCCTAGCGACTCATCGGTTGGTTACTATCAACGTTCATTAGCTGCGTTTAAACAAAAAGTAGCTGAAGACGAACGCTTTAGTAATGTTAAAATTACAGAGTTTGCCCCTTTAACCCACCTAGATATTGCACCTGCAGAATCTGCCGATATGGTACTTACCTTCCGCAATGTGCATAACTGGTATATGGGTAAAGATACAGACGGTGCATTAAGCGCATTTAAAGCGTTTTATAAAGCACTAAAACCAGGTGGTACATTGGGTGTAGTTGAGCATCGTTTAGCCGAAAATCGTGCTGACGACGACCAGAAAACATCAGGTTATATGAAACAGAGCTACGTGGTTGACCTTGCAAAGCAAGCAGGATTTGAGCTAGCAGCAACTAGTGAAATTAATGCTAATCCAAAAGACACAGCCGATCATCCTAAAGGGGTGTGGACGCTACCACCTAGCTTAAGACTTGGCGAACAAGACGCTGAAAAATATAAAGCTATTGGTGAAAGCGACCGTATGACGCTTAAATTTAAAAAACCGCTTTAAATAGGAATAGTACGCCATGAATGTATTAGTCATTGGCAGCGGCGGCCGCGAACACGCACTTGCGTTCAAAGCCGCTCAAAACACAAAAGTAAACACGGTATTTGTAGCTCCAGGTAATGCGGGTACAGCCCTTGAACCTAAACTCGAAAATGTTGCAATTAATGTTGAAGATTTAGATGGGTTATTAAACTTTGCTCAGCAAAATAATGTTGAACTTACCATTGTAGGGCCTGAAGTACCGTTAGTATTAGGTGTTGTGGATAAATTTCGTGAACATAATATGGCTATATTTGGTCCAACAGCGGGTGCTGCCCAGCTTGAAGGTTCGAAGTCATTCACGAAAGATTTTTTAGCACGCCATAATATTCCTACTGGCGACTACCAAACATTTGAACAAATAGACCCTGCCCTTGCATATTTAAAAGAAAAAGGCGCGCCAATTGTAATTAAAGCTGACGGTTTAGCCGCAGGTAAAGGCGTTATTGTCGCAATGGACGAGCGCGAAGCTGAAGACGCTATTCGCGATATGCTAGCGGGCAATGCCTTTGGTGATGCAGGTAGCCGCGTAGTAATTGAAGAGTTTTTGGATGGCGAAGAAGCGTCTTTCATTGTGATGGTAGATGGTAAAAACGTTCTACCGTTTGCAACAAGCCAAGACCATAAACGTGCTTATAATGGTGATGCAGGTCCGAATACTGGCGGTATGGGTGCCTACTCTCCTGCGCCAGTGGTGACAAACGAAATCCACCAACGCATTATGGATGAAGTGATCATCCCGACAGTAGAAGGCATGGCAAAAGAAGGTCATCCGTACACTGGCTTTTTATACGCAGGTTTAATGATAGACAGCTCAGGTACACCTAAAGTGATTGAGTATAACTGTCGTTTTGGCGACCCTGAAACACAACCTATGATGCTACGTTTACAATCAGATTTAGTTGAGCTGATAGAAGCGGCTAATCGTGTAGAGCTTGATAAAACCACCATTGAGTTTGACCCACGCGCAGCGGTAGGTGTCGTGCTTGCGGCTAAAGGTTACCCAGGAGATTATCCTAAAGGTGATGCTATTTCAGGCTTACAAGTTAACTACCCTGCTGGCGAAAAAGTATTTCATGCAGGTACTAAACAAAGCGGTAATGACGTTGTGACTGCTGGCGGACGCGTTTTATGTGCAACTGCGCTAGGTAATACCGTAACCGAGGCTCAAGCACGTGCTTATGAGCTGATTAAAGGTATTAACTGGGACGGCATGGAATACCGTACTGATATTGCTTATCGTGCCATTGCCCGTGAGCAGTAAGTTAGTAATAATTGATTGGTATAACCAGTTAATTTAACTAAAAAAGCGCAGTTCGCCTGCGCTTTTTTAGTGCTACACTAATTAAAAGTTTTTAAAAAGTAAGCATACATTGGAACTTAGAACTTTACGCTACCATTCACTAGCTGTTGCCATTTTGATATTTATATTTTTTATTATCAATACATTGGCTTCTAATTTAGTAGTGCCTACTCGTTACACAATTGATAAAACATCACCAATGTACCTCAATCACGCCTACTACATTGATGAAACCAAAAGCAAAACATTCGATACAATTATTAAGCAACCGAATTTACTCACCCATGCCCCTTTTTCAGAAATTCCTTGGAGCTTTACTCAGCAAAATTATTGGCTGTTTCTTGATTTAGAAAACAAAAGCCAAAAAAGTCAAAAGGTGGTGGCTCACTTTGATAACCCAATGGCCGATCACTTAACAGTCTATCGCTTAGACAAACAAAACCAGATACTACAAACATATAAATTGGGCGATAGAGAAGAAAAACTGACTTTGTTTCAGTACAGCGTGCCACACATCAACTTTTTAATGGAGCAAAAGTCATCGCAGCGCCTCGTAATTAAGGTAGATACGGTAGGCATTAGTAAAACACCTATCAATTTATACCGCGATAAAGAATTTGTAGATCTCATGCGTTCTCAAACAGGTATTTGGGGAATATTTGCTGGCGTATTACTCATGGCTGCACTGTACAACCTAGTACTCTATTTTGGCATAAAAGACCGTGTTTACCTTGTTTATATTGGTTACATAATTAGCGCACTGATACTAATGGGTATTGTGCTTGGATTTGGTTTTTACCTCTGGCCTTTAGAGTGGCAACTATTTTTTCATCACAAAGTCATTGTGAGTAATTACGCAGTTTCGTTTTTTACTCTCGCCTTTTGTACTATGTTTTTACGCTACCATAAAGATAAGTGCTGGCGATACACAATGAGCAAAGCCTTGCTTTATCTTATGTTTATTTTGGGGGTAGCTAGCTTTTTTATTCCTGAAAACATTGCTGCGCCACTCTTTTTTTGTGTATTAGCACTACTATATGTTGCATGTTTTATATTAATTTATAAAAAACTGCGTAGTGGTTTTAGATGGGCTAAATTTTACGTTTTTTCGTGGGTGCCACTTATTTTAGGTGCATTAATACAACCACTAGAGCTCACAGGCGTTATTGATTACAGTTTTACCTCTCGCCACGCCTTTTTGGTGGCAATTTTATGTGAAATTGTATTAATGGCTATGGCGCTGGCAGATCGCGTACGCTATCAACGAGAACGTGCTTTATATCATGCTACCCACACTCAGCAAACTAAGTTGCTCAATAGCTCTAAGCTCAAACAAGCATTTATGGCACTGCAAAGCCAAAACCGCTCTACCACTTTGTGCCTAATTAAAATATGTCATTTCAATTCGCTTAATACCATTATTACATCAACCCAAGGTTATACCCTCATAAAGCATATTGCTGAGCGACTAGAAAATGAATTAATGCATGAAAGAGAGTTTGCAAATCTTGAAACCGATTTAAATAACAGTCCTCGGCTGGCTGATTTAAACAGTGGTGTATTTGCTTGTATTTCAACTAAAACTCAAAACTCAGATATACTCAAAACGGTGCTTGCAAAAGTAATTAGTAACCTTCCTAAACAATATGAAATTAAAGGTTTAAGCCTGCAGCTCAATTACACAATAGGCATTAGTAGTGCAAACCAAAGTAATGATTTTGAATACTGGTTAAAGCGCGGTTATTTAGCCTTAAAAGATGCAAAAGGGCGTGTAGATCGCGTTGCGTCGTCCGCGGTTAATAACAACATAATAATGGATGTTAGTTTGGCAGCTCATTTGCAAAAAGCGATCAAAACAAACCAACTTGCCCTGTATTACCAGCCACAAATAAATTTAGTCAATAATCAAGTCACAGGAGCTGAAGCACTTCTTCGCTGGCCTGACCCAACCTATAATAATATTTCGATTGAAGAGCTTATAACTTTGGCTGAACATACAGGCATAATTAACGAGCTCACCTTATGGGTTATTGAACAAGCTTGTAAAGATATTGTAGAGCTAATAAACAGCGGCCATAAAGAGCACACGATTAGTGTTAACTTAAGTGCTAAAAACTTAGCCATTAATAACTTAGCTGAAAAAATAGAAAATATATTAATTAAGCATCAGGCTCCCGCTCACTTACTTAAGTTTGAATTAACTGAATCTGCTTTTGTAGAAAGCCAAAACGTGCTTATTAAATTAGTTGATGAATTATCAGCTTTGGGCATAAAAGTTGTACTGGATGACTTTGGCACAGGTTACGCATCATTGAGCTACCTTGTTAATTACCATTTTAGCGAACTAAAAATAGACAAGTCATTCGTTTTTGACTTAGTCAATAATCCAGCTCACCAAGTCATAGTGCAAACATCAATTGATATGGCGCATCAGCTTAATTTATCAATTACTGTAGAAGGTGTTGAAACCCAAGAGATCCACCAGCTATTAAAACAAATGAATGCAGACCGCGCACAAGGCTATTTATACGCTAAAGCATTACCTTATCCTGAGTACATTAACTTCTTAAAAAGCCAATACAGTTTAAAAATGTTAGACTCTTCTTTTTAAACATCTTTAGGGGCTATGTAAAGATGCAAGGCACACTGCGTAAATTAAAATCGAGTTTAACAGAACCCGTTCAATATCATCTTCCCGTTGGTGAAGAGCTAGTTGACTTAAATGCCTTTATAGGTAAAGAGCTAACGCTTACTTTTAGCGGCACTATTTTGTGCGCTAACTGCGGTAAAAAAACCAAAAAAAGTTATTCTCAAGGCCATTGTTTTGTGTGCATGCGTAAGCTGGCTAGCTGCGATATGTGCATCATGAAACCTGAAACTTGCCATTACGATCAAGGCACATGCAGAGAGCCACAGTGGGGCGAAGAAAACTGTATGATCCCACATTATGTGTATTTAGCTAATACCTCAGGCTTAAAGGTGGGAATCACACGCCATACACAAATTCCTACGCGTTGGGTTGATCAAGGCGCCACTCAGGCTTTACCTATATTTAAAGTGCAAACACGCTTGCAGTCGGGCTTGGTAGAAGTTGCATTAGCCGAGTTTATTGCCGATAAAACTAATTGGCGTAATATGCTTAAAGGTCAGAACGAAGTTATAGATCTCAAAGCCGCTGCCGCTGAACTTATTCCGCAAATTAGCGAAAAATTAAACGAGCTTAGTGAGCTATTTGGCGCAACAGCCATAGAGCAATTAGATGAAAACGTGGTTGATTTAAACTTTCCAGTCACTGAATACCCAACCAAAATCAGCTCATTTAACTTTGATAAAAACCCCGTTGTAAGCGGTATTTTACAAGGTATTAAAGGCCAATATTTAATATTTGATAACGGCGTTATTAATATACGAAAATTTACCTCATACGAAGTAACCGTAGGCTAACTATGTTAAACAGCTTTCCACAGTTAATGGTTATCTATAATGAGCTTGAAATAGCACACAACCAGCAAGAGCAAAATGAGTGCTTACATGGCATTACATCAAGTGAACTGAACGATGTGAGAGTGATTAATAAACAAGGTGAATACCTTAACTTGCAGGGTCAACTTTTCTCAGCCTTAACTGAAGAACAGCTAGCACAGCTTGTTACTGCTCATTTACTAAATGAAGGGCGTTGTTGTCTAGGTAAAATTAAAACGCTAACTACTTCACAGGCATTTGATTTACTCGGGCTTTAAACACAGTGTTAATCACTATTTCTCGCTAAGCACTTTAATATGCGCTACAGCACTTCTACCCAATGCTGATAGCGCATAACCTCCTTCCAGATACGATACAATCCCGCTACAGCCGTTTTCTTTTGCAACTTTGCATAGCTGTTCAGTTAACCAAATATAATCGTCTTCTACAAAGTTCAGACTTGCCATGTCATCTTCTACATGTGCGTCAAAACCTGCACTTATAAATAACAACTCGGGCTTAAAAGCCTTTAATTTTTCTAACCATTGAGTATTAAACACCTCTTTTAAATCGTCGCCATTACTGGCAATGGGTAACGGCGAATTAACAATATGGCTATTGTTTTTTACAGCTGTATTTGGGTAAAACGGGTATTGAAATAACGAGCAAAGCAATACACTTTCATCATCAATAAAAATATCTTGGGTTCCATTGCCATGGTGCACATCAAAATCAGCAATCGCAATTCGTTTAACTCCTTTGCTTTGGGCATACTTAACAGCAATAGCTAAGTTGTTAAATACGCAAAATCCAGATGATGCGTTTTTGTTTGCGTGATGACCAGGCGGGCGTACAGAGCAAAAAGCCGCATCTAGCTTATCTGCTAGTATTTCATCTACAGCTAACAGCCCGGCACCTACAGCGCGCTCAATCGCTTTAAATGAGTCAGGGCAAAGCCATGTATCGCCATCGAGGCTATTTAACCCCTTTTGAGGAATTAAGCGCTCAACTAAGTTTACAAGCGACTCATCGTGCGCTAATAAATAATGTTCTCGCTGAGCTTTAGGGGCTTGTAAATGCTTTAGCCCCACATCGACGCCACTGGCGAGTAAGCGGTCGGTAATTGCATCTAAGCGCTCGGGGCACTCTGGGTGGTCGTCTATCATTTTATGTTTACGGCAATGAGGGTGTGAAATAACTGCAGTACGCATAAAATGCTCCTAAGTAAACTAGTATGAGCGTTTAATATAACAAAGCCACCTAACGGTGGCTTTGCGACTTTGGTGTATAACTATATAACCCGAGCGTTAATCATTTGGTTTTTAAATTTAGGTTTCTAAAGTCAAAACTAAAGTCGGTAACCGCTGTTGAAACCGCCTGCATGCTCGCACGCTTTACACGGTTTGCAGTGCTCATTCCAAAATGTATAAACGCATCGGCCTCAAGTAGCTTTTCGTCCCACTTAACAATAAACGTGTTGCCAGTGTAGTGCTCAAGCTCCCCTTTTAAACGCTTTGTATGAGTAAAATCAATTCGTAACTTACCATCTAGCTCTTCAATAATGACATCGCCATACCAATCGTCATGCAATGTGCCCGTGTAATTTATATTAGGTAACTGTGGCTGATAATCCGCAGGTGCAGATGGTGTAGCATTAGCGTACGCATATTGTTTTCCTTCAAAATGCTTTTTGGCCAAATCTTCGACCCAATCTTTGTCCTCTAGATTGAGCACATCCTCAAGTACTTCGTGTGTAACTGCACTTAAGGCACTAAATGCTTGCTGGTTAGACAAAATAACAATACCGAGTTTTTTTTCTGGAAGCAAAGTGACTTGCGACACCATCCCTAAAATACCACCACCGTGGCCTAGTTTTTTAAACCCGTGGTAGTCCTCTATACTCCAACCTAACCCATAGCCTCTAAACTGTTGATGATATGCCTCAAAGGCACTTTTAGACGCCATAGAGGTTATATGTGGGTGCCACATTTGCGCTTGTTGTTTTTCACTAAACAATTGCTCGCCATTGGGCATTTTGCCACCAGCGAGTTGAGTTAGTAGCCATTGACTCATATCGCTTACACTGGATGCGATAGCGCCTGCTCCTCTAAAATCTTCTAAGTAATTTACAAAAAATGGATGCAGGCTCCCCTCCATTGGAATATGCCCTATTGCCCAGTTTTTGTTACTTTTTGGAATACGCGAAAAACCTGCGCGTGAATTGGTCATTTTTAGCGGCTGTAAAATATGTTTTTCAACGTAATCGTTCCAACTCATTCCAGATACACGCGCTACAACTTCACCCGCAGTCACAAACATTAGGTTGTTATATGCGTACCTACTACGAAAACTGCTAGCTGGTTTTAAATATTTTAACCCCGATAGAATATCATCGACTGATTTATCTGTGCTTGGCCATATCATTAAGTCGCCTTGCCCAAGCCCTAAGCCACTGCGGTGGCTTAATAAATCACGAACTCGCATTTCACGGGTTACATATGAGTCGTATAACCTAAATTCGGGTAAATGGTCTATTACGCGGTCATCCCAGCGCAATTTCCCCTCATCGACTAATTTAGCTAACGCGGCACTGGTAAATGCTTTTGTATTTGATGCTATACCAAATAACGTATCTTTATTTACTTCAGCCTTTGTATTTAGGTTTGCCGTACCAAACCCCTTTGCTAGCACAACCTCGTTATTTTCAACAATCGCAACCGCCATTCCCGGTACATCAAAGCGTGCCATAGAGGTTTTAATTACGTCTTCTATTTTGTTGGTATCAACCTGTGCCCAACTGCTAAAAGTAGTACTGGCTAGCAGTGCAAAAGCCGCTAATTTGGTCAGTTTCATATCAGTCCTTTTATTATTGATGCACTGCAAATTCTATTGCCGCGCGCTCTTTATTAGGATCGCTCTTTTGTGGGCGATTAAGTATGGCATTACTGTAAGCCTTTGGTACGCCCGCTTCAAGTGCTCCGCGATGAACGTGTTTAACGTACCAATCGTAGGGTAAAATACTTTCGTCATGAGTATTAGCAATATAACAATGAGTATCAATAATTTCCCCGGTTAACAGCTCAACCTTTATATCTACACAATCGTAACCAGGGCCTTCTATTGCATCTAAAGTGACCTTTTCGTTAGCGTTAATTTCATATACTACACCGTATACTAAGGCATCCGCTTTATCAGCTTTTTGAATGCTGCATTTACCTGAGCCATCAGAAAAAAGCATATCAAAGGTCAACTCATACCCTTTAAGCACTGCTGTACCAATACGCTTAGCATTTGGCAAACGTGCCAACAAACGATTAGACGACATGTTAGATCCAAACGAAAAATTATATAAGGGCATATTTACTCCTACTTGTATTGCATAAATTAAATAACAACGCGAATAGCCAACGCAATTAAAATAACGCCAATACCTCGGTCAAACCAGTAGCCGTGTTGCTGAAAAAAACCACGAACATAGGCTTTAGAAAGTACCAACGAGAGCGCAGAAAACCATGCCCATGTGGCAAGCGCCATATAAATACCGTAACCAATTTGTATACTCAGTGGCGTTGTTTGGCTTATCACCAAGGTAAATAACGACATAAAAAATAACGTTGCTTTTGGATTTAGTGCATTAGTGAAAAAACCACGCCTAAAAGCAACCCAAATAGACTCTTCAGGGGCTTGTTTGTTTTCAATATTTTCGGCTGATGATTCACTCGGCTTAGCGGCTCTTAATGCTTGTATGCCAAGGTAAGTCAAATAAGCGCCTGCAACATACTTAAGTGCCATAAATAAGCTGGGCGATTGAGATAAAATAAGCGCCACACCTAATACACAATAAGCGATGTGTAACAAAATAGCGCCGCCAACACCTGCACTCGTCCATAATGCGTTTCGCCTACCTTGTTGTACACTTTGCTTAAGCACAACAGCAAAATCAGGACCTGGGCTCGCAACAGCAAAAAAGTGAGCAATCACAATTAATAAAAATTCATCTAGGTATTCCATACTTGTCCTTGCTAGTTTGGCGAAATGGCGCTAAGGTTTTTTCCTCCAATGCTAAGGATGGGTGATTGGGTGTAGTAAATATTGCTGCACCTAAAGTGGCACCCACTAGAAATTTATCCGCGTACGCATCTTTTAAGGTCATATTACGACTTGGTTGAACAGCGGTTTGCTCTGCTACTATTTGTGAACAACTACACAAAATAAGTGTAAAAATGGCAATTAGCCCAAAATGAGGTCTTTTCATGTGAGTCATAGTATCAACTTTTTGGTCAATTATATTTTATAAGATTCATTGTAATGAAAATTACCTTCATTGCAGTTTATTTCAATGGTACTGCTATTATGTTTTTTAGTGAATTTACTCTGCTCAGGCTTTATAAAAGGATGTCCAAAATAGAGTGGCTTAAATTTTTTGTTGACGTTATTGCGGGGGGGGGGGTAATTTATGTTTAGGCAGTGTTTTTTAGCCTATTAACTCAAATTAAACAAAAAAGGAATTTTAATATGAAGGAGCTGTTTTCTAACATGATAAAAGGATTATTTTCAATTATAGTCGTTTTATCCATATTCCCAACAATCGCTGAGGCGAGCGGTCGTACAAAAACCCTTGCTTGTGATACTTGTAACTACAACGATGCCCTTGACTTGGCACAACAGTATCATGTAGCTCCATCATGTACTGCTTCTGATACTGATATATTCTTAGGACAAACGACATTTACTTGTCCAGCTACATCCAAAGATATCATTGTCTCTAATCCAATCACACAACGTAGTTTTAAATTTACAGTGCGTACAGAGCAGCTTTATAATTGGGCCCCAGCATATGATATTGTCGTTGAAGACGCTACTGTAACCGTTGCTGAAAACAATGCATTGCATATGTTTTATGACATTGACGACGACTTCAGACAAGCAATGGCGCACAATGAAACTGTTGGTTTTTCTGCAGCAACCTCTTCATTCGCTATTCAATCAACTAAAATATTCAGCACCAGCTCAATTACCGCTTCTACAAACTCTGACGCAAGTTGTAATAGCCATGCCTCAAATGTATTTGCCAATGACCCTAGCTTTCGAAACGATATTCGAAAGGGCTTTTCTGACAGAATTACCGAGGCGATGGGGCTTCAGTCTTGGGGTGAATTCACGTCCGAACGGAGAACTTCGGGGAGTTTGAGTATAGGAATGAGTACTGGAATAACTATCGATTTCAGTCACGTCGAAAGAAAATACTTTGTCACTCAAACTTGGCCAAACGGTGATAAGCTTGTATATCAAGTCAATTATAATGGTGAAACGCGCAATATAGTGCAAAAAGGAAGAGCGCGAACAATAAGGGAGCGTTTTCTTAATCTTTCGTACAGCCTAAGGCCAGGCTCATCTCGTATTGATAACCTTCCGCTTACTGAACTCACGAGAGGAATTATAGATTTAACCAATCTTCCCATTTCAGTTTGTTTAGCTAATCAACTTTCAGAGGTATTAGACGATGTGAAAGTAGTAGGGGGAGCTGCTGGTGATGGTGATTTGATTGACATCGTAGGTGCAGCTGCATCAAACGGTGGAACCCTAATTCCACCGGCAGGTATCTGGGTTAACTTAGCGGGTTGTCGTATTGTTGAATCAAAGGGAAGAATTTGTAGAGATGATACAGGCGACTGCATTCATGTCGTTGCTCGATATGTAGACTGCTAAGTTGAAACGTAAAGTCTTGGTGTTAGTACGAATTAGTTGTGGCAGCCTATTGGTTGTCACAACTTGTTTTTATGAATTCAATGCTTCAAAAAACTCATGTTTTGTAAGTGGAATTAATGTTATTTGCTACCCTCTGTTACAGCTGAATTTAAGATTGCTACAAGTCTTTGTGAAGATGATCTAAGAATTTTTGATAATGAAACAGTTTTTAGTCTTTGAACGCAAGCATTGTCACTACGGCAGAGCCTATTTCTTGTGTCGGTGACAATAATCAGACTATTTAAGTATTAATCTAGCTGAATTGTAACTCATACCAAGCTGTGTTCAGACGACACTTCTTTGTCGCTGCCTCTATCACCAAGGCGTTTGTCGTTAAACAGCAAACTGCCTTTTTCATTTTCACCGCGCCAAAACACACCAGAATCAAGCACTTTTAAATTAGCTTAAGGCACACTGTAGTCAGCCCTAGAACCAAAAGTTGAAGTGCGAGTATGCGAAAAAGGATGAGGTCTGCGGGCCTTGGCTTGTTTACCACCCACCGAGCTAGGCACAAATTTACTTCTTGCTTGCGATACCGATTGATTGACCAAACTGTTTGCCATAATACGTGCTAAGTTAATAACAGCGGGTTAGCTGAGTTATTTACCAATGCTTTAATCTCTTTTTGTGCTTTTTTAAACTCACCACGTAAGTGGGGCTTTAAGTGTTTTTTAGAGAGGGTGTCTTTTTTAAAGTAGCAAACTAATGCATGCATAAATACCGTATGTGTTTCGCTCAATTGTGCTTCACGGTTTGCGTACGGGTTATAACAAGAGCCACATCCGCCTTTAAACTGATACACCGTATTGCTCATCATTACACCAAACCCTAAAAAGCAGGCAAGCGCATCAGCTGCTTGAGGTAAAAATTCTTTTCCACCTGGGGGTAATACACCAACATGATGAATCATAATTGTAGCCAGAGTTCCGGCAAAGCTGGCTACTAAATCTTGCGGCTGATTTATTTGATTAGGGTTAAACGAAATATTAATAGCATGGCTCGGCGGCACAATTAACTGACAGCCCTCACCACGAATTGCACTACTAAACTCAAAACGTGGAAACACTTGCGGTTGTAATTGCTGGGGCGCAACTAATTGAATTGGCCATGCGCTCATTCCCGCATAAGAAGTGACTCGTTTAAATACGCTTGTGGCCATTTGCTCAATACTTGATACCGAATCAGGAAAGTATTGCCCTGTAGGCAATATTATTTGTGTGTGTTTGGTAAAAAACTCAGCATCAAAATTTTCGACAGCCCAAATAAAAGTATCAATAAGCCATTGTTGCTCTTGTTGCTCTAGCAAGGGCGCTGATTTAAATAACGCTAACATAGTGTGCTCTTAATTTAGTTATTCTTGTTCTTTTGCCCATTGCCACGCCTTTGTGTTATATAGCGGTACAGTTGATAATGCATGGTGATGGCTGCCGCTCGACTCTTTTGTTGAATACGACAAGTACAATAAAGTACGCGTTTTTGCATCGTATATTCGACGCACTTTTAACGATTTAAATAAAATGCTTTTTGATGACTTAAACACCACCTCTCCAGACTTACTACGATCAATTTCTTGTAATTGCTCCGCGGTGATAGGCCCTGTTTGACGACACGCAATCGACATATCTGACGGATCAGAAAAGTCTAAGTCGGCCTCAACATGACTGATGTGACACGTTACGCCTTTAATAATCGGATCTTGCTGCGAGTTTACCACCACATCTTTTGTAGTAAACAAACCTAAACTCACTGACGCAACATCATCAGAGCAGGCACTTAACGTAACCACTGCGCCCATAAGCAGGGCTAAACGTTTAATTTTTTGCTGAAGTTTCATATTCATCCTTAACTTAAACTCGGTTTTTATACGCTTATTTCAATAAGCTTGGGTTCACCTGTGTGTTTTTATACTAACATCAAAAATCAGCACAATTAAATTTGTTTAAAACAAACATTTTAGCCGTATGGGGTTTAGCGAGTCCTCGTGTATTTGTTACAATTAACGACACGCTTAATGCCGTAACCAATAGGAACCACCCACATGCCGCACATTATTATTGAGCACTCAGAAGACCTCCCTGTATTACCTCAAGTACTGGTTGAAAAAATTCATAACTGTACATTCGAAAGCGGTTTATTTGATTTAGAAACTATTAAAACTCGCGCTGTTGCATATCAGCAGTATCAGTTAGGTGTAGGAAAAGAAGGGTTTATACATGTACAGGCGCATATTATGGCAGGGCGAACAGTAGAGCAAAAGCAAATATTAAGTGAGCACCTACTTGCGTGTTTAAAAACCTATTGCAGGGAATCTGACAGTTTAAGCGTCAATATTTACGACATGGATCACGAGATTTACCGTAAAAACTAACACAAATACGGCCTTGTGCTAGTCGTCACAAGGCCACTCATCTTCACTAAGAATATGCTTTGCCAATAGCGATGCCCTAAGCGCCATTATTTTACTTTTTAACTCATCGCGAATAAGCCTTATTGCAGGCGAAATAAACTGCCTGCTCGGAAGCACTAGCCACATTTCTGTTAACGGGACTTTATAATTGGGAATTATTCGTTTGAGCTTACCGCTAAGCAAATCGTCTGCCACATCAATAGCTGACTTTTTAGCAATCCCGGCACCATCAATACACCAGCGCCTAACCATATCACCATCGTTTACAGCCCTATCACTGTTCATTTTAACTTTGTATTGCTGCGTATTATCATAAAATTCCCAATCAGCATGCACGACTTCGTAAAGTTTATAAAGTAATGCATTATGCTCGCTTAAATCGCTCGGCACGCACGGTTCGCCATTGAGTTTTAAGTAACTAGGTGAAGCACACACCACGTGTGGAATATTACAAATTTTAAACCCATATAAGTTAAGATCCTGAGCTACGCCTTTTTTCATCGCCCTTAGTGCAACATCAACCCCATCACGATAAAAATCGGCACGGCTATCACTTGCATGCAACCTCAATGTTATAGAGCTATGGGCATTCATAATATCATTGAGCAAAACACGCATTAAATTACGTCCCATTTCAGACGACACAGCATAGGCTCTGCCTTGTCTAAATACCAAACAGACTGGTGAAAATTCAACCTTGAGAGATAAACAGGCCCTAAAAAACTATTATTCACGTTTTAACGAAACTGTATTAAACATTAGCCTATTTATCGAATGATAAACACTCGCTATTGTGTCTGTATTCAACGTAAAGGAAACTATTTATGAAATGTAGAATTGTTTTATCGGCTTTAATGCTCACAACTTCGCTTATATCTGCACCTACTTTTGCAGACGAACACGAGTCAAAAGTAATACCTGCCAACAAAGTAAAATGGGGCTACTTAAACCCATTAAGAGGCGAGCAAAGTCCTGGTGCAGCTGATTTGTGGGGCGATCGTACTGCAGACACTCCAACAGGTATGCTAGTACGCTTTAAAAAAGGGTTTGAGTCTCCGCCGCACATTCATAACATTACTTACCGAGGTATCGTAATTGAAGGTCAAATGCACAATGACGACCCCACAGCTGAAAAAATGTGGATGCCAACAGGATCATTTTGGACACAACCCGCCGGTGAAAACCACACTACTGCGGCTAATGGCACTACAAATCTAATTTACCTAGAAATAGATTCTGGTCCTTATTTAGTAAAACCTACAAACAAACAGTTTGATAATGGCGAACACCCATTAAACTTACATAAAGACAACCTGGTTTGGCTAAACAAAAGCGACATAAATAATATTAATGCTAATGCAGTACAAACAACGTTTCTGTGGGGAAATACAGATGCAAGCTATGGCTCAATGATAAAACTACCAGCCGGTTTTAAGGGAGAAATTAGCACAAATGAAAATGAGTTTCGTGCAGTAATAATTGCAGGCAGTGTGCAATACAGCTCAAAAGGTAACTTACAAAACCTAAGTGCAGGCAGCTATATAGAATCTGCGGGAAAATTCATTCACTCGCTTGAAAACAAAAGCAATATCCCTGCAACTATTTACATTCGTAGTAATGAGACATATCAAGTAAATTAGGAAGTGCTAATTGCCTAAAGCAACATAAACAATTAAGCGCACCTCTTCGTGCGCTCAATTAACTGCTGGTGATTAAAAGCTGTAACGTGCTGTTAAGCTAATATAATCTAAATCATCTATTGTGGTGTAGCTGGTACCTACAGAAAAATTTGTATTTATATAATAACGAGCACCTAACGTAATAGCTGTTTCACTGTCATCTGCAATATCAATGTAACCTAAGCGGCCATCAATTTCGATGCTATCAGTTAGCATTGATCTAACACCCGCAGATAATCCATAGCCATTTTCATCATCCGAAAAATCACTACCGCTGTACGATACTTCAGTTTCTATGTTTTCATACGTTACTAAACCATAAAAATCAGTGCTTTCACTCATTGCAGTACGGTAACCTACGCCTGCGCTCAACCAGTTAAGATCTACATCTAAACCATCTTCTGAGTCGCCTACAGTCTTATATTGACCAGACACAAAAAAATTATCGCCTAGTAATTTACTACCATCAAGCGTCCAACCATTTGCATCATCGCCATCAAGATCTGCATTTAAGTAACCGCCAGACACATAATTAAAGTGAGGTGTTTCTGCAAATGCAGCTGGGGTGGCAAAAACGGAGCTTAATAATAAGAGTGCGACTTTATTCATTTTCATGGTACTTCCTTTTAGATATATTTAAACAACACATTGTTGTACCCAATAAAATACACACCTATATTATTGATTGCAATAAGAAAGTTAATAGATTAATTAAGAATCAAGATATAAGTTAAGCAAAATAAATAATATAGAAATTAGCGTTTTGAGTGTGCAATAAATTGGTATTTACTAGAATATACTTAGAATATTTGAGAAGTGGTGGCCCCTCCCAGACTCGAACTGGGGACCTAACGATTATGAGTCGTGTGCTCTAACCAACTGAGCTAAGGGGCCAACTTTATATAACTGCAAGGCAGTTAATTTTTGAAGCGTTTAGCCACAGAGCGACTAAAGCGGGTTGCAGTATAAAAACTTTTTTAGGGCTTGTCACTACCAAAAACCTTTATTTTAACAATCAGTAAGCTAACTGCTTAAATTGTAATCTTTTAAAGGGGCAGAGTGGTTAAATTTGGGAAAATTTTGAGTGGGTACGGTAAAAACCATTAAAAATAATAATTATTAATTGAATGCGCTGAGCGATATTTACTTACAACTAGCATAAATATAACTCAGCAACGCATTATTTTTTAGCAATAATATAAATTGCATGTATTAACCCAGGGAAGTAACCCAACAGCGTTAATAGAATATTAATCCAAAAATGCATGCCTAAGCCCACTTGTAAAAAAACACCCAGTGGTGGCAGCAAAACAGACAGTATTATACGAATGATATCCATTATTTAGCTCCTTCAAACAATTAAAAACAAAAAGCCCAGCAATGCTGGGCTTTGAGTATAACGTTATTCAGCTACGATAGATAAGTTATCTACCACATCACGAACGTCTTCAGCATTTTTAGCAATTTCGATTGCCAACTGCTTCTCCGCTGATGATTCAACCGAACCGTTTAATGTAACAACACCATTATCGGTATCTACATCAATATCGGTTCCACCTACTTCTGAATCAAATAGGAAACGTGTTGTAATAACGGTGGTGATTTTAGCGTCCGTTAGGTCGTTATCATCATCCATCATTTTAGAATCTGTATGTTTAGCGCTCATGTTTTTAACAACGGTTAGGCTGTTTTCAACGTCCATGACGCCATCTAGACTAAGTACAAGTTCTTCTGCTAGCTCTTTTTCTACTTCGCTATCAACTTTACCTGTAAGTACTACCTTGCCATTTGTTACATCAGTGTTTATGTCAAAGTTGTTTAGGTCTGTGTTCATAAGAAGCACAGTTTCTGCCTTGCCATCAATCCAAGCATCTTTACTTTCGTTTTCCCAGCTGTTTGCATGTGCACCCATTGCTGTTGTACCAAGAACTAACGCGGCGATAATAGATTTGTTAAATGTTTTCATAATCTTTCTCCTTTTGATTAAAGACACTTCAACTAATGCGAACATCAAGCCAACTTTATTTGACATTAAAAATCAATCACTTAATGATAAATTTGTATTGTTACAGCTTTGGCGTATTCCCCCTATTTACAGGGAAGTGAGTAAAACTTTCTCAAAGTGTGAAAATTACTAGATTATTGCTATTTTGGTTAATGTATCGTTAATATAACAACTAACAATTCAGCATTATAAAACTAAATCATTGATTATAAATAAAATTAATTATGGTACACGGTTTGCTAACTAGTTAACTAATAGCAAATACAATAAGGAATTACTCATGTCAGTTAAAGTTGAAGACCGCCCAATAGAGCAAGTACGCGAACAAGTGATTGATCAGTTAATTTATAACTATAGCCATGGCGTTATATCGGTTGAGGCATTTGAAAGACGATTAGACCAAGCAATGGACGCCAAAGACAATTCAGTGCTGCTAACGTTAGTAGAAGACCTAACACTTAATACCGACAAGCAATACAAAGCTGAAAAACAATCGCAGTTTACGCCAAATTACAGTGCACAACAGCATAGTGATGACGATATTACACTTCGCAGTATTTTGGGCTCAAACGAGAGAAGCGGACAATGGGTAGTGCCTAAAAATATTTACCTAAATAATTATATGGGCTCTGTGGTACTCGATTTCACCGACGCTATATTTACACATCAAAACGTAACAATTCATGTTAATTGTATTTTTGGTAGCGACGAAATTTATGTACCCGAGCATGTTAATGTAGTGTCTAAAATGTTTTGTATTTTAAGCACCTTAGAAAACAAATCAGTCACATTAAATAAGCGCCAAGGCCCTACCATTCATATTGAAGGCAAAGCGATATTAGGGTCGGTTGAAGTAAAGGTAAAGCGTACCATAAAAGAAAAGTTTATTAGCTTTGCAAACGATTTGAAGGCACAGCTAGGGGTAAGTAACAAATAAGTACAACCGTATTTGCTTTAATATGGCTGCTTTTTAGCAGCCATATTATCATTGCAGGCTTATAAATCATTATTTCGCTCAGCAGGAACATCGGACAAATACTCTACAAACTCAACCTCAAAACCCGAAGGGTCTCTGAAGTAGATGTTTTTTCTAAATGGATTTTCAGCACCGTGCTTATATGCTGCAAAACCCGCTTTATGTAAACGTGAAACCGTATTATCTAAATTAGCCGTTACGTAAGCAAAGTGAGCAAAACCAACTTGATGTCCTGAAAGCGCTCTGTTTTCACCCTCACCATGATCGCTCATTGCTATATATTGCGTGTCGTCACCAAAGTGGATCCAACGCCTTGGTTTTCCATACCAATCACCCCGTCCTTCGCTTCGTATTACCCAATGCGGGAAAATAGCTTGGTAAGAACGAATCATGGTATCGATGTTTTTAACAACTAAGTTTACGTGTTCTAAATACATACTGTGTCCTTGTGAGTTAATTTAAACGCATCATAAAACCTCAAGCTAACTTTAGGTAAAGTGCTTTTTTATAGTTTTTATATGTAATAGAGCAGATACACGATGATTTAAATTAAATGTGCAACACTTTCAATGCTGTACAAAAAACACTCACAAGTATTTAGGGTTTATTGTTTACTTTATGTCAAAAGTCGCTAAAATACGCCGGCTGAAATATACAAACGTTCTTTTACAACCCAAAGGTAACTCCATGCATCCAATGTTAAACATTGCGGTTCGCGCTGCGCGTAACGCAGGCAAAATTTTACTTCGCGCTAGCGAAGACTTATCAAAAGTTGAAGTGCAACAAAAAGGCGCTAACGACTTAGTAACTAATATTGATAAAGAAGCCGAAGCCGTAATCCGTGACACTATTTTACAGTCTTACCCTACTCACTCTGTTGTGGGCGAAGAACTAGGTGAACATAAAGGCAAGGATGATGATTACCAATGGATTGTAGATCCTATCGATGGAACAACAAACTTCATCAAAGGTATCCCACATTACGCAATCTCTATTGCACTTAAAGTCAAAGGTCGTTTAGACCAAGCCGTTATTTATGATCCAATCCGTGGTGAGCTTTTCACTGCATCTAAAGGTCAAGGCGCACAACTTAACAGCAAACGTTTACGCGTAAGCAAAACAACCGTTCTTGCTGGTACAGTTTTAGCAACGGGCTTCCCTTTTAAGCATAAACAACATACAGACGCATACACTGAAGCGTTTAAAGCATTATTTGTTCATACTGCTGATATTCGTCGTGCAGGTTGTTCTGCATTAGACATGGCGTATGTTGCAGCTGGCCGTGTTGATGGCTTTTTTGAAATTGGCTTAAAACCTTGGCACTCTGCTGCAGGCGAGCTAATGGTTAAAGAAGCGGGTGGTATGGTTGTCGATTTTGCTGGTGGTAATAACTATAACCACAGTGGCAATATCATTTGTGGCGCACCAAAACTGACTCAAGCTATTATTCGCGAAATTCGCCCAGTGTTAACTGAGTCGTTACTTCGCTAATAAATTGCTTTTACCAATATAATTGGTACAACTAAAAAAGGAGCCTAGGCTCCTTTTTTGTTTTTAAAAGTAAGGGTTTACCAATTTAATTTCAATAGTTTCCCCTTTTGTATAAGGAAGGGAGTTTAAATCTGTTGCAAAGTATTCATAAAATAGCGCATCAAACTCGCCATTTTGCTGCATTATTTCTATTCCCTGCTCAACCGCTTTCGCTAATTCGGGCTTATCCTTAGAGACAAAATAATACAACGCTGTTGGGTAGCTAATATATAAATTAGGCACAACACGTAAATTTTTATGCTGTGGCTCTAAAAGCTCAGAATTTACTTCAATAAATGAGCGCGGAAAATAATCTATGCGGCCTTGGCTAGTAAGCACAAACATGGCTTTTAGGTTTGATAATGGCCTCACGTTTAAACCGTTATTAACCAATATGCGCATATCAGGCCAGTCGTGCCCCTGTACCGAACTAAGCTTTGATAATTGCTCAAGCGTTTTTATGTCTTTAAATTTATCTAAATTGTCTTTATTTGTAACTAGCGCTCTTTTACCGATATAACCTTTAAACAATGGGATTTTGATGGCCGTGGCTAATGACTCTCGTTCAGGGCTACTCATGCTCCAATATAAATCAAGCGAGCCGTCATCAAGTGACATTAAGTTACGCTGCTGATGCGGGTGTACGTCAACAAATTCTATTTCGGCAGGATATTGGGCTCTTATCAATGCCTTGGTTAGCGTATCATAGAGGTAATCATCACGAGCAAAATGCGCATGTTGATCTTTCGGAATTTTTACACTATTTACTTCGCTTGCTACAGCATTTCCAATCAACAAGCTAACTACGCATACGATATACTTTAATGGCAACATCATGATCACCTATTAGTAAATTACCTTTTTACTAGTTGCTAATCGCACTACTGCAGGCGCTGGGCGCCTTCGCTTGCATGTAAAAAGATAGCTATGACGAAATCGTTTGGCTTCTTTCTTTGCATCCGTTGCTAATGCTGCAACCTGATGGCTATTTTTACACTGCTGTAAATCGGGTTCAACTAATCCTATTGATAAGGTAAGTAACGGTACAAACTGCTTTTCACCTTCACGATTTGTAGCCCAATAACCTTTACTGGCTATATGGTCGGGCGTAAAAAAGGTACGAGAACGATATTCAAACTGTTCAATAATACGGTTACAAATACTTACCGCATCATTTTGATCAAAAACAACCATAAAATCGTCACCACCAATATGCCCTACAAAGTTAGCACTATTTACACAGGCTTGCACTGTTACATCAGCCAATAATTTAATGACACTGTCGCCACTAGCGTAGCCATAAAGATCGTTAAACTGTTTAAAGTGATTCAGATCAATATAAGCTAGGTGAAATTTATTTTTATTGCGTAACCTTTGCTCTATAGCCTCGTTAATAGCGACATTACCTGGCAGCATTGTTAGCGGATTAGCGTGCTGTGCGTGGCGAATTTTTTCTTCTGTTATGTGTTTTAAAATATCTCTTAGTGGCGCGAGCCCTAAATAATTGCTATCTCTAGTAATAACAATATGGCGCCTAATATCGAAGTCTTGCTCAGTTATTTGCTTACTCACCGTATCTAGCTTTTGGTCTTCATCAACAATTAGGGGTTGTTTATCCATTAACTCTATAACAGGGCGCTTATCATAAAGGGCATGACCGTAGGGTGCTGCAAACACCTCGGTAAGTTGGTCTTTATGTAGTAAGCCAACAGGCCGCCCCTGTTGATTGATTACTGGTATGCTGATAATTGTTTTATCTTGCTCAAAAAGTAAATGCGCGTTTTTGCAACGGGTATCACTTGCAATAGCTTTTTGTGGCTGGCTTAGCGCACCAATTGCCATTGATTGGTCAAACTGATCACATAATTTAAATGTAAGGGCTTGTATTTGCGCAGAGCTAAAATCACGGCTTGGTTGCAAGTTAGGTCGTTCAAATAAAAAACCTTGTACGTTATTAATGCCTAAACTTTCAACCAATGCTAGCTCTTCAGAGCGTTCAATGCCCTCTGCAATCACTAAGGTGTTTGTTGCTTTAGCTAAAACAATAATTGATTTTAAAAACTCTTTTTTTACCTCACTTTGATCGCAATGATCGATAAAATAGCGGTCTATTTTTACATAGTCGGGACGCAGTGCCGACCACTGTTTCAAGCCAGAGTAGCCAGCCCCTAAATCATCAATCGCAATGGTAAAGCCCAGTTCTCGGTAATGCGCAATGGTTTTAATTAATAAGTCGTCGTTATCTACTTTGTCTTGCTCTGTCACTTCTATAACAACACGATTAGTCGCTAAACCAAAATGCTCGGTTAGGTGTCGTGTTTCGCCTTTTGGGTGGCAAGGATCGAGTAACGTTTTTGGGCTTACATTTAAAAAAAGCTTACCTTGCAGATTTAGCTTAACAAAGTTTTCTATTGCTTTTGAGCGGCACAGCAGCTCTAACTCAGAAATAAGGCCTTCTTGATGCGCAGCTTTAAATAACGAGTTGGGCATTTCTAATGGGCTACTTTGAGGACCGCGACTAAGTGCCTCATAACCAAGAATGAGCTGACCAGATATATCTAAAATAGGCTGAAATAACGTGGTTACTTCTCCGCTATATAAAATAGCCTCTAAGGCTTGTCGTTGAAGGGTCACTACTGGGCTCAATTATCATTTTGATTAGAGCAATAAAATAGCAACTGTGTATGACATATTTATTTCAAATTCTTATATTTCAGGCAACAAAAAACCGCTCATTGAGCGGTTTTTTTAATGCATTTAAGATTATGGCATTGCCATTGGATCTTGATCTGCACCTTCTTTTTCTATTACTTCTGGTATTAAATCTTCTTTACTCACCCCCATTGCAAGCGCAACTGAGCTTGCAACATATACAGATGAATACGTACCAATAAATACACCAAACAATAATGCAGTAGCAAAACCATGAATAGTTTGTCCGCCCCATACAAACAATGCAATCAATACCAAAATAGTGGTGATTGATGTAACAAGAGTACGGTTAAGTGTTTGCGTGAGTGAAATATCGATAATTTCAACGGTATCGTCGATGCGTACTTTACGGAAGTTTTCACGAATACGGTCAGATACAACAATAGTATCATTAAGTGAGTAACCTATTACCGCCAATATTGCCGCTAATATAGTTAAATCGAACTCTAAACCCAAAATTGAAAACAAACCTAACGTAATAATTACATCGTGTAATAGCGCGCCTACAGCACCAACAGCAAATCGCCATTCAAAGCGAAATGCAACGTAGATTAAGATACAAATAAGCGCAGTTAACATGGCTAGGCCACCCTGCTCTTTTAAGTCTTCACCGACACTTGGGCCAACAAACTCAATACGGCGCATTACTACGCTGTCGTCCGCTTTTTTTAGTGCATCAATTACTTGGTTACCAATCACTTCTGCTTTTACGTCGCTACCACGTGGAGCTAAACGCACTAATATATCTTGGCTTGAACCAAATAATTGCACTGACGCATCAGCAAACCCATTCTCAGCTAATACATTACGCACTTTTTTAAGGTCTGCCGGCTGAGAAAACCCCACTTCTACCGCGGTGCCGCCAGTAAAATCAAGACCAAAATTCAAGCCCTTCGTGAACATTGAAACTATCGACGCTACAATTAATAGCGTAGAAAAGCCCATTGCTACTTTTCGAAGAGACATGAAACGAAGGGTTCTACTACCCAAACTTAAAATTTGCATGTCTGCTCCTTAAATAGAAAGTTTATCAATGCGTTTACCACCAATAAATAAGTTGATCACCGCTCGGGTACCAACAATGGCTGTAAACATTGAAGTTAAAATACCAATAGCCAATGTAACCGCAAAGCCTGCAATTGGGCCTGTGCCCACAGCAAACAATATAATTGCCGCAATTAGCGTAGTGATATTAGCATCAAATATAGTGCTAAATGCGCTATCGTAACCAAAATGAACGGCTTGTTGCGGGCTACGACCATCGGCTAGCTCTTCACGAATACGTTCAAAAATAAGTACGTTAGCGTCAACCGCCATACCGACTGTAAGTACAATACCTGCAATACCCGGTAGGGTTAACGTAGCACCCGGAATAAGTGACATTATTCCAACAATAAGCACTAAGTTAGCAGCAAGCGCTAAGTTAGCTACTAAACCAAAGCCCTTGTAGTAGATAAGCATAAAGGCAAGTACAAACGCAAAACCAAGTGCAACCGCAGTCATACCCGCTTCAATGTTTTCTTGGCCTAGGCTTGGGCCTACTGTGCGCTCTTCAACAATCTGAATTGGCGCAACAAGCGCACCGGCACGAAGCAGTAAACTTAAGTTATGTGCTTCTGCTGGGTTATCGATACCTGTAATACGAAAAGAGCGATCTAAACGAGCTTGAATCGTTGCCACGTTAATAACCTCTTCGACCTTAATAGGCGGAAGTGCTTTTCCGTTTTCGTCTTTTTTACCTGATGGTTTGTATTCAATAAATACCGTTGCCATACGCTTGCCAATAGCACGCTTAGTAAAGGCATTCATTTTTGAACCCCCTTTACTGTCGAGTGAAATGCTTACCTGTGGACGTTGGTATTCATCTGCGCCAGATTGCGCGCCAGTGATGTGGCTACCTTCAAGAATAATGCGTTTTTTAAGTACTACAGGGTAACCGTCGCGGCTCATGATCATTTCAGTACCCGCTGGGATACGGCCTTGAGCTGCTGCGCTTGGGTCAGCGTTTTCGTCTACTTCACGAAATTCAAGTGTCGCCGTAGCGCCTAAAATTTCTTTAGCACGAGCGGTATCTTGCACACCAGGTAATTGCACAATAATACGTTCAGCACCTTGGCGTTGTACGTTGGGCTCTGCAACACCAATTTGATTAATACGGTTACGAATAATTGTTTCGTTTTGCTTGATGGCGTAATCACGAATCTCTTTTAGCTTTTGCTCACTCATGGTGGCAAAAAATGCATTATCGTTACTGCTGTCATCAATGTATACGTTAAGTGGATAACGAGATTCTAGAAAGCGCTCTGCGGCGTCTTTATCTTCTTCGTTACGCATTTCAACACGCATGCGGTCAGAGCCGGCTACACGACGAACGCTGCGATAGCGAAGTTTTTCTTCACGCAGATCGCTACGGAAATCTTGTTCCATTTGCTCAAGCTGGTTATCAACCGCTGTTGCCATGTCGATTTCCATGGTGAAATGTACACCACCACTTAAATCTAGACCTAGCTTCATTGGGTTTCCACCAAGGGATTTTAACCAAAGAGGTTGAGCAGGAGCCATATTAATGGCTGAAATGTAATCGTCACTTAGCGAGTCACGCAATAAGTCTTGCGCTTTTAATTGTTCTTCAACATTTTTGAAACGAACAAGTATTTGCCCGCCTTCAAGCTTGGTTGATTTAACCGCTACGTTATGTTTTTTAAGGGTTTCATTTACTTTGTCTACAACACTGAGATCAACATCAGCACCTTTAGCACCCGAAACTTGTATAGCCGGATCACGGCCATACAAGTTTGGAGAAGCATATAAAAGGCCAATGGCAACCACAGCTAAAACAAGTAAATACTTCCACACTGGAAACTTGTTTAACACGGGGTCGTCCTTATTATTTTTATAGCGACTTCATTGTGCCTTTTGGCAATACAGCAGATACAGATGCTTTTTGTACTGTCACTTCTGCTTGCTCATTTAAAGAGATAACGATGAAATCTTTATCTTCAGCAATTTTAACAATCTTACCAACTAAACCACCTTGGGTTAGTACTTCATCGCCTTTAGCCATCGCATTCATTAAGCCTTTATGCTCTTTAACGCGCTTAGCTTGTGGGCGGTAAATTAAAAAGTAAAAAACTAAACCGAAAATAGCTAACATAATTAGCATTTCCATACCGCCACCGGCTGCAGGTGCGCCAGCTGATGCGTGTGCGTTTGAAATAAATAAACTCATAATACTTCCTCTTTAAATTTAAAGTTTAATTTTTTATATCTGCAAGCTCTGGCACGTCTTGGCCGCGGCGAGCGTAAAAATCTTTTACAAATTCTTCTAGTTTACCTTCGCTAATTGCATTGCGCAGGCCTTCCATAACACGCTGATAGTAACGTAAGTTATGTATTGTGTTTAGTCGTGCACCTAAAATTTCGTTACATTTATCAAGGTGATGTAAATAAGCGCGCGAGTAATTTTTACACGTATGGCAATCACAATCAGGGTCAAGTGGACCGGTATCTGTTTTATGCACAGCGTTACGGATTTTAATAATACCCGTAGTAATAAATAAGTGACCGTTACGCGCATTGCGCGTTGGCATAACACAGTCAAACATATCTATGCCGCGACGTACCGATTCAACTAAGTCTTCTGGTTTACCCACACCCATTAAGTATCGTGGTTTATCTTCGGGCATTTTGTACGCACAATGATCAAGAATATTCATCATTTCGTTTTTAGGTTCACCAACTGATAAACCACCTAGTGCATAACCATCAAAGCCAATTTCTTCTAGACCAGCTTGCGATTGTGCACGTAATTCTGGGTACATGCCACCTTGAATAATACCAAATAACGCAGATGGGTTATCGCCGTGACCTTCTTTTGAGCGTTTTGCCCAACGAAGAGACAGCTCCATTGAATCTTTAGCTTCTTTTTCAGTTGCTGGATACGGCGTACATTCGTCAAATATCATTACAATATCTGAGCCTAAATCACGCTGTACTTCCATTGACTTTTCTGGCGACATCATTATTTGATCACCGTTTACTGGTGATTGAAATAAAACACCTTCTTCGGTAATTTTACGCATTGCGCCAAGGCTAAATACTTGGAAACCGCCTGAGTCAGTTAAAATTGGAAAATCCCAATTCATAAAGTCGTGTAAGTCGCCGTGCTGCTTAATAATTTCAGTACCAGGTCGAAGCATTAAGTGAAAGGTATTACCTAAACAAATTTGTGCACCTGTTGCTTTTACTTCGTCAGGTGTCATACCTTTAACAGTACCGTAAGTACCTACAGGCATAAATGCGGGCGTTTCTATTACACCACGGTCAAAAATCAGGCGGCCGCGGCGCGCTTTACCGTCGGTGCGGTCTAATTCAAATTTCATATCATCCTCAATGTCGGAAAAACAGTCCAACAAGCTATAATTTAACCGCTCGATTCTACCCTTTTTGCACAGCTAATACTATTAGCTGCGGTAAATTCGCTCGTGATAATCACCTACAACTAAAAACCCCAGCTAGTATGCTGGGGTTGAGTGTTACTTTTATTTAATAATAAATAAAACAGCGCTATTTACGTGTTAAAAACATAGCATCGCCATAACTAAAAAAGCGATATTTTTGTTCTATTGCAGTGTTATAAGCACCCATAATATTGTCTTGTCCGCTAAACGCGCTCACTAACATAATCAACGTTGACTCAGGTAAATGGAAATTAGTGACCATGGCATCGACGACGTTAAATTGGTAACCCGGAAAAATAAAGATATCGGTATCGCCAAAGTAAGTATCTAGCTTGCCGCCATGTATTTTGGCAGCCGACTCTAGTGAACGCATTGATGTGGTGCCAACAGCGATAACACGCCCGCCATTTGCTTTAGTTTGTGCAACGGCGTCTACCACATCTTGTGGAACTTCAATATATTCTGAATGCATTACGTGTTCGTCAATCGTCTCTACACGAACGGGCTGAAATGTACCTGCACCTACGTGTAACGTAACGAACGCCATTTTTACACCTTTATTTTTAAGCGCAGCCATAAGCGACTCGTCAAAATGTAAGCCTGCTGTAGGCGCTGCCACAGCCCCAGGCTTTTCACCGTAGACTGTTTGATACCGTTCGCGATCAGCTTCATTATCTGGTCGGTCTATATAAGGCGGTAATGGCATGTGGCCAATATCGTTAAGTGTATCGAGTACATTTTTGCTGTGATCAAATTCAAGTTCGAATAAAGTATCGTGACGGGCAATCATAATGGCTTTAGCTTTGCCTTCTAAAATAACCTCATTACCTGGTTTTAATGATTTACTTGCACGAACATGGGCAAGTACGCGGTGCTCATCCAATACCCGTTCTACAAGGACCTCAACCTTACCGCCCGATGCTTTTTGACCAAACATACGCGCAGGTATTACTCGCGTATTATTAAAGATGAGTAAGTCGTTTTCGTTAACTAGCTCAAGAATATCACTAAATACTTTATGGCTTATCTCACCTGTTGGACCATCAAGGCTTAATAAGCGGCTGCTCGTACGATCTTTTTTTGGAAAGCGAGCAATTAATTCATCGGGTAAGTCAAAACTAAAGTCAGCTACGCGCATAGTTGGTAATCCACATCATTAAAAATCGCGCCAAGTGTATATCTATCGTCAATTAAGCTCAAGAAGCCAGCTCAACTTCTGTAAACCTAAGCGTCCTTCTATTCAAAGTGATTATTCAAATCTACTTGTTCTTGCTAACAAAACTCATTACCCTTAGGAATGGTAGTAAGTTACGATTTTTAGGACCTCCTGCGTGGCAGAACAATTAAATTTGCTGATTTTAAATGCAAGCCGTGCTGAGCGCAGGGTAATTAAAGATACTTTAAAAAAGCTTAACGTATTTAGTTTTATTGAAGCAAACGATAGCCAGGAAGCCCTTAAAACTCTAAAGCAACAACCTGTTGATATTATTATCACGGGGCTGAATGTGGGGAAAATAGACGGTTGGCGTTTTTCTCGTATGATTCGCTCCGGGCTATTAAAAACCCCTAAAAACACCCCTATTTTGCTTATGCCACCGACTTACTGCGAACGAATTGCAGAAACAACCGCCCGTAGTTATGGAATCGATGCTGTTTTACCTTTTGAAAACCAAGACATGCTACCGCAAGTTTTGGCTAATGTTTTATCTACACATTTAGAAAAAAGCAGTCGACTCAACCTCCTTTTACTAGAGCCTCACGCCAATAAAGTTGAGTCTATAAGTGAAGAACTAAAACTCAACTTTGCTATTACACATGTTACAACGTGTAAAGCCGCACTTAACCAATACAATCAGCAAAAATTCTCTATTGTGTTACTTGATACCACGCAAGAAAAAGCCGATGAATCTAGCTTACTCGTTGAAAATATTTTACAGCACAACCCTAAGCAAGCCATTGTAACTATTATAGATAATGCTGATGCAGACTATGCCGAGCAGCTTTTGTTATCGGGCGTAACCGATTTTATTCGTGCACCTTACGAACCTTCATTTTTAAATAAAGTATGTGATCATGCCGCTCGCCGAGAAGACTTTATGGTGAGCTACGCCGAATTTGCACAAAAAGTAGAGCAGTTAAGCGTAAGCGAAGTAAGGTATAAAGAACTATTTTCAGCTCATCAGCGCATATTATTGCATCTTAATACTGTTGTACTTGAGCTCGACCAGTTAGGAAAAATTCGCTTTATAAACCCAGCTTGGGAAACCTTAAGTGGATTTGGCGTTAAATCGAGCCTACAAAAAAGCCTTACTCAATTTTATACTGGCGAATGCCAAATAAAGCTAAAAGCAACCATCGACGATATACTCGGAGGTGGAACCGATCATCAACAAATAGAAATAAAACTCCAACATAAAAAGGGAGGCCAAATTTGGGTTGAATGTCGGTTGCAGCTAATTAAAAACAGACGTAATAATGCAACGATCACTGTCACTATTGATAACATTCACGAACGTAAGCAAGCCGAACTTCAATTACGCCACCTTGCGCTACACGATCCATTAACTGGCCTACACAACCGATACCACTTTGACCAAGAGCTAAGTCGTATTTGTAAACCCAAACATACTCACAGCGATGTTGAGCATGCCTTGATTTACATTGACCTTGACCATTTTAAAATTATTAATGATAGCCAAGGCCATCATCAAGGCGACCTGGTCTTAAAAGATGTGGCACAGCTGTTTAAAGACAACATTGAAAAAGAACATTTAGTGTGTCGTATTGGTGGCGATGAATTTGCCGTCATTCTAAAAAATATGAACCTACTTGATGCGCACCTTATTGCAGAAGGTGTTTGTAGTGCCATAGAGCAGCATACCTTTAAGTCTAAAGAGCAAAGCTACACAATAAGCTGCTCTATCGGCTTAACGCAAATTACAGTAAACAATAACGACCCAAATGAGTGCTTAAAGCAAGCCGATATTGCTTTGTATATTGCAAAAAACTTAGGCCGTAATTTAGTTCATTGCTACTCAAAAGAAGATGCGCAAAACAACACGCTTCAAACAGGTCTTGAGTGGGGGCACGAAATCCGCCAGGCACTTCAACAAAATAACATTGAATTACATTACCAGCCTATATGGGATTTTAAAGCAGAAAAAGTTGCGTACTTTGAGGCGCTATTGCGGTTAAAACTTAAAGGCACTCTCATTTACCCTAATCAGTTTATTCCGTCACTAGAAATGCTGAACGACACTTTTTTAATGGATCAGTGCGTAATTAGAAATGCGATTGAAAGTGTTGCAAAATATCCTCAACTTAGCCAAGTTGCTATTAATCTATCTGCGCAATCATTCTTAGATGAGCGACTACTACCACTCATTGAGTCGAACCTTGAAAAGTACAATGTTCCCGCCACTCAGATAATTTTTGAGATCACCGAATCCGCAAGCATAAATAACATACAAGCTACACGTAAGATGATTGAAAAACTCAACTCTTTAGGTTGCCACTTTTCAATAGACGATTTTGGGACCGGCTTTAGTACTTTTAGTTACCTAAAACAACTGCCTGCTCAACATGTAAAAATAGATGGCTCGTTTGTTCGAGACATGCTTAATGACCCTATTGACCTTGCTTTAGTAAAAGCAATTAATGATATTAGCCGCTCACTTGATAAGTACTCTGTTGCAGAGTATGTTGAAAATAAAGAAATATTTTCTACTTTAAAAGATATTGGTGTGGACTACGGGCAAGGTTACTTTATTGCTCGCCCAGTGCCCGTTGAAAAAATAAATGATGAGCTTGAAAAAATTTATCAAAATAAAAGTATTTACCAACAGTAGCCTAGATTAAAACTAACAAATTCGAACAATTTCACGTCACTTTTTTCTTCCATTATCTTCTTTCTTGCCTATACTTTCTTTATCAGATAAAGAGGATGTCATGTAATTTAAAGGATTACACTGTATAAACATGACATTACCCACTAGCAACACATCGTTAATTTTAAGCTACAAGGGTTTTAGGGAGGAAGGTATGGCGCAACTAGTTATATTATTACTGATCATTCACTTTATTATTGCTTACCAATGTTACAGGTATGCAAGTTTAAAAGGTTACCCCGTTAAGGTGTTTACTGTATTAGGGTGCATACCCTACTTTAATGTAGTGGTATGGATTTACTTACTTTTTTTACCTGAACTGGAACCCTTTGAAAGCCAGGTTCAACGCCAAAAGCAGCCATTATAGGCTGCTTTAACTTTTTAATAGCGGTTAATTTTATTTGTCTGGCTCATTAAAGTTTAAACTACATTGGTGCTGTAAAAACACCTCAAGCTGCTGGCTAAACAATTTAAAATCGCGAATACGTCCTGTTGTTTTTCGCCAGAGAATACCAATATCGCGATAGGCATCGCTTTGTGAAGGCGTGGCTACCATCTGTTTATTATCTAAAATACCGGCATTAATTGCCATTTGTGGTAAAAAGGTCACCCCGAGCTGGTGTTCAACCATACTGAGTAACGTATGCAAGCTTGCCGCTTCAAATGGGTTAATACAACTAGAGCGGTTTAAATGGCACGCACTCAGCGCGTGACCCGTCATACAGTGCTCTCGCTCTAACAAAAACACACTGGCATCTGGTAATAAATTAAAGTCTTCTACACCCTTTGCTGGCATATAATCTTTATGGTGCACCAGACTAAAATGATCTTTCGCTAAAATTTGAGTATGAAACTTATCGGTTGCATACGGTAGTGCCAATAACGCTAAATCAATGTGTCCATGCTCTAACTTATCCAATAACTTATCGCTGGTATCTTCAATTAATACCAACTCTAATTCACAAAAAGTTTGCTGGCAAAAATGATACAAAGGCGCAGCAATAAAGCTAGCAATAGTCGGGATCACGCCAACGGTTAATTTCCCGCTAAGCGGCGTTAAAAAACTTTTTGTAAGCTCTTTTAGGCTGATAGTGTCATTGATTATTTTTCGTGAACGCTCAACAACCTCTTCTCCTATGCTTGTAAACATAAGGCTTCGGTTTTCACGCTCAATAAGTTGACAACCTAGCGTTTCTTCAAGGTTTTGAATGGCACTGCTTAGTGTCGACTGGCCAATAAAACAGGCACTGGCTGCGCGGCCAAAGTGCTGGTGCTGATGAACAGCAAGTAAATACTGAAGCTGTTTAATACTCGGAAGATTGGTCATTTTTTCTTTCCACAAATAAAAAGACCCCAATACCTAGGGCATTGAGATCTTTTCAAGCTAAAAGTCTTTTAGTACTTTTTTGTTAAACCCCAAATGCGGTTCTCAGTACGTAGAAGATAACAATAGCAAGGGCAGCACCAACTGGCAACGTTATTACCCAAGAAACTACAATGTTTCTGATAACGCTCATGTTAAGTGCACCAATACCACGCGCCATACCTACACCTAATACCGCACCCACTAAGGTTTGAGTAGTAGATATTGGCATACCAGTTCCTGATGCAATAACAACAGTAGAGGCAGCGGCAAGTTCTGCAGCAAAACCACGGCTAGGCGTTAAATGTGTAATGCCTTCACCAATTGTTTTAATTACTTTTTTACCTAAAATAGCAAGACCTGCAACAATACCAAAACCACCTAGAGGAAGAATCCACCAAGCAATCGCTGCTTTCTTAGCAATTTCACCATTGTTTTCAACAATGTTTACAACAGCAGCTAGTGGACCAATTGCATTAGCAACGTCGTTAGACCCGTGAGCAAATGCCATACAACAAGCCGTTAGTACCATTAATACCGCAAACACTTTTTCTACGTTATTAAATTGCATTTGCTTGTCAGCTTTAGGGTCGATGTTTAAGCGAGAGATAGCAATTTTACCAATAATGGCAACAACCACTGCAACACCAATTGAAAGCGCGTAGCCTTCAACAGAACCTAGGTTAATACCAACATGCTTTAAACCTTTTTTGATCGTAACTAAAGCCATGATAAAACCGGCTAAACCCATGTAGATTGGTACGTAGCGCTTAGCGTTCTTTAATGGTGCATCGGTATCAAATATAAGCTTTTGTGCGCTCATGAATATTAGGTACGCAATAAAGCCGGATATCGCTGGTGTAATGATCCAGCTTCCCACAATACCGCCTACTTTATTCCACTGGATTGCTTCTGTACCCACTGCAACTAGCGCAAAACCAATGATTGCACCAATAATAGAGTGAGTTGTTGATACTGGCCAACCTAAGAATGAAGCGATTAATAGCCATGAACCCGCAGCAAATAATGCGGCAATCATACCTAGTACCATCAGTTCTGGGATGTTTGCAAACGGTGCAGCATCAATTATTCCTTTACGAATAGTTGATGTAACTTCACCCCCTGCTAAATAAGCACCAGCAAACTCAAAAACCATGGCTATTAAAATAGCTTGTTTAATTGTTAATGCTTTTGAACCTACAGATGTACCCATGGCGTTCGCAACGTCGTTCGCGCCAATACCATAAGCCATGAAAAAACCAACAGCCGCGGCAATTAAAACTAATACCGTGCCGTAAGATGCAATGATATCCATTGTATAACCTTAATCTTTCGTGTTTGAACTGATTTTAAATTAACGAGCTAACATCAGCTCAAGACGTGATCCTACGCGCTCTGCAATATCTGCAAGCTCGCCAACCCATTCAATAATGCTGTATAAAAACATTACATCTACAGGGTTAAGCTCACCTTCTACTTCACGTAGTTGGCGGCGTACTTTAATTTGCATGTCATCCGTGTCTTGTTCGATTGCATCCAATTCAACGAGCATTTTTTCTACTAAGGTCACTTCGCGACCTTTAAAGCCTGTTTCTAATAGCTCTTCTAACTCGTTTATTGCTTTAGATGCTTGTTTAGTTGCATCTACACAACGAGTTAAGTAAGCCAAGAAATCAGCTTGCATGACTGCTGGTATGGTCATTTCACGACCGATTACACGTCCAGCAATGTCTTTTGCTTTATTTGCAATTTTGTCTTGTTGAGTTACTAATTCGAGCAGATCTGTACGTTCTACCGGCATAAATAAACCGCGTGGTAACTGTAAACGTATGTCTCTTTTCATGTCATCGGCTTCACGCTCTAAATTACGAATAGTAATACGAAGCTCTTCTGCTTGTGTCCACTCTTCTTTAAAAACGTGATTAAAAAAAGGTATCAAAGCTTTACTCGCTTGATGAACTTTTTTGATGTGATCTTCCATTGGTTTGAAAGGAGATTTTGCAAAAACTCCTAAAAACGCGTTTGTAGGCATAACTGACCCTTTAATCAAATTACATGCGTGCAGCATGCGATTTTACAGTATTCACAACAATTGTGAACGGTTTTTATTATTTAACTTATAGCTAAATAAACAAAGCGGCCTATAGCCGCTTTGTTAAAAATGCGCTAATGAACTTTAAAGCGATTTTTCAATATCTTCCTGTGATATATGGCGAATATCTTTACCATTTACAAAGTAGATAATGTACTCGGCAATGTTCTGACAGCGGTCACCAATTCGCTCTAATGAACGCACTGACCAAACTAAATCCATAATTTTTGGAATTGAACGTGGATCTTCCATCATGTATGTCATAATTTGACGTGTTATTGCTTCATATTCGCGATCAACTTTAGCATCTTCTTTGTGTACTTCAAATGCGCGTTGCACATCCATGCGTGCAAACGCATCAAGTACATCATGCAACATTTTTAGAACCTGACGACCCATATTTTCAATATTCACCAACAAATCTTGTTGATCTTTAGTGAAGGAATCAAGAGCCACTTTTGCAATACGCTCAGCTTCATCACCAATACGCTCTAAGTCAGCAATGGTTTTTGCAATAGCAATCACCAAACGTAAATCGCTTGCCGCGGGCTGGCGACGCGCAATAATACGCGTACATTCTTCGTCAATACTCACTTCCATGGCATTAACTTTGTAGTCGTTTTGACGCACTTTTTCTGCAAGTTCTGCATCATTTGTGCTTACCGCATCAAGTGCACTACTTAGTTGCTGTTCAACTAATCCACCCATGCTTAGTACATGGTTACGAACATTTTCAAGCTCTTGATTAAAGCGGCCAGAAATATGCTTATTAATATTATGTTCCATAATTACCTTCTCTCTAAATCTTGTACAACACAGTACTGTTAATTATTTAGCCGTAACGACCTGTAATATAATCTTCAGTCTTTTTCTTCGTTGGTGTTGTAAATAAGGTATTTGTATCTGAGTACTCAATCAGCTCACCCATGTACATAAAGGCTGTTTGGTCAGATACTCGCGCTGCTTGTTGCATGTTATGCGTAACAATAACAACGGTAAATTTGTTCTTTAAATCGTTAATTAACTCTTCAATAACTAAAGTAGAAATTGGATCAAGTGCCGACGTTGGTTCATCTAACAATAAAACCTCAGGCTCTATCGCAATAGAACGAGCAATCACTAAACGCTGTTGCTGACCGCCTGATAAACCAAAGGCACTGTCGTGTAATCTATCTTTTACTTCATCCCATAAAGCTGCGCCACGTAATGACTGCTCTACTACTTCGTCTAACTTACGCTTTTCTTTAATGCCCTGTAAGCGTAGACCATAGACTACATTTTCATAAATCGATTTTGGAAATGGATTTGGGCGCTGAAACACCATTCCCACGTTACGGCGAAGCGCCGCAACATCTACATTTTTATCGTAAATATTTTGCCCATGAAGGAGTATTTCACCTTCAATTCGACAAATATCAACTAAGTCATTCATTCGGTTAATACAACGCAGTAATGTTGATTTACCACAACCAGATGGGCCGATAAACGCCGTTACTTGGCCTTTTGGAATGTTCATATTAACTTTACTAAGCGCTTGTTTATCACCATAGTAAAGATCGAGATCTTTAATCTCTAACGCTTTTTGCTCGTCTGTTAAATTGTCTAAATCTAACTTCATGCCCAAATTGGCTTGGTTTACTTTTGGAGCGACTGTAATCATGTTTGTTACCTATTAAATCTTTACTAATTAGTGTTCAAGCGATCTGAATTTTTCACGTAAATGGTTACGTATACCAATGGCCGTTATATTGAGTGTAATGATAACCGACACAAGTAAAAATGCCGTTGCATATACCAGCGGACGTGCCGCTTCAACATTCGGGCTTTGGAAGCCAACATCGTAAATATGAAAGCCTAAGTGCATGAACTTTCTGTCTAAGTGAAAATACGGAAAGTTGCCGTCTAGTGGTAACGTGGGTGCCATTTTAACAACACCTACCAACATCAGTGGCGCAACTTCGCCTGCTGCACGTGCAACAGCCAGTATTAAACCCGTCATAATTGCAGGGCTTGCCATTGGAATTACGATACGCCATAGGGTTTCAACTTTAGTTGCACCCAATGCCAACGAACCGTCACGCACAGTGCTTGGAATACGTGATAAACCTTCTTCCGTAGATACAATAACAACGGGTAAAGTTAGTATTGCCAATGTTAATGCAGACCACATTACACCCGGTGTGCCAAATACTGGCGTTGGTGAAGACTCTGGGTAAAACAACTGGTCAATACTGCCACCAAGCATGTATACAAAAAAGCCTAAACCGAATACACCATAAACAATGGAAGGTACACCCGCCAAGTTGATTACCGCGATACGAATCATTTTTGTGACCGCATTTTTAGCCGCGTATTCGTGCAAGTAAATAGCAGCAACAACACCAAACGGCGTAACTATCACGGCCATCAACATAACCATAAATACAGTACCAAATATAGCAGGGAATACACCCCCTTCAGTATTTGCTTCGCGTGGATCGTCAGATACAAACTTGCCTAATTGACCAAAGTAATGACCTAGCTTTGCAAAAAAGCCCATGTCGTTCGGAAACCACACATCCAGTACTTGATACATTGGGATCGTGACTATTTCGCCGCGCATATCTTTTACCGTAACATGGTCGCGCTTAGCCTGTTTACGCAGTGCAAATAACTCTTTTTCAAGTTCGCCGTACTCTGCACGTAATTCTGCGCGCATTTTTGCAAGCTCTGCAACACGTTCATCTGTTAACTGGTTGTCAAGTAGGTAGCTTTTCTCTTTTAAACGTAGACGCTCAAGTTCATAGTTAATATGACCTATATCGCCATTTTGTAAATCCAATGCTTCATCGTTTAAATCTACAGCACGCTCAACAAGGTCATATAAAGCATCAACTTTATCACCCTCTACTGGTTTACCATCTTTAAATACACTTTCTACATAGCCGTAAAAGTTACCATTTTTGCTACGTTCAAATACTGCAAGCGTAGCGGGTGTAGACTTTGCTTTTATGTCGGTTTCAAGTATCCAACGAAAATCTAAATCTACGTATTCACGGTTACCTGTTTTAATAAGTAAGCGTTCAAATTCTTCTTTATCAAATGCTGAAACATCAACACCTGTTGCTGCCAAACGCTCTTTAGGTACGAGTTCACGGTCGTAAACTTCACCAATAACGGTTTGCTTTGCAATTGAGCCTTCAAGCTCAAACTGTACAACTTGAGAAGGCCAGAAAAAACTCAATCCCTTCCAGGCTATCATTGCTAATATACCTAAAACCGAAATCAAGCTGATGCTCACTGCACCGCCGGTCATCCAAATCCAAGGAGAACCAGACTTAAACCACTGCTTTACCATGTCGTGTCTCTCCACTTACATTGAGCTGTATTTTTCACGTAACTGCTGACGAACAAACTCAGCTAACGTGTTAAATACAAAGGTGAATATGAATAGTACAAAGGCTGCTAAAAACAATATTCTGTAATGCGAGCTACCTACTTCTGATTCAGGCATTTCTACCGCAATATTAGCCGCCAGCGTTCTCATGCCTTGGAAAATACTCCAGTCCATAATCGGTGTGTTACCTGTTGCCATGAGTACAATCATGGTTTCGCCCACGGCACGGCCAAGGCCCATCATTACCGCAGAAAATATACCAGGGCTTGCAGTTAACAGCACAACACGAACTAGTGTTTGCCATTGAGTTGCACCCAATGCTAGTGAACCATTTGATAAGTGCTTAGGTACGCTAAATACAGCGTCTTCCGCAATAGAGAAGATAGTAGGCACCACTGCAAAACCCATTGCTATACCGACTACCAATGAATTACGTTGGTCAAATGTCATGCCTAACTCGTTTGTTAGATACTGACGTACATTCCCGTCAAACATCCACAGCTCTACTGTTTCGCTCATCGCAAACGATAACCAACCAACCACTAATACAACAGGAATCAAAATAATTGAATGAGACCCTTCAGGTATTTTATGGCGAATACTCGCTGGTAATTTTGTCCAAGCAAGTGCTGAACCTAAAATACCCACAGGTAATAAAATGAGTAAGCCAACAATTGCAGGTAAGTGCTCTTCAATTAATGGGGCTAACCAAAGACCCGCTAAAAAGCCCAAAATAACAGTAGGAAGTGCTTCCATTATTTCAACGGTTGGCTTTACAACTTTACGTAACCCACTCGACATAAAATACGCAGTGTAAATTGCCGACGAAATCGCAATAGGTACTGCAAATAGCATGGCGTAAAAAGCCGCTTTAATTGTACCGAACGAAATAGGTACAAGCGAAAACTTAGATTCAAAGTCATCACTTGCAGAAGTTGATTGCCAAATATATGCAGGCTCTGGGTAACCTTCGTACCATACTTCTTGCCATAACGCAGACCAGGTTACTTCAGGGTGCTCGTTGTGAACTTCTAATACCGTTAACTTGCCATCCGCTAAAATTAACGCTGCATTTGAGCGCGGTGCAATTGCAAAGTGTTTAATTTCGCCTTCACTTACTTTACCTTGCCACAACTTAGCTTCGCTTGTTGTGTAGTAAACACCCAGCTCACCGTTACTACTAGTAGTGAAAAAAGTACGACGATAAAATTCTGTAAATATATTTAATTTACTTTGTTTAGTTGTTTCAAACGCACGAATTTTTTGAAACTGACGGCCAATATCTGTGTTTACTTCAAACCACTGCGATACTTCGCCGTTATCGTTAGCAAGCATTAATGAGTTTGCACCCGCTAGTAACTGAGCCGACACTATATTAGCGCTTTCTTCATTAGCTGATAATAATTGAATTTGCTCTACTTCACTTGGGTCGCGCGTGTCATAAACGTAAATTTGATTAGCTGAACGAATAAACGTACGTGTTGTATCTGGCGAAATTAAAAGCTCATCTACACGGCCTTCAATATCAAGCTCTGTTCTCTCAACAACCCACTCAACTTCACCCGTAAACATGTTTTCTTCGGCAACAAAACTGCTAAATAAAACACGCTTATCTGCGGTTAATGCAACAACCGCCGTTTTATCTTCATAATGAGTAAACGCAAAACGTTTAATTGCAGCGCCTTGAGCGTCAACTTCTAACGCCATTTCACCAAGGGGGTAATCAACTCGGGGCGTTAATTTACGTTCGTTATTTGGAAAGGTAACTAAAAACTTAGGTACAACCACCATCACAGTGCCGTTTTCTAAACCATATGCGTATTGGCCTTGAAACGGTGCGCTAGTTGCAAAGCTTGTTACTTCACTTGGAAGAGCAACATTAAGTGTTTTAAGTTTTTTACCAAAACGTGCTTTTTCTACATTGTAAAAATCAACTTGGCCTTGCTGGCTAAGCAAATAAGCAACTTCGGTTTGCTCTTCAACACCTAAGCCAACGATTTGATCTGCGTTACTTACAGTGAAACTGTCGCGCTTTTCAACTTTAGCCGACTCAAAAATTGGCTGTACTACATAAAGAAGGTAGAAAAATATTAACAACAGCGCTATTAATACCATTACTCCACCGGCGGTTATGCCAAATTTGGCAAACCTGTCTTTAAATAGACGGCTTCGATCCGTATTAAAAGACGGTTTATTCGGATTGGAAGTCATCAAAACACCTTTAAATCTTAACGTTCCATAAATTATATTTCATCAAGATGACAGTAATGTTACAACGGTCATAATAAGCACTTTAATTAAAGGTATATCTAAGGTGGCATATATTATTGTATTAATTAAGATGAAAATAAGGTGTTTAACAGAGAAACTAAATAACAAAAATAATTGGACAAAGCATTTAACGAGGTTAATACTCAAATGGTAAATTAAGGAATGCGCTTACCTTTTTCATTCACGTTAAATTAATCATTAGTACAATAAAATCATAAATTTATAATAGCGCGATAGCATCAAAACATAACTTTATTTAATGCCTACGCATTTACATTCTTCAGGCTAAAGAGAGGCACAATTTATGAAGCAGTTGGTAATAACTATTTTAGGAAAGGATCGTCCAGGCTTAGTAGAAGATATTTCATCGGTAGTTTTAAAAAATCATGGCAACTGGTTATGTAGTAATCTTAGCCATTTATTAGGTCATTTTGCAGGCATTATTCAGCTAGAAGTTGCCGAAGAGCATTTTCAGGAACTGCAAAATGCGCTGAGCGCTTTACCAAAACTTGAAGTACGTATTGAAGCTGGCAATACTGAAATCGAACCTTCACCACGTGAACAAATCAATTTAGTTATCACAGGGAACGATCGCCCTGGTATTGTCCAAGAGCTTGCAAGCGTAATACGACACAAAGGGGCAAGCATTACTCATTTAAATTCAAGACAACAAAGCGCTCCCAACTGGGGAGTCCCTATTTTTAGCGCTGTTGCAACTGTTGCCTTACCTAACGGAATGGATAAAGACGAAGTTATTGATGCGCTTGAATCAATAACCAGCGACTTGATAGTAGATACAGAAGAAGCGTAATTCTTATATTGCGTGTCATACAAGTGACACGCATGTCATTTTAATGTCATTAAATTGTTTTATATTTCATTTAGCGTTAGATAATGGAATATACGATGAATGCCCACATAGAACACACTCAAACTATTGAATACTTTGCCAAAGAGCTTAGTTGGCTGTCATTTAACGAGCGCGTACTGCAAGAGGCTAAAGACAAAAACAATCCAATAATTGAACGCATGCGCTTTTTAGGAATATTTTCTAATAACCTTGATGAATTTTTTAGAGTGCGTGTTGCCGATGTTAAACGCCGTATTTTATTAAACAAACTCCCCGATGCTAACTTTGAAGAAGATGAAGCTTTATTAAGTCAAATTCAGCAAAAAGTATTGCAACTAGGCAAAAAATTTAACCTAATACATCAACAAATTTTAAACGATTTAACCACTCATAATATCCATGTTGACCGCCCCGAAAAATTAACAGAGTTTCACCTCAATTGGCTAAAAACGTATTTTCATGACACAGTTTTACAGCATATATCGCCTATTTTACTTAATGAAAATAAAGATTACTCCGATTACATAAACGACACCATGACCTACTTGTTTATTGAAATGAGTGACGAAAAAAGCCACTACGCTATGCTTGAAGTACCCACAGACCGTGTTCCTCGTTTTATTATATTACCGCCTGAAAAAACACGTCGTCGTAAAACTATTGTCATGCTTGATGATGTTATTTCATACTTTTTAAATGATGTTTTTAGTAACTTTTTTCATTTTGATAAAATTCAAGGTCATGCAATAAAACTCACCAGAGATGCCGAATACAACTTAGACGACGAACTAGAAGAGGGCCTGCTAGATAAAATGTCGAAAGGACTCAAGCAACGTATTTATGCAGAGCCTGTACGCCTTGTTTACGACGAAAGCATGCCCGAAAGTATGTTAAAAGTGATGAAAAAACGTTTAAATGTGAGTCATCATGATGCGTTGATACCTGCAGGTCGCTACCGCAACTTTAGAGATTTTATTGCTTTTCCTAATGTCGGTCGCCAATACCTTGAAAACAAACCACTCCCAGCGATACAAAGTACTGCTTTTAATAAACATAGCAGTGTATTTGACGCAATAAGCGAGCAGGATATATTACTTTACTACCCATACCACACGTTTAATCATTTATTAGAATATGTTCGCCAAGCCGCATTTGATCCTATGGTAACGCAAATAAAAGTAAATATTTATCGTGTTGCGAGCAAGTCCCGGCTTATTTCTTTACTCATTAATGCCGCTAAAAACGACAAAAGCGTGACCGTAATGGTTGAGCTCAAAGCACGCTTTGATGAACAGAACAATATTGAATGGGCTAAAGTACTGAGCAGCGCGGGAATAAAAGTTATTTTTGGTATACCTGCACTAAAAGTACATAGCAAACTGTGTGTTATTCACCGTAAAGAAAAAAACAAAATAGTTAAATATGCTCATATTGGTACCGGAAACTTTCATGAAAAAACAGCTAAAATTTATACCGACTTTAGCCTTTTCACTAAGCATAACGGCATTTGTGAAGAGTGCGATAGCGTATTTAAATTTATAGAAAGCAGCTATAAACCCTTTAATTTTGAATATTTAATGATCTCCCCTGTCAATGCCCGCGACACATTACTTGATCTGATTGATAAAGAAATAAAGCATGTTGAAGATGGTTTTGCAGGAAGAATAACAATTAAAGTAAATAACTTAGTTGATAAGCAACTTGTAGATAAGCTTTATTATGCTGGTCGTCGTGGTGTAAAGATTCGAATTATTGTACGGGGTATGTGCTCATTAATATCTGGGGTGCCTCGCTTCAGCGAAAACATAAAGGTGATCAGTATTGTTGATCGCTTTTTAGAGCACCCTAGAGTCATGGTGTTTGGTAATAACGGTGACGATAAAGTATATATTTCGTCTGCCGACTGGATGACACGTAACCTTGATCAACGTGTTGAAGTAGGCGTGCCAATTTTAAATGATAAATTAAAACAACTCATTATCGATATTTTAGAGCTACAATTTAAAGACCGTACCAAAGCTCGGCTAATCGATAGCGAGCAAAAAAACACCTATGTTAGGCGCGGTAACAGAAGAAAAATTCGCTCACAGATTGCAATTTACGACCACCTAAAAAAATGGGAAAGTAACTATAATAATGAATAATCATCCATCAATAGCAGCCGTCGATCTAGGTTCGAATAGCTTTCACTTGGTCGTTGCGCGCGAAGTGGATGGCACATTGCAAATTTTGCATAAAGAGAAACAACGTGTTTATTTAGCTGATGGCCTAGACGATAAATTAAGGCTAAACCAAGATGCGATAGACCGTGCGCTACGTGTACTTAAACAGTTTGCAAATACACTTGAAGACTTCCCTCCTAGTAATGTAAAAGTAGCTGCGACTTACACTTTTAGGCGCGCTAAAAATATTCATGCCTTTTTAACCCAAGCAAGTAACGTTTTTCCATTTCATATTGACGTGATCCCCGGGCAAGAAGAAGCTAGGCTTATTTATCAGGGTGTGGCTCATTATATTCATAATGAAGAAAACCGCCTTATTATCGATATTGGCGGAGGCAGTACCGAACTTATTATTGGCAAACACTTTAAGCATAAGCTGCTTACTAGTCGAAATATGGGTTGTGTTAGCTACACAAAACAATTTTTTAGTGACGGAGCTATTACAGCCAAGCGCTTTAATCGAGCTGAAACAAAAGCAGAACAAGAAATCGAAGTTATTTATGCTAACTACATTCGCGAGGGTTGGCAAAATGTAATTGGTACGTCGGGCACTATAAAGTCAATATTAACCATGGTGAATGCACAAAATCCACAACAATCATTTATAAATATTGAGGATTTACTTACTCTTAAACAACAATGTATTGCTGCTAAACACATCGATAATATCTGTATTGAAGGGTTAACCCCTGAGCGTCAGCAAAGCCTATGTGGAGGGCTTGCCATTCTTATTGCTGTTTTTAAAGAATTTTCGATTAGCGAACTTACGTATAGTGACTTCTCTTTAAGAGAGGGATTACTTCAGGAAATGCAGCAGAAGCTGGCTGATAAAGATATTCGTAGCAACACAATTAATAACTTAAGTGAACGATATACAGTTGATAAACCGCATGCTTTGCAGGTTGCAAACACAGCACTTTGGATTTACGAGCGAGTTGGTAAGGCATGGCAACTTAATGATAATGACGACACAGCACTTTTAATCTGGGCGGCAAAATTACATGAGATTGGATTATCTATAAACTCTTCAGGAATTAATAAGCATAGTGCCTATATTGTGGCAAACAGTCAACTTCCTGGTTTTACTCAGCAGGAACAGCTCATTTTAAGTTCGCTAATTCGATTTTACCGTAAAAAAATTAAATTAGATGAACTACCAGAGTTTACAACTATCGCACAGCAACATGTCATTAAGCTTGTTACTATTTTGCGATTAGCCATTTTATTTAATCAAAAGCGACAAACAAGCCAGCAGCCTAATATGGATATTAGCGCCAATAGCACGGGGCTTTTCATTAAGTTTCATGATAACTATTTGCAAGAACATACATTGCTAGACGCTGACTTAGCACTAGAACAACGTTATTTAAAAAAGGTCGGAATAAGTCTTAGCTGCTCATAATAGAATTTAAAAAAGTGTATGGCAGGGCATTTATACCCTGCTTGTTTTTACTTCCCCTGATGTAACTACATATCCATATGACGATTTGTACTTTGCATCATTTGTTTAAGCCCTTGCTTTTCAAGCTCTAGTAGCTGCGCTAGCTTCTCTTGAGCATGTTCCGTTTCTGAACGTTCAAGCAGGTAACCGTAAAGCGCAATCACTTTTTGATGCTGGCCCGATAAGTAATTTTGAATTGCTTTTTCATCTAACTGTTTATCTTTGCTGATATCGTTAAACGTAATAAGTTCAGGGTTGCTGGCGAAGTACTCATAGCAAAATGTGTCGAGCGTGTTAATTTCGGTAATCGCTTTAAACCCCACTAAATCTTCAGCGAGTTTTTTTTCGTAATTAAGGTAATAATCCACCAGCATGGCATTACGCTCATCAAGTATTGGTTTCACGCTATAAAAATTAGCCGCCATTTGCGTATGAAATAATACAGTCCAGTCGTATACCTCTTTAATTGTTTTAACTTGCATGTGCATTCCTTACTTAGTTAACTGATAAGTTACGGGTGCTTGAATCATGCCAACAAAAAATACACTTTAAAACAATGGGTTAAACCTTATAGACAAATTAAAATGTAAATTAGTAGAATAACTTACAAACGATAGGTAATTTTTATAGGGCAATGATAAGTCATTACCCTATCACTGTTACTTAATAGCCTTTTTTCTCCATAATAAGTAAACCGCAGGAATAACCAATAAGGTCAATACTATCGCGCTCGCCATTCCACCCACCATAGGCGCTGCAATTCGGCTCATTACTTCACTACCGGTACCCGTTCCATAAAGCACAGGTAATAAACCAATAACAATAGTAGCCACCGTCATCATTACAGGGCGTACACGTAAGCCGGCACCTTCAATAATTGCTTGCTGTAACTGAGCTAACGAAAGTGCTTTATCAGCTCGCTTAGCTGTTAAGCACATGTTTTGATATGCCTGATTTAAGTAAACCAGCATAATCACCCCAATCTCTACCGCGACACCAGCCAGTGCAATAAAACCGACCCCTACGGCGACTGAAAAGTTAAAGCCTTCAAGGTACATGAGCCATACACCCCCTATCATAGCCAATGGCAGTGTGCACATAATAATAGTTACCTCAGCAAAGCTTTTAAAATTAAGATAGAGCAGCACAACAATAATGGCCAAGGTAAGAGGCACTACGTAGGTGAGCTTCTCTTTTGCACGTTGCATATATTCATACTGCCCAGCCCATGAAATAGAATACCCTGAAGGCAATATCAAGCGTTCATTTAGCACGGCTCTCGCGCTTTCAACATAGCGACCAATATCTACGCCATCTATATCAATATAAACCCAACCATTTAAACGTGCATTTTCACTTTTAATGCCAGAGGGGCCATTTTCAACAAATACATCGGCAACATCTCCAAGAAGAATGTGCTGCCCCTGCGGCGTCACAATGGGTAATAACATAAGGGCTTCAGGTGAATCTCTAAAAACTTGCGGATAACGTAAGTTAACCGAATAACGAGCCTGCCCCTCTATTGTTTGTGTTACATTTTTACCGCCAACAGCCGTTGCTATAACTTGCTGTATATTGCTTATGTTTAAATTATAACGCGCTGCTTTTTCACGATTTATATCAATTTTTACGTAGCGTCCACCTGCAACTCGTTCAGAGTAAACAGAGACGGTTCCTTTAATATCAGCAAGTAGTGTTTCTATTTGCTCGCCAATTTTTTGGATTTCACTTAACTGCGGACCTGCCACTTTAATACCTACAGGGGTTTTAATACCGGTTGCCAACATGTCTATGCGTGTTTTAATCGGCATAACCCACGCATTAGTTAAACCAGGAAACGTAACTAATGCATCAAGTTCGGCTTTGAGCTTTTCAAGCGTCATTCCCTCTCGCCATTCGTCTTTGGGTTTGAGTTGAATAAACGTTTCAATCATTGTTAGTGGGGCCGGATCGGTGGCTGTTTCGGCTCTTCCAACTTTACCAAATACTGTTTTAACCTCCGGCACGGTTGCGATTAATTTATCTGTTTGCTGCAACACCTCTCGAGCTTTAGCTATTGATATACTGGGGTATGTAGTGGGCATATACATTAAATCCCCCTCATCAAGTGGTGGAATAAACTCGCTACCTATTTTGTTCAGTGGGTAAAAACCTACCAAGGTCATAACTAAAGCAAATATTAAGGTCGTTTTTGGGTAATTAAGCACCCAGCTAAGCAAAGGGCGATAAGCTGCTACAAGCAACCGGTTAACGGGATTTTTATTTTCAGGTATTACTTTGCCTCTTATAAAATAACCCATTAATACAGGCACTAAGGTGATCGCTACCCCTGCTGAGGCCGCCATAGCATAAGTTTTAGTGTAAGCGAGAGGTGAAAACATTCGCCCTTCTTGCGCCTCTAAAATAAAGACAGGCAAAAAACTGACGGTAATAATTAATAAACTAAAAAACAGCGCAGGGCCTACTTCGCTTGTCGCTTTAATAACGACTTGCCAACGGTTTTGATCAGTCAGTGGTGTTTTTTCCATATGCTTATGCATATTTTCAATCATAACTATGGCGCCATCGGTCATGGCCCCTATGGCAATCGCAATCCCGCCCAAAGACATAATGTTAGCGTTAATTCCTTGCCAATACATTACAATAAACGCCGTTAATATACCCAGCGGTAAAGTAATAATAGCGACTAAAGATGAGCGTACATGAAACAAAAACACAACACACACAAGCGCTACAACAACAAGTTCTTCAACAAGTTTGCTAGTCAGATTATTTATTGCGTTGTTAATTAAGTTTGAGCGATCGTAAACGGAAATAATCTCAACGCCCTCGGGCAGTCCCTTTTTGAGCGATTCGAGCTTGGCCTTAACCAGTTCAATGGTTTTTTGTGCATTTTCACCATAGCGCATAACAACAATGCCACCGGTAGCTTCGCCTTCACCGTTAAGATCACTTACGCCACGCCGCATCTGGGGACCAAGTCGAATATTTGCGACATCGCGTAACTGCAAAGCAGTACCGTTTGCATTAGTACCTAATGGAATGGCCTCTAAATCGGCAACACTTTTAATGTAACCTGTGCTGGTAACCATATATTCCGCTTCGGCCATTTCAATAACAGAGGCGCCTGTTTCTTGGTTTCCTTGCTCTATTGCAGTTTGAATAAGGCTCAACGGAATGCCGTAAGCACGTAACTTATTAGGATCGACATTTACTTGATACTGCTTAACCATTCCCCCTACAGAGGCAACCTCAGAAACACCCGGTACGGTTTGTAATTCAAATTTTAAAAACCAATCTTGTAAGCTTCTTAGCTGACTTATGTCATGCTTATTTGTTTTATCAACCAATGCATATAAATAAATCCAACCTACGCCCGATGCATCGGGTCCAAGTTCTGGCGTTGCGCCTTCAGGCAGACGGTTTGCAGCTTGTGTTAGGTATTCTTGCACTCGGCTACGTGCCCAATATAAATCGGTGCTGTCGTCAAAAATAATATAAACATACGAGTCGCCAAAAAATGAAAAACCTCTTACGGTTTTTGCCCCTGGTACCGATAACATTGCAGTAGTAAGCACAAAGGTTACTTGGTCTTGTACCACCTGCGGTGCTTGCCCCGGATACGATGTTTTTACAATAACTTGTACATCCGATAAATCGGGCAAGGCATCTACTGCCGTATTTTTAACGGCAAACACACCACCACCCACTAAAATTAATGTAAGCAATAATATAAATAACCGGTTATAGACAGACCAGCGAATAACAGCAGCAATCATTTTACTTCCTCGTCCATCATATGTTGCATTGAGGAGTGATCCATTATTTCAACATGGTTTAAAGCGGTGATCACAAAATCATCATTCATAATGCTAAATGTGAAATTAATGGTTTGGCCTTTCACAAGAGAGTTAACCTCTATATGCGATGCTAATACAAAGTTCATTGTTGCTGGACCTCGGTTCCATTTTTGAATAGCTTCGCGGCTAATATTTACAACTCGCGTTTGTGCATCTATTGCATTTATAACGCCATTTACAGTTGCATTTTGAGAGGTAACATCGTTACTAGCATGAGCTGCTGGCATCTCCATTCGCTTAAAGTCTGAGCGTTTGCTCGACTCAGAATCTATTAAAAATTGTGCAGATGTGACCACACTCTCGTTTGCCATCACACCTGACAAAATAACCGTTTCATCAAGGTTTGTTTGCCCTACTTGTACTTCAACAGATTTAAAGCGCCCTTCACCTAATGCGACAACTACACGGTTTTGATGTTGCGTACGAATTACAGCTTCTTTTGGTACTACAAGCTGAGGCTTACTCACCTTTGTATTAATAACTACCTGGGCAAACATATTCGGTTTTAGCTCAAGGTCTTTATTTTCAAACCGGAGCCTGACCCGAAGTGTTCTATTTTGAGCATCGAGCGCAGGATAAATATAATCAACCTGCCCTTGCCATTCTTTTCCCTTTAAATAATCAAGAGTCATGGTTACCGGCAAGCCAACACTAATAAGCGACGATTGGCGCTCAAATATTTCAGCTTCTACCCATACCTCATCAAGTTGAGCAATGCTCATCATTGATGTACCTGGCTTTACATAAAAACCTTCTCGCACATTCAGCTCATCAACAATTCCACTTTGACGCGCATAAAAGGTAATATTTTGCATTATTTGCTTATTTTTTTGTAAGCGCTCGATAAATTCAGCAGATACATTTAACGACTCTAATCGTGCTTTTGCAGCACGAATTAGCACATTGTTATTTCTATTTACTGCCAATAAAAACTCTTCTTGTGCGTTAACCAGCTGCGGTGAGTACAAGGTATACAAAGGTTCGCCTGCGCTGATTTTATCGCCTTGCGCTTTTACGTATAAATTTTCAAGCCACCCTTCAACACGAGGATGAATATGCGTCATTTCATCTTGGTTATATTGCACATACCCCAGTGTATTAATATTATTTTGCAGTGCTTTTAACTGCACTTTTGTGGTTTTCACCCCTAAATTATTAATTACCACTGGCGAAATAGTAACCACCCCTTTTTCACTTTCGCTATTGCTAGCTTCGTCGTAAACAGGTACTAAATCCATCCCCATAGGAGAGAGGCCTGGAGCGTCACGCCTATAATTACTGTCCATGGGTGCGACCCAATACAAGGGGTGTTTTTCGGTAGTTGCCGGTTTTTCATTAGATGTAATTTGCGTAAGACCAGCCCAAAAGCCTGCTCCCACAACAGCGGCTATTAATAGTTTTAAATTAGCGTTCATCAGGCTGAATCCCCTACTAGTTCGCCCATAACTTGGGAGTCTAAGCTGCTTATATAATAATTTAGCCGTGCAATAATAATGTGTTTATCTACTTGAATATTAAGCGCGTCAATTTTGGCATTTAACTCACCAATACGCGCTTGCATTACATCAGAAAAGTCACCGTCATCACGCGTATAAGCATTTAAGGTTGCTTGTGATTGCTCAGCCATTTGTACTAATAACGTATTTTGATATAGTGTATTTCGCTTTTGTAACTGAGATAGCTGGCTATATTCTTTAAAATACATGCCTTTGAGTTTTTGCAAAGCGACTCTTTTTTGTGTTTTAGTCGCCTCCGCAATCGATATAGCCGATTTAACGTGTTGGTCTTGCCTGTTATCTGTAAACAAAGGTAGATCAATGCTAACCCCCACAGAAAGTAAGTCGGCCCTTGATTGGCCCATTGGTGTGTCTGCTCGATAGCCATACCCCACATTAATCCCTATCTGTGGCTGGTAGCTTTGTTTAGCTAGGTGCACTTGTGTTTGCTTGGCTAATACACTTTGCTCTATGGCTACAATGGCTGGGTGAGCCATAAGTAATTGTATAAGTTGACCAAATTCAAGTGTATTAAAATTAGTAAGCGCGGGAGGGGTTATAAATTTACCATCTAAAGGTTTTTCTAACATTGTTATGGGCAACCATTGCGCTAGCCGATTTTTAGCACTGTGAAGTTGTTGCTCAAGTGTGAGTAGCTTATCTTCTAAGCGGGTAAGCTCTAACTGAGCCCGAATAATATCTTGCTGGCGTGTCTTACCCTGTGTACTTGCGTAGCTGGCCTCAGTTATTTGAATAAGCTGAGTAAATAACTCTCTGTCTTTCTCTATTAAGTTAATACTGCGCTGTGCCCTATAAGCATTTAGCCAAAACTCGGTAACTATCGCTTTTACCTGAGCTAACCTATCAGCTCGCTGCCATGGGTATTGCTGCGATGACTGTAAAAGTGACGTTTGCTTGAGTGCTAGGCTATCACCGCGGCTAAACTTTTGACTTACACTTACCTTAAATTGAGTCATCCCTTCTTGATCAAACGCATAACCATTTGTTGGTAAGTTCATCAGACCAAGCGTGAGTGTTGGGTCGGGTAAAGTGCCCGCCATAATACTCTGCGCCATAACGGCTTGCTCTTGGTGGCGGCTTGCAGATAACCACGGATCATTTGCAAGTGCATAACTAAGGGCGTGAGATAAGTTTAGCGTTCTCTGTGAGTTATACTTATCCGTTGCGCCTGTCGTGTTTTCTTCTTGGGTATTCGCCGCACTGCTGAACAAAGTCAAACAACATAGCACTGCGTTTATTTTCAAAGCGTAATTCATCGCTTGCTCCATTTAAAAATTAATAAAAATTTAAATTGGCAAGAAAGGTGTTTATATCAGCCGCACCGAATACGAAAACTAATCACGTTTTCAAAGGGTCAAAGTCAGCTAGAGGTTCATAAAATTTAGACACACCTATCCTGCTATTTAAGCAAACATAGGAGGGCGGTAAAGTGATTTGGGAGAGGTTGTTTGAGCACTTAATTCGGGCGTATTCACTTTTTCAGTAATAATAACTGCAGTAACCAATAAAATATCAACATTAAGCATTGAGTTAGCGGTACAGCCATTAACGGGGCAACTGCATTCGTTTTGAGCCGTCGCCTCGTCATCGCAGCAATCCATTTGCATCATGGTATGGTGAGCGCTGTTATTCCCTTCGCTGCTATTACCCAAGTGCATATTAACGTGAGCATTAGACTGATGAGGCATTTCACATTCACTTGCTACAGACGCAAAAGACTGACCCACAAACGTGAGCAGTAAAGTAAGCGTAAGTAAAATAGTGTACATGCGTTGCAAAATGATACCCCAATCAAAAAAAGAGAGTTTAAAGTAACTTATAAACGACTACAAATAATTTAGGGCGTGTTATGTAGTTTGGTTTGAGTTTTAATTAAATAGCTGGCAGTAACTGCAAATAGACAATAGGCACTAAAGTACCAAAACCCTTCACCAAACTGTGCATTCATAACAAGCAATTCACCACTTTTAGCATGTGCATTGCCTGCTAAATACGTAACAATTAACGCTATTACAAATACATCAACCATACTCCATTTGCTGAGCGCACACACAATATTGCCACAAACTTGCTTAAGCTTATTCACTGGTAAGCAGCAATACAGTAGCTGTAATAATAACTTTAGGCTTGGCACCACCACTGAAAAAAGACCAACCAAGATAGCAACAAACAAATTATTATTATTTGCTAGGTCTTTAATAGTGCCGTAAATACTTTGCGTTTTGCTATAGGCGCTAATCTCGCCTTCTAACTTATCTAGCCCCAACATGTTTGAAAACATCATTAGCATACTGCGCGTTCGGCCATCGCCTTCTTCCGCTAACATTTCAATACCTGCTTGAGCAAGTTTTGATTTATCAATATTTCCCTCAATTGTTAGCACTGGTTTTGTAATACCCGGAAATAACAAACATAAAGCAATAACAACACTTACAACAGATAAAAAATTACGCATCTTATTCGCTCATAACTTCTATTACATCATCACTATAAAGCATTGACTCTAATATAAAACTGTATACTTTTTCTATTTCTATCTCTGGGTTAACCAGCTTAAGTTGTGTTTCAACCATTGGCCAATTTTTAGTTTCAATCGCTTTTGTAAGCAATAAGCAATCACCTAACAAACCTGTTTGCTTAAGCAAAGCATCCGTTATGCTTTTATCAAGCGTAAACTCTTTTACAATAGTTGCTAGCTCAATATCTAATATTGCATCAAGCATCGAAAACAACCCCACCAAGTAACCTTGCTGAGATAAATTTTTGTTTGTTTCTGTTAATATAAGTTCCATTAACCGAGCGCGTACAAGAGCAAATTTAGTTAACTCTGTGGGTTTATCTATTCCTAAATCGCTAACAGCTAACACGCGCACAAATTGGCGAATTACGTCCTCACCCAAATAAACAACAGCTTGCGATATAGACGTGATAACTAAATTACTATTACCAGAGCGCGCATTTGCCAAACGTAAAATTCGCGCCGTTATTCCTACATCTTTAGCTACACGCTGATGAATTTCTTCAAAGCATAACGATTCTTTTGCTATTGCTTTAAGAAGTTCGAAAACGGTAACTTTTGAAGGGTCGACTCCACTGTAAGTGAGCATTTCTGGGCGAGCAAAAAAGAACCCCTGAAAATAATCACACCCTGCGTCGCGTAAGTTTATAAACTGATCGTAGGTTTCTATTCGCTCTACAATTATTTTGCAATGAGGGTAGCTACGTTTTAACTTTTTAACCCGCATGTTAGTTTTAATAATAGGCTCTTCAGCTTCAATTTTTATGTAGCTAACAAGGACGAGTAGCGGGTCCCATTTTTCATCGCCGTCATAATCGTCCAGTGCAAATACATAGCCCTGACCTTTTAGTGTTCTAATACGACTGGCAACCGCTGCAATATTTACCGTACGCTCTACAATCTCAATGACAGTATGCTCTGGGTTTAATAATTTAGGAAATTCATCTAACAAGGCATCTGTAGAAAGATTCACAAAAGCAAGTTGGTGGGCAGTGAGCTTTTCTGCGCCAACCAGCATCAGCGTATTAAAAAACAAACGGCTGGTTGCGTGCTCATCACTCGTACCGACAGGAAACGCATTATTTGCTGAGTTTCGGTAAAGTAGCTCGTAAGCAAACACTGCTTTTTCGGCATTAAATATTGGTTGCCGAGCAACATATTGTGTCAAAGTAGGTGTTAGCGATGGAGTATCAGACACGTTCAATATAATTCGCCTATAAGGTTATATAAGATTAAGCTTACTCCTTTGAGTCTAATCTATGTTGGATACTAAAAGTATAGTAAAAATATCTTAATCGTTGCAATACTATGCAAAGTAAATAAAACTAGTAAAAATTTCTTAGCGAAGGAGGAAGTTTGACTTGTTTGAAATGGTTACTAATAACGTGCTGTGCAATATGCTCGCTTTTTACTTTGGCAACAGAAAAACAGAATACGTTAAAATACAATATTAGCTCATCTGGGAGTCACTACCCTTATTACACAAATAACCCAGATCACCCTGGCGTATTACCTGAAATCATTGAAAAAGTCCTTGTTGATGCCAACATATCTGCTTATCACGAACCTCTACCTACAAAACGAATCACCAAATATCTTAATGAAGGCATTATAGACTTTGATGTTATTTCGCTTAATTGGTTACCCCAAAGCGAGCGCAATAACACCATGTATGTGTTTTCAGACCCTTTAATTACGGTCACCGAAATGCTTGTAACCTTGCCCGAAAACTCAAGCAAATGGAAAAACATCTCAAATCTAACAGGTAAAAATGTAGGCACCGTATTAGGGTATTATTACCATAGTGATGATTCATTTAATCGAGTGGATTTCCCCTCAGAAAAAGAACTCATGGAAGCGCTTGTTCGTAAAAGAGTCGATGTTGCCATTATAAGTAAACTACCTGCCTTATATTGGTCACAACAGCTAAATTTGAGTATGGGTTTTGGTGCTCAATATTCTCATGGCTTTTTAAGAATTCGCTTATTGAGTAAACACAAACACTTATTACCGGTTATTAATAAAACAATAAAAAATCTACATGGCAACGGCTACATAACAAATGCAGCTAAAAAATACATGCAAGATATACCCACACAAAATTAAGGGATTTATAACACACACTCATTGTGCTGAGTTATACTACGCAAAAATATCAACTCGACCAAAAAAGTAGTCCCTATGAGTATTGAAAAAGCTTTAATTGAACGCAGCAATAACCAATGTGAATTATGTACAGCTACTAATGACTTATCTGTTTATGAAGTTCCGCCGATTACGGATACCCATTCAGATAAATGCATTTACACTTGCCAAGCATGCAAAGAACAAATTGAAAACACAGTCGATATAACGCCAACACATTGGCACTGTTTAAACGACAGCATGTGGAGCCAAACACCTGCAGTTCAAGTTGTTGCGTATAGAATGCTATCTCGCTTAGCGCCAGATAATGGCTGGGCACAAGACGCTCTAGACATGATATACCTTGAAGAAGAGACCTTGGCTTGGGCTAAAAAAGCACTTGCAGAAGATGACGACGTTAAGCATATCGATAGTAATGGCGTGGTTCTTCAAGCTGGCGATACCGTGACACTCATAAAAGACTTGGATGTAAAAGGCAGTAGTCTTACAGCAAAACGCGGCACTGCGGTACGCAATATTGGTTTAACCAGTAACCCAGAGCACATTGAAGGGCGTGTTGGTGGCCAGCGAATTGTGATTCTTACTAAATTTGTAAAAAAGTAAGTGCAAAATAATTCACACTATTTTCGCTTTTAACCGAAAGTAATACAGTAGTACAAAAATGCCCAGCAATGCTGGGCATTTTTATGAATAGTCGTTATTCGTCGACGAGTTGCTCGCACCTATAAAAGCCGCTTGGTTTACTTAGTAACGAAACTAACTCAGGTAATACCGCATCCATAGTTTGTTTAAGCTTCCATGGCGGATTAATCACTATCATACCGGATGCAGTCATACCATGGACGTCAGTATCGGCCTCTGTTCCCAGCTCGAATAACTGAATATTTCGCATACCGGAGTCAATTAAACCCTGCTCCATGTTGTTAATGCGCTCTCGGTCAACAACCGGATACCAAATCATGTATGTACCCGTTGCAAATCGTTGATGCGCTTTAACTAATGTTTTTACAACGCACTCATAATCATCTTTTACTTCGTATGGCGGGTCGATTAATACACATGCCCTGCGTGATGCAGGTGGCAATAACCCAACTAAACCGGTAAACCCGTTTTCGCCGCGCACTCGAATAGAACGCTTACCCTGCATATTATCCTCTAAAAGCAATAAGTCTCGCGGGTGCAATTCAAAAAACCAGCCTTTATCTTGGCGGCGTAAATAATGTTCAGCAATTTTTGGCGAGCCCGGATAAAAATCGAGGTCACTCGTATTATTGAACGATTTAATTAGCTCAATGTATTCGTTAAGTGCTTCATGCTGGCTTGTGTGAGTCCACAACTTTTCAATACCGTCTTGGTACTCTTGCGTTTTTTGGGCATCAGCTGCAGCAAGTTCAAAAAAACCGGCGCCAGAATGCGTATCAATGTAATCAAGCGGCTTATCTTTAATTGTTTGATATTTAAGGACCTGAGCCAACACAAGGTGTTTAAGAACATCGGCCGGATTACCCGCATGAAATGAGTGTCTGTAACTAAGCATTATTTTATTTTCGCCATACGCAATTTAATATCGCAAGTGAACCATAAGCACTGGGCTTTAGCAACTTGCACTAGGGTCTGTTAACCTTCCAAGGTAAAACTTTCAGCAGCTTATTGGATTTTCAGGCAAGGTAGAACCTACATAGTGTGGTTATTCTTACATGAATGTAACTCAGAGAGTAACGCAGGAGCAGTTATCGAGTCCACTGGGTTACAAACCTCGCGCCACGATTAAATAGCCCCTAATTTAAACAAATTTCAATTCGCAAAGTCCAATAACGCCTCGGATAAGGGGCGCTTAAATGAACCGTTTCTGAACAAAAAAGCACGTTGTATGAATTATCCCTTAACAAAGAAGAAAAATCAGCTAAAACTGGCGTAAATGCTAGTAAATCAATGCACTTTGCTTTACATTTGCAAGACATTAATTACAGTTATATGAGCGCCTTATGGACAACACTACTCTTCAACAACTCGAACAACTGATCGATTCACTTATTGAACGCAATAATCAATTACAAACTGATGTTGCTAGCTTAAAAGAGCAAAATAGTAAACTCGCTGATGATAACGAACTTTTACAACTAGAAGCGCTTGAAAACGAAGAAAAGCAAAAAGATGCCAGCACAACGTTATCTGGCTTACTAGATAAATTACAAAGCGCACAACAGGCTAGCTAATGTCTGAGCTGCAAAACCAGCGGGTCACTGTTGAGTTGCTAGGTAAAGAGCAGCAATTTGCTTGTCCGCAAGGGCAAGAAGAGGCATTGATAGCAGCAGCTAAAAATCTAAACGACTTAGTTGAACAAATGAAACAGCGTTCAACCGTTCGAAACGATCAAAAAGCATTGCTTATGGCAGCACTTAATTTAAGCCACGATTTGCTTGAAGCAAAAACACAAGCAACTGTTGAGCAGCAACATCAAGACCAGCTTGTTGATAAACTGAGTCAACATTTGGCAAGTGACCCAAAACAAAAAAAATAAAAAGCGCAACCTGCGCTTTTTGTTTATCATTAGGGTAATAATTGGCCTGCAAGAGATAGTTAATGAAGTACTCCTTACCTGGTATTCACTCATCGTTAAAATATACATTCCTAATAATAGGTTTACTTTTTGTCACAGCCAATTCAAATGCAGCCATTAGCTGGCAAACCATTAACAACAACATCCAATTTTTAAAACAACAAGACGCTCTACGTTTTTACGACTCTAACCAAGTATTAATTGAGGGTGATGAATGCGCTTTACTAGTAGATACCAGTGGAAATTTTGCAGGTGTTGAACAACTTGTTGTTGAACTAAAAAAACGCCTTAAAACGCCTCTTTGTTATTTGGTTGCAACCCATTATCATGACGATCACTTACTGGGCATCGCAGTTATTCAACACTTTTATCCTAATGCCAAACTTATCACCCACCAGCAAGTAAGCGCAGACTTTAAAACCTATCAAAAAGCCTACACTGATAAACTCGACAGCTATGAAAAAAGCATTGAACTGAGCTATCAGCGTTTAGCATCAATCCCCAAAGAAGAACAAACAGCATGGCGAGAAAAGCTAGAACTGGCTAAAGCACGACTTTTTCGTTGGCGCAAATATAAGCTTAGCCCTCCAGACATAGCATTGGCAGTAAGTAAAACACTTGACCTAGGCAGTTTTGAATTAAATATTACCCCCCATATAGCGCACACTAATGGCGATTTAACCGTTACTACAAACAATGAAAGCATACTTATTGGTGGCGACATTGTTGATTGGCTTCCCTATCCGGGACACGGTGAACTTAAAAGTTGGCAAACTTTATTAAAGCAATATATTGGCAATGAAAAGCTATCACTAATTATACCCGGGCATGGCGGGATACTTAACAAGCAACAACTCAAGCAGCCTCTGGCATTTTTAAATGCACTAACTGAGCATGTCAAAAGTAATCAAAATCTTGCGACTGAATCACTCATAGAAACGTTTCCACAAAAAGTGCTTGCTCCCTACCAGCAAGACACGCTTAACAAAAAGTCGAGTCAGTTATTTTTACAAGCGGGACTTAACCGCGCTAAAAGCTCAAAATAACCCAACACAACGGATTGTGTTAAAATAATAAAAGGAATTGACTAAAGTGATCATTATGCGCAGTTTGATATTATGCTTTTTAGGACTCTTTTTGTTTGGTTGTGAATCAACCGAGCAAAAGCAGGCGGAAGCGCCTCAAATATTTACTCATTTTGAGCCTGATTACGCAAATCACGAAAACGTAACTGCCACAGTAAACCCAGAGCAACAAACCAATCTTATTGAAAAAAACACTCCCCCACTCAAAGTTAAAAATAGAGTTGTAAAAAAGCGCCCACCAAAAACAACTGATTTGTGGGTACATATTGCCAACAACTTACATTTTACGGTTTATCAAAATCGAGCTTTAAAAAAACGCATTAACTGGTATTTAAAACAGCCTAAATACCTAACCACGGTAAGCAAACGTGCAGCGCCTTATTTGTATCACATAGTAAAAAAAATAGAGCAAAGAAACCTACCAATGGAAATAGCACTGCTACCTTTTGTAGAAAGTGACTTTAGGCCCACGGTTGCCTCATCGCAACAAGCCGTTGGGGTATGGCAACTTGTAGGGGCGACAGCATATCACTTTGGTATTAAGTCAGATCAATGGTACGACGGTCGCCAAGATGTATTAGCCTCTACTGATGCGGCACTTGATTACTTGAGCTATTTACATAAGCGTTTTAACGGCAATTGGCTACATGCATTGGCAGCCTACAATAGCGGTGAAGGACGCGTAAAGCGGGCCATAGAGAAAAATACTAAACGAGGAAAAAGCACTGACTTTTGGTCGCTAAGCTTGCCAAAAGAGACCGCCGATTACGTGCCAAAATTGCTCGCTTTAAGTTATTTAGTTAAGCATCCACAAAAAGGTATGAAGCAGCCAAAACTTGCCTATAAACCACTCACCACACAAATGAATATAGGCCAGCAATTCGATTTTTCGGTTATTGCCAAGCTGTCAGGTATTGGGTCAAAGCAGCTGCATGCGATAAACCAAGGGTATTTAAAAAATCAAAGCTCGCCAAACGGACCACATACCTTATTGCTACCAATAGGCCAAGAAGCATTATTAAAAAGTCAGTTTTTTAAATCTAATTTTGCAGGTGAATACAGAGTAAAACAAAACGACACACTTTATGCTATTGCCAAACGCTTTAGCATGTCGGTAAAAATGCTAAAACAACTCAATAACAAAACCAACAACTTTATTGGCGTAGGCGAAAAGCTACTGGTTGGGCAACCCAAAACCCTACCAAGCTCCTTAACTATAGATTACAAAATAAGCCCTTATTTAGAACACCAAGAAGGCATTGCTATCCCAACCATAGAAATAGACTACACCGTAAAAACCGGTGATAGCCTGTGGAGCATTAGCCAACTTTACGATGTACCACATAGCGATTTGGCCAAATGGAATAAACTGTCGGCATCCAGCATTTTAAAACCCGGCCGTCAGTTAGTGCTTTATATCCCTCAAGCAGAAAAACCACAAGCGCAGCTAATCAAACAAGATTTACTACACGATTTGCAAAAAACACTAAATCAACCACGTTAAGTTTATAAACCAATCTATTTCGCGTAAAATCACGCCCAACATAGTTATTTTAGAGAGAACAGCATGCAAATTAGTAAAAATTCGGCAGTAGAGTTTCACTACACACTTAGTGAAGCGGGTGAACAAATTGAAAGCAGTGTAAATGATGCGCCACTTACCTACATTCATGGCAGCGAAGGTATGTTACCTGGTTTAGAAAAAGCCCTTGAGGGTAAAAACGCTGGCGAAAAATTTAGTGTAACGCTTGAGCCAAGTGAATCTTATGGTGAGCGTGTTGATGACTTAATTCAACGTATTCCACTTAAGCACTTACAAGGCGATGTTAAAGTATGGAAGCCAGGCATGACTGCAATGGTTCAGTCTAACCAAGGCCGTCATCAGGTGACGATTGTTAAAGTAGGTCGTTTTAATGCCGATTGTGACTTGAATCACCCATTTGCAGGTAAAACACTGACATTTGATGTAGAAGTTGTATCGGTACGCGAAGCAACTAGCGAAGAAATTTCGCATGGCCATGTTCATGCTGAAGGCGGCTGTGGCCACGCTCACTAATTAGCTAAAAAGGAACCCGTATGTCAAAAGTTGCAATTGTAACAGGTGGAACGAAAGGGATTGGCCTAGCGGTAATAAAACGCCTGCTAAGTAGTGGCTATGAGGTTCACAACCTTGATATCACACCGAGCGATGTGGGCGTTTTTCATCATTGCGATGTAAGTGATGTGGATGCTGTTCGACGCTCTATCAAAGCGGTATATAAACAATCTCAACGTATTGATGTACTGGTTTCTAATGCTGGAAAACACCTAAGCGCAAATATAGAAAGCACTGATGAGCAAACGCTCGATGCGCTATTTGCGCTTAATGTAAAAGGTGCCTACGCGGCTGTACAAAGTGTACTACCCTGTATGAAAGCAAATAATGCGGGTTCTATTATATTAATAGCGTCTGACCAAGCATTAATTGCTAAGCACAATTCATTTGCCTACAACCTTACTAAGCATGCTCTCGCCTCTATGGCAAAAACCACGGCACTTGATTACGCACGCTTTAACATTCGTGCTAATGCAGTGTGCCCAGGCACAATTGAAACCCCTTTATTTCATAACGCAATTGACGCTTACTGCGATAAAAGTGGTGCAAACAAAGCCGATATAGTGGCAGAAGAAGCAAGCCTGCAACCGCTAAACCGATTAGGCCAAGCCGATGAAGTAGCCGCTCTTGTGAGTTTTTTAGCAAGTGACGACGCAAGCTTTATTACTGGTAGCTTACAAAGTATTGATGGCGGCTATACAGCCCAATGAGTACCAAGATAATTGACCCGCATGTTCATTTTTTTAATTTACTTGATGGTCAGTACACTTGGTTACAAGGCAAAAACCCACCAGCATGGCCCAATTTAGACAAAATAAAACAACCAATAAGTGCAGAGCAACTTGTTAAAAGTACTGATTTTGAACTTGCGGGTATTGTACACATAGAAGCGGGCTTTGATAATTCGGCCCCTATCAATGAACTTAATTGGCTAAGTAAGCATTTAAGTGAAGTGCCATTTAAAGCCATTAGTTTTAACCAAATAGATGCGCTTGCTGAGCAATTTAGTGACGCGCTCGATGCGCTGGCGCATTCGAGCCTATGTGGCATTAGAGATATAACAGAAGGCGATGATGCTATAAGGCTAAAAAGCCCTCGTTGTATTCATAATCTTGAGTTATTAGCGACAAATAAACTGCATTTTGAAGCGCAATTTGAACTACACAACGTTAGCGTAGCTAATCATATTGCTCACTGTGCAAAACAATTACCTCATCTACAAATTATTCTTAATCATGCAGGGTTGCCTGATGACTTAACCTCTTGGCAACAAGGCGTTGAATTACTCGCCCAACATAAAAACATTGCTATTAAATTTTCTGGCTTTGAGTTATTAAGCCTGACACAAGCACAGCAAGAAGCATGCTTTAAATGGCTTTTACAACACTTTGGCGAGCAGCGTATTATGTTTGCTAGTAACTTTCCGGTATGCCAAATAAACACTCATTACAATGCCCTATGGCATCAGCATTACGCGCTGTGTAAAAGCCATAGCCTATGGCATAAGCTCAGCTACGCAAATGCAATGCACTACTACCAAGTGTAAGTAAAAGTCGTTATATTTAAATTCTATTATGCTTAAAATGGCGTAGGTTTTATGAAAAATACATTATTCATTGTGAGCTTAGCCTGGTGCGCCTTATTAAGTGGCTGTGTGTCGCAACGCGCTGAACCAACCCCCAAATTACAACATGCACTACTTTTAGCGCCTAATCAAAGCGCGGTTAACAAAGTAATTAGTACCATTACGAATATGCAAAACATAACGTTAGCTGACGATGTATTTACAAAAAATAGTGTGGTTACGCTGGGGAATCTAAACAAAAATAACATTATAAAAAGTCATCAGCTTAATCCGCCCGACCAATTTGAACTGATGATAAAAAATAAACAATGCTTTATACGCCACGTAGATAGCAAAGCCACGCGAGAGCTCAAAGATGTTGAGTGCGTAATTAACGAATGACCTTAATGTTGCTAATAAAAAGCCGATAAGTGAATAGTCACTTACCGGCTTTTTAAATTAAGACAAAGCTTAGTTATTATTTTATTTCTACACGTTGCGAACGCATCACAATTTCATCGTTTAACTCAATACCTAAACCTGGCTCCTCAGACACTTCAAAGAAACCATTTTTAGGTTGTGGATCTTGTAAACACAATTCACGGTTCCACTTTTTAATCGCATAAGTATGATGCTCATGTATCAAAAAGTTAGGAATAGCGGTTTCTAGGTGTAACGATGCAGCTGTCGCAACAGGTCCACCACACACGTGCGCCTGAATACGTACATCAAAAATATCGGCGTAATCACATACTTTTTTAGTTTCAGTAAAACCACCACATAACCCTATATCTGGCTGAAGCACGTCAATACTCTGATCTTCTAAATAAGGACGAACCCCCCAGCGGTTGTACAAGCGCTCACCGCCCGCAATGGGTACGTTAACTTTATCCGCTACTTTGGCATGCAACGAGTGATTTAAGTAGTTCACAGGCTCTTCAAAATACATACAATCAAATTCTTCGGCTATTTCACCAATTTGAATAGCTGATGTGGCACCCGGTAAACTATGACATTCAAAAATAATATCGACTTCATCGCCCACAGCTTCACGAATAGCTTGCATACGCGCGCGGTATAACTTCATTTCTGGGCGTGAAATAATATTAGTGCGATCGTAATACGTATTACCGTCTTTATCGTATTGAATTGGATCTACTTTTACTGCATCGTAACCCTCTGCTATGGCTTTTAATGCCGCCTCTGCATACTCTTGTGGCTGTACTAGTGCTTTAAATTCGCTATCCCAGTCAAACTGCAGTTGCGATGCATAAGTACGAAGTTTATCGTTAACCTTACCACCCAGTAATTGATAGACCGGTAACCCAAGCGCTTTACCTTTAATATCCCAAAGCGCGGTATCAATAGCACTCATTGCAGCGTACACAACGGGTCCACCGCCTAAACCCCAAAAGCTTTCTCGTAACATACGAGACCACAGCTTTTCTGTTTGAAACGGGTCGTGACCAATTAAAAAGGCATCTGCCATTTCTTTGATCATGGCGGCGGCCGCGCTATGGCCTAAATCGTAAGCAAGACCGGCTTCACCCACACCACTAATGCCCTCATCAGTATGGATGCGAACAAATACAGGTGTCCACGCTGGGCGCTCTGGACAGTGAATATCAAATACTTCTACGCGATTTACCTTCATAAAAATTCCTTATTAACCTGTTCGGGTTATTTTGCAAAACTGGGATCAAGCCGATATGCTTTTCGTAGCATCGCAGGCCAAGCAAGCTGGCCTCCAGTGCTGCCGCTGTGTACCACGTTGGCTTGGTTATAAATATTGTCGATAATTGGTTGAGGTACAGGAATAACTTCTTGCGAGCTAGCTTGCAGCGCTAATTGTATTTCGCAGGCGCGTTGTAAGTCGTAAAAACGCATAAACGCATCGCCTACGGTCGGGCCTACCGTTAAGCCACCATGGTTGACTAATAACATATGATTATTTGAACCTAAGTCACCCTGTAGTACTTTGCGCTCATCATCATTAACTGCAAGGCCTTCGTAACCATGATATGAAAGCGACGGTAACGAAAACATTGAATACTGGCTCAATGGCAATAAACCCTTTTTTTGGGTAGCCACAGCAATGGTTTCTTTGGTGTGTAAATGAATAACGCAATGCGCGTCTTCTCTGACCTCGTGTATTGCACTGTGAATAGTAAAGCCAGCAGGGTTAATGCTAAAGGGAGTGTCGTCAATTATATTCCCGTTTAGGTCAACCTTAACTAAGTTTGACGCGGTTACTTCGTCAAATGTTAACCCAAAAGCGTTAACTAGATAATGGTCAGTCCCGGGCAAACGAGCCGATAAATGCGTATAAATTAAGTCTCCCCAACGAAAATGCTCCACTAGCCGGTAACATGCCGCAAGATCGACACGTAGTTGCCACTCTTGAGCAGACACTTTATTTTTTAAATCAAGTTGGGGTAAATCAAACATAATAAACCTTTTAAAATACGCAGATAATGAATGCGAATAGATGTTTAGAAGTCTAAAACACTCTGCGTTTTATAGCAATCAACAAACAAAAACAGCCACACATTTGTGTGGCTGTTTTTTAAAGGGTTAATAACTACTTTGAGTTATTTTACTTTAGATAAGTAGTCTGCAATAGCTTCAAACTCTTCGTCAGTTACTGTAGCAACCATTGCCTTCATAGCCATAGACATACCATTATTACGTGCACCCGACTTAATATCTTTCATTTGTGCAACTAAATAATCTTTGTTTTGACCATTAAGTTTAGGATACATACCCATGATTGGTGCTTTACCATCTGCACCATGACAGGTTTGACAATTTTTTGCAGTGTATAATGCGGCACCATCAGCGGCAGCTGCATTAAACGAGAAACTTGCGGCTAAGCTAATGCCCGCGCCTAGTAGTAGTGTTTTCATCTTGCTCATTGTATTTACTCTTCTTTTTGACGGTTAGAAAAAACTGTTCAATTGATTGTAGTCAATAATCAAATAAAAAGCATACGTTAGAAACGATGCTAGACGATCAACTTAACCCTGCACTGCTAGCTCGTTTCTATTTACCTAAAACTAGTTTAGCAAACAAAAATGAGCAGACGCTTAATTGATTGTTACCAAACTAAATCGTCTGGTACCTCAAAGTCTGCGTATGGGTCGTCCTCATCTTTAGGCTTGTTTTCAGGTTCAACATGAAAAACAATGTATTTTTCGTCTACTTCAGCCACTTTGCGTGCTGGCTCATCTTCTAATACGTAAAACTGCCCCTCTAGAACACAGATCGCTAAACGACCACCCGACAATGCTTTTTGAGTTTTTTCATTCACTTCAATACTTTTTACTTTTTTATCGTAAGTAAAATTAAAGGTTCGCTCACCACGAATAGCATCTTGATTGTTGTGTTCTAAAATTTGCTTAACACGCGCTTCTTGCTCACGCTGTTTTAAAGTCACTTGGCGGGCTTGGTTTAACTCTTCCGCCTTTTTTTGCTGCTCAAGCTTAGTTTGTTGAATATGCTTTTGCAGATCATTAGGGTTACTTGTTGCCCCTTTTTTCTGTTTTTTTTGTTGCTTACGTTTTTCTGATTTAGCAACTTTAGCTTTATGCGATGTTGTTAACCCTGCTTGCAGCAATTGGTCTTGTAATGAACCCATGGCATTGTTCCAATAAAAACTAGTATTAGCGTTATTTTAATCACCTACGAGTTTAAATAACAGCGCTATCGACATTAATCTAATAAACTCCTTTATACTTAGCATGATATGGGACAACAGCGTACTTTATAATTATCAATTCTGGGGGATTTTTAATACAATAAAAAAGCCAACTAGTTACCTAAAAGCCAAATAATGCGCTTAATTCACCTACTTGCTTGCTCTGTTGTTATATTTTTCGTGCTTTACGCACCTCAGCCTCTACTCGGCCTATTTGCTAGTGAGTTTGGTGTATCGCCTGCCACAGCAGGCAGCTTAATGACGGCAACAATGTTGCCCTTAGCTATTGCACCATTAGTGTATGGCCTGTTTCTAGCCAAACAAAATCCTTTAAAAATACTTCGTATTGCAATGATAGTACTGGGCTTTAGCTGCTTACTATTTATTTGGGTACCAAGTTTTGAGCTCTTACTATTAGTACGATTTTTACAAGGCCTTACCCTTCCTGCAGCATTAACTGCCATGACCAGCTTTATAGGAATAAGTTTCACCGCTGATACACTTCAAAAAAATATGACTCTTTATATAGGCAGCAGTATTGCAGGCGGTTATTTTGGAAGGGTACTTGCTGCGCTATTTAGCGACTTATGGCATTGGCAAAGCTTTTATTACTTAATTGCTTTTATGCTTGTTTTTTTAGCTATGCTAATTAAGCCCCATAAATTCAACAACATTGGTACTCACGCTCAAAAATCGCCTCTAGATTACATCAAACAACTTAAGGAGGGCCCTGTTTTAAAAGTTTATGGCGCTGTATTTTGTATGTTTTTTTGTTTTGCAGCCTTACTTAATTATTTGCCATTTATACTGCAAAGTACATTTTTAATTACAAACACGCGTGATATTGGTTTGGTTTACAGTGGCTACTTAATTGGAGCCTTGGCTTCTATTGCCACGCCTTGGCTATTAAAAAAAGCGCCTTCAGCTTGGCACGTATTAGGGGCGACCTTCATTTTTTACAGCCTTAGTATTGTTGTGCTCATGAGCCACCAGCTTAGCGTCTTTTTAACTGCATTCACGCTATTTTGTGGGGCTATGTTTATTATTCATTCAACCGCAGCCCCACTGGTTAATAAAATAAGTGAGGCACCACCAAGCGTGACAAATGGAGGGTATGTTTCATTTTACTACAGTGGAGGTGCCATTGGCTCGTTATTACCAGGTGTGGTATACCAAAAATACGGACAAACACCCTTTATGCTAACCCTGCTTATTATGTGTTTGTGCGGATTATTGCTTGTGATTTGGGCTCACTTTGACGGTAAAAACATAACTCGCGGTTGATGTGCTGTGTATTCAAAAAAAGCTTCTAAGTCTGGTTTGCTCAAAATCCACGTTTGTGTATTTTCAAATGGGTGGCAATGAAATAGATCGCCAAACCAAATATCTTGATCTAACCATACGGTTACCGCACTTTGTTTGTCGTTAAGTAACGCAAGCATTGATACGCACCCTGGCGCAACTTTTAAATAGGTTGCTAAACGCTCGCTTGAAGCAAACCCTAAACGCGACAAACCTTGCTGTTTTGAAAGCGCTTTTAGATCTAACTGCTTATTGTGAGCTGTAATAACTAAAAAATGACGTTTACCTTCGTTATCACGCAAAAATAAATTTTTTAAACGTGTACCTGGACGTTCAAGCAATAATTCATCAGCTGCTAAACTAGTATGCAAAGGTGGATGTTCAATAACGTCGTAATTGATATCTAAATGCGCTAAACACGCCTCTAACTTTGTTTTGTCCGCTAACATAGTTACAAACAACGCCCTCTTAGTTGCACACTGAGATCTCGCCATAGAACTTCTGTTATTTCATGTTTGTTAGCGCAATACTCACGCGTTTTAAGCTCTTGCTTTAATAATTCAACGGCCCTGTCTTCTAACTTAAGCTTTAACACACTCGACTCTTCAAAGTGTTCTTGCTCAATATATTCTTTAACCTCACTGCGAGAAGGCCTGTTATTGCGTCCACGATCAAGGTTAAAGTTTTCACGGTGCTTAGCTTTAACCGATACAACATAAGCAAATACATTATTTCCTTGCTCGTCTTGTTTTTCAAAAAACTGTTTAGTGTTTATTTCAAAAGGCGGCTCTTCATTTGACGCACACCCCGAAAGTAAAACTACCAGTGCAAAAAAACTTTTTTTCATTATTTTCTGTCGTTTTAATGAGTAATTAAGCCGAGTCTATCAAAAATTCATCTAAACAGTGAAAATTAGCGAAAAAATACTTGACCAAATTTATAAAAAAACTTAAAGTTCGTCCCGCTTGGAACTCAGCAGCCAAGCGTTTATGTTTTACATAAACTAGGAATGTGGGGCTATAGCTCAGCTGGGAGAGCGCCTGCCTTGCACGCAGGAGGTCAGCAGTTCGATCCTGCTTAGCTCCACCACTTTCCTACTCCTTTCTTAGATATAATTTCACCTCGAAATACCCTAATTCATTAATTTTATTTTGTTTTTCATTTATCTCTATTAGCTTGAGTGTTTATCAATTATTAGCTATACATACTTGTATATCTATTAATGCCTTAGGTTAATCATGGACTCTCCAAAACGCTCAACACTCAAAAAACTTGCAGCTATAGGCTTAACTGCAGGAGCAATAACGCACGCTCCTTATGTATTTGCTCGTAATAAAACAACGATAAGAGTGCTAGGGACGCATGTAACATTACAAGATGCGATTCGTAAGCAAGCCATGAGTGATTTAGGCATTAATATTGAATTTACGCCCGCTGGCAGTGCCGCAGTTTTACAAAGAGCATCAATGGACCCTAGTTCATTTGATTTATACGAACAGTGGTCAAACAGTATTAATGTATTGTGGAACGCAGGCTCCATTCAGCCTATAGAAAAAAAACGCCTTACCTATTTTAACGAAATAAATAGCCTCACAAAAACAGGTAAGCTGTCAGAAAACGCCAATATTGGCGCCGGCGACGCCCCCTTTAAAATATTAAATGTACAACCTGATGGCACACTCAGTGAGCAAGAAAGCGACTTAATAAGCTTTTTACCCTACGTGCACAATGTAGACTCCTTTGGTTATAACACTAAATTTATTAAACCCGGAATTGCCTATGAAACTGAAAGTTGGGGATGGTTACTGGATGAGCAACACAGAGGAAAAGTAGGTATTGTAAATGCGCCTACTATTGGTTTATTTGACTTAGCGCTTGCTGCTAAAGCTAAAGGGCTTGTGAAAATTAACAATATAGGGGCAATGACTCGTATTGAATTGGATAACTTATTTAAGGTACTGCTTGAGCTCAAACGCCAAGGCCACTTTAGCGGTTATTGGAACTCAGTGCCTGAATCTGTTCAGTTTATGAAAGATGAACGCGTTCATATTGAAAGTATGTTTTCTCCTGCGGTATCTGCGCTAAATGGCCAAGGCATAAATGTGCGCTTTGCAGCACCTAAAGAAGGCTACAGAGGCTGGCATGGTGTAATGTGCTTGTCGTCACAAACCCATGATAGTGTAAAAGATGCATCTTACGATTATATGAATTGGTGGTTATCTGGATGGCCCGGTGCTTTTATTGCTCGTCAAGGTTATTACATAAGTAACCCACAACGCTCTAAACCACTACTTTCACAGGATGAATGGGACTATTGGTATGACGGCAAAACCGCAAACACTGATTTACTCGAGACAAATGGCAATATTGCAGTTAGAAAAGGCGAGCAAAGAAATGGCGGAAGCTATACTAAGCGCTTCAGTAACGTTGCAGTGTGGAATACCGTTATGCCAACCTACGACTACAGTTTACAAAAGTGGTATGAGTTAATAAGTCGATAATGCGTTCTATTAAATCAAAAATAATTGCGACCTTAGCGGTACTAGCTGGACTACTTCTTTTACAAAGTTATTTATTTAACCACTTACAAAAATCGTTAACCAGCCTGCAAAACATTCAAAACAATGCAATTAGTAAAAGTGAAGCTGTCGTAAAGCTAGAAAGAGATGTAATGGCCTTACAAAGTCATGCAGTTTCATTTATTGATGACGCTAATAAAAATAATATTGCAAAGTTTAAAACATATTTAGACCAAGCAAATAGTCATTTAGGGCAATTAACATTAAACACACTAGACAAAACCCCTGAATATAAAAATATGCTTACCCGCCTCAGCGAGCACCTAAAAAACTATGAAACTACATTTGAAAAAGTAGTTATTAACAGACAAAAGCGCGAGCAAATATACTCATCTGGATTTAAACAGCCCATTGAAGAGCTACAAAAAAAGGTAATGGCACTTGAGTCACTATCAAATGAAGATAAAAAAATTCTCTACAATGATATTTTACTAACCATTAGTAACCTTAAGCATGCAGCTGTCAGCTATCTTTATAAACCTAATTTTGATGAAGCTCAAAATGTGAAGCAAAATCTAGAGTTTTTGCACACAAAAATTAACCGTATGTCGGCTATTAATGACTCCTTGCTTGATAAAACAATTAATTTAAAAAAAACACATAACCAACTAATACTTCTAACTCGCAGTTATACGTACTCTGTAAATGTAGTGCTTACAGGGATCGAAAACGAACTTTTATACCTATCTAATAAAATTAAAAGCGCTGAAGAAGAAAAGCTAAACTTGGCTAAATTACAATTTAATAGCGAATTGACAAAAAAAACTAAGCAAAGCAGCCTGTTTACCTTTTTAATTTTAATTATCCTTTTACTCCTTTGTTATTTTATTTTTACCTTTGTTATCAAGCCTATTTCACAGCTTACCCTGTTACTTAATAGTATGAATGAAGGTGAGCCGATTAAACTAAAAAATAAGCATGCAAAGCTAACCGAAATTGCATCTGTGTTAAAAGCAGCTAATACGCTTTATTTAAAAAGTGAGGAAACGAAGCAATTACTTGATGAAACACGCGCTTTAAATGTAAAAATGGCAGAAATGAATACGGACCTTACACGTGCAATAGAAGAAACAAACAGAGCAAATAAAACAAAAATAGATTTTATAGCCAATATGAGCCATGAACTTCGCACTCCTATGAACGGAATATTGGGTATGCTTCAACTCTTACAAAGTAGTGAAATGCCCGCTAAGCAGGAGCAATATGCTAAAAAAGCATTTTCTAGTGCGCAGAGCCTGCTGCAAATTTTAAACAATATTTTAGACTTTTCAAAACTCGATTCTGATAACGTCAAACTTGAGAAAATTCCTTTTACACTTGATACGATCGTATCTAACGTTGAAGATTTATTTTCGATTAATGCACAACAAAAAGGACTAGCATTAAATTGTGTTGTGCATGCCGACAGACATATGACTCTGTTGGGCGATCCTATACAGCTAAATCAAATAATTAATAATTGCATTGGTAATGCCATTAAGTTTACCGATAAGGGTGAGGTGTCATTAACCATAGAAGTCATTTTTCAAAAAGAAAACAAAGTACAGTTGCGCTTTAGCATTAGTGATACCGGAATTGGTATGACGCAAGCCCAATCTGATAGGGTGTTTGAATCATTTGCTCAAGGCGACTCAAGTACAACAAGAAAGTACGGAGGCACAGGGCTTGGCCTAACGATTAGCAAACAGTTAACCAAATTATTAGGTGGTGACATACAAGTAAAAAGCGAACTTGGCAAAGGAAGTGAGTTTTTATTTACTCTTCCATTCACCATTGCAGAACAGCAATTAATTAATGACACTGCTGGCAAAAATGACCCATTACCTGCAAAGGTAGCCCTGCCAAAACTAACGGATTATAAAGCACTTGTTGTGGACGATAATAAACTTAACCAAGAAATAACCTCTGCAATGCTAGGTAAATTTGACCTTAATACATCAATTGCTAACGATGGGCTAGACGCTATAGATAAAGTATCAGCTCAACATTTTGACATTGTATTTATGGATATACAAATGCCCCATATGGACGGTCTTGAAGCCACTAAACAACTAAGAGCTAAAGGATACAATATGCCTATTATTGCTTTAAGTGCTGCTGTAGAGCCCAGAGATAAAAAAGCAGCCGCTGATGCAGGTATGGATGACTTTTTGGTTAAACCGATTGTATTTACCGCCCTTTGCGAAAAATTAAATAACCACCTAAAAAGTAGAGATAATTTGCAAACAATAAATTTAGTAAAAGCAAAGCAAAACGTTGATAACAATGAAACCTTACTCATGACATTGCTTACTCGGTTTATAGATGGTAATAATGACTTTTCAGCGAAGGCTGATTTATTAATAAACAATAATGATGTTGCTACTTTAAAGCGAACGGTGCATACACTGAAGGGGTTAGCGGGTACATTAGGGCTAGAAAAGTTGCAAAAATGTGCATTAGAGACTGAAAAAGCACTACTTGAGGAAAACTCGCTTAATATAGATTTATTAAAAGAAAATTTGGCAGCAACGCTTTTTTCTATTAAAGAATTATTAGCGACACTCAATTTGGAAAAAATAGAGCCGAAACGACACAATCTCGAAGATGAGCTGGTAGTGATAAATGAGATTCACTCACTAGCATTAGCGTCTCGTCCTATCCCAAACTACCTAAAAAGGCATTTAGAAGCGAATAGCTATGATACTGAACACGCCTTATCAAAACTAATAGAGGCGATTAATAATTTCGACTATCCGTCTGTAATTTCGATTATTGAAACATATAAAGCAGACACAAAGCATTTATGATTGAGTGATTCAGAATTTAAATACTATGTAAAAAGGATTAATAGTGCATTTAACTTATTCCACCACAAATAAAAGTGAAGAAAAAGCGCAACGACAAAAACCTTTAATTCTAATTGTTGATGACGAACCAAGTAACTTACATGTTTTGGTAGAAGGACTTTCAACCGACTACGATGTTCGAATATCGATAAGTGGAGAACAAGCACTAACGTTTATTGAGTCTACCCGCCCAGATTTAATTTTACTCGACATAATGATGCCGGGAATGAATGGTTATGAAGTGTGCACCATAATAAAAGGGAAACCCAAAACAAAAAGCGTTCCGATCATATTTGTTACCGCACTGACAGAAGAAGAGTCAGAAGAAAAAGGCTTTGCTACGGGCGCCATAGACTATATTCACAAGCCTTATAAATTAGCCTTGGTCAGAGCTCGCATTCGTACACATATAACAGCACAAGGTATGCTAGACCGATTAATAGAGAAAAACTTTGACCTAAATGACAAGCTGCTTGAAATAGAATCTTTAGCGATGGAGCTCGATGTTAGAGAAAAAGAATTAAAACAACTATCATCTAAACATCAACTATTTTTTCACGCACTAACAAGTACAGCTGACGGTGTTGTGATAACCAACAGTGCAGGCAAAATAATCGCGGTTAACCCTTCATTTTGCCGCATCACGGGTTACGATGAAGATGACTCGTTAAATATGCACATTCACGATATCAAACAAAATAATCAGCCAAATGTAAACTTTGAACAAGTATGGCAACACGCAAGTGAAGCCGGCTACTGGAGTGGTGAGTTAGTTACCCGACGCAAAAGTGGTGAGTTATATCCTGAACTGCTAACGTTAAGCCTTGTAAAAAATGAACACGATACCAACGATCACTACATCGGTGTATTTAGCGATATATCAAGCCTAAAAGTGACTCAGGAGCGAATAGATTACTTAACTTGGCATGACGAATTAACCGCCCTACCTAATCGTAACAGCTTCTTAAAGCAGTTAGAGCAGCAATTACAAAACTGTTCCACTGACAAAAATTTTGCCTATATTTTTATTATCGATGTAGATGGGTTTCACTCGTTTAATGATGGAATGGGCCTGCTAGCCGGTGACCATGTCCTAAAAGAACTAACGAAGCGTATCCATGAAAATACTGATAATAGTGATATTATTGCCCGCTTGGGAAGCGATGCCTTTGCAACGTTGTCAGTCCTAGATAAAGGCATTGGCAGAGCTAGGGCTCAAATTATTGCAGAGAAAAAAGCACAAGAAATTCTTACATCCGTAAGACTACCTTTTTTTGTTGATTTGCAAGAGGTTAGCCTAACAGTAAGTATTGGTATGTATATATTCCCGCAACATGGGCAATGGGAAAGCGCTATTGAGACTATCAGAAACTGTGAAGCTGCCTGCTATAAAGCAAAAGAGAAAGGGGGTAACCGAGTTACATTTTTTGACACCTCATTTGGTGAACAAGCAAAAAGACGTTTCGAAATTGAGCAAGACCTACGTAAAGCAATCGCTTATAACGAGTTATCACTTCATTTACAGTCCCAATATGATAGTAATCAAATTTTAAAAGGAGCTGAGGTTTTACTTCGTTGGAAACACACAACGAAAGGCTTTATTAGCCCCAGTGAATTTATTTCTATTGCAGAAGAGTCTGACGTTATTTATGACTTAGACTGCTGGGTATGTGAAAATGCTTTAAAAACATTAGTTAAGATTAATCAAACGCACCCTCACTTAAGTTTATCAATAAACATAAGTGGTCGACATTTCCATGAGCCACGCTTTTTAGCCTTTTTAGTTGAACAGCTAACAATTAATAATGTTATTGCGTCGCAACTCACTATAGAGATTATTGAAGGTACGCTACTAAATAATATGGACTCTGCTATTGAAGCTGTGCATAACCTCAAAAAATTGGGTGTAAAAGTATCAATTGATGATTTTGGAACTGGCTATTCAAGCCTCACATATTTAAAGCAATTACCGATTCAAGAACTTAAAATAGACCGTTCTTTTGTGCTCGAAGCGCCAACAAATAAAAATGATAAACTAATAATAGATATGATTGTGAGTTTGGGACGTTTATTTGAATTAGACGTTGTTGCAGAGGGTGTCGAAAACCAATCGCACTTCGATTTACTACAGGAATATCCGGAGGTGATACTGCAGGGTTATCATTTGCATAAACCTGAGCCAGTAAACGATTGGCTAGCTAAATTAAAATGATTTTTGTCATTAAAATAAAAAGCCGAGCTATGCTCGGCTTTTTGCTAAATTAATATAAAATTTATTCGCGAACTTGACCTTCGCCATTCACTAAATACTTTTCTGTAGTAAGTGATTCAAGTCCCATAGGACCGTACGCATGAAGCTTAGACGTTGCAATGCCAATTTCTGCGCCTAATCCTAACTGCGAACCATCAGAAAAACGAGATGATGCATTTACCATTACGACTGACGCATCTACGCTGCGTTGAAACAACTCAGCTGCGGCTTGGTTCTTAGTACAAATAACTTCTGTATGATTTGAGCCAAATTGAGCAATGTGCTCAACAGCGGCTGAAAATGTAGGCACTACGCGTATCGCAATCTCTAAATCAAGGTATTCTTCACCGAATTCATTGTCAGCCAACACCGTTGCATTATCAAAGTATTTAGCCGCAAAACTATCTGCGTTGATCTTTACACCTTCCTGACGAAGCACTACAGCACACAGGTTTAAGAGTTCATCGGCGATATCTTCGTGTACAACCAAGCCTTCAAGTGCATTACATACACCCGTTCGTTGTGTTTTACCGTTAAGTAATAAATTAATCGCAACCTCTAAATCAGCATCTTTATCTACGTACAGGTGACAAACGCCCTTGTAATGCTGAATAACAGGAATCGTACTATTCTCGGTAACAAAGTTAATTAAACCTTCACCGCCGCGAGGAATGATTAAATCGATGCTATCACGTTGTTGCATTAACTCCATAAGAAGTCCACGATCGGGATCTGGAATAACTGAGATTAATGAAACAGGTAAGTTGTGCTTTTCAAGTACAGTGTGCATTACACTTGCAATAGCTTGTGAGCTTTTAAGTGCCTCTTTACCACCGCGTAAAATAACCCCATTACCCGATTTAAAGCACAAAGCACCGGCATCTGCTGTAACATTAGGGCGTGCTTCATAAATCATACAAACAACACCTAGCGGAACGCGCATTTTACGAATTTTTATACCATTAGGTCGTTCCGTAATTTCACGAAGTTGGCCCACTGGATCATCAAGGCTCACTATTACTTCGATACCTTCAGCCATCGATTCAATGCGTTCATCGTTCAGTGTTAAACGATCAACCATTGCCGCGGGTAGATTGTTGTCGCGAGCAGCGCTTAAGTCACTTTCGTTTTCTTGAATTATAAATGCTTTTTGCTCTCTTAATGCCACAGCCATCTCTGTTAATACTTGATTTTTTGTCTCGGTGTCGAGTAAAGCAAGTGTGTTTGCAGCTTTAGCTGCTTGACGCGAAATATCCGTAATTAAACTCATGACTTCTCCAATAATGCGATATCTTTTTCTGAAATGACAGGACCAATAGAGTCCTGCATTTTTTCACTAAATTCACTTTGTTCGTTGTCCGCAATAAAATTCAACAAACAACTACTGTAATTTGCGGTCGCTTTAGCTAAACGCGTACCATCTTCACTTCTAACAAGTATGGTGTCACCAATTGCAAACTCACCATGTACTTCAACAATTTCATCACCGCGAATAATGCCTGTTTCACCTTCAATTGACTCATCAAACGATCCATCAACCACAACTTCACCCTGCTCATTTGCAGTATGTGTCATCCAGTGCACCGAGTCTTGCATTGGTTTTTCGTATGGTGAAAATATCGTGCCTGGATTGTCGCCCGCGAGTAAGCGATTAAATGTTTCTTCTTTAAAACCATTGATAATGTACGTTGCAATACCATGCGATGTTGCCTTTTCTGCAGCTTCAATCTTAGTCTTCATTCCGCCAGTACCTACAGAGCTTGTAGCACATCCTGCCATGGCATAAATAGACTCATCAATTGATTTTATTTCAGGTAATAAAACAGCATCGTCATGAAGATTCGGATTTTTATCGTATAAACCATCAACATCTGAAAAAATAAGTAAAGCGTCTGCATCGGCAGCAGCTGCCACCATTGCTGATAAATTATCGTTATCACCCACTTTTAGATCATCAGTTGTTACTGCATCATTTTCGTTAATAATTGGCAGTACACCATGTTCAAGCAAAGTGAATACGGTTTCACGAATGCTCTGATAGCGCTCACGGTCACGCAAATCACCATGAGTTAACAAAAGCTGGGCAGATGGAAAATCAAAGAAGCGGTCCCACATAGCAATCATTTCAGTTTGACCCGCTGCGGCCATTGCCTTTTTCAATACAACTGAACGAGGCTGGTCTGATGGAAATAGATGCGAGCCCGCTGCGACCGAACCTGATGAAACCAAAATTACTTCAATCCCGCGAGCACGACAACGAACAATAAACTGTGCGATAGTAAGTATGTAACGAGAACGACAGCCGTCTTGATCTGGTGCAATTAGTGCACTACCTACTTTTAATACAATGCGTCGCCAATTTAACTTTTGCATAAGTCTTCTACTTTCCATTTTATCTGTGCTCAGTGTTAATGAGCTAAACTAAATAGCTACCCGTAAATGCAGCTTCGAATTTGTGTTTTTTAGCAACACTTTTAAACGCACACAAGAAAGCCAAAATCTAAAAGTAATGTTTTAAATTTAAGCTCAGATATAAAAAAGCAGATACCTTGCAATGAAAGTAGTGCCTATAAGAAAGTTTAAAAAGTGTTGTTTATGCATCGCTGTAAAAAGCCTTGGTGGCTTTTCTATTAACAACATACATAGAGCCTCTAAAGTCTGGTACACCAACAGATAGGGTGAAGACTATAGGACCGAGATTTAACCGCCACGATGGGGATTAAACATTGAAAGATATCAATTCAACTCAAACTTTATATAGCTGAGATAAACCGTATCAAGTAATCGAATAAATTAAATTTTAGATGTTCAAATACTCAACTAGCTTCTAAATAACGATTATACCTAGCAAATATGACCGTAACATTAACGGTAAATTTATTTCCTAAATAATTTAATTAGATACCTAATTATTTGAACTCGAAGTATAATACGCCAAATAAGGGGGTAAGATCAAGGCTAAAATTCAGACGACCACATTATAAAACATTTAAAATTAGAGATTTTTAATTTTAAAACAATGAGATAGCAACGATTATTGATAATTTATAAAATATTTAGCTACGCTAACCATAATTAATACGTACTAATATTGTATAAGCGGCTAAAATTAATTAGCAATAGTTGATTTTCCCGTGTATACCCCTTTAATAACAATTAATAACGTTATACTTTAGATAAAATCATAATAAGGAATTCTTAATCTATGTCAGCAATTTACATAGCCGGTATCGCACTTTGCTCTGTGCTTGCCCAATGGGTGGCCTGGGCATTTAGAGTACCCGCTATTCTTTTTTTATTGCTCACTGGCCTCTTACTTGGGCCATTTAGTGGTGTTTTAGACCCTGATGCACTTTTAGGCGACTTACTTTTTCCAGTTGTGTCATTGAGTGTGGCTGTTATTTTATTTGAAGGTGCTCTTACTCTTCACTTTAGAGAGCTAAAAGGGATTAGTAAAGTAGTCAGAAACCTTTGCTCCATTGGTATGATTGCAACCTGTGTTGTTATTAGTTTAAGTGCTTATTGGTTACTTGAGCTCAATTGGCGAGTTGCTGCGGTGCTTGGCGCTGTTTTGGTTGTAACGGGCCCTACAGTAATAGCACCGTTATTAAATTCCATGCGCCCGACTCAAGACATAGACCGCATTTTACGCTGGGAAGGAATTGTTATTGACCCTATCGGGGCATTATTTGCTGTACTGGTTTTTGAAGCTGTCATGCTTGTTGGGCAAGGAGAAGTATTAAGCCATACTGTTATCGCCTTAGTTAAAACAGTGGGTGTTGGCTTAACAATAGGTGTTGTAGCTGGCTGGGTGACAACCCAATTAATGCGCCGTGAGTGGCTACCGTTTGAATTACATAAATTTGGTATTTTAGCACTGGTATTAATCAGTTTTTCTGTATCAAATTACTTAAGCCACGAGTCAGGCTTACTGGCAGTTACTGTGTTTGGCATTTGGCTTGCTAATCAAGACGACTTAGAAATAGATTCTGTTTTAGAGTTTAAAGAAGACTTGTCGATGATACTTATCTCAACATTGTTTATCTTACTCGCAGCCCGTCTACAGCTTTCCGATTTAATGATGTTAGACAGTGATGTATTTATATTTTTAGCAATTGTGTTATTCGTAGCACGCCCTTTATGTATTGCTATCTCAACGTTTGGCACAGACCTGCCAATTAAGTCTCGCTTAGTGCTCGCTTGGATTGCACCAAGGGGTATTGTAGCCGCAGCAGTTGGCTCGGTGTTTGCGCTGAGTATGATGGAAGCAGGTGTGGCCGATGCAGAAAAAATAGTCCCTCTTATATTTACCGTTATTATTATCACTGTGGTACTACAAAGCCTAACGGCTATACCTGTGGCTAAGCTACTCGGTGTGCGCCAACCATCGCCTAATACTATATTAATCATTGGGGCTAACCATGTGTCACGTGCAATAGGACGTGGTTTGAAAGAGCAAAATATTCCTGTACACCTTTCAGATCCAGCCTGGGAGAACTGCAAAATGGCGCGCATGGATGGCCTACCTTGCTACTACGGTAATCCACAATCAGAGCACGCTGAACGATACTTACCGCTCACCACTATTCGAAGTGTTTTAGCGCTTTCACCAAACCGTCACCATAATGCGTTAGGTGTGCAATACTTTTCTCATTTACTCAATGAAAAAAACGTGTTTTCGCTACGCTCATCGACAACACATGCTAAAGCCAACAAAGACAGTGCAACTTTTTTATCGCGTCAAATTTTATTTGGTGATGAAGGCTCATATGCTCGTTTAAGCAGCGTGATTGCTAAAGGCGGAAAAGTGAGTGCTACACGTATTTCAGATGAGTTTAGTTGGGAGCAATACCAAGAAATGAACCCTGAGGCTATTCCTTTGTTTATTCTTAAAGGGGATAAAGACAGCGATGACGATACACCAGCTAAAGTAACACCATTTACAATTAATATGGAAAAACCACCACAAGAAGGTGAGCGAATTGTTGCATTGCAACCACCAAAAATGTCGTTATTAAAAGACCCGCAGCCTAAAGACAAAGAACAAAGTTAAATAAAGTAATTTCCACAAAAAAAGCCCTAATTATGTTAGGGCTTTTGTTTTGTTAGATTTACAGTAACGCTTAATTAAGGTTTACTGCAGATTGCTATTACATAGGTAACCGTGCACGCTCTACGACACTATTTGGCATTTTTTGAGCCAGCTTTGTTAAGGCGCTTTCAATTTTCTTATGCGTTGCTTTATCTGCCACCATAGAATTAAATAACCAGCGGTACGCATCTTCAAAATCGCGTGGACTACCATAGCCATCATTAAACAACTTCACTAATCGTAGCTGCGCTTTTAAATTACCTTGCGCTGAAGCCTCGCGTAAATAGGTAATTGCCATTGCTTTATCTTGCTGCACTAACCTTCCAGTATCGTAATAGCGACCTAACTGCTCAAGCGCTGCCGCTAAACCTTGCTCAGCAGACTTTCTCATATAATACACACCTAGCTCTACGTTTCGCTCAACACACACGTTATAAGCAAGCATGTCGCCATATAAAAACTGATACGAAGGCAATGCCATTTTATTGGCTCGCGCTTCAATATCTTGAACTAGCTGGCAATCATCTGCCTTTACACGCTGCAAATGCACATTTTTATTTATAAGCGCGATAAGCTCTGACTCAGTGTATAACGGCACTGCGGCAGGCGATTCATCCGCTAACGTATTGGAAGATATAAATAAAGATACTGGCACTAACGATACAGCTAATACTGAATTTCTTAAAAATAGACGCATATTCACCACGTGCAAAAATAATCTTACCAAATAATATACAAAGATCGTTCCAAGGTGAATTTTAGACACAAAAAAAGCTGCATTAAGCAGCTTTTTTACATTTTAGGTTATTACGCAAATGGATTGCGAAGTACCATAGTTTCTACACGATCTGGACCGGTAGAAATAATATCAATTGGAACACCTGTGATTTCTTCAATACGTTTGATGTAATCAATTGCAGCTTTTGGTAAGCCTTCAAGTGAAGTTACACCTACGGTATTCTCAGACCAACCTGGCATTTCTTCATATACTGGTGTTACTTTCTCGTAACCTTCAGCAGCTAATGGTGTTACGTTTGTAACTGTACCATCTTCAAGCTGGTAGCCAGTACAGATTTTAAGTGTTTCTAAGCCATCTAAAACATCAAGCTTAGTTAAACAAAAACCCGAAATACTATTGATTTGAACCGCACGACGCATTGCTACAGCATCTAACCAACCAGTACGACGAAGTCGACCTGTTGTTGCGCCAAACTCATGGCCTTTATCACCTAAGTGCTTACCAACCGGATCTTGCTTATCAAGACCATCGTAAAGCTCTGTAGGGAAAGGACCTGAACCAACACGTGTTGTGTATGCTTTAATAATACCTAACACATAATCAAGGTTTAATGGACCAAAACCAGCACCAGTAGCAACGCCACCAGCTGTCGTGTTTGAAGAAGTTACGTAAGGGTAAGTACCATGATCAATATCAAGTAATGTACCTTGCGCACCTTCAAATAAAATGTGCTCACCTGCTAAACGTGTTTGGTCTAAAAGCTCAGTTACATCAACAACCATTGCTTTTAAGATATCTGCAACAGCCATTGCATCATCAAACGTTTTTTGGAAATCTACAGCATCTACTTTGTAGTAATTAACTAATGTGAAGTTATGATATTCAAGTACTTCTTTTAGTTTAGCTGCAAATAATTCTGGATTAAATAAGTCGCCTACGCGTAAACCACGACGTGCTACTTTATCTTCGTACGCAGGACCGATACCACGGCCAGTTGTACCAATTGGCTTATCGCCACGAGCAGTTTCACGGGCTACATCTAATGCTACATGGAAAGGCAAAATTAGCGGGCATGCTTCACTTATCAAAAGACGCTCGCGTACTGGTACGCCACGTTCTTCAAGCATGCCAATTTCTTTCATTAGCGCTTCTGGTGATAAAACAACACCATTACCAATCACACATTTAACATTGTCACGTAATACACCCGATGGAATAAGGTGTAGAACCGTCTTTTTACCTTCGATAACTAAAGTATGACCTGCATTGTGGCCACCTTGATAACGAACTACTAAAGATGCTTTGTCCGTAAGGAGGTCAACTACCTTACCCTTACCTTCGTCACCCCATTGGGTGCCTAATACAACAACGTTTTTACCCATTGTAAATTCACTTAGAGAAAATTAGGACGAGATTTTACCAGAAAACCCAAGTAAAGATCACCCCTGTTCAGCTTATTTTTTCTGCGAAGAATTATTAAATTAAAATATGAGTAGATAACCACATATATAACAGTGATTTAAAGTTCTAGATTGTATTTAACAAAAAGCCCCGCATGTGCGAGGCTTTATATTTTAAAAGTAAAAAATATAGTCTACTGCGCTTTAGCGCCTTTCATATACTGGAAGAAGTCACTGTCTGGTGAAAGTACCATAACGTCTTGCTTACCTTTAAATGTTTTCTTATACGCTTCTAAAGAACGTACAAAGCTAAAAAACTCTGGATCTTTGTTATACGCATTTGCATAAATAGCCGCAGCATCTGCATCACCTTGACCACGCACTGAACGAGAATTACGCTCAGCGTCTGCAAGCATAACCGTTACTCGACGGTCAACGCTTGCACGAATAGTCTCTGCTTTTTCCTGACCTTCAGAGCGGTGTTCTTTAGCAACAGCAGTACGCTCAGCACGCATACGTTGATAAATTGAACTACTTACTTCTTGAGGTAAGTTAATTTGCTTAACACGTACATCAAGCACCTCAATGCCTAACTCTCGAGCACTCTCAGATGCTTGAACTAATGCCTCTTCCATAAGCTCACTTCGCTCACCCGATACAATTTCACGAATTGTACGTGTACCAAAGTTAGTACGAAGGCCATTGTTAACCTTTTGCTCAAGTAGCGTTTCAGCATATTGCTTATCGCCACGGGCACGCAGGTAAAAAGCACTAAAGTCATTAACGCGCCATTTAACAAACGAATCAACAATTAAGTCTTTTTTCTCACTCGTAACAAAACGATCCGGCGTACCATCTAGCGTTTGTATACGCGCATCAATACGACGTACTTGGCTAAAAAATGGGACTTTCAAATGCAGACCCGGGCCATAAACAACCGCTTGATCATCGTTATCTTTTTGTACTTTACTAAACAATAGCACAATTGCTTTTTGCCCTTCAGGTACAACAAATACCGACGAGAAAGACATCACAATGGCAACTAGTAATATTACTAAACTAAAATTTTTCATTATGCTTATCTCCCCTAGTTAAAGCGATCGTTGTTAAAGCGGTCATTGCTGCTATTAACGGTGCTATTACGTGATGTATTTACTTTGTTCCTTAAGTCTTGAATGTCACTTGAGCTTGGTAGTGCAACACGTGTTGCTGTGCCTTGCTTTTCCATGATTTTATCAAGAGGTAAGTACATCATGTTATTACCACCCTTCACATCAACTAACACCTTAGAACTACTGCCTAACACTTCTTCCATTGCATCAATGTATAAGCGTTCGCGGGTTACTTCTTTAGCCGCTAGATACTCCGGTAATAGTTTCTCAAAACGAGCAACCTCACCTTGTGCTTCTAATGTAATGCGCTCTTGGTAACCTTCAGCTTCTTGCGTCATACGTGTTACTTGACCACGTGCACGCGGTTCAATTTCACGCGCATATGCTTCTGCTTCACGGATGAAACGTTCTTCATCTTCTTGTGCTGCAATCGCATCATCAAACGCATCTTTAACTTCAGTCGGTGGACGAGAATCTTTAAAGTTAACATCAGTAACAATTAAACCAAGATTGTATGGTTCGATTACCTTGTTAAGCTCATCCCATGTATTTTGACGCACCACTTCACGGCCGTTGGTTAAAACTTGGTCCATTTTTGCATGACCAACAACATAACGTAGTGCACTATCTAACGCTTCTTCTAAGCTGCTATCAGCATTCGTTACGCTAAACTTGTAAAGGTATGGGTCAATAACACGGTATTGCACCTGAAACTCAACGCTTACCACGTTTTCATCTTCAGTAAGCATAAAACCAGACGCCGACAGTGAACGAACGGCTTCAATATCAACTGGGATAACCGTTTCAATAAATGTCATTTTCCAACGCAGGCCTGGTTCAGCAATTCGGTCATACTTACCAAATTGTAAAACAACACCACGTTCGGCTTCTTTAACCGTGTAAATACCACTTAACGCCCACACAATAGCAGCGATAATGAGGATAAATGAAATACCGGCTCCGCCAAGTCCGCCACCGCTTCCATTGCCGGATTTTTTACCGCCAAATAAGCTGCCGAACTTGTTACTAAACTTGCGGAACACCTCGTCTAAATCAGGTGGGCCTTGATCACGTCCGCCTTTATTGTTCCACGGATCTTTGTCATTGCCATTATTACCCGGTTCATTCCAGGCCATAGCTATACTCCATTGTTATCTAAATAAATTAGGAAATTGTGTTAAATCTATCAAATCTACCGCGTTTCTCATACAAAAACCGACATTTAAACGTCAATTTTTAGTCTTAGTTGATAAAACCAACAATTTCAGGACCAAATTCTTTAATTAAGCGATTCCATTCAACCATTGGCATCCTAACATCTAGCAGCCAATTACCTTGTTCATCAAATCGCTCTTCATGCACCGCATTTAAGCTAAACAGTGAAGCCCTTAAACGCCCGTATAAAGGGGTTAATAAAAGCGTTTCACTAAACATTTTTTTAGCAAGCAACTCACTAATGGCTTCGCTTAGTAATTCACACCCTTCACCTGTTTGTGCAGACAACCATACTCTTATAGGTTGGCCTTCACTATCTCGATCAATACGCGGAGCAACATTATCAAGCGCGTCAATTTTATTATAAATTAATAGCTGCGGGACGTCATCGGCTTCAATCTCTTTAAGCACCGATTGCACTTGCTCAATATTTTCTTTAATTCGCGAATCAGCAGCATCTATTACATGTAGCTGTAAATCGGCTTCACGTGTTTCGGTTAATGTAGCTTTAAATGCAGCCACTAAATCATGAGGTAAATGACGAATAAAGCCCACGGTATCAGCTAAAATCACTTGACCAACATCACCCAACTCAAGTTTACGTAAAGTTGGATCAAGCGTCGCGAAAAGCTGGTCGGCAGCATATACCTCAGAGTCCGTTATACGATTAAATAATGTAGATTTACCCGCATTTGTGTAACCAACTAACGATACCGTTGGAATTTCATTACGATTACGCGCACGTCTGCCTTGCTCACGTTGAACAGCCACTTTTTGTAATCGCGCTCGAATACTTTGAATACGTACACGTAATAAACGTCTATCTGTTTCTAGTTGAGTTTCACCTGGTCCACGTAAACCAATACCGCCCTTTTGACGTTCAAGGTGGGTCCAACCTCGGATCAGCCGAGTAGACATGTGACGAAGTTGTGCCAATTCAACCTGAAGTTTACCCTCATGGGTACGTGCACGCTGAGCAAAAATATCAAGAATAAGGGTCGTTCTATCAAGCACACGACACTCACAAACACGCTCTAAATTACGTTCTTGTGACGGTCTGAGTTGATGATTAAAAATAACGACATCTGCATTGTGGATTTTGACAATCTCAGCTATTTCTTCTGCTTTACCGGTACCGACGAATAGTTTCGGATGTGGTGCTTGACGGCTGCCTTGCACAACCGCCAAACTACTAACACCAGCAGAAGATACCAACATTTCTAATTCATGAAGATCTTCACGATCCCCTTCTTTAGGTAAGTCGATATGAACTAAAATTGCCTGTTCGCCGGATTCATAGCGGTCAAACAAGCATTACGCTCCTAATTAAAAGTTTCCAGCTTCTGGTTCTTCAGTGTCATCGCTCCCTTGAACACCTTGGAAGTTGACTGCGCGAGCAGGTACAACTGTTGAAATTGCGTGTTTGTAAACCATTTGGTTTACCGTGTTTTCAAGTAAAATAACAAATTGATCAAATGACTGGATTTTACCTTGTAATTTTATGCCATTAACCAAAAAGATTGATACCGGAATGCGCTCACGACGTAGTGCATTCAAAAATGGGTCTTGTAACGATTGGCCTTTTGCCATGTTATTCTTCCTTCGTTCTAGGTGTTATTATAATTAAGTGGCTGAACTCATTTAATAAAGCTAAATCATATCCAACTACTACTAGCTTAGCGAACTTACTACATGATGCAAGTTTTCTTCATCGCCGGTTGTTAACCAAGTAACATCAGGCCAACTTCTCAACCAGGTTAATTGACGCTTAGCCAATTGCCGAGTTGCTGCAATACCTCGAAATACCATTTCATCATGACTTACTTCACCCGCAAGGTAATCCCACATCTGTCTATAGCCCACACAACGAATAGAAGGCATATTGTGGTGTAAATCTTTACGTAGATATAAGGCCGAAACTTCATTTTCAAACCCTTGATCTATCATTATTTTAAACCTTTCTTCAATTCGCTGGTGTAATTCACTTCGCTCTTGCGGCGCAATGGCAAATTGATGAAAAGTATACGGTAAAGGCGGCTGCTTTTGCTTTTGCAGTTCAGTCATTGTTTTACCGGTTAATCGATATACCTCTAGCGCACGGTTAATTCTTTGCGAGTCGTTTTTGCTCATTTTTTGTGCCGCTTGTGGATCTACCTTTACTAGTTCTTGGTACAAATGTGGCCAGCCAAACTCACTAGCCTCTGATTCAAGTTGAGCCCTTATAGCCGGGTTTGCCTCAGGTAAAGGCGATAAACCATCTATAAGTGCTTTGAAGTACAGCATTGTACCTCCAACCAGTACAGGCACTTTTCCTTGTTGATGAAATTCATCAATTTTTTTTATTGCATCGCGTCTAAAATCTGCAACAGAATACGTTTCACTCGGGTCAAGCAGATCAATAAGATGATGTGGGGCGCGAGCTAATTCTTCTGCGTCAGGTTTTGCGGTGCCAATATCCATACCTTTATACACTAATGCTGAATCGACGCTGATTATCTCTGTATTTAAGTGTTCACACAAAGAAATAGCCAATGCTGTTTTACCTGCAGCGGTGGGACCCATTAAAAATATAACTGGTAATTGACTCAACACGAACACCCTAATTTAATTGCGCTAAATACTGACTTAGCTCTATTTTAACTGCTTTTTCACGCAAGCGTTCAATAGTTTGCGGATTATTTTGTAAGCGCATTTGTTGAGTTATAAATACATTGCTTGCATAAAAGCGCGGCGGTATACATTCAGCCTGCCATTTTAACCAGCTCTCTATGTTTTCAAGCGATTTTTTACACGCACTGAGCAGTTCGTCAACGGCATTACTTACATCAAGTAAATACAAGCATGAAGGCAACTTTTTAACCATAACAAATTGCTTTTCAATTACTAATTCAAAGCCTAGCAGCGTGAACCACGATTGCTGTGCTTCTATTAGTAAACAATCCTCTTTTGATAAATTAACCCGTACAGGCAATAACAATGCTTTACCTTCAAGGCTCCCCAGCTCCTTAATTTGTTCATGCCAATCATCAACCAAGACGTATTTAAAATGTGAGCAATAAAGTTGCTGCTGGGCACCAAAAACGCAATTTCCATCATTCAGGCTAATAATAGACACCCTATTCATAGTACTTTGCTTAGGTACTAATGAATCTTGCTGAGTGGTTTGCGCCACCGCATCAAAGTGTGCTGCGTGTTGTTCACTCACTCCCTGATAAAACGCATTCACGTCTTGATGATTTGCACTGGATGGAGCCCTGTACTCACCACTACTATTTTTAGCCCCAGGAGCACCTGATGAGCCCGAACTAGCTGAGTAACTTGGTTGTAACTGAGACTTAGGATAGTCGAAATTGCCACTGGCTTCGTCTTTAAATGTTGACGAATGCACAGCATGAGTAAAGGGAGGAAAATGCTCATCCGTTGTCATTACTGCTTCATTGTTAAACTCACCTTGTAATGGCACTACTACTTGCTTAATAGCTTGCAATATAAAGTCGTGAACTAAACGGCCTTGGTGAAAACGTACCTCGTGTTTTGCTGGGTGCACATTTACATCAACTTGGCGTGGGTCAATATCAATATAAATCACAAACCCAGGTAACTCTTGTACCCCACTCACTTCTTCAAACGCCTGACGAATAGCGTGTAATATTAGCTTATCGCGCATCATACGATTATTTACGTACGTGTACTGTGTTGTATTAGCTGAGCCAACAGGTAAAACCCAGCCATGCAGTTGTAAACCAGCTTCTCCAGATTGGATATGGAGCCCTTGCTCTGCAAACGCTTTACCTGCAACTTGTGCAACACGCGTTATTGCTTGAGCGGGATCTGTTTTTGCACGGTATTGCCTAACTACTTTTTCGTTATGGGTCAACGTAATCGATACATCAAACCGGCTCAGCGCTATGCGCTTAATAAGCTCATCTATATGGGTAAACTCTGTTTTTTCGGTACGTAAAAATTTACGCCGTGCAGGGGTATTAAAAAATAAATCTTTAACCTCAATCGTTGTACCATCAGGATGGGCAATCGGCTTAACTTGTACAGCCATATCACGACCCTCTGCAAATGCTTGCCACGCAGCGTCTTGAGTTTTAGGTTTGGAGCTGAGTGTTAATCGCGATACTGAGCTAATAGAGGCCAATGCCTCGCCTCTAAAGCCAAGTGAGCAAATATTTTCTAAATCATCAAGTGACTTTAGCTTGCTTGTTGCATGACGGGAAAGCGCCAGTGTGAGCTCTTCTTTACCTATGCCAGAGCCATTATCACGTATACGAATTAGCTTATGACCGCCACGCTCTATATCAATTTGAATACGCGTTGCACCTGCATCAAGGCTATTTTCAACAAGCTCTTTTACTACCGACGCTGGGCGCTCAACCACTTCACCTGCGGCAATTTGGTTGGCTAAACGAGCGGGTAGTATTTCAATATTCATGATATTTCCTAGCAAACTGCATACTGATTTATGTGATTAACTTTGCGGTATGTCGAGCTCTTGACCAATAAAAAGCGTGTTTGAGCTCAGCTTATTTACTTTTTTTATTTTACTGATGCTCACCCCATAGCGATTTGCCAACATGCTTAAAGACTCACCCGGACGTACTTTATGTTTGGTGGGGTATTGCGACTTTAGTTTTGCAAACAACGAATCATCCGGTGGATTTTTCAAATAGTAATTTTTAATGGACGTGAATATCGCTTTTGCTAACCGCTCTTGATGATTTGGACTTTTTAGTAATTTTTCTTCTCGAGGGTTAGATATAAACCCAGTTTCGACCAAAATAGACGGAATATCAGGCGACTTAAGTACAGACAAACTAGCATGCTGCGGGTCTTTTTTATGAAGTTTAGCAACTTTACGAAGTTCTTTAACCACTTCTTCGGCAACGTTTAAGCCGGTTTTCATTGAATGATCCATCGACATATCAAGCAATGCTTGCGCTAAGTATTTTTCGTTAGTGGCATCTTTGATTACATCAGCCGCACCACCCAGTAACTCAGAGTGTTTTTCCTTATCCTCTATCCATTTGGCCGTTTCAGAGTTGGCTCTACGCAGTGATAAAACCCAAACGGATGCACCATTAGGGCCTGGGCTTGTGAAAGCATCAGCATGAATAGATACAAAAAAATCTGCTTTTTTCTGACGAGCTCGATGTGTACGTGTATTAAGTTTTACAAAGTAATCGCCGCTTCGTACCATTCGCGAAATCATGCCTCGTTCAGCGTCGATCATTCGCTCAAGGCGTTTAGCAATTTGCAATGTAATCGTCTTTTCATACGTACCAGATGGCCCTATTGAGCCAGGATCTTCACCGCCATGCCCTGCATCAATAGCAATTACAATATCTCGCTCTTGGCTAAGTTGGCGTTTTTTAGCAGCTTTTTGTGCAGGTGAAGGAACCACCTTAGGCTCACTTTTATTATACAAATCTACCACAAGCCTATTTTTGTAAGGCCCCGTAGGCGCAAGTGCAAAGAGTACCGGTTTTACAGGCTTGCTTAGTTCAAACACTAAGCGAACACTTTGTTTATTTTTAGGCTTTGAGTAACGTAATTTGCTAACAATCTGGTGCTTAGGTGGTACACCCGGTAGTATTTTAAGCTCTTTGGTGTTTTCTAAATCGACCACTAAACGGCTTGGGTTTTTAAGCATAAAGTAGCTAAAATCAGGTTTATCGTCTAAATCAAATACGACGCGTGTACTATCAGGAGATGGCCAAACACGTACACTATTTATTGTGTTTTGTGCCCACAAAGAAAAGCTCATGGTAAAAACCATGAGGTAAACTAATCGTTTAATTACACCTCGATTCATTTGATAATTACTGCCTTCACTATTTTATTATTTGTTTTTTAGTTTATCGACAATTGCTGCACCACGCTCACTGGCGCTATTGATTACAATTTTACGCTCGTCACCTACATAGCTTAGCGTTATATCTAAATCAGGCACAGGAATAAATTCCCCCCCCTTTTCCGGCCACTCTACAATACAAATAGCCTGTGGTGAAAAATAATCGCGTATTCCCATAAATTCGAGTTCTTCTGGATCACCTAAACGATACAAGTCAAAGTGATATACGTTCGCACGCTCAAGTTCGTAAGGTTCGACCAGTGTATAAGTTGGACTCTTAACTTTGCCTGTATGGCCAAAGCCTTGCACTACACCACGTGTAAACGTTGTTTTACCAGCGCCTAAATCACCATGTAAATAAATCACAGCACCTTGCTCAATAATCGCTGCTACTTGGTTACCCATTGCAACAGTTGCAAGTTCATCATTTAAGTGAGATTCAAAACTACGGGTCATTACTACCTCAAAATTAACTTAAAAGCGCATATTGGCTAATCATACCAGATTATTTATTTATGGCGATAAATTGAAGTTTCAGGCATAAAAAAACCGGCCTCAGCCGGTTTTTATATTTTAGGAAGATTACAAACCTAACTTTTTCTCAAGGTAGTGAATATTAGTTCCACCATTTTGAAAATTCTCATCTGCAAGAATACGCTTATGCAAAGGCGTGTTTGTTTTAATCCCATCGATTACTAATTCGTTTAGTGCATTGCGTGCACGGGCAATAGCCACATCACGGTTTTCGCCGTAAGTAATTAGCTTGCCAATCATCGAATCATAGTGCGGTGGTACTGTGTAGTCAGCATAAATATGGCTGTCCCATCGAATACCTAACCCACCAGCTGGGTGAAAACGCGTAATTTTACCCGGTGACGGGATAAACGTTTCAGGGTCTTCAGCATTAATTCGACACTCAATGGCATGGCCACGAATAACGACGTCGTCTTGCGTGAACGATAATGGCTGACCCGCTGCTATTTTTAGCTGCTCTTTGATCAAGTCGATACCTGTAACCATTTCTGTTACTGGGTGCTCAACTTGAATACGGGTATTCATTTCAATGAAATAAAACTCGCCGTTTTCGTATAAAAACTCAAACGTACCCGCACCGCGGTAGCCAATTTCAATACATGCACGTGTACAGCGCTCACCAATAAACTTACGTGTTTCAGCTGTTATACCTGGTGCAGGAGCCTCTTCAACAACCTTTTGATGACGACGCTGCATTGAACAGTCGCGCTCACCTAAGTGAACTGCATTACCTTGTCCGTCGGCTAGTACTTGTACTTCGATATGACGTGGGTTTTCAAGGTATTTCTCCATGTAAACCATACCGTTACCAAAAAACTGTTTAGCTTCTTGCTGCGTTAACGAAATTGAATTTACTAATTCAGCTTCATTACGCACTACACGCATACCACGGCCACCACCGCCACCAGCGGCTTTAATAATAACCGGATAACCAATGCGCTTAGCAATTTGCATGTTGCGTTCGTTATCGTCTGTTACAGGACCATCAGAACCCGGTACACAGGGAACGCCGGCTTTACGCATTGCGGCAATAGCAGATACTTTATCGCCCATTAGGCGAATTGTGTCGCCTTTTGGCCCAATAAATACAAAACCACTTTGCTCAACTTGATCTGCAAAATCTGCGTTTTCTGCAAGAAAACCATAACCTGGGTGAATCGCTACCGCATCAGTTATTTCGGCCGCAGCAATAATGCGCGGTATATCTAAATAACTTTCTGTTGCTGATGGCTTACCAATACAGATGGTTTCATCTGCAAGCAATACATGCTTAAGATCGCGATCCGCCGTTGAATGAACAGCAACCGTTTTGATCCCAAGCTCTTTGCAGGCGCGCAATATACGAAGTGCTATTTCACCTCGGTTTGCTATGACTACTTTATCTAACATTAGAGTTGGCCTTTTACGTTATGCTATTAGTCAATGATGAATAGAGGTTGGTCAAATTCAATTGGCTCGCCGTTTTCAGCTAAAATTGCGCGTACAGTACCCGCTTTATCAGCTTCAATTTGGTTCATCATTTTCATGGCTTCAATGATACATAAAGTATCGCCTACATTAACTTTAGAGCCCACTTCTACGTAAGCAGGTGCCTCTGGAGAAGATGCTGAGTAAAATGAGCCAACCATAGGTGATTTAACCTGATGACCCGTTGGTGCAGCAGGTGCTGCTTCTGCTTCAACTGCTACAGGTGCTGCTGGAGCTGGAGCCTGCTGTGCAGGAGCTGGTGCATATTGTTGTGGAGCAAATTGTGGGTAAGCTGGACCCGCGCTCATGTTATTACGGTTTATGCGTACTGACTCTTCACCTTCAGTGATTTCTAGCTCAGCAATGCCCGATTCTTCTACTAATTCGATCAGTTTTTTTATCTTGCGAATATCCATTACACGACCCGCCTGTTAGTTTGTTAGTGTGTTAATTTTTAAAATTAAATTGCGTTTTGCGACCGGTTAACTGCTGCATTTAATGCTGCGTGGTAACCCATTGCACCTAATCCACATATAACGCCTTGTGCCACATCTGAAAAATAAGAATGATGGCGAAAAGCTTCACGTGCGTGCACATTACTCAAGTGCACCTCATAAAACGGAATATCAACACTTAACAATGCATCACGTAATGCAACGCTTGTATGCGTAAATGCTGCGGGGTTAATAATAATAAAATCAACCGCTTGCCAAGCATTATGAATTCGTTCTATGAGCGCTTGCTCACCATTACTTTGAAAGTGCGTAAGTTCAACATTTAGACTATTAGCGGTATCTGTTAGTTCGCTCATAATCTCGCTAAGTGTTTGCGTACCGTACTTTTCTGGTTCGCGCTTTCCTAGCATGTTTAAATTTGGACCATTAACAACTAAAATCTTTAATTTTGCAGCCATAATACGCGATATACCCTCTAAGTAATGAGTTAAGCCATTGCCAGCTATTTTTTCACTTTAAACTAAGCATAAAAAAGCTAAATTGCAACATTTTCTCACGTTAGCTGGGTATTATAGTGATTTCGACGTAAATAACAGCAAAATACTGGTCCAATCACTATTATGGGTACATTTTGAAAGGTATGAAGAACAAAGCCACTTAGTAAACTTAAGTGGCTTTATTGCACTATTATTGTGCGCTGGCACGCACTGTAGCAAGATGTTTAGCAAAATCGTCAGCATTTAAAAAGCCCGTCACACGCAACGCACTTAGCTCTTGTCCTTGAGTATTAAAAAATAAAATACTCGGTAAACCGAATACGTCATACTCTTCCATTAGCGCTATGGTTTTACTGTCACTTTCAGTTAAATCGATTTGGATTAACTGATAATGACTAAACTCTTTTTGCACTCTTTCATCAGGAAAGGTGTAATGTTCAAACTCTTTACATGCCACACACCAGTCGGCGTACAAGTCGACCATAACAAGTCGGTCTTGTTTATTTGCGTCAGCAATCGCGACTTTTAGCTCGGCTAAATTGGCAACGTGTTTAAACTCATTGTTTTGTGAACTTGCTTGAATTTGTACAGGCCAAAAATAGTCTTTTGCTAAGCTAAAGCCAGTAAATACCAACAACATGGCCGCGAACCATAGCGCTGTTTTTAATTTACTTTGCTGCTGATTACTTTGCCAATGGTGTAAGTACAAAGCAGCAGCTAACGCCAATATACCTGCCATAAGTAATATAATGTTGGCACTGACCAAGCGCTCTAATAATATTAGCGGAACTACCAACATCACAAAGCCAAACAGCGTTTTAACTTGCTCCATCCAACCACCCGCTTTAGGCAGTAATTTACCGCCCGATGTACCAAGCAATAATAAAGGTAGCCCCATCCCTAAACTCAATACATACAACGTTAAGCCGCCCACTAAGTAGTCACCACTTTGCGCAACATATAATAAAGCAGCTGATAGCGGCGCCGTGGTACAAGGGGATGCAATTAAACCCGATAATACCCCCATCAAAAATACGCCAACATAATTGCCGCCTTTTTGATTATTACTTACCTGCGTGAGCTTACTCATCATGCTGCTAGGAAGTTTTATTTCGTACCACCCAAACATCGACATAGCCAGTAATACAAATAATAAGCTAAAGCTAATAAGTACATAGGGATGCTGTATATACCCCTGTACTTGCCCACCTAATGCTGCAACGACTAATCCAAGCGCCGCATAAGTTACCGCCATACCTTGTATATATATGAACGAAAGTGCAAAGGCTTTTTTAGTTGATAAGTTTTTTTGCCCGGCAATTAAACTCGACAATATAGGAAACATCGGGAACACACACGGCGTAAAAGCAAGCCCAACCCCCACTGCAAAAAATACTAATAAATTAATCGCTAAACTTTGGCTAGCGAGTTGCTCTGTAAAAGTAAGGTCTTTTTTGAGTGCTGCGGCATCTGGTTGCGATGTTGACTCGGTTAATGCGCTTGCGGTACTAGACGGTGCTGCACTTTGCGGTTGCTCGCCCGCAATTACACTTAATGGAATTGAGATAACTTCTGGCGGGTAACATAGCCCAGCCTCAGCGCAGCCTTGATATCGCACCTTTACTACAGCGCCTTCATTGACGTTACTCAGTTTGCTGATAATACTAACGCTTTGAAAAAATACCTCTGTTTTACCAAAAAATTCATCTTCGATAATTTCGCCATCACCTAAGTTTCCTACTTCAATGCTGGCGTCTTTAGCGAGTATTTCTATTTTTTGTTTATATAAATAGTAACCTGGCGCAATATCCCACCCAATAAACAAGGTGCGGCCTTGCTGATCAAAGTCAAACTCAAACGCTTGTGTTACCGGTAAAAAGGTTTGCTGCGTGGGCGCTAATAAATCGTTAAGCACATTATTTGGTGTAGCCTTCGCAGGGGCTATTAATAATGTCACTAATAGCAAAAACAAAAAGCGCATTAATGTAATACCTCATCCATCCAATTAAAATAGGCTAAGTTTCCGGTTGTTATGTCAATAACTTGTATTTCGGGTACTTCGTAACTATGCATCGCTTTTATCGTTAAAAACACATCGTTCATTTTCTCTGTTTTGGTTTTCACTAGCATTTTAACTTCTGTCATTTCTTTCACCTCGCCTTCCCACATATAAATAGAAGACATTTCGGGTAAAATATTTACACACGCAGCCAGCTTTTTTTCTACCAAGGCTTTGCCAAGCATGCGTGCTTCAGCTTCGTTTTTACAGGTAGTAAAAATTAATTTAAATTGTGTATTCATTATGAACCTTTACTTATTGAACGATGTCTAGCTTCATAGTATCTGATAGGTAAGCCAATGTGTAGAAATCCAGTTAAATGACACTACCTACTCATTAACCTTGAAAAGAGACCTATCAACCCTCACTTATATTTCATCAACTCTTACGAGTACCCTATTTAGAGAGCATTATGTTTAGATTTTTATTTGTGTTGTTTATTATCATTCCTATTATCGAAATCGCATTGTTAATTCAAGTCAGCGACGTAATAGGCGGTGTAGCGACTATTGCATTGGTTGTTATTACTGCAGTTTTAGGCGCTAAAATGGTTAAGCAACAAGGCATGGGCGCACTACAAAATGCGCAAACGCAAATGGCGCAAGGCCAAATGCCTGCTAAAGAATTATTTACGGGAATATGCGTTATTATTGCCGGTGTACTACTGTTAACGCCAGGCATTATGACAGACGTTTTTGGCTTACTTTTATTAACCCCTGCAATTCGTAATAAATTAGCTGCAGGCCTTGCAAGTCAAGCAACTGTACGAATGAGTGCGGGTATGCAACAAGGCGCTTCACCTTATACTCAACAACCACATTCAATGCGTGACCAACATCAAACCGAACAACCAACAACCATTGATGGTGAGTTTGAACGAAAAGATTAAAAAATTATCATTTTTTCTCTTGGAATTTTTCACTCTACCCCCATTAATGAATGCAAATTAGAAAAGCTTTTTTCTGTATTGTTCAGAAACTGTTAGGAGAACTAAAAAACATGAACATTCGTCCTTTACAAGATCGCGTAATCGTTAAACGTCTAGAAGAAGAAACAAAATCTGCTGGCGGTATTGTATTAACTGGCTCTGCAGCTGAAAAATCAACTCGCGGAGAAGTAGTAGCCGTAGGTAATGGTCGTATTTTAGATAACGGTGACGTTAGAGCTTTAGAAGTAAAAGCCGGTGACACTGTGTTATTTGGCTCATATGTTGAGAAAACTGAAAAGATCGAAGGTCAAGAGTACCTGATCATGCGTGAAGACAACATTTTAGGCATTGTGGGCTAAGCCTACTTTTCGTTTAACACATATTTAAGAATTTAGAGGAATTTAAAACATGGCAGCTAAAGAAGTACTTTTTGCAGGCGACGCACGCGCTAAAATGCTAACGGGCGTAAACATCCTAGCAAACGCAGTAAAAGTTACATTAGGTCCTAAAGGCCGTAACGTTATACTAGATAAATCGTTTGGCTCTCCAGTGATCACCAAAGATGGTGTATCTGTAGCAAAAGAAATCGAACTTGAAGACAAGTTTGAAAACATGGGCGCGCAAATGGTTAAAGAAGTTGCATCTAAAGCAAATGATGCAGCAGGCGATGGTACAACTACCGCTACAGTACTTGCACAATCTATTGTTAATGAAGGCCTTAAAGCGGTTGCTGCAGGCATGAACCCAATGGATCTTAAGCGCGGTATCGACAAAGCAGTCATTGCGGCTGTTGCAGAACTTAAAGCGCTTTCAGTTCCTTGTGCTGATACTAAAGCTATCGCTCAAGTAGGTACTATTTCAGCTAACTCTGATAAAGAAATTGGCGACATCATTGCAGAGGCAATGGAAAAAGTAGGCCGTAATACAGGTGTTATTACCGTTGAAGAAGGTCAATCACTTGAAAACGAACTAGATGTTGTAGAAGGCATGCAGTTTGACCGTGGTTACCTATCTCCTTACTTCATCAACAACGCTGAAAAAGGCGCCGTTGAGTTAGATAACCCATTTATTCTACTTGTAGATAAAAAAGTATCTAACATCCGTGAGTTACTACCAACACTTGAAGCCGTTGCTAAAGCAAGCAAGCCACTACTTATCATTGCAGAAGACCTTGAAGGCGAAGCACTTGCAACACTAGTAGTGAACAACATGCGCGGCATTGTTAAAGTATCTGCTGTTAAAGCACCTGGCTTTGGTGACCGTCGTAAAGCAATGTTACAAGATATTGCTGTATTAACTGGCGGTACTGTTATTTCAGAAGAAATTGGCCTTGAGCTTGAAAAAGCAACGGTTGAAGACCTAGGTACAGCTAAGCGCGTTGTTATCACTAAAGACGATACAACTATTATCGATGGTGCTGGCGAAGAAGAAGGCATTACCGGTCGTGTTGCTCAAATTAAAGCACAAATTGAAGAAGCAACATCAGACTACGATAAAGAAAAACTACAAGAGCGTATGGCTAAACTTGCCGGCGGTGTTGCAGTAATTAAAGTAGGCGCTGCGACTGAAATTGAAATGAAAGAGAAAAAAGACCGTGTTGAAGATGCATTACATGCAACGCGTGCAGCGGTTGAAGAAGGCGTAGTACCGGGTGGTGGTGTTGCCCTAGTACGTGCAGCTAGCAAGCTAGTTGAACTACTTGGCGACAACGAAGATCAAAACCACGGTATTAAAGTTGCACTTCGTGCAATGGAAGCCCCACTTCGTCAAATCGTAACTAACGCGGGTGATGAAGCATCTGTTGTTATTAACGCAGTTAAAGGCGGCGAAGGTAACTACGGTTACAATGCAGCAACTGGCGAATACAACGACATGATTGAAATGGGTATCTTAGATCCAACTAAAGTAACGCGCTCTGCACTACAGTTTGCAGGTTCTATTGCGGGTCTAATGATCACAACCGAAGCTATGGTTGCTGAAATCCCTAAAGATGAATCTGCTGGTGCACCTGATATGGGTGGCATGGGCGGAATGGGTGGAATGGGCGGCATGATGTAATCATCACCGTTTAAGCACCTTGCTTATATAAAAACCCAGCTTCGGCTGGGTTTTTGCTTTTTAATACTTTTGTTATTGATATTGTTCAATTTACCCCCAAAGTAGTAATAACGTATAAGTTAAAAAGCGACACCATGGACATACTTAATAGTAATGGAATTACTTTCTTCTCGGTGCTTGTGACCCTAGTCTCGGTATTGCTGCTTTTAATAGCTTGGCTTTTGTTAAAAATGATAGCGTAGGGCAAAAGTATGCCAAAGGGGGCATATCTATTTTTAGCGTTTTTCCCGCTTATCTCATTGATGCCTATTCCGCCACCTACCTACGAAAATGTTCAAAAAGCTAAACAAGAGCAAAGAAAACGTAAAGAAGACACAGGCGACCCGCCGGATGAAGAAATAGAATAAATGATTACGTATATTAGCTAACAATAGACAAGTACTTGCGAAACACTGTACATTTATTATTAATAATTTATGAAGTTAATTACTAAATGGGTAATCCCCCCATTTTTAATGGAGGCTATCTGTAGAATTTTCGTTGTTTAACTTTTCCAGTTTTTGTATGGGTGTTATGCCACCTATGCCCATGTTAGGGCGTTCATTATTATAAGTCCA
>NZ_LODI01000006.1:0-53028 GCF_001468485.1 Pseudoalteromonas sp. H71
TTGGCAAGTGCAATCCACCGTTGTAGTGTTGAATAGCCGACGCCTAAATCATCTGCAATATCTTCTATACGAACATCATCACATTGAGATAGTGCTTTTTCAACAGCTTGTACTTTAAATTCGTGTGTAAACCGACGACTCATTTTATCTACCTCTCTTAAAAGTTAGAGGCGACAACTATCCTGACACAGGGGGGGAGCTTCAATTCCTTCATTGAAACCTTTTTGCCTCAAGGCTTCTTTGATCGGAGATGGGTCATACTCTTCAGGTATTCTTACTGGCGTCCCTTCTGGAGTATTGTCGTCTTCTAAAATCCTAATTTTGGTTTTGATATGCGCCAATCTCCAGGCGTGGTTACTTACCCATCTATCAGCACCGAAGGCTCCTAACTCATGATCTTTCAACGCTTTGTTTAACAATATTTCAACTTCTAGCTCTCTCTTCTTTAAGTTTTCAAGAGAGCTGCTAAACCCTTTGATACAGACAAGCTCCTTGCAGGTTTCACAATCACCATTTCGCTGACATGGCATCATTGCATAATCGTGCTCACACACCCCTAACTCAGTCACAATAGCTGAACCATCCAAATCTTTACCAATATCAGCGAATCTAACCGGAACACGATTCTTAATTCTCTCTAATACATTGGCATCTTCAGAAATCATTAATTTAGCTACTTCATTAGCTTTTTCAGCTTCAGTTCTATGGTCATAAGACTTATTGTCGCCAACTTTTGCTCGCCCAGCCCAGTTAGCTAGAGCCAACTCTCCCATACCACCATCTTCAGCTAATGTACTTAACCAGTGACGAGCTTTATGTGTTGTTAATTCAATTGGTTTACCACTTTTAAGGGTAAATCCGAATTTCTTCCATAACGTTCTATCCTCACGGGATTCCTTTTGCATAAAACGATCATTGATTTGATTCACAGATGGTAAACGGAATGAATAGTTTTTCGGGCTAAAATCCAGATGGAACTCGTTCTCTCTATGGAGGAATAGAGCTTCAGAAGCCTTTACTTTTTTAGCATTATCAACAAAGGGCCACTTCGGAAATGCCTTCGTGTAAAGATAATAAAAGTATTGTCCCAAACCACTGTAAGTTATTTTATTCTCGTTTAATTGCTTAACTTCCTTAAGCCACTTAGTTGAATTAGGAAAGCAGTCACCATCCAATGAAGTAGCAGCATTAAATTCAGCTAATGATAAAGAAGTAGAATGATCAAAATCAGCTGGAGTTATACAGTCCTCGTGAACTATAAATTTACCAGGATTTTCTTCTGAAAATTTGGCTATTTTTCTAGCCGGAGCACTTATGCGCTTTAATCGTTCAATAGCTTCAAGAACTACGTCCTGCATAACGCTTGGCACCCATTTAATACCCTCCTTTCCTTTTTTTGCAGGCACCCAGCGGATTCCTAGTTTCAACTCTCCAGTCTTATCCTCTTCCCAAACAAGGCAATCTACTTGAAGAGCAGTTAACTCTGTTGCACGTGACGGCGCTGTCATTAATAGCGCAAAAATAGCCGAGTAATACTCTACTTCGACTCCTAGCTGCGGGGCTTTACTGAATAATTCGGCCACCATCATCATCTCTTCATTTGTGGGCAACTTCTCGCTTCTGTGTTCTTTTCCTTTGTCATCCAACGTAACAGTTAAGTCTTTAACTTTTGGATAAGGGTTGCTCCATTCTGGTAAATCAGGAGCTATTAACTTATCCCTGCAAAAGTTGAGCAGCAACTGCATTTGGTAACCAGCCTGGTTTCTAACTTGGGCATTCTTTGTTCTACTTTTAAAAACTCTATCAAGATGCTCTAAGACCACCCCATTTAGCTCTAAAATGTCAGCTTTGCCTGTTGCTAAAAGTAACGCTTCCTCAAGTATTTTTATTGCTTCCATTTGCCTTGCTAGGGACGATAATGGTTTATCTGTAAATAAATCTCTTATGTACGCTTTTGCAAAATCTAGATATGGCTGCCCCAAAGGCTCAAAGTGATAAGAATCTGATGGCTTTAGGTTTGTAGAAAACCTTGCTACGACTCTAGTTTTTCCTTTAAACGTATGCCATTTATTTTTTTCCCATGTATCCTGACCAAATGCTGTCAGTTGATCTCTTGAAGTGGTAATAAACTGATTTAAGTTTTGCTGTGCAGTTAAATCAGCTTGAGGTACAAATCGAATAATATTATTCACCATTTATACCTCCTGTTGTTCTGAACGAGCTTTTTTACAAGCCTCTACGACGGCCTCAACAGCTAGTATCAAGGTATCTTTGGTAGATGCATATTCTTCGCTTTTAGTGCTTTTAAGACGAGCTTCTTTTTCAGCATACAAACTATCTAAAAACTTTTGATGGGGAGCATCAACCAAAGGGCGAAATTTTTCACACAGGTAACAAGCTTCATAACCTTTAATACAAAAGTTATTAGTACCACACGCACCTACTGCCTCTGCGTCTCGGTTAGGTATTTGTGCTGTCGGATCACGACCTCTCTCTGCATCTGCCAGTGAGTCAATAACTTCTCCTTTAAACGCTTTGGCAAAAGGAGCTAATTGTTTACCAACTGCTTTATCAATATAGGTCACTGTATCTGCGGTATTTTCGGTATATACTTTGACATTTTGGGTATCTGATTGATCAAGTGCCTCAGCAATTATGAATGCACTTACACCTTTCCTACCGAGGTTTGTTCCACGAGTTCTTCTGAACCGCCTAGCTGTCAAAGGAATTATTTCGCCTGTCCGCTCACTAATGGACTGATTCAACCGATTCACTTTTTTCATAAAATGGCTTTCTAACTGCTTAACAGACATATGGGCAAAATCTGAATCAAGCACATCTAAAAAGGTGTCGCCTCTCTTTGTTGAGGGCAGAATTTTAGTTACACATTTCTTATCAATAAAAAGCGGGACTAATCTTTTTTCAATTTTGGTTAAAGGTCTTTCCAATTGTTCGGTTAGCCAATCTTCCTGTTGGCACACCAAATTTTTTAAAATGAGGTAAAGCTCTTCTGTAATAGCTAGCTTATTGAATTCTTCTCTAAAACCAACACCTCTTTGCTTGGCTCTAGGAAAATTCAAGTAATAATTTATGGCACCATTTGTACCCTTCTTACGTAACAAGTCCTCTGATTTTAACTGTCTAATTTGCACTGGGCGTCGAGCGGATGATTGCAAAGTTGAAAAGTAGGCATAACATTCAAGGGAAATATGTCCCTCGCTGAAAAGGTCAATCAATTCATTTGTAACTGCAATTTGTTCATTTTGAGTGAGCGCTCCTGTTTCTGGGCAGCGATTAGCGATTGCTACACCTTTTTTGTTCCCTGCAAGCGTCATTTTCTCCAGGACATCAACAATTTCTTTATCAATACCTTTGTAACCAAAGTCATACCAGCTAATAAGAAAACCTCTAAGTGCTCCTAAATACCATTCATGCTCATCATCAAGCATTGCCCTCCAGTTACGAATGACTTGAACATTGATAACATTACACTCGGTATCACGAACTAGTGCTTGAAATCGGTTATACATATTCAGCGCATGATCAGCGGAGTACATTTCAGCATACCTTGCCAAAGCTAGTCTAAACCCATGATGTACCGCTGGGTCAATGCTAAGTACCTCCTTTTGAAAACTAATAGTTATATCTTTGTTCAAGTGCCATTTATTGGTATTAACGTCAAAGCTATAGCCAGCCTTCGAGACCTTTAGCTTAGGAGATGAATATAGCTCTATACTATTTGCTGAGTTAACCATTATTCTTCTCCTTTCTTTCACGCTTTGCTTTGGCTTCTCTAACTTTACTGCTTAACTCTTCTTGCTCCATTAATGAAAGTTCATTGGACTGATTTGTAATATGTCTCTGGTTATAATGTGCACCCGACTTTTCACTTGAATGTCCCATTAAATGCTTTCGCATTTTGGCTTCTTTATCACTATCGATATGTGTGTGACCTTTAGCATCTAGAGTTGCTAGCTCATTATATTTATCTATTTTTTTAGAGAAAATTTCGTTCCAGTAATGTCTAAAAAAATGAGGGTGGATTACTTCAAATTTAGCTTTAACCTTTTTCAACTTCGGCACTATCGTGTTGTCAAATGTTGAAGTCGATACAGGATTACCTTGCGTAGAGCATTTTTTGTGTGTCACAAATAAGTAGGCGTGTTTATTCGATTGAGGAATTTTAGAACGATACTGCAATATATATTTGTTAACTAAATCTGCGGTCTCTTGGCTTATTCTGATTTTCCGTTCTTTAGTTTTTGTAACAGCCTGGTTGACTCTTGAATCATTAACATCATCATGAGTGCGGGATATCCAAATAGCTTTATCACTACCTTGTAAAGTCATGTGAGTAATTTGAAGAGAAAGCAGCTCTCCTCGTCTCATTCCCGTTTTTTCTAATAGATGGAACATTAGGTAGTTCCTAAATTTGATATCCAATGTTTCAAATGGATTTTCTTTGTGATTAAAGTGAGCAACACTCAAAAACTCTTCTACAGTTTCAACAGGAATATCTAGCGCTTTACTTTTGCTCAAGACATTTTTCCCCCTGCCTTTCGGCCTAAATGTCTTAAACTTTTCTTCCATTTTTGAAACGGACTGATTTAAAGAACGCGTCTGCTTTTTAGATATCGCTAGTTTTGCTATAAAAACTACAAACTCAATCACTGAGGTCAATCGATTGTATTGATGATTACGCCCAACGGAGGGAGCTACTTCAAGAAAAGACGGGCTTCCTGATAAGTTAATCACCTTGGAGCGGGATGAACTTTTTTTTCTGCCACACGCTTTTAAATGCACAATATCAATCGCCATATGCGACTGGATATTCTCCATATCTTCTTCGATTAAGAATTGACCGTCTTGGAATTCGCGAAAAAGATCTCTATCTTGTTTAGTTTGCCAAGTTAGAAACCAGCGAATATGTTTAATCTTGTTTTTGATCGTATTAAACGCGAGACCTTTTGAATGAAGTTTTGCGGTTACCCAAAGCGTAACGAGATCATGAGGAACATTATTTCCTGTCATTAAAACAGGGTAACGTTCTCCGTTTTTTAAAATCAGTGTTTCGACATGTAAGTCAGACATAAAACAACCTTATTTCATTTAAGTTTTTAAGTAGTTTTAATCTGTTTAATGATTGAGATTTCTTTGTAAACCTTTTTTTATAATTATTTAAATTATTAAATATCAATTGCTTAATTAGATTTTAGGTAGATAACAAGAGTGAGCGATTATAAAAAAGAAACCATTTGATTAAAGTTACAGAAACATTGTGCAGGAAGATTTTTGAAGAGAAGGCTATCGCTTTTTATTAGGTTAAAGTTACTGTCCCTTATCTATTTATATACAAGTAGCTCTCTATTACTCAGACAATAGTGATAGCTATTTTTAGGCGTTGTATTACTTTTTCAAAATTGGCGATTGTTGGTAACTTATTCATTTTATTTTTCTTTACTGTTTTTGTTTACGTAAAGTCTTTTTTAATGATTAAAATTCAAATGTAAAGTGTAAAAAACAAAAAAACCCAGCGTTTTTGCTGGGCTTAATGATTTTTGATCTAGTTTACAAGTGTTTTTTTACACTTATTCCACTCACGGAAACTAGAACGGAATGTCGTCATCAAAATCTATAGTTGGTTCCATTGGATTTGATGCGCCGCCCTGTGGTGCATTTTGCGGCTTAGGTGCAAAACCACCTTGCTGCTGTGGCGCACTATTTTGCTGTGGAGCAAAACCGCCATTTTGTGGCTGATACTGATTACTTTGCTGTGGAGCCGGTGCTGATTGAGGCTGTGCAGCAGGTGCAGCTTGCTGTTGTGGTGCATATCCACCTTGCTGGCTGTTTTGACCTTGGTTGTTTTGACCATAGCCACCGCCTTGCTGATTATTTTGGTAACCGCCACCTTGTTGGCCACCTTGTTGGCCGCCTTGATTACCTTGATAGCCACCACCACCTTGCTGATCGCCACCGCGAGCGCCTAGCATTTGCATTTGACCCGTGAAGCCATCAACAACAATTTCTGTGGTGTATTTTTCTTGGCCTTGTTGGTCGGTCCATTTACGTGTTTGAAGTTTACCTTCAACGTAAATTTGTGAGCCTTTACGACAATACTCACCAACAATTTCAGCCAGCTTTCCAAAAAACACAACACGGTGCCATTCAGTTTTATCAACCATTTGGCCAGTGTTTTTATCTTTATAGCTGTCTGACGTTGCTAAGGTAATATTTGCTACACCATTGCCATTAGGCATGTAACGAACTTCAGGATCTTGTCCTAAATTACCAACCAAAATTACTTTGTTCACACCGCGTGCCATGGAACCATCTCCTATAAACGTTAGATTAAACCAGCTACTTTACGTGCTTGGTCTAGGTCAAATTCTTTATCATTAATCTTTAAGTAGCTACGGCTTTCATCGCGCACTACTGTTGCTTCTATTACACCTGGTAAAGCAACTAACTGAGAAGCCAATGTTTGGGCATGCTCCTCAGAACTTAATTTGGTCATTAAACTAATAACTTTACTTTTGGGTGGTACTTGCATTTTCCACGCAACAACAAGCCATATTAACCCAACAAGTGCTGCTGCCGCAAACACAGCTTGCGTTGTTGTAGTTTGAGCAATATAACCACCTAACACCCCGCCCAAAAAGGCACCTAAAAACTGGCTAGACGAGTATCCCCCCATGGCTGATCCTTTTTGGTTAGCAGGGGCTATACGCGATACAAGCGCTGGCATTGTGGCTTCTAAAAAGTTAAATGCGACAAAATAAAGCAACATACATATAGCAATACCTACCACACTATTAATCCATACTGACATGGCCAGCATACTGACTGTTAACAGCGCTACAGAACCGATAAACGCTTGCTTTTCTTTTTCTTTTTTAATGGCCACAATCATAATAGGTACCATTAATAAAAATGCCAAAAACAAGACCGGAATATACAAATACCAATGTTGCTCTGCCGCCAAACCTTCTTTTATCAGCTGGCTTGGTAGTACCACAAAAATAGTGGTTAATGTTAAATGCAGTAATAATACGCCTGCATTTAAACGTGATAACTCTGGATGTTTAATCAGTTTTTTAATATCGCTAAAGCTTGCCAAGGTATCCCCTTTGGGCGCTTTATTTACTGCGTTTGGCACTAAAAATAAAATAATACCAATACCGAGCACGGCAAGTATTGCTGTTAACCAAAATACCCCAGCTACACCCCACGAAGCGGCAACAATTGGGCCTAATAACATCGCAAAGGCAAAGCTCATGCCTATGCTCATACCAATTACAGCCATTACTTTAGGGCGTTGTTCGTCGCGACTTAAGTCGCTGGCAAAAGCCAGTAATGCACTAGCAATAGCGCCCATACCTTGTAAGGCACGCCCTACAGTGACCATTTGGATAGATTCAGCCAATGCGGCTATGACTGAGCCGATAGCAAACACAACTAAACCACCAATAATAACTTTTTTACGGCCTATTTTGTCTGACAAACGACCCATAGGTATTTGCAATACCGCCTGTGTTAAGCCATACGCACCAATAGCAAAACCAATCCAAATCGGTGAAAAGCCGTCAAGCGACTGGCCATAAATCGCTAATACCGGCATCAGCATAAATAAGCCGAGCATTCTAAATGCAAACACACTCGCTAGCGATACAGCGGCGCGCTTTTCTCGTGAATTAAGTGAAGATGCAGTCATTATCAGCAAAATCTTACGATGTGAAAAAATTAGGCAAGGATTCTATCACAAGCTTGGCAATAATTAATCGCTTAAAGCTAAGGATTTTTCATGATCAAGGATTAATATTGCAGCGTATTATGAGATACTCAGTAAATAATTTTGGTAATTAACGAGATAGCATGGAAAACATTGAAGTCCGAGGCGCCCGTACGCACAATTTAAAAGACATCAGCCTAACCATCCCACGTGATAAATTAATTGTTATCACAGGCCTATCTGGTTCGGGAAAGTCATCACTTGCATTTGATACTTTGTACGCTGAAGGGCAACGACGGTATGTTGAATCACTTTCTGCGTATGCAAGACAGTTTTTATCCTTGATGGAAAAGCCCGATGTTGATCATATTGAAGGCCTATCTCCTGCCATTTCTATTGAGCAAAAATCAACCTCACATAATCCACGCTCTACCGTGGGTACCATTACCGAAATATACGATTACTTACGTTTAATGTTTGCTCGCGTGGGCGAACCTCGTTGTCCTACACATGATTTACCTTTAGCCGCACAAACAATTAGCCAAATGGTTGATACCGTTTTAGCACTGCCTGAAGGCACTAAGCTAATGCTTTTGGCACCGGTAGTAAAAGAGCGTAAAGGTGAGCATGTTAAGCTGCTTGAGCAACTAGCAAGTCAAGGTTATATAAGAGCACGAATAGATGGCGAAGTATGCGACCTATCAGATCCGCCAACACTTGAACTTCACAAAAAGCACACTATTGAAGTAGTAGTTGACCGCTTTAAAGTAAAAGATGGCCAACAACAGCGTTTAGCCGAGTCATTTGAAACAGCGCTCGAAATGTCGGGTGGTGTGGCAAATGTAGCTTACATGGACGATAGCACGATAGAGGAAATGCTGTTTTCAGCCAACTTTGCCTGCCCTACCTGTGGCTATGCAATGACTGAATTAGAACCTCGTTTATTTTCGTTTAATAACCCTGCCGGTGCGTGTCAAAGCTGTGACGGTTTAGGCGTACGTCAATATTTTGATCCTAACCGCGTAGTACATAACCCTGAGCTAAGCTTGGCCGGTGGTGCTATAAAAGGATGGGATAAGCGCAGTTTTTACTACTTTCAAATGCTACAGGCGGTCGCCGAGCATTATAAATTTGATTTAGATGTACCGTTTGAAAAGCTAGCTATAGACTCTCAGAAAATTATTTTAGAGGGCTCAGGGCAAACTAAAATTGCTTTTAATTACCGTAACGACAGAGGCGATTTAATAACACGCAACCACGAGTTTGAAGGCGTGTTAAACAACATGAACCGTCGCTATCGCGAAACTGAGTCAAACTCTGTACGCGAAGAGCTCGCTAAATATCAAACTAGCCAAGCGTGCCCTAGTTGTCATGGTTCGCGTTTACGCCAAGAAGCACGTCACGTATTTATAGGTCAAACAAACCTGCCTGCTATTACTACTATGAGCATTGGCGAAGCGATGGACTTTTTTGAAAGCCTATCGTTAAGTGGCCAAAGAGCCCAAATAGCAGAAAAAATCTTAAAAGAAATTCGCGACCGTTTATCGTTTTTAATCAATGTTGGTCTTAATTACTTATCGCTTGAGCGCAGTGCCGATACCCTCTCTGGTGGTGAAGCGCAGCGTATTCGTTTAGCCAGTCAGATTGGTGCAGGCCTTGTAGGGGTAATGTACGTATTGGATGAACCATCAATTGGTTTACACCAACGCGATAACGAGCGCCTACTGCAAACATTAGTGCATTTGCGCGACCTAGGTAACACCGTTATTGTTGTTGAACATGATGAAGATGCTATTCGTGCCGCCGATCATATTATTGATATTGGCCCAGGTGCAGGTGTTCACGGTGGGCATATTATTGCACAAGGTACACGCGACGATATTCTAGCCACTAAAGACTCAGTAACTGGCCAGTTTTTATCAGGCGTGCGCAAAATAGAAGTGCCAAAAGAGCGTAACCCAACCGGCGATAAATGGCTTGAGCTATTTGGCGCGACCGGTAACAACCTTAAAAATGTCGATTTGAAAATTCCATTTGGTTTAATGACGTGTATTACCGGTGTATCTGGCTCTGGTAAATCAACACTTATAAACGATACATTATTTAAACTTGCGCATACTGAATTAAACGGCGCAACCACAGCAGAAGCAGCGCCGTATAAATCAATTAGTGGCCTTGATCATTTTGATAAAGTAATTGATATTGACCAAAGCCCAATTGGTCGTACACCGCGTTCAAACCCTGCTACGTACACCGGTATTTTTACAGGCATTCGTGAGCTATTTGCCGGTACACAAGAGTCACGCTCTCGCGGATACAAAGTAGGTCGCTTTAGCTTTAACGTTAAAGGTGGACGCTGTGAAGCCTGCCAAGGTGATGGCGTAATTAAGGTAGAAATGCACTTTTTACCTGATGTATATGTACCGTGTGACGTATGTAAGGGCGCGCGCTACAACCGCGAAACCTTAGAAGTACAATACAAAGGTAAAAACATCCACCAAGTACTCGAAATGACTGTTGAAGATGCACACGACTACTTTGATAAAATACCTGCAATAGCACGTAAACTTAAAACGCTAATGGATGTTGGTTTATCGTATGTGCGTTTAGGACAAGCCGCTACCACACTCTCAGGTGGTGAAGCTCAGCGTGTAAAACTTGCTCGTGAGCTTTCTAAACGCGATACAGGTAAAACACTGTATATACTTGATGAGCCAACAACCGGCCTTCACTTTGCCGATATTGAACAGCTACTTGTTGTACTACATCGCCTGCGCGATCATGGTAATACCATCGTAGTTATTGAGCATAACTTAGACGTGGTTAAAACCGCAGACTGGGTGGTTGATTTAGGTCCTGAGGGAGGCGCTGGCGGCGGTGAAATACTTATTGCAGGTACGCCTGAAGACGTAGCTGAATGTGAGCGCTCGCACACCGGGCATTACCTAAAACCTTTGCTTTAATTTAAATTATAAAAAAACACCAAGCGGTTAAACTACTTGGTGTTTTTATATTTAGCGCCCGATTGTTAATCCTTTATAAACTTCGCTATTCATCCCAACTGATTTGTATAATTTGCATGTCTTTGTACTTTGCACCCGTAAATAAAATTTCGTTATCGGAGCTTACTTCAAAAGCGATAGGCCGAAAATCAACGTGAGTATCTTGCACGCTGCCATCTTTTAAATCTAACCTAGCGATTCTTGAGATAGAATCTGAATAATAGAAATAGTCTTTACTAATTCCATACACATTCGCCTTTCTAGCATTTTTAGGTAATGCCCAGCTTTGCTTATCCGCGAAGCGAATCAACTCATCAAGGCTGATTGCGTAGGCGTTACCTTCACTATCTGAAATGAGTTTATTAGCTTTAATATCTTCTATTACGCGGGTATCACGGGTTAGCAAGTTCAACTCAACAACTCTATTTTTTGAATCAAGTTGCTCAATATAAATAATACTTTCGTTATTTTTTGACCAAATATAACTCTCTACTTTACTCCCACTCAACATTTCCAACGGATAGAATTTTTGAGTATTTACGTCATACAGTGAAAAGCGCTTATTTTTTATTAATAATATACGTTCCTTATTAGGAGATACTTTTAACCCTCTTAACCTATAGGCAGATGAGACGTCATCGTAATTAAAAAAACTAAGTTGTTTAGTTAGTCCATTTTGAGCAATCCATAATTGGCTACTACCAGAGCGCTCTGAAACAAAAACATGTGCTGGTCCGGCTTTATTTATTACTTCAACAATGCTGTAGTCATCATTATCACTTTTATACAAAGATTCATAAACTGGATTATCGCCAAAGGTATCTGTTGCTTTAATTAATGAAAATGCTTGTGTTTTATTTGCTGAGTAAAACAGGCTATTAGCAGATTGAACTGTAATATAATAAGGTGAAATTGCAGGGGTAATCGTCTGTGTATGTTTAATTATATTATTTTCATCAAACGTAATGGTTGAAAGATCTGAGTCTTCAAACACCATGACGCCTTTATCATTTGAAAGCCAATCGAACGCGAAACTAATTGTTCTTCTCTTTGCTTTAAATAATCGCTTAGTTTCACGCGAAGTAAAGTCGTAACTAAATACAGAAAATGGTTGGCCTTTTTGGCTCAATATGTACGCTATTTTATTACCCGAATGAGATAAGCGTGGCATTATTACGCCATACATTACACCTGGCGGAGGAATAACAATCGACTCCTTTTGTAATTCTAAGTCAAATTTATATAAACCTGAGCCATCTTGTTCATTTTTGTACTCGGTATAATATATATACTCACCATTTTGATCTAATTGCGCATAGCCTGTGTACCTGAGATCACATTTTTTTATTCGTTTAGCATTCCCAACAAGCGGAAACTGGCTTAAATCAACCAATACCATTTCGCATTGCTGCTGCTTTAAGTTTGTAGCTTGTAGTAGCACAGCCTGTTGGTTTAGCTGCCACGATAAAATAGATACCTGAAAACCAGGGTATGTAATTTCCACTTCTCGTTGATCAGAAAGACGTTTAACAAATGCACGATTAAAATCCTGTTCAGGTTCAACATTGGTATAAGCTAAATATTGCTTATCTGAAGATAGCTCAGGATGAACCTCACTCCCTATATTCCACGTACTCGCCACCTTATTTACCGTGATCTGTTTAACTTCATCTTTAAAAGGAGTGCTAACAAACAGCCACACCAACCATGCAAAAAAACATAAACAGACAATGGCTAATAAAGAATAAAAGATGGGCTTTTTTAAACTACTTTTTTTAAAAGGTTGAGTGGAGGTTGTTTCTGCAGCATCCACATTTTTTGAACTTAAAACAGATGGCTCATTCAATACTTGTACGTAGTTGTCAGCGTCATTAGCTTGCGATAAACGCTCTGGAATAACCGTTAGGCTATAGCCTTTTCGATAGTGCGTTTTTAAAAGAGGTGCTTTTTCAATTGGATGGGCAAGCTGTTTTCTTAGCTCTGAGATAGCTCGGTTAATCGCATTATCGTCTACGAAAGTTTGTTGCCATACACTTTCAATAAGCGCTTGGCGGGAAACTATTTGTTGAGGCTTACTTACAAAGTGCAGTAATAATTTTACTAAAAGTGGATCTAATTCCCTTTCTAAGTTATTTGAAGTAATCACACAGCGATTACTAATAAATTGCCAAGGTCCGATTTGATAATTCATAGTCTTTACATGTTTTTATTTTTATAAACCGTATCACATGTATCCATTATTTTGTATAAAAAGCATTTAAAACCTTATATTAACAATATAAGGTTTAACTCTAACCAATTAAATTAAAAGGATTAATTTACAATAAAAGCTTATCTATTAATTGCTCATAACTAGATAAGCGACTCTCAGTAAATTCAGCGATATTCTTTAAACCGTCATCAACAAGCAGCTTACTAAAAATCATTTGCGATTCTAAATTAGCTGCAATTAAAAATATAAAAGGTTTAATTATGAACAGCACAATGAAAAAAGGTCTATCTACTCTACTACTAGTAACTGCTTTTAATACTACATCAGCCTTCGCAGTTGATACTAAACAACACATATTTAAAAAGAGCGTTGAGCAGTGTGTAATTAATGAACATACAGAAACAAACAAACCAACTAACAAAAAACAGCAAAAAACTAACACAGTAAATGCAACTGAGTCTTTAAAAACTCATGTCGATACGCAAACACTGCTTTCTTCAATAGATGAAAAAATAGCAGCTGAACTTGATTCTTCAATGAGCAAAATAAACACAGAAATTGACAAAAACCTTTCAAAAGTAACATCGTCAATCACTGCTTATTTCAGCAATATTTTATCTAACTAAAAACAATAAATTTAGAAATTACATTAAGGAATCATCATGAAAAATTTTACAAAAAAATTAGTGTCTGCCAGCGTTTTACTTGGTTGTAGCTTGGTAGCAAATACAGCACATGCACAAAGCTCTGTATGGCAAGTAAGCAAAGGGAATGACTCGTTATTTATTGGCGGTACTGTACATATTTTGCCTAAAGCTGAGATGCCATTACCTGTTGAGTTTAATCATGCTTATGAACAAGCCGATACAATTGTTTTTGAAGCGCCAGTACCAGACCCAGCTGATACTAATGCTCAAATGCAAATGCTTGGCGCGCTTTCATATACAAATAATGAAACGTTAAGCGAAAAGTTAGAGCCTGAGGTTAAAGCTTCACTTGAAAATAAACTGAGTGAGTTTGGCGCTAACCTCGATAAGTTAGATGGTTTTCGCCCAGCCATGGTGGGTATCGTTTTAATGTCGATGGAACTGCAAAAACAAAACTTACTGGGTGAAGGTGTTGATGCTTACTATACGAAAAAAGCGACTAAAGACAACAAAACAAAAAACTACTTAGAAACAATGGAGTTTCAGTTAGAGTTATTTAAAACAATGGGTCAAGGTAACGAAAATGACTTTATTAAGCGTAACCTAGCAGACCTAAATAATTTTAATGATATGTTTAAAGGGTTATTAGCTGCATGGCGAGAAGGTGATACCGACGCACTAAACAAGGTAGCGGTTGAAAATATTCAGAAAAATGACCCAGAAAGCTACAAGCAGCTACTTAAAGATAGAAATAATAATTGGTTACCAAAAATAGAGGCAATGTTTAATAACGATAGCAGTGAGTTTGTACTAGTTGGGGCTGGACACCTTGTAGGCCAAGATAGCTTGCTTACATTACTTGAAAATAAAGGCTACAACGTTTCTTTAGTGAGCATTAATAACGCACAAGAAATTACTGCAAAAGGAGCCTAATAATGGATAAAACAGACAAATTAGCAGTATCACTACTGTTTTTATTTGGGTCTATCATGTTGATATGTGCCATATGAAAAATGCCGCTAATAAGCGGCATTTTTATTTCAATAAACCTATCCGCGTGGAATAAACCCTAACGCATCGTATACCGATTTTAGCGTTTTCTCTGCACGTACGCTTGCTTTTTCAGCACCCGATTTCATTATGTTATCAAGTAAGTTTTGATCTTCACGAATTTCTTTAAACCGTGCTTGAATTGGTTCAATCATGCTTACTACTGCATCGGCTGTATCTTTTTTAAGGTGACCATACATTTTACCTTCAAACTCTGGTACTAAGTCTTCTATTGAGCGCTTAGTCGCCACGCTTAATAAAGTAAGTAAGTTTGATACGCCTGGCTTTTCAGTTCGGTCAAAGTAAATACGTGCTTGCTCATCTGAATCGGTTACTGCTTTTTTAAGCTTTTTCTCAATCTTTTTAGGCTCATCTAACAACATAATGTAGCCATTTGGATTTTCATCAGACTTAGACATTTTTTTGAGTGGATCTTGCAAGCTCATTACACGTGCGCCAAATTCTGGAATATATGGCTCAGGCAGCTTAAAAACGTCACCGTATAAGTTATTAAAGCGCGTCGCTATGTCACGCGTTAGCTCTAAGTGTTGTTTTTGATCTTCGCCTACCGGCACCTGATCGGCTTGATAAAGTAAGATATCAGCTGCTTGTAATACTGGGTACGAAAATAAGCCCACGTTTACATTGTTAGCATGCTTTGACGACTTATCTTTAAACTGTGTCATGCGGTTAAGTTCACCCATTTGAGCATAACAATTAAGCACCCACGCTAACTGCGCATGCTCTGGCACTTGAGACTGAACAAATAACGCTGACTTTTCAGGGTCGATACCGCACGCAGCATACAACGCAACACCATCTAGTACACGAGAGCGTAATAATTCAGGCTCTTGGCGAACGGTGATAGCATGCAAGTCAACCAACATAAAGAAACTTTCGTGATCTTCCTGTAACTTTAGCCACTGGTTAATAGCGCCAACATAGTTGCCTATTGTCATACCACCGGTTGGCTGAATGCCGCTTAAAACTACTGGTTTACTCATGATTTTCCTTTATTTACTTAATTATTAATATTTAACGCTGCGTTAGAACAGGTATTATATCTAAGAAGTTATCGCATAGGTACTGTGGATTATAATCAGCAAGGTTTTCACCTTGATTATAACCATAGCCTACTGCTATTACATCAATACACGCCGCTTTTGCAGCAAGTATATCGCTTTTAGAATCGCCAATCATTATTGCTTTAGCAGGCTCAATATTTAACTTTTTACACGCAAATAATAATGGCTCAGGTGACGGTTTTTTTGCCATATCATCACCACAAATAATCAGCTCAAAATGATTGGTAAGGGCTAGCTTATCGAGTAACTTTTCTGTGAAAATTCGAGACTTATTAGTTATCAATGCTTTTTGCATACCACGTAGAGCTGCAAGTCCTGTTTCAACATGTTGGTATGGCACGCTGTATTGACCTACTTGTTCTTCATAATGCTTATGAAACTGTGCTATGGCTTTATTCGTTAGCGATTCATCTAAATGCTCACTAACTTGCATATCACCACTCAGTGCTCGCTTTACCAGCATGTCTATACCATTACCAACCCAGCTTTCGACCAAGCGTTGGCTTACAATAGGAAATGCTAAATCGCTCAAAGTTAAATTAATCGAAATATAGAGGTCGTATACACTATCGACTAACGTGCCATCTAAATCAAAAAATGCGGCATCATACTGCATTATTTTACACTCTCAAGTTGCTTATGCATTTGATCAATAACCACTTTGTAGTCTGGTTGATTGAAAATAGCTGAGCCTGCTACAAACATATCTGCACCTGCTTGAGCTGCTGCAGCAATATTGTCTACCTTGATACCACCGTCCACTTCAAGTCGAATATTTCGGCCTGACTCAACAATACGCTGCTTTGCCTGCGCTAGTTTTTCAAGTGTGTGAGGAATAAAACTTTGCCCACCAAACCCAGGGTTTACTGACATAAGCAAAATGGTATCTAGCTTATCAATCACATGATCTAAATAACTAAGACTTGTTGCTGGGTTAAATACTAAACCCGCTTTACAGCCCTGATCTTTTATTAACTGAATAGTGCGATCAATATGCTCGCTCGCTTCGGGATGAAACGTAATAATGGATGCCCCCGCCTCAGCAAATTGTGGAATGATACTATCGACAGGCTTAACCATTAAATGCACGTCAATTGGCGCGGTGATACCGTAATCTCTAAGTGCTTTACACACCATCGGCCCAATTGTTAAGTTTGGTACATAGTGATTATCCATTACATCAAAATGAACTACATCTGCGCCGGCGGCTAAAACGTTATCAACATCTTCACCAAGTTTTGCAAAATCAGCTGAAAGAATTGATGGGGCAATTAAGTATTTTTGTTCTGGGCTAAACATAGCAGATTCACCAATGAGTCAAATATTACGTTAATGTAACTCAATTGATGACGTTACCCAAGCAACTAAGGCGTAAACCTGCTGTTTTTAAAGTGGTTAAGTGGCTATTTTTAAATTTAATTAATCGTCTTTATTAGAAACAAGTTTGTTATTTGAACAGTTTTTGTTATGCTTAAAAAAGTAACAAAATATTAGGTTTAAACCATGCGCGCTTTTAAAATTGGGATATTAATTGCATCAGCATTATTAGTGATTGGGGTAGTCAATTTTACGCCAAGTTCAGGGCAAGAATTAAGCTCGGTTAATACTTTTGCTTCGCAAGCAACACACGAAATAGAGACAAGTAAACCCTGTTTACATGTACTTGAAGAAGATTCTTCGTGGTTTTCTTGGATCACAGGCGATAGCCGCAGTGCTCAGTTTCATTACCTAGATTTATTAGAGTTATTAACAAGCTCAGACGACAGCAAGAAAACACCTTCTTTAAAGCCTTTATTCTAAACAATGCGGCACTTTATTAGCGCGTTGCAAAGTGTGCTAGCCGCATTTTTTGGTGTTCAATCAGAACAAAAACGTCGTGCCGATTTTCAAGAACACTCGATCTCATCAATTATTGCTATTGCGGTAATACTTTTTATCGCTTTTGCGCTTTCAATTTACGCTGTGGTTGCTTTAGTGGTAAGTACATAGCCATTAACTCACCGACTTTGTTACGAGTTCCCCCCTTAGGGCTTATCGTTCTCTTAACTTGAATTTGATCAAGAGACGCTTGGCTATATATTTTTCGTGTCCATACAGTATCGTGATTTGAAATAAGCACTGGCGTGTTATTTTCAAACGCAGCTTTCTCTGCCAAGTTAGCTAGATTTGCCTGATCATCTAAATTAAACCCGCCCTTAGCATAAGAAGTAAACGAAGCAGTTTTACTCAAAGGGACATACGGGGGATCGCAGTATATAACCGCGTTATTGGGAACCAATTTAAATACGTCATCGTAGCCTAAGCACGTAAACGTCGCTTGCTGTGCTTTTTCAGCAAAAAAATACATTTCTTTTTCAGGAAAATAAGGCTTTTTATATTTACCAAATGGTACATTAAAAATACCTTTTAAGTTATAACGGCATAGTCCATTGTAACCAAAACGATTCATGTATAAAAACAGCATTGACCGTTCGTATACATCGCGACTTTGATTAAACTGAACTCGGTATTCGTAGTAAGCGTCGGGGTGGTTATTTAAATCAACGAATAGTTTTTTTGCGTCACTAATAAACTCATCGGGTGAATTTCTTAATTCTTTATACAAGTTGATTAAATCAGCATTTATATCGTTAAGAACATAATGCTTAAAATTGCTATTTAAAAAAACTGAACCGGCACCAACAAAAGGTTCAACCAAGGTATCAGCATCCGAACTTGCTTGGTTTAATCGCGCGTTAATATCATCAACGAGACTGTATTTTCCGCCAGCCCATTTAAGGAAGGCTCTACTCTTTTGCTGCATTGGTTCTTTACTTCAATCTGGTGTTGCGCGATTTTACACTAAAGCGATTTATATTACTGATCAACTAGTGCAATTTCTTGTTTTATTTTACTAATTTTTTTATAAAACGGTTTATTTTTTAAGATACTAGCAGGTAAGTTTTTCATACCTTGCTGCGCATCACTTATGCTTGTAAAACTGCCTGTTGTAACCACCCACCATGTTTTACCGTTTCTTTGTGTTTGATAGGTGTACGCTGTTAATTGAAGTGCATACTCTTTTATAAAATCATCTACAACTTTTTTTTGTGTAACTGCAAGCAACTGAATAACTGTATTTGAATCATTTTGCTGGGAATACCACACGCTAGCTTCGTTAATGGGTAGCTGCACTGGTGATTCATCTGCTTCAGTGCTTGTTTGCCTCTCCTCTACAAACTCTTCAACTGGCTCATCATCTATAGGGCTATTTGACTTAGTTGAACTAGTTTCCTGACTTCCAGCACTTAAGCTTTGCATTATTGCAGATATATCGTTTGTACTTTGCAGCTCAACTTTTGGTTGCTCACTCTGCTTGGTGCTTGTTTCTGTTTCGGCTGATATATCAGTCATACTTGCTGTATTGTCTTTAAAAGTAGATGGTGCTGTGACCTGACTCACTGGAATAGCAGTGCTATCAACCTCAATGGTGCCTTGTTCATAATGTTTTTGCCACCAGTCACTCATGTCTGATTTATACAACAAGCCTATAATTAAAAGCATAATGAGCAACATAAGTACCAGTAAATGTACACGCCATGATACTTTATCTTTGACTTTAATATCAGCAATATACTCATCTTGTTGCCAAGCAAGCAATAAACTAGGGTTACCATTAGCTTCAGCTAAAAAAGCTTGGAAAACAGGGTCTTCATCATGAGGGAGCTTTTCAAAATACCACCCCATTAACTGCTTGCTTTCATTAATGGGGAGCCGTTCAAGATGAATTTCAACTGCATGCTCAACTGGCAGTTTTGCAGCTGAGGCAATCATAATATAAAGAGTGATTGGACTATTTTTAGCTAGTAACTCAAGCTCAATCAAAAACTCTTCTGATAAGTGCCTACCACCATCAATAACCCACAAACATGAGCCCGGTTGTTGTTGATTAATTAACTGATAAAAATTTTCAGACAAACTCAAATTATGATCAACTAACGGGTTGTTAAAGCTTTGCTCTAATAGGTCGCTCATTAACTGAGCGTCCGTTAATTTTGCACTTGATTGTACAAATGCCTTATTAAAGTCGTTGTATTTATCGGTAATGAAGGTTTCAAGCAGATAGCTCTTACCTAAGCCTGATGTGCCCAGTAAAACAATGAGGTTTTGGCCATATTCAAATTGCAGTGCGATTCTATCCACCAAAGCCGCACGGCTTGGTAAAATTTGTGACTGCATTTAGTGCTCGATTAATGCTCGGACTTGATCGTCAGATACATCATCTACAAGTGCACATTGACCAAATTGAGTGGGTAAAATAAAACGGATAGTCCCTTTCTTATTTTTTTTATCTTTACGCATATGCAATAAAAATTGCTCGCTCGTCATATCAGCAGGCACTTCAGTTGGCAGGTTATACTGTTTAATGACAGCTATTATACGCTCTACATTTTGCTGCGTTAAGTCACCTCGTGTACTAGCCAACCGAGAAGCTAATACCATACCTGTAGCAACAGCTTCACCGTGAAGCCACTTACCATAGCCCATTTGAGCCTCAATTGCGTGACCGAAAGTATGCCCTAAGTTTAGCAGTGCTCTAAGACCTTGCTCTTTTTCATCTTCAGCAACAATTAACGCTTTAATCTCACAGCACCTGTAAATAATATGCTGTAGGCATGTCTCATTTAGCAGCTGTAGGTTTTCAACATTTTGTTCTAAATAAGCAAATAGCTCGGTATCGTATATTAAACCATACTTGATAACTTCGGCCATTCCTGCCGCAAACTCTCTTTTTGGGAGTGTATGCAAAGACTGAGTATCAATAAAAACAGCTTGTGGCTGATAAAACGCCCCAATCATGTTTTTCCCTAACGGATGGTTCACTGCTGTTTTTCCACCAACAGATGAGTCTACTTGCGATAAAAGTGTTGTCGGTATTTGAATAAACGGCACACCGCGTTGGTAACATGCAGCTACAAATCCAGTTAAATCGCCAACTACGCCGCCACCTAGTGCAATTAAGCAAGTATCGCGACCACAATTATTTTGCAGTAAAAATGCAGATATTTTCTCAAACCAATCAAGCGACTTGTATTGCTCACCATCAGGTATGATAAAGGAAAGAGGGTTTAATTCAGCTAATGAATCAAGCAAGCCTTGTAAGTATAAAGGTTCAATTGTGTCATTAGTAATGATGATAGGCCGACAATCACCAATATGGTGAATTAGACGGCCATTATCTTGAAGTGCAGATTGCCCAATATAAATAGGATAACTTCGCTCGTCCAAATTAACAGTTAATTTAAGCATGCTCAGCTAATCCTTTATTATTTATTGGTTTTAAAAATCTAGTTTCTCAATGATTTGATTTGCAACAACTTTAGCGCTTTGCTCATCAGTGCGTACAACAAAATCAGCCACTTCTTTATATAACGGTTCGCGTTCTTCTGCTAAGCGCTCTAGTACATCACGAGGTGCTTCTTCAGTTTGCAGTAACGGGCGACGCTTGTCGCGTTGTGTGCGTGCAACTTGCTTTTCAATAGGTGTCTCTAGGTATACAACGATACCACGAGCCGAAAGCTTGTTTCGAACTTCTTTACTCATTACTGAACCACCACCTGTAGCAAGTACAATACCTTGCATTTCAGTTAAGTCGCCAATAACAGATTCTTCACGAAGTCTAAAGCCTTCTTCACCTTCAAGATCGAATACCCAGGCAATATCTGCACCCGTGCGGCGTTCGATTTCTTGATCAGAATCAACAAATTCAAGGTGTAACTGATCGGCAATGTGACGACCAATTGTGCTTTTTCCAGCCCCCATGGGGCCAATTAGAAATATATTACGTTTCTCAGCCATATCTTTTAGTACAAACGAACTCTAAAATTTGAAATAAAACCCCGCCTAACGACCTGGCCCCAAAATTAAGGAGGGGATTATCTCAGTAATTGCAGGGGTATTTCAAGTCAATTAGAATAAAAAGCCACATAACGAGCAATTAAACTAGATAATCACCCGTCGATTAACAAAAAAGTACCTTATTTTAATCTATTTGTATTTTCGGTGTCACAAAAATAAGCAGTTCGCGCTTTTCATTAAATTCACTAGTGCTTTTAAATAACCTACCAACATAAGGAATATCACCTAATACCGGCACTTTATTTGTGGTGTTGATTATTTGTTGTTGGAAAATACCACCGAGTACAATAGTTTGCCCATTTTCTACTAGCACTTGCGTTTGAATTTCTTGCGTATCAATTGATACAGCCTCACCAGTGCCCGTTTGTACAGTATCACCGCGTGTATCTTGCGTGATAATTAAGTCTAATATTACTTTGTTATCAGGCGTTATATGCGGCGTAACCTCTAGACTCAGTACAGCTTTTTTAAAGCTAACCGTTGTTGCACCGCTAGAAGCTGATTCTGTATAAGGTATTTCAGTACCTTGCTCAATACGCGCTTTTTGCTGGTTGGCAGCAATAATACGCGGGCTTGCAATAATCTCACCCTTATTTTCTTCTTCAAGTGCACTTAACTCTAAATCGATTAGTGTACCGTTGGCGAGCTTTGCTATGTGCAGGCCAATACTTGCTGCTGGATTTGTAATAGGCAGATTTACATTTAACCTATCTGTTAAGTCAGGTATTACCCCGTTTGAAATTGTTTCAGCGCCTTCCAAAGAACCTGATATGCCATCACTACCTTGCTGATCGCTAAACCCCCAACGCACACCCAGGTCCTCAGTTACATTATCACGAACTGTTACCATACGAGATTCAATAACAACCTGTTGAACCGGTATGTCTAGGGTTTCAATCATGCGTCTAATATTCTCTATACTCTTAACAGTATCTTTAACGAGTAGCGTATTAGTACGCTGATCAACCGACACGCTTCCGCGTGGAGTAATGATGCTATTAATATCAGTTTTTAATAAATCAGCAAAGTCTTCAGCTTTGGCATAATTTAAACGCATATATTCGCTGTAAAGCGGCTCTAAATCTTCAACTTGTTGCTTTGCTTTTAAATCTTTAGCTTCACGGGCAGCAAGTTCTTCAGCTGGCGCTACCATCAATATAGAGCCATCCATACGCTTGTCCAACCCTTTGATGCGTAATACTACATCAAGAGCCTGATCCCAAGGCACACCGTCTAGACGCAGCGTAATATTTCCCGTAACAGAGTCACTCGTTACTAAGTTAAAGTCGTTATAACCTGCGATAATTTGTAATGCGGCACGGACCGAAATATCTTGAAAGTTTAAGGTCATTGGTCGACCTTGATACTCTTTACCACCATCTAAATAGGCATTCTGAGTCTCATCTTTTTCAACCGTAAGAGTAAGAATATTGTCTATTTGCTGATACGTGAACGTAAATTCCGCATTTGGTTCAATAACAACGCGGCTACGCCCTTCTTCTTTAAATGTTTCGATGGTACTAACAATGGTACCAAAATCTAAAACATCTAACTCATAGAGTAAATCGTCAAGAATGTCAGTATGGTGAAAATCTGCGTAAATTTTGCCGCCACTTTCATGCACTTCTATTGCAGCTTGAGTATCTTGTAAAAATACAAGCACCTTCGCCTCACCTTTTTCACCACGTCTAAAATCAATCGACTGAATTCGGTTGATGTAGTTTCCACTCACATCACCTGTTAGTAAAGCTTCATCTTCGGTCACTGAACCAGTTAATGGATTATCTGATACACGTATTGAAACTAGGTTATTGTTAACTTCTGTTTCATACATTTTTAATCTGTCTAGGTTAACAGTTACCTTTAAACCTTGCTCAGATAAAACATTAGTGACGCTACTAATACCTGCTTGATTAACTTCAACGTCATTTAACCCTAATTCTAGCTCTGCGGTGTCAAAAAACATTTCAATGCGCGCTGGGCTGTTAAACACTTGAATTTGCGGCTCTAGCGTTATCTCTTCGTCGAAAACAAGCTGTAGTTCGGTTTCACCTTTAAGTAATGGATTATAACGTACATCGTAAAGCAATGGTCCTGCCAAAGCATTACTAGCACAAACCAAAGCGGCTGTTGCAAGTAAACTTTTCGCAATGCGATTAAACCAAAGAACATCCTTATGCATGTTATTTTTACCTTTTTTGTTATTAATTTGCGCCATCAGTTGCCGCCTCTAACATTTCCAGTTTAGTCAGGCGCTCTTTCCAACAACCAGACCCATCAGGGATTAATTCAACTAACTCTATGAAATCATTACTCACAGCTTTTACCTTGCCATCGTAACTACCCAAATAATTACCAATCGTTACACGGTGTAACGTTTCATCTGCCGCGGTTATAAGTGCCCAAACTTGACCACTTGAGCCAATTGTACCTTTCATTGCTAGATTATCTAACGGGTATTTTTCTAGTGGCTCACGGCGTCTGTCTGGATCTGGGTGTAAACAGTTTTTTATTTGTGTCAATTTGTTCTGAATTATTTCAGGTTGGGGTGCCACAAATGGGCTTCGCAAATCACCTGCACTATATTCAAAAATTTCAAATTGAGTAAGTTCAGGAATTGACTCAACTTTAGGCGTAGTGCTTGCTTTTACCTGATCAATAAACTCTTTTTGTTCCGATGTATCATCATTACAACCTACTAACGCAACAACAGCCAAAACCGGGATTAAATGAAGAAGCCTCATTTTTTAGCTCCTTCTTCATAGCGGTAAGTTTTTGCTACAACACTAAATGTTAGCTGTTTTTCACCAGAAGACGTAATAGAAAAGTCATGTAAACTAACTATTCGTGGCAACTGAGCCACTTTTCCAACAAATTCACCAAATTCGTGATACGTGCCTACGACTTCGATTTTAATGGGCAGTTCGGTATAAAATTCTTTTTGAACCTCAGGTAACCAACCAATTTTTAAAAAGGTGAGCCCACTTGTTGTGCCAACATACGATAAATCATCAAGTAAGCCCGGTATTTCATTTGAAGTAGGTAGACGTTTAAGCAATTGAGAAAACTTATCTTCCATTTCTATCATTTGCTGACGATAAATATCCAACTTACTTGCCACTGCATACTTTGTTCGGTATGTACTTCTTAAATCAACCTCTTTGGAAACTGCATTGTGGTAACTGTCAATTTCGTCAGAAACCAATAAGCTATAACTAAAAAACAAAATAAGGCCAGCCACAAATGCACAACAAATCACTTTTACAGCCGCAGGCCAATCACCAATGTTATCTAATTCAATTTCATTCCAATCTATTTCGCCAAGCGCTTTAAAATCAAGGTTCATCACGCACCTCACCAATCTCATCAAATGGTTTTACGTAAAACTCCATACTAAAGTCACTGAGTAAACGCGAAGACTGATCGCCTGCAACAATATCTTGCATTGTTAAGCGCTCTAATAAATAAGAACCTTGTACTTGACGTATCATAGTGGATAAACGGTTATTTGATTCACTGCGCCCAAGCACATAAATTTGGCTACCTCTGCGCTCAAGCTTTGTTAAATAAATACCTTGAGGCACTATTTTTGTTACTTCATCCATAATTTGCGTGCCAAGGTTACGACTACTTTGCAGCTCTTCAATTAGTCGCATACGTTGCTGTAGGTTTTCTTTTCGTTTGTCTAGCTCTCTGATATCACTTATCTTTCGATCAAGCATACTGATTTCTGAACTTAAATAATTGTTTTTTAGGTTTTGCCCATCTTTTAAGGCGCCATAAAACATACTTAACAAGTACATACTTAAAAAACACGCCAGCACAATTCCAACCAATATGGTTACAAATTTCTTTTTAGACTCTTCGCGTTGTCGCTCTCGCCAAGGCAGTAGATTTATATGTGGCATGATGAAAAACTCCTTAATGCCAAGCCTGTCGCAATCGCAAATTGTGTTCTATGGCGTTGCATTACATTACGATCTACTTTGGGCGAAATTTCCATATTTGCAAAAGGCTCTGCAACAACACTATGGATACCTAGTTCCTCTATTAACAAGCGATCTATTCCTTTGATCATAGATGTGCCGCCTGTCAGTACAATGTAATCGATTTGCTCTTTACCACTGGTGGTTAAGAACATTTGTACCGCTCTACGTACTTGCTGTAATAACGCTGTTTGAAACGGCGCCAACACCTCAAAAGTATAATTAGGAGGTAAGTCGCCAGATGTTTTACCTATTTCAGCCTCATCAAACCCTTTGTTGTAGTAGTTAACAATACTGTTTGTATATTGATCGCCACCGAAAACCTGGTCACGGGTATAAATAGTTTCACCGGCTTGCACAACACTCACAAGCATTAATACAGCCCCTATATCAACTACCGCCACACATTTGTTGAAGGCATCACTTGGCAGCTGTTGGTAATAAACATCCATAGCACGACTAAGTGCATAACTTTCTACGTCTACAATTTTGGTATCTAGGTTTGCATCTTCTAGTGCGCCAACACGCGCTTCTACACTTTCAGTTCGCGCAGCAGAAAGTAACACGTTCATTTTGCTCGGATCAGCTTCATTGGTTGAAAGCTTTTCGAAGTCTAGGCTCACTTCGTCAAGTGGGTAAGGTATTAAACTGTCGGCCTCAATTTCAATTTGAGACTCAAGCTCTGCATCGCTTAACGACACGTCCATAAAAATCACTTTAGTTATAACCGTTTGCCCCGAGACGGCCACAGCTGCATTTTTAAGTGATTTTGGTAATTTTCTTTTTAATTTTGTTATTACATTACCAATCGCTTCAATATCTTGAATCGTTCGTTCACTCATAGCGCCTTTAGGCATTGGCTCAATTGCTAGCGCTTCTAATCGAAATCCAGTTTCAATTTCTCTCAGAAGCACCGCTTTAATCGAGTGCGATCCGATATCAATTCCTACCATCATCGGTGACGGCTTTTGAAATAGTTGACTTAGCATGTTTGCAACTTGGCCTTTGTTTTAATAATAAACAAGTTATAATTTTTTTCTGAAAAAATATTATTCATTTTTTAATCAATATATACTATCAGTCCAAACTCGCAATTGGGAGTCCATTTAGGGAAATATAAGTGATTTTATTAAAACGAACTTTACAATTTTTTATCATTTGTACGTTAATCGGTCTGATAACTTTGGTCAGTCTTTATTACTACGTTAAACCTGATATCCCCAGTGTGCAAGTTTTAAAAGACGTGCAATTACAAACTCCTATGCAAGTATTCACCAAAGATGGCCTCTTAATCAATCAATTTGGTGAAAAACGTCGTATTCCGGTTACTATTAACGAAATCCCACAACCACTCATTGATGCATTTTTAGCAACTGAAGATAATCGCTTTTATGATCATATAGGTATAGACCCTATTGGTATAGTTCGCTCTGCAATTGTGCTTATTTCTACCGGCGAAAAAAAGCAAGGGGCAAGTACCATTACTATGCAGCTTGCGCGTAATTTTTTCTTAACCCGAGAAAAAGCGTATATTCGTAAAATAAAAGAGATATTCATTGCACTGCATATTGAAAATGTTCTTACCAAAGACGAAATATTAGAACTTTATCTCAATAAAATAGAGCTAGGTAACCGTGCCTTTGGTATTGGGGCTGCAGCTCAAGTTTATTACGGAAAAGAGTTAAAAGACTTAACGCTTGCTCAAATGGCGATGATTGCAGGCTTGCCTAAAGCTCCTTCTGCGTTAAACCCTATTCGTAACCCCACCCGTGCAAAAGCACGCCGTAATGTTGTACTGGGTCGCCTATTAACTGAAAACTACATAACTCAAGAAGTATATGATGATGCAACAAGCCAACCTATTACTGCGTATTTTCATGGCGCCGAAATAGATTTATACGCGCCGTATATTTCTGAGATGGTGCGTGCAGAAATGGTTGCACGCTACGGAATAGACAAAGCATACAACTCAGGCTTTAAAATATTCACCTCTGTTGAGTCTAAAGTACAAAAAGCGGCGCAAACCGCGTTAGTTAATAATCTTCATGACTACGATATGCGTCATGGTTTTAGAGGACCCAACGCTATTTTATGGGACCCTGAGCAGCAACCAGCTCTTAGCGAAGAAAAAATACTGACCAAACTTAATGAAGCTAAAGAAATAGGTACATTAAAAGCGGCGGCTGTTTTAAATGTGGATGAACTCAATGCCACGGTAATGCTTAAAAATGCAGAGCAAATAACCCTATCGTGGGACAATTTAAAATGGGCACGTAAATACATAACGCGTTACCGACAAGGCTTTGCTCCAACAACCGCTACTGAAATATTAACCCCAGGAATGCAAATTTGGGTGCGTAAAAACAGCAAAAACGAGTATGAACTAAGCCAACTACCTGAAGCTTCAAGTGCGATTGTTTCACTTGACCCGCAAGATGGCCGTATAAAAGCCATTGTTGGTGGCTATAGCTTTGAGCAAAGCCAATACAACCGAGCTATTCAAGCAAAACGCCAAGTGGGATCAAACATAAAGCCGTTTATTTATTCTGCCGCGCTTGAAAACGGCTATACGCTCGCCTCTATTTTAAATGATGCGCCAATTAATCAGTGGGATAAAAGCCAAGGTGTAGCATGGCGGCCTAAAAATAGTCCGGCTGTTTACAATGGCCCGATNCAGAATTCGCCGCGCATTAGCGCAATCTAAAAACGTAATTTCAGTTCGTTTGCTCAGAGGTGTTGGTTTACAACGAACAGCAGATCACTTATTAAAATTTGGCTTTAAAAATTCAGACATAAACCGTAGTGAATCATTGGCACTGGGTAGTGCTTCAATTACCCCTATTGAACTTGCGCGTGGTATGAGCGCATTTGCCAATGGCGGGCATTTAATTGAGCCGTACTTTATCGCTGAAATTCAAGACGCGTTTGGCAATAGCTTATTTAAAGCTAACCCGACAAAAGTATGTGAAGACAACTCTGCGGAATCGCTAACGCCAGTAATAAACTCCGAATTATTTCAGTCACAAAACTCTGACATGCCAGAGATAAAATGTGCGCCACAGGTCATATCCAAACAAAATGCATTTTTAATAGCTCAAGCAATGCATAGCGCTGTTTGGGGTGGTGGTAACTGGTCACGTAAAACGGGTTGGTCAGGAACAGGTTGGCGCGCTCAAGCATTAGGCCGCCGTGATCTATCAGGAAAAACAGGTACAACTAATGATTCTGTAGATACATGGTTTAGTGGCTTTAACCGAAATGTGATGACTTCAGTTTGGGTTGGGTTTGATAACCCAGGCAACCCATTGGGCCGGACTTCTTACAATAACAACCTTGATAGCAGTCAAATATCAGGGGCTGAATCTGGCGCTAAAACAGCACAACCTGCTTGGGTTGAGTTTATGAAAGTCGCGCTTGAAGGTAAATCTGAGGCCCCCATCGAGCCGCCTGAAGGCTTAGTGTCTATTAGGATTGATTTAGAAACCGGTTTATTGAGTCACAAAAACGATTACACCAGTCGCTTTGAGTATTTTGACAAAGGAACCGCACCTACTAAATATGTGCTATCTCAGCCTAACGATATATTTGAAGAAGATACAAAAACAGAAGAAGAGCTATTTTAAAGCATTTATAAACAAAAAACGGCGGCTTAATTTAAGCCGCCGTTTTTATATCAATATACAAGCTTATTTCAAGTTTTGCACAAGCCAATATAAATCTGAATGAACACCCGCCGCAGTTACCTCACTACCCGCCCCTGGGCCTTGAATAACTAATGCATTGTCGCTGTACCATTTACTGTTTATCACAAAAATATTATCGCCAGGTGTTAAGTTTGCTAGCGCATCACCGTTTGGCACGTATGCAATGCCTACTTTTGCAACGACTTTATCGCATGCAATTTCTAACAACCCTGTGTATCTAAGCACTGCATTTTTAGCTTGCGCTGCTGCAGCGTGTTCTTCAATAAACGTATCAAGCTTCGTTTTTTTATCTATAAAATCGTCCCAGCTACCCCGAGCAAGTTCAACTGGCATAAGTGCCGAGAGACTTATATCGCCAAGCTCAAGCTCTACACCTAGCTCTCGGGCTAAAATAAGTAGCTTACGCTGCATATCACGCCCAGATAAGTCTTCACGTGGATCTGGCTCTGTAAAACCCATTTTTTGCGCTTCAAGCACCAACTCTGAAAACGCAACACTGCCATCATATTTACTGCATAACCACGATAGCGTGCCAGAAAACACACCTTCTATTCGCGTGATTTTATCGCCACTATTTTGTAAATCAGCTAAAGCAAAGTTTATAGGTAAGCCTGCTCCTACACTTGTGTTATAACGCCAATGTAAGTTGCGCTCTGCCAAATTATGCCTAAGTGTTTGATACCAATGTGTAGGCGCTGTGCCGGCATATTTATTTGCACTAATTAAATGGCAATCGCTTTGCACAAAGTCAGCATAAAGCTGGCTAAATTGCTCACTAGCAGTAATATCAATGACTACTTTATGCTCGTAATCAAGCTCGTTAATTGAATTTAATAAATCACTACTTTGGTATTTTTTGGCCTCAAGCTGCCATTGTTTTTGCCATGTTTGAGGGTTAACTCCACTTGGATTAAACAGCATCTCTTGAGAGCGAACCAAAGCAACTAATTTAATACTAAAGTCACCGCTTAGGCGCTCAAATTGATCCGCCAGTTGGTGTATAAACACTTCACCTACATTACCTAACCCTGCAACTATAATCGCAATTTCTTGACCTTTGTTGACTAGCTTATCGTGCAATGTGCTTTGCACATCGCTATCAATAAATTGATCAGTTAGTAATAAAACATAACCATTATCTTGATGCACAAAACGCGGTTTTATAGTTTGCTCAGCTAATACTTCTAAAGCTTGCAGTTTAAGTGTGCTGATGTCTTGCTCTGGGGCAACAACTGCACAGCCGTTTAAATTCGACTCACTAATATTAGCTCTACCAGCAAAGTAATTAATAACTTGGTATGTTTGTGCAGCCGGTACGACTAAATACACTTCGCCATTATGGTTAAAGTGATGAAGACTATGCTGAATAAGCTGGCTAACATTTGCAACCTCACCTTCACTCAAGCCTTCTACTGTTAATAAATCAACACTTTGTAGCGTCGTAATAAAACGCTTTTTCTTAGCTAGACCTTCTTTAACAATATGAGTTGGACTTGCTTGAACATCAAAACTACTGCGTACAGCTAGCTTTATATTGGTATTTTTTAAAGGCGATAACGTTTTAGCATGCAGAACGGGGTTACCTAATCGCGCTAGTAAATTGGCCTGAGTGCGGCACACTTTAGCGTACTTAATTGCCTTTTTTACTTTACGCGGATCGGTACTAAATACACCTTGCGTGTCAGTCCAAATACATACTTGCTTAGCATCACAATAGCTGGCAAGTAGTGTTGCGCTGTAATCGCTACCATTACGCCCAAGCGTTACGGTATCGCCAAATGTATTTGCCGCTATAAACCCGGTTACTATATTCACTTTATTGGCATCAATAACACTGTTACATTGCAGCTTATTTTGAGCATGGCGTAATTCGCCATCATTTAAGGTAAAAAGTAGGCGAGCATCGTGTGCGCAGGCATGTACGTTTAACTGTTGTAAATATGCAGCTAATAATCGCGCAGACCATACCTCACCATGAGCAAGTAACTGCGCTTCTTTGAGTTGCTCACTTTGCGCTAAGCTTGCAATTATATTTAGCTCTTCGAGTAATGTTTTAAGTGCGCTGCGCTTTAAATCAGCTTGTAATAATTGCTCAATTAAATCGCTTTGATGGTTATTTAACTGCAGTAAAATATCAGCGACAGCTTGTGTGTCTTGCTGCTGATAACTTTGCCACAACGACACAAGGGTATCCGTGGTTTTACCGGCAGCAGATACCACAACACAGTCACCCGGTTGTGAGTGGCCAATAATTATTTTAGCTACGCTTTGATAGCGCTCACTAGAGCTTAAACTTGAACCACCAAATTTATGTACACAATTGACCATATTTATACCAATTCGCTTAATTAGATTGTCTATTTTGAGGATAAGAAAACCGTGTCGATAACAAGGCAAAAATTTCGTTATTTATTTGTTCTATATGAAAAATTTTTAACGAAGTTAGCGCCGGTTAATCCCTCAAATTGATTAGGTATTATTGCGGATTGGTATTACTTACCAAAGCGCTGGACGGGCTGCACTTAATTTCACATTGCCTTCAGGCGAGCCAGCCCCTTTACCAACACGGCCAATGTTTTTATTTTGCCCAGGCTTTACAAGCTGAAACACGCGCTCTAAATCAGCTAATAAGTCGTTTATATCTTCTATACCGACTGAAACTCGAATAAGCGTGTCGCCAACCCCTGCTTCAAGCCGTGCTTTAGGTTCCATTCCAGCGTGTGTCATCGTTGCAGGATGGCATATTAAGCTCTCAACTCCGCCCAAAGACTCTGCCAAGCTGAAATCACGTAAGCTTGTTAAAAACGCCGCAGCATCGTTTATGTCGCCTTTAATATCAAAACTCACCATGCCACCAAAGCCCAGTTGCTGAGCTTTAGCTAATTCATGCTGTGGGTGCGATTCAAGGCCTGGGTAATACACTTGACGAACAAATTCAGACTCATCTAAATATTTAGCAATCGATAATGCGTTTTCTTGATGCTGCTTTAAACGCACATTGAGTGTTCGCAAGCCACGCAATGTTAAATAACTATCAAATGGCGCACCTGTAATACCTATATTATTTGCCCACCATGCCAATTCATCGCCCAGCGCTTGTGAAGCTGCAATCACCGCACCGCCTACTACATCTGAATGGCCGTTGATGTATTTGGTGGTCGAGTGCACCACTATATCAACACCAAATTTAATGGGGTTTTGTAATGCCGGTGATAAAAATGTGTTATCAGCAGCAACTAAAGCACCGCACTGCTTAGCAATATCGGTTATTGCTTTAATATCAGTTAAGCGTAGTAATGGGTTACTGGGTGTTTCTATCCAAATTAGCTTAGGTTTAATTGCTAAAATTTTGTCCAAGCTTTGTGCTTGAGTTAAATCTAAGACTTCCAGCTTAAGCAAACCGCGCTTTTGCAGTGAAGTAAATAAACGATAGCTGCCGCCGTAACAATCATGAGGGATCACCAACGTATCATCATGATTCAAAATTTGCGTAGCCAAATGAACGGCAGACATGCCCGTAGCAGTAATAATGCCCCTTGCTCCGCCCTCTAGTTCGGCTAACGTTTCAGCTAAAATATCACGATTAGGGTTACCACTTCGTCCGTAATCATATTGGCGTTTTGTATCAAAGTCGGCAAACGAATAAGTTGTCGATAAATAAATAGGTGCGACAACTGCGCCATGATGTTTGTCGGCTTCAACACCACTTCTCACTGCAATGGTTGCTTTATTTTTTTCGCTCATATTCGTCACCTGCTCAATTTGGATGTTTAGACGTCTAAAAGAGTAATTTATCTCATTAAAGATGTCAAAACATTTAAAGCTCTAGATGGCTAAATAACTAGTATTTGACTATCTTTTTTAAATCGATAGAATTTCACGCATATTCATATGCATTGTAGCGCATGTGAGCAATTATTAATCTGAGGCGACGATACATCTTATGGCTAAATGGAATGGTGAGTATATTCACCCATACGCAGAACACGGGAAAAAATCAGAACAAGTAAAAAAAATTACCGTTTCGATCCCACTAAATGTATTAAAGGTATTAACGGACGAGCGCACGCGTCGTCAAATTAATAACCTACGTCATGCAACAAACAGTGAACTACTTTGTGAAGCGTTTTTACATGCATTTACCGGCCAACCTTTGCCTAACGATGACGACTTACGTAAGGATAACGCCGAAAAAGTCCCTGAAGAAGTGAAAAAAATAATGCAAGAAATGGGGCTAGAAGTGCCTGTGTTAAACGAAGACTAAACGTAATTTTAGACACAAAAAAACCTCAATTAATTGAGGTTTTTTTGTGTCTAAAATTACAACCTAACACTTATTCCATGTAATTTTCAGGTAAATCAATTTGTGCAACACCTGACTCTACCGCAGCCATTGCAACCGCTTTTGCAATGCGTGGTAGTAAACGAGGATCCATTGGTTTTGGAATAATATACTTATCACCAAACTCCAGCTTATCAACACCCGCAGCCGTCAGTACTTCAGCAGGTACAGGCTCTTTAGCAATACTTCTAATTGCTTCTACGGCAGCTATTTTCATTTCATCATTAATTGCACTGGCGCGTACATCAAGAGCACCGCGGAATATAAACGGAAAACACAGTACATTATTAACTTGGTTAGGGTAATCTGAACGACCCGTTGCCATAATTAGATCGTTTCGAGCAGAGTGGGCCAATGCAGGATCAATTTCAGGATCGGGGTTAGAACAGGCAAACACAACTGGCTTTTCTGCCATTAACTTTAAATCGTCGGCGGCTAATAGATTAGGACCCGATACACCAACAAATACATCTGCGTCTTCAATCACATCTTGCAACGTGCGCTTGTCTGTATTGTTTGCAAAAAGTTTTTTGTATTCATTTAAGTCATCACGACGAGTATGAATAACACCTTTACGGTCAAGCATGTATATGTGCTCACGCAAAGCGCCACACTTAATTAAAAGCTCCATACAAGCAACCGCAGCAGCACCCGCCCCCAAACACACAATAGTGGCATTTTCGATAGACTTGCCCTGCACCTCAAGCGCGTTCAACATACCCGCAGCGGTTACAATAGCTGTACCGTGCTGATCATCATGAAATATAGGAATACTGCAGCGTTCAATCAACGCTTTTTCTATTTCAAAGCACTCTGGCGCCTTTATATCTTCGAGGTTAATACCGCCAAATGTGTCGGCAATATTAGCCACTGTATTAATAAAATCTTCCGTGGTGCGATGTTTAACTTCAATATCAATAGAATCAAGGCCAGCAAATCGCTTAAACAGTAACGCCTTACCTTCCATTACAGGTTTTGAAGCAAGTGGGCCTAAATTGCCCAGGCCTAAAATTGCAGTACCATTAGTGATAACCGCAACCATATTCCCTTTGCCGGTGTATTTATAAGCGTTTGCAGGGTCAGCAGCTATTTCGCGTACTGGTTCTGCAACTCCTGGGCTATATGCTAATGCGAGATCTTTAACCGTTTCAGCAGGCTTGGTTAGCTCAATGCTAATTTTTCCTGGAACGGGGTGCGAATGATAGTGTAGTGCTTGTTCACGAAAGTCTGACATAACGCGATTGTATCCTGCAATTAAAGTAAAAGTGAGAGGTGAAGTTTAGGCTACGATACCCTTATTATTTTTAAATTCCAAGCAATATCAGGTCTATCCTGTTATATGCTAGTTCGATTAATTTTAAGAGGTTTTTCAATAACTTTAGTAAATTATATCGACACTTTATAAATAAAAATTCATCCAATAACGGGGTTTAAAGGCACATTTATTCTTTCATTATTTTTTATAAAACATCTTAATAAAGTCTTATTAAAATAAGCAAAAATAGACTTATTCAAATACTTTAAAAACATATAACTTCACGTTAGCTGCATTTAACCACTTAGTTAAAAAATGAACTAATTAAAAATATAGAGAATAATTTGCGATTTGTCTGTAAGGGTTTATGCATATTCAGAATAAGAACAGGAAATAGTTATGCATTGCAGAGAAATAAGAAAATCGAGTGATAAGCTAAAAATTTGTTACTTAGTTGTTCTACATTAAAAAATTTTAACGCAGCTCGCGTAAAATTTAATTATTCAAATTGAGACGGTATCGCTCGCAAATTGCCACAACTAAATTAAAAGCATAAAAAAAGCACCCTAAGGTGCTTAATTTAACGAGACAGCAAAAATTACTTCTTGCTACCAAGTGCACCGAAACGCTTGTTGAAACGATCAACACGTCCGCCAGTGTCTAAAACTTTTTGCTTACCAGTGTAAAAAGGGTGACACGCTGAACATACGTCAAGGTGAATGTCTTTACATAAAGTAGAGCTTGTTTCGAATTTATTGCCGCATGAACAAGTTGCAGAAATTACTTCGTACTTAGGGTGAATACCTTCTTTCATAGAAACCTCTAGTTAAGGCCGCATCGCTCTCCAAACCCGAAGTCTGGCACCATACGTCGTTAAAACAAATTTGTTGGTCGCGGATTTTATCCAACTACCATCAAACACACAAGCTATTATTAACTGTTTTGCTAAAAAAGTAGCCAGGCACTCAAGCAAGCAACATTTGCTAGTAGGTTTTTAACGTTATTTTTAGTACATTACATCATTAATTTTATGAGTTGAGTTGCTATGCATTTTGTTGAAGTCGCTATAAAAGTTCCCTTACCGCGCACCTTTGATTACAAAGTAGATAAGCAACTTGATGGTATGACATCACCACTAGAACCAGGAATGCGTGTGTTGGTGCCTTTTGGTAACCAACAAAAAGTAGCCGTTATTTTAGCTATTAAAAGCAAGACCGATGTGCCCGAAAACAAAGTAAAACCTATCATTGAAGTCATCGATGATGCGCCTATTTTATCATCTGAGCACATTGCGCTTTTGAGTTTTACATCCCGCTATTACTGTTACCCACTTGGCGAAACAATTCATATAGCGCTACCTAGTGCGCTACGCCAAGGTGAATCACCGGATAAAACCAGTATCAACATGGTTATGCTGACAGAAAAAGGGGCAAAACTTCCGTCACTCAAAGCAAAAACTCAACTTAACTTATTAAAGCAACTTGCGCAGTCTGGTAAATCATCATTAACCGAGCTTAAAGCATTAGGCTTTAGTAAAAAAACTATCGATAGCCTTATTGCAAAAGCATTGATTACACAAACCATAGAACATGATAATCAGTGGCAAAGTACAGCCCCAACAGTGGGTAGCAAGCCTACATTAAATAAAGAGCAAGCCGTAGCTTGCACTGCAATTAATCAAAGTAATGGCTTTAACACATTTTTATTAGAAGGGGTTACCGGTAGTGGTAAAACCGAAGTCTATCTTCAATGCCTTGAAGAAGTGTTAAAGCGAGGTGAGCAAGCCTTAGTACTCGTACCCGAAATAGGCCTTACCCCTCAAACGGTAAACCGTTTTCGTCGGCGCTTTCCAGATACTCCCATCATGTTATGGCATTCTGCACTTACCGATAACGAACGCCTACAAACCTGGCGCTTTTGCGAAAAAGGGAGTTGCGCGATTGTAATAGGTACGCGCTCAAGTATTTTCTTACCTTTTTTAAAGCTCGGTATGATTGTCGTTGACGAAGAACACGACTCATCATTTAAACAACAAGACACCCTTCGTTACCATGCACGAGATTTAGCAGCTTATCGTGCATTCCAGCATAAAATTCCACTTATACTGGGCAGTGCAACTCCTGCGCTCGAAACCTTGCATAAAGCCATTAATAATAAGTACCAACTTTTAAGCCTGACAGAGCGCGCTCAAACTTCAACCGATAACCAGTTTAAATTACTCGACATGAAAGGCCAGCCCGATCAGGCCGGTATAGCTCACGCAAGCCTTGCTACCATGCGCCAACACTTAAATCGTGGCAAACAGGTTATGGTGTTTTTAAATCGTCGCGGCTTTTCGCCTACGCTTATTTGCCATGAATGTGGTTGGTTGAGTGAATGTAACCGTTGCAGTACCAGTGCCACGTTCCACAAGGCGATTGGTCAAATGATTTGCCACCATTGTGGTGACCAACATCAGGTACCTCATCAATGCCCTGATTGTGGTAGTACACAAATATTCCCTAATGGGAAAGGTACCGAACAAATAGAAGAGTTTTTAACAAACGAGTTTCCTGAGACGCCTGTAACCCGTATTGATCGAGATTCCACCCGCCGTAAAGGTAGTTTAGAAAAAGCCCTCGACGAAATTAACTTAGGCGGTGCGCGCATATTAGTGGGCACGCAAATGCTTGCTAAAGGTCATCACTTCGCCGATGTAAGCTTAGTGATTATTTTAGATGTCGATAGCGGCCTCTACTCCTGCGACTTCAGAGCAACTGAACATTTGGCGCAGTTGGTAACTCAAGTGGCAGGGCGAGCTGGCCGCTCGGGAGAGCCAGGCCAAGTGTTATTGCAAACACATTTCCCTGAACATCCACTATTACAAGATTTAGTCAATAATGGTTACCAAGATTTTGCACGCTTTGCGTTAAGCGAGCGTGATGACGCTGACTTACCGCCTATTACTCATATGGCCATAGTCCGTGCACAAGGGCTTAGTATTAAACTAGTCGTCGACTTTTTGACAGATTTGGTTCCAGTTAACGGTGTATCTGGTATACAATTGCTCGGTCCGATCCCTGCCCCTTTAGAGAGAATAGCGGGTATGTATCGGTTTCAATTGCACATTCAAGCGCAAGATCGCCGCATATTACATCAGTATCTTGCGCAAATGGTTGATTATTTAAGCACGAGCAAACTTGCACAAAAAGTTCGCTGGAGTTTAGATGTAGACCCTATAGATATGATTTAGGTTAAGGCCAAAATAACGCTATGGCACAGCACGATTACATTAACAAAAAACCCAAAAATAGAAAAAACACCAAAAAAGAACCCGCTAAAAAGCCATTTCCTTATCTTTTGGTAATTGTTGCAGCTTTGCTCGTAGGCGGTTTTGCCTATGGATTATGGTTTATTAAAAATAACGCCGACCCCAAGCTTGTTGAAAAACAAACTAACCCAGCCGCAAAAGAAAAAGTAGAAGTGGTCGTTCCTCGTGCGCCTGAATTTATAAAAGAAATAAGAAACCATGAAGTACAAGTTGAAGTAAAAGAAATTGAACAAAAAGGCCCTTACGTCATGCAATGTGGCTCGTTCAGGACTTATCAGCAAGCTGAATCGTTAAAAGCGAAAATAGCGTTTGCTGGGCTTATATCTGAAATAAGAGAAACCAAAGGCGAAACGGGTATTTGGTATAAAGTACGTTTAGGGCCTTATAAAACAAAGCGCCAAGCAGAAAGTGATAAAAATAAACTCAAGCGTGTAAAAGTCGTCGGCTGCGGAATTTGGGGCTGGACTTGAAAATAAACCATTCACCCATATAACCTCATCATAATCGTTTTTAACGAGTTGCCCCTGCAACTCGATGATGAGGAATAACATGACCACTATTGTAAGTGTACGCCGCGACGACAAAGTTGTGATAGGTGGCGACGGCCAAGTTTCATTGGGTAATACCGTAATGAAGGGCAATGCCCGTAAAGTCCGACGTCTTTATAATGGCAAAGTAATCGCAGGCTTTGCCGGCGGTACTGCTGATGCCTTCACACTTTTCGAACGTTTTGAAAGCAAACTAGAAATGCACCAAGGTAACCTCACCAAAGCCGCCGTTGAAATGGCAAAGGATTGGCGAAGTGACCGTGCACTGAGAAAGTTAGAAGCCCTTTTAGCTGTAGCCGACGAAACAGCCTCTTTAATCATTACTGGTAACGGTGATGTAGTGCAGCCAGAAAATGACCTAATCGCAATTGGCAGTGGTGGTAACTTTGCCCAATCGGCAGCAACCGCGTTATTAGAAAACACCGATTTAAGCGCTCGTGAAATAGTAGAAAAAAGCCTAACTATTGCAGGTGATATCTGCGTATTTACTAACAACTTCCAAACTATCGAAGAATTATAATAGGAACCGCTATGTCTGCTATGACCCCAAGAGAAATTGTTCACGAGCTAGACCAACATATTATTGGCCAAGCTAACGCAAAAAAAGCCGTTGCTATTGCCCTTCGTAATCGCTGGCGCCGCATGCAATTAAACGATGATTTACGTGCAGAAGTAACACCAAAAAATATTTTAATGATTGGTCCTACAGGTGTCGGCAAAACAGAAATTGCACGTCGCCTAGCTAAGCTTGCTAATGCCCCTTTTATCAAAGTAGAAGCAACTAAGTTCACCGAAGTGGGTTATGTTGGTAAAGAAGTTGAAACCATTATTCGTGACTTAGTTGAAGTGTCTATCAAAATGACACGTGAACAACAAACTAAAAAGTTTAAGCACCGTGCAGAAGAGGCGGCCGAAGATCGTATTTTAGATGCGCTTTTACCACCCGTTAAAGATCAATACGGTGAAACTCAGCGTGATGAAAACTCATCTACACGCCAAACATTCCGTAAAAAACTACGTGAAGGCCAACTAGACGATAAAGAAATTGAAATCGATTTAGCACAAGTACAGCCAAACGTAGAAATTATGGCGCCTCCTGGCATGGAAGATATGACCAATCAGCTGCAAAGCATGTTTCAGAACATGGGTGGCGATAAGCGTACTAAGCGCAAGCTAAAAATTAAGGAAGCCTTTAAGCTACTTACCGAAGAAGAAGCCGGTAAATTAGTAAACCCTGAAGAGCTAAAGGAGCAAGCTATTTTTGCTGTAGAGCAAAATGGCATCGTGTTTATTGATGAAATAGACAAAATTTGTAAACGTGGTGATTCATCAGGCCCAGATGTTAGCCGTGAAGGCGTACAACGAGATTTGCTACCGCTTATTGAAGGCTCGACTGTTAATACTAAGCACGGTATGGTTAAAACTGACCATATGCTATTTATCGCCTCTGGCGCATTCCAAATGGCTAAACCATCAGACATGATCCCTGAGCTACAAGGCCGTTTACCTATTCGCGTAGAGCTTGAAGCACTCACTGCAAATGACTTTAAACGCATACTTACAGAGCCTCATGCTTCACTGACAGAACAACAGCGCGAGCTACTTAAAACAGAGCAAGTTGATGTTCAATACAGTGATGATGCTATCGAGCGCATTGCAAAAGCGGCATGGCAAGTTAACGAGAAAACCGAAAACATCGGTGCACGTCGTCTTCATACCGTGATGGAGAAGCTAATGGAAGAAATTTCATACGATGCATCTGAGCAAGCTGGCTCATCGGTTGTAATTGATGCGGCTTATGTTGAAAAACATTTAGGCGCACTGGTTGAAGATGAAGATTTAAGCCGCTTTATTCTTTAATTGGCACCATAAGTAGATATACTAAAAGCCTCCATATTGGGGGCTTTTTAATGGGATATAAAACATGAAACACGTAACAAAAGTGCATTACCATAGCGTGAGTAAAAACTTAGACGTGTACTTTGACGATGATAGTAAAACCGTATTTAGCTGTGAATTTTTACGTGTTCATTCTCCATCTGCAGAAGTGCAAGGTCATGGATCTGGCCCTAAGAAGCTTGTTTTAAACAAAGAGGCTGTTGCAATAAAAAATATAGTCCCAGTGGGCCATTATGCATTACGCCTAGAGTTTGACGATGGCCATAATAGCGGGTTATTCAGTTGGAACTATTTAGCTAAGCTGCAAGAACAGCAGACTCAGTTATGGGATGAGTATTTAGAGCGTGTAAGCGAAAATACAAAAAACAAAGATAGTGTGCCAATAAAGTTTATTCCTTAAACCTTATTGGCTCTTTAGGGTGTGTTAATCATTCAAAGTTAAATTTGCAGCCGCCTATTTAATATTTAACCAAGGCCGTGAGCAGGACGCGGACGCTTTATTCAGTTTTAACTTATTATTACATGGATGTAAGCCAGTAGAATAAAACAGTAGCAGTTATCGAGCCCACTAGGTTATAAACCTCGAACCGCGATTAAACCTCCCCTAGCTTGAACAAAGCTTAATCCACAAAGGTCACCCCCCCCCTAATAAATTTACACTTTAAATTTATCAATTGCGGTGTATAGTACGCGACCTTGCTCCGATACCTCTTCACTGGTCTGCGCGTTGCGTGATGCATGCTCTGATGCATCTTGCGCTATATCTCTAATACGTACCACGTTTTTATTAACCTCTGATGCAACCTGGCTTTGCTCATCGATGGCAACGGCTATTTGCGTGCTCATTTCCATAATGGTTTGTACATCTTCAGTAATAGCACCTAACAACTCACCGGCTTTAATAGCCTGAGATGCACTTTCATCACCTTGTGATCGACATTGGTGCATAATACTTACCACTTCTTGAGTGCGTTGCTGCAGGGTATTAATAATCCCTTCAATTTCACTTGTCGATTCTTGCGTACGCTGAGCTAACGAGCGCACTTCATCAGCAACCACCGCAAAGCCACGGCCTTGCTCACCAGCACGAGCTGCTTCAATTGCAGCGTTAAGCGCAAGTAAATTAGTTTGTTCAGCAATACCACGAATAACGTCAAGTACCGAGCCAATCGTTTCACCGTCTTTTTCTAGTTGAGACACCACATCAGATGCACTCCCTAAAGAGCCTGACAACTCCCTGATATGGTTAACGGTTGATTCAACTTCGCTACGGCCTTGTTGAGCGCTCAAGTTTGTAGACTCCGCTTTTTTAGCTGCCGCCTCAGTGTTGTGCGAAATATCTTGAATCGTGGCTTGCATTTCTGTCGCAGCGGTAGCAACCATGTCAGCTTCGTGTAATTGCTCTTGCATACCGGAGCTTGTTGCTGCCGTGCTTTCAGATAAATGATCTGTTGCCACATTGAGCGTATTTAATGCGCCATTAACTTCGTAAATCAGGTTTTTAAAGTCACTTATTAAGCTATTAAAGTCTGTCGTCATGATAGTAATTTCATCTTTACCCGTTTGCTCTATCATTACGCTTAAGTCGTTATTGCGTCTTATATCATTTATGCTGTGATAAACGCGTTCAATAGGAACAATGATTGAATGGCTAGTAAAGTAAACAAGTAATAAAACAATAACACCAGCAATAACAAAAATAGTAATTGCCAAAAACTGTGCTTCACTTACGCTGTTTTTAACATGAATCACTGTTTCTTCAACAATTTGGCCAACCACCGTGTCACTTTTCGACACACTTTCCCGCATTTTACCAAGGGCTCCTGACTCTAAGTTAACGCCTAATTCAACTTGAGCTTTTACCAGCGCCTGAAAAGAATTTTGATAAGTAGCAATTAAACTATTGAGTTCTGATTTGGTGCTTGAGTTTATTGTTGAAAGAGAAAGGCTTTGTTCAAGCTTCGTAATAGTGTCGTCAAAACGGGGGAGATACTTGGTATCTAAGCGCAGCATAAAATCTTTTTCAGCACGCCTTAATTGCAACATAAGCACCAGCAACTCATCGCTTTCTTGCTCGTTAAGCAATGTTTCTACTTTATGCACTGCACTTCTTAGTTCACCATAAAGAGCGTCTTTAGGATTTAAGCCTATTGTTCTTTGAAGAGAGACTACATTATTAAAATCGCTATTATACTTAGCAACTAAGCTTTTTAACTGCGCTGCTTTTTGAGTATCAATATTTAAACTAGCCATTAACGTCTGTAACTCAGCTAACTTTGTATCCAATACTGCATACTCTTTTTCGAACGACGCTAAAGAGCTCTCAGTTTTGTAAAACAAAAAGTTTTTCTCGTGCTTTCTCAATTCTAATTGCTGAATATTCAGCTCTTTCGCTAACTGTATAGTCTGATTTAACTTAAGATTTTCCCTTCCCTCAAAAATAATTACACATAATAGAATAACCATTGCTAAACCAACTACCAAAGCATTAAGTTGCAGTCGCCTCTTAATCGTTAAATTTTCTAAAAAACTCATTTCAAACACCTTTGGTTAATATGCAACCTTATTATAGACTAATGTCTTAAACTGCTTCAGTTTTTTTAGCTTTTGATAAACTGGTCATACCTGACCAGAACCTAATATTATAAGTTAACACTTCCCCATAATCCCTTGTGAAGTAATTGCGTTTTGTGCCATTGCTTTTGTAATAACCAATTCACAAGCGGTTCTGGGTCACTTGGAAAATTAATTTGCTTATTTTGAGGGGCATTATTCCAATCATCTAATGCTTGAGGGTTTAAATAATTCATCACATGGGCCATTCCCATAGAGCGTAAAGTTTGTGCGTTCTCACCCTGCTCAAACTGCCCATTTAAAGGTTTAAGCAATAATTTTTTCCCTAATTTAAGCGCTTCACTGGCAAGCTCAAACCCTGCATTACCAATCACACCACTGGTGTTGGCTAGGTCATTTAAGAAGTGCGTTCTCGATGGTGGCCGTAAATGTATATTTCCCATCGACTTATTTTTTGCATCTGGGTGATAGCAATAAAACTCTTTTTCAGGAAAATCTTTTAAATAGTCAACAATACTCTCTAGACTCTCAAACGGTAAATACACCAACACTTTGTTCATAACTGCAACAGGGTTGCCGTGGTCATGGTGGGCAATAAAAGGCGGAATGATATTTTCAGCAAACGGCTGCCAATGAACCCCTAAATAGGTATCGGCAGGGGCATAATTTTTAATTAATGATTTACGTAAAATTCCCCGGCTAAACATAGGCACACTGCTTGATAAAAATGCCGCCTGATGACTAATACCAACCACCGGTATAGCGGCGCGCTTAGCTGCCCAAGCCGTAATAGGCTCAAAGTCGTTAAGTACAAAATCATACTGTTTAACATCGAGTGTTTTTATGTCTTTTATTAATCTACAAATACGTGCATTTTTTACTGTTTGCAGGCTTTTCACTTGTCCATTTTTAGTATTAAACGACAGCCCTCTAAAGCTTGTGTAGTTCGCAAAGTCTTGCATATCAAAGTAGTCTTTATTTGCACGTCCTGAAAAAACATAATCCACTTCAACATTCAACTTTTTAAAGCAACTTGCCATTACACGGGCTCGTGTTATGTGGCCATTTCCTGTGCCTTGAATACCATATAATATTTTCATGCTGGCACCACCACCGCTAACGCAAATAAACCACATGAACTGCCTATGAGCGCACCAATGATAATATCAGCCGGATAATGGACCCCCAATACCACCCTCGATATTGCCACGCCACCAGCCCATGCTAAGAATATCCATACATATTGAGGGAAAAAATGGCACAGAATAATAGCAACTAAAAAAGCGGCAGCGCTGTGACCTGAAGGTAAGCTAAATTTGTCACTCGGTACTATGTAGGCATTGGTGACTAAACAATCGCATGGTCTTATTCGTGCAAAATATTTTTTAGCTAGAAAGTAAATGGGGCGTTCAATAATAAACCCAAGCATTATGGAAATAGGGAGTAACTGGTACTGCTCGTTTTTACTAAGCCACCACACGCCTGCACAAATAACTAAATACAATCCGCCATCGCCACTTTTAGATAACCCAAACGCCATTTTTTTTAGCCATTTAGGTGAGTTGCAATTAAACAACGTTAAAAATAGTCGCTCATCAAACTGCGCTACTTTTTTTAGTATATTATTATCACTCATTGCTTATTCCCCATTGCATAATATATGAACACTGAATTAGTTTAGGTGGTGTAAATAACAATTGAGTGACGCTTTTAAGACACTATTGTTGCTATTATTGATTTACTCCTTGTTTTGCTTAAATTTACTACTATTAAGTCGTTGTTATTGGATATAAGGCAGGTATACTGAGTTATAAATTAATGTACCTTTTGAGGATAAAATAATGGATTACAGCACTTCTGATTTATGTGACCACTTTGCTGATGTGGTTGACGTGCTAGAGCCAATGTTCATCAACTTTGGTGGTCGACACAGTTTTGGTGGCCGCATTAAAACGGTTAAATGTTTTGAAAATAATGAACTGATCCGCGAAATACTATCTCAAGACGGTACAGACCAGGTGCTATTAATTGACGGTGGTGGCTCTACTCGCCGTGCACTTATTGATATTGAGCTTGCTGAACTTGCTTTTGAAAACAACTGGAATGGCATTGTTGTATACGGTGCTGTCCGCCATGTAGATGAGCTAGAAGAACTTGATGTGGGCATTCAAGCCATAGCCTCAATTCCTGTGGCTGCCGACAGCGAAGGTGCTGGCGAAAATGGCATTGGTGTTAACTTTGCGGGTGTGTCGTTTTTTGACGACGACTTTATCTATGCCGACAGCACGGGTATTGTGTTATCTGCTGAAGAACTTGAGTTGGAAGTTGTAGAAGTATAACGTGTCCAATCACTTAAAAGTATATGATGAAAGTGCGGTTAAAGCTTTATGCTTTACCCGCGCAAACGAAAAAAAAGCATGGCAAGCTATGTCTTTGCTTGATACTCACGTAGATGTTCAACAAGCCCTAGTCGATGCCGCTGAGTTTGGTATGCGCTATGTACTACTAGGTATATGTGAAGACATTGGCCCCAAAGCAAACTTGGGGAATGGCGGAGCAAATGAAGCCTGGCATGCTTTTTTAGCAAAGTTTTTAAACCAACCTCATAACCAATTTATCGCAACTCAAAAAGTGTTATTACTTGGCGAAGTAAACGTTGATGATTTAATGGCGCAAAGTAGCCAATTAAACAACAAAAACCCTGAACAACTTCAGCAATTGCGTTTGCTATGCCAACAGTTGGACGAGCGCGTAGAAAGCGCATTAAACCTAATATTTAAAGCCGGTCTTGAACCCATAGTGATTGGCGGTGGGCACAATAACTGCTTAGGAATTATTCGAGCGCTCAGTAAAACACAGCACACGCCTGTTAATGCCATAAACTTTGACCCTCATGCTGATTTTAGAGAATGCGAAGGGCGTCACAGTGGTAATGGCTTTCGATATGCTTATAACGAGACGCTTCTCAATAATTACCACGTTATTGGTCTACACGAACAAAAAAATAACCAAGCAATTGTTGATGCAATGACACAAGCAAACTTTACGTTTGATAGTTATCAGTCTCTCAATGTAAAACGCGATATAAACCTTACTCAATCTATAAATAACGCAATTAATAGTTTTGACTCATTACCGCTTGGTGTTGAGGTAGACTTAGATAGCATTACGTTTATGCCTGTAAGTGCTTATACATGCTGCGGGTTTAGTGTCGGCGACACTGAGCATTTTGTATATACAGCAGCCAGCAGCCGAAACGCTAAATACTTACATTTATGTGAAGCATCACCAAGCCAACATCCAAACGGGCCTATAGCAGGAACTACGCATGTAGGACAAGTGATCAGCGCATTGGTAAATAGTTTTATACTCGCAAGAGAAGCGAAGGCACCTTAGCCTTTCATGTTGAGGTTTATTTTAGAGACAATAAAATTGTAGGCGAGTTTATACTCTGAGTTAAAAACGCCCTTGCGTTCTTATTATAGCTTAAAGTCATTTAAGAATGATGAAAGGTCGGGCAAAGCTTACTTACTCAATTTTTGTTTTGATTATTCTTGCGCTTGTCGCCACTCTTTTAACCAGCTCATTAGACCGATACTGCTCAGCGGATGCCCAAAATAATAACCTTGTGCGGCATACGCATTTAAACTTTTAACAAATTTAAGTTGCTCAAGGGTTTCTACCCCTTCAAAAATAACTTTTGTTTTTTGCTGGTTATGCATTTCAACCATACCGCCAACTAAGCTACGAATATTATTTTGGTTGCTAAAATCAGCAGTTAATGACGGCGCTACTTTTATATATTCCACCGCTAAGCTAGGTAACTTTGAAAGCAGCACAGGGTTATCACCTAAACCATCAACACATAACTTTAAGCCAATATTATTAAGTCTGGCAATCATTGCCCTGCCTTTATCATCAAGCCCCGTAAATATGTGCAGAGGGCACTCAACAATTAAATCGCCCACTTGAAGATTATGCTCTGTGATTACACTATCAACAAATTCTACAAACTCCTCATTAAGCATTTCTGGACCAAAAACGTTAATACTCAGCGGTATGGCTATACCTTCCATTCTTAGCGCCATCGCAAGTTCGGCAGCACGTTCTATAACAAACTTAGCCAACGGATAGCCAAGCCCTGCAATTCTAATATCATCAATAAAACGATTAGCAGACAAAATTCCCTGCTTAGGGTGCTGCCAACGAAGTAATAATTCTAAAAACTCAATTTGACCATTTTTATTACAAATAATGGGTTGAAAATACAGTTCGAGTTCACTTGCAAAGTCAATATTAGCAAGCTCTTTTAAACGCGCTTGCTGCTCTAGCTGTTCAACCATCATTTGCTGATGATAAGGCACAACTCTTTGCTTTGGTTGGCTATCAAGCGCTAAATAGGCATACGAAATTAAATCATCAAAATTAGTTTCTTGCTCATCACATGCCACATAGCTTGCTCGCGCTTTTACCTCTACAGTGCAATTAGCCACATTGAAAGGCTTAAGTGTTGCTCCGAGTATTTTATCAATAATTTGCTCATGTAAGTGCTTGTGATTGGCTAAGCTGCAAATAAATGCAAAATTTAACCCGCCTAAATGAGCAAGCTTTTCGTGGCCAACTATAGTAACCACTTCTTCGCTTTCTAATTGTTCTTGTATTCTATTTGCTGATTGCGCTAATAAAACATCACCAAACCCACGGCCAATATGCTGATTCACTTGCTCAAAACCTTCAAGCCTAATAATGATGAGCACGGCTTCAACTTGGGTATTATCACACCATGTGTAATACCCTTGGCGTAACTCTTTTTTGCTGGCAAATACCGAAAGCGGTGACTCTTCAACAAACGCGTCATCAAGCTGTTTGGGCTCTATGGTCACTTTGGGATCGTCGCTTTCATCGTTTAACAACCCCACAACAGCGCATAACAATATAGCTAATACAACCCAAAATAATGGTACGTCTAATAATAGATGCGCTGAAAACAGCACCACAAATAACAACCCAGCAGCGGAGCTGATAATAATCATACTCCAATTATTACGCTCAAATGATTGCCATAAATGAAAGCAAAAACCAAACGCCAATAAAATAGCTAGCCATGCTTCACCGCTACTTAAAATAGCTAAACCTACAACACCTGTGCATAAATAACTAAATTTAATATTGGTATTTTTAACCGAAAATAAAGTAGTGATCATCGCCATTAAAAGCGCACCACTGAAAAAAATCGGAAAATTACTGTCGGTTAATATATTCAAGTTAACGGCACTCGTATTCGTAAAAAAACTTTAACAACAACTTGTTAAATATGAACAAAAATAATACAAACTAATTAAGTCTACCCAAAATCCATAAATTTGACAGTTTATTTACGCCGAATTGGTAACTTAATTGCGATGGATGACTTATTTGCCAGTGTGCAATGTCGGCTCTGGCTCCCACTTTTAACACCCCTCTATCGTTTAAACCCAGAGCCTTAGCTGCGTTGCTGGTAACACCTGCTAAGGCTTGTTCTGGTGTTAACCTAAATAGAGTACATGCCATATTCATCATTAATTGTACCGAGCACAGCGGTGAAGTACCCGGATTGAAGTCGCTAGCAATGGCTATTGGCACTTTGTATTGGTTTAATAGCGCAATAGGTGGCTGTTTTGTCTCTCTTAAAAAATAAAATGCCCCCGGTAACAGCACAGCCACAGTGCCAGCCTTTGCCATGGCTTTTACACCTTGCTCATCAAGGTATTCTATATGATCTGCCGATAATCCATTAAATTCGGCCACCAGCTCAGCACCATACTGATTAGATAACTGCTCTGCATGGCACTTTATTGGTAAATTATGTTTTGTTGCCGCAGTGAATACACGTTTAGTTTGCTCATAACTAAAACCTACATTTTCACAAAACACATCAACGGCATCGGCAAGGTCGCCAACAACGACTCGTTCAAGCATCTCGTTGCACACTAAATCAATATATTCATCTGCACGGCCTTTGTATTCATTAGGTAATGCATGAGCGCCTAAAAATGTTGTTTTAATATCAATGGGATGATGTTCACCCAGCAATCGTGCCACTTCTAATATTTTAATTTCGTTCTCGGTATCGAGCCCATAACCCGACTTAATTTCAACCGTTGTTACGCCTTCTTTTAACAGTGTATTTAGCCTGTCTTTGGCATCAACAAATAGTTGTTCTCTATCTGCGGCTCTGGTTGCTTTTACTGTGCTTGCAATCCCCCCACCTTGGGCTGCAATTTGTTCATAGCTTACGCCTTGTAAACGCTGCTCAAATTCTTGCGCACGAGACCCTGCAAACACCAAATGGGTATGACAATCTATCAACCCAGGTGTTAACCATTGGCCTTTTATGCTCAAGGTTCGCGTTGCGAAAGCGTCAAATGACGGCAGCGATGCTTGCTCACCCAGCCACGCGATTTCTCCGTTTTTAATCGCTAAGGCTGCATTTTCGATGATCCCATAAGGTGTATCCCTAGTGGGATCCATTGTGGCAATATTTGCATCCGTTAAAAGTAAATCAATATTTTCTAAGTTATTATTTTGCTGAGCGTTTTGCATATTACAGTCCATACATACCCTGACATGATTGAAATATAGTCTAACAACACACCTTGTATATACAAGAGGATTATGTCATCTTATTTAATATAAATTACTCCTAACGCAGCTATCTAGTTAATGACAACACCTAAATTTGCGCAAATAAAACAATTTATCGTCGATAAAATTCGCAGCGGTATGTGGCAAGAAAACCAACGCGTTCCCTCTGAAAACGAGCTCAGCACACAATTTAGCGTTAGCAGAATGACCGCTCGCCGTGCACTTAGCGAATTAACAGAAGCAGGAATACTAACGCGTAGCCAAGGCCTAGGAACGTTTGTTGCCTCTTTTAAGTCACAGTCTTCATTACTTGAAATTAAAAATATTGCCGATGAGGTTAAAGAGCGCAACGGTAATTACACCTGTAGCGTGCTTATACTTGAATCAATAAACGCGGTTGCCCCCATTGCTATCGCATTAGGAGTAGAAGTAGATAGCGTCGTGTACCGAAGCGTACTAGTTCATAACGAAAACGACAGCCCATTGCAGCTTGAGGAACGTTTTGTAAACCCAGCGCTTGCCAGCGGCTATTTGCAACAAAATTTTAGTGCAACGACTCCTCATGAGTATCTTTCAAGTGTTGCACCTCTCACTCAAGCGAGACACACAGTAGAAGCCATTATGCCCAACAGCGAAATGTGCCAATGGTTAAACCTATACAACGAAGAGCCTTGCCTGCAAGTTATTCGCAGAACATGGTCTGTTAACGGTATTGTAAGTTTTGCACGCCTTGTATCACCTGGCAGCAAATACCGCTTAGGCGGGCACTTAACGTTTAAAAAATAAGATAAACAAAATTGCGCATAATGCGCTTTTTTTGTGACGAATCACCTTGTATATACAACAGGAGAAACACATGACAAATCGACTCGACACAAGTCGCGTAATACGTGCACCGCATGGCGATATGATAAGCGCTAAAAGCTGGCAAACTGAAGCGGCAAAACGCATGCTCATGAACAATTTAGACCCTGAGGTTGCAGAACACCCACACGCATTAGTTGTTTATGGTGGCATTGGCAGAGCAGCACGTGATTGGCCAAGTTTCGATAAAATTATAGAAACCCTCGACCGATTAGATGATGATGAAACATTGTTAGTTCAGTCGGGTAAACCTGTTGGCGTATTTAAAACACACAGTAATGCTCCTCGCGTTTTAATTGCTAATTCAAACTTGGTACCCCATTGGGCTAACTGGGAGCACTTTAACGAGCTGGATAAAAAAGGGTTAATGATGTACGGCCAAATGACGGCTGGCTCTTGGATTTATATTGGCTCTCAAGGAATTGTACAAGGCACATACGAAACATTTGTAGCCATGGCTAAACAACACTTTAATGGCCAAGCCAAAGGTAAATGGGTATTAACCGGCGGCCTTGGTGGCATGGGTGGCGCGCAGCCACTTGCGGCAACTATGGCGGGCTTTTGTGCCTTAGTTGTAGAGTGTGACGAAAGCCGCATCGATTTTCGCATTAAAACGGGCTACGTTGATGTTAAAGCCACAAACCTTGAACATGCATTGCAATTAATTACTGACGCATGCGTTAACGAAAAAGCAATTTCAGTTGGATTGCTCGGCAACGCCGCAGATATATTTAGCACACTTGTAAACAGCGGTATTACACCCGATGTAGTGACCGATCAAACTTCAGCACACGATCCACTTAATGGTTACTTACCACAAGGTTGGACTATGAAACACGCCGCAAAAATGCGTGAACAAGACCCAAAAGCGGTTGTAAAAGCAGCCAAGCAATCAATGGCAGTGCAAGTTAATGCCATGCTAGCATTACAAAAAGCCGGCGCGGCAACCACTGACTACGGTAATAATATTCGCCAAATGGCATTTGAAGAAGGTGTTACAAACGCATTTGATTTCCCTGGGTTTGTTCCTGCTTATATTCGCCCATTATTTTGCCAAGGTATTGGTCCGTTTAGATGGGTCGCTTTATCGGGCGATCCAGAAGATATATATAAAACAGATGCTAAAGTAAAAGAGTTAATTCCTGATGATGCACATTTGCACAACTGGCTTGATATGGCGCGCGAACGCATTCAATTTCAAGGCTTGCCGGCTCGCATATGCTGGGTGGGGTTAAAAGATAGAGCACGCTTAGCACTTGCATTTAATGAAATGGTAAAAAATGGCGAGCTTAAAGCCCCCATTGTTATTGGCCGTGATCATCTTGATTCTGGCTCAGTAGCAAGTCCTAATCGTGAAACAGAAAGCATGAAAGATGGTTCAGATGCCGTCTCTGATTGGCCGTTACTTAACGCCCTGCTTAACACGGCAAGCGGCGCTACGTGGGTATCACTTCACCATGGTGGGGGTGTAGGAATGGGCTTTAGCCAACACTCAGGTGTTGTTATTGTTGCCGATGGTACAGACGAAGCAAAAGCACGTGTTGGTCGCGTGCTTTGGAATGACCCTGCTACCGGTGTGATGCGCCATGCAGATGCCGGTTACGACATCGCAAAAAATTGTGCCAAAGAGCAAAACTTAGACTTACCAATGCTGAACGAGGAATAATCATGGTCGAACTAACTCTCACACCCGGCTCGCTTGATTTAAACATATTAAGAAAGATTAATGCATCAAGTGTAAAAATAAACCTTGAAAAAAATGCCGAATCACAAATCGCTGCCAGCGCACAAACCGTTCAAAATGTCATTAATGAGCAACGCACAGTGTATGGGATTAACACCGGATTTGGCCTGCTCGCTAATACCAAAATTGCCGATGACGAGCTTGAACTACTTCAGCGTTCAATTGTACTTTCTCATGCCGCTGGCATTGGCGAATACATGGACGACAGCACAGTAAGACTGATGATTACACTAAAAATCAACTCGCTTTCTCGTGGTTTTTCAGGCATTCGTTTACAAGTTATCGAGTTTTTTATGCACTTGCTCAATAGTGAAGTATACCCATGCGTTCCTAAAAAAGGTTCTGTTGGCGCTTCGGGTGACTTAGCCCCACTTGCACATATGTGCTTACCCTTACTGAGTGAAGGCCAAATGCGTCATCAGGGTAAAATAATCAGTGCGGCTGAAGGCTTAAAAGTAGCAGGGCTTGAACCGCTTACGCTAGCAGCAAAAGAAGGTTTAGCATTGCTTAACGGTACCCAAGCGTCTACCGCTTTTGCACTACAGGGATTATTCA
>NZ_LODI01000006.1:53038-98039 GCF_001468485.1 Pseudoalteromonas sp. H71
GCAGAAGATTTATATGCACAAAGCTGTGTAATTGGCGCGGTAAGTATTGAGGCAGCAATGGGCAGCCGCGCACCTTTTGACTCACGTATTCACGAAATTCGTGGACAACGTGGTCAAATAGATACCGCGCAAGTGTTTAGAGATTTACTTGATACTCAATCACAAATTAGCGACTCTCATGTTAACTGTGAAAAAGTACAAGACCCTTATTGCTTGCGCTGCCAACCTCAGGTATTGGGCGCGTGTTTAACACAAATACGTCAAGCAGCAGAAGTATTACTGTGCGAATCAAATGGGGTAACCGACAACCCACTCGTATTTGCCGATGTGGGCGATATTATTTCTGGCGGAAACTTTCACGCTGAGCCTGTCGCCATGGCGGCCGACAACCTCGCTATTGCAATTGCAGAAATTGGCGCTTTAGCAGAGCGCAGAATAGCCCTGCTTATTGATTCTAACTTATCAAAATTACCACCCTTTTTGGTGGAAAATGGTGGAGTAAACTCTGGCTTTATGATTGCTCAAGTGACAGCAGCTGCATTGGCATCTGAAAATAAGTCGCTTGCACATCCCGCGTCTGTAGATAGCTTACCAACATCTGCCAACCAAGAAGATCACGTTTCAATGGCCACGTTCGCTGCGAGGCGATTACAAGAAATGGCCGATAATACACAAGGTGTTTTGGCTATAGAATGGCTTGCATCGGTACAGGGCTTAGAGTTTAGAAAACCGCTAAACCCGTGTGAAAAAGTCTTAAAGGCAAAAAATTTATTACGCGAACACGTAACCTATTACGATAAAGATCGCTATTTTGCCCCCGATATAGAGCAAACTAACGCGCTATTGAGCGAAGGTAAATTGTGCAACTTTATTGAGCGCAACCCTCTACCATCTTATTAAAAACATGCCTTAAATACCGTATTGGTAAGTAAAGCCTAACGCCTCTATAGCTGAGCCAATAACCTTGCGCTCAGCTTTTTCATCACTTGTAAATTTTGGCATTTCACCACCATGCTGCTTACACTTTAACGCATAGTAATCGGCTTTTGTTGGGTGGTCAGGGTTGACTACATTGTAAATATTTTGTCCAACTTGCCAATGTGCTATTACCGCAAAAATAGCATTTATTACATCTTGCTGGTGCACCATATTAATTACTTGCTGACTTGAAGTATTTAGCTCTTTTCCCGCAACAAACTTACCAGGCTCTCTATTTGGGCCAAGTAATCCTGCTAAACGAAGTACCTTACCATTTTGCTCAAGAACCTGCTCTTCAGCCTGATACAACTTTGTTTGCCTTGGGTTGGCGCAAGCAATATCGCTACTTTCACTGTATACACCGGGTTCTTGGTCATAAACCCCTGTAGATGAACACAATACAAATCCTTTTGCATTTAACTTTTTAGACAACGTCAAGGCCGCAGTAAGTGTTTCTGGGTAGTTGCTTTCACTGTGCCTACTTCGTGGTGGAATGGCACACACCCAATACGCTCCCTCTAAATCAAGCTGATGGGTTAGCTGATTATTTTCTACTATAAACTGGCGTTCAAAATTAAACTCCTGCGTATCGGACCGACGAGTGCCTTGCACCTGCCAACCTGCCTGCTGTGCATTCGCACATAGCGCATGACCTAACCAGCCAGCACCCAATACCACTAATTTATTCACTTTATTTTGCATGTTGACACACACCTTCATGTTAAACACATCGTTACTCAATGTTATTATCTGAGCATAAATAGCCAAAGTTCACAAATGTAACGCCCCCCTTGTTTTTAATTTTTTAAGCACCATATATTTACAGCTTGCTACTAATTTTGTAGCAACCAGTCAGTACCACAGCTTTTTTAGAATGCAGATCAAATTTTTCTATTTTATATACAGATCTTTTGGCTGAGGTAGTTTGTTGTTTGGCAGAGTCTGGTATAGTAGCGCACGTAATAAACAGTGCTTTTTGAACGGTTTAATACAAAATTGCTAATTAATATGTACTAAGTGTTACTTAAAAGCACATATTAATTACCAATTGTTAAAAATGGGTTAGCCGATACGCGGCTAACAAAGAATTGATTGTAACGGTTTTATCATGATATCTAATTTATTTACCAAGATTTTTGGTAGTCGCAATGACCGCACTATTAAAAACTTTAGAAAGACGGTCGCGCTAATCAATGCGCTTGAAACGCAGCTAGAAGCGCTTTCTGATGAAGACTTACGCGCTAAAACAGCAGAATTCAGAGAACGTTACGATAACGGACAAAGCCTTGACGATATTCTACCTGAAGCATTTGCAGTAGTTCGTGAAGCATCTAAGCGTGTTAATGGCATGCGCCACTTTGACGTACAGCTACTAGGCGGCATGGTTTTACACGAAGGCCGTATTGCAGAAATGCGCACCGGTGAAGGTAAAACACTCACAGCAACCCTTCCAGCTTATTTAAACGGCTTAACAGGCAAAGGGGTTCACGTTATTACCGTGAATGATTACCTTGCAAAGCGTGATGCTGAAACTAACCGTCCGTTATTTGAATTTTTAGGCCTCACTGTGGGCTGTAATGTTCCTGGCATGATGCCACAACAAAAAAAGCAAGCGTATGCTGCTGACATTACCTACGGTACAAACAACGAGTTTGGTTTTGATTACCTTCGCGACAACATGGCATTTAGTATTGATGAGCGCGTTCAGCGTCCATTATTTTACGCCGTCGTCGATGAAGTAGATTCAATCCTAATTGATGAAGCTCGTACGCCGCTTATTATTTCAGGCCCTGCTGAAGACAGTTCAGAACTATACACTGAAATAAATACCATCGTTCCTTTACTTGAACTACAAGATAAAGAAGACGAGGAAGGTATAGAAGGCGATGGCGACTACACCATTGATGAAAAATCTAAGCAAGTTCACTTAACTGAACGTGGCCAAGTTAAAGTAGAAGAATTACTTAGTGAACGTGGTTTAATTGAAGAAGGCGATTCGCTTTATTCTGCCGCCAGCATCACGTTATTAAGCCATGTTTACGCTGCCCTTCGCGCACACAAATTATATCAAAAAGATGTTGATTACGTTGTTAAAGAAAACGAAGTTATCATCATTGACGAACATACCGGTCGCTCAATGGAAGGTCGTCGTTGGTCTGAAGGTTTACACCAAGCTGTTGAAGCTAAAGAAGGTGTAAAAATTCAAAACGAAAACCAAACATTGGCCTCTATTACATTCCAAAACTATTTCCGTTTGTACGAAACATTAGCGGGTATGACTGGTACGGCCGACACTGAAGCATTTGAATTTCAGTCAATATACGGCTTAGATACCGTTGTTATGCCAACTAATAAGCCAATGATCCGTGATGATCGCGCTGATTTAGTGTACCTAACGCAAGAAGAAAAATACGAAGCTATTTTAGTTGATATCAAAGACTGCCAAGAACGCGGACAGCCTGTACTTGTAGGTACTATATCAATCGAAAGCTCTGAGTACTTATCGCAGTTTTTACGCAAAGAGAAAATTAAGCATAACGTGCTTAATGCTAAATTCCACGCACAAGAAGCCGATATCGTTTCAGATGCTGGCCTACCTGGTACAGTAACTATTGCAACTAACATGGCCGGTCGTGGTACCGATATTGTGCTTGGTGGTAACTGGAATAGCGAAGTTGAAAAACTTGATAACCCAACTGATGAAAAAATTGCTGAAATTAAAGCTGCATGGAAACTTCGTCATGATGCTGTTATTGACGCTGGCGGTTTGCATATTATTGGCACTGAGCGCCATGAATCGCGCCGTATAGATAACCAATTACGTGGTCGTTCTGGTCGTCAAGGTGATGCAGGCTCTAGCCGTTTTTACCTATCGATGGACGATGCGCTAATGCGTATATTTGCCGGCGAGCGCATGACTAACATGATGCGTAAACTAGGCATGCAACGCGGTGAAGCAATTGAACACCCATGGGTTAACCGCGCAATTGAAAACGCACAGCGTAAAGTAGAAGCACGTAACTTTGATGTTCGTAAGCAACTACTTGAGTACGATGACGTAGCAAACGATCAACGTCGTGTTGTTTACTCTCAGCGTAACGAGTTACTTGAAGAAGGTGATATTTCAGAAACTATCACTGCAATTCGTGGTGACGTACTGAGCAATACAATAGATCAATACATTGCTCCACAAAGCCTTGCTGAAATGTGGGATGTACCGGGTCTTGAAGAGCGCTTAAAACAAGATTTCTTAATTGAGCTGCCTATCACTCAATGGTTAGCAGACGACAATAAGCTATACGAAGAAAAGCTTCGTGAGCGTATTGAAGAAGCCGTTGATCAAGCTTACAAGCAAAAAGAGCAGCAGGTTGGTGACTCAGTTCTACGTCAATTCGAAAAAGCAATTATGCTGCAAAGTCTTGATCAACACTGGAAAGATCACCTTGCGGCGATGGATCACTTACGCCAAGGTATTCACTTACGTGGTTACGCACAAAAGAACCCTAAGCAAGAATACAAGCGCGAATCGTTTGAACTGTTCTCTGAAATGCTTGAAAACTTAAAAGTTGATGTAGTGAGTATTTTAAGTAAAGTACAAGTGCGCGCTGAAGAAGATGTTGAAAAAGTAGAAGAGCAACACCGTAAGAGTGAAAATGCACCTCGCGAGTACCAACACGAAGAAGCTGAGCACGTAGGCGGCGAAGCACCTCCAAGTGCTACGGTTATGGCAAGAACAGAGCCAAAAGTTGGCCGCAACGATCCGTGTCCTTGTGGTTCGGGTCAAAAATTCAAGCAATGTTGTGGTAAATTAAAATAACGACGCATTGTAAGTAATTAAAAAGCGGCGCTTGCGTCGCTTTTTTTATGGGATAAAAACATGACAACAAAAATAATAAATGTAGCCGTTGGTGTAATTAAAAAAAATAATGCAATATTTATCTGTAAACGTGCAAACGAGCAGCATCAAGGTGGCTTATGGGAGTTTCCTGGTGGTAAAGTTGAAGCAAGTGAAAGTGTATTTGCAGCGCTAAAACGTGAGTTAATTGAAGAAGTAGGTATTACTATCCACAGCTCTAGCCAACTCATGGTAATTGAACACGATTATGGCGACAAATGCGTGAGACTCGATATCCACGTTGTCAGTAACTTTAGCGGTCAAGCACATGGCGCTGAAGGGCAACCTAGTGAATGGGTAAATATTAGTGAGTTAACTAACTATGACTTCCCCGCAGCTAATGCTGAAATAATTGAAAAACTGCAATCTCGATACGCCTGATTAAGTGAGTTACAATGAATACCACTGTACAAAATACGTTAAGTAAACTGCTAAAACTCAACCCTGAATCAACTCAGTTGAGTACCATAAGTAGCGGCCATATCAACAGCACATGGCTACTAACACATTTTGATCAGCGATTTATTGTGCAAAAACTTAACACCCATGTATTTAAACACCCTGCTCAACTTGTCAGTAACGCACAACTTATTGAGCAACATCTGAATACTAAGCAGCAGCAAAATAACTATCCACTCGATATTGTTAAGCACATCAATACATGCAACAACGAATATTTAACCATGCTTAATGAAGAGCCGTATCGTGTACTTAACTTTATTGAGCACAGTTACAGTGAAGATGTGGTTAAAAATCCAGCGCAAGCACATCAAGCCGCTTTAGCCTTTGGTACTTTTGCAAGCGCCTTACACGACTTTGATACAGCCACACTACATACTGTTATTGATGATTTTCATAATCTGACAATGCGCTTTGAGCAGCTAAATACAGCAATGACGAATAGTAATAAAAGAAGGCTTAACCGCTGTAAAAACGACATAGAATATTGCTTATCGCAGCAGCACTTAGTGAACGAACTTAAAACCATAACTCAACATTTACCCGTTCGCGTTTGCCACAACGACACTAAAATAAATAATATGCTGTACTGCAGTAAAACCCATAAAGCGAAAGCTGTTATTGATTTAGACACCTGCATGCCTGGTTTTTTACTGTATGATTTTGGCGATATGGTACGTACATTTTGCTCTGCAGAAGCAGAGGATTCGACGAATCTTGATAAGGTTATTATTCGAAAAGAGATTTTTGAGGCGCTCGTTAAGGGTTACCTCGCTCCCCTTCAGCCTCTTATGAGTAATACAGAGCAATCAAGCTTGTTGCTTGGTGCTAAAATTATGCCTTTGATGCTTAGCGTGCGTTTTTTAACTGATTACTTAAATAACGATGTGTACTTTAAAACCGCTCATGCAGAGCATAATTTAGAGCGGGCTCAAAACCAACTGGCTTTATATAAAAACATTTTAAGTAATGAAAGCTGGATGTATAAAACCCTCATGCAATAGCAGCAATGTTATTAGTATAAAAAACCAGCAAGCTAAACACTTGCTGGTTTTTACTAAGTTAGCCAAAAAGAATACCAATTACCAAATTTTTACGCGGTCTTCTGGTTTGATATACATTTTGTCGCCTTCTTTTACATCAAACGCTTCGTAAAACTCTGGCATATTAGACAAAATACCAATTACACGGTAATGACTTGGTGAATGCGAGTCGGTCATTAAGCGGTTACGTAATTCTTCATCGCGGTAGTTACGACGCCAAATTTGCGACCACCCCATAAAGAAGCGTTGATCACCAGTGTAACCATCAATAACTGGTGCTTTATTGTCACCTAATGATAGCTGATATGCTTTATACGCGACAGTTAACCCACCTAAATCACCGATATTTTCGCCAAGCGTAAGCTCGCCGTTTACATTCGCATCGTCAAACGGCTTGTACTTGTTAAATTGATCAACTAACGCACCTGAACGCTCTTCAAACTGCTTAAGGTCGCTTTCAGTCCACCAGTTACGCAAGTTACCATCGCCGTCGTATTTAGAACCTTGGTCGTCAAAACCATGGCCAAGCTCGTGCCCAATAACTGCACCAATTGCACCGTAATTGACAGCATCATCGGCTTCTAAGTTAAAAAATGGCGGTTGTAAAATAGCAGCTGGAAATACAATTTCGTTGTTTACCGGGTTGTAGTACGCATTCACCGTTTGTGGTGTCATGTACCATTCAGAGCGATCAACAGGCTGACCAAGCTTGGCAATCATATCTTTATATGCCCATTGACTGTAACGAATGTAGTTACCTACCAGTTCGTCTGAATTAATTTCTAGTTCAGAGTAGTCTTTCCACTTATCAGGGTAACCAATTTTAGGAATAAATTTGTCTAGCTTTTCTTGTGCTGCAATTTTTGTTTCAGGTCCCATCCACTCAAGACCTTCAATTGCAACGCTGTAACCTTTAATTACGTTATCAACCAGCTCTTCCATACGCGCTTTAGCTTCAGGCGGAAAGTTGTCTTTAACGTATACTTTACCTAAAATTTCACCTAGCACACTATTAGAGGCATCAACGGCTTTTTTCCAAAGTGGCGCTTGCTCTTCTACGCCACGTAAAGTGGTGCTATAAAAGTTAAATTTAAGATCAACTAAATCATCATTTAGCAACTGAGCATAGCCACTTACAAAATGAAACTTAAGGTAGTTTTTCCACGTTTCTAAGTCCGTGTTTTGATAAATACTACCCAGCGCTTCAAAATAACTAGGCTGACGCACAATAATATCAGCGGTGTTTACACCTGCATTTTTAAAGAACGCAGCTAAATCAAGCTCACCGGCTAATTTATTCGCCTCGGCTACAGTCATTTTATTATACGACTTAGTTGCATCACGGCTTTGTACACGGCTCCACTGCGCATCAGCAATGGCTTTTTCAAAGGCAAGTACATTTACTGCAGCTTGTGCAGCCTCTTTTACACCCGCTTTAGCCAACACATCAGTCATGTATTGCTCGTAAGAGGCGCGAATTTTAGTAAACTTCTCATCGTCTTTTAAGTAGTAATCGCGATCAGGTAAGCCAAGACCTGATTGCGATAAGTACAATGCGTATTCGCTTGAATTTTTAGCATCGTTGTTAATAAACCAACCAAACGGTAAAGTGCCACCTTGCTGTTGAATAGACGCCATAAGGCCAACTAAGTCAGATTTAGACTCAATGCTATCAATACTATCTAGCGACGGTTGCAGCGGTGTGACACCTAGCTCATTACGGGCATTTTTATTCATATAACTTTTATAAAATGCGCCAATTTTATACTCGTCGCTGCCTTTTTCAGCCGACTTATTGGCCGCTGCGTTTTCAAGCGCCGTTTTCATCGCTTTTTGCGACTCATCGTATAATTGCGAAAAAGACCCATAGTTAGACTTATCACCTGGGATTTCAGTTGTTGCTAACCAAGTTCCATTTACATGATAGTAAAAGTCATCCTGCGGACGAACTGAGCTGTCCATATTAGCCAATTCAATACCTAGCTCTAACGGTTTCTCTGCTGGTGCTGTTGCTGCTTGAGTGTCGGCTACTTGAGTTTCTTGTTGTTTTTCGCCACAACCTACTAAGCCAAGCGCAAGTGCAATACTCGCAGCGGCCATTGTTACTTTATTCATAATTAATCCATTTGTTAGTCAATGTTATAAATTGCTCATACCAACTCCATTAAGCTCTTTAACAAGATAGCAGTCAGCTTTTACTTAATGGAATGGGCATCAACTTACACTTATCATTGAGTGCAATAGCGCTATAATAAACCTGATTTTGAGAACATTGAAATAGAATATGTAACAAAGTATTTTGAATGAGATGAGCACTCTAAATTACCCTATCAATAGCTTAATAAAGCAGTTGGTAATTAGCTCTTATTTTTACCGTGTAAGGCCAAACGTTGTAACTTCTCTTTTAATGAAGGAGGTGCTGAGTCGGCAATCGCATTTAAATAATCGGCTGTTTGTTCGCTCATTTTACGCGAGTTGGTGACGGCGGCTGAAGCTGTTTTGTTTGACGTACTTAATCGCTGAGTGGCCTGAGGATTAGCTGTAATTTTAATTTGCCCCAGTTCAGCCATACCTGCGGCCCTAAAGTGCGATAGCATATCCATTTTTAAATAATTAAGCCTAAGCGCTATCGGGGCCGATACCGCTTCAATCATCAACGTGCCATCGCGATAATTACTTACGCGACATTTATCTCCTAATTTAGGGCCTAAAAAGTCTTTAAGTAAAGTTTGCTGAGTATCGAGAGCTTGGCTTTTACCAGCATAAGCCGACAGACGGTTGTTTAGGCCCGCCATAATATCGGTGAGTGGTTTTGGTGCGTATCTATCTTTAGCCATTAAACATCTCAAATCGTACTTATTCACACACTTAAATTTAGCGGCATTGCAGTAAATATAAGTGTGCCCATAAGTAAGCGTAAATTAGGTATTAAGCACCTGCTATTTGCATTTGCTCAATTAAAACAGAGCCAGTTTGAATACCACCTCTGCGCTCAATATCGCCACCAATAGCAGAAATACCTTTGAACATATCTTTTAAATTGCCGGCAATCGTAATTTCACTAACGGGATGTTGAATCTCTCCGTTTTCAACCCAAAAACCACCAGCACCGCGAGAGTAATCACCTGTTACTGTGTTTACACCTTGCCCCATAAGCTCGGTAACTAACAAGCCGGTACCCATTGTTTTTAACACTGCTTTTAAATCGTTATGCGTTTGTTCTACTAACCAATTATGAATTCCGCCTGCATGACCTGTAGGGGTCATGTTCATTTTACGCGCGGCGTAACTTGCTAATAAATAAGTTTGTAACTCACCACCTTGGATTATTTCACGATCAACCGTTTTAACACCTTCGCTGTCAAACGGTGATGAAGCTAACCCTTTTAACATGTGTGGACGTTCAGCAATATTTACACAATGACTAAATACGTGTGTTCCTAAACTATCGAGTAAAAAGCTCGACTTACGATAAAGTGCGCCACCACCAATCGCTGACACTAAATGGCCAAATAATGAGTTTGCAATATCAGCCCTAAATACAACAGGGACTTTCATTGTTCCTAATTTTTGGCTGTTTAGTTTAGCCAATGTTTCTGATGCAGCTTCAAGCCCGACTGCCGCAGCATCAGTTAAACCTGCTTGATCGCGGGCAACCGTGTATGCTGAATCGCGTTGCATTTGTTCGCCATCTTTACCAATCACCATGGTGCTGATACTGTGACGAGTACGCGGAAAGCCAGCAATTAAACCATGGCTGTTTCCATAAACACGAAGCCCTTGATGCGATGAAAAACTGGCGCCATCAGAATTTACAATGCGTTCATCAGCATTTAAAGCTGCTTGCTCGGCAGTATGGCAAAGCTCAATACCTTGTTCTGGGCTAACATCCCACGGATGGTATAAATCAAGATCTTGTGGATTAAACTCAAGTAGCTCTTTATCGGCAACCCCATTAAATGGATCGTCTGATGTGAACTTTGCAATATCAATGGCCTTTTCTACTACTGTGCGCAATGTTTTAGGATTTAAATCAGCCGTTGAGGCAGAGCCTTTATTATTGCCAACATAAACACTAATGCCCAGGCCACCATCTTGGTTAAACTCAATGGTTTCTACTTCACCCATTCGTGTACTCACCGATAAACCCGACGTGCTAGACATTGCAGCTTCAGCTGCTGTAGCTCCTAATTTTTTAGCATGTTCGAGTACTTCGGCTACCGCATCTTTAACCTGCGATATTTGAGAATAAATTGGATCGTTTTGTTGGCTTTTCATAAATTAAGTCCTGAGCCTTAGAGGCATAATGCATGCATTTCTTATAGTTAAATGCTAACACACTCACTGCACCACATCAGCTAATATTAATCACTAAAAGAATCGCGTATAATGGCGCCAGTTATTTTTATTTAAGAGCACCCCATGGCGAAGAAAAAAGGCAAGCCTGCTGAAATTGAAGAAGAAATTGAATACGTATCAAGAACAGAGCTCAAGCGCGAAGCGCAAGAGTTTCATCAGTTAGGTTCTGAAATTGCCAAAATGGGTAAAAAGCAGCGTGAGCGCCTACCATTAAATGACGATTTAAAAGAAGCAATGGTTGTTGCTGATAAAATTAGCAACAAAAGTGATGCATACCGCCGTCACTTAAATTACATCGCAAAAACGCTTCGCACAGTAGAAAACATTGAAGATATAAAAGCTATTATCGATGTAATGCTTAATAAAAATAACCAAGCTGAAGTATTGGTTAAAAAAATAGAGCAACTGCGCTCAGACTTAATAGAACAAGGCGACAGCCTGATAAACGAAACTATTGAGCAGTTCCCTTCGCTAGATCGTCAAAAAATGCGTCAATTAGTGCGCAATGCTGCAAAAGAAGTAAAAGCTGAAAAGCCAGGTAAAGGCTATAAAGAGCTTTTTCAGTATTTAAAAGATGCGCATACTGTCACGTATTAAAGTGTAATACGTTGTGATTGAAAGGTGCTTTGGCACCTTTTTTGTTATAGATCAACATCCCCCCTCAGTTACTTTTTTATAATCACGGCTCTACTTAAAACTCAGGTGTGCGTGATGATAAAACTTCCTCAATGGGACCAAGCTCTCATTAATAAATACAATGTATCTGGTCCGCGGTATACATCCTATCCTACCGCTTTATCTCTGAGTGAAGGATACGATAAACACGATTTAATCAGCGCCGTAGAGTCATCTCAATCTCGTTCGCTTTCTTTATATATCCATATTCCATTTTGTAGTCAGCTTTGTTACTACTGTGGTTGTAATAAAATTATTACTCGCCACCAATCAAAAGCCGATACTTATATAGACTTTTTAGCAAAAGAAATTGCCGCACACGCACCTTTATTTAAGCACTACAGCGTTGAGCAACTGCATTTAGGTGGAGGTACCCCGACTTTTTTAACACCCCAACAAATGAAGCGCTTAATTACGCTACTTGAACAGCATTTTAACTTTACCAGCACAACTGAGCGCGGTATTGAAGTCGACCCACGCTCGCTTGCTGAAAATATGCTGGTTGATTTAAGAATGCTTGGCTTTAACCGAGTGTCGTTTGGGATTCAAGACTTTAATGACGACGTGCAGCTTGCAGTTAATCGTCCTCAACATGCAGATACCGTTAAACAGTTAATTACTCAGGCACGTGAATTGGGCTTTAAATCAATTAACGCCGATATGATTTACGGCTTACCACTGCAAACACCCGACAGCTTTAAACAAACAATAGAGCAACTCATCGAGCTTAGCCCTGATCGTGTGTCGGTATTTAATTATGCTCACTTACCAGAGCGATTTGCCGCACAACGCAAAATTAAAGAGCATGACTTACCAGATGCGCACGATAAGCTAACTATGTTTAAAAATACCTTAGAGCAGATGACAAAAGCGGGTTATCAGTTTATTGGTATGGATCACTTCGCGAAAGTAGACAACGAACTGGCTGTCGCACAAAATAAAGGCAAATTGCATCGAAATTTTCAAGGTTATACCACACATGGTAATTGTGATTTATTAGGGTTAGGTGCATCGTCTATTTCACAAATTGGCACGGCTATTTTGCAAAATAAAAAAGAGCTGAAGCATTACTACCATAGTATTGAAACGCAAAGCGGCTGCGCACTTAGTAAAGGCATGCATTTAATTCATGATGATGTTATTCGAGCTGATGCTATTAAGCAGCTTATTTGTCAGTTTGAGCTAAATATAGATGAGTTTGCTAACAAGTATCATATTGAGTTTGATAGCTACTTTGCAGGCGCATTGACTTCACTTAAACCACTTATAGACGATAAAATGGTGATTATTGAAAACAACCACATACGTGTCACACCAAGGGGGAACTTATTTATTCGTATCATTTGCATGTGCTTTGATGCTCACTTACAAAATCAAATCAACGCAACGCGTTTTTCCAGGGTGATTTAATCCACTCATCAAATAATACCAATTCGCTTAATTAAGCGATCTATTTTGAGGCTGGAAAAACGTGTTGATAGCTAGGCAAAAAACTCGCTATTTAGTTGTTATAAATAAGAATTATTTACCGCATTTAACGACACGTTTAGCCCCGTAAAATGATTAAGTATTATTGCGGATTGGTATAATATGGGCACAAAAAAAGCATACCTAGGTATGCTTTTTTATGTTTTTTACGCTACTTTAATTAAATACCACGTTTTCACTACCTGGGGCAGCTTTGAACTCAGAAATAATTTTAACGCAATCGGCCTTAATCTCATCACTGTAGCTTTCCTCTGCACGCCAGCGCGCAGTGTCTTGCTTAAAAATTTCTTTTTTAGAATATTTTTTACGTGCGTCGTGTGTCGGCATTTCTTTTACCACTTGGTACATTTTATAAATACCAGGATACTGTGTGGTTAAATCTCGTTCGTCTTCAAAACCGTATTGCGACATAAGCACCCAAACGCGCAAACATCCCTCTGAAAACTCACACTGCTCTTCATTCATTGCACGTGCGATTAAATGAATACTGTCGGCAAGCTTAGCATTTCGCTTTAAACGAGACGCTGCAAGCTTTTGCTTTTGCTCAGCTTGTGTTTTAGCTATTAACTTTTTTTGCGCACTTAACTTATATAACAACTGACCCGCATAAAATGCCAAACCAGCTATAATGATAGCGCCTAAACATAAAGCCACGATAACTGCAGTACTCATTAAATACCCTTAATTACTTATCTTCGTCTTCATCATCGTCTAACCATTCACTGGCAAGATCATTTGATAAATACTGGTCGAAGTCTGAATTGCTCTCTTCGCCAAAAGCATCTTCATCATCAAACTCATCTTCGTCTTCAAGGCCTAATAACTTACATAGAACCTGATGACGAGCAATGCGGCTATTGAAGTACTTCGCATCTTTACCAGTCAGCATCTCACCGCCTTCATGACGCTCCACTAACTTGAGTAAACGCACATCATTTTCAAGCTCTTCAAGCTCTTGCTCTGGCGAAAGCTCTGGTTGAATAACTTTCTTAAGTTCAACAGCTGGTTTTAAGTTACGTTTCATTTCTACTTTTGGTTCAGCAGCAACAGGCACTAAAGACACCGGCTTTTTACTACCAATGCGCTTATCTCTTGAACTTGAATGCGATGCTTGGCTTTGTTCTTCAAGCAAATCTGGCGCATTACGCGAACCGGGCTTAGCACCTTTGGTTTTTTTAACACGCTGCTCTTTTAACGCACGCATTTCTTTAAGCTTATCTTGGCTTAAGCGAACAGGTCCATTTGATGGGATTTTACGTGACTTTTTCTTTCTACTCATATCTTGATCATCTCACTTAAGAGGTTTTGAGCGAGGCGCAAATTAATAGGCATCGCAATGCTGGCAAAGCCAGAAGAATTCAGTTTGCGCTTAAGAGGTTGGGCTACTCTTTAAAATTACGCACTAGCAAATTGCTAAACGGTGGGTATTGTAACAGGACAAATAAAAAGGCGGTAGAGAAAACATCTCTACCGCCTACTAATCTGAGCGCCATTGAATGGACACTTCTCCCTTCGACTTTTTAGTCTTTGTTATTTTTATTATTATCAGTCCGTATTGTTATTATTTTTACGTTCCTTGTTTCATTCCATTTTGTTTTTATTATTAAACTTCCATGAGTTATTTTATTATTTTCGGTCATCCTGACTCTTTTGTAGTATTTCCTTTAGTAGCACTATCATTGTGCTATGTAGTCGTGCCGCGCTACTGTCCTTATAGCTGTTTCCATTTTTTTATTGTTTTTTGCGACAGGTGTTAATTTACTCGTTAATAATTTTGTTACAACTGGTTTATATCTTTTTTCTTACATTGCACCTATGTTCAAATAAAAGCCTATATAAATAACAATAACTTAACAAAAAAAAGACGTTTAAAATAAGACTTTTACCATACATTGGCATGGTCAATGTCTCACAAAGTAAAAGACAATATCGCCAATTTCAGACATAAAAAAAGCAACCGAGGCTGCTTTTTTCATATTACACTGTAGTTGGTATCTAAATTTAGATAAATACGACTTTAGTGTAAACCACCTAAGTACTTAGAAAGCACTTCAATGTCTTTGTCTGTTAGCTTTTTAGCTATGTCACCCATCATACCGTTAAGGTCATTATTACGAGTACCATTACGAAACTTTTCAAGCTGAGACTTGATGTACTCTGGGTGCTGAAAAGATACTTTTGGAAACTTAGCTAACGATGAACCGTTACCACGAGGACCATGACATGAAGCACATGAAGGAATTCCTCGCTCTGCATCACCCGCTTTGTAAAGCATTGCGCCTACTTCAACGACGTCTTTAGGTGTTGAACCCTCTGACATGTTTAATGACGAAAAATAAGCTGACAGATCTTTCATGTCTTGTTCGCTTAATGGCATTGCCATTGCGCTCATAACAGGATCCATACGGCCTTCTTTTCCGCCTGAAGTCATACCTAGTTTAAATTCCTGCAATTGCTTGAGGATATAATCTGGGTGTTGGCCTGCAATTTTAGGGTAAATATTAACCGGCGCATTGCCGTCTGGGCCGTGACATGCCGCACACGTTGCTGATTTTTGTTTACCTGCGTTTACATCGCCATCAAATGCTGTTGCGTTGCTTGCTGACAACGCACCAAGCAGTATTGTTAAAGATAGTGCTATTTTTTTCATGGTGAATTCTCTGTTCCCGACCCTGTATCATCTACAATCATGATGTTGCAATACACATATTCTACACGATAATAAATTCTCTGGCACGTTTTCTACACATATTAAGCTTATAATTTACAGGGTTTTGACTAAGGTGAAGCTTTAATATGCTTTAAATGTACCACAGCCAGTGCTTTTAGGTACTCAAATACGCTTTTTAATACATACTTTATAGTATAAAATACGCACCCTAAGTAAATTTGGTTTACTTAACGTTACTTTTAAAGTTTTAGGAGAGCCTGTGCTCAAATCTCGTATCAAATATAATACTGCGTCTTTCGTTACAAGCGCTCCAGACATCACTAAATTACCTGCTGATACGGGAATTGAAGTTGCGTTTGCGGGTCGTTCTAATGCAGGTAAATCAAGTGCGCTAAATGCATTAACCGATCAAAAATTAGCACGTACAAGTAAAACCCCTGGCCGAACTCAATTAATTAATACGTTTGAGTTAGCCGACGTTGACAACATGCGGTTAATAGATTTACCCGGTTACGGCTTTGCTAAAGTACCAATTGAAATGAAAAAAAAGTGGCAAAAGTCACTAGGTGAATATCTTCAAAAGCGCCAAAGCTTAAAAGGGATTGTTGTTTTAATGGATATTCGTCATCCGTTAAAAGATTTAGACCGAGACTTAATTAACTGGGCAATAGGCAGTGAGATTCCTGTATTAGCCTTATTAACTAAAGCAGACAAACTAAAACAAGGTGCGCGCAAAGCCCAAGTACTTCAGGTACGACGTGAACTAAGCGCACTTGATGGCGATATTACTGTTCATGCTTTTTCGTCCTTAAAAGGCACTGGATTACCAGAAGTTGCGAAAAAACTAGACGAGTGGTTTTTAGGACCCGTGATCGCAGTACCGCCAGCAGACAAAGCATCTGACGAAAGTAGTTCAGACACCCGTACTGCAAGCTAAGTTAAGTAAAACGCCTCACCCGAAGATCGAATAAAATAGCCGAGCTCATCAGACTTGGCTTTTTCAGCCCACTGATAAAATACACTTCTTGAAATGCGTGCACTACAGCCAAAAGGTAAAATTAAATAAGGCACTTTAGCGCCTTTATAACTTTTTACCTGCAGAGGCTGCTGCTGACTAACAACCCACTGCCTGGCTAAATTATCAATACAACATAATGCCTCGCCTTCAGATGTCTGTTCTAAAAACCAGTCAACAATAATAAATGGCGCATCTACTACTGTAATTTTAATTTTTTCGATAGGTGTTTTTAAATAAAAATATTCATCTTCTTTGCACAACACAGAAGCAAACAACTTAACCATAGGCGCCCTTGTTATTTTACTACCACCGTAAAACCACTCACCTTGGTCGTTAATAACTATTGGCAACTCACCACAATGCGAGGGTTGCCAGCTATCAAAGGGCTTACTCTGCTCACTTAACTGTTTACTGAGCTCATTAAGCGAAATCACTGTTTTTTAAGTGTTAATGCAAATGTAACGGGGATAGCGGTTGCAATAGAAGGTAACCCAGCAAGTTCTTGTAATTGTTTAACCCCCTCTGTCACACCAAAGTCGCCACTATTTATAATAACTGGCGTAAATGAAGCCAGCGTCAAATCACCACTTTTGTTGCTATTTACGAGCACATCAATTACGAGTGATTTTTTGTTGCCATGAAAATCAAGCTCAGCACTAATTCCTTTTAGCACGTAACTGCCCGGTTTTTTAATTGTTGATAACGACTGTTTCAAATTAGCTGTTAGTACGGCTTCTGGAAAAGTATTTACTTCAAATAACAGGCTTGTAAGCCGTTGATTACGGATAGGTATAAACGTCTCTGCCGATGCTAAATCTATATGAATATTAAACTCACCCTCGTCGCTAAGCTTTCCTTCGATCGCAGTGAAGTGATGAGCTTCAGCAATGGTGTCTTTTTTTATAGAAACAAAGCTTATCTGGCTTTTATCGTTGTCTAACTGCCAATTGGCACAGGTAAAATTAGACATAAATAAACTTGATAACGAAAGGCCTGTAATAGCTAACGCTTTAAACATAACGCACTCCTTTAAATATATAAATCAAGAGAAATCTCATTGGATACTATCATTTAGAAATAGCTTAAACCATACTAAAACATGAGATTACAATATCGCAATTAATACCCGATATAACTACGACATTTGAGCATAAGAATGATCACATTAGAATGAAGCAAGAAAACTGAAAAGCGCATGATAAAAAACGGCCTAATAAAAGGTTATTAGGCCGATATAGCAAACTGGGGAGTTGCTAACAATTTGTTGCATCTTTACAGACGCATCATCAACAGGATGTCCCACAGAGTAGGACGGGCGGGACTTTAACAAAAGCACGCATAAAAATACAATCATATTCTGCATTAATAGTTAGAATTGACGAACATGTAACCATTTAGCATAAATAATTACCTATTTTAACCTATTTTTAACTAAATTCTGTTTATAAAAAATTGAAGAATAAGTTACTCATATTTTTAATACACATAAAAAAAGCGCCTATCGGCGCTTTTATTGTTTATAGAATTTAGTGGGCTTGTTCCCAATTTTCACCTTCGTCAGCCTCTACTATTAGCGGTACATCGAGTGAAGCAGCTTGTGACATTAGCTCACAAATTTTTGCAGTATAAGTCTCTGCACAATCAGTTTTGATTTCAAATACCAATTCATCATGCACTTGCATGAGTAACTTAACAGTATTTGGAGATTGCTCATACACCCACTTATTAACACTTAACATGGCCTTTTTAATTATATCAGCAGCGGTGCCTTGCATTGGCGCATTAATAGCTGCGCGCTCTGCGCCTTTACGACGGGCTCCGTTACGCGCATTTATTTCAGGTAAATGTAGTCGGCGTCCAAATATTGTTTCAACATAACCATTTTCTGCTGCTTTTTCGCGTGTTGTTTCCATGTACTCTAATACGCCAGGAAAACGTTCAAAGTATTTATCAATATAATGTTGAGCTTCATGGCGTGGAACATCTAACTGACGGGCTAAACCAAAAGCCGACATACCATAAATAAGACCAAAGTTTACGGCTTTTGCTTTACGGCGCATATCTGTTGTTACGTCATCTAAATCAACACCAAACACTTCTGCGGCGGTCGCACTATGAACATCTAGGCCATTCGCAAAAGCATTAAGTAAACCTTTATCTTGTGAAAGATGCGCCATTATACGCAGTTCAATTTGGCTATAATCTGCTGCAACTATCTTATACCCATCGGCTGCAATAAAGGCTTCTCGAATACGGCGACCTTCTTCTGAACGAATTGGAATATTTTGCAGGTTAGGATCGGTAGAACTTAAACGCCCTGTTGCTGTTACAGCCTGATGATATGACGTATGCACACGTTGCGTTCTCTCATTAACCATAAGGGGTAGTTTATCGGTATATGTTGATTTAAGTTTTGATAAACCACGGTGCTCAATAATCACTTTAGGTAACGGATAATCATGAGCGAGCTCTTGAAGTACTTCTTCAGCTGTTGAAGGTGCACCTTTAGGCGTTTTTTTAATTATTGGCAGCTCTAGTTTTTCAAACAATAATACTTGTAACTGTTTTGGTGAACTCAAATTGAAAGGTTCACCTGCAATTTCAAACGCCTCTTTTTCAAGTTCAATTAAGCGCTCACCTAAGCGTTGGCTATGCGCGCCAAGCATGTTGCTATCAATCGCAACCCCTGTTCGCTCAATATCTGAAATGACGCTTACCAATGGCATTTCAATATCTTCAAATACTGATTTAAGCTTTTCATCCGCCTCAATTTTAGGCCATAGCACTTCGTGTAAGCGAAGTGTTATGTCTGCATCTTCAGCTGCATAAGGCGCTGCTTTTTCGAGTTCAATTTGATTAAATGTTAGCTGCTTTTTACCCTTGCCTGCAATATCTTCAAAGCTAATATTTTTATGGCCTAGGTATTTTAGTGCTAACGAATCCATATCATGACGCGTACCTACGCTGTTAAAAACATAAGACTCAAGCATAGTGTCAAATTTAATACCATTAAGTTCATAGCCAGCATTGGCTAATACGCTTTTGTCGTATTTAAGATTCTGTCCTACTTTTGCTTTATTAGGGTCAGCTAAAATTGGTCCAAGCTTTTGCATCACAAATTCAAGGCTTAGTTGTTCTGGCGCATCAGGATAATCGTGCGCGACCGGTAAATATGCCGCCTCGCCTGCTTTAACGCTAAAGCTCATGCCTACTAGTTGAGCTTGCATGTAATCGAGGCTAGTTGTTTCTGTATCAAATGCAAAAAGCTCAGCGCTATTGAGCTGCTCTATTAGCGTATTAAACTGCGCCTCTGTTAGAATAGTCTCGTAATGAGCCTCTTCAACTTTTGGTAATTCTGTCTCATCAGATGGAACCGCTAAATGAGTTTGTGCATCACTTGGGTTATCTAGCAGCTCAGCTAACCAACGACGAAATTCGCATTCACCATATAACGCAATTAACTCGTCTTTATTTGGCTCTTGTAATTTAAACGTATCAAGATCTGATTCAACCTCAACGTCACACTTAATGGTCGCCAACTCATAACTTAAAGGTAAATGATCTAATGCATTTGCTAATTTTTCACCAATTTTGCCTTTAATTTCGCCTGCGTTATCCATTACACCTTGCAGAGATCCATATTTTTGCAACCATTTTACGGCTGTTTTGGGGCCACAGCCTTCAACGCCTGGAATGTTATCAACTTTATCGCCCATAAGAGCCAGGTAATCAATGATCAGTTCAGGACCAACACCAAACTTTTCAACCACAGTGTCAGGATCTGAAATACTGTCAGTCATGGTATTAATAAGTGTCACATGCTCATTCACAAGCTGAGCCATATCTTTATCACCGGTCGAAACCAGTACATGGCGTTTTTGTTCAGATGCAATTCGCGCAAAGGTCCCAATGACATCGTCGGCTTCAACCCCTTCAATACTAATAAGCGGAAAACCCATTGCTTTAATAATACTGTGAATAGGTGCTATTTGCGTGCGTAAATCATCAGGCATAGGAGGACGATTAGCCTTGTATTCGCTGTACATGTCATTACGGAATGTTTTACCTTTCGCGTCAAACACAACCACCATATGCGAAGGATCATATTGTCTGATCAGGCTTTTAAGCATATTAATAACGCCATAAATAGCGCCCGTAGCCTCACCCTTAGAATTAGTTAGATGCGGAGGAGAATGATAAGCACGGAATAAATACGACGAACCATCAACTAAAATAAGTGGGTTTTCGGGGATCTGAGCCATGGTGAAATTGGATCCTAAATGCTAAAAATTATGATAATTGTAAGCATGCCACAAGGGTTAAAATAAAACGACTATCAATTAATGCTAGGTATTTTATTTAAGTAAGAGCAAGCTGTGGATAAGTATGTAGATAACAGACACAAACAATCCTTCCAAAGCATATTTAAACGCCTAGAAAAATAATTAACTATATGTTTTAATTTAAAAAAGATAATACGAAGTTCTTTTTTTATTATTTTTAAACCAATGTGGAAAAAGGTTTTTTATGGCTGCTGATGCCATCACCTACTTTAGTTATTCTCGTCCATTTAAATAACCGGAGGAGTATTCTAGCATAATGGATCGAAGATCATAGCGATCCTTTATACTTTTTTTTATTGGTGTTAATTGTGAAATGGCATATACCGCATTGCAACTTACTTCGCGGATAATTTTCACACAAAAATTAATTTAAAGAGACAATTTAACTCGTGTTAAAATTCAAACTATAGGCTGAATAAATTTAATCAAGGAGCACAAAAGCATGAAAAAAGTAGCAGTGTTATTAGCTGGAAATGGTGTTTACGATGGTGCTGAAATTAATGAAGCTATTTTAACGCTTTTACACATAGCTAAAAACGGCGCAACCTACCAGTGTTTTGCTCCAGATGTAGAGCAACTTCACACTATTAATCACCTAACGGGTGAGGAAATGAGTGAAAAACGCAACGTATTAGTTGAGGCCGCACGTATTGCCCGAGGCGATATAAAAGCGCTTAACCACCTCAATATTGATGAGTTTGATGCGTTAATAGTTCCAGGTGGTTTTGGCGCTGCAAAAAACTTGTGTGACTTTGCTGTAAAAGGTGCGCAAGCGACTATTAATAGTGACGTATTAAACGCGTGTAAAAAATTCGCTACTGCTAATAAACCAGCTGGCTATATGTGTATTGCGCCTGCGTTAATTCCATTTATTTACGATAATGCAAAGCTCACTATTGGCAATGATAATGACACGGCTGCCGCACTCACTTCGCTTGGCGCAACACATTTAAACTGTGACGTTGATGACGTTGTGATTGACCAGCACAATAAAATTGTGACTACACCTGCTTATATGCTTGCTCAATCAATTATTGAAGCCGATGCCGGGATCGCTAAGCTCGTTAATCGCGTATTAGAAATAAACTGACTATAGTCGTGATGGGCATTTACTTACTATTTGAACAAGCTCAATGGGTAATAAAATTGCGCTAAGCCACTGGTATTTATTGAGCTAACGCAAAAAGTAGTCAGTTTTTAGTAATAAAAATACCTCTTAGCATTTTATAAATTGCCTCAGAGAGTTATAATCGGCGTAATTTCCGTCATCTATATCGTGATTGATCACGTTCAAATCGAAGTGAGCAAGGCAAAATGAAAAAATTAACAGCATTAGCATTATTAGTGTTAGCAACTACAGCATACGCACAGCCATATGATAACTCTATGACTGAAGATGCAATCAAAAAACGTCTCGCACCCGTTGGTGCTGTATACCTTGAAGGTGATAAAGCTGCAGTAGCTGCTGCGCCTACAGGGCCTCGTTCTGGCGAGCAAGTTTATCAGGCTGCGTGCTTTGCATGTCATGGTACAGGAGCTTTAGGAGCACCTAAATCTGCAGACGATTGGGCACCGCGTATTGCCAAAGGCAAAGATACACTACTTGAGCATGCTATTAACGGCTTTAATGCAATGCCTGCTAAAGGCACATGTATGGATTGTTCTGACGATGAAATAAGCGCAGCAATCGATTTCATGACAGCAAAATAATTATCCGTTGTACATAAAAAAAGGCTTAACTTGTTAAGCCTTTTTTTATACCTAAAATACGGCTTTAACCATTATTTTTATTGGAATATCAGCTTGACGCTAAGCACTAAAAGTGAAAGTATAAGCCTAATAACTATACAATAATAATATCGGTTACATCATTGGAAGATAAACTCCCTGCATTGAGTAAATTAGCGTACCAAAATAAACGCCTCAAAACGCTACTCGAAAAGTACAAGCAATCACACCATTTGCAAAATGCGCTTATCCAATTATCTGAGCGCGCGAGCACCGTTGCAGAGCTAACCTTATTATATCCCGCTATACACGATATTTTACAAAAGTATGTGCCTAGTAAAAGCTTTTATGTTGTTTTACAAAACCAACAATGCCAATCGTTAGAGCTTTCTTATTTTTCAGACGAAAAAGATGGCATTGCAGTACCACTAAATCACTCTAATAGCTTTGATGAAGGCGCCACCGGTTACGTTTTTAAAGAAGGTAAAACCACTTACTTTACAAAACAACAAATGCAAGACGCAGCCGCTGATGGTTTATTCAAAGCTTTAGGGACACCCGCTGAGCATTGGGTGGGGGTACCTGTGTACCAAGAAAAAAATATTATTGGTGTGTTAGCCGCGCAAAGCTATGATGTAAATCAAAGTTATAACTCTCAGCAAATACAACTTCTTGAAGTTATGTCGCTTTATTTAGCGACGGCAATAGAGCGTGTAAAAAAACGTGAGTATTTAGAGTCAGAAGTAAAAATTCGTACACGCGCACTCACTCAAAGTAACGATGCTCTTAATCTTGAAGTTGCCAATCGCAAACGTGCACTTCAACGTCAGCAAATTTTATTTAAAGTATCTGAAATTGCTACCCAAGCTAAAAACCTTGATGACGCTTACGTTAAAATACATGACATAATAAAAACAATTACCTACGCAGAAAACCTCTATATTGCTTTATATGATAGAGACTCAGGTTGGATAACATTCCCTTACTGTGTTGACGAATACAAAGAAAACACTGAGCCCCGTCAGTTTGCCAAAGGCTACAGCGAATTAGTAATAAGTACAGAAGAAACGCAGCTTATAAATCCTGATAAGGCACAAGCGCTATTAAACAGTGGCGTAGTACAACGTTCAGCCCCCGTTCCTAACAAACAAAAAGCCACAAGCTGGCTAGGCGCACCTTTAAAAACATCGCAGGGTGTTATTGGTCTTATTGTGTGCCAGGCATATAATAATAAGCATATTTTCAGTCAAGACGATAACGAATTAATTACCTTTGTATCGCACCAAATAGCGGCTGTTTTGCAAACTAAACTAGCTAATCAGGCCATTGCAAAAAGCCATCAAGAGCTTGAGTTTAGAGTAAACGAAAAAACAAAAGAACTGCAACAAACCAATATGCATTTGCAAATGCAAATTGAAGAACGTAAAAAAATAGAGCAACAGCTTTATCACGACGCCCATCACGACTCGTTAACAAGCTTGCCAAACCGCAGTTTATTTTTAACTCAGTTAGAAAAAACACTTCAGCACTTTCAACGTTTCCCAGACCGCCACTTTGCTGTGCTATTTATCGACTTGGATAAGTTTAAAGATATTAACGACCAACTCGGCCATCAGGCTGGCGATCAGTTCTTAATTAATGTGAGTGAACTTTTTTCACAATGTATTCGTGAGCACGATTTATTAGCCCGTTTGGGTGGAGATGAATTCGTTATTTTACTAACGCATTTAACCGAACCACAACAAGCCGAAGATGTGGCTAATCGCATTATCGATTTAATGAAAAAGCCTTTTAATATTAAAGGTACTTTACTGCAAAGCGGTGCGAGCATTGGTATAAATTACTCTAAACAAAGCTATAAACACACAGATGAAATTATTCGTGATGCCGATGCCGCAATGTACCATGCAAAAAATTCAGGGAAAAATCGTTACGAGTTATTTCATCCGCTACTCACTCAATCGATTGCTGATGTAGGGCAAAAAGCATTGCATCATCTTGATGTAATGCCGATGAGTTTTAGAAGCTCAGAAATTATTACTTTAAATGAGCAACAACAATCTGAATCGCTATTTGAAGCATTTGGTGAACACCCTATTTTAGGGTTTACCAGTTTTGAGGTTTTGAAAAAATTTGCCACCGACAAAGAGCAGCACCTCAAAGTCGAGTTACAACTGCTAGAGTGTGCTTATGCGCAGGCCATAAACGCCAATGTGGCAATGGCACTAGTACCCTGCTCTGCCTTATTACTCGAAAAACACGAATTTACTTTATTTATTGATGTATTAAACAAACAACGTGGCCCAAGCCAGCTTTGTTTACTTTTTGATGAGCAAGAGATTCGCCATGCATGTGCTACCCAGCTAGAAAACCTTAAGCAATTATCGTTGTTAGGGTACTCAGTCGGCCTAAATAATTTTGCTAAAGACAGATGTGAACTGAATTTATTAACCGATGTTAACTTTGACTATCTACTACTTAGCTCCACCTTCAGTAAACGTATACTGCAGCAAGAAAGCTACGATCTGCAACTGCAAGGTGTGCTTCCTATCACTAAGCTCAAAAAAATAAAGGTAATAGCGAAAGGGCCTTCTATACTTAATTTTAGAGCTTTATTAGATAAACATGGTTTGTCATTTTTTGTTGGTAAACAACACACATTAGCTTGCCCTGAGTCACAGCCAGAACACGTCAGTCAATCAGTTTAAGCCCAGCTTTGGTTATAAAAAAGCCTGATTTCACTCAGGTTTTTTAAACATAGCTCGTAAATTTGCGACTCTGGCCTGCCCTTTTTCCATTCGCTCTGCCTGAGAACTTGGCGCTTTTTTGTTTTCAAATGCCAAATCATCTTGCGGCAACTCTTGCACAAATCGACTTAACTCTGTTTCAGAGGTTTCACCAAACTGACGGCGTATCTTTGCGTATGTAAGTGTTAACTCTTGCTGCGCACGAGTAATACCAACGTAAGCGAGTCGACGCTCTTCGTCTACGTTATCCTCGTCAATACTAACCTGGTGAGGTAGCAACCCCTCTTCCATACCAACCATAAACACATACGGATACTCTAAACCTTTAGAGGCATGCAATGTAAGTAACTGAACAGCATCGGATTCATCTTCTTCCTCATTACGCTCTAACATATCGCGCAGTGTCAGTTTACTAACCACTTCGGCAAGCGTCATCGGCTCGTTATCAGCGTCTCCAGTTAGCATGTCTGTGATCCAACGATACAATTCAGAGACATTTTTCATTCTCATTTCGGCTGCTTTAGCACTAGGCGATGTTTCGTAAAGGTAAGCTTCGTAATTAATATTACGCACTAAATCTTTCACCGCCTCTAACGTATCACTGCGTACCGCGTTGTCTGACAATTCGACAATCCATCGAGCAAACCCAGCTAAAGCGTTAAAACCTCGCCCTTTTAATCTGTAGCCTAGGTCGTTATCAAAACAGGTAGCAAACAAACTTTGATGTTTTTCGTTGGCTAAAGTACCCAGCTTTTCGAGCGTTACTGTGCCTATTTCTCGACGAGGGGTATTCACAATTCTTAAAAAAGCATTGTCATCATCTTGATTCACGAGTAAGCGCAAGTACGCCATTATGTCTTTAATTTCTGAACGCGCGAAAAACGACATGCCGCCACTTATTTTATAAGGGATACGGTTGCTCATTAATGATTTTTCAAAGCCGCGTGCTTGGTGATTTCCACGATACAAAATAGCGTAGTCTTTGTAGCTTGTGCGCTTCATAAATTTATGCGAAATAATTTCAGCAACTACACGCTCTGACTCATGCTCTTCGTCGCGACAACCAATCACTTTTATCGGCTCACCATAACCTAACTCACTAAATAGCTTTTTTTCTATATCGTGCGGGTTATTGGCAATGAGTATATTGGCAGATTTAAGTATTCGCTGTGCACTTCGGTAGTTTTGTTCGAGCTTTATAAGCCTAAGTCCGGGGTAATCTTTACTCAAAAGAACAAGATTTTGCGGACGCGCACCACGCCAAGAGTAAATAGATTGATCATCATCGCCCACCACAGTAAAACGCGCTCTCTCACCCACGAGTAGCTTTACAAGCTGATACTGGCTGGTATTGGTATCTTGATATTCATCCACCAGCAAGTATTTAAAGCGTTGCTGCCAGCGCTCACGAGATGTTGCGTTACTAGTAAGTAGTAATGTGGGGATCATAATCAGATCGTCAAAATCTAATGCATTATAGGCACGCAATTGGGTTTGATAACGGGCATAAAGCTGTGCAAATAACGATTTTTGCGCGTCACGCGCTTCACGTATTGCTTGCTCTGGCAGCACTAGCTCGTTTTTCCAGCTACCAATTTCCATCTTTAGCAGCTTAAGTAAATCTTTGTCTTTTTTTAATTCATCTTCGGTGAGTTCCGATAACAGCTGATTGGTATCTTGATCGTCAAATAACGAAAAACCAGGTTTAAAGCCGAGTGTGCTCAATTCTTTTTTTATTATTTCTAAACCCAGTGTATGAAACGTCGATACCCATAACCCTTTAGCCTCTTGCTTACTAAGCGTTTGTAATACGCGCTCACGCATTTCTTTAGCCGCTTTATTAGTAAAGGTAACAGCCGCAATATTACGTGCTTTGTACTCGCACTTTTGTACCAAATAAGCAATTTTATTTGTAATAACGCGGGTTTTTCCAGAGCCAGCACCAGCAAGAACTAAGCATGGGCCACTGATATATTTTACCGCTTCATCTTGTTTTGGATTAAGTTTCATAACGACCAGAATGATTTAAAAGACGCGCAATTTTAACGTAACCATTACTACAGGCATAGCGATTGCCATAATTAATTACGCAAACATGATCATGTGTTAAATGAAGTGGGTATAAGGTAATATTAGTTATTATCATTTTAGGCAATGCCGAAGGGACAATTATGATCAACCCAGCAAAACTAGAAGAAATTGCTAAGCAAATTACGAGTAATATGCCACAAGGTGTAAAAAATTTAGCAGACACGCTAGAAGGTAAAACAAAGCAAGTTTTACAAAACAAGCTTGCTGAGATGGACTTTGTTAGCCGAGAAGAATTTGATATTCAAAGCCAAGTACTTATCCGTACACGCGAAAAACTAACTGAGCTAGAAGCTAAAGTGGCAGTTCTTGAACAGCAACTAAGCGAAAAAACAGACGTTGAATAATTAATTTAACGCATAAAAAAGCAGCCTAAGCTGCTTTTTTTACATTATTATGTATACATGAAATTAATATCTATTCAAATAGCTCATCAAGCACATAATATTTATGCGCCTCTTCTTGCTTTAAACTCACCAATAACATTTTTACAGCAACTTGCTTGCCTGTTATGGGTTTATAACGCTTTAAAACGCCAACTTTTGTAAGCAATGGTAAAATAACACTGCCTATTTTTTCAGCTAGCCTAAAGTGATCCCGCGCCCCTAATAACAGTGACGGTTGAAAAACACTCGTTTTATTAAACGCCAAAGGCATAACCGCTTGCTCTAACTGCCCCTTCATTTTTAAATAAGCACTGCTGCTGTTTGCATTTGCACCACTTGATGACACTAAGCAATAGTGTTTCATACCATTACATGAAGCAAGTTGCGCGGCAATAAATTGATAATCAAAGTCGACTTTACGCTGTGCCTCAACAGAGCCTGCTTGTTTAAGTGTCGTACCTAAACATGAAAAAAACACATCACCTTTAAATAACTCACTGTATTGAGTCAGCTTTTCAAAATCAATAATATGGTTAGTTAACTTTTTATCGGAAAGTGGTAACACTCGGCGTGTTATAGCAACAACTTTACTATACTCAGCACAGCTGAGTAATGCCGTCAAAAGCTCAGATCCTACTAAACCTGTTGCGCCAATAACAACCGCCGTTTTCGTCATTTATTTACTCACAACCTGCTTTTTTAAATACATGTTGGATTGCACGTTTGTAACTGTCTGACTCTTCCTCTGCACACGTTACAACCGCTTCTAAGTCATGTAAATGGCCGTTTTCTAAACCATAAACCCATCCATGAATCGTTAAGTCTTGGCCTCGCTCCCATGCATCTTGCACAATATTGGTTCGACATACATTACGAACTTGCTCTATTACGTTAAGCTCTATCAAGCGGCTTAATCGCTGTTCTTCATTTATACTGTTGAGTTGCTCTATGTGCTTTTCTTTTACATCGCCAACATGACGAAGCCAATTATCAATAAAGCCAAACTTTGCATCGTTCAGGACCGCTTGAACACCACCACACCCATAATGGCCAACGACCATAATGTGTTTAACTTTTAAAACTTCGACTGCGTATTGCATCACTGATAAGCAATTGTGGTCAGTATGTACAACTACATTGGCGACATTGCGGTGTACAAATAGCTCACCCGGTAATAAATCAACTATTTGATTAGCTGGTACACGAGAGTCTGAACAACCAATCCATAAGTACTCTGGGTTTTGCTGCATAGACAAAATTTTAAAAAACTCTGGGTTCGCTTCGCTTGTCCGCGCAGCCCAATTTTTATTATTATCGAACAAATTTTTTAATTTTCTCATTGCATCTCTTATTAAGCCAAAACGACTATTTATTGGGTGGAAGGGTTATTATTGGCAAGAATTAAAATATTCCGAGGCGTTAACTGCTTTTCACAAAAGGTTTTAATACTTACTTGATAGCCATGCTGTTGCAAATATAAAGCACGATCGAGCACAAGCCAAACCTCAATTGCTCTTCTGAACACATGTCGAACCAGTTCAATTCTGTCAGTCACCTTTTTTCGAGCGACGCCTTCAGATAAAAAACGGCCATAATCAATACCTTGCGGTATTTTTAATGCTTTTTTATCCCCCGCCCACTCACAAAATGATTTAAATGAACCTGAGAATACCGCCTTATTAACTGAGGGGACACTAACGTAGTACGGCTCATTGGTAATTGACCTCCTCAGCGCATCAAAGCCCAATCGCCACTCAAGTTCTATTTTTCGTATTTTATCAACTCGAGATGGTGCTGTTACTGTTTCTTGCAGAGCCAGTTTTAAATCACGGTGAGTTAACCTAAGCTGACTTTGCTTGGCAAGCTCGCTCATTGGCAAGTAATCGTTCGGTGTGAATAAATGATAGCAACAAGGTGAGAAGCTAATTTGCTTTACGTTTGCAGCTATTGCTTTGTGTATCATAGCTTGATGTAAAGCGCCGCATGCATGAAGCGCCACAGCATGCATATCAGTATTAAAGAATAATGTAGTGTCATCATGTAATACATCTACTTGGCTAAATTGCATCGCCAAGCCTTGTTGCTTTGCGCTTTTTTGACCCTGTTCGCATAAATTTGCCTGCAGCTCAAGGCTATTAATATGTGTAGCACCGTTGAATGCCAGCATGCGACCTAAATGCCCTTTACCCGCACACCATTCTAATACCGGTAATTTTGTGTTTGGCAACGCAGACACAAAGTCTTGAAGTTGTTCGAACTTACGCCCTTTTATGCCATTACTAATCCAAAAAGGGTAATCATATCGGCGGGTATCTGCTTGGGGTAATTCACATAATAGCTGTAATTCATCAAGTAACTTAATATGCGGATTAAAAAAATCTATTAATTCATTCTGCTTGGTATCAAGTGTCGCTACTTGCTCATCGGTTAGGCTGTTTAATATGCCTTGCAGTTCAGGCCAAGGGATCGCATCAAAGTCAAAAGCGGTGCACTGCCAATAGGCGCGAGTCCGCTTTAAAATAGAATCAAGTGAAGTAAATTGCTCGGCTAACGTCATAACAGCTTAATTTATTAAAAGGCGGCCAATTGTATCAGTAACATTAACAGCCATTAAACGGTTATTTTTTTACTAAACATTAAACGCAAATACAGAGGTATAGAAATAACACTCACAATCATCGCTGCAATTAACATCCATGATAGCTCCATTTGTTCCGGCCGCTGATATTTATAAATAAAACTGGCTTTAACCTTGTCAAACTCAGTTTGGTGAATACCGTACAAGTCTGCAATTAGGCGCCACTTTGGAATAGACATATGCCCCAAACTGGTTGTTGCTGGCATAATATACTCTTTTAGCATTTCAGCCTCGTATGCTAATTCATGGAAACTTTTGTTAGGTGCGTAAAGTATTTGGGTTACCGCAATGGCCTCGTCCATATTCATCATTGCGTAGCGCCACCCCTTAAGGCTGGCTTGATAAAATCTTTCGACCGTTTCTGGGGATGTGTTTAACATTTTCCTGGTGGTGTATAAGATATCTGCATAGACGTCTATGCCGTAACGCTGAGGACATATTAGGCGATGTGATATACCTCTCTGAGTCATATTGTAGGGCTCAGTAGATAAATAAACTTGCATTGCATCAAGCCTATTTTCAGTCCAGGCTTGGCTTGGGTTGTCACCGTTATATACGCTAAGCAAGCGCGTATTTACTCCGCTGCGAGTAAGCATAGCCATTAACTCATTGCTATCGTTGTGGCTCACTTTACTAATGCGCTTATTTACAAAATCACGAGGATGAAAAATATCAGAAGTGTCTCTTACCATCCAACAATAAGGTGAATATTGCAAGATAGGCGCCATTGCTACGAAAGGTTGGCCGTTTATACGTTCTTTTAAAATACCCGAGTGACCTACACCAAACTCTGCTTGGCCATTAGCCACAGCACTAAACGCATCAGGTATTGTTAGATCTGCGGGCTTTATGGTTACATCAAGACCCACATCTTTATAAAACCCTTTTTCTTTGGCCATGTAGTAACCAGCAAACTGAAACTGATGTGTCCATTTTAATTGTAAAGTGACCGATTCTTGCGCCGCGATTTGGCAACAAAAACAACACAATCCAAGTATTAATCCTTTAAGTAGCAACCAAGTTTCCTCAAAAATATAGTGGTTACCTGTAACTATATGTAAAACAAATGATAAAGCAAGCCCCCTTGTAAGGGGCTTGCTGTTGAGTCGCTGTTAAACTGAAGCGAGCTTTGCGGTTTTGTCTGAGAGAGATTGCGTCGTTAAAAATTGTGTAAAACACGGGTTATGCGTTTCATCTTGCGCGCTATAACCTAAGTCATTTAGATGCTCGTTAAAGGTCTCAAATTGCTCAGGCTCAATAGCAAAGCCAGCTAAAACATAGCCCATTGAGCCACCTTGACTCCGATAATGAAATAACGTGATATTCCAATCGTTACCAAGTGTATCTAAAAAACGCGCTAATGCACCGGGATATTCGGGAAACTCAAAACGTAACAACCGTTCATGCAGTTTTTCAGGTGCTTTACCACCAACCATATACCGTACGTGCAATTTAGCGAGCTCGTTGTCTGATAAGTCGCAAAACGCGTAATCATTTTTAGTTAGATCTTGTTTAAGCTCATTGAGTTCCTGCTCTCCTTGACGCAGTGCAATACCTACAAAAATTTGCGCTTCACCAGGCCCTGCATAACGGTAGTTGAACTCAGTAATAGCACGGCCACCTAAAGACGCACAAAACTGTTTAAAACTGCCTTTTTCTTCTTTAATGGTAACGGCTAATAACGCTTCGTTTTTTTCACCTAGCGCAGTGCGCTCTGCTACGTAACGAAGACGATCAAAGTTTAAATTAGCACCCGAAAGTACAGCTGCTAAATTTAACCCTTTAAGACCTGATTGCTGACTCCACTTTTTTAGCCCTGCTGTTGCAAGAGCGCCAGAAGGCTCAGCAATAGCGCGTGTAGATACGAAGATGTCTTGCATGGCGGCGCATATTTCATCACTGGTTACAGTCACCACTTCATCACAAAACTTTTGAGCCAAGCGAAATGTTTCTTTGCCAATAATTTTAACAGCGACTCCATCGGCAAAACTGCCAACTCGGTCAAGCTCTACCGGTTCACCCGCTTTAAGTGCAGCTTGTAAACAGGCGCTCTCATCGGCTTCAACGCCAATAACTTTGATATCAGGACGAAGTGACTTTATATAAACAGCCATGCCTGCCAGTAAACCACCGCCACCCACAGGTATAAATACTGCATCAAGCTCATTGAGTTGTTGCATTAGCTCTCGTGCTACAGTGCCTTGGCCAACAATAACGTCGGGGTCGTCAAATGGTGGAACAAAAATGCCATTACGCTGCTCTGTAAGTTCAAGCGCATGAGCTTTAGCTACATCAAACTGATGACCATGTAATACCACCTCTGCGCCTAAAGCACGTACGGCGTTAACTTTTATTTCTGGCGTTGTAACAGGCATCACAATCGTTGCCTTGTGCCCTAAATGCGAAGCGCTTAATGCAACACCCTGAGCATGGTTACCCGCCGATGCCGTAATGACAACCGAGCCTTTGGGCAACTTATTAAGTTTATTGAAAGCGCCCCGTAGTTTAAACGAATACACCGGCTGCTGATCTTCACGCTTTAACCAAACATGATTACCTAACTTCGCACTGAGGTCGGGCATTTTACTGACCTCAGTGACTTTAGCCAAGGGCTCCATATTTGCTTGAATAATTGCACGAAAATAATCGAGCTCTTGAGAAACCATAATTAGCTAAGCTCCTCCAACTTTTCTAAGTCACGCACTGCACCCTTGTCTGCACTGGTTGCAAGTAATGCATACGCTTTTAATGCCGACGATACATAGCGCTCACGATCAACCGGTTTGTACGCCAGCTTGCCACGTGCTAGTTGCTTTTGCTTACGCGCTTCAAGTTCTTCATCGCTTAATGCAAGCGTAATCTCACGCGTTGCAATATCAATAATAATTTTGTCGCCATTTTCAACATACGCAATGGCACCGCCGCTTGCCGCTTCTGGCGATACGTGGCCAATAGATAAGCCTGATGTACCACCTGAGAAACGTCCATCGGTGATCAATGCACACTTTTCAGCTAAGCCTTTTGATTTTAAGTAGCTCGTTGGGTACAGCATTTCTTGCATACCTGGGCCGCCTTTAGGGCCTTCGTAACGGATAACAACAATGTCACCGGCTTTTACTTCGTCGTTTAAAATGCCTTCTACTGAATCATCTTGTGATTCGTACACCACTGCAGTGCCTTCAAAATGTAGCATTTCGTCAACTACGCCTGCGCTTTTAACAATACAACCGTCAACCGCTAAGTTACCTGAGAGCACAGCTAAGCCGCCATCTTGACGAAAAGCGTGCTCAACACTGCGGATACAACCGTTTTCACGGTCGTTATCGCCTTCATCCCAACGGCATTCTTGGCTCATTGCTTTTGTAGTACGAATACCAGCAGGGCCTGCGCGGTAAAACTTTTGTGCGGCTTCGTTTGTTGGATCTGTCGCATCCCACTTTTTAACAAGCTCCCCCATGGTCATACCCGCCACGTGGTTTACCGATAAATCAACTAAACCGCCTTTACCCAACTCACGGATAATAGCCATCATGCCACCAGCGCGATGCACATCTTCAATGTGGTACTGCGCTGTTGCTGGGGCAACTTTACATAAAAATGGGGTTTTACGAGATAACTCATCAATGTGCGACATGTCAAAATCGACGCCGGCTTCTTGTGCCGCAGCTAATAAATGCAATACCGTATTAGATGACCCACCCATGGCAATATCAACAACCATAGAGTTCATAAACGCTGTTTTGTTAGCGATAGCGCGAGGCAGTACGTCTTGATTATCTTTTTGGTAGTACTCACGGCATAAATCAACAATACGCGCACCCGCTTCTACATATAGTTGCTTACGATCTTTATGAGTTGCAAGCGTTGTACCGTTACCCGGTAGTGCAAGGCCAATAGCCTCTAATAAGCAGTTCATTGAGTTTGCAGTGAACATGCCTGAACACGACCCACAAGTAGGACATGCAGAGCGCTCTACTTGCTCTGAATCTGCATCACTTACTGACTCATCAGCGCCTTTAACCATGGCATCGACTAAATCTAATTTGATATCAATGTTAGCAAGTTTTGTTTTACCCGCTTCCATTGGTCCGCCCGATACAAAAATAACCGGTATGTTTAAGCGTAGCGCTGCAAGCATCATCCCTGGGGTAATTTTGTCGCAGTTAGAAATACAGATCATCGCATCGGCGCAGTGGCCGTTAACCATGTACTCAACCGAGTCGGCAATTAGGTCGCGTGATGGGAGTGAGTAGAGCATGCCACCGTGGCCCATAGCGATACCGTCATCAATAGCGATGGTATTAAATTCTTTTGGTACACCACCCGCTTGAGTGATTGTTTCAGCCATTAGCTCACTAAGCTGATTAAGGTGAACATGCCCTGGTACAAATTGCGTAAACGAGTTAACTACAGCAATAATTGGTTTACCAAAGTCTGTGTCGGTCATGCCTGTTGCGCGCCATAATGCACGTGCACCTGCGCGTTTACGTCCTTCAGTTGTTGTTGCACTTCTTAATTTAGCCATAGTTACCTCTGTTTTGCCGCTCTGTAAGCGGGCATTCCTCATTCTAAAAATTGGTGAGTAACTGTTGTTCAATTACTCGTAAATTTGTGTTGTTAGCAATTACACAGCTTGTTGCTGTAAATTTTGTAAAGTGATTTCTTTAACGTCCACCAGCTTATTTAACTGGCTTGTTAAAAGGTGGATTGGTTTATCGCTATCTACTGTCATCGCTACATTATAGTGGCCATCATCCATATTGAGCTGAAAATGCGTAAGATCAAAACCACGGTGACGCACTACACGCAAAAAACGCTCGACCGCTATACTTTGGCTCTTTAATGCAATAGTTAGGCTGTGTTTCATTGTGCTTTCTCCGTAATCATTTCGTCATTTGCAGCCCCTGGTGGTACAAGTGGCCATACGTTTTCTTTATCGTCTATGCAGGCATGTACTATGTACGGCCCTTTGTTGTTAACTAATGCGGTTATTGCATCATCAACTTGATTTGCATGTGTAATTGTTTGCCCAGGAATACCAAATACAGCGGCTAACTGAACAAAATCAGGGTTATCTGAAAGGTTTGTTTCAGAGTAACGTCCTTCAAAAAATAGCTCCTGCCATTGGCGAACCATACCTAAGCGTTGGTTATCTAATATCAGTATTTTTACTGGTAAATTGTTACGGCGAATAGTGGCGAGTTCTTGGATATTCATCATGATTGAACCATCACCCGAGACCGTTATTACAAAATCATCCGGGCGCGCTACTTGTGCACCTATGGCTGCTGGTAAACCAAAGCCCATTGTGCCTGCACCACCACTACTTAAATGGTTGCTCGGGTGGCTAAATTTCATGTGTTGCGCTACCCACATTTGGTGCTGACCCACATCACAGCACACTACGCCTGTTTTTGGCATACGCAGGCTTAATTGGTTCAATAAATACGGGGCAAATACTTTTTCGCCTGGGTAATCGTAGCGCCACGCATGTTTTACGCTTAACTGCTTATTTGTATCGCACCATGCTTTAGGGGTTACAAAGCACTCAAGTGCCGGTAATGATGTTTTTAAGTCTGCAACTAACGAGGCCTTAGCAGGTTTTCGTTTACCTACTTCAGCTGCATCTATATCTAAGTGGATTACTTTTGCTTTGGCTGCAAATTTAGCTAAGTTACCCGTTACGCGGTCATCAAAACGAGCGCCTATACACACTAATACATCGCACTCTTGCACGGCTATATTAGCGGCTTGTGTACCGTGCATACCTAGCATACCTAAGTAATGTTCGTAATCTGGTAATACACTGCCTAATGCCTTAAGTGTTGATACTGCTGGCATTTGCGTTTTATTTAAAAACTGCATTAACTCATTTTGCGCATCAGCGGCTTGCACGCCGCCGCCAACATATGCAACTGGCTGCTTTGCTTCACTTAATAACTGATTTGCAATAGCAACTTGGTTTAAATCAAGCTGTGGTAAGTATTCATCAGCGGCGAGCCAAGGTTTAAAAGGCACTTGCGCCATTTGAATGTCTTTTGGAATATCGACAAGTACAGGACCTGGGCGACCACTTTGGGCTAAGTGCATAGCCTCTTGCAGTATTTCGGCTAAATCTCCTGGACGCTCTACCATGTAACTGTGTTTTGTGCACGAAAGTGACATACCTAGCACATCTACTTCTTGAAATGCATCAGAGCCAATAGCTGCAGTAGGTACTTGGCCAGTAATTGCTAATAATGGTACTGAGTCCATCATTGCATCGGCAAGTGCTGTTATTAGATTAGTTGCCCCAGGGCCTGATGTTGCTAAACATACGCCTAATTTACCTGTGCTGCGGGCATAACCTACAGCAGCAAAACCAGCACCTTGCTCGTGGCGAGTGAGGTAATGCTTGACTGGCGCACCATACAGCGCATCGTAAATTGGCATAATGGCTCCACCAGGGTAGCCAAATACCTCTTTTACGCCGTGTTTGGCTAATAAGTCGATTGTGAGTTCTGCGCCTGTCATTAATAAATCCTCATTCTTCAGTGACAACCTAATTAATTTTTACCCTTAAAACTAAAAAGCCCTCCGAACTGTTAAGTGCGGAGGGCTTTTTAATGCTCAAGTTTACAGCACTACAAAGCCCTCGCGGGAATAATCACCACGATAATAATCAGGACTAGTTTAAGTGCAGTTGTAAGCATGTAATTAACACCAAATTTAAATAATCTGTTGCGAAAGCTCATCTTTCGCTCTGTTATGTATTAGTACCGCGCTGAGCGGCTTAAGTCAACACCAAACTCAATTCAAAAAAAGCACTAAAACCCAAATTAAGTGGTTTTAAAATTCACTAAATACAACCGTAAAGGAATTTTTATGTTTTAATTTAAAGTATAGAAATTCACTATTCTTATATTCCCCATTTATGGTTTGATTAATTTTTGAGTTTTAGTAAAAATTAAATTAATTTTTTTATACAGATAGTATTTAGCTCTTCCGAATAGTTTTAATGATTATGGCTTGCGACTGTACAAAATCAAAAAACGTAAATAGAACAGACACTCCACTCAGCGCACATTAGTACCAATACCCTCACAAAAGACGTTTGATAAATACTGAATTTAGCACTGCTGTATAGGCAAATTTAGGTTAGTATTTGTTTAACTCAACAACAGGATTTGAAGGACAAACCATGAAACCGATACCTCGTATTAGTTACTTTTTCATTATGGTGCTGCTTACAGTACTAAGCTTTAATAGCCTTGCAACACCAGCTTTATATAAAGTAGAAAAAAACGGCACAACATCTTATTTATTTGGCACTGTTCACGTAGGTGATGCCAGTATGAAAGGCTTGCCTGAAAATATAACTCAAGCCATTGAACAAAGTAATGAAGTGGTTGTGGAAGTGGATATTAGTAAACTTACTCCATTTGAGATGCAACAGCGCTCTATGCCATTAATGATGCTAAAAAATGGCAAAACATTACAAACAGAACTATCAAAACAAAACTACAAAAAGCTTAAAGATTACTTTGCAAAAAAGTCGATTGATATTGCCATGTTTAACACCTTCAAACCGTGGGCTGTAATGGTAACTATGATGCAAATTGAATTTCAAAATGCAGGATTTTCTGATCAAACAGGCATAGACAAGCAAGTACTTGCTTACGCTAAAGAGCAAAATATAAAAATAAGCGAACTAGAAACCTTAGAGCAGCAGTTACAAATGTTTGATGGTATGGCGCTATTAAGTAACGAAATGATTGAAGAAACCTTCGAGCAGCTTGCCGACATTAATACTTACTTTATTAAGCTAGTAAACGCGTGGAAAAATGGCGATATGGATACGCTTACCGAGTACTACAATATGAGCTTTGACGATAGTAATTACGGTGAAATAAGCGAGCAAGTCATGCTGGTTAATCGCAATAATAAATGGGTTGAGCAATTAGTGCCTCGCTTAAGTAACGAAAAACTATTTATTGCGGTAGGTGCACTGCACTTACCAGAGCAACATGGCTTAATTAAGCAGCTAAAAGACAAAGGTTTTAGTGTTACTCGTCTTTAAAACTAAGAACTCCAATAAAGCTTACGTAAATAGTTACCCTGCGTAAGCTAATAATATTTAGGTGGATTATGAAACGTATTCAATTCGAGATTTTATTTTTTCTCTCCATGCTTTTTATAAGTGGAATATATTACTATCAAGAGGGACACTTTAAACCAAGTGGTGGGTTAATCATTGCTTCTTTACTTCTTGTGATCGAAATTATTATTTACGCAATAGAAAGTATTAATAAAAAATATAAAAAACATTCTAAAACCTAAAAAAATTGTATCTCAGGTAGCAATAACTTCATTTGGGTAAGGTGCTTCTATGCTTGCAGTACTAATTTAACCTTATCAATTAGCACTGCAAACAGTGTCGATTTGCCTACATCATAGCACTTACTGTACTGCCAAGTTAACATCAGGCTAATTATGTAAGTCAGCGTATTTTACACATTTTTAATTTATTTCACTGCTCATACATACATTAACTAGCGCATCGACAATTGCTTGCTTACCAATTGGTTTATGAATATGCCCACTGGCGCCATACTCATAAACTAACTTCATATCCTCTGTAGATGTATTAGCGGTAACCACAATAATAGGCGTATTAGCGTCAAAAATGCGTATTTTTTTAATAGCCTCAAAGCCATCCATTATTGGCATATTTAAATCCATAAAAATAACCTGGTATTCATTTTTAGTGGCCATCTCGCAGGCGACCTTTCCGTTTTCTGCACATTCATAGCTATAGTTAAGTTGTGAAAGAATTCGCGTTAATAAGTGCATGTTTAACGGGTTATCTTCAACAACTAAACAATGCAGATTTTGAGGTAACAGCGCACTTAACGAAGGTGCACTTTCATCAATCACAACGGGCATTTTCAGCGTAACGCGCACCCCATTTGGCGATGTATTTTCAAACACAATATTTCCGTCAAAAGCATCAACAATGTACTGCACCCTTGCAAGGCCTGTTCTTAACCCTTGAAAGTGATTATTTTGGTTAGATGAATTAAAAGTTAACTTGCTGACTGGCTTGGTTAATCCTGAACCTGTATCCGTGATTCTTACTGTTAATTGCTTATTGCTAACACAAGCCTTAACAGTAACAGCCCCCTCTTCTGTAAACTTTAATGCGTTGCCAACTAACTCAGCTAACACTTGCTGAAAGCGTTGATGATCTAGTTTTATAGCTTGATCAAGTGTCGAATCAAGAGTTGTAACTAAGGTAATGCCTTTTTGACTGTAACCAAATTCATACCCTAAAAGCACTTTATTGAATGACTGAAGTAAGTTTTCATTTGACGGTTTCAATGCCCAACGACCTAAACTAAGCGCCTGTAAATCTTGTAGCTCGTCAAGCATTGCTATTATTCTTGATGCGCAATAAGAGGCCTGTGTTTTAATCGATTTTTGGCTATTACTGACCTCTAACGAATCAATCGAGGCAATAAAGCCTTGTAGAGGCGTTCTAAACTCATGACTTGCTCGAGCTATAAAGTGTTCTTTATTTTTGCTCACTTGCTGCGCAAAATCTTTTTGCTGTTGATACTTTGATAACGCCTTAGTGATCTGCTTTTCCATCGGTATGAACACAAAGCGTAATACACCAATAAGCAATAACATAGTTAGCAACCAAAAAAATAGCTCGGCTGAAGACACCCACGCCACTTTTTTTACGGACTCTTTTTCAAATAAGCCAACAGCTTGATCTAAATACTTTAGTAACTCTTCCATTCGCTTAACAGAAAACACATTGGGGTCTATTTTTTCCTGTTTATACAGTAGCCCTTCTACCCGCTGGATAAATTTTTGCACGCGCAAATCTAGCTCAATAGGTGATTGTATATATAACTTGATAAGCTCAGGGCTGAGGTATTTATATTGACCATTATCGTTTTTTAACAATAAATATTGATGGTTTGCTTTAAATAGGCTGAGCGATGCATCTAAAGACTGCTGATGATCTGTACTAGGTACTTGCGAGGTTAATAACTTATCACCATGCCATGCAATTTTTTGCGACAGCATTCGCTGTTTACCAGCAATGTTAATAATGTTTGCATCATTTTTTTGTACTGAAAAAAAGTACTGCATTAGTGATACAGAAACACTAATTAATAGCGCAATAGCGATTAATGCCCACCGATTACGTAGGCGAATATTTGCAACAACTTCAAACATAGTTAGCCTAATTTTTTGGTTTAAGTGTAGTCCAATTACATCAATATCTATGCTTAATCTATAAATATAAAAAAGCCCAACTCAAAGCTGGGCTATATAAGAGGATTTACTATCTATTTTCTAAACGATTGTAATCGAACAACCCGTATTCAATACCACGGTATTTTTTTGCTGTAGCGTGCAAAATATCGCTGTATTGCCAAAACTGTGGATGAGAACGTCTAATACCAAACTTAGTTTTTAAAGCTGCGTAGTCAGCTTCAACTTGCATCATAGGTAACTGTTCAGCAAAAGCCTCAACCTGTTGTTCATTATTCAAATACCAAATGGAAGCTGGGTAGTCACCTATAAAACCGGGGACGATTGTTGCCGTGTCTTCGTCAAAAGCTCGTTGACCGTCTTCATTTAATAAGCTCGAAATATTGTAATGTGCGTTATGATGAATAATCGTGTAAGCCTTATGGCTATCGTCATCTTGCTTTACTAACACAAACGATAACTGCGGTAGTAAGTTTACTGCTTTTGCAGGCATAGCATTAATGGCACTTAGTGATTTAGGTACTTGTTTATAATCGTAGTGCTCGCTTAGCACTGGGCTTAGCGCCTCTTTAATTAGTGCATATAACTCTTTTTGAGGATTGTTTGTTTTATAAGTTATACCGCTTGGCTGACTAAACTCACGATTATTTTTAAAAAACTCAGCAAGGCTTGGGGGTGATTTTCGATACCACTGGCCTTTAATTTTATCTCGTTTACTTTCAGGTAATAATGCTAAGAAGTTTTGCTCTCCTTCTAAGCGTAAAAAATCCATATACAAACGCGTTACCAGTTGATGCCCAATATTGCCGTAAACATCAAAACCAGCAACCAGCAAATAATGAATTCGCTCAAATAAGGCATAATCTAAAATCCAAGTTGTTTTTGGCTCTTGACCAATAAAACCTTTCACCACGGTGGCGCTGTCAAAATGACGAAATATAGTCAGTGCTGCATTTTTATTGTGGCCATCTCCTTTCCACAATAGATCTGTTGTTAAATGCTCGCCACCTTTAAACATCTCATTAGCTAAATTGACCTTTGCTTTTAAATATTTTTGCTCCAGAGCTGAGTATTTAACCCAGTTAGCAATAGGAAATGCATTACTTTCCTCTGCGGCGGGTAATTCAAGTGCGTCCTCATGCTGCATTATCATTTGTCCAACCGCTGGGGTTGCCACCTTTTTGGGGTCAGCAAAAGCAACCCAAAAGTGGTCGTTAATCACATTTAACGCAATTTGACCACGGCATACTGGCCCTTTAATAAAGCCCATAATAATTAACTCTGCTTCATCAAGCATAAATTGATATTTAGAATCAATAGGGATCACTTCAAACGTTTTAAACGGATTAGATGCAGACTCTGCCTTGTAGCTTGGCATGCTTTTAACCGTATACTCTGGTGCAATGAACTGTTGGTACAAGCGCGTCAACTTTTCATCATTTAGCTTAAGAGGTAAGTGAGTTTTAGATAAAACAGTGCTGCGATCATGCAAAAATCGGTAGTAAACACGGTTAACTTTAGGGTCGTCATAAGGTCGACGTGTGCTTATTAATTTTATTTTTTCGCCTGGAGGTGTGCTCGAACGAACAAGCTTAAAAAAGTTATCTGGGGTCTTTTGGCCAAAATATATGTGAGCTAAAAACCAATGCTCGTATATATAGCGAGCCGATAACTGATACTTCAAATCATCTTGGTTTAAAAATGCTTCCCAACGCTTTACCTGCTCAAGTTCATACTCTGTTGGCGGGTCAATATGCGCCATTTTACCGCCTGCTTTGAGCCACTTCTGCAAGTGATTAAATTCATCACGGGATACGCCCGGTAATCCATAAGGCATACCAGCATGAGGCTGCTCACCCGCTAATTGATCAAATTCTCCCATAGTGGCACAGGTTTGAGAGCGGCTCAGCGAAAAATCAAACTCATCACCTAATATTTCATTTGCAGGCAATTCATGGCTTTGTTTCAGTACTAAACTATTAAACAAGACGCTACCAGCTAAGTTAGCTTCCTCAGTTTGTACTCGCTCATTTAAAACAGGGGTGAAGTTCTTTTCACGCCATTGCTGCGTGGTTGTCGCATCAAACAATAGCCGACTTGGGGTTGTAGCAAGTAAACGAGTACCATCATAAACAAGGTTTTTACTTACACCTCTATCTATCCCTTCAGGGGATGATAGTTTTAACTGACAAGGTGCATCGTAACAACCATGACAAACAACACAGCGAGTATCAAGCACAGGTTTTACATTTTGTAAAAAATTAGCCCCTTCGCCTGTATTATGAGAAACAATTCTCCGCTGAGGTTGTTCAGTGCCAAATATCTCATTGTAATGAGCATTACCTAAGTACGCACAACCACTGAGAATAACTAATATAACGATACCTATGAGTTTGTTCATTCGTCTTCATCACCCAAATCAAAGGTCGGCATCATATCCATTTGCGGAGATATAAATACATCTTGGTTCTCAGTATTGAGTACAACACTTAGAACAGGACCATGAATTAATGTTATTTGCGCACTGTGCGGTTGCTCTAACACAGGAGTATAAGCAGGGTCTGTAATCAATAATTCATAATCTGTCACTGTAATAGCTATGCTGCTATCCTCTGAAGGGTTTTGGCAAATTTGAGCAAGTAAATCATCATCAAGTGGTATTAATATTTCAAAATCAGGCTGTTCTAAATCTCTATCACTTAAAGACTCATTTAATAGAAATAAAGGAAGGGTTAAATTGCTATTTTGTTCAAATTCCATTGTCTGCTCAACATGCATAGATATTATATATGACTGGCATTATAGCAAAATAACGAGTAATTAAACGCTAAAGCTAATAGCCAAAGTAGTTCAGTACAAGTTAGTCTTCGCATGCACTCACTCATACGCCATAAACGCGTTAATCTTGCGCTTGGATCACGGAAAAAACAGCACCTTGAGGATCGCAAAGAACAGCAAACCGACCAACTTCAGGTACTGTAGTAGAAGGTACACACACTTGAGCTCCTAGTTCCTGTGCCTTGTTGGCTGTTGAATCGCAGTTATCAACTAAAAAATAAATCATCCAATGAGGAGGAACCTCCTCAGGCCATTCATTATTCATTTCAAGCATTCCAGCAACAGGCTTACCATCCACCATGAATAATGTGTAATCCATACCATCCATTGGTTTTATTTCACTTTTCCATCCCAGTAAAGCACAATAAAACTCGTTACTAATTTTACTGTTGCGTGTAGCTAACTCATGCCAATAAGGCGTTGATAGCTCTGATAAACGTTTACATCCTTTATGATCTTTTCCTTGCCATAATGCAACGGTTGCTCCCCCCGGATCAGTAAGCATTAACATCCGGCCAGCATTCATAACATTATGAGGACCTGCAATTATTTCAGCTCCGAATTGTTTCGCTTTTAATGCGCATTCATCCACATCGTCTACCGCAATATATGTTAACCAACTGCTTGGAATACCCTCTTGAATTTGCTCTTTTGGCATTTCATACATAGCGGCAATGTCGTCATTCTCTTTTTGTAACATAGTATAAAATAGATCATCGCCTATAGGTTGATCATCATTACCCCAGTCAAATAAAGACATATAAAAAGCCTTACCCTCTTTCCAGTTATGTGTACATAGCTCTGACCAGCAAAAAATACCTTGTGGATAATTGTCCATATTGAAGCCTTTGTTATTTTTATATTAGGCATACTCTTAAAACGTAGTACGCACGATTAAATTTTAATTAGCTTAAATCAATAACTATTAAGAGTCGATGATAGATATAAGGAACGTGTTGAAATCTAAATTAGAGCATCTAAAACAGGCGCTCTATTTTTAATACCATACACGTTATTACCTTGCTGCATTTAGTCCAATTGAGAAATATGGAGTTAACTAGGGCAATACTCTACATCTAATTATGTTATGTATTTAGTAGTTATGATGAAATAGATGAGCGAATATGGCTTGGTTTAATCTATCTACTTTAGTCCAAACAGCCAAAGACCCATCACATTGTTGTAACGGGTTTTTCTTATTTGGAGCTTTGCAATGCCATAGGGCTCACCGCGTTGGAAGGTCACAGTGGAATGGGGTACTATCATGGCCAATCCATTCGATAGCCAAAACACTTTTCACAAAGAGACGCTGCGCTTTAGAGAGAGAAATGCTTAATTTTACTTTTCTATAGACGTAAAAAAGCCCGGCTCTTTCGAA
>NZ_LODI01000007.1:0-40636 GCF_001468485.1 Pseudoalteromonas sp. H71
ATTTTCACTAAGTTTCAAATGCCCGCTGAGCTAGGCAGCAGTAAACAAGGAAGTATTTTGATTTATAGATTTTTATCAATATTCGCAGTGCTCTTTTTATTATCAGCTTGCACAACAGGAAAGCTTTATTACACGAAGGCTTCTGGCGAACGTGTTTTAGGGTGTGATGTGGAGTTTGTTGGTTTACCAAGTGTAGACAAGTTTGCGGTTGAATATGCACTAAGCCTTTGCGCAAAAAGCTCTGTTAAAAAAGGGTATTCCATAGATAAAGAAAAGGAATATCTACTTAACCTAGATCTTCAAATTCCAGAGCCAAAATGTGGTCAATCTTGGAACCATAAGTCGGCAAAAGAGCTGTATAAAACTGGCAAACTGTCAAAGAAGGAATATGGCTATATTGTCGCTCACATAGACTTGGGTTTAGCGGTTGTTAATGAATGTTCACCTTTAGCTCAATAAACTTAATCATTTGGAGTGTTTGGGCGAGACATGCAGGATGGCTTCGCCACTTATCCGACCTACCCAACTAGTTAGCCTTTTTCACAAACTTCGCTGTTACCATCATTTCGCCAATGCCATCTACTTTACAATCTAGCTCGTGATCTTTTTTATCAAGCACACGCCTTACGACCGCTTTGGTGCCAATTTTAATAACTTGCGAGCTGCCTTTTATTTTTAAATCTTTGGCTACGGTTACTTTATCGCCATCATTAAGTTGGGTGCCGTTGGCATCTTTAACTAAAATTGCGTCTTCATCGCTTGTACTATTTGGGTTCCATTCATAGGCGCATTCAGGGCAAATAAGCATTTGTTGGTCTTCGTAAACATATTCAGATTGGCACTGTGGGCAGGCAGGATGTGACATTTATAACGCTCATAAAATAGTAATTTTGCGTATTTTAATCTGCATTAATAGGAAAATATAGTTAATCAATATTTTTTATCTTCACGCTAAAAATATCTCGTTTGTGTGGTTTTTAAAAAGGGCATATAAAGCAGATGTCGCTTAAGCAATTTAAGCGCTAACACTTACAGTAGGTATTTGTTAAAGCACCCATCGGATTAAGTGATACGCGCAATGCACACTTAGTACGATGGGTGTTTCTATTTATAGTGCGATAATTTAAAGATCGCACGCATTTATATTTGGCTTACTACCGATTGGTATAACTAGGAAAAGTCGTGTTTAAAACCTTAATAGTGGTTGATAACAACGAGCAAACACTTGCTCAATATTTCGAAAATGTAATTACGTTTAATAGTTACTTGCGTGATTACCCAAAACATAATGAACCTAAAACCCGCATTATTAATTTATGCGACTCAAGCCAATACTTGAGTAAGGGTTACTATTGCTCATTGCTTGCTGAGGCGCGCAAACACCAAGTATTACCAAGTGTAAAAACAATAAACGCGCTTCGAAGTGGCCAAGCACCTATGTTAAATGTGGGGCAAATTGATGGTGAAATTTACTTTGGTAATGCGCTAAACGAATTACAAAGTAAAGCGGCTAAATCGGTATTTAAACAATACCCAGCGCCTATTTTATATGTCGATGAGCAAGGTTTGTTACAGCAAGGTTCGCTTAGCTCTTTAAACGAGGAGCAATACAGCAATTTTGTAGCTAAATTAAATATGTTTACCCAAACTCAATGGCGTATTGGTAATGTGCAGCGCCGTTTTAGATGGGATATGGCAATACTGGTTGATCATAACGAAAAAGTACCACCGAGTGATAAAGACGCCATTGCCCGTTTTATAAAAGCAGCAGCTAAACATGGTATTAATGCGCAAGCACTCAGTTTTGATGAAATTGACAACATTGCCCAGTTTGATGCGTTATTTATTCGCCAAACTACAGCGATTGACCACCCAACGTATCGCCTTGCAAGCAAAGCGCAAAGCCTAGGTTTAGTGGTTATTGATGACGCCGAGTCTATTTTACGTTGTTGTAATAAAGTGTATTTACACGATGCGTTTAATTATCAAAAAGTGCCCAGTTTAAAAACGGTTGTAGTGGCTGATCAATCAGCGCAAACGCTTGAGCAATTAGAAGAGGCGTTTACCTATCCGCTTGTGTTAAAAATGCCTGAAGGGTCTTTCTCAAAAGGGGTGTTTAAAGTTGCAAACCGCAGTGAGCTTGAAGCTAAATTAACTGAGCTGTTTGAATATAGCGCATTGGTACTTGCGCAAGAATATATGTATACAGAATACGATTGGCGAGTAGGGGTATTAAATGGCCGCGCTATATATGCGTGTCGCTATTTAATGGCGCGCAACCATTGGCAAATTTATAACCATGACGCTAAGCGGTTTTTCTCGGGTGGCTTTGAAACGCTACCTACCTTTGAGTTACCAAAAGCCGTATTAGATGCCGCATTAAAAGCATGTAAAACAGTGGGTAAAGGATTATATGGCGTAGATGTTAAAGAGCAACAAGGCAAAGCATACGTGCTTGAAGTAAATGACAATCCAAGTATTGATCACAAAGTAGAAGACGGCTATTTAGGCGACGAGCTATACATGATCATTATGGACGAATTTAAACAACGTTTAGAAGCCCGAGGCCGTGGTTAACAACATGAGTAACCTTGTTATTCGTAAAGCACTTAGCAGAGATTTAAACGCATTGATTGACGTTGAAAATGCGTGCTTTAATAACGATAAATTGAGCCCGCGCAGTTTAAAGCGCTGGTTAAGTGCTAAGCACGGTATTTTGCTAATTGCAGAAAATGGCGAGCAAGTATGCGGCTATGGGCTTGTGTGGTGCCATAAAGGTACACGTTTAGCGCGTTTATATTCGCTAGCTGTAAAACCCACAATGCAAGGTAAAGGCATTGCCAAAATGCTATTAGCTGCGCTTGAAAAACAAACCTGTGAGCGTGGGCGTATTTACTTGAGATTAGAAGTGGCCGTAAATAACGACAGTGCAATTGGGCTTTATAAAAGTTTGGGTTACAGAGTCTTTGGTCAATATAGCGATTATTATGACGATCACAGTGATGCGCTGCGAATGCAAAAAAATATTCGCCAAACGAGTGAGCTAAAAGTAGCGCGATTAACGCCATGGTATCAGCAAACTACCGAGTTTACCTGTGGGCCTGCGGCGTTATTAATGGCAATGGGGGCACTTAAGCCAACAACGGAGCTTAGCCAATCACACGAGCTGGCACTGTGGCGTGAAGGCACCACCATTTTTATGACCTCAGGGCATGGTGGTTGCCATCCGTTTGGTCTAGCACTTGCCGCTAACAAACGCGGCTTTAAAAGCGAAGTAATGGTTAATACCACAGAGCCTTTGTTTTTAGATGGCGTACGCAATGAGAACAAAAAATTGGTACTAGCTACTGTTCATGAACAATTTGTTGATGGCATTGCACAGGCAAATATACCGCTGATGCATAAAGATGTAGAGCTTGAGCATATTGAACAGTGGTTAAGCCAAGGCTTTAGCGTACTGTTATTGATTAGTACATACAGTTTTGATGGTAAAAAATCACCGCATTGGGTGTGCGTTACCCACCTTGATGAGCACTGCGTGTATGTTCACGACCCATTTTGCGAGCCAGGAAGCGACAAACAACTCGCAATAGATTGCCAGTACGTGCCTATAGCGCGCAGTGATTTTAGTAAAATGTCAGCATTTGGTGGCCAACGGCTAAGAACCGCAGTGGCCATTGCTAATAATTAATAGGTATTTATTAAAGAGTGACTTTTTTAGATTTAATTGATGTAGCCCCTTATTCGTGGGCAGCCATTGGCACCGCCGCTTTTTGCGGTGCCATAATTGGTATAGAGCGCCAGTTACGAGGTAAACCTGTGGGTATTCGTACCTCAGCGTTAATAACGCTGGGCACGTATTTGTTTTTATCGACCGCGTTTAACTTACAAGGCGATGTGATTGATCATTCTCGTGTAGTGGGGCAAATAATTACAGGCATAGGCTTTTTAGGCGCTGGGGTCATGCTTGCAAAAGACGGCGCCGTAGTAGGGGTTACTTCAGCTGCAACCATTTGGGTGCTTGCCTCAATTGGCGTAATGATAGCCACCGACAATTTAGGCGCTGCTATTAAACTTTCAGTGCTGGTGGTTGGTATTTTATATGGTGTAGATGTACTTGAGGCTAAATTTAAAAGTTTAAGTAAAGGCGTACACGCTAAAGTAAAAAACTATCAAAAGCGTTACTACCGAAAAGACTTTAACGACATAGAACGCCACTAATTTAGTGGCGTTTTTGCATTAGCCAAATAATTTTCTTCTTACTACTTTTCTGTACTCGCTTGGCGTTTGGCTTAGCACTTTTTTAAACACGCGAGTTAAATGCCCTTGGTCGTTATAACCAACCTCAAGCGCCACTTCTTGAATAGTTAAATTAGACGACGCTAATAATTCTTTAGCACCTTCAACCCGTAATTGCTGCCAATATTCTATAGGGCTTTGATTAGTTGCAAGCTTAAAACGCCGTGTGAAGGTACGGTAGCTTAAACTAAATTGTGTAGCTACTTCTTGCAGGTTTAACTCGCTTGCTAAATTAGTTTTAAGCCAAAACTGAATTTGCGCTATGAGTTCATCTGGGTGGCGGTCAACCGCGCCTTCAAGGTAGCGCTGATCTTCGTACGGTTTACGTACTTCGTGCGAAAAGTTACGTTCTACGTGCTGCGCAGCGGCTTTGCCGTAATATTGGCTAATAATATGTACGATCACATCGGCAAGGGCATTTAAGCTTGCCACCGTATACATGCGCTCAGATTGGGTTATAAAAAAGTCAGGTTTTAGGCTTACTAATGGGTAGTCGTGGCTAAATTGTTTTGCATAATGCCAGTGGGTTGTTGCAGGGTGCCCATCAAGTAACCCTGCCTCTGCAATTAAGCAGTTACCAGTGCCCACACCAATTATATGGCTGCCAGTTTCAAAGCTTTCTTGTAGCCATTCAACAATTTCTAAATTAGTACGAACGACAGGGCGAGGGTTTCGCCAAATGCCGGGGACTATAATTAAATCGTTATATGGTGCGTTGGCAGTCGTGAAGTCGGGAACTATAGCAAGGCCTGTACGGGTTTGTATTGGCTCATTATTTTTAGCAATTAAATTTATACTAAGTGGTCTAAAGTCAGCTGGGTTTAAGTGGCCTTTTGCATAGGCTTCGCCCGCTCTCAGCATTTCAATGGGGAGCGTTAAACTGGTAATAAGTAGGTGTGGGTACACAGTGATTGCAATGTTTAGCGCGGGGTTAAGCGATTTTTTATTCATTTCAATGCTCCGACCAGTACTTTTTGGCCTTTTATGCAGAATATTTGGCTATTAAAGCATAAAGGGTTGTTATTAATCCAATTAAACTGTTTGCTTCTCCAATAACACGCATTAAAGGTTAATAATGACAGCATTACCCGTAATAGTAGGCATGGGCGGTATAAACGCCGCAGGCCGAACTTCTTTTCATCAAGGTTACCGCCGTATCGTATTAGATGCATTAAACGCACAAGATCGTAGTGAAACATTTTTAGGCCTCGCCACATTAATGAACTTGGTAAGCGTTGTTGATGGTAACCTTCAAGATTCAAATGGTAATAATGTTGAGCAAAGCGACATAGAAGCACGCTTTGGTGAGCAAATTATTGCTGGCACACTTATTCGTAAAATTGAAAAAGAACATTTTGATGCAGATGCCACGCCTTGGCAGCAAAAAATGACGTTAAAGACATCTGATGAAAACGCAATTGCATTTGAAACTCGCGCACGTGATTTACCAACCCCTGTGCCTGCAAGCTGGAATGTGCAAGAGCTTGACGGCAAAAAAGTAAAAGTAACCATAGCCGCAGAGCTAGACGTAAAGCTTGATTCTACCCGTGACAACCCAATTAAATCGGCGGGGCAGTTTCCTACTGGGTTTGATCCATCAATTATGTATAACAGCCGTTATCAGCCTCGCGGTTTGCAAGCCACTATATTTGCTGCAAACGACGCGATTAAATCAACAGGCCTTGACTGGCAACGCATAATGAATAGCGTAGAGCCAGATAAAATTGGTACCTATTCAGCCTCTGTTATTGGCCAAATGGACGACAAAGGATTAGGTGGTTTAGTTAAAGCGCGTCAGCAAGGGGATCGTGTTAGTACTAAGCAATTAGCACTAGGTTTAAACACAATGTCGACTGATTTCATAAACGCATACGTTACCGGTAATGTAGGTACTACGTTTTCTACCTCGGGGGCATGTGCCACTTTTTTATATAACTTACGCGCTGCAGTAAACGATATTCAAGCTGGGCGCACCCGTGTTGCGGTTGTTGCAAGTGTTGAATGCGCTATTACGCCAGAAGTAGTTGAAGGGTTTGGTAATATGAGCGCCCTTGCAAATGTTGAAGGCCTGCGCCGTTTAGATAACTTAAGTAGTGAACAAGAGCCCGATTACCGTAAAAGTAGCCGCCCATTTGGCGAAAACTGTGGTTTTACATTAGGTGAAGGCGCACAAGTCACTATTTTAATGGATGATGCATTAGCACTAGAGCTTGGTGCAGACATTATGGGCTCAGTACCTGATGTATTTGTAAATGCCGATGGTATTAAAAAATCAATCACCTCACCGGGCCCGGGTAATTACATTACCATGGCTAAATCTGCGGCATTGGCAACAAGCTTATTAGGTAAAGACGCGCTACAAAACCGCAGCTTTATTTTAGCGCACGGTTCAAGTACGCCGCAAAACAGAGTAACTGAGTCACTTATTTATCACAAAGTAGCGCAAACCTTTGCTATTGATAACTGGAAAGTAACGGCGCCAAAAGCTTATGTAGGGCATACAATTGCTCCTGCCAGTGGCGATCAGTTAGCGATTGCGCTGGGTGTATTTAGCCATAATATTATGCCGGGTATTACTACCATAGATAAAGTTGCTGACGATGTTTATGCAGATCACTTAGATATACGAAACAGTCATTACGATTGCGGCGATATGGACATAGCCTTTATAAACTCAAAAGGCTTTGGCGGTAATAACGCCACAGCGACTGTACTTAGCGCAAAAGTAACAATGCAAATGCTTGCTAAGCGCCATGGTGAAAAAGCGATGAGTGATTACGCTGATAAAAATACATCTGTTGTTGCTGCGCAAAATACCTATAAAGCGCAAGCTGACCTTGGTAAGTACGAATTAGTATATCGTTTTGGTGATGGCGCCATTGACGATAACGACATTGTAATTGGAGAAGACGGTATTGAACTACCAGGTTTTGATAAAGCCATCTCGTTTAGTACAACCCACTCCTATCAAGATATGTTTTAAGCACACATACTTGAAACCCAAGGCGCTTTATTAAGCGCCTTTTTTATATTTATGAGTTTATTAGTCTATAGTTAAATTTTGGTTAGTTATAAATATAAGCTTGCATCTTTTTATAATGTTTGTTTCTATAATAGCTACTTTGCTTTCTAGGATGGATAATCAAATGAAAAAACTCTCTATAGCTCTTTCTATAATACCTGCATTAACTTGTGTGCCAGTAATGGCAGATTTTGTGCCAGCTGAAGTTGTTAAAGATAACTACAATAAACAAATACATCTTCTCGTGTGTCACGCTTTGAAGGCTTAAATTTAAGTAGTTATGTTGTGAATGAAAGTGGTCAAGTTAGTGATATTGAAATTGTTGCATCTATCGGGCAAGGCAAATACAAAAGAGAAGTTGTAGAGTATGTGTCAAAACTAAATTACAAAAGTGCTCAGGTCGATGGTAAATCAGTGCCAAGTGCAAAGCTTATTACTGTAATGTCTCAAAATTTACACTTGGGGTACACTAATGACAAAGCAAAACATGGCTTTTTTAATGATTATGAAGCGGCAAGTAATTTAATTAATGAAAAAAAACTAGACGAAGCGCAAAGTAAAATAATAGAGCTAGAACGCGATCATGCTAAAAATACAGTTGAAATAGTATTACTTTCATGGTTAAAAAGTCAGCATAGCTATTTTACGAAAGATTGGAACGGCTTTGATAAACACATTAACAATGCATTTTTGTTCAGAGATAATTTACCAGATCAGATAAAAGTGCGAGTGGTAAAAAATGCTTTGCAATGGTTTATTTCTAAACAGGACTATGTGCGTGCCTATGATGCAATTGATGCCCTAGGAAATATTAAAGCCTTTGTTTTTACAGATGAAAATAAACAACAGTTGTTAACTCAAGTTAATGATATTTATAAAAACTCAGGCGATATAAACCAGCAGATAATGATTGAAACAGAACAAGCCGTTATACCTTTATTGTCTAAAAGTGAGGTTGTGCTTGAATCAACAATGCCACTTAGCAAGGTTCAACTGCGCTGTGAAAATAAAGTGGTAAATTACAACACAAGCGCTATTGATAAAATTACTATTTCTAAAGACGATTTACGCTGTGGATTATTAATTAAAAGTGCGCAAGCACAAACGGTCACTTTAAAACAAAGTGGTTATGCTTTTTTGTAAATAGCTAACAACATAGTCTTAATAAAAACCCCAATAATTGGGGTTTTTTATGCTTAAGCTATATTACTTTAATTTTTTTACATACCTGAGCGTTATAAAGTTAATTATAGCCAGCAAAATGGTTATTTGCCACAGCAATACCAATTAAACCCATGTTCCATATGCTCGCTGCGGTTGCAGTACCTGATGTTGACTGGTTATTCTTCAAAATTGCGCCACCACCAATAAATCCGATCCCGGTAATAATTCCTTGTAACATTTTAGATTGTGCTTCAGATGAGTCTAACACCGACATAGCTATAAGTGCGTACCCGCACGATGCAACCGCGACTAACGGAAATGTTCTTAGCCCAGCCCCATCTTTACTGCGCTCTCTGTCGTATGCCATCGGCAATGCGAGAGCGTAGGCAATGCCTAAGTGAATTAAGTTATCTAAGATTTCGTTCCACTGTAAATCAAATTCCATTGCTATTCTCAATTAAATAAACTTAAGTTACAAAAGCAAGTGCCGCGCCAAATATAAAAACATTAAAAATCAATGCGTTGCTTTTTACATCAGGTTAGTTGAGTGCATATTTAGTAAAATGTACACATTGGTTTATCACTTTTACTTCATGTGTTTATAGGTGTATTTAAATTGGTTTTACAACTTTTTACAGTCTTAATTTTATAATCGTTTAGTATTTATAAATATTTTAGAGGAGGGGATTATGAAATTATTAGTAACTATTTTAATAAGTGTGTATTTAAGTGGTTGCACGGTGGCAGGAGTTTTAATAGATGGGCATGCTCAAAATAACGAAAAAGTAAATCAAAATATGAATAGCACTGCTCGTTCAGATCCTTACAAAGATCCCTTTAAACCCATTGCAAAAGATAGAGAAGGGTTTTCTTTTACAAAACTAGGTTTAAAAATTGATTCTGCATTAGTCGACTTTGTCAGTGTGGAGAATAATCAACAGCGCAAAGTGTGTAGAAAGGTAGGTAAAAGTTTAAAAGAGTGCGTAGAACTAGAGAATCAAGAACTACACACTAGCGAGGCTACGCAGTTAAAAACTGACTATGAAATAATAAGTGTTGGTCAATAAAGCTACTGATGAAAAAGTAACTATGGTCGTAACCTTCTTGCATTTCAAGCGTTAACGGGTAACCCTTATCGTGAGCAACTGCCACTAGGTTTTGTGGTTTGAGTTGCTCTTCTAAAAAACTATCGGCACCCCCTTGAGATACCAGCATAGGTAGGTAATCCGCTTGCGTTGCTAGTTTCATAAGTTCGCAGGTATCGTATTGCGCCCAAAGTGATTTATTGTCACCTAAATAACCAGTAAATGCTTTTATCCCCCAAGGGCAATTTATTGGGTTAACTATTGGGCTAAACGCAGAGGCACTTTCATAGGCTGTTGGATTTTTAAGTGCAAGCATTAAAGCACCGTGCCCACCCATAGAATGACCACTAATGGCTTTTGTGCTGGTTACTGGGAAATGCTGTTCAATAAGCGCAGGTAGCTCATTAACCACGTAGTCGTACATATTAAAATGTGTGTTGTAAGGTGCTTGCGTTGCATTAACATAAAAGCCAGCACCTTGCCCAAAGTCGTAATTATCATCGTTGGGTACATTATCGCCACGCGGACTCGTATCGGGTGCCACTATTGCAAAACCCAGCTCGGCGGCTTTTTTAAAAGCGCCTGCTTTTTGCATAAAATTTTCGTCGGTGCAGGTTAAACCCGATAGCCAATAAAGCACAGGTACTTTGTTTTTTTCACTTGCATCAGGTGGTAAAAATACTGCAAAACGCATAGTGCAATGGGTACTTGTTGCAGCATGGGTATATTGCTTATGCCAACCACCGGCTACTTTTGTACTTGATATATTCTCTAACATAATAATCCTTAAAAGCCGTAAACTTTTTGGTTTTATGGCTTTTTATTAAGTCGTTTACTAAGTGCTTATTAGTAATGAATTACGGTACGAATACTTTTACCTTCGTGCATTAAATCAAACGCGTCGTTAATTTCCTCAAGGCTCATTGTGTGGGTAATAAAGTCGTTTAACGCAAATTCACCCGCCATGTAGCGCTCAACAATTTCAGGAAGTTGCGAGCGGCCTTTAACACCACCAAATGCGCTACCACGCCATACTCGGCCAGTTACCAGTTGGAAAGGACGTGTAGAAATTTCTTGGCCAGCACCGGCTACACCAATAATTACAGATTCCCCCCAACCTTTATGACAACACTCAAGTGCAGAGCGCATTACATCAACATTACCAATACATTCAAACGAGTAGTCAACACCACCGTCAGTCATTTCAACAATTACTTCTTGAATTGGTTTGTCGAAGTCTTTAGGGCTTATTAAATCAGTTGCGCCAAGTTTAGTGGCAAGGCCAAATTTACTGGTGTTAATGTCTACACCAATAATACGACTCGCGCCTGCCATTTTTGCACCAATAATTGCAGATAAACCAATACCACCCAGGCCAAATATAGCAACGGTATCGCCTTCTTTAACTTTGGCTGTGTTAGTTACCGCACCCATTCCGGTTGTTACACCACACCCTAATAAACAAATTTCTTCTAAAGAAGCTTCTTTGTTTACTTTGGCTAATGAGATTTCTGGAAGTACTGTGTACTCAGAAAACGTTGAGCAACCCATATAGTGGTAAATTGGCTGGCCGTCTTTAAAAAAGCGTGTTGTGCCGTCTGGCATAAGGCCTTTACCTTGGGTTTCACGTACTGCTGAACACAAGTTAGTTTTGCCAGATGTACACATTTTACACTCACCACATTCGGCGGTATAAAGTGGAATAACATGATCGCCCACTTCTACACTCGTTACGCCTTCGCCAACTGCGTATACAACGCCTGCGCCTTCGTGACCTAAAATAGCGGGGAATATACCTTCAGGATCTTCACCCGATAAGGTAAATGCATCGGTATGACAAACACCAGTAGCGGTAATTTTTACCATTACTTCGCCTTTTTTAGGCATCATCACATCAACTTCTTCAACGCTTAAAGGTTGGTTTGGGCCCCAAGCAATCGCCGCTTTTGATTTAATAAATTCAGACATGTGTTTATCCTTTGTAGTGGTATTAAATATCAATTGTAGACCCAATTTGTTTGGGTGATGCGACTATTGTATTTGTTTCTCATATAATGATAATCTCTGATTTATTAAAACACTTTTACAGTATGGTAATAATGGCACGTTGGGACGGGATTGATGAATTTATAGCAGTCGGTGAAGAGGGGAGCTTTACTGCTGCGGCAAAAACGTTAGGGCTTTCGGTTGCGCATATTAGCCGGCATGTAACCACCCTTGAGCAACGTTTAAATACCCAGCTTTTAACGCGTACTACCCGCAAAGTGGTTCTTACCAAAGAGGGTGAGATTTTTTTACATCAAATAAAGCACTTACAGCATGCAATGGACGATGCTACGCAAGGCCTTGCAACACATCAAACTACGCCTAAAGGAAAAATTAAGTTAACGGCCCCTGTCATGTATGGGGAGACATTTATTATGCCTATTGTGCACAATTTTATGCACGATCACCCTGAAGTAGAAGTTATTGCCACCTTAAGTAACGAACAAGAAGATTTATTAGATGGAGGGTTTGATTTAGCAATACGGTTAGGGCATTTAAAAGATTCAAGTTTAAAAGCTCGAAGGTTAAGTGCTCGGCGCTTTATTATGTGTGCATCGCCTTTATATTTAAGGCGCTTTGGTGAGCCACATACGTTGGGGGAATTAAATAATCACCAGTGCTTAATAGGTAATAGCAGTTATTGGCGTGTAAACGAAAATGAGCGTGAAAAACACATTAAAATTGCTGGTAGGCTACAGTGCAATAGTGGGTGGGCACTTGTTGATGGTGCTAAAAAAGGCTTAGGAATTGTACAACTGCCTGACTACTACATAGGGAACGAGGTTAAAAGTGGGGAGCTTGTGCCTATTTTAACGTCATACCAACCTAAGCAAGAAGGTGTGTGGGGTGTTTACCCGCCGCGCCAGTTTGTAGCTACTAATGTACGTGTATTGCTAGATTATTTAGTTGCTGACCTCAAAGCGTAAATTGCGCTAAATAGATTGCTGAAAAATCAGCCAAGTCTCAGATTTATAAATTATTTCTTACATTTATGGTCATATTCAATTGCGCTAACTTCGTGCTACTATAGCCGAACACTTTTAACACAAATGTTTTAAATAATATGTTTCAACCGGTTAGCCTATTTATAGGACTTAGATACAGCCGCTCCTCTAAAGGGAACGCGTTTATATCGTTTATTTCTTTTTTTTCTATTGCCGGTATTGCTATTGGTTTAATGGCTTTATTTACTGTAAGCAGTGTAATGAACGGCTTTGAGCACAGTTTAAAAACCAATATGTTAGGCCTCATTCCTCATATTGAAGTTGAATCTGGAAAGCATAAACCAGATGAAATGTCGGCTCTTAAATCAAATCTAGCTAAATCTCCTTACGTGGAACACGTTAATTTATATCGCCATGGCGAAGCTATTTTACAAACCAATAAAGATCTTCACGGCGTATTGCTGCAAGGCTTATATGACAATAACGGTGCGTTATACAAAGTGACTGACAAAATAGTGCAAGGTAATTGGCAAACAGTACTAAGTACAAACTATAACATTGCTATAAGCCGCTATTTAAGTCGAAAACTGGGCATTGGTTTAGGTGATAAACTCCGTGTGATCATGCCAAATGCATCTACTTACACGCCTTTGGGGCGTGTGCCTAGCCAGCGTTTATTTAAAGTTGCAGCAATATACGAAACAGGCTCTGAAATAGACATGGCACTTGCCTTTACAAGTGGGGCATCGCTTCAGCGTGTTTTAAAGTTAAATAAAAATGTTGCCCCAAATTTAAGCGTGTCACTTTATGAACCTTTCGAATTAGATGAATTTACAGACGCGAGCAAACTTATTTTAAAGGGTTACAACTATTCAGACTGGCGAAGCACCCAAGGTACTTTATTTGCCGCAGTAGCAATGGAAAAGCGGATTATGTCTATGCTACTTGCACTTATTGTGCTGGTGGCTGTATTTAATATTGTATCAGCCTTAACAATGATGGTGAGTGAAAAACAAGGGGAAGTTGCGATACTGCAAACTCTTGGCCTTACCCCATCGCAAGTACAAAAAGTATTTATGGTTCAAGGGCTTTATAACGGAGTTATTGGCACATTAATTGGGGCTTTTGTGGGTGTACTACTGAGTTTATACATTAATGAACTACTTGAATTAGTTGGCTTGAATCTACTTGCTGGCATTGAATTACCTGTGAAATTTGATGTGATTAGTTTAGCAATAATTGCGTTTGCCAGTATTGCTATGAGCTTTTTAGCTACCTTATATCCTGCGCGCAAAGCCGCAAAAGTTAAACCAGCAGAGGTGTTGCGTTATGAATGATTTAGTAATTAGTTGTGAAAATTTAAGCAAAGTATACCAAGACGGTAATAACCCAGTAGAAGTGTTAAAAGGCGTTGACTTATCACTTCAACAAGGTGAAATGCTGGCTATTGTAGGTAGCTCTGGCTCGGGCAAAAGTACGCTTTTGCATGTACTCGGTACACTTGATACTGCCACTGCAGGTATTGCTAAAATCAAAAATCAAGAAGTGGCTAAGTTATCTCGCACTGAACAAGCAGCATTTAGAAATAACAACCTAGGGTTTATTTATCAGTTTCACCATTTATTGATGGAGTTTAGTGCTGTTGAAAATGTAGCAATGCCACTATTAATAAAAGGTTTAACTGCAAAAGAAGCCAAATTACAGGCGCTCGACATGCTCGAAAAAGTTGGCCTTGCGCATAGAAGTGCGCATAAACCTTCAGCACTTTCAGGAGGAGAGCGCCAACGTGTTGCCATTGCCCGTGCTTTGGTAACCAAACCTGCGTTGGTTCTTGCTGATGAGCCAACCGGTAATTTAGACAAGCAAAACGCAATTAAAATTTATGATTTAATAAACGAGCTAAACCAAAGTTTAAACACCAGTTTTGTAGTGGTAACTCACGACTTGGAGCTTGCTGATAAGCTAGGTAAAATTGCGTATTTAGATGACGGTAAATTAGCAGTAAAAGAGTCTAGCCATGTTGCTTAGTGCATTTTTAAGTAAACGGTTTAGAGCATACTCTGGCCATAAAGACGAAAAAAACGGGTTTGTTAGTTTTATTGCTAAGGCCTCTACTATCGGTATTTTATTGGGGGTAGCTGTATTAATTGTCGCACTTTCAGTAATTAATGGCTTTGAGCAACAATTAGTCCATCGTTTATTAAGTGTAGTACCACAGGTTGAATATGTAGCGCCAAGCCGTCCTATTGCTAACTGGCAACAAAAAATAGCTAATTTAGAAAGTCAGCCGCATGTCACTGGGGCTGCTCCATTTATAGCGGTGAATGGTATGGCACAGTATAAAAGCCAATTAAAAGCGGTTGAAATACGGGGTGTTAGCCCTTTGTTTGAGGGTAAGGTTTCTGCAGTGAATCAGTTTGTAACAGGCAAGTTGGTGAGCCAACTATCCACTGAAGAGGTTATTTTAGGCCAGCAAATAGTAAAGCAACTTAATGCAAAAGTGGGTGATAATATTACTTTGCTAATACCTCAAGTTGGACAAACGGGAGGTCAGTTATTAGCACCTAAACGCGTTACATTGAGCCTTGCTGGTGTTATTGAAATGGGTGGCCCCATTGATAGCACGGCTGCGTTTATACATTTGACAAAAGCACAGCAAACACTTGGCTACGACGAAACCCAAGTAACAGGTTTAAGATTAAGTGTTGATGACGTGTTCTCGGCGCACCAGATAGCGCTTAATGTAGGGCAAACCATTAGCGATTATGTGTATATTTCTAGTTGGTTTAGAACACAAGGCAGCTTATACCAAGATATACAAATGGTTCGTACCATTGTGTATATTGTTGTGTTTTTAATAATTGCTGTTGCGAGTTTTAATATTGTGTCGTCGCTAGTCATGGAAGTGCGTGAAAAAGAAGGCAATATCGCCATTTTAAAAACCATGGGCGCGAAAGACAGCACTATTTTAGCCACCTTCGTAATGCAAGGGTTAACGCAAGCGTTTGTAGGGGTATTGCTCGGTACTTTTATAGGTGTTGTATTGGCATTAAATATAAGTGAATTATTTGCTTGGCTAAGCCAGTTAATGGGGGCTAATCCTCTTGAGGGCGTTTACTTTATTGAGTTTTTACCTAGTAAACTTGTACTCGAGGACATAGGAATTACAGTAATAGCGACCTTTATACTCGCAGTTTTTGCGACTATTTACCCTGCCTGGCAAGCTACACGAGTCGATCCCGCAAAGGTGCTTGGTAATTAACCTCATTAAAATAATAGGGTCGGGTTTGTAAAGCTGCTAAACTACGCGTTTATATAATGTTGAGCGCTATTGCTTAGCTTTACAATCCCTTACTCAGGAAATTACTTTGACAAATAACGATATTTTACGCCGCCTTCGCTACACTTTTAATTTAACAGATACTGCCATGGTTGATATTTTTGCTGCAGCAGAGGCCACAGTAACCACAGATCAAGTCTTTGCATGGTTAATAAAAGAGGGCGAGCAAGGCTTTGTTGAAATTTCAGACACTGAGTTTGCATCGTTTTTGAACGGTTTTATCAACACTAAACGTGGTAAGCGTGACGGCGAACAACCAATACCAGAGAGTAAGTTAAATAATAATATTATCTTTATGAAGTTACGCATTGCTTTAAACATGAAGGCAGAAGATGTAATAGCCACGCTTGCATTGGTTGATTTTGATTTAAGCAAACACGAATTAAGTGCGTTTTCTCGTAAAGTAGACAACAAGCATTACCGAGTGTGTAACGATCAAATACTGCGTTTATTCTTAACAGGCGTTCAGCAGCAATACCGCCCTGAGTAATTACTAATAAATATTTTGTCCAAAAACGTTGTAATAACCAACGTTTTTTAGACAGTCATCGTTGAGTGTTTACTAATATTGTAATTAATCAAACATAGCGATAATATTTAAAGGCTAATTTTACTAGACCAATTTAAATGGCTTAAAAAGCAACCATCATATAAATACAAAAATAGCGGCTTTTAAGTACATTATTTCAAGCCAACGAAAGTATAAAAGGAATTTAAAATGCAATTAATACCCGCAACATTTTATTTTCCGCCTGACAAAGAAAAAGACTTCCAGCATCAACTTAATAAAAGCACCGTTCACTTTGCTAATATAGCCTTGTATTTAGCTGCTTTATTTTTAACGATTTTGGTTATTCTTTCGTGGTTAAACGATGAACAATCTATATCCTCTGTTATTAATATTCTTAGGCTTTCGATGGTTTGTTTGTCGTTTGTATTGATTTATGTAAACAATAAATTAAAGGCAAAATACTTACATTATCGTTGTTTTGCTTATGGTATTTTATTTTGCGTTTTATTTGGGTATTTATTTTGGTCCTTTGTTGGGCTATATGGTTATTTAAACGAGGGAGGACCTATGCTTGTAGTGGCTTCCTTTTCTGCAATACCCATGCTTCATTTAGGCCATAAACTTATTTTATGGACAATTACGGGGCTAAGCCTTTTAAGTGTTCATTTGTTTTCATCCACGCCAATAATATGGAGTATTTACTTTTACATTAGTATTGTAATTGTGATGGCGTGTATTCAATATCAACTTGATATACTTTTACGTAAACAATATGAAGCAGAGCTCGTGGAAACACAAAAAGCGAATGTAGATCAGCTAACAGGGTTGCATAATAGACACAGTTTTGACTCAGAATGTAAACGCTTAATGAATCAAATTAAGCCATCACAATCGCTAGCCCTTGCTATGATCGATATCGATGATTTTAAAAAATACAACGATAATTACGGTCATTTAGATGGAGATAAAATACTCATTGATGTTGCAAGCAGATTGCAAAATTGCGAGGCAGATATCGTTGTCAGGTTTGGCGGCGAGGAGTTCATTTTAGTTAAAATTTTAGGCCAAAACAACTTAGACTGGCTTGATGACTTACCTATTCGCTTTGCCTCAAGTCCGATAAGCCACGAATACTCAACATTTAAACGTATAACAGTTTCTGCTGGCGTGGTTGTAGCTGATTTTTGCTCCCTTCGTCCGGATATGAAAGTATTACTAGCATCTGCCGACAAAGCGATGTACGCAGCAAAAAATACAGGGAAGAATAAAGTAATTAAAGATTATATATCATAGCGTTGCCCAACATCTGTATTTTGTGGTGTTGGGCAAGTATATGTTATGAAAATGATTTACCTAATAATATTTCGTGCATTTGCTCGCGCATTTTAAATTTTTGTAGTTTGCCTGTGACTGTCATTGGGTAGCTCTCTACAAAACGAATATACCGAGGCATTTTGAAGTAGGCTAACTTGTCTTTTAAAAATGCACGAATTGCCTGTTCATCGAGCGTTGTATTTTCTTTTGGCTGAATCCACGCACACACTTCTTCACCGTATTTTTCATCGCTAATACCAAATACAGCGGCGTCTTGTACGCCGGGGTATGTATAAAGCACCTCTTCAATTTCTCGAGGGTAAACGTTTTCACCACCACGAATAATCATGTCTTTAATTCGCCCAACAATACTTACAAACCCTTCGCTATCCATAACACCTAAATCGCCTGAATGAAGCCAGCCGTCACTATCTATTGTGGCTTTTGTTTTTTCTTCGTCATTCCAATAGCAGCGCATTATGCCTGCACCTTTTGAACATACTTCACCAGGTAAACCTATTTTTTGAATATTGCCCAGTTCATCAATAATTTTAACCTCAGTATGAGCAAGGGCGCGCCCAACAGTGGTTACTTGGCGCTCTATTGATGAGTCAGTTTCAGTAATATTATTTATAGGGCTACATTCAGTTTGCCCATAGGCAATTAAAACCTGATGCATATTCATTTGGGTTTGAACTTTACGCATGACTTGTTCAGGACAAGTAGAGCCTGCCATAACACCGGTTCTAAGTGACCTTAAGTCATATTTATTAAAACTACTGAGCTCAAGTTGGCTAATAAACATAGTGGGAACACCGTGTAGTGCTGTACAGCCTTCTTGTTCAACTACATCAAGTGTTGTTTTTGCATCAAATGAATCACTTGGATAAATAGCTGCAGCACCTTTGGTAATGCACAAGAGGCTCCCCAAAACCATACCAAAGCAATGATAAAGAGGAACAGGAATGCAGAGTTTGTCTTTATGTGTAAACCGCATAGAGTCGGCAACAAAAAGCGCATTATTTAAAATATTTTTATGAGTCAGTGTAGCGCCTTTGGGGTTGCCCGTTGTGCCTGATGTAAATTGTATATTTATGTCCTGATCGGCGTTTAAATTAGCCGCTATAGCGTGTAACTCGATCTGATGCGCGGGTGTAGCTAACTGCATAATATGTGAAAACGAAAACATACCAGGGATGGGATCATCACCAATACTAATAACGTTTTTAAGGCTCGGTAGTACTTTTGACTCAAGTTTACCTGGGTCGGATTGGTTAAGCTCTGGCGCTAAACTAGTTAGCATCTCTATATAATTACTGCCTTTAAAACTGTTTGCAGTAATTAAAGTGGAACATTCTACGCTATTTAGCGCATAAGTCAGTTCGCTCGGGCGATATGCAGGGTTTATACATACCATAATGGCACCAATTTTTGCGGTAGCAATTTGAGTTAGGCACCACTGAATGTTATTAGGTGACCAAATTCCTACCCGTTCACCTGGTTTAACGCCTATGGCTAATAGCCCCATCGCGAGTTGATTTACTTCTTTTTGAAACTCTCTATAGGTTAAACGGATGTTTTGATGATTGACTACTACCGCGAGCGAATTAGGGTTTTTGTCGACAATAAAATCAAAGTAGGCCCCAATGGTTTTATTGGTTAAAGGTGTATTTTGTGAGCCTTTAAAATAGCTTTGTGACAACGGTAATATGTTTATAAGTTCTACTTCTTTAACCGCTTTATGTTGTGTGTGCATTTGTTTTCTCCGTGTCGATGTGTGTGACGTACATAAACTAAAGTTTAAATAAACATATATTGTCGACAAAGAGAAGGGTGGTTAGACTAATGTATTAGTCATAATTGTGAGGTAGTATATAAGGATTGCATCTAAAGCGAGGCATAAGTATCTTAAAACCTTATGCCAAATACGCTAAGTTAGTCAGTAGATGTGTTAACTAAATTGGGCATTAAGTTAAGTCTGTTATGAATTGCATGATGAATAAATTCAAGCTTTGTTCTTACTGCTTGCGTTAACACAAACGGATAGGCATCGGCTAAACCCATGCTGCGGTTAAGAGAATTTAATATAATCGAAAACTCCATCCAACTATCTAAAATTGATGTTATTGAAGTTTGCCCATAAAAATAGTGTGAATTTTGTGGCAGTCTTAGCTCATTGGCTTCATCTATCTCGTATTCACTACCGGTAATAGAGCCTGTAATTGAAAAGTTTTTTGCAGTCTCTAGTGTGTCAATAATATGCATGTAGTGAGCCCATGTTTCAGCCCAGTCTTCAAATGGGTGCATAGTGGCATACTCGCTAATAAAGTTTTCATGCCAATTAGCGGGTGCACCATTTTTATAATGTAAGTCGAGCGCTGCTTGATAATCAAGCGCATCATCGCCAAAGTATTGCTTACATAAAGCGTGTTTTTCTGGTGAGTTGGCTATGAGTTGATCAAAATAATAATGGCCTAATTCATGTCGAAAATGACCAAGTAACGTACGGTAGCGCTCACCCATTGCATGTTTTGTATGTGAGCGCGCTATATCATCTGCTTCGGCTAAATTTATAGTGATATGCCCACAATTATGTCCGGTAAAAACATCCTCATGCCCAGCGAGCTTTGTAACAAAGTGATCGTTTACGTTTCTGTCTGTTATAAAGTCAAAACTTAAACCATTTACAGGGTCTTGGTTTAAGTTATTAAGCGGAACACAAAGTGCCTTTAAAGTATATAAAGCACGGCGCTTAGCCGTTTCCATATTGCGCCAAAGCGGAATATGTTTGTCTATAGTTAAATCGGGAACTGTTTCATTAAAGCGACACGCAAAACAGAGCGTTTCGTCTTTATCTACGGGGGGGTCAAACGTATTTAAATTAACCATGCCATTACATGCGCCAAAGTGTGCGTTGTTATCGCATTTTTGATAAGGCACAGTGGGTTGCTCTGTCTTGAAATATAACCCTGTTTTCTCGTTAAATTCGTAGGGTTCAACAAGGTTAAAATTGTCGTCAATTCCTAAAGTACGACCACAGGCTAAACAATGACTACTTTCAAAAAAAATGGTGAGGTTATCTTTACAGTTACATTTAAAGGTTTTCATATTTTTACCGAACTAGCAAAAAAGGGCATAAACAACAAAATGGGTTATGCACGTGAACAGTCGCAAAGTTACGCATTATATGCGTTGTAATAATTCAGTCTTTTTAGTATTAAACTCACTTTCACTTAGCGCACCTAACTCTTTTAAATGCGCAAGCTTTTCGATTATTTCGAGAGTTTCAGTTACCGAAAATGGCAAAACATTCCCTTGTGAATTTATTATATTATTTACCGCTTTTTGTTGCGTTTGCTGAGCTTGTTGATCACTTGCTGGGTTATTTACAGGTTGCTCAATAGGGACTTGTGTTGCTTGTGCAAAATTTTGTTGCTCAGGTTGAATAATAGTATTTGTTGGTTGTGAAATTAATGGCAAACTATTTACGCTAATGTTTCCCCACTGGCTGTTAAACGTAAGAGAAGTATCGCTACCTTGTTGCTGGCTTACACCACTAATTTGGTGATCAAGCGTATCGTAAATAGTTATTTGGCCATTTAGCTCAATGGCTAACCTGTTTTGGAATACCGCATAACGGATATTATTTTGCGCGCCACTACTAAAAGGGCTTCCTAAATCAGTTGGCCACCATTGATCGTTACCTGTTGTACCTGCTGGTATTACAGGAAATACCTGATTAGCACTTAAAAGGTTAGCTAGTTCATTACATAAGTTATCGACGGTATTTTTTAACCCGTTATTAAACATATCACCAACCATGGTCATACCACCTCGCATCCATTGACCCGNCCACCAAGCTCAGGGCAATTAAACTGAGCCATTGAGCCGCCACCATGATTTACTGCTATTAGCATATGCACTACGGCATCGTAGCTAAGGCCATAACGCGCAGATATATCTTTTACTAAATTATCGCCAGTATCAGTTAGCGTTTGCATAAATAGGTGTCCTTTAATTAAGGGTGTGTCATTTGCACATTTCCATGGTGCATTTGATGATAATAAAAGCGTGAAGATTAATATTACTTTAATCGTTTTGCTTTAATCTGAGTTTGACTAATTCTTAAAACATAAATGGTTAAAAATCGCTCCACTATAACAGCTTTATAAATTTAAATAGCAGTATTTAGTATGAACTATTTTTTAATGCTCGGCGTGCTTATTTAAAGTGAAATAATTTAAATCAGTTGTTTTTTATTTAGCCATTAATGGTTTTATAGAATACAGTTAGTAAAACATTAATGGATATTTTTCTTTGTTAATATTCAATATTTTAAATTGTTGTAATTTAATAAAGACTAAATTTTAGTCTTTATTGGTGCAGCGTTTGCACCAAAACAAAGGCAAAATTTTTTTAATTACGTAAATTTGTGAAAACTAATATCTATGTGAATGGCCAATGTGTGTTTTTTAGCAGTTTTTAAGGCCTCGTATAAGTAAAAATTTTATGGAATATAAATTGCACAATATTGCTTAGGATAAGTCATATTTTGTAATACCTAACTGGCTATACATTATTAAAGGGGAATTAATCAATGACAATTACTGTTGGTATAGCGCACCATACTCAATACAAGTACGACCGAGCGGTAAACATGGGGCCACATATCTTTCGTTTACGTCCTGCTCCGCATAGCCGCACAAAAATAAAAAGCTACTCGATTAAAATAGTCCCTGAAGATCACTATATAAATTGGCAACAAGACCCTTTTGGCAATTATCAAGCAAGGGTTGTGTTTAATAAGCCTACAACGGAGTTTAGCTTTACGGTTGACCTTGTTGCTGAAATGACCGTAATTAACCCTTTTGATTTCTTTTTAGAAGAATACGCAGAAGAGTTCCCTTTTGAATACGATAAAGTGTCAAAAGCAGAGCTTAATCCTTATTTAAAAAAGCGAAAGCCAAGCCCTAAATTCGTCGATTTAATTGAGTCTTTACGCCCTGAAAAGCCTATTAGAAGTGTTGATTTTTTAGTAGCGGTTAACCAAGCTATTTATAACTTGGTAGGGTATGGCATTCGTTTAGAGCCTGGCGTTCAAACGGCAAATGAAACACTAACTAAAGGTACTGGTTCGTGTAGAGATTCTGCATGGTTATTAGTGCAACTTTTTCGCCATTTAGGCTTAGCTGCTCGCTTTGTTTCTGGTTATTTAATTCAACTAACGTCAGATCAAAAATCATTAGATGGTCCAAGCGGCCCTGAAGAGGATTTTACCGACTTACACGCATGGACCGAGGTTTACATTCCTGGTGCTGGTTGGATAGGGCTTGATCCAACGTCAGGCTTATTTGCAGGCGAAGGGCATATCCCGCTTGCGTGCACGCCTGAGCCAAGCTCTGCTGCACCGGTATCGGGTGGTATTGATGAATGTGAATCTGAATTTAGTTTTTATAATAAAGTGACGCGTGTTCATGAAGACCCGCGTGTAACTAAGCCATACTCTGAAACACAGTGGAGCGCTATAAACCGTTTAGGTTTACAAGTTGATGATATTTACAATCAAGAAGGGATCCATTTAACAATGGGCGGTGAACCTACGTTTATTTCAATAGACGATATGGAGCACCCGCAATGGAATACAGAAGCAGACGGCAAAGAAAAGCGCGTACTTGCCCAAAACTTATTTGTTGCTATGAATAAGGTATATACAAAAGGCGGCTTTACACATTACGGACAAGGCAAGTGGTACCCAGGCGAACCATTACCTCGTTGGCAATATGCATGTTACTGGCGCAAAGACGGACAAGCGCTTTGGAAAGATACAAACTTACTCGCTGATCCTAATAAAAACTATAAATTAGATCACACAGACACTAAGCGCTTTACCGAAAAGCTCTGCGAGCAAATAGGCTTAGAAACAAAAGCAATTACAACTGCCTATGAGGATATTTTATATCATTTATGGCAAGAGGCTTCGTTACCTAAAGAGGTCGGCCCAAAAGAGCCTGAGTTGTTAAATGCCATGAGCCGAAAAGGCTTTTTAGCAAAAATGGAAAAAGGAATAGAAAACCCTGTAGGTTATGTGCTGCCATTACAATTTAATGAAGGTAGACACTGCTGGCAATCCTGCCTGTGGGAATTTAAACGTGAACACTGCTTTTTACTACCCGGTGAATCACCGCTGGGCTATCGACTACCACTTGATAGTTTACAGTGGAGCGGCAATATAATTGACCGTGACCCATTTGATATACCAACAAGTTTTGAGAAAACTAAAAAACTTAAAAAAGGCTTTATTGGTAGCGAAATGATCAAAACGGCTATGGCACTTGAAGTGCGAGAAGGGCGTTTATATATTTTTATGCCGCCAACGAGTCATTTTGAACATTACATCGCATTATTAAATGCAATAGAAAGCACGGCTAAAGCGCTTTCAATACCCGTTGTTATAGAAGGCTACAGCCCACCTAAAGACAGCCGTATAGAAAAATATGCAGTCACACCTGACCCAGGTGTTATTGAAGTAAATATACATCCTTCAACCTCATGGAAGCAGCTAGTTGATAGAACAACAACACTGTATGAGCTTGCTAAACAAACGCGCTTAGGTACCGATAAGTTTATGGCAGATGGTCGCCATACAGGTACTGGTGGTGGTAATCATGTAACACTTGGAGGCGAAACGCCTGATCAAAGCCCATTTTTACGCCGTCCAGATATATTAAGAAGCTTTATTACCTATTGGCAGCATCATCCGGGGTTATCTTATTTATTTTCAGGTTTATTTATAGGCCCTACAAGCCAAGCACCCCGTGTAGATGAAGCGCGTGATGAGCTGCTTTATGAACTTGAAATTGCCTTTTCGCATATGCCTGAGGGCGAAGTGCCTGAGCCATGGCTAGTGGACCGACTACTACGCAATTTATTGGTCGATTTAACAGGTAATACGCACAGAGCAGAGTTTTGTATTGATAAACTGTATTCACCTGATTCGCCAACGGGGCGCTTAGGTATTGTCGAGTTTAGAGGTTTTGAAATGCCGCCGCACTCGCGAATGAGCCTGGTGCAAATGTTATTACTGCGTACCTTACTTGCTTGGTTTTGGAAAAAACCTTACCACAAACCATTGGTACGGTGGGGTACAGAGCTTCATGATAAGTTTTTACTGCCTCAGTATGTCGAAGACGACTTAGCTGAAGTAACGCGTGACTTACAAGAAGCAGGTTTTGCGTTTCAATTAAGCTGGCTTAATCCATTTTTTGAATTTAGGTTTCCGGTTTGTGGCACACGCGAACTCGATAACGTAATCCTAGAATTAAGAACCGCAATAGAGCCTTGGCATGTTCTAGGTGAAGAGGCTAGTGCATCAGGTACTGCACGTTATGTAGATTCATCCCTTGAGCGTGTACAAATAAAAGTAAAAGGCGCTATAAGCGATAGATACATTGTTACTTGTAATAGCCGTAGAGTGCCGTTAAAAGGGGTTAAAGGAAAAGGGCATGATGAACTTGTAGCGGGGATTCGCTACCGAGCTTGGCAGCCACCTACAGCACTACATCCTACTATTGGCGTACATGCCCCCTTAGTCTTTGATTTAATTGATACGTGGGAAGGGCGCTCACTAGGCGGATTTGTTTATCATGTAAGCCATGCTGGAGGACGCAACCCTGAAACTTTACCTGTTAATGCATTTGAAGCTGAAGGGCGCAGAGTTGCACGTTTTTGGGAACACGGTCATACGCCATCGTTGTTAGCATCCGATCAACCAAGTTGGAGCCCTTCAGCGGCAACGCGTACGTTTACGAGCGCAGAAACGGTGAGTGACTTTGTTGTACCTGATGAAGAAAACGTTAATATGGATTACCCAAATACGCTTGATTTAAGACGTCAACCACGATTCAAATAAAGCATAAATAAGCTTAATAATGATGTTATTCCACTTTTAAATTAATTAAAGTGGGATAACCTATATTCAATCCTAGCTTTAAAGTTAACGATATAACTTTAAGATGGAGCACTTTAATTTGTATATAAATAATAACGCAATGCCTGAGTTACCACAGTGGTTGTCTGTGTATCTTGAAAAAGGCCACGGGCATGACGAGTTAGCAAATCACAGTGGTTTGAGGCCTGAGCATTGGGATACATTATTTAATCGTTTATCAAGCTTAACGAGCGAAGACTTAAGCAGCCGAGCAATTGAAATTCGTCAGCTTCTGCAAAATGGCAATATTAAAAGTGAAAACAATCAACAATGGGACTTAGATCCACTGCCATTTATGTTCTCCGGCAATGATTGGAAAGCCCTTGAAAAAGGGATCAAGCAACGCACCTCACTACTTAACAAAGTTCAAAATGATATTTATTCTGAGCAAAAGCTACTTTTAAATGGGCACATTAGTGCCGAAAACCTGTATCAAGACAGTCACTTTATGCGTGAGGGCTTTAGTTTACCTAAAGACGAGCTTAAACTATTTTTTACGGCACTTGATGTGTATCGAACGCCTTCTGGCGAATTTAAAGTATTAAAAGATCACTGCCAATGCCCACTTGGGCTTGGGTTATTACTAAAAAGTAGGATTATTGCGCGCCGTGTAATGGCTGAAGAATTTGCCGAATGCAATGTGCAGCAAATAAAAGACTTTTTAAACCTATTTCAAGAGGGTATTAATGAATATATTCATTATATGGATGACCCTCGAATTGTTATTTTAACCCAAGGTATAGACGATCCAAACTATAATGAGCATGCGTTTTTATCAACCTACTTTGGCTATACTTTAGTACAAAGCGCCGACTTAACGGTAAGAAACGGCGAAGTGTGGCTAAAGTCATTGCAGGGGCTTGGAAAAATCAACGTGATTTTGCGTTGGATCCCCGACAATAGTATTGACTCATTGGAACAAACTGAATATTCATTACACGGTATTGCAGGGTTATTACAAGCTGTACGCGAGGGCACCGTTAAAGTTTTAAATCCGTTTGGTAGTGGTGTATTGTCATCTGCAGCTATTCAATTTAACTTAAATAAGCTATGTGAGCAGCTTTTGGGTGAGCCATTATTAATTCCAGGGGCTAAGTATTATAAAGCCACTGAAGCTGATGATTTAGATTGGAGCACACTTGAATTCACAAGCTTCAAAAACCCCGATTTTAAGCTCGATGGTGTATTAGACGAAAAAAAAATTAAACAACATATTCAACAAAATCCAGATGCGTACTACTTTCAAGAAAAGCCTGTATTTAGTAGTGCCCCCTTTTGGCAAGACGGTAAGCTAATAGCCAAACCTGTTATTTTTAGATGCTATGCGTTAACAACAGAGCAAGGTATAGAGGTTCTGCCTTCGGCGTTGTGTTTATCTACACAGGCACGAAATTCAGCTGGTAAATCAGGGGGCCTCAAAGATACATGGGTAAACACGGTCGATAATATTGAATTAGAAGAACAAAATGCACCGGTACCTATTCGTAAAAGAATGGACGTTACCCTACTAGAAGGAATTATTTCAAGTAGGACCGCTGAGCATTTATTTTGGCTTGGACGTTACTTAGAACGCTGTGAAAATACTATTAGGATCCTACGTATTTTTATCGACCGCTATACAGAACTTGCTATATATCCCGATTTAATAAGGCGTAATATTGTTACTAGGTTACTCACTGCTATTAAGTCGCAACATATTGTATACCCGTATATTGAGCAAAGTATTACAAATGAGGAATTTGAAACCCGCGATGCTAAGCAAAGTGCTTTTGTGTTACTTGCAGATGAGCAATGTGCTGGCAGTATTATTAATACGCTTAAATATTTAGCTAATGCATCGGTACAAGTACAAGAGCTGTTATCACATGATAGTCGTCGTATTATTGATGAAATGAACGAGCAAATAAAAATACTTAAGCACGTTAATATCAATATATCTACGCGCACCATTCAAAGTATTTTAGATAAAGTGATTGGCCTTATTATGGCTTTTAACGGCTCTCTGGCAGATTGTATGCCAAACAGTAATGGTTGGTTTTTACTTGAGATAGGTAGGCGCATCGAGCGCAGTCTTCAAATAATCTCTTTGGGAAATACATTACTCACCCAAAAACTAGATGAACCTGAAGAGCTAGGTTTATTAGAGGCCGTACTAAGCAGCCAAGTGAGTTTAGTAACTCATAAACGCCGCTATAGAATGTATCAAACAATAGGTACGGGGCTTGAGTTACTATTATTAGATGCAGAGTATCCTCGCTCACTATTATTTCAACTTGAGCAAATAAATCAGCTTTGCCAACATTTACCCAATAAACGCAGGCAAGGCGTAATTGCAGCTCATGAAAAAGCTATTTTACTCTCCAAAACGAGTTGTTATGTAACCGAAAAAGATTATCTACAAACAACAGAAAGCGGACAGCGCAAACATTTAATTGAATTTAACCATAACATAAGAGTAAACCTAGATACTTTTTGTGATGTATTATTAATGCAGTATTTTTCTCACACACAAACGGCTAATAAATTGAATTGGACCAATATTGAGCAAGCTCAATCGTGAAATATAAAATTAAGCACTCGACAACCTATAACTATACTGATTTTGTAAGTTTGTGCCAAAACCAAGCACGTTTAACACCTAAAACTAATCGTGGGCAAATTTGTCATAGTAGCCGCATAGAGATAGAGCCTATTGCTAACTATGTTCAAGAATTCATAGATTACTTTGATAATAAAGTCACTACGTTTGAAATAGTAACGCAACATAAAAAACTAACAGTGACTATGATAAGTGAAGTTGAACTAATTACGACTGCAAATAAAAACTTAAATACTGCTGTCATTAGCTGGGAAGAAGCGCGTAATTTTTTAGCAAGACCAAATACAGCACAATTATTAAAAATATCTGAATTTATTTTGCCCTCTCAGCTTACACCCATTGAAGAAGCCTATAAGGATTATGCGTTAGTGTCGTTCTTACCTAATGCTAATTTGATAGATGCCTGTAAGGATTTAATGGCACGAATATTTCATGAGTTTCACTATGATCCCGGTTTTACAACTATAAGCACACCTTTAAGTGTTGTTTTTGCACAAAAAAGGGGCGTCTGCCAAGACTTTGCACACTTTGCACTCGCGTGTTTACGCAGCATTGGCTTAGCTGCTAGGTATGTTAGCGGCTATATAGAAACACTACCACCTGAAGGTGAAGAAAAGCTTGAAGGCGCAGATGCAACCCATGCATGGTTTGCACTGTTTGTTCCTGATTTTGGTTGGGTAGACTTTGATCCAACAAATAATATTTTACCAAGTGGGCAACATATAACACTTGCAGTAGGGCGTGATTTTTCTGATGTAACACCGCTTAAAGGTGTTGTATTTGGTGGGGGTTCTCAACTACTTGACGTAGCTGTAGATATGATTCGATTAGAATAAATTAACAACTTCATAGTTATTATGGATAAGACGGAAGGGTGTATGAAAATTGATTGGAAAACGTACCAAACGAATGGCTTTTTTGATGAATTAATAGACGCACAAGGTAATATTCGATCGCATGGCAAACAGCTTGCGCAATTTTTTGCTGGTTTATCTGAAGAAGAACTCATAAAAGCTAGAGCGGTTGCTGATTTAGCGATTAAGGAAATGGGTATTACCTTTACGGTTTACAACGAAGGTAACATGATCGATAGAGCGTGGCCGTTTGATATTATCCCACGCACTATTGGTAAAAAAGAATGGCAAAGTGTAGAGGTTGGTTTAAAACAGCGCGTTGAGGCTTTAAATTTATTTATTGATGATTTATATCACGATCAAAAAATTATAAAAGATGGGATTTTCCCAAAAGGACTCCTAGAAAAGTCCGTTAACTTTAGGTCTCAGTGTGTAGGCATTAACCCACCTAATAAAATATGGGCACACATTTGTGGCTCTGATTTAGTGCGCGATGGCAACGGCACTATGTATGTACTTGAGGATAACCTGCGTGTGCCTTCTGGCGTATCCTACATGCTTGAAAACCGCTCTGTAATGAAGCGGGTTTTTCCTGAACTATTTGAACAAACTACTATTTTACCTGTTGATGATTATCCATCGCAATTATTTGATATGTTAGCGGCTATGTCTCCACGTAAGCAAGATAAACCCGAAGTGGTTGTACTAACACCTGGCGTATTTAACTCGGCATATTTTGAGCATTGTTACCTTGCTCAAGAGATGGGGTGTGAGCTGGTGGAAGGTAGAGATTTAGTCGTCGAAAAAGACGACTGTGTATACATGCGAACCATAACTGGATTACAACGAGTTGATGTAATTTACCGTCGAATAGATGACTTATTTTTAGACCCAGAAGCATTTTTACCTGAGTCCCAATTAGGTGTCCCTGGTTTGATGCGTGCATGGTCTAAAGGGAACGTAGCCCTTGTGAATGCACCTGGTGCAGGTGTTGCCGATGATAAAGTTGTTTATGCATATGTACCTGAAATAATAAAGTATTATTTGGGTGAAGAAGCTAAGCTTGAAAACGTACCGACCTTTAAATGCCTCGATCCTAAAGAGTGTGACCATGTCATTCAAAACATTGATAAGCTTGTTGTGAAGCCAGCTAACGAGTCTGGCGGTTATGGATTATTAATTGGCCCTAAATCGACTAAAAAAGAACAACAAGAAACGATTGCTCAAATCAAAGCGGATCCGCGCAACTGGGTAGCACAGCCAACACTTGATTTATCAACTGTCCCCACGCTTGATGGAACGCAGGTAGATGGGCGCCACGCTGATTTAAGGCCGTTTATTTTATCATCAGGTAAGGACACACAAATAACGACAGGCGGTTTAACGCGAGTTGCGATGGTTAAAGGCTCTTTAGTCGTTAATTCATCACAAGGCGGTGGCAGCAAAGATACATGGATTGTGGACGAGGAGGCTAAATAATATGTTATCAAGAGTAGGTGAAACTTTATATTGGGTTGCTCGCTATGTTGAACGTGCTGAAAATGTGGCTCGTTTAATCAACGTAAATAATATGCTAATGATGGACTTACCAAAAGGTGTTTGTACTGGGTGGGAGCCGTTAATAGATATTATTGGCGCGCGAAAAGCATACCAAGAAAACCATACCGATTATAGCGAGCAAAAAGCGCTGTGTTATTTATTGGTAGGTAGTGATAATAACTCCTCGATATTAAATTCGATTATTAGTGCTCGCGAAAGCGCACGTACCATTCGTGACGTGATCCCGCGTGATGTATGGGAAGAAATTAACTCTTTATATTATTATGTAAAAGATAACCAAAAAGAAGGGTTAACAAAGCGCGGTCGATTTGCTTATTTAAAACAAATCATTGAGTCAGCTCATTTAATTTTTGGTGCGTTAGATGCGACAATTAACCACGATCATGGATTTACTTTTATACGCTTTGGCTCATTAATAGAGCGCGCAGATATGACCTCGCGAATTTTAGATATTCGCTCAGAAACACTTATTACTAGCGATGAAGCAAAACCATTTGAAAATATTCAATGGATAAGTTTATTACGTTCACTCAGTGCGTACCAAATGTACCGACAAGAGATGGGTGTACGCGTGCAGCGCTCAGATGTGCTTGAATTTATAATGCACAGTAAAGTGTTTCCTCGCTCTATAATGTTTTGTTTAATGGAGTTAAAAAAGCAGGTAAGTGTTTTACCAAATTCAAAAGGTATTATCGATTTAATTGAGATTGCAATTAAAGAGTTAAAATCAGAAGAAGTAAGGCAATTAAAAAATGGTTTTTTGCATAAATATATTGACCAAATACAAATTGAATTAGCGGGTATTCATAATGAATTTGCACACACTTATTTTTTAAAGCCAGCTGAGTAACTACAATTAAAATCATTCGGTTTTATGCATAAAAAACGCGCCATTTAGGCGCGTTTTTACTTTAAAGCTTGTTAAATTACATTTCGTCGCTACGGTACGTTTTTTTCATTATGTATACGTAGGCATTAACAAACGCATTTTCTTGATATTTTTTAAGGCCGGTTTCTTCAAAAGCAATAGGGATAGGGTTACGTTTCACTTGTTCTTTAATTTCAGTTGTTGAGAACACGCGAACATCTAGGTTTTCAATTAACTGAATAGCGGTTTCCATTTTGAAACCTTTAGCGCTGCCTGCAAATTTACCTTTGGGTTGGCGTTCGCGAATAGCCACAGAGTCAATTTGGTAATCTTGCATTAGTTTTGCAAAATCAAATTGAAATTTGCGCATTACTTCAGTGTCGTTACCATTACCTAAGGTAAAACGTGTTTGGCGCACATCGCGAATGTCAAAAACGTCGTTATCTTTACTTAAAATACAAAGTAGTACGTCACTACCGGTAATTTCTACACCACATGTTCTCATTGCTGTTCTCTAATAAAACTTAATTGTTGTGTATTATACGCAACATCTATTAAATTGCGAGAATAAGCAATAAGACGAAATTTTATTACGCATTTCTCAAAATTGTCATTGTTTTTATCTAAATTTACAAACTTAAGCAAAATAACACCTTTAACAGAGCCTTTAAACTTGTAATTGTTTCTCGCTCACGCGACAATATATTTTTGTAGTTGAGCAGACTCAGCATCTACATCAGCCTGTTAGGCGAAAAATAGTCAATGCTTATTCGTAAGAGCGTTGTCGAGTCATTCTCATTTAATTTTATTTAAAAATACACGTGATACATTGTAGGTGTCACCACTGTATGTAAGGATTTATAATGCCAGTTATTACTCTTCCTGACGGCAGTCAGCGTAGTTTCGAAAACCCTGTAAGTACTCTTGATGTAGCAAATGATATTGGCCCTGGTCTTGCTAAGGCAACCATAGCAGGTCGTGTTAATGGTGATCGTGTTGATGCGTGTGACCTAATTAGTGAAGATTCTCGCCTTGAAATCATTACTGCTAAAGATGACGACGGCCTAGAAATTATTCGCCACTCTTGTGCTCACTTGATTGGACATGCAGTTAAGCAACTTTTCCCTGAAGCTAAAATGGCGATTGGTCCTACTATTGATAACGGTTTTTACTACGATATCGATATGGAACATTCTTTGTCACAAGATGACTTAGATGCTATTGAAAAGCGTATGCTACAACTTGCAAAAACAAACTACGACGTAGTGAAAAAAACAGTAAGCTGGCAAGAAGCTCGCGATACGTTTGAAGCGCGTGGCGAAACATACAAAATTGAAATTTTGGACGAAAACATTGCAAAAGATGATCGTCCAGGGTTATACCATCACGAAGAATATGTAGACATGTGTCGTGGTCCTCACGTACCAAATATGAAATTCTGCCAAAACTTCAAAATAATGAAAGTAGCAGGTGCATATTGGCGTGGTGATTCTGAAAACAAAATGTTACAGCGTATCTACGGCACAGCATGGGGTGATAAAAAGCAACTTAAAGCGTATTTAAAGCGTTTAGAAGAAGCTGAAAAACGTGATCATCGCCGTATAGGAAAAGCTCTAGATTTATGGCACTGGCAAGAAGAAGCGCCGGGTATGGTATTTTGGCATAACGATGGTTGGAGCATTTACCGCGAGCTTGAAGAGTTTGTGCGTGAAAAATTACGTGAGTACCAATACGAAGAAGTAAAAGGTCCGATGATGATGGACCGTTCGTTATGGGAAAAATCAGGTCACTGGGAAAAATATTCAGACGCCATGTTTACAACGGAATCTGAAAAGCGTGAATATGCAATTAAGCCAATGAACTGCCCAGGTCACGTACAAATTTTTAACCAAGGTTTAAAATCGTACCGCGACCTACCATTACGTATGGCCGAGTTTGGCTGTTGTCACCGAAATGAGCCATCAGGTGCTTTACACGGACTAATGCGTGTACGTGGTTTTACACAAGATGATGCTCACGTTTTCTGTACAGAAGAGCAGGTAATGGACGAAGTGTCAGCGTGTATTAAGATGGTTTATGATACCTATGAGACATTCGGTTTTGAAAAGATTGTGGTTAAGCTTTCAACTCGCCCGGAACAACGCATTGGCGACGATGAAATTTGGGACAAAGCTGAAGTTGCATTAGCCGATGCACTTAAAGCAAACGACATTGAATTTGATTACCTTCCTGGTGAAGGGGCGTTTTATGGCCCTAAAATTGAATTTACTTTGTACGATTGTTTAGACAGAGCGTGGCAGTGTGGTACAGTGCAACTAGATTTTGCATTACCGGGTCGTTTAGGTGCTACTTATGTAGCAGAAAATAACGAACGACGCACACCTGTTATGATACATCGTGCTATTTTGGGCTCAATTGAGCGCTTTATCGGTATTTTGACTGAAGAGTATGCTGGTTTATTCCCAACGTGGCTTGCACCAAAGCAAGTAGTGATTATGAATATCACTGATAAACAAGCACCTTATGTGCAGGAAATTGTACAAAAATTAAATAAACTTGGAATTAGAGCCGCTGCTGACTTGAGAAATGAGAAGATTGGCTTTAAAATCCGTGAACATACATTAAAGCGTATACCTTACTTACTAGTTGTTGGCGATAAAGAAGTTGAACAACAAGAAGTAGCAGTACGTACGCGAACAGGTGAAGACCTGGGTAAATTTAATGTCGATGATTTTGTAGCTAAAATAAGCGAAGAGATTAAAAATCGACAGTAAAAATCGAGCGTGTAGGGCGATTACTAAAAGCCATCTACACGCTTATATTATTGATATTCTTGGAGGAACGTACCATTAGAGGCGGCAAGAAAGGGCAACAAACAGCTCAAAAAAATCGTATTAACGAAGAAATTACAGCTCAAGAAGTTCGTTTAATCGACATCGACGGCGAACAAGCTGGCATTCAGTCATTAAAAGACGCACAAGCTATGGCTGATGCAGCGGGTGTTGATCTTGTAGAGATTAGCCCTAACGCTGAGCCGCCTGTTTGTAAGGTTATGGACTACGGTAAGTTCATCTTTGAAAAAAGCAAAGAACTGAAAGAGCAGAAGAAGAAGCAAAAGCAAATCCAGATTAAAGAAATCAAATTCCGTCCTGGTACGGATGAAGGTGACTATCAGGTTAAGCTTCGCAACTTACGTAAGTTCTTAGAAGCTGGCGATAAAGCTAAAATTACCATCCGCTTCCGTGGCCGTGAAATGGCTCACCAAGAAATTGGTATCGAACTATTAAACCGCGTTAAAGGCGATTTAGAAGACTTAGCAGTAGTAGAGTCTTTCCCAAATCGCGTTGAAGGCCGTCAAATGGTTATGATGATGGCACCTATTGCTAAAAAGTAATTTTTAAGTAATAATGCTCACCGAATTTAGCTCAGGTCTGCAAGCAATATGTAAATATTCACCTGAGTTAACCGGTTTTAAAGTAAAGTTGCATCATTTTATGTTGGGCTTTCACCGGAACATGGCAGTAAGTTAGGCCTAAAAGTGGAGCTATAGAAATATATCTCACGCCTGCTTACTAATTTAAAAGCAATACAATTGGAGTTATTGCAATGGCTTATAAGCTAAAAAGTCACAGTGGCGCTGCTAAGCGTTTCAAAAAGACTGCTTCTGGCGGTTTCAAGCGTAAACAAGCGCATCTTCGTCATATTCTGACTAAGAAAACTTCTAAGCGTAAGTTACACCTACGTCCTAAGATGATGGTTCATAAAAATGACCATGGTCTAGTTTCACGTATGTTACCGTTCGCTTAATAGGGGTTTTTAGAAATGGCAAGAGTTAAACGCGGCGTTGTCGCACGTGCACGTCACAAAAAAGTTTTAAAACAAGCAAAAGGTTACTACGGAGCACGTTCACGTGTTTACCGCGTAGCTTTCCAGGCTGTTACTAAAGCGGGTCAATACGCTTACCGTGACCGTCGTGCGAAGAAACGTACTTTCCGTCAATTATGGATTGCACGTATCAATGCTGCTTCACGTCAAAATGGTCTGTCTTACAGCCGTTTTATCAATGGTCTTAAAAAGACTTCTGTAGAAATCGATCGTAAGATCCTTGCAGATATCGCTGTTTACGACCAAGTTGCATTCGCAGCGCTTGTAGAAAAAGCTAAAGAAGGCCTAGCCGCTTAAGCTTTTTTATAAGAACTGAAAAGGAGCCCATTGGCTCCTTTTTTTGTGCCTAAAATTTGATATAAAAACACCACGGTATAATACCGATCCACAATAATACCTAATTATTTTGCGGGGCTAAACGTGTCACTACCAGCGTTTGAAATTTTCATTTAGAACGACTAAATAGCGAGTTTTTTGCCTAACTATTAACACGTTTTTTTCAGTTTAAAAAACTCATTTAATTAAACGAATTAGTATAAGAGGGATTCTAAGCTGCTGAGTATAATATGCCGTGATTGATTTAAATGGCGAGGGTTTATTGGTTTGTTAATGTTAAATTGACGAAAGTCTGTTTAATCTTTAGGCAAGGCAGAGGCTATTTTGTGTAGTTATTCTCTATGAATTGGCGATTACGTAGCATTAATAGCAAATAGGCGGTGTCCATAGGGTTCTTCCTAGGTGCCATTTACACTCTGTTGCCTAAATGTATTTGGCTTATGGGCATGAGCAGAGCACGGTAGCTTTGATTTTACTTATTAATACATGGATGTAAGCCAAAAAATATAACCCAGGAGCCGTTATTGAGTTCACTAGGTTATAAACCTCGTGCCGTGATTATATAGCCCCTAGTTTAAATAAACTTTTAAACGCAAAGCTCAACATGTCCTAGTGTATTTAATTGGATGCTAATTATGCTTTAATCTCAATAAAACATTCCTGATACATTATTAACTTACCTTAGGCTGTGTTTTTTGTTGAACTACCGCAGTTTTTTCGTAACGATTGGTTAAGTTGTTATAATTTGGCTATTAAAGCGTTTTTTGAGAATAATATGTTAGCCAGCTTAGTCTTTTTAACTGCAAGTATGACTTACGATAGCCATTTACCCCCTTTGCTACCTTGGGAAGGAGAAAGTTTATCGCTGATACAACAGGCGGGGCCTCTGACAACGGATTTTGAGCTTTCAGATGGTTATATATCTCCTGATTACAACAACACAATGGCTTTTGTAGAGCGTTTAGTTGCTGCAAATCCGACTCAATTTAAATCGCAAATAATAGGTTTTAGTAATAGTAAGCGTGCTATTAAAATGGTGGTAGCGACTGAGCAAGGTTTTTTTGATGCAGATCAGCTTGCCAATAGCACTAAGCCAACAGTGCTTATTCAAGCGGGAATTCACGCTGGCGAGATTGACGGTAAAGACGCCATGTTTATGTTGTTACGGGACATAGCTACAGGCAAACGTAGAGATATTTTAAAGAAAGTAAATATTTTATTTATCCCAATCTTAAACGTTGACGGACATGAAAGAAGCAGCCATTTTAATCGCATTAATCAACGCGGCCCGAGTAAAATGGGTTTTAGAACCAATGCAAATAATTTAAATTTAAACCGTGACTTCACAAAACTTGAAACACCCGAAGTTAAAAGTGTTTTAAAGGTTATTAATGACTATAACCCAAACCTGTATATTGATGTGCATGTTACTGACGGTGCCGATTATCAATACGATGTGACCTATGGATATAATCCGGTGTTTGCAAGTGAATCTCCTGCTATTGCTGATACGTTAGATAGATACTTTAAACCGGTTATAGATAATAAGTTAGCATCGCAAGGGCATATTCCTGGGCCTCTTGTATTTGTTATGAATAAGCGCAACTTTAAAGAAGGGCTTGCGGGTTGGGTTGCTACACCCCGTTTTTCGAACGGTTGGGGTGACTTAAAATCATTACCTACAATTTTAGTCGAAAACCACTCATTAAAACCCTATAAGCAGCGTGTATTGGGCACTTACGTGTTTATTGACGGAGCAATTGATGCTTTATCAAAGCATGGACATGAACTAGCTAATGCAGTAAAAAAAGAACACGCATTTGTACCAAAGCAGCTTATTGTTCAACGAGGCTATAGTAAAGACCCTGTAGAAATTGCATTTAAAGGTATTCGTTATACGTCAAAAGTGAGTACATTATCGGGTCAAACAGAAGTTCAATATATTGGTGAGAAAGAAGACTATACAAATTTACCGGTATATTGGCAAAAAGATGTACAAAAACGTATTGAAGTACCTAAGGCATTTTTTATACCACCTGTTTACACCGATTTAATTGAAAAACTGTCGCTTCATGGTGTGTCTGTGAATAAATTAGTTGGTGAAAACACACAACCATTAAAACAGGCAAAAATAAATGAGCACTCGTTTGCTAAGTCACCGTTTGAAGGAAGATTTAGGGTAACGGCTACTTTCGATTATAAACCTGCTATTAATGTAAATTTAGACGGTTGGTTTGAAGTTACAACTCAACAAAAAGCAGGGGAATTGGCTGTCCACCTTCTGCATCCAGAGGCGCCTGACTCGTTTTTTTCATGGGGAGAATTTAACACGATTTTTCAGCGCACTGAGTATATGGAAAATTACGCACTGATCCCTTTTGCTCGTAATATGTTAAAAGAAAAGCCAAAATTTGCTTTGCAATTTGACCAAAAATTAAAAACTGAAAAGTCATTTGCAAGTGATGCTGATGCTCGCTTAGATTGGTTGTATCAGCACAGCCCATTTTATGATGAAGCATATCTAAAGTACCCAATACTTATGTCGTTTGAAGAAGAAATAGCAATACCAGATCAAAAAGATAAAGAAATATAGTGATGAGAATTATAACAATACCAGTGACTCCTTTTGCACAAAATTGCAGAATAATAGCTTGCGAAAGTACCCAAGAAGCAGTCGTTGTTGATCCTGGCGGTGACAGCGATAAAATAATTGCAGCTTTAAAGAGTAATAATTTAACCCTTAAAGCTGTTTGGTTAACCCATGGGCACTTAGACCACGTTGGTGGAGCAGACGTACTTCGTAAGCAGTTTAATACTAAGATTATTGGCCCACACAAGGATGAACATTTTTGGTTTGAAAATTTATCAATGCAAGCTCAAATGTTTGGTTTTTCACCTATTAAACCATTTTACCCTGACGAATGGTTATCGCACGGTGATACTTTGAGTCTAGGCAAGTTAACATTTGATGTATTTCACTGCCCAGGCCATACACCAGGGCATATTGTATTTTACGAAAAAAATGAACAATGTGTCATTGTTGGTGATGTTATATTTAAAGGATCCGTAGGACGTACTGACTTTCCTAAAGGGAATAGTCAACAACTTATAGAGTCTATTAAGGCTCATATACTAACCTTACCTTTACAGACCGCGATTTTGTCTGGTCATGGCGGTGAAACAACCGTTGACCATGAAATTAAAACGAATCCTTTTGTAAGTGGGCAGTACGGCTAGTGAGTTAAATGTATTAATTATGAGTAATTTATACATAGAAAAATTAAAAATAAGCAGACTGTTTTTAAAAATGGTTGTATAATTTAACCAGTTTATTTGATAAATAAGAAATAAAATGTCTCTAAATCACGTAGATCGCCAAATTTTGGCACTTTTGCAACAAGACGCAAGTCTATCAACTGCTGAAATAGCAGATAAAGTCGGCTTATCTCAATCACCTTGTTGGCGTCGAATTGCTAAACTAGAGCAAGACGGCTACATAAAAAGCAAAGTGGCATTGTTAGATGAGAAGAAACTTGGCTTTGATATGTTGGTGTACGCACATGTGCGTTTATCTAATCACGGTAAAAAAAATCTAGCTGAATTTGAAAAATTGATCATGAGTTACGATGAGGTCACTGAGTGTTATACAATGGCAGGCACAATGGATTTTATGTTGCGAATAATCTCACAAGGGATAGAAGGCTACGAACATTTTGTTCGAGATAATTTATTAAGTTTAGAGTACGTACAGGAAGTGCATTCAAACGTGACAATGACATGTGTAAAACGCAGCACATCTCTACCTTTGTAAACAGATAACTTTTTAAAGCTATTTAGTTTAAAAACACAATGTAATTGTTAAATGAGCGCTAATTTGCTAAAATTTAGCGCTTTTTTTATACCCAAAATACACCTGAGGATCTCAATGTTTAACTTACTAAGCAGGGCGCCAAGCTCAGCTAAAAACGATATTCTATCTGGTTTAACTGTGGCGTTAGCCCTAGTGCCAGAAGCTGTTGCGTTTGCCTTTGTTGCAAATGTAGAACCTTTAGTTGGTCTATATGCCGCGTTTATCGTAGGTTTAATTACGGCTATATTCGGTGGCCGCCCAGGCATGATCTCAGGTGCAACCGGTGCTTTAGCGGTTGTAATGGTAAGTTTAGTGCTTGATCATGGTGTTGAGTATCTCTTTGCAACCGTGCTTCTGATGGGTATTTTGCAAATACTCGCGGGAATATTCAAGCTCGGTAAGTTTATACGTATGGTACCGCATCCTGTAATGCTGGGGTTTGTAAACGGCTTAGCTATTGTTATATTTTTAGCCCAGTTAGGTCAGTTTAAAGTACCTGATGGTATGGGCGGTCAGCAATGGATGACAGGTGAACCATTGTTTATTATGTTAGGGCTTGTTGCGTTAACAATGGCTATTATTCATTTCCTTCCAAAGTTAACAACGGCTATTCCTTCATCTTTGGTTGCGATTGTAACGGTGACAGGCTTAGTTATTGGTTTAGACCTTGAAGCACATACCGTATTAGATTTTTTAAAAGGGATGACAGGTGATGAAGCAGCAACAATCGCAGGTGGGTTGCCAGAGTTTCATATTCCTATGGTGCCATTTAATTTAGAAACACTGCAAATTATCTTCCCTTACGCACTTATACTTGCTGCTATCGGCCTGATAGAGTCATTATTAACGCTTAGCTTAATTGATGAAATTACTGAAACACGTGGTCACAGTAACAAAGAGTGTATTGGCCAAGGCGCTGCAAATATAACGTGTGGTTTTTTTGGAGCAATGGGCGGTTGTGCAATGATTGGC
>NZ_LODI01000007.1:40686-54333 GCF_001468485.1 Pseudoalteromonas sp. H71
TCGGGAATAAGTGCAGCCTTAATGCTGCTTGCGTTTATCATTTTTGCATCAAGCTTAATTGAAATGATCCCACTCGCTGCACTTGTGGGGGTTATGTTTATGGTTGTGCTTGGTACATTTGAATGGGCAAGCTTTAAAATGATGAAGCGCGTACCATTATCGGATGCCTTTGTAATCGTGTTGGTTTCGGGTGTAACCGTGATTACCGATTTAGCGATTGCAGTGTGTGTAGGTGTGATTGTGTCTGCACTTGTTTTTGCATGGCAACATGCTAAACATATCTACACAACAAACTACATTGATGAAGAAGGCTCAAAAGTATATGAGTTACATGGGCCATTATTTTTTGGTTCAGTTAAAAACTTTTCTGAATTATTTGATGTTAAAAATGACCCAGAGAACGTTATTGTAGAGTTTAAACATAGCCGTGTATCAGATCACAGTGCAATAGAGGCTATTGACGCATTAGCTGATAAATATACTAAAGCGGGTAAGCAGCTTCATTTGCGTCATTTAAGTAAAGACTGTACTCAGTTATTGCACAAAGCGCGTGATTTAGTTGAGGTCAATGTAATAGAAGATCCTACTTATAAAGTTGCGTCAGATAAACTAGCTTAAACACTAACTATCAACGTATTTATGAAAGCGAAAGGATAACACCTTTCGCTTTTTTATTGCGTGTGAGTATAGTTTGCGTTGATTGTATTAAAAACTAAGATAGGCGGTAGTGCTAAATATCCTCGTAAATCTATATAATAGATGACGATATTATTCAGTTTATTTATAAAACTATTTAGTTATTAATAAATACACACTAAAAATAGATTTTAAAGTAGTTACTATTTTGGAGACGATGTAAATTTTGAATTGGCAATCTTTAATTGATAACCGTCAGCGCTTTTTTTGGCTTTTGCAGATTGCGGGCTGGATAGGGTATGCGCTTGTCAATTACATTGGTTCTAAAGTATTTGAAATGCGTGATATTTACGTATTCGTTATATTATTAAATGCTTATGCTGGCTGTTTGATGACAGTACCACTTCGCTATATTTACCGTACAGTTTGGAATGCTTCACCTATAGTGCTTATGTTAGTGGTGTTTGGTGCATCTTATATTACGGGTACCTTATGGGCTGTTGTACAGAAGTTTAATCTATGGGAGATATATCGCCATGGTTACAGACCTGAAGAGTGGTTTTATTATCTTCAACAAGGTTTAGATTCGGTCTACATTATTTTATGTTGGAGTGGCTTATACTTTGGTGTTAAATATTATCAGCTATTACAAAGTGAACGTCAAAAAGCATTAAAAGCAACTACAATGGCGCACGAAGCCCAATTAAAAATGCTTAGATACCAGCTTAACCCGCATTTTTTATTCAATACGTTAAATGCTATTTCAACATTAGTTTTGGTAAAAGAAAATAAAGATGCTAACTTAATGGTGTCTAAATTAAGTGACTTTTTAAGGTATACCCTAAATACAGATCCCATAAAAAAGGTACCACTTGAGCAAGAGTTGCATGCGTTAAAATTATATTTAGATATTGAACGAGTTCGTTTTGATGAACGATTAAAAGTAAACATAGATGTAAGCGAACAAGCTAAGCAAGCATTAGTTCCTAGCCTTATACTGCAACCTATTATTGAAAACGCAATTAAATATGCGATTGCCCACTTATCTGAAGGTGGGGTAATAGATATTAAAGCCCAAGTGTTTGCTAACGAATTACTCCTTGAAGTGGGAGATAATGGGCCTGGCACCGAATTAGAAAATGGCAAGCTTGTTAACGCACAAGGTGTTGGTATTGCAAATACCAAAGATAGATTAAAAACGCTCTACGAAAATAATTATTCGTTTGTATTATCACATAATACGCCAAGTGGATTAAAGGTTAATCTGCGAGTGCCGTTTGAGAAGGCTGTGAAGAAATGATGAAAATCAGAACGCTTATTGTTGATGATGAACCATTAGCGCGCAAAGGCTTGGATGTAAGGCTTTCAGAATTTGATGACATTGAAGTTATTAAATTATGCAGTTCAGGTGCAGATGCAATAGAGACGTGTAAAAACGAAAAAATAGATTTAGTATTTTTAGATATTCAAATGCCAGGCATGAATGGCTTTGAAGTTGCTCGCGCGTTAAGTGAAAGCACTAAAATACTTCCGGCAATCGTGTTTGTTACCGCATTCGATCAATTTGCGGTGAAAGCATTTGAAATTCATGCATTGGATTACATTTTAAAACCCGTTGATGATAACAGACTAAAACAGGCGGTAGAAAAAGTGCATACCTATTTAAAAACGCAACAAGACAACGCCCATAAGAAAAAACTCGCGAGTTTTGTAGCTGGCATTACCGGAAATAATTGTGAAGAAATTCTCAAAAAACTGGCAACCGGTGATACTTTAGCTGATAAACGTTACCCAGAATCCTTAGCCGTAAAAGAGCAGGGCGAAATTATCCGTGTTCCAGCAGCAACTATTCAATGGGTTGACGCAGCCGGGGATTATATGTGCTTACATTGCCAAGATGGGCAAACACATATACTACGAAAAACAATGAAAGAACTTGAGCAAGAGCTAGACCCTCATTTATTTGTAAGGGTTCATCGCAGCGCAATTGTTAATACAAAACAAATCAGTAAATTAGTTACACAGGTCAGTGGTGAATATTTACTTGTTTTAGAGAATGGTCAAGAGCTAAAAGTTAGCCGTAGTTACCGTGATAAAGTAAAAGCAGCGTTGGCTAGTTAATATAAGTTTAAGAATATAAAATGCGAGCTAAACTCGCATTTTTTTTAGAAAACTTTAATTACTCAACAGTAACAATTTTCATTGTATTTGTTGCGCCCACAGTTTCCATTGAATCACCATGCGTTAAAATCACAGTATCACCTGAAGCCAATGAACCTTGAGCAACAAGTGTATCTAATGCTGCTTTAACCATTGCATCTTTTTCTGTTTGTGTTGAATCAAAAAACACCGGATAAACACCACGATAAAGCGCAGTTTGACCAAGTGTACTGGCATGACGTGACAACGAATAAATTGGTAAGCCAGAACTTATGCGTGACATCAGTTTTGCTGTGCTACCAGATTCAGTAAGTGTTACAATAGCCTTAACAGAATCTAAATGGTTTGCTGCATACATAGCCGATAGAGCAATTGATTCAGCATTATTAGAGAAACGACTATCTAAACGGTGTTTAGATACATGCGTTTCTTTTTGTGACTCAGCACCTAAACAAACGCGTGCCATAGTTGCTACCGTTTCTTCAGGGTAATCGCCAGCAGCTGTTTCTGCAGAAAGCATTACAGCATCAGTCCCATCAAGCACTGCGTTTGCAACATCCATTACTTCAGCACGTGTTGGCATTGGGTTATCGATCATCGATTCCATCATTTGCGTGGCTGTAACAACAGTACGGTTCAACGAACGTGCACGACGAATAATAAGCTTTTGCTTGCCCATTAGCGCAGCATCGCCAATTTCAACACCTAAGTCACCACGAGCAACCATTACAGCGTCCGAAGCAAGCACAATATCATCGATGGCTTCTTGTGTTTCTACAGCTTCAGCGCGTTCAATTTTTGCTAGAAGTTGAGCTTTAGAGCCAGCAGCTTCTGCTAATGAACGAACGTAACGCATGTCATCGCCACTTCGTGGGAAAGAAACCGCAATATAATCTACATCGATTTCTGCTGCTGTGATTAAGTCTTCTTTGTCTTTCTCGGTAAACGCTGGAGCTGTTAATCCACCACCCAAACGGTTAATCCCTTTGTTGTTTGATAAAACGCCTCCTACTGTAACAGTACAGTGAACGAGATGATCAACTACTTTATCAACCGTAAGTTGTATTAAACCATCATTTAAAAGAAGTAAATCGTTAGGAGATACGTCTTGTGGTAGCTCTTTGTAATCGATACCTACAGCGTTTACATCGCCTTGGCCTTTTTCCATTTTAGCATCAAGAATAAACTTAGCACCCACTGCTAGGGTTACTTTGCCTTCTTTAAACGTTGAAACTCGGATTTTAGGACCTTGAAGATCGGCAAGTATAGCAATGTGTTTGTTTAATCGTTTTGCAATATCACGAACTGCTTGTGCACGGTCTTTATGATCTTGAGCCACACCGTGTGAGAAGTTTAAACGTACTACGTTTGCGCCTGCGCGAATTATTTTTTCTAGGTTGTTATCTCTATCGGTAGCAGGCCCAAGGGTAGCGACTATTTTTGTGCGTCTTAGCATCAATTTCTCCTGTGTGCTTGGTGAAAGCAGGTTGACGGTTATTTTGTTTACGAAGAATACAGCTTAAAAAAGCAATATCTTAAGTTGTAGGCAAAGCTGAACGAATTGCCACTATTTTATACAAAACTATTGTGTCATCATTATGACACCGGTGTCAAAATGCGTCAATGATCTTAATTTCAAATAGCTGTGCTTTAAGTCACCCCTAGAGCATTGATGTTTGATATAATTACATAGCTTATTTATCTTTAATAAAAAAGCATGTTGTATTGGCTCATGGTTAGCATTTTATGACTGCATGAGTATAATGCACGCGGTATTATTTAATGAATACACTGAATTTTCTAACCAAATAGTTGTTACCGAGGAGGACACTAAATGCAAGTTGCATTAGTCGGGTTAGGCGTTATGGGGAAAAATCTTGCCCTAAACTTAATAGATAAAGGGATAACGCTTGTTGCTTATGACAAAAACCCACATGCGGGTGAAGAGTTAATAAGCTGTGCTAAATCTCAAGGCATGGCTGATAGACTTCACATTGTCTCTGATTTAGGAGACATGGTAAGGCGTTTAGAAGCACCTCGCTCTATTTTATTGCTTGTTCCTGCAGGTGAGTTAGTCGATACCGTTTGTAACGAACTGGTAGACGCAGGCGTAGAGTGTGATGATATTATAGTCGACTGTGGTAACAGTAATTATAAAGATGGTATTACTCGCAAGCTAAAGTTTCAAAACAAATTTGAGTTTGCCACTATGGGTATTTCAGGCGGAGCAGAAGGCGCTCGCCATGGTCCGGCAATGATGGCCAGTGGATCAGAAGGTGGCTGGGAACGCATTGAGCCATGGTTTGAAAAAGTAGCTGCAAGCTATAACGGTAGCTCTTGTTTTGCGCGTGTTGGCCAGTCAGCCAGTGGACACTTTGTGAAAATGGTTCATAACGGTATTGAATATGCGCTTATGCAACTAATTGCAGAGATGTATCAATTACTCCGCTTAGGTACTAACCGTTCTCCAAAAGAAGTCGCGGCAATATTTGACGAATGGTCAGAAGGGCAGTTGAATAGTTACTTACTCGCTATTTCTAGTCATATATTAACCCTTGAAAATGATAAAAATGTGCCTCTAGTAGACCTGATTGATAATAAAGTTGGCGCTAAAGGTACTGGTTTGTGGACGGCACAAAATGCACTTGAGTTAGGAATTGCAGTACCCTCACTGGTTGCTGCTGTTCAAGCTCGACATCTAACCAATGCATGCGATACAACTGCGGCACAAGAAATGACCTATGCTTCAAAATCAACTAATACCGTTGATATTGACCTTGAAGAGCTTAAAGATGCGTTTACGTTAGCGAGTCTTTTAGCTTATCGCCAAGGCCTTGCGTTAATTAAGGGAGCCTCTCGGACACATCAATGGAAGGTAGATCTTTCGAAAACATTACAAACTTGGCGTGCAGGTTGTATCATTCGAGCTGATTACCTTGACAGCGTAGCGCAAGGTGTCGAATTTATAGACTCGCTTGATAAAGAAGCCAATGCATTGCGTAAGGTAACAGGGCAAGCTGTTATGTCTGGCCTGGCGTTTCCAGTATTAAGCTCAACACAAACTTACTTAGCAACGCTAACAACACCAAGTAATGGGCACTTAGTTCAAGCCCAGCGTGATTACTTTGGTGAGCACGGCATTAAAACCCACAGCGGCGAGACATGTCACTTAACTGACTTAGTAGAGATTGACGCTAAGGTGCGCTAATTCATTATTAAACAAAAAAAGGCACGCTATACGCGTGCCTTTTTGATTTACAGATGCCTGTAATTGCTTATCGAGTTAATTCGCCGCGCATATTATCTTGCATTAAATGACGAATAGTTTCGATTTCTAGATTTTGGCTGAATAGGTAATGAAGTTTTGTTAAGCAGGCTTCTAATGTCATATCATAACCACTAATAACGCCAATATTTAACAATGCGTTGCCAGTTGCGTAACCGCCCATATTGACCTGACCTTTCAGGCATTGTGTTAGATTAACAATGATCATCCCTTTTTTACTTGCGTCACTTAGCACAGAAAGAAACTTATCGTCCTGAGGTGCATTGCCCACGCCAAAACTTAATAACACTAAGGCTTTAATGTTATCGTTTACAAGGCTTCTGACCACCTCGGTGCTTATTCCAGGGTATAAATAAAGCACGCCAATTGGTTGTGGCGTTATAGTGGTAACTTGAAGTTCATTTTCAACATAAGGGCTCAGTTGGCCTTTGATAAGTTGAATATTAATACCTGATAATGCAAGAGGCTCTAAATTTGGTGAAGCAAAAGCATCAAAACCATCTGCATGCGCTTTAGTGGCTCTATTACCTCTAAATAACTGGTTATTAAAAAACAAGCTTACTTCTGCAATTGGGTAGTTTGCAGCAAGATACATAGCATTTAATAAATTAACCTGTCCATCAGAACGAAGTTGAGAAAGCGGGATCTGTGAGCCGGTAACAATAACGGGCTTAGTTAAATTATCAAACATGAAGGAAAGTGCCGAGGCTGTATAGGCCATGGTATCGGTACCATGTAATACGACAAATCCATCGTATTGCTGATATTTGCTTTTTATATCATCGGCAATGAGCTGCCAATGTGCAGGAGACATGTCAGAAGAATCGATAAGAGGGCAGTATTCGTGAATATCAAACAAGGGCATTTCATCACGATTAAATTCAGCATTATTCATAACCGTTTCTGTTAAAAAACCTTCAGCGGGAATATAGCCGCGACTTGATTTTTTCATCCCTATGGTACCGCCTGTGTAAGCGATATATATGCGTTTACGTTTCATAAAAAAAGCCCAGTAAAAAAACTGGGCTTAGTATAACCTGTCGCTAAAGTAAATAAAGCAACGAGTGGTGCTTATGCACTTTTATTGTGCAACATTACATTCTAAACAGCGTGCGTATACACCTTGTGGATCGTTATAATCTTTAAGGTTTTCTAGTTCAGAACTTAACTGCTTCACTACGCTTTGTAAATTAGCTTGTGTTGCTAAAACCGATGGGGTAGTTGATTGTACTCCCAGCATGGACTGAACCGATGCGCTGCCAAAGATATCTTGCAGCATTTTTTCTTGCGGGCTTAAATCTTGAGTGATTGTTTTCACATCGTAGTTAGTTAATTTAGCAAGCGCGGCTGCAGCATCAATTGCATCTTGTTTGTCACCAAGTTTATCAATTAATCCCAGTTCAAGAGCTTGAGATGCGATCCAAACTCGACCTTGTGCAATTGCATCAACCTGCTCTGGTGTCATGCCTCGCGCTTGTGCAACAACATCTAAAAAGCGGCCATAAGCTTCTTCAACACTCATTTGAATGACTTGAGCCATTTTTTCGTTAAGCGGGCGAGTGACTGAAAAACCAGCCATTTCGGTAGTAGCAACACCGTCAGAATACACACCAATTTTTGATAATGTATTTTCAAATGTCATAAACGTACCAAACACGCCAATAGAGCCAGTAATCGTACTTGGTGCAGCCCAAATCTGATTAGCTGCAGATGCAATCCAATAACCACCAGAGGCGGCAACAGAGCTCATTGATGCAATTACAGGTTTACCAGCCGCTTTGAGCGCTAATACTTCAGCACGAATAACTTCTGAGGCAAACATACTACCGCCACCCGAATCAATACGCAGTACTACGGCTTTAACTTTATCGTCTAGTCGTGCTTTACGTAGTAAGGCTGCAGTAGAGTCGCCACCAATTTCGCCTGCTCTTCGCTCACCATCAACAATAGTGCCTCTCGCTACCACAACCGCTACTTTTTCAGTAATAGGGTTGTCAAATACAACAGGCGGTTTAACTAAACTTAGGTACTCACGAAATGACACTTGCTTAAATGTTTTACCATCTTCTTGCGCACCGACTAAGTCTATGAGTTGTTGGCGCACTTGTTGAGTCGTTTTAAGTGAATCAACCCATTGATTATCTAATGCGTATTTACCCGCATCACCGTTAGCTGCTTGCATTTTTTCTAAGTAAGCATCCATAGTTTCATCAAAGTTTGACTCATCAAATGGGCGAACTGAAGATACATCTTGCTTATATTCACTCCAAAGCGCACCCAACCATACTCGGTTTGCTTCTTTAGCTGCATCAGACATATCGTTACGAATAAAGGGCTCAACAGCTGATTTAAATGTACCAACACGGAAAATATGCTGCGTTACTTCTAGTTTTTCTAGTGCGTCTTTAAAATAAAGTGGATACATTCCGTAGCCTTCAATAGCGACACTACCGTAAGGGTGCATTGCTATTTCGTCAGCATGTGCAGCAATATAATACTGAGCTTGTGTGTAGTAGTAACCCGTAGCAATTACTTTTTTACCAGCCTGTTTGAAGCCTTCAATCGCGTTGGTAATTTGCTTAAGCTTGTTTAAATGCGCTTTAGGCATTTCTTGCAGGTCAAGCAGAAGTACACTAATTCGGCTATCTTTTGTTGCTTCATTTATAACTTCAATAACATCGTCAAGTAAAATTTCGCTTGGCTCATCGTTACCTGAGGTTGCATCATTTAAAGCGGCTTCAATAGGATCTATATATAATTTTTCTTCAACCAATGGACCATTTAGGTTTAATCGAAGAACAGAGCCTTCATCAACTATTATTTTGTCTTCGTCGCTTGAAATACCTGCAATAAATACAATAACAAGTAGCACAAACAAAAAGTTAATAATTAATCGACGAGAAAAGTTTATTCCAGCCCAAATACCTTTAAAAATTTTTGCTATCAAAATAGCTCCTTAATTTGGTACAGCTAATACATTTGTTTCATCTTATCCTAGAATAAATATAAATTTAACTGCTAAATCGTAACGAAGTGTTTATAAATACGTTTAAGATACCGAAAACAATGGGTTTATTATGCTATACATGCACGCATTAAATAGTAATTTTGATATAAGTACGTATTTTAAGCGTGGCTAAAGTATCAATTAAATACATGCAAATATTGCTTATTCGTTGTCGTTGAAGCAGAATTAGTGAATCTACACAGGTTAGACCAGTTAATGGGGCATAAGATGTTAGAACAACAACTACAATTAAAACACACACAATTACGAAACAGATTAGTTATGGGCTCAATGCATACGGGCCTTGAAGAGGGATGGCATAACAGAAAACGTTTACGTGCATTTTATGAGGCCCGCGCGAAGGGTGGTACTGCCATGCTCATAACAGGTGGCTATAGCCCGAACCTACGAGGTAAGTTAACGCCAATATCTTCTTCTTTTAACAGTTATTATGATGTTTTTAAGCACCGCGCATACACAGATGCTGTTCATAAGCATGGTGGGAAAATTTGTTTACAGTTACTGCATGCTGGTCGCTACGCTTATCATCCTTTCAATCAGGCACCTAGTGCTATTCAGGCTCCAATTAATCCTTACAAGCCTAAAGAAATGTCACTGAGCTCAATTAAAAAAACGATTAAAGACTTTGCACATTCTGCTTATATGGCAGAAAAAGCAGGTTACGACGGTGTTGAGGTAATGGGCTCTGAAGGGTACTTAATTAACGAGTTTATGGCGCCGCATACAAACAAACGTACTGATGAGTTTGGTGGTAGCCTAGAAAACCGCATGCGTTTAGCACTGGAAATAGTAAAAGCGGTTAGGGCAAAAGTTTCAGATAAATTTTTAATCATATTTAGATTATCTGTAATGGATTTAATCCCTAATGGTTCAACGCCAGATGAAGTTGTTATTCAAGCCACTGAGCTTGAAAAAGCCGGGGTTGATATTTTTAACACAGGTATTGGCTGGCATGAAGCACGCGTTCCTACAATTGCTAGCATGGTTCCACCAGGGGCTTTTAAAGAAGCGTCTAAGCGCTTAAAAAGTGTTGTTAGCGTTCCAGTCATTGCGGTTAACCGCATTAACACACCTGACATTGCAAATGATATATTAAATGCTGGTGAAGCCGACCTTATATCAATGGCTAGACCTTTATTAGCTGATCCTGAGTTTTTTAATAAATACCAAAACGATCAAACCAAACAAATTAATATTTGTATTGGCTGTAACCAGGGTTGTTTAGATCATGTATTTAAAAATAAACGTGCAACCTGTTTAGTTAACCCGCAAGCTGCCTTTGAACTTGACTACCCGCTCGATAAAGCCACAATCTCAAAAAACGTACTTGTTGTGGGGGCTGGCCCGGCTGGCTTATCTGCAAGTTGTTATTTAGCTCAGAAAGGTCATAAGGTCACTTTGATTGACCAAAAATCGCAAATGGGTGGCCAATTTAATTTAGCCATGCAAATACCTGGTAAAGAAGACTTTAATCATACACTGGCATACTTTATTAATGAGCTAGAACGTTTAGATGTATCGGTTAAACTTGAAACGTCTTACAACGAGTCAATGCTGACACAGTTTGATGACATTGTTTTTGCAACGGGTGTTCGCCCCCGTGAGGCGTCAATTAAATGTAGCGATGACAAACGCGTATTTGCATACGATGAAGTAATTCGTGGCGAAGTCGAGTTAGGTAATTCTATTGCTATATTAGGTGCTGGCGGTATTGGTTTTGATATGGTGGCATTTTTAAGTGAGCATAAATCGCAAACCATTGATGAATTTAAAACACAATGGGGAATTGAATGTGAACCGCAACCACACAAAGACGACCGCCAGTTGTACATGTTAAAAAGAAGTTCAGGCCGATTTGGTAGTGAACTTGGTAAAACAACAGGTTGGATCCATCGTCAAGTCGCTAAGCAACATGGTGTAAAACAAATTGCAGATTGTCAGTATCAGAGCTTTGACAGCAATGGTTTAACTATTACAGTTGGTGGTGAAACTCAGGTGTTACCTGTCGACACTGTTATTGCGTGTATTGGTCAAGTTTCAAATGATGAAGTTGTAAAGCCCCATGCTGAAAACGCAAAAGTACACGTGATTGGCGGTGCAAAACTCGCTGCTGCAATTGATGCTAAGCGTGCTATTTTTGAAGCGCTTCAAATAGCGAGATCTATTTAAGCCTTAGATAGATTGAAAGAGTTTACCTGTTCATGCGGTCTTGGTTGTTTATAGTCTATAACTAAATAAACACAGCACTCAGGAAACGCATGAACACACTAACCCACCTATACGAATCAGCAATAGGTAAACTATTTTTTTTAGATGGTTTACCTTCTTTACTTTTCAGACTAATTTTAGCGCCAGTGATGATTATTGCCGGATACAATAAGCTTGCTATAAGTGGTGAAGCCGACGGTTTTTTAAACAGCTTATTAGCGTCACCTGATATTGTGCAATGGTTTGGGAATAGTGAATGGGGCTTAGGCTTACCATTTCCTGATTTACTCGCATTTTTAGCTGGTTGGAGCGAATTTTTGGGAGGCTGGCTTTTATTATTTGGCCTTTTTACTCGCCTAGTTAGTATCCCGCTTATGTTTACCATGGTTGTTGCTGCAACATCAGTGCATTGGCACAATGGCTGGTTTGCAATAGCACCTACTAATCCTGACACGAGTGCAGCTCAGGTACTCGATTGGTTATCAATCCCTGGTGCAAAAGAAAGTCTCGAAAACTCACTTGAAGTACAAGAGCGAATTGGCAAAATTCGCGCAATAGTGGAAGAACACGGTTTTCCTGAGTATTTGTACGAGAAAGGCAAACCTTCAATTCTAAACAATGGGATTGAATTTGCTGCCATTTACTTTGCTATGCTGCTTAGTTTATTTTTCACTGGAGGTGGGCGCTTTGTAAGCGTTGATTATTGGATAAAGCGAACAATCAGCAAAGAATAGGGTGTTTCAACATACTTGAACGGCCATATAAATATTTTAAACGGCCGTTTTTTGTATATGCTATATAACCTCATTGGGTATTTATAGCTTATGCATATCTTTTCACAATTTTACAAATCGAATTCACCTCATCAAAAATAGTTTTTTATGAAAAGGCTTAATTAATTATAACGAGCGAGATAACCAAATTGGTAATACTAAGGTTTTAAATGCTATTCTAGCGTTTTGAATTTTTGAGTTATTTTTATGGATGCTATTGAGCTTTTACTTACTCGCCAATCTGATTCTAAACTTACTGAACCTGGCCCATCACCTGAACAGCTTGATATAATAAAACAGGCAGCACTGCGTGTTCCCGATCATGGTTGTATTGCACCGTGGCAGTTTATCCTGGTTCAAGGGGATGCTCGCATAAAGCTAGGTGAAATGTATTATCAATGCGCTTTAGCAGAGCAACAATCAGAAAAAGTGGTTAATCGTGCTAAAGATCTTCCTCTTCGAGCACCTGTAATCATCATTGCTATTGCTAAATATGAAGAACATCCAAAAGTACCACGCATAGAACAAATACAAAGTGCAGGGTGTAGCGTGCTTGCAATGCAACAAGCTGCATTTGCACAGGGGTTAGGTGGTGTGTGGCGCACGGGTTACTTTGCGCAAAGTAATGCGGTTAAGCAAGCGCTCAATTTAAATGAATTAGATGAAATTGTGGGATATTTATACATAGGTACTCCAGCTGTCGATTGTAAAAAGTCGCCACGGCATAAGCCTGAAAGTTATTTTACTAATTTATAAACAAGGGTGAACTTTTAGATAATGTGATGGTCACTTATAAATGAGTATAAAATTTAGTCACTACTATTCTGCAGTGACATGCTGTTAGAAGTGCACGGAAGCTAAATAAGCTAATAATTCTTCTGCAGATTGTTTTTTAATCGGTTGTTTTTTGATAATGTATGGAGAGTCTCAAAATAACAATGATAAAGAAGACTTAATTTATGGGAAATTTATTTTTACGTGAAAAAGAAAATTGGCTTGCTTGGTCTATATGGGGGCTTTTGGGGGCGTTTGTTACGTTATATGTAGCAATGAGTACAAATGCAACTCCATTTATTGCAGGTTCGGCCGTAAGTGTATTAGTTCTACTTACTTGGTGGATGCAGCAATCAAAGCGATTCGATTTTGGGCGCGCCTTCAAAGTGTGCTGTTACGTGCTTATGTTAAGTATTTTACCTGCTTTTATGTTTGTAATTGTACCAAGCGACGAATTAAACCGTTTTGATCTAATTTTTCAAGGGGTCACTTTTTTCTCATTGAGTTTACTGGTATGCCTACTATGCTCATGGATTGCTCGTAGACCTAAGCAATATTATTAATCTCATTAACAGCACGATGTTGCTGCCATTGGTATGTAGTTTTTTAAGTCATTAAACAAAATTTTATATTTTTTACATTTAATGCTTTACAAATAATGAGATAAACCCTATTATTCGCGCCGTACGGAGAGATGGCAGAGTGGTCGAATGCACCGGTCTTGAAAACCGGCATAGGTTTGTAGCCTATCTAGGGTTCAAATCCCTATCTCTCCACCATTA
>NZ_LODI01000007.1:54338-94491 GCF_001468485.1 Pseudoalteromonas sp. H71
CGGTTTTTTGCTATCTGGGGTTTAGTAATGACAAACAAAGCAAATTTACCTTTAAGTGCACAGCTGTTAAAACATATTTTATTGTGGACTGTATTCGGTTATTGCTATCAAAGCGGTTTGAGTGTGCTAATAAAAATGGCAGCCGATGCGCAACCCGAGCACCCACTAATAACAGCGTTCGTATATGGTGTTGGATTTAATATTTTAGTTGCTCATTTAATTACTAAATACGATACAAAATGGCCTGTTATTGCATCAATTTTTATTGGTGTAGTAGGGCTTATTGCGGTGCCAATTATCCTTGGGGGCACCTCTAGTTTATTAACTTCTCCATTGCTTGTAGGATTTTTATGCAGTTTGGTCCTTAGTTGCTTTATTGTTGGCCTATTAAAGGTAAAACTCGATAAAAACTAGGACCAAACAGGCTTGATTTTGTGATAGCATATCCATGTCTTTTAACTAACAAAACGTGAAAAACACATTATGTCAGATAATTTTACTACAGATGCTGAAAAAGCAAGTTACGGTATTGGCTTACAAATGGGTGAGCAACTTAAGTCTAATCCTTTTGAAGGCTTAAACCTAAATTCAGTGTTTGAAGGCATGAAAGATGCGTACGCTGGTGGCGCTTTTCAAGTTGAGATCCCTGAGATCCAAGCTGCATTTGAAAAAATTAACGAAGAGATCCAAGCTCGTCGTGAAGAAGAATCAAAAGTACTTTCTGCTGAAGGCATTGCTTTCTTAGAAGAAAATGCTAAACGTCCAGAAATCACTGTTACTGAGTCTGGCCTTCAATATGAAGTACTAGCAACGGGTGAAGGCGAAAAGCCAACTGCAGAGTCTACAGTTCGTGTTGATTACCACGGTACTCTTATTAACGGTACTGTTTTTGACAGCTCTTACGAGCGTGGTCAACCAGCTGAGTTCCCAGTTGGTGGCGTGATCAAAGGTTGGACTGAGGCATTACAAATGATGCCAGTAGGTACTAAATGGCGTATATACGTTCCTCATGAGCTTGCTTATGGTGAGCGCGGCGCAGGTGCAGCAATCGCACCTTTCTCAACGCTTGTATTTGACGTTGAGTTACACGAAATAATTTCTTAATAGTATTCTATTAAGTTATTTAAAACCGCGCTTATAAATAGCGCGGTTTTTTTGTATCTGTTTTAATTATGTTCAGGTAATGCGTAATGGTAATTTTTAAAACGATTAGCTTTTCACCTTAATTACAACGCGATTTATATAAAAAAACCGCATTCACAAATGCGGTTTTAAAAGGGAGTTATTAATCAAATAGGCTGAACATAACGTTTAGTGATTAAAAGTAGCCACGAACACCCAAGCGAATATTTCTACCTGGAAGAGGGGCTTTATCTTTGATAAATGAGGTATGAACAAACCCTAGTTCATCAGTTAGGTTATCAACATTTATATAAAGTTGAGCATCAACAGGACCTAAACCTAATTGGTAGTTAGCTTGAGCATCAAATAAAGTATAACCATCTGTTTGGCTTTCAAACGCAGTGATGTCATTCTGGTCGAAGTAATGAGTGCCGGTTAGCGTTAGTTGTAAGTTACCTAAATCATACTGTAACTCAGAGCCTAATTTGTTTGCTGGTAAACGCGGAAGGTTACCTTCATCGTTTTTAAGTTTAGCGCGAGTAGAGTCACCAAATACTTTAACCATGGCGTTTGGTGTCATCTGGTAGTGAGCATCAAACTCTATACCGTAAAGCTCAGCGTCTTTACTTCTAAACTGATAAACGGCTACTGCATCGTCATGTGCACCAACTGCTGATTCTAAACCGTCTTCTTCATCGAAAACTAAGCCTGTATTTTCTTGAAAATAGAAATTTTTAATATCGTTGTAGAAAAAGTTCACGGTGTAACCAAAAGCACCGCTAAAACGTCTAAAGCTAATGTCTAAGTTTGTTGAGGTTTCTTGTTTAATGTTCTCAGGCTCGAAATGCGCTTCATTATCCTCAATATGGTAACCTAAGCCCAGTTCATAAGTACCCGTTGCAATGTGTAAGCCATTAGATAATAACTCTGCAGAAAGTGGGGCTCGCTCTGAGTGAGAAATACTTGTAGCAATACTATGTCCAGGTTTGTACTGCCAAATTGCACCAGCAGATAGACTTACATTGGTAAAGCTTTTGCTATAAGCAATAGATTCTTCATCGTGCTCTTCTTCTTCAACTTCCTCTTCATCATGGTCATGATGATGCTCAGCTGCTGAAATATTACTGTCAATTTTGTAATCTTCAATGCGGGCACCCAGTTCTACCGTTACATCACCAAATACGCGTTCTTCTAATAAATAAAGGGCATGTGAAGTTGTTATACTTGCTGGGGTAAATGCTTCATCACCAATTGCGTCGTAGTCAGAGTCGCTGTAATGATAGCCCAGCATACCATGCCAATCAGCAAATTTATGTTCTACGTTTAAACGCGCTTCGGTAGTTTCGTTAGTGAACGTTGTGCCAATTTCACCATCTTCAATTTCACTGTGTGAGTAATCGGTATAACCAACACGCAAGTTTATTGTTTCTATCCAGTTGTTGTGAAGCGCATAGCTCACCAACCCTTGCCAGCGGTCTTGCTCTAGCTGTGCAAAAACAACTTCTTCGCCTTCTTCTTCACCCTCATGTTCTGCATGTTCTTCTTCCGTTTCACCTTCGTGATCATGCTCATGGTGATGTTCATGTCCAGGTATTCCATAGTCGGTTTCTATACTACCGTAAGAAAATCCGACAGTAAGGTGCTCGCCAACGTAGCTTGTTCCAAAATTAAGTGTTTCACTGTCAATAAACGTGTTTTCTACTGAGTTTTCAGTTTCTACGTCGCCATCTTCGTCAGTTACTGTAAATGTAGGCGTTTCATAGTCATCGCCGCTGCGTTTAGTCCCATCAAAATGAAAGTTAAATCCGTCGTTCCCTGTTTCTAGTTTTGCGGCGACGGTATTTGAGTTAGAGACAGTGTCGTGGCTGTATTCAGCTGCACCTGTAAAGTCATCAATGTTGTTTGTAGGAATACGATTATCAACCACATTTACAACTCCCCCAATAGCACCTGAGCCGTATAATAGGGTACTTGGGCCACGTAATACTTCAATTTGCTCAGCAGATAAGCTGTCGCTTGACGTAGCGTGATCGGGCCCAATACGCGAAGCATCACTGGCATCTAATCCATTTTGGGTGATTTTTACACGAGGGCCATCTAAACCCCGAATAATAGGGCTTGAAGATACAGGGCCAAAGTAACTGGCATTTACACCAGGTAAGCCTTTTAGCGTTTCCCCAAGTGTTGGTTTTGATTTATTTCTTAACTCATCACCAGAGAGAACACTTACTGGCGAAATCATTTCAAGGCTGCTTTTATGCAGGGCCGACGCATAAACCACAACGGTTTCTACAGATGTTGGTAAGAGTGAAACAGTGACATTGTTTGATGATTCAGTCACCGTTATTCTTGAATCTATGTAGTTGTCTTTACTAATATGAAGTTGGCTGTCAGCATCAATGTCTATTGAAAATTCACCAAGTTCATTGCTTTTAACAGTTTGATTTTTTCCATGAACATGAACGGAGACATTTTTAATTGGGTTTTTTTTATCATCTAAGATTGTGCCAGTAACCGTAGCAGCTAACGCTGATTGCGTGCATAAAACAGAAAAAATTGCAGAAGAAATTAATGTTAACTTTGTCATGAGTAAATTATTTTGTGATTGCTTGTTGTGATATAATATAACAGTTCAAAATTAGCGGATCAACAATGTTATACTATAACTTATGATTTTGCGTTTAATTAACTATAATTAGTGTTAAGTCACTGAGGTAAAATTGTGATTCATCTACTATCAATCATTAATACATTGAGTTTGTCTTGGGCACGTTTTTGATTTTTTAAATCGCTGGGCTCTATCATTTCACATTCATCGCGAATCATTTCGGCTATAAGGTTAGGGTATTGGCGACAATCTTCAGGTCGATCTAAGTAAATATTGCATATGAACTTATCTTTAGCGTTTTTGTCTATTTTAGGCTCAATTGCTAAAAAAGGGCAGTCGCTTAATTTATTACCTGTGTCGGGATCAAACCAAATTTGATTACCTTGTACATATTGATAAATTTCAGGATTAAATAGTGCCCACATTTCTACTTCTTCTGTTGATACGTCGAGGTCACCACCACCATATTTGGTACAGCATTTGCCACATTGGTTACACGCTTTCATAGCCTATCTATCTTTATATTTTTTGATAGTTTTGAGTGTAACAGCCCATCTTCAAATTGTTTGAAATTATTATTTTTATTAATTTAAACATTTCATACTTATGGATGAGCAGTTGATAAATTTAATTCATGTGGTGTGCTTTAAAAATAAAAGTAATTAAAGTTATTTAAAAAGTGTGAATTTTTGTGACAGGATAGAATTTTATAAACCACTTATACTTTAGTTATTATTTCGCATTTAAATTGTTTGCTGCACACTTTAATGTTGTATGATCGTCCTAAAGGCATATTTAATTAGCCATTTAAATCTATATTTTGCTATTTTAAGCATAAATACATTGAGGGTGATACGTAATGATGAATACAAAAGTATACAAAGCGGTACACGATTTGGCTGAAGAGTTAATGAATGCGGCAAATAAAAATGATCGTAAACGCTTTGAGTTACTTTTTTCTAAACTTAAAGCGATTTGTGAAGAAAACGAAAATACATCTAAAGATCACCCTGTTCAGTGGGAAACACTTGCTGATTTTACAGAAGAGTTAGAAGACGCTATTACCACTTACGAAAAGGCATTAGCAAAATCCATTGCTATTAATAATAAAGACCATATGTCGTCGGTTGCATTTTCTATGGCGACATTACAATTAGAACTTGGCCAAAAAGAAGAGGCCATAAAAAATCTTCAAAGTGCAAAAGTTAGTGCAAATAAAATTGAAGATAAAGAACTTAAAGCCGAAATACATGATCTGTTAGAATCACTGGTTGAAGAAGAAGGCTAATTGAAAGCGCAATTTAATTTTTGTATATAGAATTAATGGCCATGAAGGTAGCGTCTTAAAAGGGGAATTATGTTCAAACACGGTTTATATTTATTTACATTTTTACCCTTTTTTACGCTTGCTAACTCTTTCAATCAGCAAATAACCGCAGCGCTGATTGAAAGGACCACACATAATATTACGTATGACGGCAGTTATCATTCAATAAAATATCCCGGTGGTGATGTACCAAGTAATATTGGTGTTTGTACCGATGTTATTATTCGCGCTTACCGTCAATTGGGTGTTGATTTACAACAAAGAGTACATGAAGATATGTGAGCAAATTTTGCTAGATATCCGTCTCAGCGAATTTGGGGTCTAAAAAAGCCGGATAAAAATATTGACCACTGGCGTGTACCAAACCTTCAAGCATTTTTTAAGCATAATGGCATAGAATTGGCCATTTCTAGCAACTCACGTGATTATAAAGTTGGCGATATAGTTACTTGGAAGCTGCCTGGTAACTTACCTCACATAGGTATGGTTGTTACAGAAGCTTCAAACAGCACCGAGAAACCTCAAATTGTACATAATATAGGGCGCGGGCCAGAACTAAGCGAAATGCTATTTGATTATAAAATTACTGGTCACTATCGTTTTACTAATAAACACTATAATGACCAGTAAGGAATGTTACTGCTATAAAGGTATTTATTATTTTAGATTAATACGTATATCGCCGTTGGGTTTACTACAGCATAAAAGTATTTCACCATCGCGAACAAATGCGAGTGGTTCTTCGTTATATTGAACATTACCAGACACTAAGGTTGCTCGGCAAGCACCGCAGTAGCCTTCACGACATTGATAAGCAACATCTATTTTTTGAGATTCTAAGCAGTGTAAAAGAGAGGGGCAGCCAGGGCTATATTCAATGCGCTGGCTGTTTTCTGCAAGTGTTACACTTGCAGTCGTTTCATTGCTCATTATAAATCAAAGTCACCAAATTCAGCTGCATCAACTTGTGAGTCTATTTGACCTACAAGGTATGAACTGATTTCAGCTTCTTGTGGCGCAACTTGAACATTATCAGATACTAGCCATGAATTAATCCATGGAATAGGGTTACTGTTGTTTTCGAATTGAGCCGGTAAGCCAATAGCAGTCATACGTGCATTAGTAATGTATTCAACATACTGACATAAAATATGCTTGTTTAAACCAATCATAGACCCATCTTTGAATAGGTATTCTGCCCATTCTTTTTCTTGCTCAGCAGCCTGTACAAACATTTTAATCGCTTCGTCGCGACATTGGGCTGCAACAATTGCCATTTCCGGGTCGTCTTTACCATCTTGCATGATATTTAAAATATGCTGTGTGCCAGAAAGGTGAAGTGCCTCATCACGTGCAATTAGCTTGATAATTTTAGCATTACCTTCCATCAGTTCACGCTCAGCAAATGCAAACGAACACGCAAAGCTGACATAAAAACGAATTGCCTCAAGAATGTTTACCGACATCATCGCGAGGTAAAGTTTCTTTTTAAGTTCGAATAAATTAACAACCACTGTTTTACCATTAATTTCGTGCTTGCCTTCACCGTAAAGATTGTAAAGTGAAACAGAGTTAATTAAGTCATCGTAGTAAGTTGTTACTGCATCGGCACGTTCGCTAATTTTATCGTTACTAACTATGTCATCAAAAATAAGTTCTGGTGATTGTGTTACGTTACGAATAATGTGGGTGTATGAACGGCTGTGAATTGTTTCACTAAATGCCCACGTTTCTATCCACGTTTCTAGCTCTGGAATAGACACAATAGGAAGCAAGGCAACGTTAGGAGAGCGGCCTTGTACACTATCGAGTAATGTTTGGTATTTTAAATTACTTAAAAATATGTGTTTTTCATGCTCTGGTAGCGCCTGAAAATCTAAACGGTCTTTACTCACATCGACTTCTTCTGGTCGCCAAAAGAAAGACAATTGCTTTTCTATTAACTTCTCAAAAATAGGATATTTTTGTTGATCGTAACGCGATACGTTAACGGTCTGGCCAAAAAACATTGGCTCTTGCATTTGGTTATTATGATTACGACTAAAAGTAGTATAAGACATGTTTATCACTCAAAAAACTATCAGAACAAAGCGGGCTGTATGCCCGCTTAAGATAAAATTAACGACTATATTTTACACGCGCCGCCTGCACAGTCGTCATCTTCCACTTCTGGAGTGTCGTCTTGTGCATCAGATGCGCCATCACGGGTATTATGGTAATACAAAGTTTTGACACCCAATTTGTAGGCGCTAAGTAAGTCTTTTAATAAGACTTTCATAGGTACTTTACCGCCTTCAAATTTATTTGGATCATAATTTGTGTTTGCAGAAATAGTTTGGTCTACAAATTTTTGCATGATACCCACAAGCTGTAGGTAACCATCATTAGAAGGAATGTCCCAAAGTAACTCGTAGTTGTCTTTTAAACGTTCGTACTCAGGTACAACTTGTTTTAAAATACCATCTTTGCTTGCTTTAACACTAATGTGACCACGTGGCGGCTCAATACCATTTGTCGCGTTTGAGATTTGCGATGACGTTTCTGATGGCATTAATGCACTGAGTGTAGAATTACGCATACCGTGTTCTTGTATGCTTTTACGCAATGCATCCCAATCAAGGTGCAGTGGCTCATCACAAATTTTATCTAAGTCTGTTTTATAGGTATCTGTTGGCATAATACCTTGAGAATACGTTGTTTCGTTAAACTTAGGGCATGCACCACGTTCTTTTGCAAGTTCGTTTGACGCTTTCATCAAGTAGTACTGAATCGCTTCGAATGTTTTGTGTGTTAGTGCATTTGCACTGCCGTCTGAATAACGCTTACCATTTTTGGCTAAGTAGTAGGCGTAGTTAATTACGCCTATTCCTAACGTACGGCGTCCCATCGTTGCATTTTTAGCAGCAGGTACCGGGTAGTCTTGGAAATCGAGTAAATTATCGAGTGCACGCACTGCTAATTCAGCAAGTTCTTCTAGTTCATCTAGTGACTCAAGCGCACCAAGGTTAAATGCAGACAGTGTACATAATGCAATTTCGCCTTCTTCATCGTTAACGTTGTTAAGGGGTTTTGTCGGTAAAGCAATTTCTAAACATAAGTTAGACTGACGTATTGGCGCTACTTTCGCTATAAACGGACTGTGTGTATTACAGTGATCAACGTTTTGTAAGTATATTCGGCCAGTACTTGCACGCTCTTGTGCGAACACAGAGAACAATTCAATTGCTTTAATACGCTTTTTACGAATAGAGTCGTCTTGTTCGTATTTAACGTATAACGCATCAAATTCGTCTTGGTCTTCAAAAAACGCATCGTAAAGACCCGGTACGTCTGATGGGCTAAATAACGTGATGTAATCGTCTTTAATTAAACGAGAATACATTAGTTTATTAAACTGTACGCCATAATCTAAGTGACGAACACGGTTGTCATCAACACCACGGTTATTTTTAAGAACTAAAAGGTTTTCTACTTCTAAGTGCCATAGCGGATAGAATAAAGTTGCTGCGCCACCACGTACGCCACCTTGCGAACAACTTTTAACAGCTGTTTGAAAGTGCTTGTAAAAAGGGATACAGCCAGTGTGGTACGCTTCGCCGTTACGAATATGGCTTCCTAATGCGCGAATGCGACCCGCATTAATACCTATACCAGCACGTTGAGAAACGTATTTTACTATAGCCGATGACGTAGCATTGATTGAATCTAGGCTATCGCCACATTCAATAAGCACACATGAGCTAAACTGGCGAGTTGGCGTGCGTACACCTGCCATGATTGGCGTAGGTAATGAAATTTTAAATAAAGATACCGCGTCGTAAAAACGCTTTATATATGAAACACGTGTTTCTCGTGGGTAATCTGCAAATAAGCTTGCAGCGACTAAAATATATAAAAACTGCGCACTTTCATAAATTTCGCCCGTTACACGGTTTTGAACTAGGTATTTACCTTCTAGTTGTTTAACTGCAGCGTAGCTAAAATTTAGATCACGAGAATGGTCTAGGTATTCGTCTAATTCATCAAATTCTTGTTCTGTGTAGTCAGCGAGTAAATGTGCGTCGTAGCGCTTATCGCCAACCATTTTTGCTACATGGTCAAATAAACGCGGAGGCTCAAATTTACCATATGCTTTTTTGCGTAAGTGGAATACAGCTAAACGTGCAGCAAGGTATTGGTAATCAGGTGATTCTTTAGAAATCTGATCGGCAGCCGCTTTGATAATCGTTTCGTGAATATCTTTAGTACGAATACCATCGTAAAATTGAATATGTGACTTTAATTCAACCTGGGAAACCGAAACGTTATTTAAACCTTCGGCGGCCCATTCTATAACGCGATGGATCTTATCAAGATCAAGAGGCTCTTTGCGCCCGTCACGTTTGCTTACAGATAACTGTTGGTTCATAGCTTTGCCTGTATTCCTTGGGGATAATGTATTTTTGACCAATGTTGTACGTCTCAAAAAGAGAAGTAGTGCTCATTTTTTATAAGTTTTACCAAATCAGGTAAATTTAATTGAATAACATTTGGCCACAATATCTGGTGTTGTTCAATTTAGAGATCACAAGATAGTGTGGTCTGAGTTGATTTGCAAGGGGCATAATTGCCCCTATTTGTGGATAACGTTGGGATAACGTAATTGTGTTAGTAGGCATTAACCTTTTATCATTCATTTGAGTTGAAATTTTTAAAAATCAACTCAGGATCGACTAAATTTACACATTTTGAAAATAAATTTCGCCTGCTTTTTTTATCATCAAGCTTTGTGTATAAAGTGTCACAATCACAACATATAGTGTTTATATCTATAATTGGCACTATATATGGTTAAATGCGTCAATAGGGCTATACCAGTTAAAATCAGCTTTCCAAGTCAATGCTTCTGACTCACTTGGAATGTAACCCCACAAAGCAGTCGCTGTGGGCATACCTGCTGCTTTACCTGCCTGAATATCACGCTCAGCATCACCTATGTATAAACAGCGAGCTGGTATCACGTCCATGAGTTTAGCGCAATGAAGTAAAGGCATCGGAGAGGGTTTAGCTTCTTCAAGGGTGTCTCCGCTAATTATAACCGAAGCATTTTTTAAAGCGGGGATCGCAGCGACTAGCGGCTCGGTTAAAAAACCGGGCTTGTTTGTCATGATCCCCCATTTGATCTTTTTGTGATCAAGTGCAATGAGTAGTGGTTCAATACCGGCAAAACAGTGGGTATGCTTTGCAATGTTTTGTGCATAGTTATCGACCAGTTGCTTTATCAATTGTGATTGTGCAAGAGAGGGCCATAACTCTTTAAAGCCAGCTTCTAATAATGCTGCTGCACCATTAGACGCTGCTGGACGATATACCTCACTGGTTACTTCAGTAGTTTCATTTGCACGCAGTACACTATTAAGAGCAGCGCCTAAATCGTCAGCTGTGTCGAGTAACGTCCCGTCTAAATCAAACAAAAATGCATCATATTGATAAAGTGCTGAAGGTAACTGTCCGCTTTTCATTACACCAACTTCTCAAAATGAAGAATATAGTTAACACTAACATCACTATTGAGTGTGTACTGTTTAGAAAAGGGGTTATACGAGAGCCCTGAGCTTGCACGTACTTTTAAGCCCGCTTCTTCGGCCCATGAAATTAGTTGTGCAGGTTTTATAAACTTATTATGGTCGTGTGTTCCATCAGGAACCATTTTCAATAGTTTTTCAGCACCTACAATGGCAAACAAGTAGGCCTTAGGAGTTTTGTTAAGGGTAGAAAAAAAAACGTCAGCACCGGGTTTTGCAAGTTTAGCAACCGCTTGAATAATCGAAGCAGGGTCGGGGACGTGTTCGAGCATTTCCATACAGGTAACGACATCAAAGCGCTCAGGGTGCTCATCAGCAAATTGTTCAGCAGGTACTTTTATATATTCAACGGGTACATTTGTTTCTAAGCTGTGCAACTTGGCGACAGTTAAAGGCTCTTGCCCCATATCAATGCCTGTTACTTTGGCTCCCATACGTGCCATGCTTTGGCTTAAAATACCGCCACCGCAGCCCACATCGAGTGTTTCTTTGTCAAATAAGCCTTGAGCTTTATTTGCAATAAAATCTAGGCGTAACGGGTTAATTTCGTGTAAGGGTTTAAACTCACCCTCTAAATCCCACCAACGCTCTGCGATGGCTTCAAACTTTGCTATTTCTGCGTGATCTACATTTTGATGTTCGGTCATAAAATACTTCCTCGTCAATCTGAGGCCATTATATAGGCCTAAATTGATAAATCGCAAAGTTTTGCGCCTGTAAATTAAAATTAATTGTGATAGCATGTCCGTTAGTAATAATAACAATACTCTTTAAAACCCAATACCGGGTTATTAAGAGCTGCTACTGAAGGAATGTGATATCAAATGACTGATCTCGCCAATGAAATTCTGCCAGTCAATATTGAAGACGAGTTAAAAAACTCCTACTTAGATTACGCAATGAGTGTAATTGTAGGACGTGCATTACCAGACGTACGTGATGGCTTAAAGCCAGTTCATCGTCGCGTTTTGTTTGCAATGAACGAGCTTAGTAATGATTGGAACAAGCCTTACAAAAAATCGGCACGTGTTGTCGGTGACGTAATCGGTAAATACCACCCACACGGCGATAGCGCAGTTTATGACACGATAGTTCGTATGGCACAGCCATTCTCACTTCGTTATATGCTTGTTGATGGCCAAGGTAACTTCGGTTCAGTTGATGGTGATTCAGCTGCAGCAATGCGTTATACCGAAGTACGTATGGCTAAAATGTCACACGAGTTATTAGCCGATCTTGAAAAAGAAACGGTTGATTTCGTACCTAATTACGATGGCACAGAACAAATTCCTGATGTTTTACCAACTAAAGTACCTAATTTACTAGTAAATGGTTCTTCTGGTATTGCGGTAGGTATGGCAACAAATATACCACCCCATAACTTAACTGAAGTTATTAATGGCTGTTTAGCTCTTATTGTTAATCCTGATTTAACCATTACTGAATTAATGGATTACATCCCAGGCCCCGATTTCCCTACAGCCGCAATTATTAACGGTAAAAAAGGGATTGAACAAGCGTATCAAACCGGCCGTGGTAAAGTGTACATGCGTGCACGCGCCGATATTGAAACGGATGAGAAAACAGGTCGTGAAACAATTATTGTTCATGAAATCCCTTATCAAGTTAACAAAGCTCGTTTGATTGAAAAAATCGCTGAGCTAGTTAAAGATAAAAAGATTGAAGGGATCAGCGCATTACGTGATGAATCAGATAAAGACGGTATGCGTATCGTTATTGAGATTAAACGTGGTGACGTAGGTGAAGTTATTTTAAATAACCTATATGCGCAAACACAATTACAAACAGTGTTTGGCATGAACATGGTTGCGCTTATTAATAATCAGCCTAAGTGTTTTAATTTAAAAGAAATGCTTGAAGAGTTTATTATTCACCGCCGTGAAGTAGTAACTCGTCGTACAGTATTCGATTTACGTAAAGCGCGTGACCGTGCTCATATGCTAGAAGGTCTAGCAATTGCACTCGCCAACATTGACCCAATTATTGAACTTATTCGTAAGTCTCCTACACCGGCAGAAGCTAAAATAGCGTTAACTGCTCGCTCGTGGGAACTCGGTAATGTGAAAGCCATGCTTGAAAAAGCAGGTGAAGCTAACGTTGCTCGCCCAGATTGGTTGGCTGATGATTTAGGTATACGCGACGGCCAGTACTTCATTTCTGAGCAACAAGCTCAAGCGATTCTTGATTTACGCTTACACAAGCTAACAGGCCTTGAGCACGAAAAAATCTTAAGTGAATACCAAACACTGCTTGATTTGATTGCTGAACTGTTACACATATTGGCAAGTCCAGAGCGCTTAATGGAAGTAATTCGCGATGAATTAGTTGAAATTAAGGCGCAATACGGTGATGAACGTCGTACTGAAATTAATGCAGCTGCGCATGACATTAGCCTTGAAGACCTGATTACTGAGGAAAATGTTGTAGTGACACTTTCTCACGAGGGGTATGTTAAGTATCAGGCATTGTCTGATTACGAAGCGCAACGTCGTGGCGGGAAAGGCAAGTCTGCAACGAAGATGAAAGACGAAGATTTCATCGAGCGTTTATTAGTTGCAAACACGCACGATACTATTTTGTGTTTCTCTACAGCAGGTCGCTTATATTGGTTAAAAGTGTATCAATTACCACTTGCAAGCCGTGCAGCCCGCGGTAAGCCAATTGTAAACTTGTTACCGTTAGAAGCTGACGAACGTATTACTGCTATATTGCCAGTACGTGAGTACGAAGAAGATAAATACATCTTTATGGCAACTGCTTTTGGTACCGTTAAGAAAACACCATTAACAGCCTACAGCCGTCAACGTGCTAGCGGTATTATTGCTGTTAACCTTAATGAAGGCGACAGCTTAATTGGTGTTGATATTACCGATGGTACGAACGAAATAATGTTGTTTACTGATGCGGGTAAGGTTGTTCGCTTTAAAGAAGCTGAAGAATCTGCTGTTGTAGATGAAAACGGTAACCCAGTACTTGACGAAGAAGGTAACCCTGAGATTCGTTTCAAAGGTGTTCGTCCAATGGGTAGAACGGCAACCGGTGTACGTGGGATTAAAATGACCGACGAACAACGTGTAGTATCGCTTATCGTACCAAAAACTGATGGTGCTATATTAACTGTAACTGAAAATGGTTATGGTAAACGAACTCAGCTTGAAGATTACCCATCTAAGAGTCGTGCAACACAGGGTGTTGTATCAATTAAGGTGAGTGAGCGTAATGGTGCTGTAGTAGGTGCTGTTCAAGTTGATGACAACGACGAAATAATGCTTATTTCAAACCGCGGAACGTTAGTGCGTACTCGTGTGAACGAAGTTTCAACGGTTGGTCGTAACACACAAGGTGTTATTTTGATCAGAACTATTGACGAAGAGCAAGTAGTTGGTTTACAACGTATAGAAGAAATTGAAGTTACAGAAAGTGACTTAATTAATACTGAAGACGTTGAAACAGTAGATACAGTTATAGATGAAGTCGTGGATGACACTCCTCCTTCAGAATAATTGAGATTGAAAAAGCGGCCTTGGCCGCTTTTTTTAATGTTGTTGAAAAAAATTAATACAGCGTGGATTTAATATTTTCATGTTGAGTATATAAATTACTGGAATGAGGCAAAGGTAATGAGTAAATATAATTTTTGTGCAGGGCCGGCTATGCTTCCGCAAGCGGTAATGCAAAAAGCACAAAAAGAATTCTTAGATTGGCAAGACATGGGCGTTTCTGTAATGGAAATTAGCCACCGCAGTAAAGAATTTCTAGCATTAACTGCAAAATGTGAAGCAAGCTTAAGACGCTTAATGAATATTAGTGATGAATTTGAAGTTCTATTTATGCATGGTGGTGGTCGAGGTCAATTTAGCGCAGTACCCCTTAATCTCCATCAAGCGGATAAAAAAGCGGTCTACTGTGAAAATGGAGTGTGGTCTAAAAGCGCTACAGACGAAGCTAATAAGTTTACTTCAACAATTAGTGTTGATGTACGCAACGATACAGATGGGCAATTTTCTATAAAAAACGTGGCTGACTGGGTGTTACCTGCAGATGCCTCATATATTCATTACTGTCCAAACGAAACCGTAGATGGCTTAGAAATTTTTGAGGTACCAAGTCATCCAACAGCTCCCATTGTTGCCGATATGTCTTCGACTATATTATCTCGTGAAATCGACGTTAATCAATTTGATTTAATTTACGCTGGTGCGCAAAAAAATATCGGTCCATCAGGTATCGCTATTGTTATTGTGCGCAAAACATTACTTGAGCGTGAAGGACTAGCAAAACCAGGTATTTTAGATTATGCCCTTGAAGCTAAACAGGGCAGTATGTTTAATACACCACCTACATTTGCATGGTACTTAGCTGCTGAGGTGTTTGAATGGTTAGAAGCACAAGGTGGTGTAAAGGCGATGGAAGCACACAACATCGCCAAAGCAGAACTTCTTTATAATTTTATTGATGAGTCTCCTTTTTATACCAATAAAGTAGCCAAGCATTGCCGCTCACGTATGAATGTACCATTTTGGCTTAATGATGAAAGCTTAAATGAAAAGTTTGTATCACAATCTAAAGAAGCTGGTTTATTGGCACTTGAAGGTCACAGAATAGTAGGTGGTATGCGTGCAAGTATTTATAATGCAATGCCACTTGAGGGCGTACAAGCGCTTGTTGATTTTATGGCAGCTTTTGCGAAGGAGAATAGCTAATGGAGCAACTTCGTTTAGAGCCTATATCCCGTGTTAATGGGACTGTGACATTGCCTGGGTCAAAAAGTTTATCTAATCGGATTTTACTACTGGCTGCTTTAGCGAACGGAACAACAGTTGTTGAGAACTTACTAGACAGTGATGATATTCGTCATATGTTGGGGGCCTTAGCACTTTTAGGTGTAACAGTTACACTTAATGATGACCGTACAGTTGCAACCGTGCACGGTGTCGGTGGAAAATTTAAAACACCTAATGAGCCATTGTTTTTAGGTAATGCGGGCACTGCATATCGCCCTTTAACAGCAGTGCTTGCGGCTGTAAGTGGTGAGTATGAATTAATTGGTGAAGCACGTATGGAAGAGCGCCCAATAGGGCATTTAGTAGACGCTCTTCAAGTGCTTGGCGGTGATATTACCTACACTAAGCACAAAGACTACCCGCCGCTGAAAATTGTTGGTGGACAAATTAATGGCGGTGAAGTTGAAATTGATGGCAGTATTTCAAGTCAATTTTTAACCGCTTTATTAATGGCTGCGCCTTTGTTCACGGGTGATACAAAAATTACAATTAAAGGCACTTTAGTTTCTAAGCCGTACATTGATATTACACTAGGCGTTATGGCGCGTTTTGGCATTATCGTTGAACATTCAGATTATTCAACATTTAAAGTCAAAGGCGGGCAGCAGTATCAATCACTTGAGCGTATTATGGTTGAAGGTGATGCTTCATCAGCTTCTTATTTTGTAGCCGCAGCAGCTATTGCTGGTGGTGAAATAGAAATTAAAGGTGTGGGCGCTAAATCAGTTCAAGGTGATATTGGCTTTGCAAAGGTGATGGAGCAAGTTGGTGCAAAAATCGATTGGTATGATGAGCGTTTAGTTGTTAGAAAAGGCGACTTAAAAGGGGTCGACATAGACGCCAATGCTATACCTGATGCTGCCATGACACTCGCCACTGTTGCACTGTTTGCTAAAGGTCCAACAGCTATTCGTAATATTTATAATTGGCGTGTAAAGGAGACTGATCGACTTTACGCCATGAGCACAGAGCTACGTAAAGTAGGTGCAGAAGTTGTTGAGGGTGAAGATTTTATTGAAATAACTCCCCCATCAACATTTAATGATGTCGCCATTGATACTTACGACGATCACCGTATTGCTATGTGTTTTGCAATGGTTGCAGTAGGCGGAAAGCCTATAACAATCAATGACCCTAAGTGTACCTATAAAACATTTCCTACGTTTTTCAATGTATTAGCATCGGTTAGTGAATAGGCTTTTTATAACTATTTATAAAAAGTTACACACTAATAGCAGATATATTTTAATAACTGGCGTATAATGCCGCGGATTATTTAGGTGTGCATTGCAGGAGGTTTAAATGCAGGCGTTATTAATGCCCGTGATCACCGTTGATGGCCCAAGTGGTTCTGGTAAAGGAACTGTTTGTCGTTTGTTAGCCGATAAGTTGGGTTGGGATGTATTGGATAGTGGTGCAATTTACCGCGTTTTGTCCCTTGCAGCACTTCACCATCAAATCGCACTAGACAACGAAGAGGCACTTGTACCGCTGGCTGCAAATTTAGATGTGCAGTTTTTGGTGGATAGCCAGACTAATGCTGGAAAAGTTATTTTAGAGGGAGAGGATGTTACGACCACTATTCGTAATGAAGAAGTGGGCGCAGCTGCATCAAAGGTAGCTGCACTTCCTCGCGTTCGTGAAGCGCTATTGCGCCGTCAACGCGCTTTTAGAACCGAAAATGGTTTAATAGCAGACGGCCGTGATATGGGAACTGTTGTGTTCCCAGATGCGCCATTAAAGATCTATTTAACAGCGAGCGCACAAGAGCGTGCTCGTAGACGCTTTGTTGAGTTGAATGAGCGTGGGCTTGATGTTACACTAAGTGGTCTATTAGAGGACATTCAAGCTCGTGATGACCGTGATATGAATCGCGCCGTTGCGCCGCTTGTTCCTGCAGAAGATGCAATTGAACTCGATACTAGCGAGCTAAATGCACAGCAAGTATTTGATAAGGTTATGACTTTATTGGATGCAGCTTTTTCTGAGGGAAAACTTCCTAAACGAAGTTAAACACATTTTATGCACCAGCAGGATGCCAGTGCTATTTTAACAACCCCATGCAGCATGGTTGCTTATTGGTATTAATATATGAGACGTATATTCGTATGTCAGAAAATTTTGCGCAGTTATTTGAAGAAAGCTTAAAGGGTTTTGAAGCAGAGCAAGGCTCTATCGTCAAAGGTACAGTAATCTCAATCGAGAACAACATTGTACTTGTAGATGCTGGTCTTAAATCAGAAAGTGCTATCCCTGCAGAGCAGTTCAAAAATGCTGCTGGTGAACTAGAAGTTGCTGTTGGCGACGAAGTAGATGTTGCACTAGATGCAATCGAAGACGGTTTCGGTGAAACTATCCTTTCTCGTGAGAAAGCGAAGCGTCACGAAGCGTGGATCCGTCTTGAGAAAGCATGTGAAGAGCAAGAGACTGTTACTGGTGTTATCAACGGTAAAGTTAAAGGCGGTTTCACTGTTGAAGTTGATTCAATCCGTGCTTTCCTACCTGGTTCACTTGTTGATGTTCGTCCAGTACGTGACACAACTCACCTTGAAGGCAAAGAGCTTGAATTTAAAGTAATCAAGCTTGACCAAAAACGTAACAACGTTGTTGTTTCACGTCGTGCAGTTATCGAATCAGAAAACTCACAAGAACGTGAAGAGCTTCTTGCTAACCTTGTTGAAGGCCAAGAAGTTAAAGGTATCGTTAAAAACCTTACTGACTACGGTGCATTCGTTGACCTTGGTGGTGTTGATGGTCTACTACATATCACTGACATGGCGTGGAAGCGTGTTAAGCACCCTTCAGAAATTGTTAATGTTGGCGACGAAATCGCAGTTAAAGTTCTTAAATTCGACAAAGATAAAACTCGTGTATCTCTAGGTCTTAAACAACTTGGTGAAGATCCATGGGCAGCTATCGCTGGTCGTTACCCAGAAGGTTCTAAACTTTCTGGTCGTGTAACTAACCTTACTGACTACGGTTGCTTCGTAGAAATCGAAGAAGGCGTTGAAGGTCTAGTACACGTTTCTGAAATGGATTGGACTAACAAGAACATCCATCCTTCAAAAGTTGTTTCACTAGGTGATACAGTTGAAGTTATGGTTCTTGAAATCGACGAAGAACGTCGTCGTATTTCTCTAGGTCTTAAGCAATGTATTGCTAATCCTTGGCAGGAATTTGCTCGTCTACAAAACAAAGGCGATCAAGTTACTGGTAAGATCAAATCAATCACTGACTTCGGTATCTTTATCGGTCTTGACGGTGGTATTGACGGTCTTGTACACCTTTCAGACATTTCTTGGAATACACCTGGCGAAGAAGCTGTGCGTGAATTCAAGAAAGGCGACGAAATCACTGCTATCGTATTGCAAGTTGACCCAGAGCGTGAACGTATCTCTCTAGGTGTTAAACAAATCGAAGCTGACCCATTCAATAACTACCTTGATGCAAACAAAAAAGGTGCTATTGTTAAAGGTAAAGTGACTGAAGTTGATGCGAAAGGCGCAACTGTTGAACTTATCGAAGGCGTTGAAGGTTACATTCGTGTAGCTGATATTGCTCAAGAGCGCGTTGAAGATGCAACTACTGTTGTTTCTGTTGGCGACGAAGTTGAAGTTAAATATGTTGGTGTTGATCGTAAGAACCGCACTTTAAGCTTATCTGTTAAAGCTCTTTTCGAAGCTGAAGAGAAAGAAGTACTAGAGAAGCTTAAGAAAGAAGAGCCAGTGTTTGAAAACGCAATGGCAGCTGCTTTCGCAAATGCACAAAAAGACTAATTTATAATTAGTTTTTAGTTGGGAGGGCAATTATTGCCCTTCCTATATCTTTTTTAAGGAAACGCTATGACTAAGTCAGAACTGATAGAAACACTTGCGGAACAACATGCACACGTTCCAGTGAAAGATGTTGAAAATGCTGTAAAAGAAATTCTTGAACAAATGGCCGGCTCATTATCTTCTTCAGATCGAATTGAGATAAGAGGGTTTGGTAGTTTCTCTTTGCATTTCCGCGCTCCTCGCACAGGTCGCAATCCTAAGACTGGCGATACTGTAGAGTTAGATGGAAAGCACGTACCTCATTTTAAACCAGGTAAAGAATTACGTGACCGCGTAAATGCGAGCATTGCCTAGTTAATATAACGGAGTAGTTACTTGTTCAAGGTATTGAAAATTATTCTGGTTGCACTATGCCTAATTAGTGCCTTTGTATTAGGATCACAAAATCCACAGTTAGTACAAGTAAATTATATTATAGCCAGTAATACATTACCATTAGCTGTAATAATAAGTATCTGCTTTTTGTTAGGTGTTTTAATAGGTTTTTTTATAAGCTTCAAGTTGTTTTCTCAGTTGAAGTGGCAAAACTACCGGTTAAAAAAGCAATTGTCACCTGAAAAAAATAAAAATAAGCCTGACGCTAATAAAGACACCTAATTATGATTGAGCTTTTGTTTTTATTACTACCTGTCGCAGCTGGTTATGGCTGGGTTATGGGAAAAAACAGCGCTAAGAATCATGCCCATCAACTAAATAGACAAATTACGTCTGAATACAGTAAAGGTTTAAAGTTTTTATTAGACCGTGAAGAAGATCAAGGCTTAGAACATTTAATAAACCTACTTGAAGTTGCCGCTGATTCGGTTGAACACTATTCCACTCTTGCCACAATGTTTCGTCGTCGAGGCGAACTAGATCGTGCAATAAAAATACATGAACTCCTCTTAAAACACCCTAGCTTAAGTGAGCAGCAAGCTGCAACCAGCCGTTTAGAACTCGCTGAAGATTACATTATGGCTGGCTTACTAGATGGCGCAGAAGAACATTTGGTTTGGCTAGTCAAAGCAGGGCACGTAGAAGCTCTCGATCCTATTATTACTTTGTATTCGCAAACTCGTGAATGGGATAAAGGCATTAATATGTTTGAATCTCATAGCGAATTATTTTCTAAAGAGCAGCAATTTAAAGCCATAGCGAATTTTTATTGTGAAGCTGCGCTTAGTGATAATAATCCTCAAATTATGCGTAAAACGATTAGTTTAAATTATAAAGCAGTTAGGCCCTTGTACGAGCTAGGTGTCATCGCTTTTTCCAAAGAGGATTACGTTAAAGCTATTTACTACTGGCGTGAACTAATCTGTCAGTTTACGTTGTTTGCGCCGTTATTTATTGATGAGCTAGCGCATAGTTATAAACAACTTAACTTAACGCATCAATTTCATGAACTAGTAAGCGATTTACTAGACAAAGGTGGTGTTCTAATAAAAATAAAACATTGCCAAGCGCTCCTAGAGCAAGGACACACTAAGCAAGCTTTTGATTTTTTAACTGATAGTTTAAAAAGGCAACCTACAATCAGAGGTTTTAGTTTTTTACTGCAGCTTATGGGTGACCAAAATAAAAATACAAAAGAAGTGCTCAATGAAATTGACAAACTTGTTACGTCATATATAGCGACTAAGCCAGACTTTCAATGCCAGCATTGTGGCTTCACAAGTTATACAATCTATTGGAATTGCCCCTCTTGTAAACATTGGGAAACCATTGTCCCAAGCAGAGGTTTAGACGGATTTTAATAACCCCTAAATACTTAATTATTGTAGAGCCCTTACAAATTCGACTAGAAGTTTAACTAGCGCCAATATACTAATTAACCTCTTTATTCACTTTGTGTAAGTTCGCTAAGCTAACTAAGTAAAATATACAAAAACTCTTTACTGCTATACATTAGGATAACTATGTCTTTCGAAAATTCAAAAAAAGTACTTATCGCTTTAGACTACGACGATCAAGAAACAGCGTTAGCATTTGTAAAACAGCTTTCGCCCGATACTTGTCGTTTAAAAGTAGGCAAAGAAATGTTTACATACTTTGGACCTGAATTTGTAAAAGAATTAATTGAACTTGGTTTTGATGTTTTTTTAGATTTAAAGTTTCATGATATTCCTAATACAGTCGCAAAGGCAGTCACAGCGGCTGCAAAAATGGGGGTATGGATGGTAAATGTTCATGCATCGGGTGGTTTCGAAATGATGACTAAAGCAAAAGTTGCTTTAGAACCGTTTGGTGATAAAGCCCCAATTCTTATTGCTGTTACTGTATTAACAAGTATGGATGAGTCAGAATTAAAGCGATTAGGTATAAATAAATCACCTCAGGAGCAGGTAATATACCTTGCAAAACTAGCCAAAGAAGCAGGCCTTGATGGTGTTGTTTGTTCCGCGCAAGAAGCGAGTGTTTTAAAGGCTGAGCTTGGTGAGTATTTTAAACTAGTTACACCCGGTATTCGTCCTGAAGGTAGTGATGCAGGCGACCAGAAAAGAATAATGACTCCAAAACAAGCAATTGAAGCAGGTAGTGATTACTTAGTAGTAGGCAGGCCGATTACTAAAGCATCAAATCCAGTAAAAGTACTGCAAGATGTTAATGAGTCTATAAAATAGTTTACAAAAAACAGCAAATAAGTACTAAACCCCTTACGTTATGTGTAATTTGTGTTACATTTATAATATCAAAATGTTGTGAGGGGTTTTATTTTGAAGGTATTAATTGGTTCATTGGTCATTATCATCGCAGGCTTCTCTTTTAATAAATATGTGTTTTCGAGTAAAGCATATGATGGAGTTACAACAGTAACAGATGTTATTTCAGCGTATCCTGTAAATATGTTTGATTTTAAAAAAACAATGAAAGACTACGCACATCACCTTTGTTACAGAAACTCCGACACATTGAATGCCCAGGATATAAGTGTTAGTGCTTGTTTAACAAACCATGACGAAAAAAAATTAGAGTGTGAAAAAAAGGTGTTCAGGCTAGCACCATTGAACTTAGAATCAGAAAGGGAAGTACTTGATTATTCAAGGCAATATACGCAATGCACATTGCCTTATAAGTATATTTTAGGTTAAACACTCATTATAAAAATATAGAATGAGTGTTGTTTAATTATTTCGATTTCAAGCGAATTGATTTTGCTTCAATTTCAATAAGCTCTTGCTTAAACAAACCACCAATTGCCTTTTTATAATTCGCTTTACTCGTAGAGAATACTTTTTTGATAAGTTCAGGATCAGATTTATCGCCAATAGCGAGTATTCCGCCTTCGTTTTTAAGTTTTTCCATTATTTTATCGCCAAGCTCACTTACTTTGCCCATGCCTGGCTTTTCTAGCACAACGTCAATTTTTCCGTCTTCTCTTACTTTTTTAATAAAACCCTTAAGTTTTTGCCCTACAAATAAGTTTTTAAACACCATGTTGTAAAACACAACACCAAAGTGAGATTCTTCAATAAGCACTTTGTAGCCGATATCTGTTTTGCCAGCAACAATTAAATCAACCTCTTGAAGATTAGTGTATTCAGGTTCATCTTTCGATAAAAAGCGATTAAAGTTAGTTGAAGCACAAATGCGTTGGCTGGCATTATCAAGGTACAATCGAACTAAATAAGAATGTCCCTCTTGCATGCGTGGCTTTTGTTCATTAAATGGGGCTAGTACATCTTTTTCTAATCCCCAGTCCAAAAAAGCACCGATACTATTTATTTCTTTGACACGTAAAAGGGCGTACTCACCTACCTGAGCATGTGGCTTTCTAACCGTTGCAGTTGGCAAATTAGCGTTATCTAAATATATAAACACGCTAATGCTATCACCGGCTTCAAGTTCACCTTTGATTTCGCTCTTTGGTAAAAAAACTTCCCCTAAATCATGGCCATCCAAGTAAGCGCCTTCGTTACTTACTTCTTTTACAAATAGTGTTTGTGTTGTTCCAAGGTAACTCATAATTATTCCTGCTCAGGCTTTTTTTTACGGCGCATTGGTGAATCGCCATCGATATTCATAGGGGCTTTAATGGGTGCTACTGGTTTTTTGGGTTTTGCTTTACGTTTTATTTGTGGCTTTTTAACATGCGTTACTTTTTTAGCTTTAAGCGTTGAAGCAGGTTTTTTCTCTTTTATGCCTTTAAATTTAGCTTTAAGTCCGTCAATACTTGCAAACTTAAGTTCATCATTTAAAAAAGATTTAATTGATAAATAACTAGCCCAATCTTTAGGGCCGACTAACGAAATAGCAGTACCTTTAAAGCCAGCACGTCCAGTTCTACCTATTCGGTGTACATATTCTTCAGCATGCTTTGGTAAATCGAAGTTAATCACATGGGTTACGCTCAGTAAATCTAGGCCACGAGATGCGACATCAGTGGTAATTAATATTTTAAAGTTTCCTCTGCTAAACGAGTCCATAATATCTAAGCGTTTGCTTTGTGTTAAATCACCCGCAAGTGCAACTGATTTAAATCCTTTGTTGTTTAGCTCTTCGCTCAAACGACTTGTATCTGCCCGGGTGGCAGTAAATATTATGCATTGGCCAACTTCGTCTTGCTTTAAAAAGTGTGCTAATAACGCTTCTTTGTGATCTAGGTGGTCGGCTAGGAAGAGTGTTTGCGTTATATCGCTATGTTGCTCGTTTGCAGCGCTAAGTGTAATTTGTTTTGGTTTTTTTAATAAATTACGCGAAAGCGCATCTACTTGAGCATGGTCAAGCGTTGCTGAAAATAATAATGTTTGTCGAAGGCGGTGATTTGCTTCGTCATTAATTAGTTTTAATTGTTCGGTAAAGCCCAGATCTAATATGCGGTCTGCTTCATCAAAAATCAGCAGCTCTAACCCACTTAACTGTAAAGAGCGTTTAGTCACATGATCAGCCAGACGACCCGGTGTTGCAACTACAAACTGTGGGTCGTTTCTTAATGCTTTAATTTGGTCGTTAAAGTTCTCACCACCTAATACTTTAACTGCCTTAATAGCAGTGCCTGCTATTAATAAACGTAGTTGAGTAAAAACTTGCGTGGCTAGTTCGCGTGTAGGGGCAACAATAAGTACACGTGGATCGCGTTTACTGAGTGCTTTTTGTTTCATAACCCTTTGAACTGCTGGTAATAAAAACGCCAAGGTTTTGCCCGACCCAGTCTTCGACTGAGCAAAAATGTCATGCCCTGCAAGTGCGGTAGGCACTGCATGTGCTTGAATGTCTGTGGGCTGGGTGATCCCTTGATGTGCTAATTGTGTTTCAAGGCGAGTATCAATCCCAAGATCAGTAAAGTGCAATGTAATGTTCTCCAATGTGCAACTTAAATTAATTGCTGCATTATAGCGTACACATGGCTTATCCCGACAGCAAAAAGCAATGTATGCTGCTATTTTTTGCAATTAATCTAAAAAAGCGTAAAATACGCGCCCCATATGCGCCGGATTTACGATTCGGTAAACGCCAATATTGGCTAATTAAGGCAAAATAGGAAATAAAATGACAGCTGTTCATAAAGACGATCTTACCAGCGAACACTTTGTAGTGTGCGCATTATACAAATTTGTAGGTCTGCCAGAGTTTGAGGCATTACGTAAACCTTTATTAGAGGTTATGGAAGCAAACGAAGTTCGAGGCACATTACTTTTAGCTGCAGAAGGGATAAATGGCACTGTTTCTGCAAAAAGAGAAGGCATTGATAACCTCCTTGCATGGCTAGATGAGCAGCCAAATTTAAAAAATATTGTCACTAAAGAATCTTATGACGACGAATGCCCGTTTTACCGCACAAAAGTAAAACTAAAAAAAGAAATTGTAACAATGGGCGTAGAGGGAATTGATCCCCTTAAAGTCGTGGGGAGCTATGTTAAACCTCAAGACTGGAATGCATTAATTTCTGACCCAGAGGTTGTTTTAATTGATACGCGTAATGATTACGAAATTGAAATTGGTACATTTCAAAATGCCGTTGATCCCAATACAACCACTTTTCGTGAATTTCCGCAGTGGGCAAAAGAAAATCTTGATCCAGAAAAACATAAAAAAGTAGCTATGTTTTGTACAGGTGGCATTCGCTGTGAAAAATCAACGGCCTATATGAAAGAACAAGGCTTTGATGAAGTTTATCACCTTGAAGGCGGAATACTTAAGTATTTGGAAGAGGTGCCAAAAGAAGAAACCATGTGGGAAGGCGAATGCTTTGTTTTTGATAATCGCGTTGCTGTAAACCATGACCTACAAAAGGGATCGTACGATCAGTGTCATGCGTGTCGTATGCCTATTACTGAACAAGAAAAACAAAAGCCTGAGTATCTAGAAGGTGTTTCATGCCATCATTGTATTGATAACGTAACGGATGAGCAGCGCGCGCGCTTTGCAGAGCGCCAAAAACAAATTGAACTTGCTCAAGCTCGTGGTGAAGGGCATATAGGTAATGAAGCACAAACTGTTCTTCAACAACGCAAAGAAGCTAAAAAAGCACAAAAAGATGCGCAACGCGCAAAGTAATTCATCGGTAATAGTTATTAAATAAAAAAGAGCTTCACGGCTCTTTTTTTTGCCTTCATTTTGTTATTCATCTTATATAGTTGAGCATTCAGCGTTAACACGGGCTAGTTTTGATCACAGTTTTGTTACACTGCGTATAGTGGTTAACAAAATTGTCTATTAGGTGGTTCTTTGAAATTGCGCATACTTCTATTAAATATCTACTTGTTATTATTCATTTTTAGCACCGCAGCATCAAGTGCAAATGTAATGGTACAAAAAGTAACAACGGAACGTACAAAAGAAGAGGTGAAATCTGTAGGAAATGCAGAAGCAATTCATTCCGTTATATTATTCCCTGCTGTTGGTGATAGAGTTACAGCAGTTCACTTTAAACCGGGTAACTTTGTTAAAGAAGGAGATGTTTTAGTTGAACTAGACTCTCGTAGGCAAAAAGCAGCCCTTCAACAAGCAGAAATAACCCTAGCAGACACTCAGCGTACACTTAACAGACTCAGCGAAAGTCACAAAAAAGGGGCAATCCCTAAAAGTGACTTAGATGATGCGAAAACTCTGCATGCACTTGCCGAGGTTGCACTTATCAATGCAAAAACAGACCTAGAAGATAGAACAGTACTTGCGCCATTCGATGGTGTGATGGGGCTTACTGATGTTGAAAAAGGGGATCGCATTACTGAGCAAACAGCCATAGCGACTATTGATGATACCCGCAGTTTGTATATCAACTTTAACGCACCTGAGTCAGCTGTCTCTATGCTAAAAAATAAAGGCATTGTGGAAGTAACACCATGGCAAAGTGCAAAAGCCATTAATGCTCAAGTTTCATATTTAGATTCGCGAATAAATCCACAAACCCGTACCTTACGTGTTAAAGCAAAACTGGAAAATACAAATGATCAGTTTATGCCAGGTATGAGCTTTCGAATTAATATTACAATGCAAGGGGAGTCATACGCGGTTGTGCCTGAAGCTGCACTTATGTGGGGAGCAACAGGTCCCTACGTTTGGAAAAGTATAAATAAAAAAGCTACGCGTATTGATGTAAAAATAGAGCAACGCTTAGCTGGGCGATTGCTAGTTTCAGGTAACTTAAATGAGAACGATATATTGGTTGTTGAAGGCGTGCAACGTCTACGCGAAAACCAAGCATTAACGTTCGCCAATGTCAGTAATTTAGAGGAATAATAATGAAAAATTCCCCTATGATGCAAGATCTCCCTTCAATGGCAATCCGCCGACCTGTTCTTATTGTTGTTTTAAATCTATTAATTATAATTGCCGGTTTAGCTGCAATCGCTGGCATTGAAGTTAGAGAGTTACCAGATGTTGATAGACCGCGTATAACAGTCTCAGCATCATTTCCTGGTGGGTCACCCGAAACGGTTGATACAGAAGTAACCAGCAAACTAGAAGGGGCGATAGCCCGGGTGAGTGGAGTTAAATCAATACGTGCACAAAGTGAAGAGGGAAGTGCTCGTATTGTTGTTGAATTTCGCCCTGGCGTTGACTTAGACAATGCAGCTAACGAAACCAGAGAGTCTGTCGCTCGTGTACAACGAGAGTTACCAGAGGAGGTGGAGCGTGTTGCCATTATCAAAGCCGATAACGATGCAGAAGCGGTTGTATCGCTCACTGTGTCAAGTAGTAGTCTGGCTCTTGAAGCCCTTACTGAGCGAGTCGAAACCGATTTAGCACCTCAATTTCTAACAATACCAGGCGTTGCCGATGTAAGGTTGAACGGAGACCGTAAACGCGTTTTACGTGTACGTTTAGATCCCCTAAAATTAAGCAGTTTTAATCTTACTATTCCTGATGTAGCAGACGTTTTACGAGAAGCGCCCTTTGATGTACCCGCGGGTAGCCTTAAATCAAGTGACCAACAAGTAATTGTTAGAGCCGATGCAACTTCTATTACACCTAGTGAAGTTGCAGATATTATTGTTAGCGGTGATACACGAGTAGGTGATATTGCATCGGTCTATTTTGGTCCTGCAGATCCACGCTCTATGGTTCGTTTAGATGGCAAACCCGTAATTGGTATGGAGGTTATTCGCCAAGCACAGTCTAATACAATTGAAATATCGGATGAAGTTCTTCAGTTGCTCGAAAACATGCGCAAACGATTCCCTGAGCTCGAATTTACGCTAACCTCAGATGACGCGCAATTTATAAGAAGCTCAGTTGATGAAGTCATCAACTCCTTAGTGCTTACCGTTTTGTTAGTGGTAATAACATTATGGGTATTCATAGGTTCGTGGCGCGCTACACTTGTGCCTGCTTTTGCTATACCTGTTGCGCTTATAGGTTCACTTGCTCTTATTTGGACCCTTGGTTTTTCTATCAATATACTCACTTTATTAGCGCTTGTGCTAGCCACGGGTTTAATAGTCGATGATGCAATTGTTGTGAGTGAAAACATACAACGTCAAAGAGGCTTAGGACTTGGTCGGCGCGCTGCCGCTGTCATAGGTACGAGAGAAGTATTTTTTGCGGTTTTTGCCACAACTGCGGTATTGGGAGCGGTTTTCATTCCTATTGCTTTTTTACCTTCTACTGCAGGACGATTATTTAGAGAGTTTGGCGGGGTGCTTGCCGGCGCCGTTATTATTTCAAGTTTTGTTGCATTATCACTTGTTCCTGCATTGACTTCAAAATTAAAACTGAAAAAACAAAGCAACCACCCGTTTGCTAAAGTAGGCAATAAGCTCGTTAAGCTTTACAGTACAACCATAAAAAGTGTTTTGAACCGTGCTTGGTTAGTTCTCATTGCGTGCATATTAATAGCCTTTGGTTCTGGTGCATTGTATCTAAACCTCGATAACGAACTTTTACCAACAGAGGACAGGGGCAAAATACGAATTTTTGCCAGAGGACCTGATGGTGTAGGTTTGAACTTTATGGACAGGCAAGCAATGCAGATGGAAGATATTTTGTTGCCTTTCGTAGAAAGTGGTGAAATAGAATCTATTTACACCGTTGTTGGGCAATGGGACCCTAATATTGTGTTTATAACGGTTCCTCTTAAGCATTGGGATGACCGCCAATTTACTCAGCAAGAAATCATTAATAAAATTCGTGGTCCGTTAGGTGAAATTCCAGGCGCAGCCGGACGTGCATCGGGTTCAAACAGTTTAAATTTAAGAGGCCAAGGTGGCGGAATAGAAATCGCTTTATTAGGCCAAGACTACCAACAAATTTTTATTGCTGCGCAAGACTTTGCAAAACAAATTGAAAATGCAATCCCAGGTACAGCGCCTGTGCGAGTATCTTATCAGCCGTCACAACCACAATTACGTGTAAATATTGATAGACGAAGAGCCGAAGAGTTGGGTGTATCGCTAAGTGATATTTCAATTACACTTCGTGCCGCCATAAATGGTGATGATATTGCTGATTTAAACATTGGCGACCAATCAATACCTATTATGTTGCAAGTGCAAAACCAAGTTATTCAAGATCCAAGTGATTTAGCAAACCTGTATGTGGCAAGTTCACAAGGAAGGTTAGTCCCAATTAGTAGCTTAGCTAATATTAGTGAAGAGGGCGTTGCTGCAGAGCTTGAGCGTCATGCTCAGCGTCGTGCTATTGAATTGGATATGGAATTACCCAATGGGATGACGATTGCAGATATAGTCGAGCAAATTCGTAATTTGTCTCAGCAATCTTTGCCTCAGGGCATTACTCTTGCGTTTAAAGGCGAAGCGCTGACCTTCGAAGAAACTGCAAACGAAGTCCTTCTAACTTACGTTTTAGCATTCTTAATTGTATTGCTTGTATTAGCTGCTCAATTCGAAAGTGTTAACAGTGCCATAGTGGTAATGCTAACGGTTCCATTTGGTATTACCTCTGCCATCTTAGCGCTGTATTTAACGAATACGTCTCTCAATATTTATTCGCAAATTGGCTTAGTAATGTTGATTGGTCTGATTGCAAAAAATGCTATTTTACTGGTTGAATTTGCAGACCAACTTCGCGATCAAGGCTTATCTGTGCGTGAGGCCGTTGAAGAGGCTGCGCTGGTTAGGCTACGTCCAATCACTATGACACTCGTTTCTACGTTGCTTGGTGCACTACCATTAATATTATCAAGTGGGGCAGGTGCCGAAGCGCGTAATGCAATAGGTTGGGTTGTATTTGGTGGGCTGTCGCTTGCTGTTTTATTTACTTTATACTTAACACCAGTCATCTATTTAGGGCTTGCGCGTTTTACTAAGCCAAGAGGGGATGAAACTAAACAGCTTGCTCAAGAGCTTGAACATACAGAGTAAATCTTTATGAGCCTAATTAATCTTTTTTCTTTAAAAAACGGTTAATTAGGCCCACAATTGCATTACTGGATATTAGTAGGGATCTATAATGCAAAGCGAGCAAATTGAAATAGCGCAATTTTTATCACAACACCCTCCTTTTGATGATCTTCCTCAAAAAGCATTAGATGAACTTGCCCAACAAGTTGAAGTCAGTTACTTCAGGGCTAATACCGATATTTTACAATATGGCCAAGACATAGCTGATTTATACATAATAAGAAGTGGCTCTGTTGAAATGTACCGACGTGATGGTGAGCTGTATAATCGTTTGGCCACCGCAGGAATATTTGGGCAAATGGGGTTACTAATGAATCGAAAGGTGCGTTTTCCGGCTACAGCGCTCGAAGACACCTTAGTTTATTGTATAAACGTTGACATTTTTTTGCAGTATTGTGATGAATATGAAGTATTTGCAGATTACTTTGAAACGGATGGTAACGTGCGTTTGCATCAGGCAATTGTAGAACAAGCCGATGGAAACGATTTAACGACTGCCAAAGTTAAATCGTTACTTCACCGAGAGGTTGTCACAGTTGACGCAACTGAAACAGTAAAAAATATTGCACAGCTAATGACTGATGAATCGGTATCGTCAGTGCTAGTTACCGACGTTAATAAGCCCGTAAATAACGACCCCCAAGAAGATGACGGGCAAGTTGTTGGCATAATAACAGATAAAGATTTACGTACTAAAGTTGTGGCGCAGGGGCTTGCTTTCAACACACCTGCACACGTTATTATGTCCACAAACTTAGTACTACTTGATCAAAATGACTATATTTTTGAAGCTGTGTTGGCCATGCTCAGAGATAACTTACATCATCTTCCAGTGGTACAAAAAAAACGGCCGATAGGTGTTATTTCTTTATCAGATATTTTGCGTTATGAATCGCAGAGTAGCTTATTGTTGGTGCGTGGTATATTGGCACAGCAGTCTGTGGAAGATTTAGCCCACTATGCAAATCAACTTCCCCGTGTATTTGTGCGCATGGTAAATGAAGACGCTAACTCTCACATGGTTGGTACTGCAATGGCTGTCATTGGCCGTACCTTTAAACAACGACTGTTAATACTTGCAGAAGAAAAGTTCGGCCCGCCGCCAGTACCTTACTGCTTTATTGCATTAGGCTCTATGGCAAGGGATGAACAACTTATTGTTACCGACCAAGATAATGCACTCATATTAGATAATAGTTATGACGATGAAAAACATAATACATATTTTCAAAACTTAAGTGACTTTGTTTGTTATGGATTAGCTCAATGTGGCTATAGCTATTGCGACGGTGAAATTATGGCATCCTTTAAAAAGTGGCGAAAAACACAAGACCAATGGTTTGAGCAATTTTCCCAATGGATTGCTGAGCCTAAACCACAGGCTTTGCTTAATAGCTCTATATTTTTTGATTTAGACGGTGTGTGGGGTAAAACAAAGTGGGCTGATGAGTTAAAAACATTTATTGCAAAGCAAAGTGCAAGTAACAGAGTGTTTTTAGCTAACATGGCATCAAATGCACGAAATAGAACACCTCCTCTTGGTTTTTTTAAAGGGTTTGTTCTCGAGCACAACGGACAGCATCAAAAGTCTATGAACTTAAAACGACGCGGTACTGCGCCATTAAGTGATGTAGTGCGTGTTCATGCACTTGCAATTGGATCTCGTAAGCAAAATTCATTTGATCGCTTAGAAGATATTATAGAAGCCAATGTTTTACCTGAAGGTAAAGCGCAAGATTTACGTGATGCGTTAGAGTACATTTCAATGACGCGAATACGCCATCAGGCATGGCAAATTGAACAGGGTGAAGCACCCGATAATAACCTTGACCCTCATTTACTTTCTCCTTTCGAACAGCGACATTTGAAAGATGCTTTTGCTATTTTAGATAAGGCGCAAAGTTACCTTAAATTTTGTTATAGCGCACACTCAGGTGTGAAATAATCTATGTTTTTTAAAGAAGTAATAAACTGGAAAATACGTTATGCACAGCTTGCCGATGATGCGCAAAATAATTTAATAAAAGAGTTTTATTTATCGGCATTTAGCAATGCTAACGCCGCTGTAAAAGAGATTTCTTTTGTTGCATTAGATTTTGAAACAACAGGGCTAAATAGCCAAACAGATGATATTGTGAGTGTAGGATTAGTTCCTTTTACATTAACGCGAATATACTGTAAACAGAGCAAGCACTGGCTTGTTCAGCCAAGACGAAACCTAAGTGAATCGTCTATTGTGATCCACGGTATTACTCATAATGATGTAGATAACGCGCCCGACTTTGACAACATTATTGCTCCTTTGCTTGATGCGTTACGTGCTAAGGTGATTGTTGTTCACTATGCGGCAATCGAACGTGGCTTTTTAAACAGTGCCTTAGTATTGCGTTTAAGAGAGCATATTGAGTTTATGGTTGTTGATACCATGGAACTTGAGCGCAGAGCGCTCAAGGCAAAACAAGGCTTAATTGGGCAGTTATTTAACTCTAAATTGGGGTCGTTGAGGCTAAATGACTGTCGCAAACGTTATTCACTACCAGTTTATGAAGGGCATCATGCGCTAACTGATGCGCTTGCAACAGCTGAACTATTGCAAGCTCAATTACGCCATCATTACACTGAAGATACCCCATTGTGTGAGATATGGAGCTGAACACATACAAATAAAAACGCCGCAAAAAATGCGGCGTTTTATTATTATTAATTTATTATTTAGTCGGTCTAGGCTCAGTTCTTAAACCTAACAACAAGCTCACACACATAAGTAAAAGCACAAACGTAAATGGTAAGCCTGTTGAAACTGCACCTGCTTGTAAGGCCTCAATAGCCTGTGTTCCGCCAATCCACAACAATGCTGCGGCAATAGCGCCCTCAACCGTAGCCCAAAATATACGTTGTGGAACAGGGGCGTCAATTTTACCACCAGCGGTAATAGAGTCGATGACTAACGAACCAGAGTCTGAAGAGGTAATAAAAAATACAAGTACAAGCACAATCGCAATAAACGATAATATATTTGCAAGCGGAAGCTCATCTAACATCTGAAACATTGCTAAAGGAACCTCAGTTAAGCCATTAAGCCCAAGCGCGCCTACACCATTTATAATTTGGTCAATTGCAATACCACCGTAAATAGACATCCACAATACCGTTACTAACGTTGGGATTAGTAAAACAGCGATTAAAAATTCACGAATAGTGCGCCCACGTGAAACACGAGCTATAAACATGCCAACGAAAGGTGACCACGAAATCCACCATGCCCAGTAAAATACAGTCCAACCGTGCATCCATGTTTCGTCTTCACGGCCATGTGGGTTGCTTAAAGGAATAATGTTTTCAACATAGCCCATCACGGTATTTGGAATGTTGCCCATAGCTACAGCAAATCCCACAAGGCAAACAAACAATAACAATACAAACGCTATTAGCATGTTTATATTACTAAGTAGTTTTACACCGCCATCAATGCCGCGAACAACAGAGATAACCGCTAATAAAGTAACCCCTACAATCACTAATATTTGCGAACCAATACCGCCTTCTAAACCAAAGACATGATTAATACCTGCAGAGGCTTGTTGGGCACCCAATCCTAGAGAGGTAGCTAGACCAAACAAAGTCGCCAAAACAGCCAAAATATCAATAATGTGACCCGGCCATCCCCACGCCTTATCACCTAAAATAGGGTAAAAAATCGAACGTATTGAGAGTGGTAGCCCTTTGTTGTAAGCAAAAAAAGCAAGGGATAAACTCACCACTGCATAGATTGCCCACGGATGAAGACCCCAGTGAAACATGGTTGCTCCCATAGCTAGCTTTGCCGCTTCTGGCGTGTTTGCTGCAACGTTTAGCGGTGTTTCGTACCAACCAGTATAATAAGCAACAGGTTCAGCTACACCCCAAAACATAAGGCCAATACCCATACCCGCTGCAAATAACATGGCAAGCCATGAAAGACGTGTATGAGATGGTTTAGCTTCACTTCCTCCTAAGCGTATATTTCCATATGGAGATACAATAAGTGCTAAACAGAAAACGACAAAAAAGTTAGCAGCCCACATAAATAGCGCATCGAAGTTATTAATGATATCGAATTTAATTGTATCTAGTGCCGTTTTAGCAGTTTTTGGCTCAGTAACAAGTAAGGCAACTAAAAATAAAATAATAAGACCCGCACTTATCCCAAAAACAGGGTTATGAATATCAAACCCCCACTTTTGAACGTTATCCTGTCCTACGGTGTAATCTGTATTGTCGATACTATATTTGTCATGATTTTCCTTCATGCAATACCTCTTTTTTAATTATAAATAACTGGTTTATCCAGCCGCCCATTAGATACATTAGTCTATATACAGAGAATGAAAAATAATTCGAAGACTAACTAATAATATTCCTATCTTACAGATGATATGAAGTTACATAAACGTTTAAAGTAACAAATAGTCAAAATATCGTGTTTTTTGGGTATTGTTAGCCATATAAATAGCGATTTTAGAAATTAATGATATGCAGGCAATATTTATAAGGTTAGAACTTAAACTATAATTTAACAAATAGTTATTTATAAACTAAGTGGTCTATTAAGGTTGGGAGGTAAACTGTAATAAATGGGGTGGGGGAGTTTTATACACTGCATAAAATTTATGCAGTGTATAAATTAGTGCTTATTTTTTACCTGTGTAAGCGTCGTTGTGAACGCCCGCTGCACGACCAGAAGGGTCTGCATTGTTTTGGAACGACTCATCCCAAGCAAGTGCTTCAGGAGTTGAACAAGCAACTGACTTGCCATGTGGTACACACTTTGCTGATGCGTCACCTGGGAAGTGCGACTCAAAAATAGTACGGTAGTAGTAAGCTTCTTTTGAATCAGGGGTATTAATAGGGTATTTGAACTTTGCATTAGCAAGGTCTTGATCGCTTACTTGCTCTTCAACATACTCTTTTAATGTATCTATCCAGCTGTAACCAACACCATCAGAAAACTGTTCTTTTTGGCGCCATAAAACTTCATCTGGTAAATAACCGCCAAAACCTTCACGTAAAATATGCTTTTCAATTTTGCCATCTTTGCACATTTTTGCTTCAGGATTGATGCGCATAGCAACATCAACAAATTCTTTATCAAGGAATGGTACGCGTGCTTCAACGCCCCATGCGGCCATCGACTTATTAGCGCGCAGGCAGTCAAACATATGAAGTTTAGAAACTTTACGGTTTAGTTCTTCATGAAACTCTTGTGCATTAGGAGCCTTGTGGAAATATAAGTAACCACCAAATAATTCATCTGCACCTTCACCAGAAAGAACCATTTTAATACCCATGGCTTTAATTTGACGCGCCATTAAATACATAGGGGTTGATGCACGAATTGTGGTTACATCATAGGTTTCTATGTGGTAAATGACCTCTCGAAGCGCATCAATACCTTCTTGAATAGTAAAAATGATAGGGTGATGCACCGTACCAATCATATCTGCAACTTTTTGAGCCGCCGCTAAATCGGGCGAACCTTCAAGGCCAACTGAAAATGAGTGAAGTTTGGGCCACCAAGCATCGCTTTCGTCGTTATCTTCAATACGTTTAGCAGCAAAACGCTGTGTAATAGCAGAAATAACTGATGAGTCTAATCCACCTGACAGTAATACACCGTATGGTACATCACACATAAGTTGGCGTTTAACGGCTGCTTCTAATGCGTCTTTTACATCTGCCGACTCTGCGCTGTTATCTTTAACTGCGTCGAAAGTTTGCCAATCACGTTTGTAATAAGGCTTAAGTTCACCATCTTTACTGTAAAGGTAATGGCCAGGGGGGAATTCTTCAATGTGTTTACAAATTGGAGAAAGTGCTTTCAGCTCAGAGGCAACATAAAAGTTACCATGTTCATCGTGGCCAGTGTAAAGCGGTATAATACCGATATGATCACGACCAATTAAGTAGGCGTCATTTTCTTCATCGTATAGGCAAAACGCAAAAATACCATTTAAGTCATCTAAAAACTCAGGGCCTTTTTGTTTGTATAGCGCTAAGATAACTTCACAATCAGACTGCGTCTGGAACGTAAAATCAGTGTCTAAATTCGCAGCTAACTCTTTGTGATTATATATTTCCCCATTTACCGCTAATATATTCGTTTTTTCTGGGTTGTATAAAGGTTGCGCACCGCTAGATACGCCAACAATTGCAAGACGCTCATGAACTAAAACTGCTTTTTCAGACGCGTAAACACCAGACCAATCTGGCCCTCGGTGTCGTAGTAATTTTGACATTTCAATTGCTTGGGTACGCAATTGAGCGGGATCAGATTTTATATCTAATACCCCAAAGATTGAACACATAGTAACTCCTCATTCCTATTATGTGTGCAGAACAGCCAATTTGCTGAACTGCGAACCCTTGTTTTATCAGAAATAATTACTCAAGTCACACAGCTTTTGCAATTAATTAAGAATAATTTATGCACCAATGTTTAACTCGTTGCACCTTGTTGGTTAATAGGGCGAAACTCTGATTATTTTTACATCAATTTGCTGTGTAAACTCTGAACTATTAATTAGACAATCAAGCAGGCCGAACTTGTTTATGTAACTAAGTAGTGCAATGAACTACATTAAATTACGCGCGGTTTAACGTCCCCCATTATTGCCTAGGCCTCTACTTTTAAGTGCAATGCTTAACTGGTTTAAATGGCCTTTGAGTTTTTGTTTAGCTTTTAGTGCTTGTTCAAACGTCACGTATTCAAATTCAATTGTATCTAGCGGTTTATATTGAGCAAATTGATGTAAATCTGCTTCAATGACGGTGCCTAATAAGGGATAACCTCCCGTTGTTTGTGCATCGTTTAACAATACAATGGGTTCTCCATTTGGGGGCAGTTGGATACTTCCTGGACTCACAGCAAGAGAAGGTAATGAGTGTGAGTGAGTTAAAGAATAATCATCACTTTGGAGTCTTACGCCCATACGGTTACTATTGTGACTCACTTTAAACGACGACTGAGTAAACCCATTAATGATCTGTTTGGAGAAAAGCTCTGCGTATGGGCTTGGGTATACACGCACAATTTTACGTTTTGGCGGCATAAGTGCGCCGCATTGAGTAAATTCTGATTGGTAAGGAGTAATTTTAATATTGTCACCGGCTATGAGCGATTTGCCATTTAGTCCGCCAAAACCAGCATTTAAATCAGTGGCTCTAGAATTCATAATAACCGAGCTTTGAATTCCCCCTTTAACGGCAATGTAGGCTCTTAATCCGGCTCTCCCTGTTGAAAACTTAAGCACTTGTTTTTGTTTTACATTGTATGTCCAACCCGGGTAAATAGGTTTTTCATCAAGTGTTGCATTTAAATCAGCACCAAATAAGGCAATAACTGTGTTGCATTCAAACTCAAGTTCGCACATGCCAACAGTCACCTCAAGCACAGCGGCATTTTTATCATTATTTAAAAGGCAGTTTGCTATGGTTTGTGCATAAGGGTCTAAGCTACCAGACTGACTAACGCCTAAATGGCGGTATCCGCTGCGTCCAAAATCTTGAATGGTCAGTAATGGGCCACTTTTAATCACTTTAATCATGATTTATTTCCCCACCGAAATAGGTATAAATTCGAGCGTATCACCTGGCTGTATTAAACATGGTTTTTTTAGCTTTGCATCAAACAAGGGCGTGTCAGTATGGCCAATAATATGCCAACCACCGGGCGAATCTGAAGGGTAAATCGCTGTTTGCTCAGCGCCAATAGCAACAGAGCCTTTAGGCACTTTTAGGCGAGGCTCGGAACGTCTTGGTGTATAAAGATGTTCGTTTAACCCGTTTAAGTATGCAAAACCAGGTAGAAACCCTAAAAATAAAACAGCGTACCGCGCTTCACTGTGAAGATTAATGACGTCATCAATACTTAAATTATGAAAGTTGGCAACGTAGTTTAAATCTGCCCCATTGTAATGCATCTTAATTTTATGATGTTTAGCAACAAACTCATTTGGCTTAATGTTATTCCAAATACCTAGTAATTCTTCATGCCATTTGGCTAACTCTATTTCTTGCTTAAGATACAAAGTGAGTGAGTTCATAGCAGGTACAACGTCAATAAATGAACCACTTGTACTACAGTGGCTTGCTAAAGACCAAATTTTATTTTGAATACTGAGAGTATCGTTAGCGCTTAAATGAGATGCATCAAACAATAAGCTATTGTTTGATAAAGCGTAAACGTGAGGATTTTGCATTGGTAAAACCTAATTCGGACATCATTAAGCAAACCTAACACATATTGAGTTAATTATTGACAACCTTGAGACTAACAAAAAATATTTTATACAAAATAGTTAATACACGAATTCTGTAATCTCATTACCAATGAGGTTTAAAAGTAAACTTTATATCTTCAGCCTCGTAATAAATAAGTACGCAGTTTGAAATAATAATCAAGATTAAATGGTCTCAATGAGTACGGACTTGTTTAGAGGTATATTATGAATTATCAGCAATTATTATATTTATCGGGCGCTGCCATTATATTTAGCGCAGGCACTTTTGCTTTATCAATGGAAAAAGTAGAACAAAGCAATGTAGATGCGAGCATGCATGTGGAAACCCTTGTACTAGGTTCGGGGTGTTTTTGGGGCGCAGAAAAGCGCTATGAAGCACTAGAAGGAGTGATTGATGCAGAGTCTGGCTATGCTGATGGGAAAGGCTTCGAGGCTACTTACAGAAATATTACTAAGCAATCACGTCGTTTTGACGAAAATAACTTCGCTGAAGTAGTTAAAGTTACTTACAACAGCAATATTATTTCCTCACAAGCATTACTTAAAAATTACTTTGAAAGTCACGATCCTACCCAGCTAAACAAACAAGGTAACGACATTGGTACGCAATACCGTTCAATTATTTTAACGAGCAACAATGAGCAAAGTGACACTGCTTTCAAGGTTAAAGCGCAGTACCAACAATTATTAACCAATGCAGGGTATGGAGATATAGTCACTGCAATAAAGCCACTCGAGGGGTTTATTGCCGCGGAAGAATACCATCAAAATTATTTACAGAAAAATCCTAATGGCTATTGCCCTGATCATTCTACTGGTGTTGTTTTTGAACCAGTACCTGATGAAACTAAAGACAACACTGCATTGTTAGCAGGTAAGCAAATAGTGGTTATAGACTCACGCGATTATTGCCCCTACTGCGAGAAGTTTAAAAAAGAGGTGGCGAATGACTACAAAGGAACGATTCCTTTATCATTTAGATTTGCCGATCAATTAGATGGATTAACGATTAAATCGGCTACTTGGGCAACACCGACTATTCTATTTTTAGAAAATGGCGAAGAAGTATACGGACGCCAGGGCTATGCAAACCGCGATACTTTTTATAAAGCCCTAGGGGCATTTAAATTAGGAAATAGCGAAGCCTATAAGGTCGCATTTAATGCCAAAACAGATCGTCCTTATTGTAAAGAATACAAAATATTTAAAAATACTCCAGATGGTACCTTTGTTGACAAGCTCAGTGGAGAGGCTTTGTTTGATACCCGTGATCGCTTTAATTCTGGCACAGGTTGGCTGTCGTTTACGCACCCTGTTAAAAATAGTGTAACCGAACATGAAGACAACAGTTGGGGCATGCAGCGCATAGAGTTGAGGTCTAAAAGTTCAGGAATTCATTTAGGTCACTTATTTCCGGGCGAAGGCCCAAGAGGGGAAGACAGATATTGTATCAATGCAACCGTATTAGACTTTATACCTCGCGATAATAGCTAACATTACATATAAACCAATTGGTCTATAAGTAAAGTTAGTCCACTGAATTAAGTGACGGTGTGAGGGTATGGAAACATTGCCTAGTAAATAATTACGCTAAAGTTATTTAAAAGAGAGTTTTGTACGTTGGCAGTGGCGCTAGGTGGGTAAGGGTTACTATTTATGTAATGTTTTACTCGTTTGTAAATAGGCATAAAAAAGCCCTTAATTACTTAAGGGCTTTCAAATATTTGGGATAGGGTGTAATTAAGTTGTAAAATAAAACAGCCCAAACTAGGTCACCACCTAACTTGAACTGTTTTTCACACTGACAACATCTTCACACACAATAAAG
>NZ_LODI01000008.1:0-8073 GCF_001468485.1 Pseudoalteromonas sp. H71
AACTTGAACTGTTTTTCACACTGACAACATCTTCACACACAATATAAAGATTCTTTTCTATATTTATATGAGTCATAAAAACTAAATTGGTTTCAAATTTAGTCTCTTTATATAACAACTCATTCGCCATAAATGCTTTCGTTAAACAGACTTTATGTTGTTTCCTAAATTCAAACAAACGATAAAAATAAAACTGATAAGTGAAAAAATTTAAACCATAAAAAAATTAAATAAAAAAGCCAACCTATTGATAATAAGTTAGCTTTTTCATTAATTTTATGTGAATTTTTTATTAATTATACAGCTGAAGAGTAATTATATTTATGCTGAAAAATGATTATTCTTGTGTTTTTCTAAAAGTATCAACTACCCATTTAGCAAACAGATCGAGAGGGTGATTGGCTACATTCGAGTCATGTTGAACCAAGTAATATTTATCTTTTGTTGTTAATGGCTGTTCAAATAACTTATACAACCATTGCTCGTCTAACCAGCTTTGGCTTATTGGTAAAGGTATTAGCGCAATTCCCATACCTTGCTGTGCAGCTCGTGCTACACCAAACATACTATCTATTTGAATAATCTGCGTAGGCGAGAAGTCATCTATGCCTACTTTTTCAGCCCACTGGTGCCAAGCCCAAGGACGCGCTTTATGGAGAATAAGCGGAACTTGGTTTAATGCTTGTAAATCGTTATTTTTCCATTGTTCAAGTAATTTTTTATTACATGCAGGGATGTATTCTAAATTAAACAATTCAGTCACTGCACCCTCCGTTGGCTTACTCGAAGAAAGCACAATAGATAAATCACTATGGCGGGTAAGTTCTTTGCGTGTTTTGAGCGTATCCATTTGTAAATTTATATTTGGATGCTGAGTAGTCCACTCACTTAATTTTGGCATCAGCAATTCGCTGGCAAAAAATTCTGGCAGAGTAATTGTGATATTCGTGTTTTGTTGTAATTGACTAAACTCGTTAATGGTTCCCTCTAGCATGGTAATAATAGGGGAGATCGCATCAAAAAAGTTTTTTCCAGCCGTAGTTAGGCTTATAGAGCGAGTTTTACGATGAAATAGCTCTATACCAAGTTGTTCTTCTAATTGTTTTATTTGGTGGCTTACCGCCGACGGCGTTAAGTACAGCTCATTAGCTGCATGCTTAAAACTTAGGCTTCTTGCTGCAAAGCAAAAAGAACGAAGACCACGAATAGGAGTTTGCATGTGTTCCAGTATTTAATTGTTAGGATTGCCTGTATAGGCAAAAATCGAACCAGATGTTATTTGCCAATATTATCAATAACTTAATTTTATTGATAGAGTAACTTCACAAATTTGGTGCATCACAACGACAAAATAGTGCAATAACTCTAGCCAAATAACACAGTATCTATGCATCTACTATAGATAAAATTTCATTAAACGTGTATTAATTAACCAAAAAAATAACATTGAGGACAAAAAAAATCCCTCTTACGAGGGATTTTGGGTAACTCAGCGCCATTGGCACTGGGAATGAGGTCGGTACAGGGTGAAACTAAATAAGCTAAGCTTATAAAACCATTTCTGGTACTTCACCGTCAACAAGTAATTTACCTGCTGTTTTACTAATGATTTCATCTACAGATACACCTGGTGCACGCTCTATAAGATGGAATGCGCCGTCTTTAACTTCTAAAACGGCTAAATCTGTTACTATCTTTTTCACACAATTAACACCGGTTAGCGGTAAACTGCATGACTCTAGTAACTTAGACTCACCATGCTTGCTAGCATGAGTCATTGTAACTATTATATTTTTTGCGCCAGCAACTAGGTCCATTGCGCCACCCATGCCCTTAATGAGCTTTTTTGGGATCATCCAAGATGCAATGTTTCCATTTTGGTCTACTTCAAATGCACCTAGAACGGTTAAGTCTACATGACCACCCCGTATCATGGCAAAACTATCTGCACTATTAAATATGGCGGCACCTGTGGCTGCTGTCACGGTTTCTTTACCCGCATTAATCATATCAGCATCAAGTTCTGCTTTAGTCGGGTATTGACCCATTCCTAGCAGGCCATTTTCTGACTGTAGCATAACTTCAATATCATCAGGTACATAGTTTGCGACGAGTGTCGGAATTCCTATGCCCAAATTAACGTAGTAGCCATCTTGTAGCTCTTGCGCAACACGCATTGCAACTTGTTCACGTGATAATGCCATTTTTATGCTCCTGCTTAATCTCGTGTTGTTACACGTTCAATGCGTTTTTCAAAGTTGCCTTTGATCACGCGATTTACATAAATACCAGGGGTATGGATTTGGCTTGGTTCAAGCTCACCTGGCTCAACGATTTCTTCCACTTCTGCCACCGTAATTTTACCTGCAGTTGCAGCCATTGGGTTAAAGTTCATTGCGGTATGTCTAAATACTAGGTTTCCATAGCGGTCAGCCTTCCATGCTTTAACAATGGCAAACTCGCCAGTGATCGACTCTTCTAAAATGTATGGGCGGCCATCAAATTCTTTTACGTCTTTGCCCTCAGCTATTGGAGTACCGTAACCGGTGGCGGTGTAAAACGCAGGAATACCCGCGCCGCCGGCTCGCATTTTTTCAGCAAGTGTACCTTGAGGTGTTAGCTCAACATCTATTTCACCACTTAGTAATTGCTGCTCAAATAGGGCGTTTTCGCCTACATACGAGGCAATCACTTTTTTTATTTGTTTGTCTTGCAATAAAATGCCTAAACCAAAATCATCAACACCACAGTTGTTTGATACAACGGTCAACTCTTTTGTGTTCATCTTTTTAATTTGCTTTATTAACCCTTCAGGTATTCCACATAAACCAAAACCACCGGCGATAATGGTATCACCGTCTTTTAATCCTTCCATTGCAGCTTCGTAGCTTGCAACTACCTTATCAAAACCGGCCATGAGTCTCTCCTCATTGTGTGTTATTTGTTGTTAATCATCATCTCATAAGATAGCTATTTAACCTGAACTCTGGTTAAGAGATTTACTAACATATGAATTAGGGTGATATTTAAGTTTATTTTCTCTAGTCAGAGATTTTCAGTGAAAACAAGGCGAATTTACGCGTCAATAGCTGGCCTATTGCAAGTAAATTCAACGCAGTTAGTGCTGAAAATAGCTGCTAGAGATAGATTTATTATCCAGAGCTCAGGTTATTTTGTGTGTAGTGCCACAGATACTTTGCTCACAGGTTGCTTACCAAGTGCTTTAGTTATTTCCCAGCCAGCATCACTTAACCTTTGTAAATCAATTCCGTGTTCAATGCCAAGCCCTTGCAGTAAGTAAACTACATCTTCGGTGGCAACATTTCCTGACGCACCTTTAGCATATGGGCACCCACCAAGGCCCGCAACTGCCGCGTCAACCGTTGAAATGCCTAGGCTTAGTGCTGCGTAAATATTTGTAAGCGCTTGTCCGTAGGTATCATGAAAATGCACTGCAAGCTTGCTGCTATCTATATGCATCAATAGTAATTCTATAAGTTGAGTTACTTTTTTTGCTGTGCCAACACCAATGGTGTCTCCAAGGCTTACCTCGTAACAGCCCAAATCTAATAGCTTTTGTGTTACGTCAAGCACAGCCTTGGGGTCTATGTCTCCTTCGTAAGGACACCCAACTACACAGCTTACGTAACCACGAACACGAATATTGTGCTGTCTTGCAAAATTCATCACTTCACTGAAACGCGTGATACTTTCGTCAATTGAGCAGTTGATATTTTTATTACAAAACGACTCGCTAGCGGCGGTAAAAATTGCAAATTCCTTAATACCAGTACTATGGGCCGCGTGCGCACCTTTTAAATTAGGTGTTAGTGCACTTAAATTAACATTTGGTAAGTCAAGTGCGTTAATAACATCTGCTGAGTCAGCCATTTGTGGCACCCACTTAGGGGATACAAATGCACCGGCCTCTATATCTTTTAAACCAGCTTGTGCAAGTGCATTAATAAGCAAAATTTTATCTTGAGTGGTGACTATGCTCTCGTTTTGTAGGCCGTCACGCGCACCTACCTCAACAATACGAACTGAGTTAGGAAAGGCGCTCATTAGGCACCTTCCTGAACTGTTGTATCCTCAACAATTGCGAGTAGGGCACCGTGTGATACTAATTCACCTTCACCAAAACAATAGCTTTGTAAAATACCATCATGGGGTGCATTGAGTGTGTATTCCATTTTCATGGCCTCAATAATCACAACAGGATCGCCTTTAGTAATAGTACTCCCAACGCTAACTAAGTGTTTAACCACAGTACCATTGAGTGGTGCAGCTAATGGCAGTGCATCACTTTCGTGTGAACTTATATAATGCTTATTCATTAGCTCAAGTTTGGCTTGCAGTGCTTTATTCATAACAGTGATGGCATCATTACTTTGTGATACATGCGCAATATGCTTATCACCATCAATAAATACAGTACAACCCCCATTGACCACAGTACCTTGAAGGCTAAATACCGTGTTGTTATGGGTAATGTCGTACCCTTTTGCGGTTTTAATTGCACTTAAATGTAAATCTTTAAAGGGTACTTTAATTACGCTTGGAGAATTTAATGTAAATCCGCTAAGTTGCTGCCATGGGCTCGCGTTCTTTTCCTCAGCGTGTTTGTTATTTAATGAACACAAATACGCAAATGCGCCAATTAGCTCGCTAGATTGCACAAGCGTATTATTAACAGCAACTAACGAGTCGCCTTGTTCTGCGATAAAGTGTGTACTCGGTGCGCTTTTATTAAAAGTAGGGTGCTGAGCTAAGTTATTTAAAAAACCAATGTTGGTGCTAAAACCAGCTAGGTGAAACTGCTCGAGCGCTTGGCGTAAGCGCCCTAATGCTTGTTCGCGGCTATCATCATGGACTATGAGTTTAGCAATCATCGGGTCGTAATATGGGCTAATTTCATCCCCTTGCGCAATGCCTGTATCAATACGTACAAACTCATTTTGGTTTGGAGTATGCATCGCCTCAATCGTACCTGAGCAAGGTATAAAATCATTAGCAGGATCTTCGGCATAAATTCGCGCTTCAAAACTATGACCCTGTAACTGAATATCTTCTTGGGCTAAAGGAAGTGGAAGTCCGCCAGCAATATTTATTTGCCAGTTTACTAAATCAACGCCCGTAACCATTTCAGTGACAGGGTGCTCAACTTGAAGGCGCGTATTCATTTCCATAAAGAAAAACTCATCGCCACACAATAAAAACTCAACAGTACCAGCGCCGCGGTAATTGATAGCCAGTGCACAACGCACTGCAGCTTCGCCCATTTCTTTTCGTAGTGCACTACTTAAACCCGGGGCAGGGGCTTCTTCAATTACTTTTTGATGACGACGTTGTAAAGAGCAATCTCTATCCCCTAAATAAACGCAGTTACCGTGGTTATCTGCAAATACCTGCACTTCAACGTGGCGAGGTTGGTTAACATAGCGCTCTAGTAGTACTAAGTCGTTACCAAATCCGGCAATGGCTTCACGCTGTGCACCTTCAAGAGCGCTTATAAAGTCACTTGCTTTTTCAACAACGCGCATTCCTTTACCACCGCCACCAAATGCGGCTTTAATAAGTACAGGGTAGCCAATTTTTTCAGCTTCACTTTGCAAAAAACGAGGGTCTTGATTGTCGCCATAATAACCCGGTACTAACGGTACATTGGCTGCTGCCATTATTTCTTTAGCGCGGGTTTTTGACCCCATGGCTTCAATGCTGCTAGCTAAAGGGCCAATAAACGCAATATTGTTTGCTTCGCACGCTTTAGCAAATTCACTGTTTTCTGATAAAAAGCCATAACCAGGGTGAATACAATCGGCGCCACTATTTTTAGCTACTTGCAAAATTTTATCGGTTACAAGGTACGAGTCTTTACTTGGAGCAGGGCCAATGTAGTAGGCCTCATCAGCCATTTTTACGTGTTGAGCATTTTTATCAGCGTCTGAGTAAACAGCAACAGTGGTTAACCCCATCTGCTTTGCACTTCTCATAATGCGACACGCAATTTCTCCACGATTGGCAATGAGTATTTTTTTTAATGCTTGTGTGTTCATAATTAATCCTACAGTTGCCATTGTGGTGGGCGTTTATCAAAAAAGGCACTCAAGCCTTCTTGGCCTTCTTCAGATACGCGTATGTTTGCAATCCGCTCGGCAGTAAGCTCAATAAGCTTGTCATTAATCGGTTTGTTAGCTACATCGTTAATTAAAGCTTTCGCAGCTTTAACTGCAACTGGGCCGTTATCAATGAGTGTTTGAAGCATATTGTCCAGTGCACACTCCAAGTTCCCCGTTACTTGATGAACTAATCCAAGCTGTTTAGCGGTATGCGCGTCAAACACTTCGGCAGTTAAAAAGTATCTGCGTGCAGCACGCTCACCTATGGCTTTTATTACATAAGGGCTAATAACTGCAGGAATAAGTCCAAGCTTCACTTCACTTAAGCAAAATTGTGCATCGTCTTTACTAAGGGCAATATCACAACAGGCTATTAAACCTAATGCGCCACCAAATGCCGCGCCTTGCACAGCACATACCGTAGGGTGTGGGCTTGTAGCTAATACTTGCATTAGTTTTGCAAGTTGCATCGAATCAGCAAGGTTATCAGCATAATCATTGTCAGCCATGGACTTCATCCATGCTAAGTCAGCGCCTGCTGAGAAGTGTTTACCTTCTGTTTTTAAAACTAATGCTCTAATATCAAGCGTATTAGCATGTTCAATACATTGAATTAATTCGTGTATTACTTCGCTATTAAATGCGTTTCTTTTTTCAGGGCGGCTTAAAACAAGTACAGCCACATTAGATTTTGTTATTTGTAGTGTTACTGACATTTACTGCGCTCCGTTACATTCTAAATACGCCAAATTGAGATTCTTTCGCTGGTGCATTTTTAGCAGCCGACAATGCAAGCCCTAGTACGTTACGTGTGTCGGCTGGGTCAATAATGCCATCGTCCCACAAACGCGCGCTGGCATAATAAGGATGGCCTTGCTCTTCGTACTGGTCGATAATTGGCTTTTTAAATTCGCTAATTTGCTCATCGGTCATACTTTGGCCTTTGCGTTCTAAGCCGTCTTGCTTAACTTGGGCCATAACACCAGCTGCTTGCTCGCCGCCCATTACTGAAATACGTGCATTAGGCCACATCCACATCATGGTTGGTTCGAACGCGCGGCCACACATACCGTAGTTACCCGCGCCATAAGAGCCGCCAATTAATACTGTGAATTTTGGAACGTCAGCACACGATACTGCCATAACCATTTTTGCGCCGTGCTTAGCAATACCTTCTGCTTCGTACTTTTTACCCACCATAAAACCAGTAATGTTTTGCAAAAATACCAGTGGGATATTGCGTTGTGCACACAGTTGAATAAAGTGAGCGCCTTTTTGTGCTGACTCACTAAATAAAATGCCATTATTAGCGACTATGCCAACAGGGTTGCCGTAAATGCTAGCAAAGCCCGTTACGAGTGTTTCGCCAAAGTAGCGTTTAAATTCATCAAACGATGAATCATCAACCGTTCGGGCAATGACTTCGCGTACGTCAAATGGTTTTTTAAGATCGGTACCCACAATGCCGTACAGTTCATTTATATCGTACCGAGGCGCTTTTATATCTTTTAATAACGGCGAAGTAGGGCGTGTATAGTTAATACGCTCAATACATTGGCGTGCAATAGACAGCGCATGCTCGTCGTTTTCGGCAAAGTGATCAGCTACCCCTGATGTTTTACAATGAACGTCTGCACCACCAAGTTCTTCAGCCGTTACCTCTTCACCTGTTGCCGCTTTAACAAGCGGGGGACCTGCTAAAAATATCGTGCCTTGCTCTTTAACAATAATGCTTTCATCTGCCATAGCAGGTACGTACGCACCACCTGCGGTACATAATCCCATTACAACAGCAATTTGTGGAATGCCTTTGCCTGACATACGCGCTTGGTTGTAAAAAATACGCCCAAAATGTAACTTATCAGGAAATACATCATCTTGTTCAGGCAGGTTTGCACCACCAGAGTCTACAAGATAAATACATGGCAAATGGCATCGCTCTGCAATATCTTGC
>NZ_LODI01000008.1:8098-67328 GCF_001468485.1 Pseudoalteromonas sp. H71
AAAGTAGGTGCCGCCTTTAACCGTCGCATCGTTTGCAATGATCATGCATTCAATACCTTTTACACGGCCAATACCAGCTACGACACCTGCACACGGGATAGCTTGCTCATATACGCCAAATGCCGCAAATTGAGAAACTTCTAAAAATGGTGAACCTTCGTCAATTAATGTACTTATACGGTCTCGTACAAATAATTTACCGCGGCCTTCATGGCGCTCTTTTAAAGCAGCGCCACCACCTAAACTAATTGTTGCTACTTTATCGCGTAAATCATCCACCAGCATCGACATGTTTTTATGATTTTGCACAAAAGTAGGATCGTGTGGATTTACGCTCGATTTTAAAATCGTCATAATCTAATCCTTAGCGGCTTTCAGTGAATAGTTCGCGGCCAATTAGCATGCGGCGAATTTCAGACGTGCCGGCACCAATTTCATATAATTTAGCGTCACGTAGTAATCGGCCCGTTGCGTATTCGTTTATGTATCCGTTACCACCAAGAATTTGAATCGCATCAAGCGCCATTTTGGTTGCAAGCTCAGCGGCGTATAAAATGGCACCCGCGGCATCTTTACGCGTTGTTTCGCCGCGGTCACAGGCTTTAGCTACCGTGTAAACGTATGAACGGGCAGCGTTCATTTGTGTGTACATGTCGGCAACTTTGCCTTGAATAAGCTGGAATTGCCCAATAGGGGTATCAAACTGTTTACGCTCATGAATGTAAGGCACTACTATATCCATACACGCTTGCATGATGCCAAGCGGGCCCGCGGCAAGTACAACACGCTCGTAATCTAGACCGCTCATAAGTACTTTTACGCCTTCGTTGAGGTTCCCTAAAATATTTTCTTCTGGTACTTCGCAGTTTTCAAATACTAACTCACAGGTGTTTGAACCACGCATCCCCAATTTGTCGAGCTTTTGCGCTGTAGAAAAACCAGGGAATGTTTTTTCCACAATAAATGCTGTTATGCCTTTAGCGCCGGCGTTTAAATCAGTTTTAGCGTAAATAACCAGAGTGTCTGCATCCGGGCCATTAGTGATCCACATTTTGTTACCGTTTAAAATGTACTTATCGCCTTTTTTCTCAGCTTTAAGTTTCATCGATACCACGTCCGAACCCGCATTTGGCTCGCTCATTGCTAGTGCACCAATATGTTCGCCGCTAATAAGCTTTGGTAGGTACTTTTCTTTTTGAGCTTGGTTACCGTTACGGTTAATTTGATTTACACACAGGTTTGAGTGTGCGCCATAACTTAAGCCAATAGACGCACTTGCACGGCTAATTTCTTCCATTGCAATTACGTGCTCTAAGTAGCCTAAACCAGCACCACCAAACTCTTCAGGCACAGTCATACCTAATACGCCCATTTCGCCCATTTGCGGCCACAGTTGATTTGGAAATGTGTTGTCAATATCGGTCTGTTCAGCAAGCGGCGCAATTTCTTGGCTTGAAAAACTATTTACATGGTCGCGTATCATATCGGCGGTTTCGCCAAGACCAAAGTTCATCTCTTTATAAAGTGAAATAGTGCTCATGATTCATTCCTGTGTGAGTGTGTGTTATCAGTGTGTTTTTGTTTTTAAAATAAACTACTCGTCTATTTTATTAAGTGTGTCTCTGCAGCGTCTTTCCGCGGTAACGAGTTCCATTAAAACAACTTTAATGTCGTCCATTTGTTGCGAAAGGTCGGCCTTTTTCTCTGAAATCAGATCAAGCATTGTGACTAGCTGTTTAGCGCTTGATTTATCAGCGTCATACAATTCAAACAAACGGCCTGTTTCGGCAAGCGTAAAACCTAAACGTTTACCACGTAATATAAGCTTTAGGCGTACTTTGTCGCGCTTAGAATAAATACGGGTTTGGCCATTACGATCGGGTGATAAAAGCCCTTGGTCTTCGTAAAAGCGTATAGAGCGCGTTGTAATGTCAAACTCTTTAGCTAAATCGCTAATGCTAAAAGTTTGTTCATTACTGGTTGGTATAGTGGCAGAACTTGCAAAGTTTGTTTGATTATCTGGTTTCATAGTTGAATTTACCTCATTCGAATAACTCCAATATAAGTGAAGTTTACGTAAAGGTAAAGTGCTGGCTGATATGAAATAAATACAAATGCGGTGGTTAACAGTAAATGCAATTTAAATATTTAAATTACATACACTTAATGTGCGTGGGAGCTGCATTAACTAAAAGTGGCAAAGAAACCTTACAGTTTAAAAAGTATAATTTTAACTGTTTTTAGTTGACGTTAGCGTAAACGTTAGTATTGTGTATGCTTATTAAATAATAATTTAAAACACAATTAATAGAGTAAATATTCTAACAACTATTTACCTTTAAATACAATGGAGTTAGCAATGTCTTTAGAATCAGTGGTAATTGTAGCTGCAAAACGCACGCCTATGGGTGGTTTTATGGGCGCGCTAAGCGATGCTCAGTCTACTGAATTAGGTGCAACGGCTATTGCAAGTGCATTAGCGCAAACCGGATTAAATAGCGACGCAATTGACGAAGTGATTATGGGCTGTGTACTTCCCGCTGGTTTAGGCCAAGCGCCAGCTCGTCAAGCCATGCTTAAAGCAGGGCTCGCACTAAGTACGGGTGCGACTACAATTAACAAAGTTTGCGGTTCAGGACTAAAAGCAGCCATGCTGGCTAACGACTTAATAAAAGCCGGCTCTATACAAACAGCTATTGCTGGTGGTATGGAAAGCATGACCAACGCCCCTTACTTTATTCCAAAAGCGCGTGGCGGTATGCGCATGGGCCACGGTGAAATTAAAGACCATATGATGAGCGATGGCCTCGAAGACGCTTACGATAACAAAGCAATGGGGTGTTTTGCACAAGACACCGCCGACGAGTATGGCATTGGCCGTGAACAAATGGATAATTTTGCGTTAAGTTCGTTAAGTAAAGCGAATGCTGCAATTGAAAACGGCAGCTTTGAAAACGAAATAGCGCCACACATATTACAAACACGAAAAGGCGATGTAACCGTATCGGTTGATGAGCAACCGGGTAATGCACGTCCTGAAAAAATCCCAAGCTTACGTGCCGCATTTAAAAAAGACGGCACAATCACTGCGGCTAACTCATCATCTATTTCAGATGGTGGTGCCGCACTCATACTCATGAGCGAATCAAAAGCCAAGGCTGAGGGCCTAACACCCCTTTGTAGAATTGTTGCTCACAGCACACATTCTCAAAAACCTAGCGAATTTACCGTAGCACCTGTAGGCGCAATGAATAGTGTGCTTGATAAAGCCGGTTGGACAACGGATGACGTTGACCTTTGGGAAATTAATGAAGCGTTTGCCATGGTAACAATGCTTGCTATTAACGAGCTTAAGCTTGACGAAAGCAAAGTGAATGTAAACGGTGGAGCGTGTGCACTTGGCCACCCAATTGGTGCCAGTGGCGCACGTATTTTAGTTACGCTTATTCATGCACTTAAAAATCGTGGCCTTAAAAAAGGGGTTGCTTCTTTATGTATTGGTGGCGGTGAAGCCGTTGCAATGGCAGTAGAAGCTTTCTAAGTACCAATCACATTAAAAATACGCAGCAACATAACAATAATAAAGCTGCGTTATTTTTAAAACTAACACACTAATATAATAGGATTTACCCATGCACCAAGTTCCACTATTAATAGATGGCGAATTTATTAAATCAACTTCCAAAGAGCTAATCGATGTTATAAACCCAGCAAACCAAGAGGTTTTAGCACAGGTTCCTTGTACCACCGATGCAGAAATGGATGCAGCCATTGCTTCAGCCTCTGAAACATTTAAAACATGGAAAGATGTTCCAATCACAGAACGCGCACGCATCATGATGAAATACGCTGCGCTTTTAAAAGAACACCATGACGAGCTAGCCACTATTATTTGTCACGAATTAGGCAAAACCTTTGAAGATGCAAAAGGCGATGTATGGCGTGGTATAGAAGTTGTAGAACAAGCTGCAAATGCGCCTTCGCTGATGATGGGCGAAACAATGGAAAACGTAGCGCGTAAAATCGATACGTATTCATACATGCAACCATTAGGTGTGTGTGCGGGTGTTACGCCATTTAACTTTCCGGCGATGATCCCACTTTGGATGTTTCCGCTGGCAATTGTGTGTGGTAACACATTTATATTAAAACCATCAGAGCAAGACCCTCTAACACCAATGCGCTTAGCTGAACTATTTATTGAAGCGGGTGCACCTAAAGGCGTACTGCAAATTGTTCATGGTACAAAACCACAAGTAGACCGCTTACTAGAAGATAAAGCCGTTCGTGCTATTTCGTTTGTAGGTTCGTGTGGTGTAGGTGCGTACATTTACTCTAAAGGCACACAAAACCTTAAACGTGTACAAGCGTGTGTGGGCGCAAAAAACCATATGGTTATTATGCCTGATGCGAGTAAGTCGCATGTTGTCAATAACTTGGTTGGTGCATCTGTTGGTGCTGCAGGGCAACGTTGTATGGGAATTTCGGTTGCTGTATTTGTTGGTCAAGCGAGTGAATGGGTAGATGAAATAAAAGCAGGCTTTGAAAAAGTACGCCCAGGTTTATGGGACGACAAAGACGCTGCCTACGGACCGCAGACATCAAAAGCGGCAAAAGAGCGCATTTTATCACTTATTGAAAGCGGTAAAGAACAAGGTGCAACCTGTTTAATAGATGGCTCTCACTTTACAGTAGAAGGTTACGAGCAAGGTAACTGGGTTGGCCCAACTTTATTTACAGACGTTACAAAAGAAATGGACTTATATAAAGAAGAGATTTTTGGTCCTGTTTTAGCGTGTATGTTTGTAGACACATTAGAAGAAGCCATCGCCCTAATTAACGAAAGCCCATATGGCAATGGTACTTCACTATTTACTTCAAGCGGTGCAGTTGCACGTAAATTTCAGCACGAAATTGAAGTTGGCCAAGTGGGTATTAATGTGCCAATTCCGGTGCCACTGCCGTTTTTCTCATTTACGGGTTGGAAAGGCTCTTTTTATGGCGATACTCATACATATGGTAAGCAAGGTATTCGTTTTTACACAGAAACAAAAACCATTACCTCACGTTGGTTTGAAGACGATATCGCTTCAGGGCCTAATATGAGCATTAACTTAAAATAATTAATAATCACACACTAAAAATAATAACAAAGACGGGCGCGAAGGTTTTTCACACACACATAAATAAGCCTTCGCCGCTCTTCACTCACAATCCCGTTACGGGAAAACTGACAACACACAACTAAAGAGGTCTACCATGGACTTTAACTTATCAGAAGACCAACAAGCCTTTGCACAAACTGCTCGCCAATTTGCCGAGTCAGAGCTTGCACCTCATGCGGCTAAATGGGATCGCGAGCATATTTTTCCTAAAGACACAATTAAAGCAGCCGGAGAATTAGGCTTTTGTGGTTTATACACACCAGAAGAAGCCGGTGGCCTTGGTTTATCACGTTTAGACTCAAGCATTATTTTTGAGCAGCTTGCGCTAGGCTGTACGGCAACTACCGCCATGCTTACTATTCATAATATGGCTACGTGGATGGTTGCCAGTTTTGGTACCGACGCAATAAAAGATCAATACGTAGAACAATTAGTAATGGGTGAGTTATTAGCATCATACTGTTTAACCGAGCCTGGGTCAGGCTCAGACGCTGCGTCGCTTAAAACCAAAGCAGTACGCGATGGCGACGAGTACGTTATTAACGGCTCTAAAATGTTTATATCGGGCGCGGGTGAAACCGAAGTGCTCGTTGTAATGGCGCGTACTGGTGGCGAAGGCGCTGCGGGTATTTCTGCGTTTGTAGTACCTGCTGATGCAAAAGGTGTTGAATATGGCAAAGCAGAAGAAAAAATGGGTTGGAATGCACAGCCTACACGCTTAATTAGCTTTGAAGATGTGCGTATTCCCGCACATAACTTACTAGGGGCTGAAGGCGAAGGTTTTAAGTTTGCAATGCAAGGCCTTGATGGCGGGCGAATTAACATTGCCACCTGCTCAATTGGTACAGCACAGGCCGCTTTAAATACAGCACGCGAATATTTAAAAGAACGCTCACAATTTGGTAAACCGCTGGCTGCTTTTCAAGCGTTACAATTTAAAATTGCAGATATGAATACAGAGCTTGTAGCTGCTCGCCAAATGGTAAGGCTTGCGGCATTTAAACTTGATACGGGCGACAGCGAAAAAACCACCTATTGTGCCATGGCAAAACGGTTTGCAACCGATGTTGGCTTTACAGTTTGTAATGAAGCGCTTCAAATACATGGTGGTTACGGTTACATAAAAGAATACCCATTAGAGCGCCACGTACGTGACGTGCGCGTACATCAAATACTGGAAGGCACAAACGAAATAATGCGTGTAATTATAGCGCGCCGAATTTTAGCTGAGTCTGCAAGCGAAATTTTATAAGGAGCACGGTATGTCTGAATCAAAACCAAGTATTGAGTTAACCACCCAAGGCCATGTTGCTATTTTAACTATGTCTAACCCGCCAGCGAATACCTGGACAAAAGACACTTTAATTGATTTAAAAAATAAAGTTGATGCGCTTAATAATGATAAAAATATTTATGCGTTAGTACTAACCGGTGAAGGCGAGAAGTTTTTTAGCGCAGGCGCCGACCTTAATGTATTTGCCAGTGGCGATAAAGGCATCGCTGCAGACATGTCACGTGTATTTGGCGAAGCATTTGAAGCATTGACTAACTATAGAGGTGTGTCGGTTGCAGCAATAAACGGGTATGCCATGGGCGGCGGTTTAGAGGTCGCTTTAGCGTGTGATATACGCATTGCTGAACAACAAGCACAAATGGCACTCCCTGAAGCAAAAGTCGGTTTATTACCGTGTGCGGGTGGCACCCAAAATCTCGCTTGGTTAGTTGGCGAAGGCTGGGCAAAGCGTATGATTTTATGTGGCGAGCGATTAAAAGCTGATAAAGCATTACACATTGGTTTAGTCGAAGAGGTTGTTGGCCAAGGTGAGAGTTTTGCTGCTGCGCTTAATCTTGCAAACCTAGTGAGTGAGCAAAGCCCTAGCTCGGTTGCGGCATGTAAAACATTGATTCAAAAAGGGCGCCACCAACCCATGGCGAGCGTTTTACCATTTGAGCGCGAACTGTTTGTTGGTTTATTTGATACTGACGATCAAAAAGAAGGCGTTAATGCCTTTTTAGAAAAACGAAAAGCAAAATGGGTCAATGGCTAATGAGTAATTTAACCTTATTAAATAAAGCGGATGATTCGGTACTTTTTGAGACGGCAACCGCGGCCAATGGCCGTTTAATTGGGCTTATTACACTTAATGCACCTAAGTCGTTAAATGCGCTTAATTTTAACATGATCAAATTGCTTACCCCTCAGCTAAAGGCATGGGCAAACGACGATGCCATCGCAATGGTTATTTTAAAAGGCGCAGGGGACAAAGCGTTTTGCGCAGGTGGCGATGTAGTCAGCTTGTATCATGCAATGGCACAAGGTGAGCCCACAAGTTTAGTTGAAGATTTTTTTACACAAGAATATAAGCTTGACTACCTAATACACACCTTCGCTAAACCTATTCTTGTTTGGGGTAACGGCATTGTAATGGGCGGCGGATTAGGGCTAATGGCTGGCGCAAGCCACCGTGTTGTTACCGAAACTTCACGTATAGCCATGCCAGAACAAACAATAGGGTTATACCCCGATGTTGGCGGCAGCCATTTTTTGCACAACATGCCTAAAAGTGTTGGCTTGTTTTTAGGATTAACGTCAGCGTCTATTAATTGCGATGATGCATGTTTTGTATCGCTTGCCGATCACTTTATCGACAGCAGTCTATATAACACTATGCTAAATACTATTTTAGCCACCAGCTGGGCTAGTACTCCAAGCGACAACCACAGAGTATTAACTAATTTATTAAATCAGTTAAATGCGAAGTCTGCAGATATGCCAAAAGGCAACGTTAAGGCTAATTTAGACACCATTCAACAGTTAGGTGATTTAAGTACTTTACAACAACAAGTGGATTACCTACTAAGTTTAAACACCGACGATAAGTGGTTGCAACGTGCACAAAAATCGTTAAAACATGGTTGCCCACTAAGCTGTGCGTTAGTCAGTGAGCAACTAAAAGCAAGTAAAGATAAAAGCCTTTTAGACTGTTTTAAAATGGAACTAGGTATGTCGGTTAGAGCCGGTGAAGTTGGCGAATTTCAAGAAGGCGTAAGAGCGCTATTAATAGATAAAGACGGCGCGCCTAATTGGCAATACAAAACACTTAGTGATGTACCACAAACAATAATAAAGAGCTTTTTTGCTAACAGATTTGGCGAAAACCACCCACTTGATGACCTAGACACGGCAACACAAAAATAAAGGAAAGACGATGAGTAAACTTAACATTGGTTTTATCGGTTTAGGAAATATGGGCGGTCCAATGGCGGCTAACTTAATTAAAGCCGGCCACAGTGTTACGGCATTCGATTTAAACCAGTCGGTCTTAAATGAACTTGCAAGCAAAGGTGCACACGTAGCTGAAAATGCAAAAGCATGCGCAACCAATGCCGATATACTTATTAGTATGTTGCCAGCGGGCAAGCATGTTAAATCGCTTTATTTAGGCAATAACGACGATAGCGGCTTGATTAATGTGCTTAGTAAAAACACCTTAGTGATTGATTGCTCCACAATAGATGCAGAGTCGGCCCGTGTGGTTGGCAGCGCACTTGGAGAGCAGGGCATTAGCTTTGTAGATGCACCAGTATCAGGCGGTGTTGCAGGTGCAGCGGCTGGCACGTTGACCTTTATTGTGGGTGGTGAACAAACAGCATTTGAAAAAGCACACACCGTATTGGTAGATATGGGTAAAAACATATTCCATGCAGGCGATATTGGTGCAGGCCAAGTTGCTAAAATATGCAACAATATGCTGCTTAGTATATTAATGGCAGGCACAAGTGAAGCAATACAAATGGGTATTAACAATGGGTTAGATCCAAAAGTACTTAGCGACATTATGACCGCAAGTTCTGGTCGTAACTGGACGCTTGAGCTTTATAATCCATGTCCTGATGTAATGGAAACAGCACCGGCTAGTAATAATTATAAGCCAGGCTTTATGGTCGATTTAATGGCAAAAGACTTAGGCCTTGCCATGGAAGCCGCACAGCAAAGTAATTCATCAACCCCTATGGGTTCTATGGCAAAAAACTTGTACACCATGCTCCAGCACCAAGGTGCTGGCAGTGATGATTTTAGTGCCATATTTAAATTGTTTTCAAAGTAGGAAAGTATTGTGGAAATCAAAAATAATACCGTCGTTATTACCGGTGGCGCACAAGGTTTAGGTTTTGCAATGGCGCAAAAGTTTGCCCTAATGGGCGCTAACATTGCGTTAATTGATATGGCGCAAGATCTATTAAATACAGCGTGCGAGCAGCTATCACAGCTTGAAGGTGTATCTGGCACTATAAAAGGCTACGCTGCAAACGTAACCGCAGAGAGCGAAGTAGAAAACGTATTTAATACCATCAACAACGACTTTGGCTACATTGGTGTACTTATTAACAACGCCGGCATTTTACGCGATGGCATGTTTATAAAAGCCAAAGACGGCAAAGTGGTTAAAAAAATGTCGCTTGATCAATTTCAATCAGTGATTGATGTAAACCTCACTGGCGTATTTTTGGCAGGGCGCGAAGCTGCAAGCCACATGATAGAATCAGGTAAAGGCGGGGTAATTGTAAACATGTCGAGCGTAGCGCGTGCGGGCAATATTGGCCAAACAAATTACGCCGCATCAAAAGCAGGTGTTGTGGCACTCACCACTACATGGGCAAAAGAGCTTGGTCGCTTTGGTATACGCGTGGGCGCTATTGCACCGGGTGTTATTAGCACCGCTATGACCGACGTAATGAAGCCAGAAGCCAAACAACGCATGCTAGCAGTAACACCCGTAGGACGTTTAGGTGAAACAACTGAGATAGCTCATACTGCCCAGTATATTATCGAAAACGACTTTTTTACTGGCCGTGTAGTAGAGATAGACGGCGGTATACGTTTGTAAACTCATGTTTATAAACGTATGAGTATAAGTTGATTAAAAAGCACAGCCCTTTGGGCGGTGCTTTTTTGTTTTAAATAATAGCGTTGGCTTATATTTTTAAAAAATATCAATAATTCTGCTTGTGTAAGCGCAACGGTAAGTTTCTGTTGAGGATTGCTTGTGTTCTCGCTGCCACTTTTTTAGTGACTGCTATTTAGCTGGTATATCCCTAAAAGTTGCGTTTTTTAAATTAAACTATTTGAGTGCGTTAGCAGCAAAGAACCAAATGTTACTCTTTTAGCTTTAAAAGCTTTAATTAGTATTTTTATAATTATTGGGTTACTGTTTGCTAAATTCAATTTTTGGAGGCAAGTGTATGGAATTTTTATATCATATTTTAAATTGGGGTTCCCCTTTAGGTTTGGGGTTATTCTTTTTTCTTTCATGTGCTGGCACTGGCATACTATTTTGGGGGTTATCTCAATTTAAAAAAAGCGCTACCACTAATCAATAACGTAGTTTGTTTTTAGTTGGGCCTTTGTTTAACGTTTAATTTATCAAAGGGTTTAGTTAAAACGTTTTATATTTATCTTGCGTCACATAAACAAATTACCAAAAACAGGCCCGCGTTCTTATTTAGTTACTCAATATTAATAATGCTATTAGGCTATCTATGTTCTGTTCATCTATGTTTAGCTAAGCTGTTGTAACTAACTTCATAATAATAAAGTGCATTTGGTACTTATAAAGCGGGCAAATGAACAAATTAAAATCCTTGATTACACAATTTATTACTGCAATGCAAAAACGCCCAGGGTTATTGGCTGTTTTAGCGTTTTTATCGGGCGTTGCAAGTTATGTGCTTGTTGATAGAAAGGAGTCGTTTGCGCAGGTTGTTGCTGTTGTTTTACTTATAAGCTGGTTGTGGTTAATTGTAGATAATTGGCTGCGTGATAAAGTTGAAGAACGATTTGGTGTAAGCGTTTCACCCAATGTAACGCGTTTTGCATTACAAATGATTCAGCAAGAGAGTTTGTTTTTTGCACTGCCATTTTTTTTAGTTGTGACCCAATGGGATCACCCTCAAGCAGTATTTACATCGCTGATTATATTGTGTGCAGTCGCATCAGTTATTGACCCGTTTTACTATAAAAAATTAGCTAAAAATAGAACGCTATTTACGGTGTTTCACAATTTTGCTTTGTTTGTAGTTTTACTTGTTACATTGCCTATTTTGTTTAGCTTAACAACCAACCAAAGTTTAGCTGCTGCGCTAGTTATAGCCGTGGTGTTAACATTACCTAGTCTTACTAATTTAATGCCTAATGCGCCGTGGTGGCGTTTACCTATTTTAGCAATAATTTTATTTAGTTTGAGTGCAGGCGTATGGCAATTAAAAAGCTTTGTACCACCGGCTGCTCTGCACTTAACAAGCATTGCATTAGCGCATGAGGTAAATGAGCAAAGTAAAAAACCGATAGGAAATATTAACACGTTAAATGAACGCTCTTTACATGCAAAAGGGCTTTATACATGGACAGCGGTAAAAGCACCACGAGGACTAAACGAAAAAATATTTCATGTGTGGACACACAATAAAAAGCAGGTAGACAAAATAGCGCTTAATATCAGTGGAGGGCGTAAAAGTGGTTATAGAGCCTGGACACACAAAGTAAATTTTCCACATAACGCGGTAGGAAAGTGGCAAGTTAAGGTTATGACTGAATCAGGCCAGTTAATTGGTTTAACTAAATTTAGGGTGACGCCTTAAACCAAGTTAAATAAAAATGGGCTAAAGCATAAATAATTAATTGAGTCAGTGTGTATTAAAAAATTATTTTTAACTATCAAAGGGGTTGATAGGCTTTAGTGGTAAATTTATTATATTTATTAAGCAAGGAAGGACGATGAACAGTGATGTTTTAATACCTCATTTACCCGAACCAACAATGTCTGCTTTAGTTACAAAAATATATGTGACTGAGGGGCAACACGTAAAAAAAGATGACACATTGCTTGATGTGGAAACGGACAAGATAGTACTCGAAATTGTTGCCACGGCTAACGGAATTGTCACTAAGATAAATATAAATGAAGGTGAACAGGTTAGCTCAAATCAAGTGGTGATGGTGTTTGAATATGACAAAATATCCGAGGAGTTAATACAAGCCCCTTTAAATGACAAACCAGAATTTCAAAATAACACTAGCAACACAGACCAAGTTAGCACCCATGATATTGAGAGCTTAGTCACTGAAACACCCATTTATAATGAAATAAAAAGTGCAGCCCCAACTATTGATGAACCCAAACAGGCTTGCTTGGTTAAACACAATGATACGACACAGACAAAATCTACAATAGATGCAGGTGCAGCGCTATCGAACATAGCCAGCCCTATTGGTGAGAGTAAGGGAGTGTTTTATACGGTTGTTGTACTAGTGATAGGTATTGTTATTGGTGTAACAGCGAGTCGGTTTTTATTTAATTAGTGGGGTAAACGCCAAAAGCATCGGCTTTTGGCGTTTTAATATAATTAGTTAGCTAATAACCATTCGCTTAACAAGCGCACACCATAGCCTGTACCGCCTGGTGATAGTTCGCCTTTGCCTTTTTTAACTAATGCATTTCCGGCAATATCAATATGAACCCAACGCGTTTCCCCAGCAAAATGCTCTAAAAATGTCGCTGCAGTGGTTGCGCCTGGCCCGCCAGAGCCTACGTTTGTTATATCGGCTATGTCTGATTTAAGCATATCTTTGTAACCTAGTGGTAAACGCCATAGGTTTTCATTTACCTGCTTACCAGCAAGTGTTAACTGATTTACGAGTGTGTCGTCTTTTGAGAACACGGCCGCATACTCGTTACCAACCGCACGAATTTTAGAACCGGTAAGCGTGGCTACATCAATCATTATGCTAGGGTTAAAGTGTTTACGTGCATACCACATTGCATCACTTAAAACTAAACGGCCTTCGGCGTCTGTGTTGAGTATTTCAACACTTAAACCTTCTGCGGTGCGAACAACATCGCCGGGGGCTACTGCAAACTGCGAAACCATATTTGCCGCCATGCCCATTACTGCTACAACGTTTTTGTCGGCTTTGGCCATGGCCATTGCTTTAACTGTTCCAAGCACTGCAGCAGCGCCTGCCATGTCCGATTTCATACGTGCGATAGACGCACCTGTTTTAATGCTATATCCGCCCGAGTCAAATGTTATTCCTTTGCCTACCAGTGCAATAGGGTCGTCGTTAGAGCCTTTATAATGAGCAACTACCAAACGAGCACCCTGATCGCTTCCGCGGCCAACGGCTTCTAGTGCGCCCATACCAAGCTCTTTAAGTTGCTCTGGTTTTAAAATTGTAATGGTAACACCTAACGATTCAAGTTCTTTTGCAGTATTTGCAAAATCAACAGGCGTCATTTCGGTGGCGACTTCAGAGGTAAGGTCGCGTGCCAAAAATACACCTGCTTGAATACTTTCTAACTGTTTATACGTTGCAGTTGTTTTTTTTGTGCTGTCGACATCAAACGTGTAAGTCACTGTTTGTGTGTTAGGAGTTTGTTTGTATTTTTCAAAGCGATGATCTCGCAGGTTTGCACCGTGTGCAAAGTTTGCCGCAAGTAAATGGTTTGCATCTACACCCGTTACATCGTCAAATAGTACATTGGCGGTATCGGCTTTGTATTTAACTAACTGAGCGTGAATGTTTCCGCCTAGTTTAGCTATGCGAGCTTTGTTTAACTCGTCTTGTTTGCCTGTGCCAACAACTAATATACGTTTGTAGTTACTGTTTAGTGGGGCAATAAGCTGTGCTGTTTTAGCGTATTTACCTTCAAAATTTTCAACGTCAATTATGCGTTGTAGCTGACCATTGAATTGTTTGTCGAGATTTTTAAATTGGTTGTTTTTTCCATCTTGGCTATAAAACACAATTAATGTGTGTGCGTCGCTGTCTACTTTAGAAGAAAACGAAAACTGTGCTGCTTGTGTATTTAAACTAGCGCTTAGCGCCAGTGTTAAGAGAGAGGCCTTAATTATGTGTTTCATTGTTCACCTAAGATTAATTTAAAACTGTTTTTTACCTATTTTTGCCTGTTTAGTTAAGTGCGATAAGCTGAAACGGCAATTAAGAGCGACGTATAACGGCATCAAAAATACGTTATAAATATGTTTGCATGTGAATGATACTAGGCTTAATGTAAAACAAAGTGTTTACATGGAGTTATATTATGAAGTTTTTATTGTTCTTGGGTACTGTGCGTGAGAGCTCACCACCTAAACCAGTGCGTCTTGGAAATAGAGTAAGTAAAGCATGTTTATTGTGTTTGCAGTCACACTTTAGTGAACATGAATTTGAAATAATTGATGCGTTAGATTACCCAAACGATCCTGTATTCAAACCTCACTTTGCATACACACAGCAAAATGCCCCGACTAAACTTAACAATTTGGCCGATAAAATTAAATCTGCTGATGGCTACATAATGATTAGTCCAGAATATAATCATTCGATGAGCCCTGCATTAGCTGATCTACTCAATCATTTTGGTAGTTCACTGTTTTCATATAAACCCAGTGCTATTGTTTCTTATTCTGCTGGGCAGTGGGGTGGGGTTCGAGCTGCGATTAGTATGCGCACTTTTTTATCAGAACTTGGGTGTTTGCCAGTATCGTCGATGATTCATGTTCCAAAGGCACAGGATGTGTTTAACGAACTTGGTGAGTTTGCTACTGAAGATGACCAGACATCGTGGTTTAACTATTTTTCTCGTACATTTAATCAATTAATATGGTGGGCTGAAGCCGCTAAAATACAGGCTGAGTGTAAAAACCCCCATAAAATGATTGAAAGCTTTAAAACAGATCCCGCGCAGCGAAATGCGCCTAAAGCAACTACTAATTAAGTTTTTGTAATTTCAATTGTTATATTTTTACTGTTAGGTTCATCAAAGAGTAGAGAAGCCGGTTAGGCGTAATGTAGCAAATAAGACCCCAATCATACCGGCACTGTATTTATATACAGTGTCGGTATGGCGTTAATGAATACTAGAACAATAAACTGAGTGTTAATCGCGCTGTTCTAGGTTCTATTGGGTGAAAGTGATTATCTTCAACGCCTTGTGCGGGCTCACCGGGTAAACGCGATGCGTAATAGTAGTCTATATCGTGGTCGGTACTGTTAAATAAGTTAAGTAATTCAAAGTCTACTTTCCAATGGGTTTGCTTATAGCTTACTGAGCTATTAACAACCGTTAAAGGGGTCGAGCGTTTATCTCCGTCGTCAGTTAATGTACGCTTGCCAATATGACGCACTCTAATTGATGATTGCCATTGTTCAGTTAAGTGCCAATTTAAACCAGCACTTGCTACAACGGGTACAGCGCCTTCTATGTAATTATTTTTGTCATTTATATCTAAGCGCGAATGTGTAAACGAGGCTTCTAAATCAATACTAAATTGGTCGTTAACCCAGTAATACGCACTCATTTCTAAACCATAGCGTTTAGACGCATCACTGGGTTCTGTGTTACCAGCATCACCTACAAATAATAATTCTGAGTCGAGTGTTAGCCACCATAAAGCGGCGGATAAATTAAAGTTGCGATCATCGGCAAAACGCAAACCTACTTCAGCACCTTCACTTTTTACCAATAAATCTACTTGCTCAGCCAGCTCACCTGTAACTGGGTCAACATTAATTGTAGAGCCACGCGCATCATTTGAATGAAAAGATTGCCCCCAATTAGCATATGCGGCTAGTAAATCAGTAAAGCGATAATTTACACTCCCTTTAAAACTGACTAAATCATCGTTTGCTTTACCTGAGTTTGCACCAGTATTACTGGTCACGTTTGTATCAAAATAGTCGTACCTCACACCAGCAGTGGCCTCTAATTTTGGGGTAAATAAAAATTTAGATTCCCAATAGCTTGAGTAGCTTGTTTGTTTTAGTGCGTCTTGCCTTACCGTGCTAAGTCGCTCTCTTGCTTGCGTGTTATAAAGTCCTACGTTGTCTATGTTGTCGTGTCGAATCTCAATCCCTGTGGTGTGTTGCATGTTTATATCTGATGTTTTAGTTTCGAACTGATAGCTTATATTGGTGCCATAAACATTGCGGCTATCTTGCTGATTAAACTGATCGCCATTAATAGGATCATTTAAAAAATAGCTAAAATTTGAGTACAGGTTTAAATCGTAATTAATTACATATGCGCTGGCTTTAACATGTTCTCCTTGCCAATTACTTGATAGGCTATAACGGCTAGAGCTGCCCCCCAGTGTGGTATCAAGAGATCCTAATTGTGTTATTAAACTTTGCGAGACGGCACGCTGTGGAATTTGGTCTGCTGAATTCCATATATTGTCGTATGCCATAGCACTTAGTGATAGGTCACCATTAAAAGCTTTCCCAACATAGCGTAGCAGGGCATTTTTTTTATTTACGTCTTCGTTTATGTCATCCCACGGGCCGTCGTAACCTTGCCATTCTGCTGCTGCAATAATTTTGCCTTTTGTTAAGTTAGTAGAGCCCAAGACAACAGCACGTTTATAGTTGTCCTCTCCTATGCTGAGTTCTATTTGTTGATGCTTTAGATTATCAGCCAATTTAAACTGTGCGCTACCTGCGGATGAAAAGTCACCTTGGCTTGCGCTATAGGAGCCTTTTTTATAATTAATTGTGGAAATAGACTCAGGAATTATAAAGTTTAGGTCGGTATATCCTTGGCCGTGGCCATGGCTTCGCATATTTATGGGCATACCATCTATGCTGGTGGCAAAGTCGGTGCCATGGTCTAAATTAAACCCTCTAATAAAGTATTGGTTTGCCTTACCTGAACCACTGTGTTGAGTTACCGCCATACCGGGTATTAGCTCTAACATTTCGGCGCTTCTTAACATCGGCCGTTGGTCAATTTCACCTTGGCCAATAATACCGCTTGATGCACTGATGGCTTCGCCTATTAAGCCGTCTCGGTGGCCATATACAGTTAACTTTTCTATGTTTGCATGACCATAGGCGCTATATAATGTGCCGACAGTTAAAATTGCTAATGTTTTCATCCTTAAAGTTCCTATTTATTATGATTGCTATTTAGAGCAGTTAAATTAAATACGGCTAAGTAAATCTATTGGATGCAACATTTAGTGTTTTAATTATTTAAATAAGGGCTTAAGTTTGTAATTTGAAAAACTACGTTGGCGCTATTGTAATATCGTTATATAAAACTAATAATCAGCGTGTTAAAAAATTCACCACACATCACTCTATTAGCGAGCCTGTATTGAAAGCCAAAGAAATTCGCAATTTTTACATTAACGAAGAGCAATCTGTTTATTTGCTGTCGCACCGCGATGCTAAAAAGCACCGTCAATGGCTTAACATTTGTATTAAACAATTAACGCTGCTTGGTTATAAAAATGTAGAAATGATAGGCTCTGGAGCCTTTGGCTTTGTATTTGCCGGTGAGGACGACAAAGGCTTACCTTGGGTTTTTAAGTTTTCACGTATTACACTTGCCCAAAGTGTACGTGACCGCCTTGAGGACGAGGCGTACATGCTTTCACAAATTGACAACCCACTGGTGCCTAAATTTTATGCCTTTGAGCGTATTAAAAAACAAGGTATTTTAATGATGGCGCGCGCTATGGGAGGAGACCTCGAAAAAGTGTCGCTTAAAGAGGGGCGATTTAGCGCAGCAAAAATAATGGCATTAGCCGTTAGGCTTCGAAATGTGTTACTTGATTTAAGTAACCATAAAAATGGTTTAAGCGCACAGCCCATAGTGCATGGTGATATAAAGCCTTCAAACTTGGTGTGGGATGCACAAACAGATGCTTTATCCTTAGTTGATTGGGGGAGTTCGGTGTATGCCCAGTTAGATAGTAAAGGTGAGCCTGTTGCCAGTAATTTTATGGATTTAATGTCGGGGGATTTAAGCACGACTAATGCGCGAATGGGGGATGTGTATTTTATAGGTGAAGCGCAAATGTCGGGTGAGCAATCGTCTCCACGATTTGATGAGCAGGGGGTTGCGGCTACTTTATATGCATTAGCGTCTGCACAGTCTTGCCGATTTGGGGCGCAGGCGATTCCTGCAAGTTCTTTAGGGCTACCTAAAGAACTTGCTAAAGTTATAGACGGCATGCTCAGTAAGTCTAAGGTAGTTCGTGATGCTGCTGGCGATTATTTTATGCGAAACATAACCACAATGGCTAAAGCTTACTTACCAGAGCTAAATTTAAAACAGCCCAAAGCCGCTATTCCATTTTGGTACGGTAGTGATGAAGCTCCAGATACGGTTGTATATAGCTCGCGCAAACAGTTTTTACGCCAAGCTGACCATAACCAGCAGCTCCTAGATGTAAACGATGCCCAGTTAGACCGATACTACAAAGAATTTTTATTTGATACTGGCGACACCGAAAAAGCATTTTTAGCCTCTATAAGCCGACTTGCAAAATATCCAGCCGTAGGTGGGCTAAGTTTTCATTGGAAAGATGAATCGTTATTTATTGAGTCGTCGTTAATAATGCATGATGAGTCACTAGGCGATGCCTTCAGTGATGCAATAAATAATACCGTTATGTTAGCGCAAGCTATTAATCAAAAAGGGCTGTTTAAATGTTGTTTGTTTGACGCGCGTAAAACGATTCAATTAGAGCGAGACGGCACCGGCGCATTTAAGTTTGACAGCCTACCAGAGCTTGATTACGAAGTAGTGAGCGTTAAAGCCAACGAAATAACACGACCTCACTCTTATTTTGAAGATGGGAAAGACCCTGATGAACAATTACAGTTGCCTAAAAAAGTGATTAAATGTGTATTTGAGTTAAACCAAATACACCATACTGGGTGTATTATTTTTGAAGCCTTACCCGATAGAATGAAAATTCACCACTACTACAGGCTACTCGACTCTTCAAAAGAAGCTGATTTTAAACGCCTTTTAAACAAATTAATGCAATATGCTGTAAATATCACTGATGTAGGTGTTGCGGGCTTTATGAAACTTCCATACAAAAATACCCGCGAGTTTGAATTGTGTGCACAACAAGCAGAGCAATATTTTCCTAAAAACCCCAAACTTGTTTAAATGTAACTAAAATAATTTAATGTAAGGAGATAGCGGTTTTAGCTCAAATTGATGAACAAGTTGTTGCTGTTTATTGCTTGCTGTAATTTTATATGTTTGCTTAGTTTCGTCATGACTAAATAAATTAATATTAAATTTTATCTCTTCAAGTACTGTTGGTGTGTATCTACCCGTAATAGTAATTTGATCAACAATTTTACTATTTACCGAATGCGCTAATTCAGGTTTTAATAGTAAGCCGTCAATATTAAAACGATATTGCTGATCAGACATGTACACGTGCTGTTTAACTTGTTTACTAATGTGTTTACGGTATTTTGTAAACTCAGCGAGTGACATTAATCCATCGGTGTTATCGTCTGCTCCTTTTATTGATGACGCTGGAATAGATAGCACTATAAATACATGGTTGTTTACTATGTTAAGTGTGCCATGTTGAGCAACCATTAAATGGGCATGTGCATTTTGTGATGTACTAAATAATAAACTAATTAAGCCGATGCTTTTGATTAATTTTAAAAGTCGCATAGCTCACAACGCTCCTTTTACACATCGTTGAAAGAACGGGTAGGTGTCGGTTGCATAATAGTGATATATACCATCAGGGAATTCAGGGGTTACGCCATTGCGGCCATTACACTCATCTAGATCCCCAGAGCCTGCAACATATTCCCAGTCTTGCGCAAATGTACCTAGTGGGTAAATGTCGGTAGAGGGTCTATTAGCACTGACAGAGGTAACATGTTGGTAACTACCAGTCATTACAACTAGGTTAGAGTTTGCATCAGTTGAATTTGAATAGCCATAACGTGCATAAATAGGAAAGCCATCGGCTGCCCAACCTATTAAGGTCATTGTTGTTGCATTACCACCTAGCATGGTTATAAAACCCTCTGGCATCCCATGATAATGGTAGGTACCGTCCGGCTGAACATGCGCATTGTTACTATCTGTTCCAAAGCTAAACGTGGTTTGGCTTAAAGCTTCTATATTCCAGTTTCCGCTGTTATTGGCTAAATCGCAATTGTCACCTGAATCATCACAACTGCCACCTGTGCCCGCATCAATTTTAACGCCATTTAATACAAGTCCGGTTATACCGCGAGGACCGCCCATCAATGTGGCTGTTGAGGTTTGTATGGGTGTTAATGTAAAGCTTTCATTCACTGATTGCTCAGCAATGGTGTTGGGGTTTGCAGGATTGGGAAAGGTGCCTACATCGTGGTCTGGTATTCCATTTGCAATTATGTCGCGTGTTGTTCCTGTGCATGTCCAGTCAGCCGAGCTGGTGGTTTGTACAGCGTCACTATCATTATATTCACTATAAAAGTAATGGCATAAAACATTTTGTGTAGAACCATTTGTCTCTACATTGCTATTGTCGCCAGTAGGACTGTCGGTTGCTATTTCCGTTTGCGTGCTGTTTTGATCAGAACCGCCACATGCAATCAACGTGGTAGTTATAACAAAACAGGTAATAATCTTTAACTGTTTAACCAAATTATTAGCGCTTAGGTTTAAATTTAACGTGTGCATTTTTTAATCTCACTAACTAAGAGATTAAAATAATATTCTGAAATTGTGCAAACAGTGTGCAAATAAAAATGAAGAATATGTAATTGAACGGTATGTATAAAATGTTTTTACAACGTTTTATAATAAAACGCAGTTAAAAGTAAGCAAGGGCAGGTGTGTTATATGGCTAAGTCAAAACCCATTGTTACATTACAAAGCTATGGTATTTATTCAACATGGGATAGTAGTAGCAAAGTGCTGCCACAAATTGAGCAATTTACTACCGATGTAATTGCTAAAATAGACGTAGAATTTGGGCTAATAATTAATATAAAAAAAGCAAAAGGTGAGAAATTACATTTTTGTATTTATCATCCGGATATACCTAATGAAGAGGGTGAGATAATGCCTCCCTTCGAAGGTGTTGAATACGTAAAGGATAACGACTGGCAGTTTTATTTAGGCGACACGTTGTGGGAACCCATTCACAATAAACTCGGCCCTTGGCGCATGACCTTAACGCTTAATAATAAAATAATTGCAGATAAGACATTTAATGTTGAAACAGAAGCACAAAAAACAGAAATTGATTTTTGGAAAAGCCGAGGTTACTAAATAGATTAGCTAACCGTGTAGAAAATAAATAACCCCTCGCTATATTTAGCTCATTTAACACAGCGGTTAGGTACTTTTCACATTAAAGATTAAGCAACGTGTGCTTACAAAAAAAGCCAATGTAGATTGGCTTTTTGTGAAAGTATTTAACTAGGGCATGTTTATCTTTGATGGTTGAATTTGCAGCAGTGTGTTTGGTTTTTAGGCAAGGCAGAGCCTATGTAGTGTGTTACTTCCCATAAATAGGCGATAACGTAGCATAAATGCCAAACATGCGCTGCCCGTTGGGTTCTTTCTAGGGACGATAAACTCTTTGTTGCTCGGTTTTTACTTAGCCCACTAAGTTACAAACCTCGCGCCGCAATTTAATCGCCCCTAGATTGAACAAATTTTAATCCGCAAAGGTCAACACGCCCTAGAATTTAGTTACCCCAAGGGTTGCTTGCATTAGAACGTTGCTTACGATCACGGGCACGTTGTTTAGTTTCTTTCTTTTCTTTGATACGTTTTGCATCACTAAAACTTAGCTCACAGGGTTCACCTGGTTTATGATCCTCTGGGATCACTCTATCACGAGGAGGAAGCTCGTACTGAACATCGTCTGGCTTAGGTAAGTTTTTAAGGCGGTAAAGGTAAAAGTTGTCTACTTTTTCTTGAGCCCATTGGGTTTTACGCAAAAATTTTACTGCGGATTTAATATCTGGATTATTTTTAAAACAATTAAGCTGCAGGTATGCGTGTAGGAGTTCCCACCCGTATTGTTCAACCAGCTCTTCAACCACTTGTTCTAATTTTACGCCTTGCAGTGGGTTATTACTGAAAAGTTCTTGGTTGCTCATAGGTGTTGCCTCGTTATTTAATTACAAACTGCATTATAAATTTAATAACGAGGCTTTAATAGGGGAAATAGCTTAACGTTGGCAATTAACTACAACACGGCCTCTAATTTTGCCTTCCATTAATAAGTTAGCATTATCGATTACATTTTCTAAACTTATCTCAGTTGAAATTTTATCTAAATAGTCGGCTTTTACTAAAGTGGCTAATCTATTCCATGCTTCAACTCTATCCGCTTTTGGTCGCATTACACTATCAATACCAATTAACGATACACCACGTAAAATAAATGGCGCAACTGATGCGGGTAAGTCCATACCTTGGGCAAGGCCACAGGCGGTTACAACGCCTCCATATTTTAGTGATGCGCAAATATTAGCAAGCGTGTGGCTGCCAACAGAATCAATAGCGGCAGCAAAGCGCTCTTTTTGTAATGGTTTGCCTGGGTTTGAAAGCTCATCTCTGTTAATTATTTCTGTTGCGCCGAGTTCTTTTAAATATTCGCTTTGATCAATTCGACCCGTGGCTGCGGTGACTTGATAACCAAGTTGATTAAGTAAATATATAGCAAAGCTACCAACGCCGCCGTTTGCCCCTGTAACTAAAATTTCACCAGCGTCTGGTGTAATGCCTTGCTTTTCAAGTGCTATAACGCTGAGCATAGCGGTATAACCCGCAGTACCAATTTGCATTGCTTGTTTTGGGCTAATAGCAGCAGGTAAAGGAATTAACCAGTCACTATTTAGCGCTGCTTTTTGTGCAAGGCCGCCCCAATGTTTTTCGCCAACACCAAAACCGTTTAAAATAACGTTATCGCCATTTTTAAATTCATTGCTGGTGGAGGTTGTAACAGTACCGACTAAATCTATACCTGGCACCATAGGAAAGCTTCTTACTACTGGCCCTTTACCTGTAATTGCTAAGCCGTCTTTATAGTTTAATGTGCTGTATAGGACATCTATTTGGGTGTTCTCTTCAGGTAAGTCATTTTCGTTAAACTGCGATAAAGAAGCGCTATAATTATTATCTTCTTTATTAATAACAATGGCTTTAATTGGGTTATTCATAATATATCCTTTTAGACCGATCGTCTTTTAATTGGTAAGTAAAAGTGCATTAAGTTAATAATGCACGTAAAAACATTTCAGTGTACAACGTAAGCGGTGTGCTTGATTTAGTGAGCTTTGCTCGCATTACTGCGCCTTCCCAACCAATCCAAAAGTACTCACTCATTAATTGTGTATTAACCGTTTTAGCAATTGTGCCTTGCTGTTTAGCTTGGTTTAAACATTTTTCAATTTGTATTTGCCATGAGGTGTAGCTTTTCATTAATCGATCTTTAAACTCATCGCTTAAGTGATTTAGTTCTTGGTTTAAATTACCAACTAAGCAACCGCGTTTGTAGTCGTACTTGCTCATGCCTTTAATGGCACTTTGAGTAAAATTGACTATTCGTTCAAGCGGTGGAGTATTTTGTTGCTCAAGGTAATGGCTTAGCTTTGCAATAAAGTAACTGTCGTAGGCATCGACTAAAGCAATGCCATAAGCTTCTTTACTTTTAAAGTAATGGTAAAAAGAACCTTTAGGTACCGAGGCTTTTTTTAATATTGTATCGAGTCCTGTAGCACTAAAGCCAAACTCAGTTAACGTTTCTAACCCCGTGCGTATAAGTAACGCTTTAGTATCGGCGTTATCTCTGGCTATTTTGGGTGGACGGCCACGTCGTACGGTTGTTGTATTTTTGTTCATTAAACTATATTAGACNCTTTTAATGTGCAAGTATTAAATTCGTTTGTTTAAAAATAATACCGACTTTGTCTGATTATGTAACGCCTACTATTTGTGAAATTACATTTATGTTTGAACTTCACTTATTTTTACTAGTCAATAATTGAGGTTAATACACAAATTGTGCGGCTTAGTTAGTTATGATTTTAAATCGATGAGTAGGTTACATATCAGTGTGGTATGACCAGGTGAATTGTTTAAATGTTAATTCATTTTTGCATCAGCAGCTTACTTAATGTCAAACAATTTAATTGCTTTTGTTATTTGAACTTTACATTTTTATTAACTATTCATTAATTGTAGATTTCACTTATGCTACAAAATATATAATTAAAAAAGGTGAGGATAATACCGATGAAGAGACAGAAAAGAGATCGTTTAGAAAGAGCTCATTCTCAAGGTTTCAAAGCAGGTTTAGCAGGTCGTTCTAAAGAGCTATGCCCTTATCAACAAATAGATCCAAAATCAGAGTGGTTAGGTGGATGGCGAGAAGCGATAGAAAATCGCAATATGTATAAAACCTAATTTATAAACAAATTAAAGCAAAAAGGCCTCCATATTGGAGGCCTTTTTGTATGCAGTTTCTGAAAGTAAAACTGTATATAAGTAGATTAAAAAGACGTGGTGTCTTGAAATAACCCTACTTTTAAATCTTTAGCTTCGTATATTACGCGACCATCGACTTCTACTGTACCGTCTGCAACGCCCATAAAGAGTTTACGTTTAATTACGCGTTTCATTTCAAGGCGGTACGTTACTTTTTTAGATGTTGGGAGTATTTGGCCTGTAAATTTAACTTCACCTACACCTAAAGCACGGCCAAGACCTGGACCACCTGACCAGCCAAGATAAAAACCGACAAGCTGCCACATCGCGTCAAGGCCTAAACATCCAGGCATCACCGGGTCACCCTTAAAGTGGCAATCAAAAAACCAAAGGCTCGGGTCAATATCAAGCTCAGCGATTATTTCGCCTTTACCGTGGCTTCCACCATCAGCATTTATAGAGGTAATGCGGTCCATCATTAACATGTTATCGCTAGGTAAACGACAATTGCCTTCACCAAACATTTCACCTTGACCACATAAGATCAGTTCTTCTTTTGTATAGCTGTTTTTAGGTTCCATAACTCATTATCTTCGCTTAGAAATTGCCAGTACTTTAGCGTACACTTGTACGCTAAACAACTCGGAGCAGTTAAATATCCACTATATTGCGTATTAAATCATCAATCAAACAATGGCTTGGCTTTTTGCTTTATAAAACCGCGCAATTACAATCAAAAATCATTATAATTACCGCTGTCTTATAACTAGTCTAAAGGAAGTTTATGATCCTTTTTGTTAACTCACTTACTGTGATAGATTTTTCTTACTTATGCAACAAACGCGGCGCCGTTGGCGAAAGCTGGATTGTTGATTTAACTTTGCACGGTAAACTTAATGATGAGTCGATGGTGTTGGACTTTGGATTAGTTAAAAAACAAATTAAAGGCATTATTGATGAATGTATTGATCACCGTTTAGCTATTCCTAATAGCATTAATGGGTCAGTGACAGAATTTGATGAGCATAAAACGCTTGATTGTACCTTCGGTGACAACCACCATTTAGCAATGAGTGCACCACATCAAGCCTATTGCATGATTGATGCTAATGAAATTAATGTAGAGTCGGTAACTGCATTTTTAGTTGATACTATTTTGCCTAAACTGCCTTCAAATATTGAAAAAATAGAGTTAGTACTAAAACCAGAACATAGCCAAAGCTTTTATTACCATTATAGCCATGGTCTTAAAAAGCACGATGGTAACTGCCAGCGGATAATTCATGGTCATCGTTCTCAAATAGGTATTAGCCTAGATGGTATTTCTATGCCTCGTTTACAAAAAGAATGGGCTATGCAGTGGGAAGACATATACCTAGCAACAAGTGAAGACCAAATAACATCGGAAAGTTTAAAATATATTACTGCAAAAGCCGATGATGTTTGTTTTGCTTATACATCAGCTCAAGGTTATTTTGAAATGGCAATTAGTGAAGCACGCTGTGATATTTTACCTATTGATACAACCGTTGAATGTATTGCTGATTATATTGCAGGGCAAGTTAAAGCCAAATACCCTGAACAAAATGTAAAAATAACAGCGTATGAAGGGGTTGGCAAAGGAGCAATCAGTTATGCTTAAGTCAATTTTATCTTCGTTGGTTGTCGCTTTAGTGAGTGTAAATTCGTTTGCTGTTGAACTAAAAGGGCACCTTACTCAAGGCGGTTTAGTGACCGGGAAGCTGAGTGATGTAAAGTCTGTTAGTTTAAACGATACACAGTTAAAGCTGTCAGAAAATGGTGATTTTGTATTTGGTTTTGGTCGCGACGCAAAAGTAAATCATACACTTAGCTGGGTTGATGCAAATGGGAAAAAACATACTCAGGAATTAGTGATTACTAAACGTGATTACAACATTGACAAAATTACGGGCGTTGCAAAAAAGTATGTTTCTCCGCCTAAATCGGTAAGTGAGCGTATAAGCAGAGAAGCGGTTGCTGTAAGAAAAGCGCGTGCTGTGAATTCAGATCTTACCTTCTTTTTAGACCCTGTATTAAAACCAGCGCAAGGCAGAATATCTGGTGTTTATGGTAGCCAGCGATACTTTAATGGTGAACCACGTCGCCCTCATTTTGGCTTAGATATAGCAAACAAAACAGGTTCTCCGGTGTATGCACCCATTGGTGGCACCGTTGTATTTGCAGAACCTGATTTATATTATTCAGGCGGTACGCTTATTTTAGATCATGGCCATGGAATTACCTCTACTTACATTCATTTAAGTAAGCTAGATGTAAACGTGGGTGATAAAGTTAAACAAGGTAATAAAGTTGCTGAAATTGGTGCAACCGGCCGTGTCACTGGCCCGCATTTAGACTGGCGTTTTAACTGGAAGGGTGAACGCTTAGATCCGGGTTTATTAATGCAAGATACGTTAGCAAACAAAAAGTAGAGACTATGACAGACGTAAATCGCGATGCAATTATTGCTCAGCGTATAAAAGATTCAACTACATCAGTTACAAAAACAGTGTTTCCAGGGCGCACTAATCACCACAATACATTGTTTGGTGGTGATGCATTGGCATGGATGGACGAAGTTGCATTTATTGCTGCTACTCGTTTTTGCCGCAAGCCTTTGGTTACTATTTCGTCTGATAGGGTAGATTTTAAAGAAGCTATTCCTGCAGGTACATTTGCTGAACTAATAGCTAAAGTAGTGCATGTTGGTAATACGAGTTTAAAAGTAGACGTAGATATACTGTTAGAAACAATGCATAAAGATGATAAACACTCAGCAATAAGTGGTAGTTTTACTTTTGTTGCTGTTGATGATAATCATAGGCCAACCCCCGTAGTATGCGATAAAATGATTAACGGATTTAAGTAAAAGCTATAAAATAATAAGCATCTATTAAGGTGCTTATTATTTTATACATAAAGAACACATCATACTATATTTTGTTTCAATGTTATCTTTGCATTAGCTATATTGATAGAGTAACTAATAACCAGATAAGAGGGCTTATTAAGAAATAAACCCTATATAAATGATTTATAAAGATTAAAGTACCATTGCTGCAATCCAGCCGAATATCAATAATGGAATATTAAAGTGTAAAAAGGTTGGAACAACCGAATCCCAAATATGATCATGCAGACCATCAGCGTTTAAACCAGAGGTGGGTCCAAGTGTTGAGTCAGAAGCAGGGGAGCCTGCATCGCCTAAAGCGCCAGCAGTCCCTACAAGTGCAGTGGTTGCCATCACTGAAAAGCCAAGCTCTAAACACAAGGGAACAAATAAAGTTGCAATAATTGGTACCGTTGAAAAAGAACTACCGATTCCCATTGTGATTAGCAAACCTACTAATAAAATTACCGCCGCGGCAATGGGTTTATTTCCATCAAATAAATTTGCGCCGCTGTTAACTAAGCTTTGTACATCACCCGTCGCTTGCATAACCGATGCAAAGCCTTGGGCCGATATCATAATAAAACCAATCATGGCCATCATGGCAACGCCTTTGCTAAATACGTCGCCATTTTCTTCCCATTTAACAATACCAAATAGGCTAAATATCATGACACCTACCAAGCCGCCAAGTATCATTGAACCACTAATATTTTGTGCAATTAATGAAGTGAGCACAGCGAATAACCCAACCACCATTACTTTTTTAGGATTTTTGATAGGCTCAGCTTTGCTCTGATTATTCATCGTGCTCGCTGTATAATGTCGTTTCTTTTTATACGTGACAAACACAGCAATCAGTAGGCCAATAAACATACCTAACGCGGGAATAAGCATTGCGATGGGTACACTGGTATTTACAATTTCAAGTCCATTATCTATAAGATTTTTATGTAAAATCGAGTATAAATATATCCCACCAAAGCCATATGGCAACACCATGTAAGACGTTGCTAAACCAAATGTTAAAATGCATGCAATAGCGCGTCTATCCAGTTTTAATTTATTAAATACAACTAATAAAGGCGGAATTAAAATAGGGATAAATGCTATGTGAACAGGCACTAAGTTTTGTGAAGAGATAGCGCAGGCTAAAATAATCATCAAAATAAAATAACTCAATAATGTTTGGCTTCCTTCACTCTTGGCATCAACCTTGGCTAAGAGTTTTTCAGCCAATATGCGAGTTAGTCCAGACTTTGATATTGCCACTGCAAACGCGCCTAACATGGCATAGCTCAGTGCAATTTCTGCGCCTGCGGATAAACCTGAATTAAACGCATCTAAACTTTGTTTTATTCCTAAGCCAGCAGTTAATCCTGCCACTATAGCGGATAAAGTCATTGCCACAATCACATTGACACGAACTAAGGTAAGCGCAAGCATTAAAATAACGCCAACAACAACAGCATTCATAGTTTTCTCTATTTTGAACTTTTAATTAATTTTATCAGATCTTTAGCTTGGGTTTTGCGCTCTTTGGTAAATGGTTTGTTAGCATAGCGACTGTTTTCAAACAAATGTTTAAATTCTATTAGCTCTTTAGAGGCGCTTGGCTTTTTCTTTGCCATAAACTCAAGTTGTTGTGATGGACTGAGAGAGTCGGTCGATGTAATATTTTTTTTATTTCCCCAATGCAAAATCTCGTTATACGCTTTAACAATGGGTGGCAGTTTAGCCGTTTTTGTTTTTGGCCAGTTTAAGTAAATAAAATAAACAGCAAAACAGAGTGCTGCGGTTATTAATACAAACAACGGAACCAACCAACTTGTTTTATTACCGAATAGCGACTTTAAAAAATCATTTTGTTTTTCTTGATCAAAACCAAGTACCCAGCTTGACCATTGATAATCTAATTGCTCGAGTTCCAGCCTTAACCAGTTTATTGCGGCAAAGTTACTTAAGCTGACTAAGCCAAAGTCTAAATTATTTTTAAATTCTTCGTTTAACTCTTGGTTTTGAGAAAGCGATCCATTTAATCGCTCTGGAGCAACAACCGCAGTGGCATCAAAAATAGTCCAGCCTTTATTTTGTAAATAAACTTCTACCCAAGCATGGGCGTCGTATTGGCGAACAGTGAGCGTATTGTTGTCGTTATTATATTCACCACCTAAATAACCACTCACTACACGAGCAGGAATACCTGCAGATCTAAATATAAACGCAGCAGCACTGGCATAATGACCGCAAAAGCCACGTTTATTTTCAAATAAAAATTGATCAAGAGTGTTATTGCCCGACATTGGGGAAGGGGTTAACGTATAGGTGAAATTTTGCTCTACGAAGTAATTAAGTAACGCGTTATAAAATGTTTGTTCATTACTTACTTGCTCTTTTAACTGCATGGCAAGTTTATTAGTTTTAATATTTTGCTTGAAGCCCAAATAAGTGTACCTGTTTTGCTCAAACTCATTGAGGGGATTCACTGAAAATTGATAGCTTGCTACATTGTATTGCAGGCTTTTGGCTTGATAACTTTGTTTTCTGAGCAAACCAAGCGCATTAGCGTCTACATTTTTACTGTTACTAGTTGAGTAGGTTAATCCATAAAGCCACTTTTGTGTTGCAGGCTCTGCAATGACTGAGTAGTTGGCAATAAGCGTGTTTTGCTCGGTTGCTAAATTTTGATTTGATTGTTGATTATTATATTTTAAAAAGTCAGACGTAAGCCATGCATTACCATTAAATTCATCATGAATAATTGCACGCCAATAGTAAGGCGTTAGAGGAGGTTGTTTACTAAACGTTGCTCTAAAAACAAGTTCATCTGAGTTAGATAATTTAGCAATATCAAAAGGGTCGACTTGTTCAGAAAGTCCAGTTTTAGCTAGTTTTGGGCCGGGCAACTGCCAAAAAGCAGGCATTTTTGGTAAAAACAAAAGTAGAAATATGGCCAGCGGTAATGCCATTAATAACAATTTTGAGCTTTGTTTAGCGCTTATTTTTAGATTATGTTTAGACTCAAGTAGTCCAAGAACAGCAAAGTTTAATATATATAAGCCACTTACCGTTAACGTAGTTACTATTGTTTGGCTAAATAAATAAACAGAAGACAAAGAGAAAAACGTCAGTGTGGTTATAACATGATAGTGCTTTTTGTTTTTTGCTTGTAGTAATTTAAATAAACTTGATAACAAAAGCATAGCAACAAACAGTATTACAGTATCGGACATTCCGATTGTAAATACCATTAAGCCCAATGCGCCTGCGGCAAGTATATTTGCCAGCCATGCATTAGGCTTTGCTATGTTTTTTCCTGTTATAAATGCATTCCAAAGGCATAACCCAGCCAACACACTAATAAATGGAAGCGGCAAGTGGGCTGAAAAAAATATGACTAAGCAGGCGTAAATAAAACATAACGATAAATTAATTACTTTTTCGTTTTTAAGTTCAATCATTATTATCACCAGCAAAAGAACTTAAGCTTTCTAAACATTGTTGCTTATGTGCTTGCCCAGTGTTGATGTTAATTAATGTGTTTGGCAATTTTAACATGAAAGGGGTGTTGTGTTCAGTGGCTTCACACACTAAATAACATAGCTGACTTAAACGTTGCTCAGTGGCGCCAGTCATTAAATTAAAATCAAATAATGCATTCGTTGTTTTAAAATCAACAAAGTCTTTTACTAATAATTGTTTGGTTTTGGCATAGTGCTTCCAAGATATTCTGTTTAAGCCCATTTCAGGCTGATGAATTAATAGGTTTTCGAATTCTTCTGTACCAGGCTTTTTTGCCATTCCATTTTGTGCGTATTCGTCTTGCGAAGAAATATGCGCATCACTAAGCACATATTCGTGGGCTGGGTAAACATAGGTTTTAGTTTGTATTTGTAAGTAGCTCCACACAGATACCAAACCAAAAGGATAATTACTGGCTATTTTTATTCGTTGGAGTTCATAACTGCCTCGGTTTTCATAAGGAAGTAGCAAACTACTACTAATCGACTTATTTGAAATTGTGTCGTAATGAGTATGTGCTTTTAGGTCATTGTTGTAGGTAATAGAAACCGACTGACATATAGAGTTACTTTGTAAACTCAATTTTAAAATTGGCTTTTGCGGAGAAAAGCTCGGCAATACTTTATCAAAAGTAACTGTTAACCCTTTTGCGTTGCTGTACCCCATACAAACAGCCAGTACAATGACTACAAACATTAAATAAGACATTACCAAAATTAAATTATTTTGATAGTTAATACCCATTACAAAATTTAAAATAGCAACAATAACAAAATACCACCCTAAGGAAGACGGCAGTACATAAATTGTATTGTGTTCAAGCGTAATAGAATTTTTAAGGTGTTTGTTTTTTAGAAACTTTTCAAAAATTATCCGTTTAAAAGATGTAAATAAACTAACTCGTTTTGCTTTTTTAGCTGGCATAAAGGCTATACCGGAACCGGCACTGCTTGTAACAGCTCTCTTACTTGAGCTTCGCCCGAGTCGCTATGCAATCCCAAACGGTGTAGGCAAACACTTGAAAACACCGCCTGCACATCTTCAGGAATTACAAAGTCGCGGCCATCTATATATGCCCATGATTTAGCGGCTTTGGCTAATGCAATACTTGCACGAGGTGATAATGAAGCCGCAAATGAATGACTGTTTCTCGTAAAGTTTACCAATTCAATAATGTAATCAACAATCGGTATACTCAGTGTTACACCGTTAATTTGTGTTTGAATTTGTTTTAATTGTTGCTCATCAATTCGCTTAGGTAATTGGCTATAGTCACGTTTTTGTAAATTTAAAATTAAACGTTTTTCTGCTTCTTTTGTTGGAAAGCCCAAGCTAATACGCATCATAAAACGATCTAATTGTGATTCTGGTAGCGGGTATGTACCAGACTGATAAAGTGGATTTTGGGTAGCAATAACAAAAAATGGATCGGGGAGGTTATACTTTTTACCATCAACCGTGACTTGTTGTTCTTCCATCGCTTCGAGTAAAGCACTTTGTGTTTTAGGACCGGCACGATTTATTTCATCAGCTAATACAACTTGGCTAAAAATAGGGCCTTTATGAAAAGTAAAACTATGTTCATTACTATTAAAAACATTTGTTCCAAGTATATCTGCAGGTAACAGGTCGCTGGTAAATTGAATACGTTGGTAAGATAAGCCAAGTACAGTAGCTAACCCATGCGACAATGTTGTTTTGCCCATACCGGGTAAATCTTCAATTAATAAGTGGCCTTGACTAAACAGGCAAGTAAGCGCTAATTTTATCTGCTTTTGTTTTCCAAAAATAACATTTGATAAGTCGTCTATGATCGCGGTAACGGTGCTTTGCATGCTAACCTTTTATTATTCTATGAGTTCGAGACGTTTCATTACTGTGTCTACTTTTTTGGCATTAAAAGGTTTTGCTATAAATCCTTTAGCCCCTAGCTCCCATGTATTCTGTACATTTTCCAAACTGTTATGTCCAGAGCACATAACTACATGAGCGTGAGGGTAGGTTATATTAATAAATTCTAAAATATCAGTCCCATCAGAGTCGGGTAAATCCACATCTAAAAATATAACATTAGGGGATTTTTTATCGATAACCGGTTTTGCAGAGCTAAAATCAGTGCTTTCTAAAATGTCTTCATAACCCAGTTCGGTTAAAATTTGATTTAGATAATCTCGAATTTCTTTTACATCGTCAATGATGAGGATAGGCTCTAGTGGGCGAACAAATTCCATATGTAAGTTACTTCTTTTAATACTTCTCAAGTATTTTAATATTAAGCTAAGGCTTACATAACCTCAAGAATGTTGCACAAAAAATCACTCTATAACACTACTTTAATCAAACTATATGTGTTTAATAATGAGGGTCTGTTGATCTTTCAAGATTTAATCTCATAAGTCTATTTGGTATTCAGGCAAGTTAGAGTCTAAAAAGTGTCGGGATTACCCATAAATTGACCGTAACACAGAAGTAGTTATCGAGCCCACTTGGTTACAAAGCTCGCGCCGCCATTAAATAGCCCCAGTTTGAACGATTTTTAATCCGCAAAAAACAACAGACCCTAGGCCCTGCATATAAAAAGTATTAACAACCCGTATAAAATTAACACTATATTCCTACCTTTATCGTCATTAAATTTAAAAACAGGTTTAATCATACTTTTTTCACTTATTAATTTGATTACACAAACTATTGATATAAATACATTTAATTAACAATTTTAAATTTGTAAATGTTTTGTAATAAAAAACCGTTGACCTATTAATTTCATTCTGTGATTATGCTCATCAGTTGAGCTTATGCCCATTAATGAAATTTGTTACAGTAATTCAACTTAATGCTCGCATAACTTTTCTACACACTCACACTAAACACTACACAAAACGAAGAGCTTATTATGTTAAAAAACAAAAATACAAAATTCGCAATTTCACTTTTAACTGCCGCTATGGCTTCATCTATGCCAGCACACGCTGACATGTCTGACTATTTAGACCGCATTGATGTTGATTTTCTATTAATGCAAAACTTTCAGTCTATTCAAGCTAAAGACGGTGCATTTCGTCCAGAAGATGAAGTACAAGAGTCTGGTTTTGGGCGTATAAGAGCAAATTTACAGCTTAAATTTCACATTAATGAGTTTATCACGGCCGATATAGATATAGCTGAAGAACCAAATGATTTTGGTGGTGGCGATCGAGACTTTTCATTTCATAATGACTTTGCAGGTGTAGAGTTTGATTTACTTGGCTTATATGGCACACCAAAAGATGATGAAAACCTAACGCTTAGATTAGGCAATATTGGTGCAGCGCCATTTCAGTTTAAAGGCTTTCAAGATGGTGCAGATAACCAAGGTAATGCACTTATTGGTAACGGCATAACCGATTACGCAACTGCGGAGAACGGCGCGCAGCTTAGTTACACTAAAACATACGATAGCGGTATGCTTCGTTCATATAATGTTGCTGGTCATATAACAACCTCTAGCTTTGGCGAAGCGTTTCAGCAAGACCGTGGTTATAATTATCGTCTTCAAGGTACTTTGGAATTTGAAGGTGGCTTCAAAGCTGGTTTAAATCTTTTCAAAGCCAATCAAGGCGACCAATTGAATTTTGAAAATGGCGTAGCTAGTTTAGATGGAGTAACTACAACAAACTATCGTTTTGGCGATGGTGAAAACTATAACTTTTCTGCCTCACCATCAAATGAGCGTGACACGCATGTAGGCGCAATGCCTGGACTTGAGCAGTCAATAATACAGCTAAACCTAGCATACCAACCATCTGATGAAACAAGCCTAGTGTTTATGGTTGGTAAATCATCAGATGATTACACATTTGCAGATGCAGCGGGTAATGCAGTAGCAGGTATCACTTACTTTGGTACCGATGGCGTAGCCGACGCTAATGGCACAACGTACGATTCAAACAGTGTGATAAAAGGTGATACATCAGTAGAATATTTTGTGTTTGAAGCACAACAATACCTTATCCCTAAACAGTTATATGTAGCGGCTCGTTATTCGGATGCAGAAAATACATCTGATTTAATTGAGCAAACAGACAATACAGTAGAGCGTATTCAAGTTGCTGCAGGGTACTGGTTTAACGATAAGACGTTATTAAAAGTTGAATATGTAAATCAAGAAGAGGGGGTTAATTCTGCTGGCCAAATAGGCGCAGGTTTTGACGGTTTCACATCTGAGATTTCAGTTAAGTTTTAACTTTTATTCAGTGGCTTTGTACTTAATTCAACTAGTTTAATCTGTTAATTAGGTACAAGCACACTATTTAACGTGACAAATAAGGTATTTACGATGAAAAATAAATTATTAATGCTTGCCTGCGGCATCATGGCAATGAGCAACGCGTACGCTAAAGAAACTATTACAATAGCTACTGTGAATAATGGTGACATGATCACCATGAAAGAACTGAGTAGCGAGTTCACAAGCCAACACCCTGATATCGACTTAAAGTGGGTAACACTTGAAGAAAATATACTTCGCCAGCGAGTAACAACCGACGTTGCCACAAAAGGGGGTCAGTACGATGTTATGACCATCGGTACTTATGAAGTACCAATTTGGGGCAAACAAAACTGGTTAACAGAGTTAGATAACCTAGGTAAAAATTACGATTTAGATGATTTACTACCCGCCATTCGAAGTGGGCTTACCGTAAACGATAAGTTATACGCTGCTCCTTTTTATGGTGAAAGCTCAATGGTAATGTATCGCACTGATTTGATGGAAAAAGCCGGTTTAACAATGCCAACAGCACCGTCTTGGGATTTTATCCGCAAAGCGGCTAAAGCCATGACAAACAAAGAAGACGGTGTTTATGGATTGTGTTTAAGAGGTAAAGCAGGATGGGGTGAAAACATAGCTCTTATTACTTCAATGGCAAACTCTTTTGGTGCACGTTGGTTTGATGAAAACTGGAAGCCTCAATTTAATACTCCAGAGTGGGAAGCAACACTGCAATACTATGTTGATGTTATGAATGAATCGGGTCCAGCGGGTTCATCAGCGAATGGATTTAACGAAAACCTAGCGTTATTTCAAACTGGTAAGTGTGGTATTTGGATTGATGCGACCGTAGCCGGTGCTTTTGTAACGAATAAAAAAGACTCTGAAGTAGCGGATAAAGTAGGATTTGCACTCGCACCAGATAACGGCTTAGGTAAACGCGGCAATTGGTTATGGTCTTGGACACTCGCTATTCCTTCAAGCAGTAAAAAACAGAATGCTGCAATGAAATTTATCAGCTGGGCAACATCTAAAGAATACACACAACTTGTAGCCGATAAAAAAGGCTGGGCAAAAGTACCGCCAGGTACACGTAAATCTCTATATAACAATCAGCAGTATATTGAAGCCGCACCATTTGCACAAATTACGCTTGATTCTATTCAAACTGCCGATCCGAAAAACCCAACCGTAAAACCAGTTCCTTATGTTGGTATTCAGTTTGTTGCTATTCCTGAGTTTCAAGGGATAGGAACAGCAGTAGGGCAACAATTTTCAGCCGCTTTAACTGAGCAAATGACCGTTAAACAAGCGTTAAACTCGTCTCAGCGTTTAGTAGAAAGAGCAATGCGTAAAGCACGTTACCCTAAGTAATATCACATATGGTGGGCAAGCTCTCAACTTGCCCTATATTTTATGCCAATTCTACTTATGTTCTTAAATATATTATTAAGGGTTTCTGATTTTCACTTAATAGTGAGTAAATAGAATTGGCTTTTTAAAGGTCACCGTTATGGCAACAACTAACTCGCGTACGCTTGCTCGGTTCATGCTTCTTCCTAGCGTAACATTGTTACTCGCTTGGATGATTGTTCCGCTGTGTATGACATTGTATTTTTCTTTCATTGATTACAATTTATTAGTTCCGGGTGATAAAGAATTTGTAGGATTTTTAAACTATGAGTTTTTTCTTACCGACCCGGCATTTTTTGAATCTTTCTTTAACACGCTTTATTTAGTAACTGGCGTTCTGTTAATTACCATTTGCGGTGGCATAGGTTTGGCTATTTTATTAGATCAAGCAATATGGGGCCGTAACTATGTTCGCATCATGGTGCTTGCGCCATTTTTTGTTATGCCTACGGTATCTGCATTAGTCTGGAAAAATATGCTTATGAACCCTGTAAATGGTTTATTTGCTCACTTTGCTATTTGGTTAGGGTTTGAGCCAATAGACTTTTTTGCACAAATGCCGCTGTTCTCAATCATTATCATTGTCTCTTGGCAGTGGTTACCTTTTGCTGCGCTTATTTTGCTTACGGCGATTCAATCACTTGACCGCGAACAATTAGAAGCCGCAGATTTAGATGGCGCAGGTCCTTTTAGCAAATTTTTCTATATTGTTTTACCGCATTTATCACGCGCTGTTACAGCGGTTATATTAATAGAAACTATATTTTTACTTTCTATATTTGCTGAAATATTGGTTACAACAAGCGGTGGCCCAGGTTACTCATCGACAAACATTACCTATTTAATTTATACCCAATCATTACTGCAGTTTGATGTAGGCGGTGGTTCGGCAGGTGGCATTGTTGCCGTGATCATTGCAAATATAGTCGCCATATTTTTAATGCGCTTAATTGGCAAAAACTTGGAGGGGTAAGAATGAGTATTAAAAATAACACACGTTCAACACTTATTTATACCATAGCTGCATGGACTGTTAGCTCAATGATTTTCTTCCCAATTTTATGGACGTTAATCACTAGTTTTAAAACAGAATCTGAAGCTATTTCAGCCACACCCACTCTATTTGCATTCGAGTGGACGCTTGTAAACTACTTAGATGTTCTGTCGAGATCACCATACTTTACTCATTTTTGGAACTCGGTTGTGATTTCATTAGGGTCAAGTTTAGTCGGTTTATTAATTGCTGTGCCAGCAGCATGGTCTATGGCTTTTGTACAAAGTAAAAAAACGAAAAACCTTTTAATGTGGATGCTTTCTACCAAAATGCTTCCGCCGGTAGGGGTGTTAATACCTATTTACCTTTTATTCAGAGACTTTGGTTTGCTCGATACAAAATTAGGTTTAGTTATTGTGATGACCCTAATAAATTTACCCATTATGGTGTGGATGCTTTATACCTATTTTAGAGAAATACCCGGTGAAATTTTAGAAGCATCACGCATGGATGGTGCAACTATTGGCGAAGAAATATTCCACGTGCTATTACCTATAGCCTTGCCTGGGATTGCCTCAACACTATTATTAAACGTTATTTTATCGTGGAACGAAGCATTTTGGACCCTGATTTTAACAGCAGCAAATGCTTCACCTTTAACCGCATTTATTGCCAGTTATTCAAGCCCAGAAGGGTTATTTTATGCCAAATTATCGGCAGCATCTGCTATGGCCATTGTGCCAATTTTAATTCTTGGTTGGTTTAGTCAAAAACAATTAGTACGTGGCTTAAGCTTCGGCGCAGTAAAGTAGGAGAACACACATGGGCAGCATCACACTAAAACAAGTAACTAAAAACTTTGATGACGTAAACGTTATTAAACCGTTAGATTTAGAAATTAAAGATGGTGAATTTATTGTATTTGTTGGGCCATCTGGTTGTGGTAAATCAACATTACTACGCATGATTGCTGGGCTTGAAGACACTACAAGCGGCAATATAGAGATAGACGGGCAAGATGCAACACATACACCGCCAGCCAAAAGAGGCTTGGCGATGGTATTTCAATCTTATGCGTTATACCCGCATATGAGCGTTCGTAATAACATTGCTTTTCCACTAAAACGTGCAAAAGTTAGTCCAGCTGAAATAGAGTCTAAAATTGCAAATGCCGCTAAAATTCTTAATTTAACAGATTATTTAGACCGTAAACCGGGCCAGTTATCGGGGGGACAGCGTCAACGTGTAGCAATAGGGCGTGCAATAGTTAGACAACCATCGGCATTTTTATTTGATGAACCACTATCAAATCTTGACGCTTCATTGCGTGTAAATATGCGCTTAGAAATATCTGAGCTACATAAAAGCTTAGCTACTACAATGATTTATGTAACACATGATCAAGTTGAAGCCATGACAATGGCCGACAGAATTGCTGTATTTAATGGTGGCATTATTGAGCAAGTCGGCACTCCATTAGAGCTTTATCAACACCCAGTAAATAAATTTGTTGCAGGTTTTATTGGTTCACCAAAAATGAATTTTATTGAGGTTCCAAATACCGAGACTAACGAAACAACAAGCTTAGGTGTTCGACCAGAGCACTTTATAATTTCACAAGATGCAGGCACATGGGCAGGTAAAGTTGGAGTAATTGAGCACTTAGGATCAGAAAGTTTTTTACACGTAACACTGACAAATGGCACCACTGTAACAGTTAAAGCCGATGGTGATTGTCCGCTAGAATACGGCGATTCGGTATTTTTAACTGCACAAAAAAATAAAGTGCACACGTTTGATACTAATGGGAATACTATTAAAGTTAACAACTAAATTGTAGGCTTACCAATGCCTTGTACTATGAATATAGTATAAGGCATCCGTTATTTCATATTATTGACTTCGGCATTATATAAATAAATGATATATTTATATTAAAGTTGTAGGTTTAAGCCTTTAAATTATATAAATAAATGTTATTCCTTAAATAAAAGAGGTTTAAGTGGCAAAGTTATCGAACACAGAAATTAGAAAGCTCGATGATGCAGCAAGAGCAGGGTGGTTGTATTACGTTGCGGGAAAAACCCAAGATGAAATAGCAAAAAAGCTTAATGTATCGCGTCAATCAGCACAACGAATGGTGGCTTTATCAGTTAGCCAAGGATTAATAAAAGTAAGACTTGATCATCCCATTGCCAAATGCATGGATTTAGCGCAAAAATTAAAAAGTCGATTTGGTTTAGTTTCGTGTGAAGTTGTACCAAGCGATCCTTCAGAGCCTTCGTCGACAGTCGGCTTGGCACAAGCTGGCGCAGCAGAAATACAACGCCATTTGAAATCAGAAACACCTAAAGTATTAGCGATGGGAACCGGCAGAGTTTTGCGAGCTGTTGTTGATGAACTACCAACACTTGATTGCCCACAACATAAAATAGTTGCTATGTTAGGTAACATGGCGTTAGATGGTTCAGCTTCGCCTTATGATGTTGTGGTAAGAATGGCCGAACACACTAATGCAAAACATTATCCGATGCCACTACCAGTTTTACCGCGTAGTATTGAAGAAAAAAACCAACTCCATGCACAACATAATATAACAGCCAATTTAAAACTCGCTAAAAATGCAGACGTAACCTTTGTTGGCATTGGTAGCTTAGGTGAAAAGTCACCATTACATATAGATGGGTTTGTTGACGCAGAAGAATTAAAAGAACTGCAAGGCTTAGGTGCCGTTGGGGAAATGATAAGTTGGGTTTACGATAAAAATGGTCAATTATTAGATTGCACTGTAAACCAACGCGTTGCCAGCACGCCATTAGTAACTAATGAAAACAAACAAATTTATGCTATAGCTGCAGGTGAAGAAAAAGTGTTGGCAATATTAGGTGCAGTGAGATCTAATATGATTAGTGGTTTAATAACGAACGAATACACAGCAGAACGCTTACTTAGTATTGATTAAACAATTAATACATAGGCTATTTATTTAAAAAGATTTAAGTTAAATAAAACCATGTAATGTCCGATACCGTCTAGTATTGGACATAGTAAGAGTGCAATTATGCGCTCTTGCTATTTAATACATTACTACCTATAATTTATATTATGTTAAATAGGTTAATTTACTTAGTTAGTAAGGTAAAGTACTTACCTATTTAACGTATATAACGCTCTATTTAACTATAATTTGGTTTCAAGTGGTAATTAGCGGTATCCAATATACCGCTAACCTTAATGAGTTTTTAGTTACACCCTAGCTCGTTTGATAAACCAAATAAAGATGACTCTATCGTTTGCGCCTGATTACTCGTTAAATTAGGTAATACATTAATTCCAGTTCTACTCTCAACTTCATCAATACTGACTTGGGTGTTACAGAAATTGTCTCTGCGGCCTGCAGTTTGCTGCATAATAAATGCTGATACTTTAATAGTGCTACCAGATTTTTTCATTACGATTTTAAAATAACCACTGGGTATTGTGTGGTTTTCGTTAGCACGAGGTAAATCTGCAAAGTAATATTCGTACATTGGGCCTGTTACTACATAAAGGTTATTACCATCCTCAACATGATTTCTTACAGCAGTTTCAAGCCTAACCCATGGACCTTGGTTTAATGCAGAAGATTGAGGTGTGATATTAGAAAGCAAATTTGTTAAACGCCAATCAGCTGTATTACTAAAAGATGCTAATGGTACCTGATGCCCTCGGTCGGTATTAATTGTTGCGTATGCATCTGTGTAATCACTGGGTTCAAGTGTGTAATGTGAATATAAATCTGGGTCTGCTTTCCAACTTCTTGATCTTGATGGGCCACTCATTGTATCGGGTGTAACTTGGTATGCTACCCAGTCTGCAAATTTGGTATAACGATTATTTTTTAGGGTATAAATACTACGTTCAATCGTTTTGCCGTTATTTAATCCTGTTGGGCAACCTTCTAAGCAATTTGCTGCATCGGCTGTTGAAGCGATAAATAAGCTTGATACGGTTAATGATATTTTTAATAATGCTTTCATTGTTGTTTTATCCTGTATAAATGAGGATAAAAAACTAACAAGCCTTTGTTACAGATATATGTAAATTTATAAATATATTCAATAAGTTAAATAGAAATCATGCATTTAAGACTTAATCATTATGTTTTAATGTTAAAACTTTAGTTCTATTTAATCGCTTAATAAAAATACGCTAAGCCCCCTATTATATCTATTAACGCGTTTGACTTAGATCTTAACTTACAAACAAAAAAAACGCAGGCAAATGCCTGCGTTTTGTGATTACATAAAATATAGTTAATGCAGTGCGGCTGTAAATGGGATGCTTTTACAAATTTCAGCTTCAGCAATTAGTAATTCTTCCAAGCGTACGTCTACTTCTTCTTTATCAAAGTATTCGTAAGCTAATTCAACAAAAAGGTTTTTATGTTTTTCTTCTGATTTAGCAATGGCCACATAAAAATCTTTTTCTTTACCAGCTGGTAATGCTTGGGCAACTAATGAAAAACGCTCATGCCCACGAGCTTCAATTACGCCGCCCACTAATAACCTATCCATTAAAAAACCATCACGACCGTGTCTAAATAAAGCGCGAATTTGTTTTATGTACGGGTCTTTTTGGTCATCACCTAGCGTTGTATCGCGTTCAGTTAATAGTTTAAGTACTTGTTTAAAATGTATTAGTTCTTCAAGCGCTAGGTCTGTCATCGATTTAACAAGTTTACGCTTGTCTGGATAGTGCGAAAGCATAGAAATAGCCATGCCCGATGCTTTTTTTTCTGCAGCAGCGTGATCTTGTAAAAAGGTATTAAAGTCGGCAAGTACCGCTTCGGTCCATTCAAATGGAGTATGGTATTTTAATTCAAACATAATAAGTACTACTTAAAAAATAATGCGAGGATTTTAGCGTATTTTGTATTAAAAATCTTGATGGAGTCGCTAAAATTAAATCTGATAAGGCAAATGTTTATCTATACGCCCTTTCGCTGTCGACTCTATTTTTAAGGCGTGCTTTATATCATTCCACGCAGTGACTTTTCCGCCCATATTCATTTTTTCAAAACCTGTTTTATCGCTTGTTAATTCTAAAAAATCACACAGTGCTTTATAACTTGCAGGTTTAGCTATATCAATAGATAAAAAATCTTGCGGGCGGTGTTTAAAGTAGCGCTTGGCTGATTCAAAATGGCTGGTGTAACAATTTACTAAATAACTATCATCGTTAATATTTTCAAGCGACATTTCACTAAAGGTATTTAAATAACAGCGCTTTATATGAATATTAAAACCACCATCGCCGCGCGTTAAATTAGTATGCATACGCGTTAAAAGCTGTTTAATAGAAGGTAACCATGCACTTAGTTCGCGCTCTAGGTAAATAAATTTAGAATCTGGGTAGTGCTTATCAAGTACTTGGTAGTCGTTAAATATGGGGGTGTCGGCGATAGCCGTTGCATTTTTAAAACACGTTTGTGTGTAGGCAGTATGCGCCGTTGCAATACTCAGTTCTAAAAACGCATGGCACACACTTGTTGTGCCAGTACGCGGAAGGCCGATTATAAATAGTTTACTCATTTAGCTATTACGGGTAACAAGCAGTATAAATGCGCTAATAACCATGACTAAAAATGTGGCTACAGCACCTATTTGACGATACTTTAATTTTGCCCCTACTATGCCTAAATTATGAAACACGCGCCCTATTAACAGCGCGGCACCCAATATGTTGCAGTAATGGCTAGCGAGGCCTTGGTATTCAGCTAAAAAAAGCAAAATAATTGTAAAAGGTACATATTCCATAAAATTTGCATGAGCGCGAACTGCACGCTGTAGTTTAACATTACCGTTATCACCGAGTGATATTTGCTCTTTTTTACGCACTTTAATTACATTAAAGCTCAGGTAAATGTAATAAAACGCAAGTAAAGCAGCATAAGTTGAAATGATCACAGTGTATTCCTGTCATTTATTATTTGAATATTACATTAGCCGTTAGCCACGTAATTTTAATTTGGAATAATAACATATATTTTGATAAGCATTATCAGAAGTTTAGTGCTCAACTATGCTAATGTAGTTAAATAGATTTTAAGCTCACATAAGGATTTTATGTTTGTACCTCGTAAAGTAGCCGATAGTTATCGTGAAATGATAAACAGTATTGGTTTTTATCCCTCGTTATTTTCGATTGGTTTTTTACTGTTTGCCATTATTACTATGTCGCTTGAATATGTAGCGCCGGTTGAACAAATAAAATCATTTATTTCAGTGGTTTTAGTTGATAGTGCTGAAAACGCACGTACCATTTTAAGTACCCTTGCGGGCAGTATTATATCGCTTACCGTGTTTAGTTTTTCTATGGTTATGGTGGTTTTAAACTCCGCTAGTGCAAGTTTATCGCCACGTGTTGTGCCTGGACTTATTACCCGTAAATCTCACCAAATGGTGCTTGGCTTTTATTTAGGTAGCATAGTTTACTCAATTATTATGCTTATAAATATTAATAAGCTTGAAGGTGGCGATACAGCTATCCCCTCTTTGGGGGTTTTATTTGCGCTCGTATTTGGTTTGATATCGCTGGGGTTATTTGTATTTTTTATCCACTCTATTTCTAAAGCAATACAGGTTGATAACGTTTTAAATGGCTTGTTTAGACAAACCAAAGCAGAGATAAAAAGCATACAAACTAGGCAAGCAGAGTGTCCTTTTAATGACTTCCCAGATTTTACGCAGTGGCATTCAATTAAAAGTACAACAGAGGGTTATTACAAAGGCGTTCACACCGACAAGCTGTGTGCACTTTTAGAGCAAGAAAACATCCGTATTTATATCTCTGTAAATCAAGGTTACTTTACAGTTAAAGGGTATCCGTTTTTAAAATGCGATAAAGACATATCAGCCAATGAAGCGCTAATAGCTAAAATTTTAGACTGCTTTATTTTTTATATAGAAGAGTATATTAGCGATCATTATCGTTATGGCTTAACGCAAATTTCTGAAATAGCGGTCAAAGCAATGAGCCCAGGGATAAACGATCCTGGTACTGCGGTTAAATCCATAGATATGCTAAGTATTTTACTTATTAAGCGCCTTGAAATAAGCGACACAAATTACTCGTTTAAGCACACCGATAACGATCCGCTGTTATTTATACACGAGACAAGTTTTGATGAGCTATTACACGATAATTTTACGCCGCTGCGTAATTACGCTAAAAGCGATGCTTATGTAATGACTAACGTACTTGAAGCGTTTAAAAACATTTTGTTTGTGGCTCATGACGATGAAGATGCGCGCAATAGTTTGTTTAACTACTTAAACGCCATAGTCGATGACATTAATGAGCAAGTGACGAATGAGTACGACAGGCGCGAAATTAAAAATATGCTTAATTCTATTACCCGAATAAGTGAGCAACAAGGTGAGAAATTAGTGGCGCGTTTTGAGCGCCACCAAGATTAATCACAATTTTAGCGACCGTTAATATAGTTACTCTATAAAGTATACTGCATAGCTTGAAGCAGTCACTTTTATTTCTCCGGCATGGTAGGCATCGGGTACAAAGTTACCTGGTGTACTATCTGCTTTCATCATTGTTTGCTCGGCGCGCATATAAGGCTGAGATGTTACATTCATTGGGCTAAGCGAAGCTGTATAAAGCCCTTTAAGTTCCACCCCGTAATCTTCACTAAACTCTTTTGCTGCATCGCGGGCATCTTTAATAGCAAGCTTTTGCGCTTTTTTATGAAGCTCGTTGTAATTACTTGCTAAAAATTGTGTGTGATTAATTTCGTTAATCCCGTTGTTTACTAAGCTTTGTAATAGCTCTGGGTATTTTTTTATATCACTTAGTTTTAAGGTAAGTGTGCGCGACACTCTGAAGCCTTTGAATTCTTGCGACCCCGATGTGCGGTTATACTGGCTTTCACGATTTATTGAAATATGGCCTGCATTAATATCCCCTTCCTTTACACCCACTTCCTTAACGAGCTTAATTGCTTTAGCCATTGCGGTATCTGTTCTGTTTTTAGCTGCAATTAGGTTTTTATCAATTTCCGTGATACCAACGCTTAGTTGAACATAGTCTGGCATTGTCGTTAAGGTTGCTTCACCTTTAACATAAATATGGGGGGCGTTTGGTGTTGAGGCCGCAAGCGTATTAAAGCTAACAGCTGTTAAAGCTATAGCGCTGCCTAAAAAGAGTGTGAGTGATTTCATAGCGTTATCCATTGTATTTAATTAACTCTATTAAAGAGCCTACGTGGTTAACAAAAAATGAACAAGTACAAAAAAACAGGCAATTGCCTGTTTTTTGTTATTAGCTGTAACTTAACGTACAGCCTGAGTTACTTTAAATTACGAGTACCGTAATTAAACACTGCAACGTTTGTAGTTGCGGTATTTTGGCAACCAGTAATTTTTATCTATTGCTGCCCAAAGAGCATCGTCAGAAATTTCTAATGCTACGCCCTCTTCTATCGCTTTTTTAGCAATAGCAAATGCAATGCGTTTACTTAGCGTTTCAATTTCTGTTAGCGCGGGTAGTAAACTACCTTTTCCGCTGTTTGCACGCGGTGAAGACTCAGCAAGCATTTCACTCGACACGCTAAGCATAGCATCGGTAATACGTGTTGCTTTAGCAGCAATAACGCCTAAACCAATACCAGGGAAAATATAACTATTGTTACACTGTGGAATAGGGTAAGTTTCACCATTGTATTGAACAGGATCAAACGGGCTTCCTGTTGCAACTAATGCTTTACCATCGGTCCATTTAATTACATCTTCCGGGTGTGCTTCTACCTGCTTAGACGGATTACTTAATGGGAAAATTATAGGTTGTTCACACGTTGAGTGCATTGCGCGTATTACTTGCTCTGTAAACAAACCTGGCTGACCCGATACACCAATCAATATATCTGGTTTTGCACAGTGCATTACATCCAGTAGCGACGCATATTCACCGCTGTAAGTCCAATCACTTAACGCATTAGTTGGCTGTGCTAAAGCTTGCTGGAAATCTCGCAAACCTTCCATTCCATTTGTTAATAAACCAAAACGGTCCACCATAAATACTTGGCTACGTGCTTGCTCTTCAGAGATACCTTCAAACACCATTTGGCTAATAATTTGCTCAGCAATACCACAACCGGCAGAGCCAGCCCCAACAAACACCACTTTTTGTTGGCTTAATGTTGAGCCTTTAACACGACAGGCGGCTAATAAAGAGCCAACCGTGACTGACGCTGTGCCTTGAATGTCGTCATTGAAGCTACAAATTTCTTCACGGTAGCGCTTAAGAAGTGGCATTGCATTAGGCTGTGCAAAATCTTCAAACTGAAGTAAAACACTTGGCCAACGGCGTTTAACTGCTTTGATGAATAGATCTAAAAACTCATCGTACTCGTCTTGTGCAATACGTTTATGGCGTGCGCCCATGTACATTGGGTCGTTTAACAGTTTTTCGTTATTGGTACCTACATCAAGCATTACAGGTAAGGTGTATGCTGGGCTAATACCCCCACATGCGGTGTAAAGCGATAATTTACCAATAGGAATACCCATGCCACCAATACCCTGATCGCCTAAGCCTAAAATACGCTCACCATCAGTTACCACTATTACTTTTACTTTACCTTTTGTCGCATTACGTAAAATATCGTCAATTTGGTAACGATCTTCATACGAAATAAACAAACCGCGTGCGCTACGATAAATATCGGAGAACTTTTCACAGGCATCGCCCACCGTTGGGGTGTAAATAATTGGCATCATTTCTTCAAGGTGATCGCGCACTAGGCGGTAATAAAGCGTTTCGTTGTTATCTTGAATTGCACGTAAATATATGTGCTTATTAAGATTGTCGGTAAAGCTTGAATATTGTTGATAACAACGCTCAACTTGCTCTTCAATTGTTTCAAAGCGTGGAGGAAGTAAACCTGCAAGGTTAAAGTTTTCGCGCTCTTTTTTACTAAATGCACTGCCCTTATTCAGTAAAGGCGTTTCAATAAGGCCAGGGCCAGAGTGATGAATATATAGGTAATTAGGATCAGTATTTGTTGTCATATTTCCAGGCTTTAATGGAGTCTTAAGTTATGATCTGTCATTATCAATGCTCAGAATTTAAATGCAATGAACATAGTACTTGTCAGACCATTGAGAATACAAACACGCACATAGGTCGTGTTTGTATTATACATAATTTAAAATTTGAAAGTGGCGTTATTATCAGATAAATCAGAGAGCGCAACGCCTTCGCGGCGCGGATCTGCTGCACCATACAGCTTATTATTTTTTACTTCTACGCCATGCAAACCTGAGTTTAGATCTAACACACGTACTTTATGACCTCGAGCAGAAAGTGCTGGTTCAAGTGATTCAATAACGGTGCCTTTTTCAAGACTGGTGTAGTCATTACGATTAGTCGTACGCGGCAGGTTTATTGCCTCTTGCACAGATAAGTTCCAATCTAAAACGCCAACAACTACTTGAGCAACGTAATCAATAATACGGCTGCCACCGGGAGACCCTACAACTAAACGTAAGCTGCCATCTTCATTAAACACCATAACAGGTGACATAGAGCTACGCGGTCGTTTGCCTGGCTCTACACGGTTAGCAACTAATTTGCCGTTTTTACGAGGTGAAAGTGAGAAGTCAGTGAGTTGGTTATTTAAAATATATCCATTAACCATCACCGTTGAGCCAAATGCCATTTCAATTGAGCTGGTCATTGATACCGCATTACCAAAGCTATCAACAATAGATACATGAGATGTAGAAGGCAGTTCATACGAATCATCTTGTGCGTAACTTAAAAAATTAACAGGGTTGCCAGCAACCGCATGCTGATCTTTTTCGGTTATGAGTTTTGCACGTGATTTAATGTAGTTTTTGTTTAATAATTCTTGTGTAGGTACCTGAGTAAAATCTGGGTCACCCATATATACATTCNCGGCAAACGCAATGCGTGACGCTTGGCTAAAGTAATGAACAGCCTGTTCGCTATTAGGTGTTAGAGCCGAAATATTTGTATGCTCTAGTAAACCTAACATTTGCAAAACAGCCACACCACCACTACTAGGTGGTGCCATAGAACACACATTGTATACGCGGTATTTTATACATACCGCGTCACGCTCTTTGCTTTTATAATGTGCTAGGTCTTGCTGCGTTAATGTGCCGGGTGCAATTTTTGATTTTTGCACTGCTTTAACTATTTGTTTAGCATTTTCGCCTTTATAAAACGCATCTATTCCTTTATGAGCGATGGCTTTGTATAAATCAGCAAGCGGCTGGTTTTTTTTAATGCTACCCGCTTCAATGAGTTTACCTTTTGGGTAAAAATATTCATGTATCACCGGCATACTAATAACACCTGGATTTAACTGACGCGCTAATAAACCATGCAATCGAGGCGATATCACAAAACCTTCTTGGGCGAGTTTAATAGCGGGTTTAAATAGCTCATCCCAAGGCAATACACCATATTGCTTGTGCGCACTAGCAAAGGCATGTAACACGCCTGGCACACCTACAGAACGTCCGCCAACAACCGCTTCAATCCATTTCACCGCTTTACCATGTTTATTTAAAAATAAGTTCTCATCAGCATTTTTAGGAGCCGTTTCTCGTCCATCAAAGCTGGTTAACTTATTATTTGATTTGTTGTAGTACATCATAAATGTACCGCCACCAATACCCGATGATTGTGGCTCAACAAGCGTTAAAATAAGTTGAGTGGCGATTGCTGCATCAACAGCACTGCCGCCTTTTGCTAATATTTGCCTCCCCGCTTGTGACGCATACGGATTGGCTGCTGCAAGCATATATTTATCACCTTTAACAATTTTCTTAGCATTGATTGAGGTAGTGGCTTCTGGTTCACGAACTTCTACTTTTGTGGGTTCTTTTGACAGTACCGGCAAAGACAATACACCTAAGCCAATAGCAAATAATGAGTTAAGTTTAAAATGCATAAAAAATACTAAAAACACTTAATTACAATGGGTAATTGGCATCTTAAAGTTAAACAGGCACAATATGCAAAAATTAATACTAAAAAATACAATAAAATGCTTAATTTACCAATTCAGCCTCGTTATATTTTACCGCCCCTTTGCCTGATACTTTTTAGCACTATTTTTGCTGCATTTGATTTAAATTATTTACTTGAATTTAACCGCAACTTTGTTGAACAAGGTGAGGTATGGCGAGTGTTCACCAGCCAGTTTGTGCACGCTAATTGGGCACATTTAGGTTTAAATTGCGGGGGGATATTTCTAATTTGGCTATTGCACGGCGAATATACGACACCTACACGGTATACCACTAATATATGTTTACTGGCTCTTTGGTGTGGACTCGGTGTTTATTGGTTTTGCCCAAATATACATATTTATACAGGGCTCAGCGCCCTACTTCACGGTGTAATTATTTGGGGGGCAGTGAAAGATGTCACGTTGGGGCTAAAGTCGGGTTATTTGTTGTTTATAGGTGTATGGGTAAAAATAGCGTTTGAGCAATTTAGCGGTCCAAATGCCGACATAGGTAAGTTAATAAACTCTACTGTTGCAATAGATGCACATTTAATAGGTGCTATAGGTGGCACACTGCTTGGCATACCTTTGGCAATTGCATACTTAAAAAATAACGATTAAGCTTTCCAATATTAATAAAAACGCCGCGTTAGTAAACGCGGCGTTTTTTTATACTTAAATTTAAAAATTTAAAAATTTAAGATTAAAGCGTTTCTTTAAATAGCTTATAAATACGGCGGTATTCATCTAACCAACTTGAAGGCTGCACAAAACCATGCGGTTCAACGGGGAAGATAGCCGTTTCAAAGTTTTCTTTTTCAAGCTCAATTAAGCGCTGTACTAAACGCACTGAGTCTTGAAAAAATACGTTATCGTCTACCATTGGTGCATTTATTAATAACGGCTTATTTAACCCTTCAGCAAAGTAAATAGGTGAGCTGCGCTCGTATGCAATGGGATCCACATCTGGGTGGTTTAATATATTACCCGTATATGCTGTATTATAGTGTGCCCAATCGGTTACCGGGCGAAGCGCTGCACCTGATTGAAATAAATCTGGTGCCGTAAATAACGCCATAAAGGTCATAAAGCCACCATAAGACCCGCCATACGTGCCTACTGCCTTAGTATCCACGTTAGCATTTTCAGCCATCCATTTAACACCATCCGCTAAATCTTGTGTTTCTGGCGTGCCCATTTGGCGATAAATTGCTGCACGCCAGTCGCGTCCATACCCTTTAGATGCGCGATAATCCATATCCATTACCACGTAACCTTCATCAGCCAATAATGAATGAAACATAAACTCTCTAAAGTAAACAGACCAACCCATGTGTGAGTTTTGTAAATACCCTGCACCGTGATTAAAAATCACCGCTTTACGGGTTTTACCACTTTCGCCTTCTACGTAATCAGCTGGGTAGTATACCTTGGCGTATATTGGCTGATCTGTATGGCTTGATGGCACTGCAACTATTTTAGGTGCCGTTAATTTTTTAGCTAAAAACGCGTTAGATACCGTATTAGTTAAACGTGTTGCCGTCGCATTAGCTTTAGCATCTGTTACATATAGCTCAGTAGGCATGGTAATTTTAGAGTGTACTAGCAATAATTTACTTTCATCTGGGCTTAACGTGTAGTCGGTCATGCCATTTAAATCAGTAATTTTTTCACTTACAGCTGTTTGTGGATTTACACGAAAAATTTCGTATAAACCTGGGTGTTCAACATTTGCTTTGTAATAAATAGCAGAATCGTCACTTGTAACTGTTGGGTTTGATACCTCAAACTGACCTTGAGTTAACGCAATGGCTTTACCGTTTAATGGTTTTTTATAAAGTTGGCTGTAACCTGACTCTTCTGAAAGGTAATAAAGAGTATTTGTGTTATTTAACCAGCCAAAATTATTAAATGCATAAGCAATCCATGCATCGTCATGTAAACGATGCTGCGACTCGAGTGTATTATTTTCAAAGTCTACGGTTGCAATCCAGCGATCTTTGTTGTCCCACGCTTCAAGCATAATAGCAACTTGCGAACCATCGTTGTTCCACACTATTGGGCTTTGACCTAATCCCCACCCAGTGATCAAATTAATAGCGCGGGGTGATTTTTTTGATTCATAGGTTTTGCCTAGTCGTGCATAATTTTCTTTTTTGACACTGGCTAATACATCTTCATCAAAACCTGGCAGCGTATCAAACGCTAGCGTGTTTTGTGTTTTATCATTTAAATTTATGTATATAAGTTGTGATGTTTCTTCTGTTGCATCAGCAATACGACGACGAACTTTTTTAGGGGCTATGGTTGCGTCATCAGTCACATAATGTGGCATTATATCGGTGTCACTGCGCCAGCTAGATTGCTTTTTCACAACCACCAATAACGCATCACCGTTTGGAGAAAGTTCTACTTTATCAACTTTATTGCCTTTGCCTAAATAGTAACTTGTATCCGCTATAGAGGTATTTTGCTCGTTTATTTGTGTATTACGCGCGTGCTGATCTTTTTTATTTTTGTGTTCAAGGGCAATATATTCAATAAGTTTGTGTTGTTCTTTTGCAATGTACGAACTCGGCTCGCTAATTCCTTTTGGTTTATCAGCAAGCTTTAAGTTAGCAATTTCTTGCGTTAACCCCGTCACTAAATCGACTTTAAAAAACACATTCCTTTGACGATAAGCCAATGCGCCATCATTTAAAAACTGTGGATTGGATTCATTAACCGAGCTATGGGTTACTTGGCGAATTGTGTCAGTTTTTACATTTTTAACAAACACATTGCCTTTAAACACGTAGGCTTGCATTGCTTTATTGTTTGAAAAAACTGCGTTTCTAGCGCCCAGTGTATGTAGCTTACTCAATGCGACTTGTTCAGCTGTTTGAGACGTTAATGACTGGCTAAATAAATCATGTAAGGTGTTACCTTGTTGCTTTTGAGCATAAATAATTGTTGCTGAATCAGTACCCCAAAAAGCATTTTGAGGTTGGTTACCTATCCAATCAGGATCAGCCATTGCTTGCTTTAATGTAATTTTTTCAGAGCCAACATCGGCAGGTGTACTTACCACCGCCTCAACTTTATTTGTTGCCGAAATATTATTTTTAGATGATGTGTTTGCAGTTGCACTACAACCCGCAAGCATAACACTTGAGGCAACAGCCAATGCGACTAACGTTTTAGATGAGGAAAAATTAAAGATCATAGTGCTTCTATACCGTTATTATAATTAACGCGTATTTAAGCAGAAGCACCAAAGTTAATGCAATTTTTTAAGATAAATAGCCAATTAACAGGGTAAAGCTCTGTTTACTCATTCCTTAATTATTTAATTGCTAAATCAAGCCACACTAAACGATGATCGCTTGATGCCGTTCTATCTTTAATTAACCGATATTGCTCGCTTGATTCAACTGGCCAAAATACCCCGCCATCTTTTATTTCTAACCCATAAGTCGATGGTAATACATAATCAACACGTGCCTGCCAATTGGCAGTAAAGCGTTTTGCATAGGAAAACTCGTATTGCTGCTTAGCACCTTCACTTTGAGGTAAAAAGCGAGCATTGATTAATGGATTATTAAGTAATTGATCGGTTGTTTCTAAACGCGCTTTGTCACCTTCGGGTGCTGCATTTAAATCACCCAAAATAACAAAACGAGACTGCGTCTCTAGCCCGCCTTTTTGTCCATTATCGTCGTATAAATAGTTAGCATTTGCTACGTAGTCAGCAATTAATCTAATTTCGTCATGGTTACGTTTGCCATTTCTATCTTCTTCGCCATCAAACACCGGAGGCGTAGGATGCGAGGCTAATATATGCACTGCTTTGTTATTAATAACAACCGGTACATCCCAAAACGATTTAGAACTTAACCTAAGAGCTTGCCACTCTTGAGCGCTATACCAATTCTCACCTGTTTTTGGCATTAACGGCATTTGGGCATTAGGCATATCTTTGTATTTAAAGGTTTGAAGAGTTCTAATTTTGTCAAAATCGATTGGGTACTTAGATAGTATGGCCATCCCATAATGCCCTTCAAAAAAGCCAAAGCCTTGGGCATCACCCATTACTTTACTTTTTTTACCATCGTTATCTAGGTCAAACTCTGTCGCAAGGCCCGTATTAACGGGTGCTATATAAGAATAAGGGTAATCAATGGCGGTTTGCTGGTTTTGGCTTACGTTTAAGTAATGTGTTTTAAAGTAATCAATACCTTGTTCTTTAGGAACAAAGTCAAACTCGTTTAGTAAAATAATATCTGGGCGAACGCGCTGGATAATTTCTGCAATATTTTTAATCTGTTGTGTGTTTGAGGTAAGAGCTTTGACTAAGGCATCACTTTTAATAAGCTCGCCTTTGGCAGTGTAATTTGTAGCATCCATACTGACATTGAATGTGGCAACACGAATAGACTCTGTCGCATGAATATTGACACTCAAAAACGTGGCGACTAACGCGCCATAAATTAGTTTAGATTTCATTTAAACACTCACCTTGAAATAATTGGTTTTATTATTTCATAATGTAGTGCGTTTTTGTTTTTTTACAGACAAAAAATGCCGAGTAAACTCAGCATTTTTTAATTAAGGTGCAATTTAATTTTGGCTCGAGGTATTTAACCTAAAGTTCTGAGTAAATGCGGCATAAAGCGTCTTGCTTATTTAACTGAGAAAAGGCTCATCCGTCCTGCTCAAGGCCCCTAGCCTAAAATTAGTTTTTCTGCCGTTTTTAAAATACCCGGGTAATCGTGCTCTGGTAAATAATCAGTTAATTGACTTAACTTGTCTGACAGGTCATTCATATTGTGAGCCGATACATTAATATGACCCATTTTACGACCTGGCTTCGCCGCTTTACCGTACCAATGGCTTGTTACGTCAGGTAATGTAAGTACCTCAGCAGGGATGCTTGCTTGTCCAAGCACATTGATCATAGCCGTAATATGTTTTAGCTCAGTATTTCCAAGTGGTAAACCTGCAACGGCACGCATATGATTTTCAAATTGCGAACAATGACAACCTTGCTGAGTCCAATGACCTGAATTATGGACTCGTGGTGCAATTTCATTAACTAATAGTGTGCCCATTACATCAAAAAACTCTATGGCCAATACACCCACATAGTTAAGTTCGTTAGCAATTTTAGTAAATGCGTCGTTTGCTTGTGCTTCTACCTGTTTATTATTTTTACCAGCAACAGAAAGCGTTAGCACACCGTTGGTATGCTCGTTTTCTGTTAACGGATAAATAGCAACATTACCGTGTTTATCTCGCGCACCAATAATAGAGACTTCTCGATCAAACGGGATCATTTTTTCTGCAATAATCGTGTGCGGCGCATCCTGTGACCCTGATGCTATAAAATCAGCCATTTCTGACCAAATTTGTTCTATTTGATCATCTGATTTTAATCGCCATTGCCCTTTACCGTCGTAGCCTGCTTGGCAGGTTTTTATTACAAGTGGCTTACCTAGGTTTTTAGCAGCAAGTTCTAAATGTGCTTTTTCAGTAATTAGCTGATAAGGCGCACATTCAACCCCTGTTTTATTAAGTAACGCTTTTTCTAGTGCTCTATCACCACCTGTTTTAATTGCGGCTTTACCCGGATAAAACTTGTTGCTATTACAGCATAGCGTTAAAACATCATCAGGAATGTGCTCAAATTCAGCCGTGATTGCATCAGCTGATTCAATAGCTTGTTCAAGCGTTGTTGTATACACTTCACCCGTTAGCGGGTGAACAATTTTTTGGCTGCCAACATCGTAAGCAACTACATTCAAATTAAGTGGTGCGCCTGCAAGGCTCATCATACGTGCAAGTTGTCCTGCACCTAAAATTAAAATATTCATCGTTACTCAGCAGGATTTGGGTTAGCTAATATTGTGTCGGTTTGATTTTTACGAAATGCTTCGATTTTTTCAAAAATTTCAGGGTTATAGCACCCTAAAATTTGCGCAGCTAACAAACCTGCGTTTGCAGCGCCAGGCTCACCAATGGCCAAAGTCCCTACTGCAACGCCTTTAGGCATTTGACAAATCGAAAGTAGCGAGTCAACGCCATTAAGCGCTTTAGACTTTACCGGAACGCCTAAAACAGGAACCGATGTAAAAGCAGCCGCCATACCCGGTAGATGAGCAGCGCCACCTGCGCCTGCAATAATAACCTTGATGCCGCGTTCTGCAGCTGAGCTTGCATAATCAGCAAGTAATTGAGGAGTGCGATGTGCAGATACAACTTTGGTTTCGTACTTAATACCAAACTGCTCTAGCATAAGCGCAGCGTGTTCCATGGTTGGCCAATCTGATTTAGAACCCATAATAATGCCAACAGTCATAAATACTCCTCAGTAATGTATTTTAAAATAGCGGACTTATGTCCGGTTTTAGGCGGGTATTATACCCAAACACGTTTAATTTGCGAGGTTCGAATGATATTAAATGAAGATTAACGGCTAATTTTTTATAAATAATAAACATAAAACAAAAACAAAAAAAGCCATGTTATACATGGCTTTTTAAATTCTGTAATTACAAAGTAACTAGGCTTCTTTACTTGCTAGGTACTCTGAGTAATTACCTCTAAAGTCGATTATCTTACCGTCTTTAATTTCCCATATGCGGGTAGCAACAGAAGATACAAATTGGCGGTCATGCGATACAAACAACAACGTGCCTTCGTAAGCTTCAAGGGCTAAGTTAAGCGCTTCAATCGATTCCATATCCATGTGGTTGGTTGGCTCATCCATTAATAATATGTTTGGTTTATGCATCATGATTTTGCCAAACAACATACGGCCTTGCTCACCACCAGATATTACTTTTACTGACTTTTTAATGTCGTTTTGCGAAAACAACATTCGACCTAAAAAGCTACGAACAACTTGCTCATCGTCGCCTTCTTGCTGCCATTGCTCCATCCACTCAAACAAGTTCATGTCTTTTTCAAATTCGTCGGCATGATCTTGTGCGTAGTAGCCAATGTTAGCGTTTTCAGACCACTTAAATTCACCCGCTTTTGGCGCAAGCTTTCCTGCCAACGTATTAAGTAGCGTTGTTTTACCCACGCCGTTTTCACCAATTATGGCAATGCGCTCGCCTACTTCTACTAAACCTTCTAGGCCTGTGAATAACGTATTGTCTTCAAAACCTTGACTAAGGCTTGTCATTTCTAGTGCGTTACGAAACAGTTGTTTTTCTTGGTCAAAACGAATAAATGGTGTTTGACGAGACGAGGCTTTTACTTCGTCTAGCTGAATTTTGTCAATACGCTTAGCACGCGATGTAGCTTGCTTAGCTTTAGAGGCATTAGCCGAGAAACGTGATACAAATTGTTGTAGCTCTGCAATTTGGCTTTTCTTTTTGGCATTTTCGCTTAATAAACGTTCGCGTGCCTGCGTTGCTGCAAACATGTACTCGTCGTAGTTGCCTGGATAAATACGAAGCTCGCCGTAATCTATGTCAGCCATGTGCGTACACACAGAGTTTAAAAAGTGGCGGTCATGCGAGATGATGATCATAGTACAATCGCGCTGGTTCAATACATCTTCTAACCACTTGATCGTGTAAATATCCAAGTTATTGGTAGGCTCATCAAGTAGCATTATATCTGGGTCAGAAAACAACACCTGAGCAAGTAGTACTCGCAATTTAAAACCAGGCGCAATTTCAGACATAGGACCATAGTGCTGCTCAGTAGCAATACCAACACCTAATAAAAGCTCACCGGCTTTAGATTCGGCAGAGTAACCGTCCATTTCAGCAAATTCTGTTTCAAGGTCGGCTACTTTCATACCATCTTCTTCACTCATTTCTGGTAAAGAATAAATACGATCCCGCTCTTGTTTAATATCCCATAACTCTTTGTGACCCATTATTACTGTATCGATTACAGAGTATTCTTCGTAAGCAAACTGGTCTTGGTTTAGTTTAGCAACGCGCTCATTTGGATCTGTGCTTACATTACCTGAAGATGGTTCAAGCTCACCGCTTAAAATTTTCATAAACGTTGACTTACCACAACCATTTGCACCGATTAAACCGTAGCGGTTTCCATCGCCAAATTTTGCTGAGATATTTTCAAATAATGGTTTAGCACCAAATTGCATGGTGATATTAGCTGTACTAATAATAGCGCTACCCTCCAAAGGAGTTTGTGATGTATTTAATTTGCGCGCAGTTTATATCAAAAAGGGCATTTTTTCTATCAAAAATCGAACTTACCAAGCACTGAAACTTAATTATTAAGGGTGTGCATTTCTTATTTTATTTTTATATTTAACTTATGATTTGAAGTGAATTTAAAGCCCAATAAAACTTGATTACGGAGATTTTTGAATTTTCAGTAAGGTGATGCTATTCCACTGAAAAACAACAAGATTAGAGCTTTTACACTAAAAATTAATTTATAGCTAACGTGAAAAAACATCATAATAGTTAATTATTTTTAAGGTTGTAAATTTGCAGACTGCTTATGTATTTACTATAAAAATACACTTTAATAACAACTTAAAAACACAATTAACCCTCCGTGAATGTCTACATAATATATGAATAATTTCGATGATGTTTTTTCACTTTTTACCAATAAAGGTGTTTGTTAGTGTGCCTTGCACTTACCATTTTACCGACGTACACAAGGCAGTACACAATGAAATTGAAATTAACATCAATGCTGATAGCAACAATGATTAGCCCTTCGGTATTCTCTGAAGTAAACGTATACAAGGACGAGCGTAATTCAATGAGCGTGGGTGGTTTTATTGACGTAAGGATTATAAATACACAAAATCAAACAGAAGTTGTAAACGGTACATCGCGTATAAACTTTAAATTTGAGCGCGAACTTAAGCAAGGCTGGACAGCATTAGGGCGTGTAGAATGGGGTGTAAACCCTGTAGGTAGCAGCGATATTGTTTACAACAACCGCTTTGAATCAATTCAAGATGAGTTTTTATATAATCGCTTAGGTTATGCCGGCCTTTCGCACGAAAAATATGGCCAAATTACCATTGGTAAACAATGGGGGGCATGGTACGACGTTGTTTATGGCACCAACAACAGCTTTGTATGGGATGGTAATGCTGCTGGTGTTTATACCTACAACAAAGACGATGGCGCAGTAAACGGCACCGGCCGTGGCGATAAACTTATTCAATATCATAACAGCTACAACGACTTAAGTTTTACACTGCAAGCACAGCTTAAAAACAGCAAATTTTACACCTGTGATGTAAGCGATATAACTGAAGATGAATGCGAGACATTGTGGAACACTGGCGATAGCGCTGCACAGGAAGTTGAGTTTAACTACACCTTTGGTGCCTCGGTTAGTTACACCCCTACAGACATGTTAACGCTTACAGCCAGTGTAAACCGAGGTGAGTTTGATTTAACTTACGGCGATGGCTCTACATAAAATGTTGAAGATTTAATATACGGTGCAGGCATTATGTGGGGCAGCGTAGATCAAAAAGGCCTTTATGTTGCCGCTAATATTAATAAAAACAAAAATCACGATACCGATAACCTTGGTCGCTTAATTAAAGATGCAATGGGTGTAGAAACATTTGCATCGTACCGCTTTGATAACAATTTTCGCCCTTTTATCGCCTACAACGTATTTGATGCAGGTGATGATTACGTAATTCAACCTAACTTTAATGC
>NZ_LODI01000008.1:67353-70214 GCF_001468485.1 Pseudoalteromonas sp. H71
CGAACGATGTATTTAAACGCCAATTTGCTGTTATTGGCCTTCATTATTTATTTGACGAAGACACGATTGCGTATGTAGAGGCCCGTAAAGATTTTAGTGACTTTGAAAGCAACAATAAAGATCAGCAAGCCCAAATGGAACAGTCGGAAGATGACGGAATCGCATTTGGATTTAGATACCAATTATAAAATTATAATTTGCCCTTTCATGCCCTACTAAGTTAGGGCGTTCTACTTGTGACACCACCTACTCTTTGACAATAACCATATCTTTTAAACTCTTAGTTAAGATTAACTTACAACCAAAATAGTATGATGTGTTCTTTGGTAATATTAAAAAGGGACAGCCTTAACCACAAGAGCTATTTCGTCAATTACTTACTACTTTAAGTTGAGCGACATATTAAGGTGTTTTATTTAAAAACCTTTGATATCCGCCTAGCGCATCAGCAACACTCAATAGTGGATTGTCGTTATGTTCGGCATTGGGGTTAATAATAGATTCCCACAGTAAGTTGTTATTATAGTTGGTTTTAAATGTCTGCTCTAAATTATTATATGCCTCTAACATTAACGGGTGCTCATCCCCACCTACCGACAAAAACAAATAGGTTGGCTGCTTAAACGCCTCATTTTTTGATTTTAAAAACGTATCAACCTTACTTACTACTGTCATATCGTCGTACCAAGCAGCAGGGCTAAACGCAAAATAGCCATTAAATAATTCGGTTTTTGTATGAAATGCATACAATACAAAACTTCCACCAGCAGAAAACCCACTTAGCACACGGTTATTGTTTAGCTTAAATTTACTTGATAAATAAGGCAGAAGCTCTATTTCAATAAACTGTAAAAACTTATCAGCCTCACCATTAGGCTGCGTATCATCATCTAATCTAGCTTCAGTATTAACCTCTTGGCGTGCGTAAGGCGGCACTAGGTCGCGATTACGAGAAGATACAAAAAATAAGTTTGGAATAGCCACTAGTATTGCTTGCTTACCACCTTGTTTTTTAGCAAGCATAGTTAAAGACTCATCCCATTTATCAAGGTTAAAATTACCATCTGTTTTAATAATTAACGAATACGTTTTATTAGCATCGTAATTGCTCGGTAATCTAATAAAAATTTTACGCGTTTCATTTAATACTTTTGAATCGATTGTTACATCTGTATAGGCCGAAACATAATGGTTATAATAACGGCTGCCTAAAATAATTAAGCTCAATGCAATCACAGCAAATACTAAGTTTACTAAGTAATTTTTATTTATGTGTATAGCCATATTTTTCTCTATGTATTCAAATGTATTAAAAATAACAAAACCAAACGCTGCTTTTACTTTCGCTAAGTTGAAACCCTAGCCCATTTAGCAAATTACACGAGGCTATATTACGACTATCTACCTCGGCATAAATAGTTTTTAACTTAAAAATCATCACTAATTCAGGTATTAACGCTACAAGCGCCTCTTTCATGTAACCCTTACCCCAAAAATGCGGCGCCAGCTCAAAGCCTAAAAAAGCACAGCTTACTTGTTCATTAATTTTATATAGGCCACAACTACCAATCACTTTGTTTAGAGTATTATGCGTAATCGCTAAACGTATAATTTCCCCTTCATAATAGCCGCTAATATCATCTTGTATTAATTGCTTTACATCACTTTTAGATAGTGGGGTTGAATAGTCATTAAATTTACTAACCAACGGGTTGTTTAAAATAGCATGTAAGCTAGTTACATCTTTATGAGATATTAAACGCAGCGATATACGAGGCGTATTTATTTTTTCAAACATGATTTAAATACAGGGCAAATAGCACTTTATGAACCTGCATTATTAACTTACCATAGCGCATTAACAAGCATTATATAACGAGCACACAAGTATGAGTGACGAATTTAAAGTAATACAACCTACCACAACTGTGTATTGTCCTAAGCGCGGCGAGGGCTGGACCCTAACCGGCATTACTAATATAAATGAGTTTACCTCAGTCATGTTTGATGGCACACGTTACACTCTACCCGCACGTGAAATAGTGGAAGAGCTACTCCCTAACCAGCTAGCTCGAGAACAAAATAAGTAACGCCCCATCAATAAAAAAGGCTACAGTTATGCAGCCTTTTTTATAATTTACGCCAATTTAAAATGTATCGTCTTCACTGTATACATTTACCTTTAGCTCGCCGTCTTCTTCAAATACAACAAACGAAATGGGCTTACAGCATACTTGGCAGTCTTCTATGTATTGCTCATCAATATCTGCAGCATCTAGTAATACCTCTATAACTTCACCGCAATACGGGCAGCTAATTGATTCCTCAGTTAATTGGTTCATCTAACACCAGGTAAATTACATCATCAATGCATTAACCTTAATCATCACGGTTAAACTTTTCAACTGCGTTTTTAGTGGAATACATAGTATTAAAATATAAATTAGACACTTTTGACCAAAACCAAATTTGTTAGCTAAAAATATGAAATACCTTTTGTACTTGATAGGTCTAATTAAACGTATAGTTAAATTAATTCTAAAGGTGGATATTTTTATGAAAAAAACACTCTCATTAACGCTAGCATCTACCCTCGTTTTATTTAGCACACTCTCTTACGCAGAAGAGACAAAAAAAGCAGTGCTTGCAGGTGGTTACTTTTGGTGTATGGAATCAGACTTTGAGAAACTTGAAGGCGTAACCGACGTAATATCTGGCTTTACAGGGGGTAAAATTAAAAACCCGACATATAACGGTAATCATAAAGGACACTATGAAGCGGTTGAAATCACCTATAAACCTAGCATTGTAAGCTATCAAGAAATACTCAATCATTATTGGGTTAATATTGACCCTTTTGA
>NZ_LODI01000008.1:70239-82785 GCF_001468485.1 Pseudoalteromonas sp. H71
TCCGAAAGGCCAATTTTGCGACAAAGGCCCCAGTTATCGCAGTGCTATATTTGTTGCTAATGAAGAAGAACGTAAATTAGCAGAGCAATCCAAACAACGTGTTATTAAAGAGTTTCCTAATCAAACCGTTGTTACGCCAATATTAAATACAACGGTGTTCTACCCTATCAAAGGAAAAGAAAGTTACCATCAAGATTACTACAAAAATAACCCTATCCGTTATAACACTTATCGCTGGCGATGCGGACGAGACAGTCGCCTAGAAGATATTTGGGGCGACAGAGTTACGCATTAAAATAAAAGGCTGCATTTAATGCAGCTTTTTAACGCTTAAAAAGGCATTAAACGATTCTATTATTAATTTTTTATTAATACTGTTTATTTTATTGTCCAGTTTATTAATAATTAACTCCATAATAAACTTAACTCCTAGATTGTTAAACCTGTATTAAATAACTGGAGTTACATCGTATGAAAACCAAACAATTACAATTAGCCCGTGCTCTAGATTTACCAACACGCCAAGAAATGTTAAACCGTGATCACTCGGTACAGCAGTTTTGGGCAAGCAACGACGACCTAATTTCAGACGCTTGGAAAGAATGGGAAGCAAGCGAAGTTGACGCTTCTACCTTTACGCTAGACGATTCGTTACTCGATAAAAATTTACGCGAAGCCGTACAACAAGCATGGGAAAATCCATCTAAAGAGCATTTAGTAAAAGCGCTTTTAGAGGAAGTGGCACCTGATGTGTTTCAGTTTCAATTTTTTGATCCTGAGCGCCTAACCGTTTTACGTGGCTACCTTGAACAAGTATGGAACTCTAATATTCCTATGCGCCCACCTTACGGTATTGTATTAAACCGCCGCGGCGTTATGCTCGATAAACGATCAGAGGGCTATTTAGCAGCGCCAAGTTTTCAAGCATTTTATAACGAAATGCTAAACACTTATATGCGCCCTATTTCGCGTTTATTATTTCCTGAAATTACAGGTTACGACACGCAAACATTTGGTTTTTCTATTTACTATGACCCAAGTACAGATGCGTCTATTCGCCCACATACTGATGCATCAGCGGTAACGTTAAATATTAATTTAAATTTACCGGGTGAGGAGTTTACCGGTTCTGAGCTTGATTTTTACGACCAAGTTACAGGTAAAGTAACTCAACTTAGTTTTACGCCAGGTTTCGCGATGATCCACAGAGGAAGTGTGGCACATGCTGCTAAACCCATAACCAGTGGCGATAGAACCAACTTTGTACTGTGGTTGTTTGGCGACAGCGGGCGTTTACCAGCTCAAGGCGCACAACGCCCAGTAATAGAGGCTACAAAGCGCTGGACTACGCCAGTAACAACACCCGATGGCTACGCACCATTTTAAATACCCCGGTATAAAACTGATATCAATCAGCCCATCAAAGCTAATTAAAGCTAATTAAAGCTAATTAATAATTAGTTTAATGGGCTTTTTACTTGTTGCTTTACACGTTAATAACTATCTTTTAAACATTAATAGTTAATTTATTACAGTAGAAATGACGTTAAACAGCATTTTAATAGCCGCATTGTTATTATCACCCATCGTTAATGCATCAATCACTGAGCAAACGCTCGTAGTAGGTTTTGGTGAAAAACTTCCCCCTTTCGTATTCCCTGATTCAAATAGTGGTCTAACAGTAGATATTATTACAGCGGCTTTAACACCTTTAGGCTACACAATTGAGTCTCGATATTATCCTTACACTCGGCGTGTAAAAGAGTATAAAAAAGGAAATATCGATGTAGTAGCAGATATTAATTTAAATACTGCAAACGGAAACAGCCTAAAAGGTTATTTATCATATGCGTCTTATACATACGAAAATCTAGCTTTTGCTTTAAGTAAAAACAACTTTAAATTGAGTGAAATAGCCGATTTGAAAAATTATAGTCTATTGTCATGGCCAAGTGCTGCCATTCACTTAGGAGATGAGTATGCAAATATGGCTAAAGCTAATCCATTGTATAACGAAATACACGACCAATCGCTTCAAGTTAAATTTTTGTACTTAGACAAGGTAGATGTTATACAAATGGATAAACAAAGCTTTGACTACTTTCGCGCAAATATAAAAGATATTGATACAACACAAAAAATTGATAGGTTCCCTTTATTCGGAAAAAGCCCTAATGGATATTTATTTAAGTCTAAAAAAGTACGCAATGACTTTAATTTACAACTGCAAAAACTCAAAGAATCCGGCGAGTACAAGCAAATTTTTGATGGATACTTAAAATAATTAATTTAAAAACAAATAGGCTGCCTATATAATCAGCCTATTTGTTTATATCGTTTTCATGGATACGTTTAAAACTTATAGGATGCAGAAAACTTAACGTTTCTTGGTGTACCAGGTTGTACCCATGCATCGGCAAACGAGTTTATGTAATACGTTTCATAAACAGGTTATTTACCTCAGCCGTAATACCAATGGCGTCTGTTACATCGTAATTTACAAAAGCACGGGCTGTTGTGCAGCTTGGTAGTTCAAAGTCGGTACCAAAAAAGCCGTTACGCTTGCCCACATGTAATAAACCACCACCAAACTTAATGGCTTTACCGTAAAGCGCTGTTGATTGCACTAACTGTAAGCTAAGCTGTTGCACTGGCACATTTAATAGTGATGTTCCCGCTTCTACTGTGTAACCAAAATTCGCTGTGATAAAAACCCACCTCAAACAACATTAGATGTGAGTGTAAAGTCGGATACAAAACGGTTTGGTTTCACTGCTTATTTGTAAGGTTAACAGACCAAAGACAAACCAACCGAAGTCCCCAGCAAGAACAATTAGTAGAAGTAATTTTACATGACGTGACCGAACGCGCAGAGCGCGAGTTTCAAATCCAATTTGAAGCCGATCACGATCCACTCACTGATCTATTTAATCGCCGTGCAGGCGAAAAGCGCCTAAAAAAAGCACTACGTGAATGCGCTAAACATGGTCAACATCTTGTGCTTATGATGATTGATTTAGACAAATTTAAACCCATTAACGACACCTATGGTCACGAAGCCGGTGATAAAGTGTTGATAGAGATAGCAAACCGCTTTAAAAAACGATTCAATAACAATACTGACATATGTATCCGCCTAGGCGGTGACGAATTCATTGTTGCGCAGCAAATTAATAATTACGATAAAAGCTCAACACAGAACCAAGCCATAGCCCTGCTCGATGAGCTACAGCAGGACATTAGTATTTCTCAAACTAAAAAATGCGCAGTCGGTGCAAGCATAGGTATTGCAGTAGCCCCTAACGATGGCAATGAACTACTTGAATTGATGTTCAACGCTGACAAAATGCTCTACCACGTAAAAGAAACAGGCCGCGGAAATGTTGCATTTTATGACGAGTTAAAAAATAAGATGCTCTTAAGTATTTTGAACAATTAAGTTTTCAATTGCTAAAATGCCAGCCTATTTTCCTATCAAGATATACAATGGCAAACTTCAATACTCATCTTAATACTGCTGTTATCATCACCGGCTTAAGCTCAGCCACTTTATTATCTGCAGGCCACATTGATTTAAATAGCGCACTTTGGTTATGGTTTTTAGGCTCAATTGGCGGCCTATTACCAGACATAGATTCAGATAACTCCACATCACTCGATACTATTTTTAACTTATTTGCCCTAAGTGCTGTATTAATAGTAATGCATTACATAACCACCGAGCTAATCATCCCAATTAGTTTTGTAGAGTTAGTTGTAGTGCCGTTGTTAGTGTATGGATTTATTAAATATATTATCAGGCCCATTTTTGAGTGGATCACAGTACACAGAGGTAGCTGCCACTCTTTATTATTTATACTGTTATGCGCCTTGTTAACAACACAAGTAACCTGGCAGCTGAATGACCAAACAACCATATATTCAGCCACCTTTGCCTGGTTAACAGGTGGGTTTATTTTACTCGGCGGGTTAATACATTTATTACTTGATGAAATTTACAGCGTCGATTTAAGTAATGTAGAAATTAAACGCTCTTTCGGAACCGCTTTAAAAATAGCTAATTTCGATAATAAATTAATTACGTTGGCGTCTGTTATTGCCATTGCAGGTTTAATCTATGTAGCCCCACCTACAATGCAAACTATCACTTTGTTAAGTGATTGGTCTCGTTTTAAGCTTATATCTTAGTCAATTTAATGTTGGGCTCCTTTACTGCCTTGGTAACTCAAACTGGCTACAACATTGCTAAAATGCTTGCCACTCTTTGGTACAAAATATTTTTATAATTTTAAACGAAATAATTAAATAGTTTCACCTGTCTTATACCTGCAAGTTCGAAAGTTTTGCAATCATTTAAAGCGTCAAATATAAATTATAAGAGGTCCTTAATGGAATTTACGAATAAACGCACCACCCTAATTGCAGCATCTTTATTGTTGGCGTTAGCGATAACACAGGCTATTTTTACAGCGCTTTACAGTGGCGGAATTAGCTTTTCAAGACAGTATGCATGGGGTTTAGAAGCGGTGCTTTTCACTGTACTTGTTGCCTTTGCAAGTGCTGCTATGGTGCAAGCAAAAAACGCTCAATTAGGCTGGTCGGCAATCACATTTAGCGCTGTTCTTAACATAATACAAGTAAGTATTGGCCTAACTTTATTTTCAACATTTGGAAAAGTAGCAGGTGCAGTAGAAGGCGCACAACCTTTAATTGGTGGTGTAGTGTCTTTATCATTCATGATTTATTACGCAGCTAAATTATTATTAGGCTTAGCAGCACTTGTATTTGGCCTTTCTTTTATTGCCAAAGGCGGCAAAGCCATTGGTAGCCTTACAGCCCTTGCTGGCGGTGTTGCAATGCTTGCCAATGCTATATTAATCATATTTGGCCGTGATGGATTTCTGCCATCAGGCGTTGCCGGTGCTTCGGGCATGATTGCAACATTACTTTTAGCAATTTGTTTATTTAGTCTTAACCGTAAAGCAGATTAAGGCTCAATATCACACGAGTGATAATCTGTTTATAAAGGATCTATCAACATCGGCGAATATACTCTATCCGCCGATTTTTTTACGTTTAAAGCATTCGCCGTACATATTCCAACTAACAAGTTCAAACGCTATTTACGTAATCATAAAATATAGAACCGACCCCATTTTTATTTAATTTGTTTGTAAAATAAGAGCTTCAATCTATTAAATATTAAGAGCGAGTAAACAAAGCAGTCCTTCCATAAGCTTCAAATGGGTAACAATACTTATTCATTATGACTTAGCCTTTTATACCCACCTTGTTAATATGTTAGAGTATTTTAAAAAGACTAAGTTTAATGATTTAGCTTACCCTACTACACTAATAAATTAATAATAAAGAGAAAAAATGACAAAATCTAACACCGGTGTTGTTGTATTAAGTGCTGTAAGAACAGCAATTGGTAGTTTTGGCGGAACCCTAAAAAACTTTTCCCCTGCAGAGCTTGGTACCCTTTGCGCTAAAGAAGCAATCAAAAGAGCAAATATTCCTTTAAACCAAATAGGTTCAACCGTTATTGGTAAGGTAATACATAATGGCCCAGAAGATGCCTACCTATCACGGGTTATAGGCATAGATGCCGGGCTGCCTATAAACAGCCATGCAGTTACACTAAATCGCTTATGTGGTTCAGGCCTTGAAGCCATAATACAAGCAGCGCAACAAATTCAATTAGGTGATGTAGATGCAGCCCTTGCTGGTGGAACAGAAAGTATGAGCACATCAGCTTATACACTTCAAAGTAACCGCTGGGGGCAAAAAATGGGCAACAGCGTAATGCTTGACGAGCTCACAACAACATTACAAGATCCGTGGGATAACAACCCTATGGGGATAACCGCAGAGAACGTTGCAGAAAAATATGCAATTAGCCGCAAACAACAAGATGATTACGCAGCGCAAAGTCACCTTAAAGCAACCAGAGCGATTGAACAAGGTCACTTTAAGTCGCAAATAATGCCAATAGAAATTACATCACGTAAGGGCACGCACCTTTTTGATACCGACGAACATGTTCGTGCCGATACTACAGCCGAAAAACTTGCAACTTTAAAGCCCTATTTTAAAAAAGATGGCACTGTTACCGCAGCAAGCTCATCGGGTATAAACGATGGCGCAGCCATACTTGTACTTATGTCTGAACAAAAAGCTCAAGAACAAGGGCTTCAACCTATTGGACGACTCATTGGCTATGCTCGTGCTGGTGTTGAACCCTCATTAATGGGAACCGGACCTATTCCTGCTGTACAGCAAGTATTTGAAAAAACCGGCTTAACAATCAACGATATGGATATAATTGAATCTAATGAGGCTTTTGCAGCCCAAGCCTTATGCGTAGCAAATGAGTTAAACTTTCCTGCACACAAGGTGAACCCGAATGGCGGCGCCATTGCCTTAGGCCACCCGGTTGGCGCAACAGGCGCTATATTAACTACAAAATGCCTTCACGAGCTGCAGCGTATAAATGGTCAGTATGGTTTAGTCACAATGTGTATTGGCGGCGGGCAAGGTATTGCAGCTATATTTGAAGCGCTTTAATTCTAAGTTTGTAATGCTATTTGATACCACATTAGGTTTAAACATACAGGCTTTATTCACAAGGAGCACTAACAGACGCTTTGCTTTTAGAGAAAAAACAGGGAGCAAAGCGCTGCTACACCTTATTGCTTAACAACAAAAAGCTTGCCTCAAACGTTGGCAAAACTCTCGTCTACAAAACGTGTTTTGAAGTTAACTTTCTTATGCCTACTAAAACACCACCAAATGAGATTGAAAATAATATCGGTATAAACAGTAATGTTTGGGTGTTTTCTATATTTATAGCTGGGCTGCCAATAACTGCCAGCGTATTAATTAACAGCAGTATCAAACTTGATTGCAAATAGCCCTTGTAACCTATAGCTCCTGAAAATAACAGCATAATAAATGAACCTGATATTGCAGGCGTAAAAGGTGCGGCGGCGAGTAACATACAAACAAACGAAAATATAACAGCACATCCTATTATTATTTTAAACATAATAACCTCCATGGTGAATGGCTTTTAATACAAGTAGTTTTAACTTTTAAATTGATAATTTTTAGACCTGCTAAGTGACCTAGGGCTGTTATTTCCTAAAATATAGATAAGTCACCTAGATAAAAAGCCTATAATTTAACAACATAACAGTGACTAAAGACCCTAAAAACAGCAAAACTAGCGTTCTTTCAGGTATTGCGTGAATCACAATAGATGGCATTTTTTTTAATACCGATAAAGGCGGCAAAAACAGCATAGAGTAACGCTCAAAATGCTTAAATTTATTAATTAACTTGAATATAAAAAGTTTCATCCCTGACGTGTAAACCAACACAAAGGTAGAAGCCCCTAAAAACTCAACCAACGCCATCATTTCAAGCCCTAACATAATTTCTGGGCCTGCAATAAAAAACACAATGACTAAAGTTAACGACTGCCAAACTCCTTTGGCAATAATGTTTTTTAACTTAACAAGCATGTATTTCCTTATTATTTCTTTTTTATATCAAACTGTTATTGATATTTAAACTCAGTTTTTAACAACCCAAAGCATTTAAGATCGTGAAATTGGTTTTTCCAATAACCGCTATGGCGCCTTATACCCTCTTCTTTAAAACCTACTTTTAATAATACAGCTTCAGACGCGGCATTACCCAAAACAGTATCGGCTTGTATTCTGTGTATGTTACACGCCAATTTACCTGCAAAAGCAGCTTTTACAATACAATTTACAGCGTCTGTTACATACCCTTTACCCCAATAATCCGGGTGCAGGTCATAGCCAATAACAGCACTTTGCATTTTGGCGTTCCATGAATTAAATCCACACGTACCAATTAGTTTATTAGATTTTTTTAACCGAATAGCCCAGCGTATTCCTTTATTTTCATTAAAACGAGAATTAAATAACGTTATTAAATTGCTAGCTTGGGTTAAGTCAGTCATTGCTTCTAAATCATAATATTTAATAACCGACTGGTTTGAAAAAAGCTCAAACAGAGCCATAGAATCTGCTGGTGTTAATTGGTCAAGCAAAATGTGTGAGGTGTTTAATATTGGAAAATCCATTTCATTCCTATTCAGTATCCATTATTTTACGTTTGCTAATACAAACCTTAACTTAAATTCGTAATATGCCAAAATGCTTACAAACCCGGCCTCGAGTACTATAAACATAATGCCAATTAAACTGGCTGTTTGTACATAATATAAAACTATAGCAATGCATATAAAGGCCCATACAACGTTACCTATTGCTAATACAGTGATTGTGTAAACAGGCTTAGCAACTAAAAAAGCAAGGTTTAAAGCGTAAATTCCATAAATAACATTGGCACTTGCAAGTAAAACAACAATATTTACAGGTAGATTATATAAAACCGAAACCCACTCTAATAAAGCAAATAACAATACACCCACGCTAAAACCAGCCGCGCCATCCACGTGTAATATGTTTATAGCTGAGTCCTCTCCTTGCTAATTAATAGCAAGTAATAAAGCAAACTTATTAGCTAAAAACATACTATTGTATCTAACAGTAAACTTCATATAATCACCTTGGCCTTAATTTTTAAGATGGGTTTTAAGTAGTTTTGAATATCCCGTTTTTATAAAAGCAGCCTCAAGGCAAATCCAAATGCGCATAGCAATCCACCTGAAAACATAAGCCATTGCTGTACTTTGGCATTTCCTATAGTTGGTTGATCTGTTGATTTAAATATATCTGCAAAAGGTGAGAAAAATATTTTCGGCATTAACGCTCCACTTAGTAGCATTAAAAAAGCCCCAATACTCATTATTAGATCTTCGGCTTTAAATTCGATAATCAAAAAGTCGTAAATACCACTAATTAATAACAAAAAAGCAAAGCTAATACATAGCGTAAACGCTACTTTTTCTCTTGTAGATAAATTATTCATACAAAATCCTTCTTACATAAAACTTTAATCAATAAATTAAACGAGTTACGGTAATAAAACCAACTGTAATTTGTAACTACTTATTAATTAACCTTAATATTTGACCTAAAGCGATTGCCTTATTTACTCTCTTTTATCTAACTTAGGCTAAAACATTAATTGCAAACATAATGACGTGTTTAGCTTACCTATATTGTTTAATAACAGGTGTGGCTAAACAAAAACAAAAACAAAAACAAAAACAAATATAAAAACATGTACTCGCCCTAATAAAGTTTGCTTTGTAAATCATTAGCACAAATGTATTTTTCACTTAATTTAGCAAGCCCAATCATTTTCTCGTTAAAAACACGTGAATAAGCAATAGCATGTTCTTCCAGCTCAATGTATGCAGAACAATTACTGGTGTCTGAACCAACCCACAAAACGTCCCATTTAGTTTTTAATATAATACAAGCAGACATGTGGATATGTTCAAACCCCGGACGTGCAGGAGCTAAACCATTAGCGACGGCAATAAAAGAAAAGCCTTTAGCCTTAAAACTTTGTTTTGCATCAGCGCCGGCACGTTTAATAACAAAGTCATTGCGTAGATGTTCAAAAGAGCAATCACTAGCTAAAACAAGAGGAGAAAAAAGAGAAATAAAAGGTATAGCTACCTTCATGAAACCCTTAATAATTATGACCCCAAATGGGGCCGCCCTTTCTTGTTATATGGTTTTATCAGCCAAACCTTGGTTGATTTTATATTGCATATAAATAACATGGAAAATTGACGTCATAAAAGGATTTAACCAAAGATTGTCACCTTTATGGGTGCCTGCTAGTAAATTAATACGCTTTCGAACCATGACAATCCATGTTATGTCGAAAGCACTCGATATGACATGAATTCCAATTGAGCTTTTTAAGATACTTAGGTCATGATAGTTAACTAAGCTATAAATTAAGTTACCTGAAGAAGTAACAAACAAAACAATAGCAGTTGTAATAAATAGTTTGGGTATTTTAAGTTGAGCATGTTGATTTAATTGGCTTGTAAAACGATAAAGCTTATAGATTAAATAGGTACCTAAAGTCAGTACACATAAAGCGAGAGTTTTAAGTATAGAATCAGTCTCAAATACACCTGAAAATGCGTGTTTCATTTATTTCCCTATATTAAGCATTAACTCTGTAAAGAAGTTTAATTGCACACGTAAATACACTAAAAATCCCTGACTAAAATTTCAAAACGTAAACAGAGTAATCTTCGCTAATTTACTTGTCCGAAGCGTAATAATTCCTGTGACTATTTATTTGTATTTTTGGCAGAAGCCCAAAATGCTACTGACATTGCAATACCTATTGTTATGCCAAAAACAGCACTATTTAATGCAACACCTAGACTTGCTCCCAAAGCAACCCCTATTGAAATACCAAAAAGAACAGGATTTTTAATTTTACCTGATTTATTCCATTTACCCATAGTTATCCCTTATCTGCTAAAACGAACCTGTGGAGTAACGCGTTTAAAATTTATTTTTATTAATGAAACAACCATAGTCGAGTTCCTATTTTCGTTCAATCAGTTATCGCATTTGATTTTAATTTACATCCATCAATGGCAAATAGGTTACGGCCTATCAAGCCTTCCTCATCACATATCATCAGCACTTGCGTGAACAGCAGTTCAATATGCTCATGAATTTTGGCCACGAATGCCGCTATTGATGTTTAATGCGGCTGAATATCCCCTGACACACTCATAAAAAAATGTTCGTCTCACACGCTTTAACAATTCGACGACTGATCAAATAATGTGCATAACCGAGTGAAATTATCTTTAGCATCACCGATGGCGGATACGCTGCATTATCTTTGTTAGTTAGCTTGTTATACACCAACCAACGACAAATATTCACCAAGCAATTGATCAAATGTTAGCTCCAAAGATTCTAATTCATTGAAGTCAGTGTCGTATAAAAAGACTTCGCCTTTATCGGATGATAATTCAAAACAAAATGCATTACCCGAACAGTCTGCTGCAAAAGCATAAACAGTTCTTGGCATGCCACCCGACCAATACATCTCATTAAACTTGACAAAGTTAGACACTTGAACAAACTCATTTAGGTCTGATAAGTCAGAGTCAGTTTCAACTGTAACATCCAATAGGGTTGGATTGTGAGTAGCTCCAAAACTGGCAATGAAATTTTTATAACTACCTGGTAATTCAGCTTTGAGAGTTGATTCAACAGACTCAAGTTCACTAATAGAAGCGGTGGCTGTACTTTGTGCAAATTTTTCAACAAAGCTTTTATATAAGTTCATAGTTTCCATNGGTGTATAACTTTCCAATAACGGGCGCAGGCATGTGGGGCATAATGGCGAAGCCGCCCGGCGTGTATGCGTCCCAGCGAACGAAGTGTGTGAGTTTATTGGGTTGTTAGGTGTGTTTACAAATCTTCCAATATTTTTCTTACTTCTTCGTAATTAGGTGGGAAGCGACAGCCTCCAGTAGTGTACAGGTTAAGTTCGTCAGACTTAATGTAAAAAGTGAATGATAACCCATCACAGATTAGGGCAATGTCGCTTTCTGGATATTCGGATTTCCAGTCATCGACTCCCAATTCAATAAATCGGTTGATTAGGTTTGCTTGATGATGTGTATTTAAAGCCTTTGTCTTTAATACAGGGGTGTTAGGGATCCACTCGCTTTCGCTACCAAGTTTGAAATGGTCATCGATGTATACATACTGCCCTGTATTTATATAAATCTCATGCCGATACTGGCTTAAAAAGTGTGATTCTCGAAATACTAGGCTTATCTCATCTGAGACTGATGGCCAAGATATTAATAACAATAAGAGGAATCTAAAATTCACTATATAGCACCTAACGAGCCTGTAGATTAACTCGTTTTAAATTTATTTTTATTGATGAATCAACCATAGCCGAGTTCCTATTTTGGTTCAATCAGTTATCGCTATTTCACGTAAAATAGAAAAAGAGAATGTACGGTTGTTTTAATGGCTATTTTAGAGGGAGTTACAGGTGCTTGATTGGCACATTTTGGCTTAAAAGGGCTCCCCTTTTTTAATGCAGCCTGTTTTGCAGCTTTTCTATGTTATGAACAAGGCAATACAGCTGCCATTGCGCATTCACTTTCGTTTGCCCCCGTAAGGTCAGTTTATTTATGCCTTTGTTCACTGTAATATTCCGCCTTTTATTTAAAGGAAAGCAGGCTCTATACAACCTCGTCATTTGCCATTCCTTCAATAAAAAGCTGTCGTCGCCCCATCGGGCTGTCTATAAAACCTGGCTGCGATGAGATCGCAATAAGAGATTACTGCGTAACGCACCCTAGATGTGTTTGCCGTAAGCTACTTGCTTAACAGCCGTATCGACAGACGAAGTAAACGAATTTGTTTATTGGTTTAGAATTGACCGTCAATTTATAAAAACGGTCAAAAAGAACACTAATGCCTATTGACAGAGTTAAGGCTCATATGTGTTATTTGTATTATTTACAACAATACCAGCCATTTTTGCTACTACCATGATACGTATCTGCAAATAATTTAAAACCCGTGT